>NZ_JBLZNY010000005.1:0-271120 GCF_049206505.1 Rahnella sp. EDr1-12
ATTTGCCTGGCGGCACTAGCGCGGTGGTCCCACCTGACCCCATGCCGAACTCAGAAGTGAAACGCCGTAGCGCCGATGGTAGTGTGGGGTCTCCCCATGCGAGAGTAGGGAACTGCCAGGCATCAAATTAGTAAGATTTGCTTTAAAGCAAATTGTTATAAGAATAAGCGTGCTGATATGGCTCAGTTGGTAGAGCGCACCCTTGGTAAGGGTGAGGTCCCCAGTTCGACTCTGGGTATCAGCACCAGTAATAAGCGTAGAGTTCGGTAAATTAACAGAATTTGCCTGGCGGCAGTAGCGCGGTGGTCCCACCTGACCCCATGCCGAACTCAGAAGTGAAACGCCGTAGCGCCGATGGTAGTGTGGGGTCTCCCCATGCGAGAGTAGGGAACTGCCAGGCATCAATAAAAGACAAAAGCCCCGTACGCAAGTACGGGGCTTTTGTCTTTTATGTGATCAGGTAATTTACTCCACGATGAGAAAGCTCTGCCATGACTTGCAGTTTTTAGTGTGTGGAAGTTGAAGATATATCTGTAAATAAAAGGCCACCTTGTCGGTGGCCTTTTGTATTTTTACCGCTTATTAAGCATAAATCAGTGATTAGAGCTTTGTGATATGCCGATCCCGGTCTGTGAACGAACAAATTGAGGATAAAAACGCTCCCTTTCTTTCTGTCCTTCCAGAGAATTATCGGTGATCGAGAAGAACCAGGTGCCGACAAATGCAACGATCATGGAGAACAATGCCGGATACTCATAAGGATAAATTGGTTTCGCATGTCCCAAAATCTGTACCCAAATCGTAGGTCCAAGAATCATCAGGATCACTGCCGTCAGTAATCCGAGCCATCCCCCAACCATTGCTCCACGCGTTGTCAGTTTCGCCCAATACATCGAGAGTATGATGATCGGGAAGTTGCAACTTGCTGCAATCGAGAATGCTAATCCCACCATGAAGGCAATATTTTGTTTTTCAAACAAAATACCCAATCCGATAGCGACAATACCCAGAATAATCACGGTTACTTTCGACACACGTAATTCATCTTTCTCCGTTGCTTTACCGTCTTTGATTACGCTCGCATAGAGGTCATGAGATACCGCTGAAGCACCTGCCAGCGTTAAGCCGGCGACTACCGCCAGGATCGTGGCGAATGCGACAGCAGAGATAAAGCCGAGGAAGAAGCTACCACCGACGGCATCTGCCAGATGCACAGCGGCCATGTTGTTCCCGCCAAGCAAGATGCCGCTTGCATCTTTGAAAGCCGGATTAGACCCCACCAGCACTATCGCACCAAAGCCAATAATGAAGGTCAGAATGTAAAAATACCCAATAAATCCAGTGGCATAGAACACGCTTTTACGGGCTTCTTTGGCGTCGTTAACGGTGAAGAAACGCATTAAAATGTGTGGCAGACCTGCGGTCCCGAACATCAGCGCAAGACCCAGCGACAATGCCGATATGGGATCAGAGACTAGCCCTCCAGGGCTCATGATCGCGATACCTTTCGGATGGGCTGCGACCGCCTGGGTGAAGAGCGTATTGAAGTTAAAGTTGACGGACTTCATGACCATGACGGCCATAAATGTGGCACCGGCTAACAGCAGGATCGCTTTGATGATCTGAACCCATGTGGTTGCCAGCATGCCGCCGAAGAGGACGTAGAGCACCATCAGGATCCCAACCAGCACGACAGCCACGTGATAGTTCAGGCCGAACAGGAGTTGAATTAACTTACCGGCACCCACCATCTGAGCAATCAAATACAGAGCGACGACAACCAGTGAACCGCAGGCAGAAAGTACGCGGATAGGCTTCTGTTTAAGGCGGTAAGATGCCACATCTGCGAAGGTATATTTGCCCAAATTACGCAGACGTTCGGCGATCAGGAACAAAATGATCGGCCAGCCAATCAGGAAACCGATGGAGTAAATTAATCCGTCGTAACCTGAGGTATACACCAGCGCGGAGATCCCGAGGAAAGAAGCCGCAGACATAAAGTCCCCGGCAATTGCCATACCGTTCTGCAACCCGGTGATCTTACCGCCTGCAGTGTAATAATCCTGACGAGAACGGGTTCGTTTGGAGGCCCAATAGGTGATGTACAGCGTGGCGCCAACGAAGAGCAGGAACATCACAATCGCTTCAATATTGAGAGGCTGAGCCTTCACTTCGCCGGAAATACCTTCTGCAGCGAATACGCTAAAAGGAAAGGTCAGAGATAACAACAGAAGCAGGGAACCACGACGAGCACTCATGGCTGCACCTCACGGACGATATCTGCTGTCAGCCGGTCAAATTCACCATTTGCGCGAATAACATAAATACCGGTGAGTATGAAAGAAATCACAATCAATCCGACGCCGACAGGAATGCCCCGCGTAATGGTGGCTCCTTCATACAAGGGCGTTCCCAGCCATTGCGGGTCGAATGCGATCAATAAAATAAAGGCGACGTACATGACCAGGGTAATACCTGAAAGCAGCCAGGCAAAACGGCTGCGCTTTTGCACCAACTCCCTGAAACGCGGATTACTTACAACTCTCTGATAAATGAGATCATTCATCTCAGTGACTCCTTTGAGGCATTGATAGAGTTCACCGCGCCAGGGCGGTGAAAATTAGGACGGCACTTTCATTGATTGTTTTTCTTCCAACAGTTTCTCGACAACGCCCGGATCCGCCAGCGTTGAGGTATCTCCCAGATTGCTTGTGTCACCGGCTGCAATTTTGCGCAGAATACGTCGCATAATTTTGCCGGAACGGGTTTTTGGTAAAGAATCCGTCCAGTGAAGAATGTCCGGGGTGGCAATCGAACCAATCTCCTTTCGCACCCAGTTTCTGACTTCCGAATACAGCTCAGGGGAAGGTTCTTCGCCATGATTCAGCGTGATGTATGCGTAAATTGCCTGACCTTTAATGCTGTGCGGAATGCCCACAACTGCGGCTTCTGCAATTTTAGGATGAGAAACAAGCGCAGATTCAATCTCTGCCGTGCCCAAACGGTGGCCAGAAATGTTCAGAACATCATCCACACGGCCAGTTATCCAGTAGTAACCGTCTTCATCACGGCGGGCACCATCTCCGCTGAAATACATGTTTTTGAAGGTGGAAAAGTAGGTTTGCTCGAAGCGTTCATGGTCACCGAACAGAGTGCGTGCCTGACCAGGCCATGAATCGGTGATCACCAGATTGCCTTCGCAAGCGCCTTCCTGAGGCACGCCCTCGTTATCCACCAGCGCAGGTTGAACGCCGAAGAAAGGACGCGTGGCGGAACCGGCTTTCAGTTCAGTCGCGCCAGGCAACGGCGTGATCATGAATCCGCCGGTTTCGGTTTGCCACCAGGTATCGACAATCGGGCACTTACTGTTCCCGATAGTTTTGTAATACCACTCCCATGCCTCCGGATTGATCGGTTCCCCGACGGAGCCCATGATCCTCAGCGATTCGCGGCTGGTGCCTTCAATCGCTTTATCCCCTTCAGCCATCAGTGCACGAATTGCCGTGGGTGCGGTATAAAGAATATTCACTTTATGCTTATCAATAACCTGCGCCATGCGCGCCGGTGTCGGATAATTTGGCACTCCTTCGAACATCAGGCTTATCGCCCCGCAGGCCAGCGGGCCATAGAGTAAATAGCTGTGGCCGGTCACCCAGCCGACATCAGCGGTACACCAGTAAATGTCGCCGTCATGGTAGTCAAAGATGTACCTGAAGGTCAGCGCGGCATAAACAAGGTAACCGCCGGTGGTATGCAGCACGCCTTTCGGTTTGCCGGTGGAACCTGAGGTATAGAGGATGAACAGCGGGTCTTCGGCATTCATTTCTTCGGCCGGGCAGTCTGCCGGCACGCCTGAGATCGCGTCATGCCACCAGATATCACGTCCTTCCTTCCATTCACCCTGTTTGCCGGTGCGTTTGAAAATAACGGAGTGAGTCACCGTCGTGACGGAAGGATTTTTCAGAGCGTCATCTACGTTTTGTTTCAGTGGAATGGTTCTGCCTGCACGCAGGCCTTCATCCGCAGTGATCACGACTTTAGCGCTTGAATCTACAATGCGTCCCGCCACGGCTTCCGGTGAGAAGCCCGCGAAAATCACAGAATGCACGGCACCAATACGGGCACAAGCCAGCATTGCCACCGCCGCTTCCGGCACCATAGGCATATAGATAGCCACGACGTCGCCTTTCTTAACGCCCAGATTTTTCAGCACATTCGCGAACTGACAGACGTCATGATGCAGTTGTTTGTAGGTGACGTGCTTATTTTCAGCGTTGGGGTCATCGCCTTCCCAGATTAATGCGGTCTGATCGCCTTTCTCTGCCAGATGACGATCCAGACAGTTGGCGGCGAGATTCAGAGTACCGTCCTCAAACCAGCGAATATCGATATTTCCCGGCGCGAAAGAGGTGTTCTTCACTTTTGTGAAAGGTTTAATCCAGTCGAGAACTTTCGCCTGTTCTCCCCAGAATGCCTGCGGATCTTCTACAGACTGTTGATAAAACTGCTGATATTTCTCAGGTGTGATCAGGGTACGTTCTGCAACAGAGGCAGGAATAGGATGCTTGTAAACATGGCTCATGGTTTTTCTCCTTTGATTTGTTAATGATATGTCAATCAAAGGTTAAGTGTAGTTTGCGTCAGGCCTTTGTTTGCTTTTTGGGTGTCAGATCACGCAAGTCGCGCTAAACCGGCAAGACATTGGCAAGGCCGCTGCGGTACATGCCACATAAATAGACAATATAAGCGTGATCCTTTAATGGCCGGTGGCAGTAAAAACCACTGAAAAATATCCTTACTCATGAAGTCGCATTAATAATGAAATAAGAAAGAAGCCGAATATGATCTCTGCCGAAATAGGGAATATTCCTGACAAGCGAGTTTTTTGACCTGCATGAAGGTTTTTCCGACATCTGACCCCAAAAATGTATCAATGCCGGTTCGAAAGTGAAAATAATTTAGATTAAAAGTAAATATTTGGTTAAATAAAGCTTAACCTGGCACATTAACCGAAGTGATTTGCCTTCATGGCGTAACATTTAATGTTAATAATTTTTACCTATAAGTTAATTTTCCTTCATAAAGATGAGATTTAAATATTAATGTAAGACTAAAGTTCTTAATATTTGCATTATGCAAATTATTATAACGTTAAAAAGCAAATATCAGTATATTGATCTGGCAAGAGAGGGGTGCTCTCTTCGGTACAGCGAAAAATATCGCTTAATAGCTTATGGCTTAATAACTACCGTTAAAATCTCAAGGACAAATTATGTTTAACGCCAAGAACAAGACACTGATTATTGCTTTATCTGCCTTTATTTCTTCTTCAGCTTTTGCAGAAGATGCGACCGGAACGCCTCCTGTGGGTGCTGACCAGGGCTCAGGCCGTATTCATTTCACCGGAACCGTGATTAATGCGCCATGCTCAATTGCTGCAGGCGATGAAGACATTAATGTCAATATGGGCCAGGTCGCGAATAAAGTATTGGAAAGCGGCAATAAATATTCTCAGAACGTTAACTACACCATCCATCTGCAAGATTGTAACCTGACCGCGCAAACCGCGGGTTCAGTTGAGTATCCGGCTATGTCTAAAGTGGCGGTTTCCTTTGCCGGTACGCCAGACAGCAGTGCCACTGAATTGCTGGCAAACACCGGCAGCGCGAAAGGCGCGGGCATCCGTTTAATTGATGCCAACGGTGACTTGCTGAAAGTGGGTGATACCTCTAAAGACATCAATCTGGTCACCGGTAACAACGAGCTGGTCTTTGCTGCGCGTGTGGAAGCGAATACTCAGCCGGTTTCAACCGGTACGATCGTTTCTCAGGCTACTTACGCGCTGAATTATAAGTAATCGTCTTTTTTATTAAGGGGAGTTTTCTCCCCTTTATTTTCAGGTGCATCGGGGTTCCGTGCTGGATCTATAAAAATAAAAAAGTGGCGTAATTATGTTGTTTGCCTTGGACAGAGCGTCAGCAGTAAAGAGGATCACTTCAGGATGTATTTTCCTCTTCTCAGGATGCCTTATTTCAATCAAAAGCTTCGCGGTAGAGTTTAACGTTAACTTTATTGATTCTGCTGATCGTAATAATGTCGATCTCTCACGCTTTCAGACTGCAAATTACATCGCCCCCGGAGAATACCTGTTAGATGTGGTATTGAATGGCCGTACCCTGGGCGATCAAAGCCTCATAAAATATATTCCGACAGACGATAGTTCTGTTAACAACCAGAACAGCCGTTTGTGCATACCGCTATCACTGGTCGATAAATTCGATCTGACCCCGGCTGCGCGGGAAAAACTTACGCTCTGGCATCAGGGCCAGTGCACTTCTCTGGATCAGCAGAAGGAAGTGGCTGCGCGTTACGATCAGGAAAAACAAACGCTGAATATCAGCATTCCGCAGGCCTGGTTAACCTTTCATGATGAAAACTGGGTGCCACCCTCGCAATGGGATGAGGGCGTGAATGGCGCGTTACTCGATTACAACCTGCTGGGCAGTAAATATATGCCGCAGCAAGGAGACAGCTCGACCAGCGTCAGCAGTTACGGGACCACCGGATTCAATCTGGGGCCGTGGCGGGCACGCGCGGATTATCAATATTCAGCCTCACGCACCTCTGGCAGCCCGGCTAACGATAAATTCACCTGGACGCAGACCTACCTGTTTCGCGCGCTGCCTTCCATCGGTGCACGTCTCACCGCCGGCCAGACTTATTTCAATTCCGACATCTTTGATTCATTTCGTTTTATCGGGGCTTCTGTGAACAGCGATCAGCGAATGCTGCCGCCATCCCTGCGCGGTTATGCACCGCAGGTCACGGGTATTGCAAAAACCAACGCCAAAGTGAGTATCAGTCAGAATGGCCGTGTGATTTATCAGACGAACGTTTCTCCGGGGCCGTTCGTGGTTCAGGATCTGACAGAAGCTGTGCAGGGCGCGCTGGACGTAAAGATTGAAGAGGAAAATGGCAGCGTCACAACCTATCAGGTGACGACCGCGACTATTCCGTTCCTGACCCGTAAGGGCCAGGTGCGCTTCAAGACCGCGATGGGTAAACCAACAACCGGCAACAATAACCGCGTTTTACAGCCAGGCTTTTACAGCGGCGAAATGTCGTGGGGCGCGTTGAATGATTTCTCGTTATACGGCGGGCTGATTTCGACCACCGGTAATTATCAGGCGCAGGCACTGGGCGTCGGGCAAAATCTGCAAAAACTGGGCGCAGTCTCTTTCGACGTGACGCGTTCATCGGCAACGGTTCCGGTGGCGGGCAGGCAGACGGGGTTCAGTTATCGCGCCAACTATTCGAAGCGTTTTGATTCCACGGGCAGCCAGATCACCTTTGCCGGCTATCGTTTCACTGAAAAAACCTTCATGTCGTTCAGTCAGTATCTCGACAAAGTGAATGGCGACGGCTATTCCCGCGACGATAAACAAACCTATACCGTGACTGCCAACCAGTATCTGCCGTGGCCGGCGATCACCCTGTATCTGTCAGCCACGCACAAGGTTTACTGGAACGAAAATCCAAGCAACAACTACAGCGTATCGGTGAGCAAAATTTTTGATATCGGACGTTTCACCGGTATTTCAGCCACCTTCTCGGCCAGTAAGCTGAAATACCGGGATACCGATGAAAACCAGATGTTCCTGTCATTCAGCCTGCCGCTCTCTTCCGGGCAACAGGTCAGCTACGACGCACAACAAGATTCGCAGGGCGGTTTCTCGCAAACCGCGTCGTATTACAACAGTCAGGATCCAAATAACACCTGGCGCGTCGGCGCAGGGGGCAGCAGCCCTGATCTGCAAAAAGGCGATGGCGTCTTCCGGGCCAACTATCAGCACATGTCGCCTTACGGCCAGTTTGGTGTGAACGGCAGCGTCAAAAATAATGATTACCGGTCGGTGAACGCCAACTGGTATGGCTCGATGACGGCGACAGCGGCTGGCGCGGCATTGCATCAAAGCAGCGCGGGCAGTGAACCGCGAATGATGGTGTCCACCGGCGTAAAAGGTATTCCAATCAGCGACGGTGCGTCGATCACCAATGATTACGGCATCGCCGTGGTGAACGGCGTATCCAGTTATCAGACCTCCGATATCCGCGTTGATGTAAACCATTTACCGGATGACGTAGAGGTGTACAGCTCGGTGGTCAGTAAGACACTGACCGAAGGAGCAATTGGTTTTCGCAAAATTCGTGCGATCAAAGGTGAACGTCTGATGGCGGTGATCCGTCTGGCCGACGGCAGTCATCCGCCTCTGGGAGCTTCTGTCACCGACAACAGTTCCGGGTTTGAAGCGGGGCTGATTGGCGATGGCGGGCTGGCCTACCTGGCCGGGGTTTCCGGGGAGAAATCGCTGACCGTACGCTGGGGAGATGAAAACCAGTGCCGCATTCAGGTGCCATCAGACACCGCAACGCAAAGCGGCCAGGTGTTATTACCGTGCACCTGAGCGCGCCAACAACCATGAAACAGAGCTAATCAGCAAAGGAATGACCGGATGAAGAACCTGATATTACGATTCAGTGGCGCACTACTCATGTTAACCGGAGTGCTCCAGCCGGTGCTGGCCGCCGTGAATCTTGACCGGACACGCATCATTTATAACGCCAGTGATAAGTCTGTCAGCGTAATGCTTGAAAACCAGAGCAAGGATTTACCTTATCTGGCGCAGGTCTGGCTGGAGAATGCACAGGGTGAAAAAATCACGTCTCCCCTGGTGGCGCTGCCGCCGATGCAACGCATTGATGCCGGTCAGAAGAGTCAGATCCGTATCTTGCAGTTACCCGAGGCGGCCGCACTCCCTAAAGACCGTGAGTCGTTGTTTTATTTTAACGTGCGAGAAGTGCCGCCAAAGAGCGAGATGGCCAACGTCATGCAGGTGGCGATTCAAAGTCGGGTGAAATTGTTCTTCCGCCCTGCTGAATTACGCAAGTTGGTAAAGGGCAACTGGCAGGAGCAGCTTCAGATAAGCCGTCTCAATGACGGGCTGAAACTGACGAATCCCACTCCGTTCTATATCACCGTCGGGTATTTGGGCAAAGACAACAAAGGCAACGTGCCGGGTTTTGACAGCGTCATGCTGGCGCCGTTTGCCACAGAATCACTCACCGGCAGTCAGTATGTCAGTGCCGCTTACAGCATCGGTTATATGGACGACTACGGCGGCCTGCAGATAAATCAGTACACGTGTACCGCCATGCAATGTCAGCGCATCAGCAAGGATGCCAAAAAATAACCCTAGTGCGAACTCTGTGTGAATGAGCCGGTTTATCTGAAAGGTAGGGAGAGTTATGCCTGAAATTTATAAATTAGTCCGGGTGCGGGTGACGCTATTCCTCCTGCTGTGCCTGTTTTCCGGCAGTGCGCTGGCGCTCGATTGCGTGGAAAAAGGCACCGGCATAGTGGATAAACCGGCCATTCCGGTCGGCCAGCTGGCGATCCCCGCTAACGTACCTGTCGGCACTAAAATTTGGGAATCGAACGACATTAATGTGACGGCCTATTGCGACAATGTGCTCGGCTCGATCATTGACGTCGTCCATTTCTACTTCAACCCAAAATCCCAGTCGATTGGTGAAGGGTTGCTGCTGGGTGTCAGTTATAACGGGCAGGATTTGGAGCAAAACGAGCAGCGCCTGAGCACCAACAGCGCGCCCATCAAAAGAGGGCAGAACGTCACGGTGAATGTCACGTTCCGCTTGTACATCAAAGTCAGCGGTAATGCGCCTTCCAGCGGGCATTATCAGGGGGCCGATCAGTTCACGGTATTCCAGCTCGACGGCAGCAGAGGCATCAACAAATCACCGGGGGCTAAAAACCTCAAATACAACCTCTCGGGATTACAGGGGATCCGTTTTCTGGCCTGCGGTTCAGATTTGAAGGTTTACCCGGAATCGCAGATCGTTGATTTTGGCGCGATTCAAAGCACCACGCTTTCGCGTTCCTCCGGGATTTCTCTGCCCTTTGCTATCAAGGCGGTGAAGCAGGGATGTCTGGATAACTTCTCACTTCAGGCCGAATTCTCAACGGCCAGTCCTTTACTTGATAACACCGCTATTGACCTGTCGAACGGCGCGAAGCTGATGCTTTACAACGAGAAAGAACAGGCGATTACCTTCAATCGCTATGACAACTTTGCTGAACTGAACAACGTCAATGAAGTCACCAAAAACTTCACAGCAAAACTCAGCGCGATACCCGGGAAAACACTTTCACTTGGGCAGTTTGACGCGTCAGTGATCGTCAAGATCAACTATTACTGACCTATTTCAGTACAGGGAGAACGACATGTTTAGAACCGCCAAGCTGCGCGCGCAAGCGCTGGAAGAACCGGTTTACTCAGCACAGGCACCGGAACTCATAGCCGAAACTCAGATTCACGCGATGCTGCAAACCCTGCGGGAAGATGCGGGGTTAAGTAAAACCGAGCTGGCCAGGCGTCTCGGCGTGACGCCTCCGGCGATCACGCGCCTTGAAAAGCGTCCGGCGCAGGCCAGCTTTAACACCCTGACACGTTATGCGCAGGCCTGCGGCTTCCATCTTTACCTGTATTACAAATAACTCAGAGATCGTTTTTAAATACGCACATGGTCAGCGGTGACTGGTTGCTCTCGATCAACATGGTGTTGTCATCGTATTTCTTGAGCACCAGCGTGTCAGTCTGGCCCGCCATAAAAAAACTGTTCATCAATAAAAGCGAGGACATCTTCCAGTCCATATTATCAACGCTGTCGGTATTTATTTGGGTACTGGTAAGTGAGTAGGTGTTAGTGTATTTACTCTCATGCACATAACGATAATAAATATTCCTAAGGATCGTTTTTCGCTCAATCACCTTACCGCTGCGATCATACAAATACCCCGTGCCGCTGAGAGAGATCAAAATTTTATTATTGTCGAGAAAACTAAAGTAGAAGGATGTCGTCATCCGTGCCCGTTGATCATCATAAAGGGCGTCAACAATCATATTTCCCCGGCAGGAGGTGTTGACAGGAAAGGCGGCTTTATCATTCTTCAATGAATTGCCGTATATAACTATGCCAGGCAATAACCCAACCAGTAATAATGTAAGCAGAATGTTCTGCAGACCGGGCGATGGCCATTTTTTAAAACTGATCATGCGTTGTCCTGTCATTTGCATAATAGCTGATGCAAATGTTGATGTTATGCGATTCATTAGTGCTGCACTGCGCCATAAAGTCACGAACTGATCCTGTATCAACAGGCGTAATGAATTGCTCACTTTGAAATATGAAAATATTTCCGGGAGAGCAGAGGATTTTTTGTTTCATCATAAAGGTTTGTGCCAGTTGGAGGAACTCCGCCTTTCTGGCCCCGGAAACTGGCGCGGTGGAGTAAAGTTCACAGGCACCGATGTTAGCTACCAACAGCTTGGCTTTAGGATCAATCATCACGCTGTGTAAAATATACAGCCCCCAGGTTGTCAGAGTGATCAACGTAAAGATACTGATAATTAAGTATATTTTACGATGTTCTTTATGTGTGGCTGCGAATGTTGGCTCCTGAGCTTCTGATGTTTCAGGTACTGAAGGTGCCGTTTCGTGCAGGGTGACAGGGGGTTCAGGCGCACTGAACGCTTCCTCCGGAAGTAAAGTGTCTTTTTCCTGCGGCAGGTCCAGCCCCGACTGCAGCGTAATAGTCGTTTCTTTTTTGATGATAAAACCGACCTTAGGCACAGTGACGATGAATTCATCGACATAACCTAGTGTGGAAATCACTTTACGTAATTTGCTGATGCAATGATTGAGGTTATTATTACTGGCTGTCAAACCATAGTCATCCCATACTTTTTTAAAGAATGTTTCACGCTGTACAACGGTACCCTGTTGCTCAATTAACAGGGATAATATTCTCCGCGCAGGATTGGATACCGTGATGTTACTTTCAGCGTCGCTCAGTAATGAAAGTGAGTTATCCTCCGGATTAAAGACTATTTGATTTTCAATCAGATAAATCATATGCATCCCTTTCTCCCTGTCTTGAATATCCTGAATTTTCACTGCATCAGGTAATTAAGTGCCATTATGCTGTTGTCATTTGCCTTTATATACCGTGAGTACGGCCAGCCAGTATAAACCCGTTCTATTAATGAAATAGAATTGCGTCCGAATAGTTTACACGTGACCTGAGATAAGTCTTAACGACATAACATATTTTTTTGGCGGGACGATATTGTGATAAAAGCTATAAATCACGTACGGAATTTTAGTAGTGCGTGATTTATCAGGACCAGGGAGAGGGCATGACGGGGGGATATGGTGTTGTTACGCAGAGCAAATGCCATAAACCTCAGAAAGCAAAAAACCCGCCACAGGCGGGTTTCTTTAACCAGGATGCGGGACCCGGACAAAGGCGCGCAGCGTCTTTGAGCAGCGCTTGCGCTGACCCCGCAGGGGTGAGTCTCAGTATGAGACGAATAATCGAACGCAGTTCGATGGAGAGTCCGCATCTCAGAAAGCAAAAAACCCGCCACAGGCGGGTTTCTTTAAACAGGGTGCCCGGACTCGGACAAAGGCGCGCAGCGTCTTTGAGCAGCGCTTGCGCTGACCCCGCAGGGGTGAGTCTCAGTATGAGACGAATAATCGAACGAAGTTCGATGGAGAGTCCGCATCACAGAAAGCAAAAAACCCGCCATAGGCGGGTTTCTTTAAATATGGTGCCCGGACTCGGAATCGAACCAAGGACACAGGGATTTTCAATCCCTTGCTCTACCGACTGAGCTATCCGGGCAACGGGGCGCATTAAACCGTATTGGGCATGTGCCGTCAACGGCTTTGTCATCTAAAACACATAAAACGCGTTTGTTTGCTGGCTTTTCATTCAAAAACTATCAAATTCCCTGTTTTGCCGATCAGAAAATCAGGAAAGTGCGCCATGTTCGCGACAACGTGCAATATTCAAAACGTCTTCTGCCAGCCTGCGGGCGACTTCCACGTCGTTCAGCTGACGTTTGACCAGCAGTTTGCTCAGGCAACCCTCCAGGATCAGCTCCATCTGCTGGGCCACCATCTCGGCATCATCGGAGCCCATCTCTTGCAGCAGCGACAGCGTGTACTCATAGGAGGCCAGTTTCTGTTGCTGTGCTAACTGATGAATTGGCATATCGCTGTCAGGAAATAGCGTGCAGGCAGCGATAAACAGGCATCCCGGATAGCGCTGCTGGCGAACTTGCTCATCCAGCACTTTATAACGGGCCAGTAACTTCTGCGATGCGCTGAGAGACTCGTCCAGCATCAGCTGGCGGCGCCAGACGTCAATTTGTTCACCGTGATAGCGCAGGCTGTCGTAGAGCAACGCTTGCGCATCTGGCCAGAAACGGCGTAACTCATTGAGCGGAACATCGACCCTTTCAGCGACGTACTCCAGTGACATGGTTGCAAGGCCACGTTGTTCCAGGATATTTAAGGTTTGATCAAGAACTTGTTCGCGTAGCACGTTTGCCTCCTCGCAATTCGCGTCATTCAAAAACCAGTGTCGTTTAATGACAGGCTTTCTGCAAATGCGCGGTGAATTCCGCTGCATTCATAAATCCGGTAACCCTGGATTGCGGCAATTCTCTGCCATCAGGGCCGAAGAATAAAATCGTAGGCAATCCCAGCACTTCCAGGCGTTTAAGCAACGCCTTTTGTTCCGGCGAATTTTTGGTGACATCTGCCTGAAGCAGTAAGGTATTCGCCAGTTCATGCTGCACGTCTGGCGCAGAGAACGTATATTTTTCAAACTCTTTGCAGGCGACGCACCAGTCCGCATACAAATCCAGCATCACGCGTTTGCCCTGAGCACCCTGAAGAGCCGCATTGAGTTCATCAACGTTGTGGATCTTCTGAAAACTCAGTGCGTGTTGTGGCGCGGAACTGCTTGCGGTGGGGGCAAAAGCCCAGTCCTGTAACGGACGGCTGACCACCAGCGCGGCCGCGAGGAAGACCAGTTGCAGGACCCGGAACACGCCGCGCTGGCTTTTCAGGCAAAGCACAAAGGCCCAGCCAAAGAACGCGATGCCGAGCAGGCTCCATAAACGCAGCCCCCACACATCACCGACCACACGCTCAAGCAGGAAAACGGGCAGCGCCAGAATCACAAAACCAAAGCCTTCTTTGACGTTATTCATCCAGGGGCCGCTGCGTGGCAGCAGTTTGTTGCCAAACAGGGTCACGATAATCAGCGGGATGCCCATGCCCAGCGCATACAGATACAACGTGCCAGCACCGGCCAGAAGATTACCGCTCTGGGCGATATACAACAAAATGGCGCTCAGCGGCGCGGTGGTGCAGGGTGAACAAATCAGCCCGGCCAGCGCACCCATAATAAAGACGCCGGGCAGCGAGCCGCCTTTTTGTTCATTACTCCACAACGCCAGCCGGGTCTGTAATGAAGAAGGAAGTTGCAGGCTGAAGGTGCCAAACATCGACAGTGCCAGCGCGATGAACATCACCGACAGCACAATCAGCACCCACGGACTTTGTAATGCGGCCTGGAATTGCAGACCGGCAGCGGCCACTGCCATGCCGAGCAACGTGTAGGTCAGCGCCATGCCCTGAACGTAAATCAGCGACAGCATGAAAATTCGCTTCATGCTGTGAGGACGCTGTCGGCCAAGAATAATGCCGGAGATCAGCGGATACATCGGTAATACGCAAGGTGTAAAAGCAATGCCGATGCCAATCAACAACGCCCACAGCGGCGAGAACGGCAGTGGTGTGCTGTGCGGCGCGGGCGTGGCGACGACAGGCGCTGCGTCGATCACCGGCGGGCTGGCGGGTGGCGCATCCGTCACCTCGCTGACCGGCACTTCGCGGGTTTCCGGCGGATAACAAAATCCAGCAGCGGCACAGCCCTGATAGGTCACGCGTACCGTGGCGTCGGCGCTGGCCTGTCGCAAAGGGACGGTGATGTGCAGAGCCTTTTCATAGACTTCGCTGTCACCGAAAAACTCATCGTGATGCTCACGCCCTTTCGGCAGGAAGAACGCAGCGAGATCGGCGTTCTTCGGTTCCAGCTCAATTTTGCTGCGGTATAAATAATACCCGTCACGGATTTGCCAGTTCAGCTTGAGGTCGTGACCCTGCTGCTGGAAGTCAAAGCTGAACGCCTGATCCACGGGCACAAACTGCGGTGCTGCGGGCTGACTGAATAATGATGCCTGAGCCTGCAGCGGCGCGATGCACAGGCTGCAGAGCAGGAAAAAAATACGAAAAATGCGGTGATCCATGCGGAATTCAAGTCTCTTTGTCGCGGCGCAGACACTCAGCCGCTGGGTGATTCGACAGAAGATGCGGACGGCTTCATGCCGTGGCGCGATTAGGAGTAATGAGTATACCCCGCGCCATCGTTGAGCAGAAAGTCTTGCGGATATTTTACAAATATCAGAAGGGGAGCGGATGGCGGGGGCCGGAGCCCCCGCTTAAGGTCAGAGGATAACGCTGCCGAGGCCAAATGCGAACAGCACCGACAGGAAGACGCCCACAGTGCCTGGAATAAAGAACGGATGGTTGAACACGAAGCGCCCGATGCGGGTGGTGCCGGTGTCATCCATCTGCACGGCCGCGACGAGCGTCGGGTAGGTCGGCAGAATAAACAGGCCAGAAACGGCTGCAAACGATCCGACGGCAGTCAGCGGAGACACGCTCAGCGCCAGTGCCATCGGCAGCAGGGCTTTGGTGGTCGCCGCCTGAGAATAGAGCAACGCAGAACTGAAGAAGAAAATCACAGCCAGCAGCCACGGGTGTGCCTGAATAATGCTGCCTGCTGTTTCTTTGATCCAGCCAAGATTCGCCTGCACGAAGGTATCGCCCAACCACGCCACGCCGAGGATACAAATACAGGCGCTCATTCCCGCTTTAAACGTGCCGGAAGTCAGGATCGAATCGGTATCAACCCGGCACAGCAGGGTGATTAATGTTGCCACGCTGAGCATGATGATCAGAATCGCGCTGGTGGTGGTCATCAGCGGTGTGGCGACCAGCCCGAGGCTCGGACTGTTAATCACCGCGTAACCGACCACGGATAAAACACCGAGCAGGAACAACATCACAGAGAGTTTTGCCCGTGGTTTGATTTCGACAATGCTGTCGCCACGCAGCGTCACCAGCCCTTCTTCGTAACGCTTCAGATAGACCGGATCGTTAGACAGTTTGGAGTCAAAGCACCAGGTGACCATCAGAGACATCACGATAACGGCCGCCAGTGTCGAAGGGATCATCACCATCAGAAGGTGCAGATAGCTGACGCCATGGTCTTCCATCACCGATGACATATACACCACCGCCGCTGAAATAGGAGACGCCGTGATCGCAATTTGCGCTGCCACCACCGCGGTGGATAAAGGACGTGAAGGTTTGATGCCTTGCTCTTTGGCGACTTCAGAAATTACCGGTAACGCCGAGAGGGAAATGTTGCCTGTTCCTGCGAGGATGGTCAGGAAGTAGGTGACGATGGGGGCGAGCAGAGTGATGTGTTTCGGGTTGCGGCGCAGCAGTTTCTCGGTTTGCTGAACCAGATAATCCATGCCGCCTGCGACCTGCATGGTCGAGATGGCGGCGATAACAGCCATAATGATGGAGATGACGTCGAAGGGGATGGAGCCCGGTTTTACGCCGATCATGGCGAGCACCAGTACGCCGAGTCCACCCGCGAAACCAATCCCGATGCCGCCTAATCGCGCCCCGAGAAAGATCGCCAACAGTACAATAATGAGTTCGATGATTAACATGGTTGTCCGTCCATTTTTCCCGTATTCCTTAAGGAATTGATAATTATTTGTTATGTAATTGTTGTGTCGTGCAAAGTAAAAAGGCCCGCTGTTCCGCAGAACAACGAGCCTTTAAAAGGTCAGTGATGGAGCCTGTTACTGTTCATTTTCATCCGTGTAGCGTTTCGCTTTATAAGCCGGGTGTTTAAGATTCTCTATAGAGAAAATATCGTCCAGCTCTGCTTCTGTCAGCAGGCCACGCTCAAGCACCACTTCCCTGACACTCTTGCCGGTTTCTGCACAAATCTTCCCGACAATATCGCCATTGTGGTGGCCGATGAACGGGTTGAGATAGGTGACGATGCCGATAGAGTTGAATACGTAAAATTCACACACTTCTTTATTTGCGGTAATGCCGTTGATGCATTTTTCCAACAGATTGTAACAGGCGTTAGTCAGAATATGAACTGACTCAAACATCGCCTGGCCGATCACCGGTTCCATCACGTTCAGCTGAAGCTGACCGGCTTCTGCCGCCATAGTGACGCAGACGTCGTTACCGATGACTTTAAAGCACACCTGATTAACGACTTCCGGGATCACCGGGTTGACCTTGGCGGGCATGATTGAAGAACCGGCCTGAAGTTCTGGCAGGTTGATTTCGTTCAGGCCAGCGCGCGGGCCGGAAGAGAGCAGGCGCAGGTCGTTACAGATTTTGGAAAGCTTTACTGCCAGGCGTTTCAGGGAGCTGTGAACCATGACGTAGGCGCCACAGTCAGACGTCGCTTCGATCAGGTCTTCGGCCGGAACGCACGGCAGATTGCTGACTTCCGCCAGTTTCTCCACGGCAAGTTGCTGATACCCTTCCGGCGTATTCAGGCGTGTGCCGATGGCCGTCGCACCGAGGTTCACTTCCAGCAGTAACTCGCCGGTGCGGATCAGGTTGCGGGTTTCTTCTTTCAGCAGCACGTTGAATGCGTGGAATTCCTGACCGAGCGTCATCGGTACCGCATCCTGTAACTGGGTACGGCCCATTTTGATGACGTTCTCGAACTCTTTCGCTTTACGCTCGAAGCCGTCGCCGAGTTGGGAAATGGCATCGACCAGTTTCAGCAATGAGGCATACACGGCGATACGAAAACCGGTCGGATAAGCATCGTTAGTGGACTGGCATTTGTTGAGATGATCGTTGGGATTGAGGAACTGATAATCGCCTTTCTGGTGTCCCATCAGTTCCAGACCGATGTTCGCCAGCACTTCATTCGTGTTCATATTTACCGAGGTTCCCGCGCCGCCCTGATAGACGTCGATAGGGAACTGGTCCATGCATTTACCTTTATCAAGCACTTCGTCACACGCCTGAATAATGATGTCGGCAATGTGACGTGGAATTGTGCGCAGCTCTTTGTTTGCCAGAGCGGCCGCTTTTTTCACCATTACCATGCCACGGACAAATTCAGGTACATCGCTGATCTTGGTGTTGCTGATATAGAAGTTTTCAATCGCCCGCAGGGTATGAATGCCGTAATAAGCGTCTGCAGGGACTTCGCGCGTGCCCAGCAGGTCTTCCTCGATACGAATGGTGTTTGACATGAGAACCTTCTCTTCGGTACTAAACGCGTTATGCGATGTTTAAAATTATGTTACTTACCGTGGTAAATTTAAAACGATCAACCGTTGTTTTGGCAACGAAGGCGATCATATGCTGCTTCAAACGAATTGCACGTACTAAGATCACTATCCTGCCCTATTGTTGTGCATGTATTTTTGTATCTGTGAGAATTCTCACAAATCATTTAGTTGCTCAATTAAATCAGGTCTGGCGCTTGAAATCATTGGGATGGAGCACCATCTCAGTGTAGTCAGCCTGTATGCCTTTGATGGCAAAGTTCGTGAGCGGGCCCTCATTCATGGTTGCGGAATGTTCTCTCTGAGAATTTCCGCAACCTTATTACAAGGAGAACGCGGTGCGCTGGTTACCGTTAATCGTATTATTTCTGCTGGCTTACATTGAGATCACCTTATTTATCAAGGTGGCCGCAATCGTCGGCGTTGCTACCACGCTGCTGCTGGTGGTGTTCACCTCTTGCGTGGGTGTCTCTCTGGTGAAAAACCAGGGTATGAAAACGTTTATGCAGTTACAGCAAAAACTGGCCGTGGGCGAAAGTCCGGCGGCGGAAATGGTGAAAAGCGTGTCACTGGTGATTGCAGGTTTTCTGCTGCTGGTGCCCGGGTTCTTTACGGATTTCCTCGGTTTGCTGCTTTTACTGCCTCCGATCCAGAAACGCCTGACGCTGAAACTGATGCCTCATCTGAATATCGTCCGCTCTGGCGGCAACTGGGGTAACAGCGCGCCAACGGGGAATACCTTTGACGGCGAATTCAAGCGCACTGATGAAACGCCGGAGCGTCTGGTTTCTTTAAAAAAAGATGACGACACAGAGCACCGCGATCGCTAATCTCTGTGGCCTTGATTGTTAAAAAATTGTTTTTGACTAGGAAAAACAGGGGGGAAGGGCATTTTTTGCCGGTCTTAATGGCAGGAATGTGAAAGAAAAAGGGAAATTTTTTTCTCTTCTTCCCCTTGAAGGGCGATGTATCGCCCCCATTAAACAAACCACGAGGCCGGGCAGTGTTCTGCCGGGCATTCAACCCTAAAATTGAGTTAGACCCGCTCACAGGAGAGTTATCAATGAAAATTCGTCCATTGCATGACCGCGTTATCGTCAAGCGTAAAGAAGTAGAATCTAAATCCGCTGGCGGCATCGTGTTGACTGGCTCCGCTGCAGGTAAATCTACCCGCGGTGAAATCCTGGCTGTCGGCCATGGTCGCATTCTGGAAAACGGTGAAGTGAAAGCGCTGGACGTGAAAGTTGGCGATATCGTCATTTTCAACGACGGCTACGGCGTGAAAGCTGAGAAAATCGACAATGAAGAAGTGTTGATTATGTCTGAGAGCGACATCCTGGCAATCGTAGAAGCCTGATCCTCGACCCACTTTTTTCTGAACTGAACGAATTGAAGGGAAATTAACAATGGCAGCTAAAGAAGTTAAATTCGGTAATGACGCACGCGTAAAAATGTTGCGTGGCGTAAACATCCTTGCTGATGCAGTAAAAGTGACCCTGGGCCCTAAAGGCCGCAACGTGGTTTTGGACAAATCTTTCGGCGCACCAACCATCACTAAAGACGGCGTGTCCGTTGCACGTGAAATCGAACTGGAAGACAAGTTCGAGAACATGGGTGCACAGATGGTGAAAGAAGTGGCGTCCAAAGCGAACGATGCAGCAGGTGACGGTACCACTACCGCAACTGTTCTGGCACAAGCCATCATCACCGAAGGCCTGAAAGCTGTGGCTGCGGGCATGAACCCGATGGACCTGAAGCGCGGTATCGACAAAGCTGTGATTCACGCCGTTGAAGAACTGAAAAAACTGTCTGTACCTTGCTCTGACTCTAAAGCCATTGCACAGGTGGGTACCATCTCTGCTAACTCCGATGAAACCGTCGGTAAACTGATCGCTGAAGCGATGGAAAAAGTCGGCAAAGAAGGCGTCATCACTGTTGAAGAAGGCACCGGTCTGCAAGACGAGCTGGACGTTGTTGAAGGTATGCAGTTCGACCGCGGTTACCTGTCTCCGTACTTCATCAACAAACCAGAAACCGGTTCAATCGAACTGGAAAGCCCGTTCATTCTGCTGGCTGACAAAAAGATTTCTAACATCCGCGAAATGCTGCCAGTTCTGGAAGCCGTTGCGAAAGCCGGTAAACCACTGCTGATCATTGCTGAAGACGTTGAAGGCGAAGCCCTGGCGACTCTGGTAGTGAACACCATGCGTGGCATCGTGAAAGTTGCTGCGGTTAAAGCACCAGGCTTCGGCGACCGCCGTAAAGCTATGCTGCAGGACATCGCAACCCTGACTGGCGGTACCGTTATCTCTGAAGAGATCGGTCTGGAGCTGGAAAAAGCGACGCTGGAAGACATGGGTCAGGCTAAGCGTGTTGTGATCAACAAAGACACCACCATCATCATCGACGGTGTTGGCGAAGAAGCGACCATTCAGGGCCGTGTTTCTCAGATCCGTCAGCAGATCGAAGAAGCGACCTCTGATTACGATCGTGAAAAACTGCAAGAGCGTGTGGCTAAACTGGCAGGCGGCGTAGCTGTTCTGAAAGTTGGCGCAGCGACTGAAGTTGAAATGAAAGAGAAGAAAGCCCGCGTTGAAGATGCGCTGCACGCAACCCGTGCTGCTGTTGAAGAAGGCGTGGTTGCCGGTGGTGGTGTTGCGCTGATCCGCGTTGCTCACACCCTGGCTGGCCTGAAAGGCGATAACGAAGACCAGAACGTGGGTATCCGCGTTGCTCTGCGCGCAATGGAATCTCCACTGCGTCAGATCGTTGTCAACGCAGGCGAAGAAGCTTCTGTCATCGCCAACAAAGTGAAAGCAGGCGAAGGCAGCTTCGGCTACAACGCTTATACCGAAGAATACGGCGACATGATCGCAATGGGTATCCTGGATCCAACTAAAGTGACCCGTTCTGCTCTGCAGTACGCGTCTTCTGTAGCTGGCCTGATGATCACCACTGAGTGCATGATCACCGACCTGCCTAAAGACGATAAAGTCGATATGGGCGGCGCTGGCGGTATGGGTGGAATGGGCGGCATGGGCGGCATGATGTAATCATCATCCCCCTGCGCTCATCCGCAGGCAGGCGAAATCAGCAGACGTTTTTGTTTACTGATTAACCTGCTGAAGAAACCCGGTCTGAAAAGGCCGGGTTTTTTTATTTGACCCTTTTTTGTCAGGTTCAGTAAGATAACTCTCATTGTCGCCGGCCTTTAACGTGTAGACTCGTTTCTGCGTGGTTTTCGGATTTTTACCGATAGCGCGAACTTGGGTATGCGTGGCAACGGATGCCTAAGAGAGCCAGGTGTTTTCTGATAGGCTTTATGTGATTACAAAAACAAATGGGGAAAGTGATGCGGATTAAAATGTTACTGGGCCTGTCAGCTATCGCGCTGCTTGCCGGGTGCAGTACCACTCATCAACTGGATGCTGCAGGCCAGCAGGTGAAATTCACCGACGATAAGCCAGGCGCTGAATGTCAGCTGATCGGCCAGGTAACCGGTGCCCAAAGCAACTGGTTCTCAGGTACCGGTGGTGACGGCAGCTCCATGCGTGGTGCAGCCAACGACCTGCGTAACAAAGCAGCAGCCATGGGCGGCAACACCATTTATGGTGCTAACAGCCCGTCTCAGAACTTCCTGTCCAGCTTTGCACCCGTTGACAGCAAAATGGTCGGCCAGGTTTATAAGTGCCCATAATCGCGCCTTGCGCGTTATGATCGCCTAGAAATAATAAAGGGATGCCATCGGGCATCCCTTTTTGCATTCTCTGGTCGTCGTCAGGACTGCTTCAGACGTAAATCCAGAATCGTTTTGCTTGGCTCGCCGCCAATTTCACGCGTCAGTTTCGGCACCATATAACCCGACACCTGACTCATCAGCCCTTTCATAATGACGCGCGCTTCGTCGTCGCTCACCATGAAATGTGCTGCGCCCTGGACTTTATCCAGCACGTGGATGTAGTAAGGCAAAATACCGGCGTCGAACAGCGCATTGCTCAGCGCGGCCAGCACCTCAGCGGAATCATTCACATCACGCAGTAATACGCTTTGATTGAGCAGGGTCACGCCGTGCTTTTTCAGCTTAGCCATACTGGCGCGCAACGCATCATCAATCTCGTTGGCGTGATTGATGTGCGTCACCATCAGCACCTGCAAACGCGATTGTTCAAGACGCTGACAGAAAGCATCGGTAATGCGAGCTGGGATCACGACCGGTAAACGGGTATGAATACGCAGACGTTTAATGTGCGCGATCCCTTCCAGTTCGCCGATCAACCAGTCGAGTTCGTGATCCTTTGCCATCAGCGGATCGCCGCCAGAGAAAATAATTTCATCGAGTTCGGGGCATGTACGGATATAATCCAGCGCCTGAACCCAGTTGGCTTTATTCCCCTGGTTGTCCTGATACGGAAAATGACGGCGGAAACAGTAGCGGCAATTCACCGCGCAGCCGCCTTTCACCAGTAGCAGGGCCCGATTGCTATATTTGTGCAACAGACCCGGAACAACGCTGCGTTGTTCATCAAGCGGGTCAGTGGTAAACCCCGGCGCGGCGATAAACTCTTCGCGGGCGGTTAATACCTGAAGCAATAAAGGATCCTGCGGATCGCCCGGTTTCATTCGTGCCAAAAAGGCGCGGGGCACTCGTAGCGGGAACAAACGACGGGCTTCACGCCCTTTTTGCAGCTCTGCATTATCGTTAAGTGCCAGAAGAGTAAGCAGTTCATCCGGGTCTGTAATAACATCGCCGAGTTGATACAACCAATCTTCTCTAAATGGCGTATTTAGGGTTACAATGTTTGCCATTTTTTGGCTAATACCAGTTTAAAATTAGAGGGCCATCATGGCGACTTATTCTAGCAACGATTTCCGTCCGGGTCTTAAAATCATGTTCGAAAGCGAGCCTTACGCGATCGAAGACAGTGTGTTCGTAAAACCGGGCAAAGGTCAGGCTTTCGCACGCGTGAAAATGCGTCGTCTGCTGACCGGTTCACGTGTAGAAAAAACCTTCAAATCTACTGACTCCTGCGAAGGCGCGGACGTGGTAGATACCAACATGACTTACCTCTACAACGACGGTGAGTTCTACCATTTCATGCACCCTGAGACTTTCGAACAACACGGCGTTGAAGCAAAAACCGTGTCTGACGCGTCTAAATGGCTGCAAGACAATGCGGAATGTATCGTCACTCTGTGGGATGGTCGTCCTATCGCGGTACAGCCACCAAACTTCATCGAAGCAGAAGTGGTGGATACTGATCCAGGCCTGAAAGGTGATACAGCGGGTACCGGCGGCAAGCCTGCAACCCTGAGCACCGGTGCCGTGGTTAAAGTGCCATTGTTCGTACAGATCGGTGAAATTGTTCGTTGTGACACCCGTTCTGGCGAATACGTTTCCCGCGTTAAATAAGTTTCCCTGCTTATTTTGCCGGATGAGAGCTGCCACAGGTAAACGCCTGTTGCAGCTTTCCTGCCTCAACGAATTGAATCGGATGTTATTGATCATGTTGAAAAAGATGATGCTTATCGTGGTTTCAGTGATGGCGCTGGCTTCGTTATCCGGCTGCAACACGGTTCATGGTTTTGGTGAAGACATCCAGCATCTGGGTGGGGCAATTTCACGCGCAGGCTGATCCCTTCAGCCTTGTTAACCTTCCATTTCTTTTTTCCAATTTTCTTAAAAGCCTTCCTGATTTCCTGCATTTCCTAAAAGTTAACTACACTTAAAGGGTTGTACTTTACATACTCCTATAGGAAGGAAATTTATATGCTGAAGAAAAGTATCCTCGCTATCTTATCTGTTCTTGTTCTGTCTTCTGCGTTAACCGCCTGCAATACCACGCGTGGTGTGGGTGAAGATGTGTCTGCCGGCGGGCAAGCGATTCAGAAAAGCGCGCAATAGCGGCTGAACGACCTGAAGTAAACTGAAGTCTGCCTGCACATTGATGCAGGCAGTGTTGTTTCTGAAGGGCGGAAAACTTACGGTTGTTTGACCCACACCAGCTTGCTGGTGTCGAAGCCGTATTGTTGCGCGGTTTTCAGCAACTGCTGTTTCACGCTGTCATCCAGCGTTGGGGTGCGTGAAAGGATCCACAGATAACTCTTGTCCGGGCCGCAGACCAGCGCGTAGCGATAGTCTTTATCCAGCTCGATGACATTATAACCGCCATAAAACGGACCGAAGAAAGAAACCTTGAGCGCGGCACGCGCTGTCGATCCGGTGAAGTATCCTTTCCCTTCACTTTCCTGCCATTTGTTTTTCTTAGGATTAAATCCACGGTTAATGACTTTAACGCCGCCATCATCGCGCAGGCTGTAGTTCGCGGTAACGCGTTCAAGCCCGCTCTCAAAACTGTGATCCAGTCTGGCAACTTCATACCAGGTGCCAAGATAACGGTTGAGTTCGAAATTATTGACGACTTTGACATCTTTCGGTGGGGTAACGCTGCAGGCGACAGAGAGCAGTGCCGTGACGATGACACCCAGTTTTGACCAGATACGCATAAATATTCCTTCCTTAGGTAAGCATCTAAGTGTAGGTAACATTTGAGAAAAAAGGAAAAGAACAGAGAGGAAAAATCAGCGGCCAGAGAGCAGGCCGCTGTGAGGTCAGATCGTCAGGGATCAGAGACGGATCAATACGATAAGGGTGACAATAGTTAAGATCGACGCCAGACCGTAGAACACCCATTTCCCGGCGGGAACGTGGATCTTCAGGTCATGCATGGCGTGATGGATCCTGTGCAGACCGCACCACAAAGGCAGCACGATCATCAGCAGCAGGAACAGACGGCCGATCCAGCTTTGTGCGAAAGCCAGTACGCGCGGGTAGCTCAGTGCTTCACCGGGAAAGAAACCCAGCGGCAGCAGGAAACACACCAGCAAAATCATCACCGGCGCGAAGATTGCGCTCCACATACCCCCGGCGCCAAACAGCCCCCAGAATACCGGTTCATCTGAACGTTTAGGCAGAGTATTTTTCATTTCGCCTCCTCAAAGAAACAGCGCGATGGCAAGGATCACCAGCGTCACAACCACGGTCACGCCCCAAAAACCGGCAATCACCGGCTCCGGCCCCATCTTCCTGTCTTTGATAATCACGATGGAGGCTTTAGGCGCCAGCTCGAACCAGGTTTTGGTGTGCAGCAGCGCCGCCAGCAGGGCGATCAGGTTGATCAACATAACCACCGGATTTTGCAGAAAATGCACAAAACCCGCCCAGCTTTCAGGCCCGTTACGTAGCGAGAAAACGCCAGCCAGCAGCAAAAGGCTGAACCAGACGGCCGGAACCGACGTGCCTTCGCGCAGCATATAAAAACGGTAGAAAGGCAGGCTTTTCCACCAGCTGGCTTTCATCTCACGCACGTAGGGTTTGCGCTTGCTGCCCGTACTTTGAGTCGTCATATTTTCCTCCCTCATTGCGGTCTGAGCCTCGCGATCATGAAGTCTTTAGCGCTTTCGACTTTGCCTTGCTGAATGGCGGCGGCAGGGTCTACGTGCTTTGGACAGACTTCGGAGCAATACCCGACAAACGTACAGCTCCAGACACCGTTCTGACTGTTAAGCTGCGGCATACGCTGCGCTTTACCCTGGTCGCGGTTATCGAGGTTGTAACGGTGTGCCAGCGTGATGGCGGCCGGGCCGATGAACTCCGGATTTAACCCGAACTGCGGGCAGGCGGCATAACACAAACCACAGTTGATACAGCCGGAGAACTGATGATATTTCTCCATCTGCGCCGGTGTCTGATTACCCGGCCCCTGATCGACGGTACGTGAATTACCGATGATGTAAGGCTTAATGGCTTCGAGGCTTTCAATAAAGTGAGTCATATCGACCACCAAATCGCGTTCCACCGGGAAGTTGCCCAGCGCTTCAATCTGCATCCCTTGCGGGTATTCACGCAGGAAGGTTTTACAGGCCAGTTTGGGCACGCGATTGATCATCATGCCGCAGGAGCCACAAATTGCCATGCGGCATGACCAGCGGTACGAAAGGTCTGGCGCAAGGTGATCTTTGATATAACCGAGGGCATCGAGAACGGAGGTTGTCTCATCGAAAGGGACGTCATACACCACCGGATGCGGCGCGCTGTCCGTCTCCGGGTTATAGCGCATGATTTCAACCTTCAGGCTGTGCATTTTAGCCACGGGATTGCTCCTTATCTTTTTTATCCTGAGTGTCGCCTGCACTACCGTAAACGCGTTTGGCTGGCGGCAGCGTGGTGATTTTCACGTCCCCGTATTCCAGACGCGGCGAGGAATCAGGCTGATAAAATGCCAGGGTGTGCTTAAGGAAATTGACGTCATCGCGCTCGGTGCAGCCTTCATCCAGACGCTGATGCGCCCCGCGAGATTCACGACGGTTGATGGCGGAGTGCGCCATACATTCGGCCACTTCCAGGCCGTGGCCAAGCTCAATGGTGTACAGCAGATCGGTGTTGAAGACGCTGGAAGTGTCGTGGATTTTGACCCGTTTAAAGCGCTCTTTCAGCTCTGCCAGCTTGTCGATGGTTTTCTGCATAAGCTCAGTTGTACGGTAAATCCCGCACCCTTCTTCCATCGCCAGACCCATTTCATCACGGAGAGTCGCCCAGTTTTCATCCCCTTCCTGCTGCATCAGCGCTGACAGGCGATTTTCAATATCACGCACCTGAGCATCCAGCGCGGCGGTATTGCCAAAGTCTGTGGCCTGCGCAGCGCGCAGCGCGGCCTGTTCACCGGCCATGCGTCCGAAGACCACCAGTTCTGCCAGTGAGTTGGAACCTAAACGGTTAGCGCCATGCAAGCCGACGGAAGAACATTCGCCGACGGCAAACAGCCCTTTAATCCGGGTTTCGCACTGTGCGTCAGTTTCGATGCCGCCCATGGTGTAGTGGGCGGTAGGGCGTACCGGGATCGGATCCGTGATCGGGTCAACGCCGACGTAGGCTTTTGCCAGCTCGCAGATAAACGGCAGACGTTCGCGTAATTTTTTCTCGCCAAGATGGCGCAAATCCAGATAAACCACGTCACCGCGCGGGGTTTCGATGGTGCGTCCGGCGCGCCATTCGTGCCAGAACGCCTGCGACACTTTGTCGCGAGGGCCGAGTTCCATGTATTTATTTTTCGGCTCACCCAGCGGTGTTTCCGGCCCCATGCCGTAATCCTGCAGATAACGGTAGCCGTCTTTGTTCACCAGAATACCGCCTTCACCACGACAGCCTTCAGTCATCAGGATGCCGGAGCCCGGCAGACCGGTAGGGTGATATTGCACGAATTCCATATCACGCAGCGGCACGCCGTGACGGAATGCCATGCCCATACCATCGCCGGTCACGATACCGCCGTTGGTGTTGTAACGGTAAACACGGCCTGCGCCACCGGTCGCCATGACAACCGCGTTAGCGCGGATCTGCACGCGGGTACCTTCCATCATATTGATGGCGACCACGCCGCGCACCTGACCGTCATCGACCAAAATATCAAGGACGAAATGCTCGTCGAAACGTTTGATTTGTGGGTATTTCAGGGAGGTCTGGAACAGGGTGTGAAGCATGTGGAAGCCGGTTTTATCGGCGGCAAACCAGGTGCGTTCGATCTTCATGCCGCCAAAACGACGGACGTTGACCGAGCCATCTTCTTTGCGGCTCCACGGGCAGCCCCAGATTTCCAGCTGAGCCATTTCTGTCGGACATTGATGAACGAAATGATCCACCACATCTTGTTCACACAGCCAGTCGCCGCCGGAAACGGTATCCTGGAAGTGCAAATCAAAACTGTCATGATCCTGCGTCACCGCGGCAGAACCGCCTTCGGCGGCGACAGTATGGCTGCGCATTGGGTACACTTTCGAAATCAATGCGATGTTCAGGTCAGGATTGGCTTCCGCTGCGGCTATTGCTGCGCGTAAACCCGCCCCACCTGCACCTATAATTGCAATATCGGCGTTAAAGGTTTGCACTGCATTCCTCCACTATCATCAAAAAGATCGGGTTTGAAACACCCGCGAAACGCCTTCGGAATCGAAGGCTTAGTGAACCCTGATGACATACAGGCACTGTCCCAGAGGGTAATATTCTTATTGTTTGTAAGGGAATTAGTATACCTAAGGGGTAGAAGGGGTAATTTGATGTGAACGCGGATTTAGGCTTTCTCTGCGTTGTGCTTCGCAAAATGAGATATTTGTTTGCCCACAGGGATGCAGGTAGACTGCATGACTTTTCTGCATTCGGAGTAAATCACCATGAGCGAAACAGCCAGCTGGCAACCCAGCGCCTCCATCGCCAATCTGTTGAAGCGTGCGACTATCCTCACTGAGATCCGCCGTTTCTTTGCCGATCGCGGCGTGCTGGAAGTGGAAACGCCAGCCATGAGCCAGGCCACGGTGACCGATATTCATCTGGTGCCTTTCGAGACGCGTTTCGTCGGGCCCGGAGCCGCAGAGGGCAAAACGCTGTATCTGATGACCAGCCCGGAATACCACATGAAACGCTTACTGGCGGCGGGCAGCGGTCCTATTTATCAGATGGGGCGCAGTTTTCGCAACGAAGAAGCCGGCATTCATCACAATCCTGAGTTCACGATGCTGGAGTGGTACCGTCCGCGTTATGACATGTACCGGCTGATGAATGAAGTGGATGATTTACTGCAACAGGTACTCGACTGCAACAGTGCAGAAACGCTCTCCTACCAGCAGGCGTTCACCCGCCATCTGAATGTTGATCCGTTGTCTGCCGACAAAGCGGAACTGCGCGAAGCGGCAGCGAAGCTGGATTTGTCGAATATTGCTGACACCGAAGAAGACCGCGACACATTATTACAACTGTTGTTCACCATGGGCGTGGAACCTCACATAGGCCGCGACAAGCCCGCGTTCGTGTATCACTTCCCGGCGACGCAGGCCTCTCTGGCGGAAATCAGCACGGAAGATCATCGCGTGGCCGAGCGTTTCGAGGTGTATTACAAAGGCATTGAACTGGCGAACGGTTTCCGCGAACTGACGGATGGGCGTGAACAGCGTCAGCGTTTCGAACAGGACAACCGCAAGCGAGCAGCGCGCGGCCTGCCGCAGCATCCTATCGATAACAACCTGCTGGATGCGTTAGAACACGGTATGCCGGAGTGTTCCGGTGTGGCGCTGGGCGTTGACCGCCTGATTATGATTGCGCTCGGCGCTACCAGCCTGAGCGACGTGCTGGCGTTCCCGGTGACGCGCGCCTGATCAGTGTTTGAGTCCTGACCGCCCGGTCAGGACTTTTTATCTTCCCTTCCTTTTTCCCTTGCCCTTTTTTTGTGCATAAACCCGTTAACCGCGCATTTCATGAAACAAAAGTACCCAAATGGCGCAACACTGATTTTAAAGTTTCAGTGCGCCTCTTTTTCGGCTGGCCGCAGAAACCGGGCGTTGCAGGACGTTAAGGCAAATTTTTTCGTCACTGGCCTGCTTTATGCATAACAGGGTTATCACTCATTATCCCGGAAACCCGTTATGTCTGAATCCAATGAAAAAGAACTGCTTTATGGACTGGAAGAGCGTATCGCACCGGCGCCGGCATTCCTCACGGCGGTTCAGCACGTGCTTGCCAGTGTGGTGGGGATCATCACTCCGCCGCTGATTATCGGCTCGGTTCTCGGGCTGAACGCCTATTTACCTTATCTGATCAGCATGTCGCTGCTGGCTTCAGGCATCGGAACCTTTCTTCAGGCGCGCCGGTTTATGTCGGTTGGCGCGGGCATGATTTGCCTGCAGGGCACCAGCTTTGCTTTTCTGGGGGTGATCTTGTCCGGAGGGCTGCTGGTGAAAAGCCGTGGCGGATCCCCCGAAGACATTATGGCGATGATATTTGGTGTGAACTTCGTGGCAGCCTTCATTCCGCTGCTGGTCAGCCGATTTATTGGTCAGATGCGCCGGGTTTTCACCCCGCTGGTGAGCGGTACCGTTATCGCGCTGATTGGCATCAGCCTGATTAAAGTCAGCATTACTGACTGGGCTGGCGGACACGGCGCGGCGAATTTCGGCGCACCGGTCAATATTGGCCTTGGGGCGCTGACGCTGCTGGTTATCGTCGCCTGTAACCGAATCAACGTGCGCTGGGTGCGTCTGTCTTCCATCGTATCAGGCATCGTGGTGGGCTGCGTTGCGGCGTACCTGAGCGGGCATCTGCCACTGAAACCGCTACAGGGTGACTGGTTTGCGCTGCCGCAGTTATTCCGCTTCGGCTTCAGGTTTGACTGGATCATCTTCGTTCCCATCGCGCTGGTTTCCTTTATCAGCATTCTGGAAGCGGTTGGGGATCTGACCGCAAACTGCATGCTGTCACAGCAGCCGATTGAAGGGGAAAGCTTCCGTAAACGCCTCAAGGGCGGAATTCTGGCGGACGGCGTCAGTTGTATGATTGCGGCGATGTTTTCGTCATTCCCGAACACCACGTTTGCGCAGAATAACGGCGTGATCCAGATGACCGGCGTCGCCAGTCGCTATGTCGGCATGTACATCGGCGGCGTTTTAGTTGTGCTGGGGTTGTTCCCGTTTATCGGCGGCATTCTGCAGCAAATACCCGCGCCGGTGCTGGGCGGGGCGACGCTGGTGATGTTTGGCAGCGTGGTGGCCGCCGGCATCCGCATCATGACCCAATCGCCGGTAGGACGCCGTGAAATGCTGATTATCGCCATTTCATTCGGTATCGGTCTGGGCATTGAAGCGGTACCCGAAGCGCTGGGGCAATTCCCGCCGATCGTCGGCAATATCTTTGGGCATGCGGTCACCAGCGGCGGTGTTGTCGCCATCCTGCTCAATTTACTGATGCCCGCAGAACGCGTCAGCGTGCTCGCAGAGGAAATGAAAGTTCACTGATATACCGCGCCTGCGCCCCTGGATCAGCAGACAGGGCATAACTGAGCTGACTCACTTTTTGAAGTTACATCCGGACCAAAAAAGGACGTCAGATATGTCAGAGCTACGCACGTGGATCAAAAATCCGCTGGCTGTTTTTACCTCAAACACCCTGGAAGCACGCGGGGGCATTGTCATCGAAGGCGCGAAAATCGTCGAATTGCTGCCCCCCGGCCAGCCACCTTCACAACCGGTGGATCATATTTTTGATGCCTCAGAGAGTGTTTTGCTACCGGGCCTGATTAACACCCACCATCATTTTTATCAGACACTGACCCGGGCCTGGGCGCCCGTGGTCAATGTGCCGTTATTTCCGTGGCTGAAAAAATTGTATCCGGTCTGGGCGCGTTTGCAGCCTGAAGCGCTCGGGCTGGCAAGCCGCGTGGCGATGGCCGAACTGTTGCTGTCTGGCTGCACCACCACCACAGATCACCATTACTTGTTTCCGCAAGGGATGGAAGAGGCTATCGATGTGCAGGTGGACGTGGTCCGGGAACTGGGCATGCGTGCTTTACTGACGCGGGGCTCAATGAGCCTCGGTGAAGCGCAGGGCGGGCTGCCACCGGAACAGACGGTTCAGTCGGGCGAAACCATTTTGCGCGACAGTCAGCGGTTGATTGACCGCTATCACCAGCGCGGCGAAGGGGCATGGATGCAGATTGCGCTGGCGCCGTGCTCGCCTTTTTCCGTCACGACAGAAATTATGCGCGAAAGCGCCCTGATGGCCCGGCGGGAAGATGTCCGTTTACACACGCATCTTGCGGAAACGCTGGATGAAGAGGCGTTCTGCCTGAAGATGTTCGGCCTGCGCACGGTGGATTATCTGGAAAGCGTCGGCTGGCTGAGTGACCGGACGTGGCTGGCGCACGGCATTCACTTTAACGACGATGAAATCCGCCGCCTCGGCGCGGCAGGAACCGGCATCTGTCATTGCCCGGTGTCGAATATGCGGCTGGCGTCCGGCATGTGTCCGACGCGTGACCTGGAGGCCGCAGGCGTGCCGATTGGACTGGGCGTTGATGGTTCTGCATCAAATGACGCCTCGAATCTGATGTACGAAGCGCGGCAGGCACTGTATCTGCAACGGCTGAAATACGGTGCGGAATATGTGACGCCGGAAAGAGTGCTGGGCTGGGCGACGCGGGGTTCGGCGACGCTTATCGGGCGTGATGATATCGGACAGATCGCCGTGGGCAAGCAGGCCGATCTGGCGCTGTTTAAACTTGACGAGTTACGTTTCAGCGGCAGCCATGATCCCATTGCCGCCTTGTTACTGTGCGGCGCGGAGAAAGCCGATCGCGTGATGGTCGGCGGAAAATGGCGCGTCATCGACGGCCAGATTGTGGATATGGATATGGCATCGCTGATATCACGACACCGTAAAGCCGCGGCGGCGCTGATCGCGGATCTGTAAACTCAGGGCGTAAAAAAGGGCAGAGAAATCTGCCCTTTTAGGTTTATAAATCGCCCGGCGAACGCGAGCTTGTACCGCTGCGGCCACTGCCGCTGCTGCTGGTAAAGGTCGCGTTGTTGCCATTTTGCGCGCGGTGCAATGTTTCCATTCGCACCTGGAATGGCGGGAAGGGCAGCGTAATGCCGTGCTCGCGGAATCCGGCCAGAATTAGCTGATGAATTTCGTGGCGCAGGGGCATACGGTGCGCCATTTCAGCGGCATGCATACGCAATTCGAAAATCTGGATCCCCTGCTGCAAATCCACCAGATAGGCTTCCGGCACCGGGGTGTCGAGCACCAGGGAGCAGCGGTGCGCGGCGTTAAGCAGGATTTCAGTCACTTCTTCACTGTTGGCTTCCGACGGAGCCGGTACGGTCAGTACCACACGCGTCACGGAATCCGACAGCGACCAGTTGATGAACTGCTCAGTGATAAAGGCCTTGTTCGGCACGATAATCTCTTTACGGTCCCAGTCGGCAATGGTCGTGGCACGGGTGTTGATCTTAGTGATGCTGCCCGTCAGGTTGCGGATCGTCACGGTATCGCCGATACGGATCGGTTTCTCGAACAAAATGATCAGGCCGGAAATAAAGTTGGCGAAAATCTCCTGCAAACCAAATCCAAGCCCCACACCCAGCGCAGCGACTAACCATTGCAGTTTTGCCCACTCGATGCCAATGAGCGAGAAGCCCACCAGCCCGCCGATCAGCAGCAGCACATATTTGGTGATGGTCAGTACGGCGTAACCGGTACCCGGTGTCAGATCCAGATGTTGCAACAGCGCCAGTTCCAGCAGCGCCGGTAAATTACGCACCAGCTGCGTGGTGATGATCAGCACTAAGATCGCGATCAACACCGATCCCAGCGTGATCGGCTGCATGCTCTCAACGCCCTGAACGGTGGACGCCACCTGCCAGAGATGAATATTTTCCAGGAATGAGAAGGCCGAATGGATCTCCGACCACAGGAAGATCACCGAGATCAGCGCGATAAGCGTCAGCAGCGAACGCACCAGACGAAGTGACTGCGCGGAGATGGCATCCAGATCGACGACCGGCTCTTCAATTTCAACCGTACCTTCGTTACTGCTGTTGGCGTGATTCGCGTCTTCTTCGCCACGGGCGCGCTGATTGAGCATTTCGGCCCGACGCTGTTTGGCGCGTTCAAAGGCAATGCGGCGGCGCTGAATCAGCATCCAGCGGCGGATGATGTGATAAATCACCAGCAGCACAAACCAGATGGCGACCGAGGTTTCCAGACGTGCCAGTAATGCCTGTGAGGTGGCGAGAAAGCCCATCAGGGAGGCGAGTGCCGCGACTATCGGCGCGCCAAGCAGCATCCACCACAGCGTATTGTTGAGCATGTTCTCGCTGTTGCCTTTTTTATCAAGGTACAGCGGGATCCCCGCACGTTTCAGACTGTGAGTGACCAGCGCCACCACCAGACACAGAATGACGAAGCACAGACGGCCCAGGGTGTTGGAGAATTCGCGGTCATTGAGATTATCGAATGTAATCAGCGCCATGATCAGCGGCACTATCACCCAGATAGACAACGCGTAGTAGCGCAACGCGCGGGAAACGGCGCGCTGCGGCCAGCCGAAGTGGGTGACAAACAACCCCTGCGGATGCGCCAGCGCGGCGCTCACCATGAACGCCCACAGAATCGGCAGCGTTGCGGTAACCCCATCGCCAATCGCCACGGCAATCGGATATGGCCAGGCGCTTTGTAGCCCGAAGCCCAGAGCCGCCCACAGCACCGGCAGCGGCATCGCCACCAGAATCGACCAGAATACCGTGCGCATTGTCAGCGAGAAGTGATCCTGCGTGACTTTGCCGACTTTGCTGCTGGCACGCGCCAGAAAGGCGTAATAGTGCTTACGGGAGCTGATGCTGATAATGACCAGAATCAGTGCGCCAAACAGCGGCAGCAAGGTTTCTTTGCTGGTGACCATCATCATCGATGCGCCGCCGAGCTGGCTCAGGGAGTCGAGGGACACCAGGCGTTTCACGTCATGCGCCAGCATGACAGGGTAGGAAAGCCCGACCGGGCTGACGTCGGCCACCCAGAACAGATAACGGTGCGCGGCCTCATGGACGTCGTTCAGCGCTTCCACCAGCTGGCTGTTGGCGACTTTCAGTTTGGTCAGTTCGAGAATCTGCGTATCACAGCCTGAGAGCAGTGAATTGAGTAAATCGCGCTGGGTGCGAAGCTGCGCGTCGAGAATTTTTTGCTGCGCAGCCGTCAGCGGTTTGCCGTCGTCCTGACGCCCCTGGCGGTAAACCGCCTGCTTATCGAGTAAATCTTCATAGTGCAGACGCTGAACGCGCAACTGACCCATGTCGCGGTCGAGCTGTTGCGGTTTTGGCATGTCCGGCAGACGGGAAACCTGCGCCCGCAGCGTTTCACCTAACAGATTGGATGCGCCCAGCCACTGTGCCTGTTCGCGAATGGTATTGATCGCCTGACGCACCTGCTGCGTTTGCGCGGCGGCCTGACGCTGCTGGGAGGAGATCAAATCCATTCGCTGCGCCTGCTGATTTAACGCCAGCGACAGTTCACGGTTGGATTGCAACTGCTGGCTGATGGAGTGGGGCAGTTCGCCGCTCTGTTCCGCCAGCAGCTCGGTTTTTTCAAGCGCCTGTTCCGCTTCACGCTGGCGCTGATTGTTCAGCGTATTGCGCAGAGCCTGCAATTGTTGATCGAGATAATCGGCGCGCTTCTTGTAGAGATCGGCGCGCATCCGCGACAGTTCCTGCCGGTTATTGGAAGAAAGCTGTGCCAGTTCAAGCTCATCCACTTTCGCCTTGCGTGCGGCAGATTCGGCCTGCAGTGCGCTCAGCTGGGCTTGCGCGAGGATGGACGATGTGGCCGCCGCAGTCGCTGACTGGATCCGCTGATCGATGTCGCCGAGCGCGTTACGCGCTTCCGACTGTTGCTGCGGGATTTGGCTGAGCGAGTCGCTGATATCGCGGGAGCGATCCTGCTCCTGGCGGAGCTGGCGGGTTTCTTCCAGTTGCTGGCTGCTGATTTGCAGAATTTGCTGGTCGAGCTCGGCGCTGGATAAATCTGTGCTGATCGCAGGCGGCTTTTCGGGCTGATTTTGCAGTTCCTGACGCAAAGACTGCGTCAGTTTAGGAAAGTCATCGATGACTTTTTGATATTCCGCCGTGCGCCCGGCAGAGACTTTCGCCTCATTCAGCCAGTTGAGGGCACTTTGCAGCGCCTCAACAACCTGCGCCTGGTTGGCCATTTCTTTATTGGCTTCCGCCTGTTTCAGTTCCTGTTTGAGCTGATCTTCAGTCGGTGCGGCACCTGCCATGAGCGGCAGAGACAGCAGTAAACTCATCAGCAAGGCGGGGATCAGGCGCACTCGGTCACATCCTTTTTTCAGTTCTTTTCGTCAGTTCAGGGCGAAATCAGAAGTCTTTAGGGACTTGCGGTTCAGCCGTTGCCACACCTGCAGGTACTTCAGGCACTTCAGTTGCTTGAGTAACTTCAGGTATTTCAGTTACTTCAGGCGCTTCAGGCACTACTGCGGATGCACGCAGCGCTTCGGCGAAAGGTTCGCCCATGCGGGTTACGGTACCGTTGCTCAGGTTCGGCATGAAGCGAATCTGACTGGCGGTAAACAGGTTAATCACGGTGGAGCCCAGTTTGAAACGGCCCATTTCCTGGCCTTTTTCCAGCGCGATGGCGCCTTCTTCACCGGCAGCAGGGTAGGTCCAGCGCTTGATGATGCCTTCGCGCGGTGGCGTAACGCAGCCCGCCCACACGGTTTCGATGCTGCCGACAATGGTCGCACCGACCAAAATCTGTACCATCGGACCAAATTCAGTATCGAACACGCTGATGACGCGTTCATTACGGGCGAACAGGTTAGGGACGTTGGCGGCGGTCAGCGGGTTCACTGAGAACAAATCGCCCGGCACATAAATCATTTCGCGCAGAACGCCGTTGCACGGCATATGCACGCGGTGATAATCACGGGGTGCCAGATAGATTGTGGCGAACTGACCCCCCTGGAACTTCTCAGCCAGCTGATAATTTCCCGCCAGCAACGCTTCGAGACTGTAAAAATGGCCTTTTGCCTGGAACAGCTTGCCGTCAGTGATCGCACCCAACTGGCTGACTGCACCGTCGGCAGGCAGGCAGAGCATGTCCAGACCACTGACAACAGGGCGCGCGCCGTCACGCAGTGGGCGAACAAAGAATTCATTGAACGTCGCGTAAGATTTGATATCCGGATTTTGTGCTTCTTTCATGTCCACGCTGTAAAAGCGCGCAAAGGCTTTAATGACCCAATGGGTCAGCGTGGCTGCACGTTTTTCCGCGCCCCAGCCCGCCAGACGGGTCAGACCTTGTTTAGGAAGTAAGTATTGAAGTTTGATTTTGATACTGTCCAGCACGGGAAAAACCTCTTGGATGGTATGAATGGCCGGCATGACCGGCCATTTTGCAGGGGACCGTCCATCAGCGGGACGGTCACACATTGTATGATTGCGCAGGAGCCTGTTAATCGACGCCGATTGTAACGATGAGAAATCAACGGTTCAACTTCCGTTAATCTCACTCGTTTCTTATTTGCTCATGAACTCAACGGGTTAACGTTAAAGTGCGTCGAAGTTTTTACGCGTTTTTACGTCTTCCATACTTTCCAGAATACGATGGTAGTTGTCGAAACGCTCTTCAGCGATGTCGCCACGGTCTACGGCATCACGGATGGCACAGCCCGGATCGCTGCCATGTTTGCAGTCGCGGAATTTGCAGTAGCCGAGGAAAGGACGGAATTCGACGAACCCCTGAGTGATCTGCTCTGGCGCAAGGTGCCACAAGCCGAATTCACGTACGCCGGGGGAGTCGATGACGTCGCCGCCGCGCTGGAAGTGATACAGGCGCGCCGCGGTGGTGGTGTGCTGGCCCAGACCGGAGTTGTCTGACACTTCATTCACCACGATCTGTTTCTCTTCCGGCGGCAGTAGGGCGTTCAGCAGGCTGGATTTCCCCACACCTGACTGACCGGCGAAAATGCTGATGCGGTCGGTCAGTGCGGTTTCAAATGCAGGCATGCCTTCACCGGTCTGGCTGGAGACTTCGAGTACGCGGTAGTTAATTCTGCGGTAGATATCCATCATACCTTCGACGAACTTGCGGCCTTCGTCGTCAAGCAGATCGATTTTATTGAGCACAATCAGCGGCTCAACTTCAACGGTTTCGCACGCCACCAGATAGCGGTCGATGATGTTCAGCGACAGCTCTGGCAAGATGGCGGAGACAATGACGATCTGGTCAATGTTGGCAGCGATAGGTTTCACGCCGTCGTAGAAATCTGGGCGGGTCAGCACGGATGTGCGTTCATGCACTGCTTCAACGATACCTTTTACGCTGGTGTTCTCGCCGGCGCGCCATACAACGCGGTCACCGGTGACCAGAGAACGAATGGTACGGCGGATATTGCAACGGTGCTGGCTGCCGTCGGCCGCTTCAACGTCCGCATGCATCCCGAAACGGCTGATGACAATGCCGTCCTGCGGTTCGCCGTGCAGAGAATCGTCCAGCTCTTTGCGTTTGTCGGTCTGAGTCAGACGACGCTGGTGGTTAGTCTGAACGCGACGTTGTTGCCCTTTAGACAGTTTTGATTTAGTCACTGCGCCTCACTTAACTGGCTTTAATCGCTCGGTGCGACCAAAAAGACTATGATACCAGCTATTTTATATTAATTGCCCGAATGACGGAGATCTCCGTCAACTCTCTACTTTAACAGGACACATCATGGCTGCTAATGACTCGAACTTAATCTGGATCGACCTCGAAATGACCGGTCTGGATCCTGAACGTGACCGTATTATTGAAATCGCCACGCTGGTGACCGACGCGCATTTAAACATTTTGGCCGAAGGCCCGGTGATGGCTGTGCATCAGTCTGATGCGCAACTGGCGCTGATGGATGACTGGAACGTGCGTACGCACACCGGCAGCGGCCTGGTTGACCGTGTAAAAGCCAGCCCGTTTGATGACAATGCAGCACAGCTGAAAACCATTGAGTTCCTGCGCGAGTGGGTGCCGGAAGGCAAATCGCCTATTTGTGGCAACAGCGTCGGGCAGGATCGCCGTTTCCTGTTTAAGTACATGCCGGAGCTGGAATCCTATTTCCATTACCGTTATCTGGATGTCAGCACGCTGAAAGAGTTGGCGCGTCGCTGGAAACCGGAAATACTGGGCGGCTTTAAAAAGCAAAATACCCACCAGGCTCTGGATGATATTCGTGAATCCGTGGCTGAACTGGCGTATTACCGCGAACATTTTATTAATCTCTAAAATACCTGAAATCTTTTTTATTGCGCCGTGGAACACAAAACCGCCGGGTTTCGCCGCTTAAATCGCCGCTTTGATGGTTTAATCGGCACTTGAACGAAAAATTCATTTTTTTGCTTTCAGGGGGTTGCGGCTAAAAGGATTTCTCGTATAATGCGCACCCCGTACCGATGAAGAATTTCGTTGAGTGCGCAGAGCGGGAATAGCTCAGTTGGTAGAGCACGACCTTGCCAAGGTCGGGGTCGCGAGTTCGAGTCTCGTTTCCCGCTCCAAATTTTTAAGTTGTGCAGTTTTAAAGAGTTAAGACGTAAAAAATGCAGTGCCATGCGACGCGGGAATAGCTCAGTTGGTAGAGCACGACCTTGCCAAGGTCGGGGTCGCGAGTTCGAGTCTCGTTTCCCGCTCCAAAAAATTTCAAATGCTGTAAGTTTACAGCCGATGCACCTAGCATCTCAAAGCGGGAATAGCTCAGTTGGTAGAGCACGACCTTGCCAAGGTCGGGGTCGCGAGTTCGAGTCTCGTTTCCCGCTCCAATTTTCTTCTTCAGTACACAATCATTTCCTGTCAGTTCCCACATGCATAATTCGTGCGTGATTAATACGATCCTTACACGATTTGTAGTAATGTTTTAAACAGACTTATCCACAGGTTTAGCTGTTTTTTTAAACTGTCTGTTTTTTGCACCCTCCATATTGCCAATTTGTAATCACTTGTTTTAAAACAAAATAAATTTATGACGAAACGTTATGGTGATCACTTGCTCTTTTTTTTGCACTTGATTGGCAAAGCATTTTTATTTTTATGCACAGAAAATCTGGCTTTTTAATCTGAGCGCTTCACGACGCGTTATGCATCTCGCGGCAAACCTTTTTCCACCGCGCGGATCAGTCGTTTCTGCTGGGATGTTTGCACTTCGACCCGATGTTCACTTCTTCTTTCCACTTGTTGCCGGATGGCCCAGTCGATATGTTCATCGAGCAACACATTTTCGCCTGCCCGTGACTGCAACGCATTCAACACCTCTTCCGAGTACGGCGCATTGCCCAGCGCCACAGAAATATTACGCAGCCAGCGCAGGTGGCCAATGCGGCGGATGGGTGAACCTTCGGTAATGCGCAAAAATTTCTCTTCCGTCCAGGCGAACAGCGCTATCAGTTCCGGCGCATGCAACGCGGCGCGCGGGCTGAAATCCTCTTCATCTGTCAGCTGCGAATAACGGTTCCACGGACAAATCAGCTGACAGTCGTCACAGCCATAGATGCGGTTGCCCATCATTGGCCGGAATTCCTCCGGTATCGCACCTTCCAGCTCGATGGTCAGATAGGAAATACAGCGACGGGCGTCAATGGTATAAGGCGCGACAATGGCGCCGGTCGGGCAGGTGGTGATGCAGGCGACGCACTTTCCACACTTCTCTTCCTGCGGCTGATCAACGGGCAGGGGCAAATCAATCAGCAGTTCGCCGAGGAAAAACCAGGAACCGGATTCCCGGTTCAAAATAAGTGAGTGTTTACCAACCCAGCCCAGTCCGGCTTTCGCAGCCAGAGGGCGTTCCATCACCGGAGCAGAATCGACAAATGGCCGGAATGCCACCTGATGATCAGATTGTTGTTCCGTGCAGTAGGTCTGAATCATGTCGCCAAGCTTTTTCAGGCGCTGACGAAGCACTTTGTGATAGTCACGGCCCAGCGCATAACGGCTGACGTAGCCGAGTTGCGGGTTATTAAGGGTTTTGGCAAAGGCAGCGTTGGCAGGCAAATAGTTCATGCGCACGCTGATCACCCGCAACGTACCGGGCAGCAGTTCATGTGGACGGGCGCGCAACATGCCGTGGCGCGCCATCCAGTCCATCTCGCCATGATATTGTTTATCAAGCCAGTCCTGCAGTCTGGGCTCTTCTGCAGATAAGTCTGTATCGCAGATGCCAACCTGCTGGAAGCCTAGCGATTGGCCCCATTGCTTGATATGTTGAGCCAGTTGAACGAGATCGAGAGGGAGTGTCATGACGAACCAACGTGAAAAACGAAACGAGGCGAGTTTACCACATTCCGTCTTTTCTGCTGACTGGCTGCGTCAGAATGAAGGTCATGCTGCGCAGGAAACGGGGATTTCTCTGTTTTCGCTGATGCAGCGTGCAGCACGCGCGGCTTTTTCGCTTGCTCAGCGTGAGTTTCCGCAATCGCGACACTGGCTGATTTTATGCGGCCACGGAAATAACGGTGGCGACGGTTTTGAAATGGCGCGTCTGGCGAAAAGCGCGGGTATACGCGTGACGCTGCTGGCCGTCGAAGGCGGTAAGCCCTTGCCTGACGAAGCGGAAACCGCGCGTCAGGGCTGGCTGAAAAGTGGTGGCATGGTTCACCCGGCGGATTCTGCCTGGCCGCACGACGCCGATCTGATTATTGATGGCCTGCTCGGTACCGGTTTATCCTCCGCGCCGCGCGCCCCTTATGACGCGTTGATTGATGCTATCAACGCGTCGTCATTGCCTGTCATCTCTCTGGATATTCCTTCGGGTCTGAATGCGCAAACCGGCCAGGCCGCGGGCAAAGCGGCAGTGGCCACGCACACGATCAGTTTCATTGCCCTGAAGCCGGGTTTACTGACCGGGCAGGCGCGCGATTACACCGGCAAATTACACTGCGATGCCCTGGGGCTGGAAAGCTGGCTGGCCGGACATCGTGCAGTGTTAAAACGGCTTGATGCGTCACAATTAAGCACCTGGTTGCACCCGCGACGCCCGTGTTCTCATAAAGGCGATCACGGGCGTTTGGTGGTGATTGGCGGGGATACCGGCTTTGCGGGCGCGATCCGCATGGCGTCGGAAGCCGCGCTGCGTGCCGGAGCCGGATTGGTGCGAGTGCTTACTCACAAAGAACACGCAGGCCCCTTACTGACCGCCAGACCTGAACTGATGGTGCAGGAACTCAGCGCGGAGTCGCTTGATGAAGCGCTTGAATGGGCCGACGTGGTGGTGATTGGGCCGGGGCTCGGCCAGAAAGCCTGGGGCAAACAGGCGCTGGAGCGGGTGGCAAAATGTGAGAAACCGGCCTTATGGGACGCCGATGCGCTGAACCTGCTGGCAATCACACCGGAGAAACGGCAAAATCGGGTGCTGACGCCTCATCCTGGTGAAGCCAGCCGTCTGCTCGGTTGTACCGTGAAGGAAATTGAGAGTGACCGCTTACTTTCTGCCAGGAAACTGGTTGAGCAATACGGTGGCGTGGTGGTGCTTAAAGGCGCCGGCACACTGATTGCCACGGCGCAGGGTGAGATGGCCATTGCCGATGTAGGAAATGCCGGTATGGCATCAGGCGGTATGGGCGACGTGCTTTCTGGTATTATCGGCGGCCTGCTCGCTCAAAAACTGAATATATTTGATGCGGCCTGCGCGGGAACTGTGGTTCACGGCGCTGCCGCAGACGAAATCGCCCGGCAGCAGGGAACGCGCGGTATGTTGGCGACTGATCTTTTAGCGGTGATTGCCCCGTTAGTTAATCCAGACCTGAAGAAATAGATATCACTGAATGAATCAACTTAATATCTCATTACCCGACGAAGCGGCGACGCTGCAACTAGGTGCTTCACTGGCGAAAGCTTGCGAGGGCTCAACGGTTATCCATCTCTATGGCGATCTGGGTGCCGGTAAAACCACCTTTAGCCGGGGTTTTCTTCAGGCATTAGGGCATCAGGGTAATGTGAAAAGCCCGACTTACACCTTGGTCGAGCCCTATCAGCTGGAAAATATCGCGGTGTATCACTTTGATTTATACCGTCTTGCCGACCCGGAAGAGCTCGAGTTTATGGGCATTCGCGATTATTTCGCGCAAGACGCCATCTGTCTGGTCGAGTGGCCGCAAAAAGGTGAGGGCGTGTTGCCTGAACCTGATATCGAACTGACGCTGGACTATCAGCCTCAGGGGCGTACGGCGACGCTGGTGGCCGTTTCTGAATCTGGCATAAATTTGCTGCATCGTGTTCAACAGCAAGGATGATCACGCGATGAATTCACGTATCACTTCTCTCTTTTCTACAGCGACGATGTTTTTATCGGCGCTGATGCTTTTTGCCGGACTGACGTCCTCCGCCGTTTTTGCGGCCGGCATGAAAAATATCAATGTTTCCAACGGTCCATCGCAATCTACCGTCACCATTACCTTTGACGGTTCGCCTGATTATTCCTTTTTCCCGCTGCATAATCCTGAACGCGTGGTGATGGATATCCGTCAGGATGGCGTGATGAAAGGTTTACCGCTGACCTTTAACGGACAGAATCTGGTGACGCGCGTGCGCGCCAGTACCCCGCCGAACGCGCAAAGTCAGCGTCTGGTGTTTGAACTGAATCAAAAGGTCAGAACCAACGCCACCAAACAGAAAGATGGCAGCCAGTACACCGTGGTGCTGACCATGAATGCGTCGGCTCCGGCACGCCAGAGCGCGCCGGTTACCGTGGCAACGAACACGCCTTCGCCAAACGCAGGCAGAATAGTCACGCCTTCCGCGAAATCAAATCCGTTTACCAATGATAAAACCACGGTCGCTTCGACGGCCGTGGCGTCAGACAACTCGCGATCTTCCACGATTTCCACCAGCGACAGCAAAATCATTGTCGCCATTGATGCCGGACACGGCGGGCAGGATCCGGGCGCTATCGGCGCGGGTGGCCTGAAAGAGAAAAACGTGACCATCGCGATTGCCCGTAAATTACAGGCGATTTTAAATGCTGACCCGATGTTCCAGCCGGTGTTAACCCGCGACGGCGATTACTTTATTTCCGTGATGGGGCGTTCAGATGTGGCGCGTAAGAAAAATGCCAACGTGCTGGTGTCTATTCACGCCGATGCTGCGCCAAGCCGCAGTGCGCGCGGGGCATCCGTCTGGGTGCTGTCTAACCGTCGCGCCAACAGTGAAATGGGTAACTGGCTCGAGCAGCACGAGAAACAATCCGAACTGCTGGGCGGTGCGGGGGATGTGCTGGCGAATACCGCCTCTGACCCGTATCTGAGTCAGGCCGTGCTGGATTTGCAATTCGGCCATTCACAACGCGTCGGTTATGACGTCGCCACCCGCGTATTGCGCGAACTGCGCAGCGTCGGTTCGTTGCATAAAGCGAAACCGGAGCACGCCAGTTTAGGGGTGTTGCGTTCGCCGGATATTCCTTCCCTGCTGGTGGAAACCGGCTTTATCAGTAACTCAACTGAGGAGCGGCTGCTGGGCAGCAGCGCGTACCAGGATAAAATTGCGAGGGCCATTCACGTCGGTCTGCGTAATTATTTCCAGTCGCATCCGATACAAAACGGCCCAAAGGTCGAAAACCGTCCGCTGCTGGCCTCATCAGCAGCGGCGGTAGACAGTAGCGCAAAGACCAGTAATCAGCCGGGCCCGATTGAAGTGACGGCCGGTGCAGCCGGTGCCACGCAGATCCACAAAGTGACCCGTGGCGAAACCCTGACGGGGATTGCGAACAGTTACGGTACGACCAATGCGGCGCTGCGCGATCTCAACAAACTGAAAAAAGACGGTGTCTGGGTCGGCCAGCGATTGAAAGTTCCCGCAGGTACCCGCACATCCTCTGTCACCGGCGCGTCGGCCTCGACGGCGAAAGCCACGAAAAAACCGTCGAAACATACCGTCAAACGCGGCGATACGCTGTCGGCGATTGCCAGCAAATACGGTGTCAGCATGACGGAAATTAAAACGGCGAACCACATGAAGTCTGGCGAGGTACAGCTCGGCCAAACCTTAACTATTCCACAGTCTTAACGGCGGTCTGACAGACCGCTTTCCACTGGAGCCGCTATGCCGATCAAGGTACTGCCCCCGCAACTGGCTAATCAGATAGCCGCGGGTGAAGTTGTCGAAAGGCCGGCTTCCGTGGTGAAAGAGCTGGTGGAAAATAGCCTTGATGCCGGAGCCACGCGCATTGATATCGATATTGATCGCGGTGGCGCCAAGCTCATCCGTATTCGCGATAACGGCTGCGGAATAGGCAAAGATGATTTAGCGCTGGCGCTGGCGCGTCACGCCACCAGCAAAATTACCTGTCTCGACGATCTGGAAGCGATTCTCAGCCTCGGATTTCGTGGCGAAGCGCTGGCGAGTATCAGTTCTGTTTCACGTCTGATTCTGACCTCACGCACCGCAGATCAAAGTGAAGCCTGGCAGGCTTACGCGGAAGGGCGCGATATGGCGGTGACGGTGAAACCGGCGGCGCATCCGCAGGGCTCGACCGTTGAAGTGCTGGATCTGTTTTACAACACGCCCGCCCGACGCAAGTTTATGCGCACCGAGAAAACCGAATTTACCCATATTGATGAAGTCGTCCGCCGGATCGCTCTGGCGCGTTTTGACGTTTCCGTCAATCTGAGTCACAACGGTAAACTCATCCGGCAGTACCGCGCCGTGAAAGATCCCTCCCAGTCATCGCGGCGTCTGGCCAGCATCTGCAGCCCGACGTTTGTTGAACATGCACTGGAAGTCGAATGGACTCACGGTGATTTGGGGATCCGTGGCTGGGTCGCCGATCCTGCCGGATCGCGCAGTCTCACGGATATGCAATATTGTTATGTGAACAACCGCATGATGAAAGATCGCCTGATTAATCATGCGATCCGTCAGGCATACCAGGATCAGTTAAAAGACGATCAGCAGCCTGCGTATGTGCTGTATCTGGATGTCGATCCGCATCAGGTCGATGTGAATGTGCATCCGGCCAAACACGAAGTGCGGTTCCATCAGTCCCGGCTGGTGCACGATTTTATCTACCAGGCGGTGATGTCGGTATTACAACAGGCCGGCAATCCTGTTCTGGCACAACAGCAGACCCAGGAAGACGCACCGCGCTGGCAACCGGAGAATCGTCAGGCCGCCGGCGGTAATCATTTCTCACAACCCGCAGAAAAACCGGCGAACTCGCAACGTGAAAAGCCAGCAGCGCGTGAGAACGTGTTTCCTGAAACGTCCCGTGCCGGCCATCCGCGCGAACCCATTAGCCACAGCAATGAACCGGCATATAACCGCTCAGAAGGTAAAGCCTATCAACGGTTGTTGCAGCCTTCATCGGACGTATTCTCCTTGCAGGAGCCTGCGCCCGACGCGGCACAGGCCGCTAAGCCGGTAGCGCCGGCGGCTCGTACACTCGCTGAACCGGCTCTGGAATCCCATAGCCAAAGTTTCGGGCGCGTCCTGACGGTGTGTGCGGCAGAATATGCGTTGCTCGAAAGAGGCAAACAACTGGTGATGCTGGCGTTACCTGTCGCCGATCGCTGGCTTAAATGGGCACAGATGACGCCACCCGATGAAGGGCTGCGTCCGCAGCCCCTTTTGATTCCGCTGAAGCTGACAGTCAGCAAAGATGAAATTGCCGTGCTGGCAAAAAATCAGCCGCTTTTACAGCATTTTGGTTTAGAAATGTTCAGTGAGTCGCAGCGTGTGACGGTACGCGCAGTACCTTTACCATTACGCCAACAAAATTTACAAAAGTTGATACCCGACCTGTTAGATTACCTTGCTGTTCAGCAGGAGGTGACTTCTGATGCGGTAGCTATGTGGTTTGCCCGCCACTGTGGCTGCGAGCACGAGGTCTGGACCATTTCCCAAGCCATACAATTACTCACGGATGTTGAGCGTCTTTGCCCGCAGTTGGTGAAATCACCTCCGTCCGGACTTCTGCAACCTCTTGATTTACAGCCCGCGCTGGCGGCTTTTAAGCATGACTGATTCTGAAAAACACTCCGCTCCCCCGGCGATCTTTATTATGGGGCCGACCGCATCGGGTAAAACCGCACTGGCGATGTCGCTGATGAAACATCTTCCGGTTGAACTGATCAGTGTCGATTCCGCACTTATCTATCGCGGAATGGACATCGGTACTGCCAAACCCACAGCGGAAGAGCTGGCGGATGCTCCCCATCGTCTGATTGATATCCTTGATCCTACCCAGGCCTATTCGGCGGCAGATTTTCGAGCTGACGCTTTGCGCGAAATGGCAGAAATAACTGCACGCAATAAGATCCCGTTATTGGTGGGTGGGACTATGCTTTATTTCAAGGCGTTGCTCGAAGGGTTGTCACCTTTACCGCAGGCCGATGCCGCGGTGCGTGAGCGCATTGAAAAGCAGGCGGAAGAGCAGGGCTGGAACGCGTTACACGATCAATTAAGCGAGATTGATCCGGTTGCCGCTATGCGAATTCATCCGAATGATCCGCAGAGACTGTCCAGAGCACTGGAAGTTTTTTATATTTCGGGTAAAACTTTAACGGAACTGACTAAAATTTCGGGTGAAACGTTGCCCTACCGCGTTCACCAGTTTGCGATTGCTCCAACGCGCCGTGAATTATTACATTCGCGGATTGAGGAACGTTTTAGTCAGATGTTGTCCAATGGTTTTGAAGACGAAGTCAGAACGCTGTTAGCTCGGGGCGATTTGCATACGGATTTGCCTTCCATTCGCTGTGTCGGCTATCGCCAGATGTGGTCCTATTTATCTGGTGAATTCGATTACGATGAAATGGTTTATCGTGGTGTTTGCGCGACACGACAGCTGGCCAAACGTCAGATGACCTGGTTACGAGGGTGGGATAACGTCGAATGGCTGGATTCCGAAAAGCCGGACGATGCCTTAAGCCGTGTAATTCAGGTTGTTAGTGCATAGGTTGGGTGATTGTGTACAATTGATCAGTACTCAGCGCGCAAATTTTTTATGTGATTTATTTTCGAGCCGATAGGCTCAAAGTTACAAACAACAAACTAATAAGGAAAAGATAGAATGGCTAAGGGGCAATCTTTGCAAGATCCGTTCCTGAACGCATTGCGTCGTGAACGTGTTCCGGTTTCTATTTACTTGGTGAATGGTATTAAGCTGCAAGGCCAGATTGAGTCTTTTGACCAGTTTGTCATTCTGTTAAAAAATACGGTAAGCCAGATGGTGTATAAACACGCTATCTCCACCGTAGTGCCTTCCCGCCCGGTGTCACATCATAGCAATAATCCAGGTACGGGCAGCACCAACAACTATCATCAAGGCAGTACTCCGTCTGCGCAGCAACAGCCGCAGCAGGAAAACGATGACGCTGAATAAAGCGCAACGTTGGTCAACCACGAAGGGGTTCATAAGTATTCCGATTATGCTTATGCACCCCCGGCTGTCGAATTTAATCCAAATGAGAGGTCGCAAGCTTGTTTGACCGTTATGAAGGCGGCGAACAGGCCGTTCTGGTTCATATCTATTTCTCGCAAGACAAAGACACGGAAGACCTGAGCGAATTCGAATCGCTGGTTTCTTCTGCCGGTGTAGAGGCGCTGCAAGTCGTCACCGGGAGCCGTAAGGCACCGCACCCAAAATACTTTGTCGGTGAAGGAAAAGCCCAGGAAATTGCAGACGCAGTCAAAGCAACGGGCGCTTCTGTTATTCTCTTTGATCACTCGTTATCTCCTGCCCAGGAACGTAACCTGGAAGCATTATGCGAATGTCGCGTTGTCGACCGCACAGGATTGATTTTAGATATCTTTGCCCAGCGGGCACGAACACACGAAGGTAAGTTACAAGTAGAACTGGCGCAATTACGCCACATTGCTACCCGACTGGTTCGTGGCTGGACACACCTTGAGCGTCAGGGGGGAGGCATCGGGGCACGTGGCCCGGGTGAAACCCAGCTCGAAACTGACCGCCGTTTACTGCGTGACAGAATTACCCTGATCCTCAGCCGTCTTGAGAAAGTGGCTAAGCAGCGTGAAACAGGTCGTCGTTCGCGCGTCCGTGCGGATATTCCAACGGTGTCTTTGGTGGGGTATACCAACGCCGGAAAATCCACACTCTTTAACCGTATCACTCAGGCCGATGTTTACGTGGCCAATCAGTTGTTTGCTACGCTGGATCCTACGCTGCGACGCATTATGGTTGCAGATGTCGGGGAAACAGTTTTGGCGGACACCGTAGGGTTTATTCGTCACCTGCCCCATGATTTAGTTGCCGCCTTTAAAGCAACATTGCAGGAAACCCAACAGGCATCTCTGTTATTACATGTCATCGATGCAGCGGACATCCGCGTTCAGGAAAATATTGACGCGGTGAATACGGTGCTGGCAGAGATCGAAGCAGATGAAATTCCTGCGCTGTTAGTGATGAACAAAATAGATATGCTGGATGATTTTGTTCCGCGTATCGATCGCAACGAGGAGAATTTGCCGATCAGGGTGTGGCTATCAGCCGTGACCGGGGAAGGTATTCCGTTGCTCTTTCAGGCATTAACGGAGCGACTCTCTGGCGAAATCGCGCAGCATGAATTGTGCCTGCCGCCGGAAGCAGGACGCCTTCGTAGCCGTTTTTACCAGCTTCAGGCGATAGAAAAAGAATGGATTGAAGAGGATGGTAGTTTTGGTCTTATGGTGCGAATGCCCATTGTTGACTGGCACCGCCTCTGCAAACAAGAGCAGGAACTGGCCAGCTATATCCGCAACCAGAGTCTGTCTGATTTGTCCTGAAGAACACCAATCATAGAATAATGGAGCTATAACATGGCGTGGAATCAGCCCGGTAATAACGGACAGGACCGCGACCCCTGGGGCAGCAGCAATAATAATAGCGGCAACTCTGGTGGAAATTCTGGTGGTAATAATGACAACAAAGGCGGCCGAAATCAGGGGCCACCTGACCTGGATGATATCTTCCGTAAACTCAGCAAAAAGCTGGGCGGTTTCGGTGGAAAAGGTTCAGGCAACAACAATAACAACGGCACGCCATCGGGTTCCGGTCACGGAATGAGTGGTAGCCGGATAGCTGGCATCGCGGTCGCCGCGGTAGTGGTTATCTGGGCTGCAACTGGCTTCTATACCATTAAAGAAGCCGAGCGTGGCGTGGTCACCCGTTTTGGTAAGTTCAGCCATCTGGTTGAACCGGGCCTGAACTGGAAGCCAACCTTCATCGATCAGGTCCGCGCAGTGAACGTAGAATCGGTACGTGAACTGGCCGCGTCTGGCGTGATGCTGACGTCTGATGAAAACGTGGTGCGTGTCGAGATGAACGTACAGTACCGCGTGACCGACCCTGAAGCCTATCTGTTCAGCGTCGCCAACCCTGACGACAGCCTGAGCCAGGCAACGGACAGCGCATTGCGTGGTGTTATCGGTAAATACACGATGGATAAAATCCTGACTGAAGGCCGTACCACCGTGCGTAGTGACACCCAACGCGTACTGGAAGAAACCATTCGTCCTTACAAAATGGGTATTACCATTCAGGACGTCAACTTCCAGACGGCGCGTCCGCCTGAAGAAGTCAAAGCCTCCTTCGATAACGCGATTGCTGCCCGTGAAAGGGAACAACAGTCTATTCGTGAAGCAGAAGCTTACGCTAACCAAATCCAGCCTCTGGCAAACGGTGAAGCACAGCGCCTGCTTGAAGACGCGAAAGCTTATAAAGACCGTACCGTGCTTGAAGCGCAGGGTGAAGTTGCCCGCTTTGCAAAACTGTTGCCTGAATATAAAGCCGCGCCGGAAATTACCCGCGAGCGTCTGTATATCGAGACAATGGAAAAAGTTCTCAGTCACACCCGTAAAGTTCTGGTGAGTGACAAAGGGAACAACCTGATGGTGTTACCTCTTGATCAAATGCTGCGTGGCACTAATCCAGCCGCCAATGATACCAAGAGTGACGAAACAGGTTTGTTGCCTTCCGTTCCGGGTTTAACTGGCAATAATGGCAAAAGCAGTGCCGATAACAGCAGTTCCCGTTCGTCTGGCAGTGTCATGGATCAGCGTCGTGTGAATGCACAACGTGACGATACACTTCGCGTAGGGAGAGAATAACAATGCGTAAGTCCATTTTACTTATCGTCGTTGTGGTGCTGGTGGCGCTTTATGCTTCACTGTTCGTCGTTCAGGAAGGCCAGCGTGGCATCGTGCTGCGTTTCGGCAAAGTCCTGCGTGACAACGATAACAAACCTCTGGTGTATGCGCCGGGCCTGCATTTTAAAGTTCCTTTCGTGGAATCCATTAAAATGCTCGACGCACGTATTCAGACCATGGATAACCAGGCTGACCGTTTCGTTACCAGCGAGAAGAAAGACTTAATCGTCGATTCTTACCTGAAATGGCGTATCAGCGATTTCAGCCGTTACTATCTGGCTACGGGCGGCGGTGACGTCTCTCAGGCTGAAATTCTGCTGAAACGTAAATTCAGTGACCGTCTGCGTTCAGAAATCGGTCGTCTTGATGTGAAAGACATCGTGACCGATTCCCGTGGTCGTCTGACGATGGATGTGCGTGATGCACTGAACACCGGTAGCGTCGGCGATGAGCCTGAAGCGACCACAGAAGCCGATGATGCTATCGCTTCTGCAGCAAAACGTGTTGAGCAGGAAACCAAAGGCAAACAGCCTGCGGTGAACCCGAACAGCATGGCCGCGCTGGGTATTGAAGTGGTCGATGTGCGTCTGAAACAGATCAACTTGCCGGAAGAAGTGTCCAGCGCGATTTACGATCGTATGCGTGCTGAGCGTAATGCGGTTGCATTGCGTCACATCTCTCAGGGTAAAGAAGAAGCCACCAAGATTCAGGCTGCGGCAGATTACGAAAGAACCCGTACTGTTGCAGAAGCGGAACGTACCGCACGTATTACCCGCGGTGAAGGCGATGCTGAAGCGGCGAAACTGTTTGCTGATGCATTCAGCCAGGATCCTGACTTCTATGCATTCATTCGTAGCCTGCGTGCTTACGAGGCCAGCTTCAAGAGCGGTAATGATGTCATGGTGTTAAGCCCTGACAGCGATTTCTTCCGTTTCATGAAGTCACCTGAAAAAAATAAATAATTGCTGATGCAATTTCCAAAAGGCCCTGCGGGGCCTTTTGTCTTTTCTAAACCCTGCTGTTTTAAATCAGGGGAAGCACAGAGAAACACTGACCATGAATTCCACTATTTTGCTGGCGCTGGCATTAGTTTTAGTTCTTGAAGGCCTGGGGCCGATGATTTATCCAAAATCATGGAGAAAAATGATCCTGGCTCTGGCAAATCTTCCGGACCCGGTTTTACGCCGTTTTGGAGGGGCACTTGTGGTTGCCGGCTTCGTAATTTACTACATGTTGCGTGGTCGTCTGGGTGGCTGAGCTTTTGTTACACCCCTCGTGTCACTTCTGGCAGAGACGAGTAGCACGCAATTGAAATTTTTCCCGCAAACGTGTGCTAAAAGTACTGGAAAGCACAGAATGAGATGTTAGAATCCTTTTTTAAGCAACCTGGTGATTCTTGAGATGGGTAAGAACGTCGTCGTACTCGGCACTCAATGGGGTGATGAAGGGAAAGGCAAGGTCGTAGACCTGCTTACTGAACGGGCTAAATATGTTGTGCGCTATCAGGGCGGTCACAACGCCGGTCACACTCTGGTTATCAACGGTGAAAAAACCGTTCTTCATTTAATTCCTTCTGGCATTCTGCGTGAAAATGTCACCAGCATCATCGGTAACGGTGTTGTTCTGGCGCCTGACGCCTTAATGAAAGAAATGGGCGAACTTGAAGCTCGTGGCATCCCTGTACGCGAACGTCTGTTACTCTCTGAAGCCTGCCCGCTGATCTTGCCTTACCATGTCGCATTAGACATGGCGCGCGAAAAAGCGCGTGGCGATAAAGCTATCGGTACTACCGGTCGCGGCATCGGTCCTGCTTATGAAGATAAAGTTGCCCGTCGCGGTCTGCGCGTAGGTGATCTCTTCAACAAAGAAACTTTCGCTATCAAGCTGAAAGAAATCATCGATTATCATAACTTCCAGCTGGTCAACTACTACAAAGTAGAAGCCGTTGATTTCCAGAAAACGTTAGACGATGTCATGGCTATCGCCGACATCCTGACCGCAATGGTCGTTGACGTGTCTGAGCTGCTGGATGGCGCGCGTAAGCGTGGCGATCTGATCATGTTTGAAGGCGCGCAAGGCACGCTTCTGGACATCGACCACGGGACTTATCCGTACGTAACCTCTTCCAATACCACCGCGGGCGGCGTCGCTACCGGTTCTGGTATTGGTCCACGTTATGTCGATTATGTCCTGGGTATCGTAAAAGCCTATTCCACCCGCGTGGGTGCAGGTCCGTTCCCGACTGAACTGTTCGATGAAACGGGCGAGTTCCTGCGTAAGCAAGGTAACGAGTTTGGCGCGACCACGGGTCGTAGCCGTCGTTGCGGCTGGCTGGACATCGTTGCTGTGCGTCGTTCTGTGCAGATTAACTCCCTGTCTGGTTTCTGTCTGACCAAACTGGACGTGCTGGACGGTCTGAAAGAAGTGAAGCTGTGTATCGGTTACCGTATGCCTGATGGCCGCGAAATGACCACCACTCCGCTGGCAGCAGAAGGCTGGGAAGGTATCGAGCCAATTTACGAAATCATGCCAGGCTGGACCGAAACGACCTTTGGTGTGAAACAAGTAGATAAACTGCCACAAGCGGCACTTAACTACATCAAACGCATCGAAGAGCTGACCGAAGTGCCGGTTGATATCATTTCAACAGGCCCTGACCGTAGCGAAACCATGATTCTGCGTGACCCGTTTGATGCATAACAGCGCGAGCTGAGTATGTAAAAACGTCATAACCGGGCAAATTTGCCCGGTTTATTTTTTTCTGCCTGTCTGCGCTTGTTTACTTCCCATAAAGCATCCACTATTTAAATGATTAGCCGCAAACTTGCCGGCTGGTTTATCATCATTGTGCTTTCTTAAAAAAATCAATTTTTCCCTTCGTCTCGGTCGACGCGGGAAGAGCGGGTAAAAAACTACCCAGAGGTATGTGTGCAGTTAACGAGTTTTACTGATTATGGTTTGAGAGCGTTGATTTATATGGCGTCGTTGCCTGACGATCAGATGACCAATATCTCGCAGGTTACCGATGTTTACGGTGTGTCGCGAAACCACATGGTGAAAATCATTAATCAGTTAAGCCGCGCAGGTCTGGTCACCGCCGTTCGCGGCAAGAACGGTGGCATAAAGCTGGGTAAACCGGCACAAACAATCCGCATTGGCGATGTGGTTCGCGAACTCGAGCCGCTTTCACTGGTCAACTGTGACAGTGACTTTTGCCACATCACGCCCGCATGCCGGCTAAAACAAGTCCTGCACACTGCTGTAGAACATTTTCTTGATGAGCTGAATCAGTACACTCTGGCCGATATGGTCAAAGATAACTCGCCGCTCTATAAATTATTGCTTGTTGAATGAAAGACTCTCAACAAACTGCTGATGGCAACGGAGGAACCGCTATGTCACAAGATCCATTCCTGGAACGAGAAGCAGAAAAATACGACTCACCTATTCCCAGCCGTGAATTTATTCTGGAACACCTCGCGAAACGTGAAACACCAGCCAGCCGGGAAGAAATCGGTAACGAACTGAATTTGTCTGGTGAAGAGGCGCTGGAAGCCTTGCGCCGTCGACTGCGCGCCATGGAGCGTGATGGTCAGCTGGTCTTTACGCGCCGCCAGTGTTACGCACTGCCTGAACGCCTGGATTTGCTGAAAGGCACGGTCATCGGTCATCGCGACGGTTACGGATTCCTGCGTCTTGAAGGCGTGAAGAAAGATGACGTTTATCTTTCTGCTGAACAAATGAAAATGTGCATCCACGGTGACGTGGTACTGGCACAGCCGGTCGGCACCGATCGTAAAGGCCGCCGCGAAGCGCGCATCGTACGTGTGCTGGTGCCGAAAATGAGCCAGATCGTGGGCCGTTACTTTACTGATGCCGGCGCCGGTTTTGTGGTCCCCGACGACAGCCGTCTGAGCTTCGATATTCTGATCCCGTCCGACGCCATCAATGGTGCGCGCATGGGATATATGGTCGTGGTCGAGCTGACTCAGCGTCCGACCCGCCGTACCAAAGCGGTCGGTAAAATCGTCGAAGTGCTGGGCGATAAAATGGGTACCAGCATGGCGGTGGATATCGCACTGCGCACCCATGAAATTCCGCACGTCTGGCCGCCGCAGGTTCTGAAACAGGTCGAAGATCTGAGTGAACAGGTACCGGAAGAAGCGAAAAAAGGCCGCGTGGATTTACGCAGTCTGCCGCTGGTCACCATCGATGGTGAAGATGCCCGCGATTTCGATGACGCCGTGTACTGTGAGAAAAAACGTGGTGGCGGCTGGCGTCTCTGGGTGGCGATTGCTGACGTCAGTTATTACGTCCGCCACGGCACTGCGCTCGACGATGAAGCACGCAGCCGCGCGACGTCTGTGTATTTCCCGTCGCAGGTTGTCCCGATGCTGCCGGAAGTGCTGTCTAACGGCCTGTGTTCCCTGAACCCGCAAGTGGACCGTCTGTGTATGGTCTGTGAGATGACTATCTCTGCGCAGGGCAAGCTGACCAGTTCTAAATTCTATGAAGCGGTGATGAGTTCTCATGCCCGTCTGACGTACAACAAAGTCTGGCGCATCATTGATGGTGACGAAGAGCTGCGTGAGCAATATTCGCCGCTGGTCAAACATCTGCAAGAACTGCATACCATGTACAAAATGCTCGATCAGGCGCGTGCCGAGCGTGGCGGTATCGCCTTCGAAACCGAAGAGGCGAAGTTCATTTTCAACGCCGAACGCCGTATCGAACGTGTTGAGCCCACCGTGCGTAACGATGCACACAAACTGATTGAAGAGTGCATGATCCTCGCTAACATCGCGGCGGCGCGTTTTGTTGAAAAACATAACGAACCCGCGCTGTTCCGTGTTCATGACCGTCCAAGCGATGATCACATCTCCGCGCTGCGAAGCGTGCTGGGTGAACTGGGTCTGGTGATGGGCGGCGGCCTCAAGCCTGAGCCGAAAGATTATGCCCAGATTATGGATGAACTGGCGGATCGTCCTGACCGCGAAATGCTGCAAACTATGCTGCTGCGTTCCATGAAACAGGCGATTTATGATCCGGAAAACCGGGGTCACTTCGGTCTGGCGCTGGCGTCATACGGCCACTTTACGTCGCCAATCCGCCGTTATCCGGATCTGGCATTGCATCGCGCAATCAAATATCTGCTGGCGAAAGAGCACGGCACGCTGAAAGAACGCTGGACGCCAACCGGTGGCTGGCACAGTGATTACGAAGACATGTTGCAGCTGGGCGAGCATTGTTCGATGGCAGAACGCCGCGCCGACGAAGCCACCCGCAACGTGGCTGACTGGCTGAAATGCGACTTTATGCAAGATCACGTCGGTGAAGTCTTTACCGGCACCATCGCCAGCGTGACCGGTTTTGGTTTCTTCGTGCGTCTGAACGATCTGTTCATCGACGGTCTGGTGCACGTCTCCTCACTGGACAACGATTATTACCGTTACGACAACATCGGACAGCGTCTGGTGGGCGAATCTTCCGGCGCGGTTTACCGCCTGGGTGATACGGTTGAAATTCGTGTTGAAGCCGTGCATATGGACGAGCGTAAAATCGACTTCGCTCTGGTTTCCAGCACCCGCAAAGCACGTGGTGAAGGCAAAACCGCACGCGATCGCGCGAAAAACGGAGGGGAGCGCTCCATGCGTTCCACGGCGCCCGCCAATGCAGGACGTCGTCGCACAGGCAAGAAAGGCGCTAACTTCGAGCCGGACAGCGCGTTCCGTAAAGACGATGCGAAGCCTGCTAAGCCGAAGAAAGAAAAAGCGGTGAGCGCAGTCGGTAAAGACGGCAAGCCGAAGAAAGCTAAAAAGCCTTCTGACCAGACGCAGAAAATCGCTTCCGCGACCAAAGCCAAGCGCGCGAAGAAAAAACCGGCGCAAAGCTGACGGTCACGCGTCTGCACTAACGGGCGGTCATTTATTCACTGATGCTTTTTTCAGTCGATGATAGAATCGCCCGCAATCCTTCGTTAAATTGCGGACAGCATGCTGTCCGCAAGTCTATTTTAAAGAGCATCATGAGCGAAATTATCTACGGTATTCATTCCGTTAAAGCTTTACTCGACAACGATCCGCAACGCTTTCTGGAAGTTTTCATTCTGAAAGGCCGCGATGATAAACGTCTGAAACCGCTGATCGACGAACTGGAAGCCAGCGGGATTGTTATTCAGGTCGCGAACCGTCAGTGGCTGGATGAAAAATCCGAGGGTGCCGTACACCAGGGGATTATCGCGCGCGTTCGTGAAGGCCGTCAGTATCAGGAAAACGACCTGCCAGCGCTGCTGGAAAGTCTCGAATCCCCGTTCCTGCTGGTCCTGGACGGCGTGACTGATCCGCATAACCTCGGTGCATGTCTGCGTACCGCAGATGCGGCAGGTGTTCACGCGGTGATCGTTCCCCGTGACCGTTCTGCCAAACTGAACGCGACCGCCAAAAAAGTCGCCAGCGGTGCGGCTGAAAACGTGCCGTTGATCAACGTGACCAACCTGGCGCGCACGCTTCGCGTTTTACAGGAGCACAATGTCTGGATCGTCGGTACCGCCGGTGAAGCCGATCACGACCTGTATCAGAGCAAAATGACCGGCCCGATGGCGCTGGTGATGGGTGCAGAAGGTGAAGGTATGCGTCGTCTGACCCGTGAACATTGCGATGAGTTGATCAGTATTCCGATGGCGGGCAGCGTGTCTTCACTGAACGTCTCTGTGGCGACCGGCGTTTGTCTGTTTGAAGCCGTGCGCCAGCGCGGTCTGAAGAAGAGCTGATTTCAGTTTCTTTAGCTGTGCCTTCAACGGGAGCCTTCGGGCTCCCGTTTGCATTCCTGTCTTTGTGATCTGCCCGCCTGTTAATTCCCCGATTTTTACCATACTGATGCCATGTCCTTTAAAAGGAGCAGGCGATGAACTGGGAAACACACCGGGTTTTCAATCAGCCCAAACCGTTGAGCAACAGCAATTTATTTTTGTCCGATACTCCGCTTCGTGAGTCTGTTATGCGGCATCAGGCCGGATGGGATGCCGATGTGTTGGCCTCTCTGGGGCAGCAGTTAGGTTCCGCGGAGTCGCTCGAGCTTGGCCGGCTGGCCAATGCCAATCCGCCCGATCTTCTGCGATATGACACCACCGGCGAGCGGATCGATGATGTGCGTTTTCATCCGGCGTGGCATTTACTGATGCAGGGGTTAATCGCTAACCGCGTACACAATCTGCCGTGGCAGGAAGATGCGCGAATCGGTTCGACGGTGTCGCGCGCTGCACGGTTTATTCTCCATGCGCAGGTTGAGGCCGGGACGCTGTGCCCGGTGACCATGACTTACGGCGCTGTCCCGCTGCTACAAGAATATTTACCCGCAGAATTTCGTGGCTGGATGAAACCGTTGTTATCCGACCGCTACGATCCGCATCTGCAATCCGGCGATCAGAAAAAAGGCGTGCTGATCGGCATGGGCATGACGGAAAAACAGGGCGGATCGGATGTGATCAGCAACACCACGCGGGCGAGCGCGCTGGAAGGACGGGGCAGCGGCAAACCCTATCATCTGGTCGGGCATAAATGGTTTTTCTCGGTGCCGCAAAGTGATGCGCATCTGGTGCTGGCGCAGGCCGATGGCGGGCTTTCCTGCTTTTTCCTGCCGCGCGTATTGCCGGACGGCGAGCGCAACGCCGTGCGGATTGAGCGCCTGAAAGACAAACTGGGCAATCGCTCCAACGCCAGCAGCGAAGTGGAGTTTCAGAATGCCACCGGCTGGCTGCTGGGCGAAGAGGGCGAAGGGGTCCGCCATATCCTGAAAATGGGCGGTCATACGCGCTTTGACTGCGCGCTGGGCAGCCACGCCATGATGCGGCGGGCGCTGTCGGTGGCGTTATACCATGCGTTTCAGCGTCAGGTTTTCGGCAAGCCGCTGATCGAACAACCGCTGATGCGCCAGACGCTGAGCCGCATGGCGCTGCAACTGGAAGGGCAAACCTTGTTACTGATGCATCTCGCCGCCGCTTCGGGTGAACAAAATCACTCCGCCGGACAACTGCTTTGCCGGTTGCTGACGCCCGCCGCAAAATTCGAGATCTGTCGTCAGGGCATGCCTTTTGTCGCCGGGGCGATGGAAGTGCTGGGTGGGATTGGGTATTGCGAAGACAGCGAGTTGCCGCGTTTATACCGTGAAATGCCCGTCAACAGCATCTGGGAGGGCTCGGGCAACATTATGTGCCTTGATGTATTACGTACGCTTCGCAAGCTGCCAGCCAGCGGAGAGATGCTGCAACAGCTGCTGCATCATGCGCGGGGACAAAACCGGGTATTTGATCGCGCCGCCCGTCAGTTTCTGCAACGCCTGCGCCAGCCGGAGGAAGCGCAGGGCCGGTGGCTGACCGGCCAGTTATGTCAGTTGCTGACGGCGACGCAGATGCTGGAATTTGCATCACCGCCAATGGCCGATGCTTGGTGCCGGATGGTGCTCGATCCGCGCGGCGAAACGTTGCTGCCGGAGCGGTTGTGTCAGTTGCTGATCAACCGGGCAATTGGCGCAGAGTAGGGCTGAAACCGGCGTCTCAACGGTAAAGCGTGGCCTGGGAATACCAGCGTCCGGGCACAATGGTTTCACTGTTAAACATGATGACGTAATAGCGTGCGCCCGCTTCATCGGCTTTGCGCTGAATTTCTGCTTCTGCATCCATCGGGCTGCCAATGACATCTGCGGTGATACTGCCGATTTTGGTCAGTGTGGACGTTTGAGCACGGGTGATTTCCTGCGCGTTGGCCGCTGGCGCAGGCGGAGGAACCGGCGTGGTTTTCATCAGGTTACTGCAACCGCTAAGCGCTGCCAGTAAAAGCAGGGCGGCAGGGATTCGGAGGGATTTCATCGTGATATCCGGTAAAAGGGCGATAGCGTAAGTGTAGCCCTTTCACCGGTCTGCTGGCGAGTTTGCGCGGCGTTTATTGCCGCGCCCTGCACGTCCTAACGTTCGGAAATCTTAAACACGCTGACCAGTTGAGAAAGATGGCGACCCTGTTCACTGAGCGCGGCGGCCGTTTGCTGTGAGTTTTCCACCAGCGTGGCGTTCTCCTGCGTCGCTTTGCCAATCTGCATGATGGCGATGTTCACCTGAGAAATCCCTGACGACTGTTCGTGCGAAGCGATATCAATATCGCTCATCAGCACTTTTACCTGACGGATCCCCTGCAGGATATGGTTCATGTTCGACTGCGTTTTGGCCGCACTCAGATGGCCTTCTTCCACTTTACTCAGGGAATCTGCCACCAGATTTTCAATCTCTTTCACCGCATTCGAACTGCGCTGTGCCAGTGCCCGGACTTCTGACGCCACCACGGCGAAGCCGCGCCCGTGCTCACCGGCACGCGCGGCTTCCACGGCAGCGTTCAGCGCCAGAATGTTGGTCTGGAAGGCGATACCCTCAATGACCGTGGTAATGGCCGCGATACGGGTAGAGGCGTGCCGGATAGCTTCCATACTTTCAACGGACTGATCTACCGCATCGGCGCCGACGGTGGCGGCTTTATCGGTCTGTTGCACCAGCCGGGTGGCCTGTGTGGCGTTATCCGCTGTGTTCTGAACCGTGGCGGTGATCTGCTCCATGCTGGCCGACGTTTCTTCCAGGCTGCTGGCCTGAGTGCCGATCTGCTGGTTTATCTGATCGCTGTCTGAGGAGAGCGCCTGCGTGTTGTGCATGATTTCAGATGACACCTGACGCACTTCGCCGACGATTTTCTCCAGTCCGTGTCCGATGCCGTCGATGGCGTGCATCAGCGCACCAATTTCGTCAACGCGCCGGGTTTGTGCCCGCGCACGCAGATCGCCGCTGGCATACTGCTGCGCGATGTGGACGACGTCGCTGAGTGGACGGCTGACCAGCTTACGCGTCAGCCAGATAAACAGTGCGGCAAAACAGGCCAGTGCCAGCAAGCTTATCATCAGGAAATGGTTACGCGTGCGGGTCACCTGTTCCATCAGGCTGTCTTTGTCCGTGCTGCCGACCACCACCCAATGCCAGGCGGGGACGTTGGCATAAACGATAAATTGCTGATGCTGACTGGTGGCGTCGGTGTATTCACGTTCACCGCGCGATTGCGACATCACCTGTTCCAGCACGCCCTCTGGCCATGCCGGGGTTTTTCCTTCCTCGGTGGCATGAACCAGATATTTCCCCAGATCATTGCCCGGCACGCTGTTAAGCACGAAGAAATAGCCCTGCTCGCCGATGCGTTTTGAGAGGATCTTCGCCCGCATGTCCGCGTATTCTGACGTGATATCCACGCCCACAAACAGAATGCCAATCACGCTGCCTTGCGCATCGCGTACCGGCTGATATTTAGTGATGTATTTTTTGCCGAACAGCGTCGCCAGCCCGCTGAAGGATTCGCCTGCCATGATTTTTGCATAAGCCGGGCTGGTGTTGTCGAGCAAGGTACCGATGGCGCGGGTGCCGTCCTGCTTTTTGAGGGACGTCGTCACGCGGATGAAATCATCGCCACGGCGGGCGAAAATGGTGGAAATCGCGCCGGTGCGCGCCAGAAAATCATCGGGGATTTTACTGTCCAGATTCAGCGGATTGCCGCCCGCTTTGATAACCGGTGCAGACTGGTCGCCGATCATCACCGGGTTGCCGGTATCCAGTTCAAAATTTTCCGGCAGGAAATGGCTGAACAGGCGCGTATAACTGTCTACTTCGGCGTTAAGACTGGCGTTGTACATTTCTATCATGTCCACCACGCCGGTCACCTGCTCGGAAATGGCGTTAACCGCCAGTTCATTTACCTGCCTGCCAGCGGAATGCGTCAGTGACAAGGTGAAAATAATAAATAAGAGGCCGACCAGCAGGGAGGCGAAACTTGCCAGTTTTGCCCCTATGCTCCATCGGCGAAATGAGCGTTTTGATGCCGTTTTCATGGGGTTTCCCGTTAGTTTTCGATAGCGCACTAACGGCGTAAAAACGGAAAGGATTAATGATCAAATGTAACCACTTATTTCAATAAAAATTGATCTGAATCAATGAAATAATTATGAATGTATGAATTTGAATTAAAGCTGGTGAGAAGAATATGGCCGATGTGAAGTAACCGGTTATAAATCATACGAAAAAGGTTGTAGTCGCCGGTTTTCAGACCCGTAGAATGTCGGTTCGCACTGAGGCCGACATTTTTTTCCATATGCGCAGGGGAAGTTACGATGGTTGAGATGTATGAAGAGAATATTGAAGGGATCCAGGTGATTCATGCTGTGCCTGCCGGACAGTATCAGCAGCAGCTTCCGACGATTTTTTTCTATCACGGCTTTTTATCCTCCAAAGAAATGTACTCGTATTTCGGCTATACGCTGGCGAAGGCGGGTTTTCGCGTCATTCTGCCGGATGCACTCATGCACGGTGCCCGTACAGAAAGTGACGAAGCCAAATGCGTGGCCCATTTCTGGCGTATTTTACAAAACAACGTCGAAGAGCTGGCGATGCTGAAGGAATTGTTTGTCGGACGCGGTCTGGCGGATCCGCAACGCCTGGGCGTCGGCGGGGTATCGATGGGCGGAATGACCACCATGGCCGCGCTGGTGAAATACCCGTGGGTGAAGGTTGCGGCAAACCTGATGGGATCGGGCTACTTTTCGCGTTTATCACACCATCTTTTCCCTGCATTTACCGCCGGTGACACAGCACAGCGCAACGTTTTTGAACGTGATGTTGCTCCGCTACTTAGCCTGGATATCACTGGTAAAACGGCATTATTCGCCGATAAACCGCTGTTTGTCTGGCACGGCGAGCAGGACGACGTGGTGCCGTTTGGCGAAAGCCTGCGGTTGCAACAGGAACTGGCTGCCGGCGAAGCGACCGCCAATCTGACCTTCATTTCTGAGTCTGAGGCGAAGCATAAAGTCACGGTGCACGCACTGTCAGAAGCCACCGCTTTCTTCGCTCAAAAGCTGTAGAGAAATTAATCTGCCTTTCTCCTTGAGTTTCACAGTGGCTGTACATATAATTGCGCGTCATTTTTTCGACCGCACACATAACACGTTCCTTGCTTCCATGGGCCGCGGTTGACCCTGACAGGAGGCTGAATAATCCGTAAGGAGCAATTCTATGCGTCATTACGAAATCGTATTTATGGTACACCCTGACCAAAGCGAACAGGTTCCGGGCATGATCGAGCGTTACAGTGCAGTAATCACTAACGCTGCTGGTCAGATTCACCGTCTGGAAGACTGGGGCCGCCGTCAACTGGCTTACCCGATCAACAAACTGCACAAAGCTCACTACGTTCTGCTGAACGTTGAAGCCCCGCAGGAAGCGATCGATGAGCTGGAAACAAACTTCCGCTTCAACGACGCCGTTATCCGTAGCATGGTTATGCGTACTAAACACGCGGTAACTGAAGCATCTCCAATGGTTAAAGCGAAAGACGAACGTCGTGATCGTCGTGAAGATTTCGCTGAAGCTAATGATGATGCTGAAGCTGGGGATTCTGAAGAGTAATTGCCGTGACGGCGAATCGTCTGGTGTTGTCCGGCACAGTGTGCAAGACCCCCATTCGTAAAGTCAGTCCTTCGGGCATTCCTCACTGCCAGTTCGTGCTAGAGCACCGCTCGCAGCAGCAGGAAGCCGGATTTAACCGACAAACATGGTGCAGAATGCCTGTGGTTGTCAGTGGACAAGCGTCACAAGCATTAACTCACAGTATAACGGTCGGCACGCAACTCACTGTTTCTGGATTCATTAGTTGCCATCAAGGGCGCAATGGACTGAACAAAGTGGTGTTACATGCCGAGCAGATTGAATTGATAGATTCTGGAGACTAGCCTAATGGCACGTTATTTCCGTCGTCGCAAGTTCTGCCGTTTCACCGCGGAAGGCGTTGTAGAGATTGATTACAAAGATATCGCTACGCTGAAAAACTACGTTACCGAAAGCGGTAAAATTGTCCCGAGCCGTATTACCGGTACTCGTGCAAAATACCAGCGCCAGCTCGCTCGTTGTATCAAGCGCGCTCGCTACCTTTCTTTGTTGCCATATACTGATCGTCATCAGTAATAGGCCACTGTCCATAAACGACTTTGAGAGGTTAAGGTAATGCAAGTTATTCTGCTTGATAAAGTAGCAAACCTGGGCAGCCTGGGTGATCAAGTTAACGTTAAAGCGGGCTATGCTCGTAACTTCCTGGTACCACAGGGCAAAGCTGTTCCTGCTACCAAGAAAAACGTTGAGTTCTTCGAAGCACGTCGTGCTGAACTGGAAGCCAAACTGGCTGACGTTCTGAACGCTGCTGAAGCTCGTGCAACTAAAATCAACGAACTGGGTTCAGTCACCATCGCGTCTAAATCAGGCGACGAAGGCAAACTGTTCGGCTCTATCGGTACTCGCGATATTGCTGATGCAGTGACTGCAGCTGGCGTTGAAGTTGCAAAAAGCGAAGTTCGTTTGCCGAATGGCGTTCTGCGTACCACTGGTGAACACGAAGTTGAGTTCCAGGTACACAGCGACGTATTCGCTAAACTGAATGTCGTTGTGGTTGCTGAAGCGTAATAACGCTGAAGTTAACCCTGAGACGCCGGCCTAGTGCCGGCGTTTTGCTTTTCTGCATCAGGGAATGCTGAGCCCACAAGCATTAAGAACGGGCGGAGTATTTCAGAGGCGAACCCTTTACTGGATTCACTCAGTTTTCGCGCTGAAAACTGCCATCTGACTGACGGGTAAACGTCACGGTGACGTTCTGTTCGGTCGTGACCTGCAATGCCTTCACCACACCCTGAGCATCACGCTGTATCTTCACTTCCTGTCCGGTTTTCAACGTACTCAGCGGTTTCTCCGCGCCCTCTACCCGCGCCATAGAAAACACATCGTTCACAGCCATATTGTTATCGCGGAACAGCTGCGCCAGCGTCTGGCCAGACTGCACCTGATAGCTACGCCATGTGCCGCCGTTGTCATTACTCTGCGGCTGCACAGGTTCCGGCTGCGCCATTTGCGTGGTACGGCCCTGATCGTTGCGCAAATCGGCCTGCATCGGGATGCTGGTCGGCTGTTGCGGTTGTGACGGCGCGTAAGTATTTTCCGGCGTATACGGCCACAGCAGTGCCAGAAGAATGACCAGCACAGCCAAAATAATGCCGCGACGATGTGGGTAAGGGAGTGGCGACATCCAGTGGAAGCCGTCGCTTATGTGCCAGATCCTGCTCAGCAACGTTTTGCCTCTGGTTGCAGCAGACGTTCCGGTTTCAGTTTCAGCAGAAGTGATTTCACTTTCGCTTTCGCTCTGCGGTGCTGTCGTATCTCGCATCGGCCTTTTCATAATGGCAATCCAGGATCTCAACATGGGTTGATAAATACGGATGGCTTTCCTTCTCCTGGGCGGGATTCTGCCCATGACGACCTCTCTTGTTAACTGTCGCATTTTCGACTGTCTGTTGCTGCCTAGTATAGCTGTTTAACTGCTTGATGCGGAAAGGGACAAAGCATAAATATCATCCAAACGATGCGCTAAATGGCGTCAAATGCGAAAAATTTATCGAAAAGTGGGATGAACTGCGCCCGCCGTCATGTTGGCTCACAGAGGATTTTACCCAAAAGCTTTGCGCTGCTATGCTGCGCCTTCGACATTTTTAAGAGCTAAGGAAAATTCATGACTACCCCTTCATTTGACAGCGTAGAAGCGCAGGCAAGTTACGGTATCGGCCTGCAGGTCGGTCAACAGTTGCAGGAATCAGGTTTGCAGGGCTTAGAGCCTGACGCACTGCTGGCAGGCTTACGCGACGCGCTGGAAGGGAATACGCCAGCCGTTCCTGTTGACGTGGTTCACCGCGCACTGCGTGAAGTCCATGAACGTGCTGATGCTGTTCGTCGTGAACGTCAGGAAGCACTGGCTGTTCAGGGGCAGGAATTCCTGGCTCAGAACGTACAGCGCGAAGGCGTGAGCAGCACCGAGTCCGGTCTGCAATTCTCTGTGATTACCCAGGGCGAGGGCGCTATTCCGGGCCGTCAGGATCGTGTACGCGTTCACTACACCGGTAAACTGATCGACGGCACTGTCTTCGACAGCTCCGTACAGCGTGGCGAACCGGCTGAATTCCCGGTTAACGGCGTAATCGCAGGCTGGATCGAAGCACTGACCCTGATGCCGGTGGGTTCTAAGTGGGAGTTGTACATCCCTCATAACCTGGCTTACGGCGAGCGTGGCGCAGGTGCGTCCATCCCGCCATACAGCGCGCTGATCTTCGAAGTTGAGCTGCTGGAAATTCTGTAATTCTCTGCAGATAACAGAAATGAAAAGGGCGCTGATGCGCCCTTTTTTACGTCCGGAATCCGGCTTATTCGCCACGCAGCGCGCGCGGAAACAGCAGGTTATTCTCCAGATGGATATGCTCCATCAGGTCGGTGATGAATTCGTTAATCCCGGCGTACAGCGCCCGCCACGTCACACAGGCGCCTTCCGGCGGCGTCACGTTATTGGTCAGACGTTTAATCTCTTCCAGAATGAGCCCCGCATCATCATGTTCACGTTCCATCACTGAAATCGGACCGGCAGCCTGACGGCCCATTCCGCCACGGATCATCGGGAACAGGATCTGCTCTTCTTTCATCATGTGGCTGGTCAGTTCTTCGAGGATCAGTTGCAGCTGAACCGCCAGACCGTGCGGACAAGGCGCTTTATCGCCATGGACCTTTTCCACTTTCTCTGCCATCAGCACCAGTTCAGGCAATTCCTGACGGTGACGATCGTGGTAGCGCGGAATAATGAAATCGATGATCTGCGCCAGCGGAGCGGTTTTCCAGTCGGTTGAAGTATCCGGCAGTTGGGCAATCTCTGCAATTTGCTGCTCGATAAGATCGATATCCAGATCTTTTTTAGTGACGGCGCGTAACAGCGTTTGCTTACCGCCACAGCAGAAATCGAGATCGTACTGACGGAACAGACGGGTAGCGCGTGGAATGGCAACAGCCAGAGCGCCAAGGGGTTGGTCGCGATAGTCCATGATGAAGCCTCGTTAAATGAAAGAATCTATAACATGTATTATAAATGCATGTTTAAAGCGAAGCTATAGCTCAAAGGAAGTACAGAAAGAAAAAACGCCCCGCAGGGCGTTTGAATGCGCGTTATTTTTGCAAATCGACCTGATAAATCTCAAAGCCAATAGCGTCTGTGCCTTTCGCGGTCAGCGGATACTGAGCATGAGACTTAATGAAAGCCGCAGCTTTGTCACCCGGCGAGGTTTCGAAGCGGATATCCAGCGGTTGCGGGGCCTTGAGCGTTGCCAGCTTCCAGTTGTTGTCCGCCGTCGGGGTGACCGCGCCAGCTTTTTTGGTTTCAGCACTGATGTAAGCGGCGACAACGGAACGGTTTTCATCCGGTGATGCGAAAGCAATGTGCTTATCGCCGGTACCCGCAAATTTCCCGCCGTAAGCCCGGTAGTTATTCGTCGCGACCAGGAAGGTGGCCTTCAGGTCGATCGGCTTGCCGTTGTAAGTCAGATTTTTGATGCGTTCTGCATCTTTGTTGACCAGCGTGCATTCACCGTCGAATTTCGCCTGCTGGCTGACATCAATCTGATAATTCACACCGTCGATGACGTCGAAATTATAGGTACGGAAACCGTCCCAGTTAATCAGCGACTGCGGTTTGGTGCTGTTCAGGTCAATCTGATTAAACTGCCCGGCGGAACATTCCAGCCAGTCTTTCACTTCCTGCCCGGTGACTTTCATCACTACCAGCGTGTTCGGATACAGATACAAATCTGCCGCGTTACGGAAAGTCAGCTCGCCTTTTTCCACTTCGACGAAGCTGGCCGGATCGTTTTTACGTCCGCCGACTTTAAACGGCGCTGCTGCCGATAGCACCGGCAGATCGGCTAAATCCGGGTCGCCCTGAATGAAGTGTTCGGTATAGGCTTTTTGCGCATTATTGACGATCTGCACCGTCGGGTCGTCCTGCACCAGCGCCAGATAGCTGTACATGTTGTCGGTAGATTTACCGATCGGCTTGCTGACAAATTCACGCGTGGCGTCATGAGAAGGGGCGAGCACTTTCACCAGATCCTGATCTTCCGCCGCCAGTGATTTTTTCTGTTCTTTATCGTAAATCGGCCGCGCCTCGGCTTTGGCGGTTTCGACTTTCCAGTTGCCGCCGTCGTTACTGAGCACCATATCGACAACGCCCAGATGGTCGCCCCACATGCCCGGCATCACGGCAGGCACGCCGTTCAGCGTACCTTGTTTGATATCTGCCCCTTTGATGCTGGCGAATTCCTCACTCGGGAAAACAGCATGCGCATGGCCGAACATGATGGCGTCGATGCCTTTTACCTGGCTCAGGTAATAGACCGAGTTTTCCGCCATCGTTTTGTAGGGATCGCCCGACAGGCCGGAGTGCGGGATGGCGACAATAATGTCGGCACCCTGTTTACGCATTTCCGGGATCCACTTTTTGGCGGTTTCGGTGATATCTGCCACGGTCACTTTGCCCTGCAGATTGGCTTTATCCCAAACCATGATCTGCGGTGGCACAAAACCGATGTAACCAATGCGCAGATTATGGGTTTTGCCGTCGCGGTCTTTAACTGCGTTATCGGTGATCAGGAACGGCGTGAACAGCGGTTTCCCGGTTTTATCGTCGATGACGTTAGCATTCACGTAAGGGAATTTCGCGCCAGCCAGCGCTTTTTTCAGATAATCAAGACCGTAGTTAAACTCATGATTGCCGAGGTTACCGACCGCATAATTCAGCGTGTTCATGGCCAGATACACCGGATGCACATCGCCTTCTTTCAGGCCTTTTGCCGCCATGTAATCGCCCAGCGGACTGCCCTGAATGATGTCGCCGTTGTCGACTAACACGGAGTTGGTGACTTCGTTTCGCGCCGCGTGGATCAGGCTGGCAGTACGTACCAGTCCAAACTTCTCGGTCGGTTTATCTTTGTAGTAGTCGAAGTCCATCATGTTGCTGTGCAGATCCGTGGTTTCCATGATGCGCAGATCCACCTGTGACGCCTGAACGGATGCCGCCGTCAGTGTCGCCAGCAGGGATAACGTCAGATGACGCGTATTCATTGCCTTGCCTCCAGAGAAAAAGATGATGCCCGGAATAAAAAACCGGATATGTATCTCAAAATTTGCTGAGAATGTAATCAGTTGTCATAAATAAATGTGAGATGTAACAACTTTATGAATCCTTAGCATGACGGGATGGCTATTCAGGACAAAAAAAACTAGGCTTGAGAAATGAGAATCAAAGCACTGAGGTAAAAGATGTTAGAGCAAATTTGTCAGCTGGCGCGCGATGCAGGCGATGCGATTATGGCGGTCTATGACGGCGAGCAGCCGCTCGACGCACGTCAGAAAAAAGATGATTCACCGGTGACGGCGGCTGATATTGCCGCGCATGATGTGATCAAAGCCGGTTTGCAACAGCTGGATCCGCACACGCCAATGCTCTCGGAAGAAGATCCGCAAAGCTGGAGTGAACGTCAGAACTGGACGCGTTACTGGCTGGTGGATCCGCTGGATGGCACCAAAGAATTTCTCAAACGTAATGGCGAGTTCACAGTGAACATCGCGCTTATCGAAGACGGCGTGCCGGTGCTCGGCGTGGTCTATGTGCCGGTCACGAAAGTGATGTACAGCGCGGCAGAAGGAAAAGCCTGGAAAGAAGATCAGGGTCAGCGCCGTCAGATTCACGTCAGCGAAGCGCATCCGCCGCTGGTTGTGGTGAGCCGTTCACATTACGACAACGATCAGGAACTGAAAGACTATCTGGCCCAGCTGGGTGAACATCAGACGGTTTCTGTCGGTTCCTCCCTGAAGTTCTGTCTGGTTGCCGAGGGCTCGGCACAACTTTATCCGCGTTTCGGACCAACGAACATCTGGGATACCGGAGCCGGACATGCGGTTGCCATTGCCGCGGGTGCAAAAGTGAATGACTGGACAGGGCAGACGCTGCTGTACACGCCGCGCGAATCGTTCCTGAATCCGGGCTTCCGCGTTTCTCTGTTCTGACGCTGGCCCGCACTGCACCTGCCCCGGCCTGCGCGCCGGGGTTTTTTATGCTGTTATTCTTTGACCAGTTGATCGACCAGCGTAATCACCTGCTGAACTTCCTGCGGCGACAGCTGCCCGTCTTTGGCGAATTTAATCACCCCGTTTTTATCCAGCACAGCGACAGCGGAGCTTTCCGGTTGCAGCTGCCACGCCTTTTTCACCACGCCGTTACTGTCGACGATGATCTGCGACCAAGGGAATTCCCGCTTACCGCTCTCAATACTTTTACGCACGAACAGACTGGTGCCGATTATCGCGTCATCAATGTTGACGATGGTCGTGGTCTGGTAGCGGTCGTGCGGCAGATTCGCCGCCCTGATGGCCTCAATAAGTGGCTCGTTCAGCGCCTTTGCACTGCTTCTGCCCGCCATATGCTGCACGATACGTACTTTTCCCGGCAATCTGGCGCTGTTCCATTTGCTGTAGCTGAAGGTGTCATTCACGTCATTCAGCTCGCCTTTGTCGTCGACGCCGACCGGTGCCAGACGCTGACCAACCGTAAAGTTATGGGCTGACGCAAAAAGCGAAAATGTCATAAAACTGATCACACACAGACTTTTTAAAAGCATAGATTCTCCGGGGCACAAAAGGGCAGACCTGCTCATCATAGGATCGCTCAAGTGGTCTGTCCTGTTGGCTTGTTAAATTTGTGTTGCTGGTTACAAAATTGACACATAGAGCAGGGTTATACTGCCAAGTAGTGTCAGGGATTAAGACAATACTGAAAAGCAATGTAAAAGCAGTTAAATACACTGGCAATACCTGAGTGCCCTGCTATGTTATATGTCTCATCACTGCAAATGTTCCTTTTCTGTTCCGGTATCTGTCGCCTTGCGACGTGGCCGGCGCATGCAGTGATTTAACGGAGAAAAGTAGAAAAATGAGAATCTTTCAGCGTTACAATCCGATGAAAGTCGCAAAGTACGTTAAGACACTGTTTCGTGGACGTTTGTACATCAAAGACGTCGGCGCTTTTGAGTTTGACCAAGGCAAAATTTTATTGCCAAAGGTTCGTGATAAGCGCCATTTTAGCGTGATGTCTGAAGTTAACCGTCAGGTTACGCATTTGCAGACAGAAATGGGTTAAACGCCCTGCGCGTAGTCGCTGCCCCCACTGGGGCAGCAGGCGCAAAAAAAACGGCCCCTCTGAAAGGGGCCGTTCGTGTTTCTGGTATCCGGAATATTGCGCGGGGATGTTTTATGAAGACTGCGCCTGCGCTTTCTTCTCGTCTTTGATCTCCTGCGGCGTTTTCGGCAGCAACGGAGTCACGGGCTGATCGACAATACGTGTCACCAGCAGCTGATCAATCTTGTAGCTGTCGATGTCGACCACTTCAAATTTGTAGCCTGAGAATTTCACAAAGTCCGTACGCTTAGGAATTTTACGCAGCATAAACATCATGAAACCACCGATGGTTTCATAATTACCTGCCTGCGGAAATGCTTCAATGTGCAGCACGCGCATCACGTCTTCGATTGGCGTACCGCCTTCAATCAGCCACGAGTGCTCGTCACGGGCCACAATCTGCTCTTCCATACCCTGGCCGACCAGATCGCCCATCAGCGTGGTCATCACGTCATTGAGCGTGATGATGCCGACCACCAGGGCGTATTCATTGAGGATCACCGCGAAGTCTTCACCGGCGGCTTTAAAGCTTTCCAGCGCTTCCGACAGCGTCAGTGTGTCAGGCACGATCAGCGCGTTGCGGATCTGCACGCCGCTGCTCAGCATTAAACTCTGATTACCCAGCACACGGTTCAGTAAGTCTTTGGAATCGACGTAACCCACCACCTGATCGATATGGCCGTCGCAGACCAGGAATTTGGAGTGCGGATGCGTCGAGATTTTTTCTTTGATGCTTTCTTCGCTTTCGCGCAGATCGAAGAAGATGACGCTTTCACGCGAGGTCATGGAAGAGGGAACGGTACGCGATTCCAGCTCGAACACGTTTTCAATCAGCTCGTGCTCCTGTTTACGTAACACACCGGCCAGTGCGCCGGCTTCCACCACCGCATAAATATCGTCAGAGGTGATGTCGTCGTTACGCACCATTGGCAGTTTAAACAGGCGGAAAATCATGTTCGCCATGCCGTTGAAGAACCACACCATCGGGCGGCACACCAGCAGGCAGAAACGCATCGGGTTGACTATACGGACCGCAACCGACTCAGGTGAAATCATACCGATGCGCTTCGGAGTGAGGTCAGCGAACAGAATAAACAGACTGGTGACCAGGACGAAGGAACAGATAAAGCTGATTTGATCCGCCATTTCCGGCGACATAAAGCGAATGAAAAAGGACTGGAACGCAGGGGAGAAAGCGGCATCGCCGACAATACCACCGAGGATGGCAACGGCATTCAGGCCGATTTGTACCACGGTGAAGAACAGGCCAGGGGTTTCCTGCAGTTTCATGACGCGGGAGGCATTGACGTTTCCTTCGTCTGCCAACTGTTTGAGTTTTATCTTTCGGGACGCGGCCAGCGATATCTCAGAAAGCGAGAAAAAGGCACTGATCGCGATGAGTAAGAGAATCAGTAAGATACTGTTTAACATAATCTATCCGTTTAACACCGGTATGAACCAGCAGGGAAAGGCACGTATTATTTTTGTTGCTTATTTATTGCTTAACTCAACATCGTTTTACTAACAGATTAAAAGTCGGTTCAGAAGAAAGAAGCATTAAGGATGAAAAAACAAAGATAATTGCCAGAAATAGTTTCAAAAGGCCACATTTGTGACCCGCATAGTATAGCAGCAGCACTGAGACTGCCGCCAGCGCTTAAAAATCCCGCATTATTGCGGTGGCAGACAGACGCCGATACCGCCTAAACCGCAGTAGCCTTCCGGGTTTTTAAACAGGTATTGCTGATGATCGTCTTCGGCGTAATAGAACGGCAGGGCTTCGCTGATTTCGGTCGTGATGGTGCGTTTGTCGTTCGCTTCGTCCATCGCCTGCTGGAAGCTCGCCAGACTGGCCAGAGCCTGATCCTGCTGCGCCGCGCTCAGCACATACAGCGCCGAACGATACTGAGTGCCGATATCACCCCCCTGACGCATGCCCTGTGCCGGATCGTGATTCTCCCAGAAGATCTGCAACAGCTTCGCGTAGCTGATGACGGAAGGATCGAAGACCACGCGCACCACTTCCGCATGGCCGGTCTGGCCGGTGCAGACTTCGCGGTAGGTCGGGTTAGGCGTAAAACCGCCACTGTAACCGGCCGCCGTGCTGTGAACCCCTTCCAGTTGCCAGAACAAACGCTCCACACCCCAGAAGCATCCCATCGCAAAAAGAGCGACTTCCATATTGTCAGGAACATATGTCATCGAATGACCATTCACGGCGTGAGTGGTTGCCACAGGCATCGGGGTTGTTCTGCCAGTCAACGCATCTTCTTGATTAACCACATGCGTTTTGTCGGAAAGTTGCACCACAGGAGACTCCATTTGTTGCATTAGTGAACAAAATTAGTAACAGACATTAGTGACCAACGGGTCACTCTTAGTTGTATCTGATTGCGTCTTTGCACACAATACGAGGAACGTTGCGCCGTCGTTGAACATTTTCAGAAGATTGGCACTAAACTGCCTTCATCAGACATTAGAAAGAGGAATCTGCCAAAGATGGGCGGATTTTCTCCGGCGGGCATCTGATATTTTAACAGGACAGCAAAATTAGCAGGAGTGCGTGTGCCACGATATCGTGAACTGGGTTTGTTATGTGTACTGCTCGCCCCCTCACTTTCCATGGCAGCGAAAGTGCGTTTGCAGCTGGAAGGCCTGGATGGCGATCTGGAAAAAAACGTCCGCGTGCGTTTATCGTCAATAGAAAGTGATGAAGTCGGCGCAAACGGGCGGTTTCGTGCGCGCGTCAGTGCCGCGATTGAACAGGGGCTGCGGCCACTGGGCTATTATTCCCCGACGATTGATTTCGACTACCGTGAGACGCCCCCGCCGGGACGTCCGGTGCTGATTGCCAAAGTGACGCCGGGCACACCGGTTAAAATCGCGGGCACCACCGTGGTGATCACCGGCCAGGCGAATAAAGATAATGAATTCGAACAACTGAAGAAAACTCAGGTTCCCGCCGTGGGCACCATTCTGAACCACGGAACCTACGAGCATTTTAAAAGTTCCCTTACCGGTGTGGCACTGCGCAAAGGGTACTTTGATGCCAACATGTTGAAAAGCCAGCTGGGCGTCATCGAAGATGAGCATAAAGCGTTCTGGGATATCCAGTTCGACAGCGGCCAGCGTTACCGCTTTGGCGATGTGCATTATCAGGGCTCGCAAATCCGTGATGATTACCTGCAAAATCTGGTGCCTTTCCACAAAGGGGATTATTACACCTCCGCCCAGCTGGCCGAGCTGAACCGCCGCCTGTCTGCCACGGGCTGGTTTAATTCCGTCGTGGTTTCCCCGGATTTCACCGATGCTAAAGCCAGTAAAACATTACCGCTGAACGCCTTAGTCTCGCCGCGCACCGAAAACACCATCGAGACGGGTGTCGGCTATTCGACGGATATCGGGCCGCGTGTGACGGCCAACTGGAAAAAACCTTGGGTGAACGATCGTGGCCAGAGCTTTGAAACCTCGACCACGCTGTCCGGCCCGGAACAGTCTTTAGATCTCAGCTATAAAATTCCGCTGCTGAAGTCACCTCTCGAACAATATTATCTGGTTCAGGGCGGCTTCAAACGTGAAGACCTCAATGACACCAATTCGGACTCCACCACGGTCAATCTGGCGCGCTACTGGGATCTTTCCAGCGGCTGGCAACATGCGGTAAATCTGCGCTGGAGCCTTGACCACTTTACGCAGGGCAGTGTCACCAACACCACGATGCTGATTTATCCGGGCGTCAGCCTCAACCGTACGCGTCAGCGCGGCGGCCTGATGCCGACCTGGGGCGACTCTCAGCGTTATTCTCTGGATGTCTCGGACACTACCTGGGGTTCCGACGTCGATTTCGCCGTGGTTCAGGCACAAAACGTCTGGATCCGTACGCTGGAAGAGAAACACCGCTTCGTTATGCGCGGCAATCTGGGCTGGATCGAAACCAACGATTTCGAACGCGTACCGCCATCGCTGCGCTTCTTTGCCGGTGGCGATCGCAGTATTCGCGGCTACAAATACAAATCAATCTCTCCGCGCGATGATGAAGGCAAACTGACCGGTGCGTCCTATCTGGGCACCGGCTCGCTGGAATATCAGTACAACGTCACCGGAAAATGGTGGGGAGCGGTCTTTGTCGATTCCGGCGAAGCGGTAAATGACATCACGAAAAACGATTTCAAAACCGGCGCGGGTGTGGGTGTGCGCTGGGCTTCACCGATCGGTCCGGTGAAATTAGATGTCGCCGCGCCGGTTGGCGATAAAGATGAGCATGGATTGCAGTTTTACATCGGCCTGGGTCCGGAATTATGAGTTTATTTAAGAAAATCTGCCTGGGAACCTTAATCTTCCTGGTGCTGCTGATTGGCCTGGTGGCCTTCCTGATCGGTACGCAAACCGGTCTTCATCTGATGATCAACGGTGCCAACCGGTTCGTGCCGGGGCTGAACATCGCCAGTACCGAAGGCGGATGGCGCGACCTGACGCTGAAAGGCGTGCATTACGAAATGCCGGGTGTGGATGTGAAAGCCGGGGAGTTTCATCTCTCCCTCGATTTCTCCTGCCTGAAAAACAGCGCGTTATGTGTGAATGCGCTGCGGGTAAAAGACGTCAACGTGGTGGTGAACACCAAAGAAATGACGCCCGCTCAGCCACAGCCTGAACCAGAAAACAGCGAGCCGCTGACCAATCTCAGTACGCCGTATCCGATCACGCTGCGCGTCCTGACCCTGGAAAATATCAACGTAACCCTGGATGACCGTGCCATTTCTCTGGCGTCATTTCGGACCGGTGCGCACTGGGAAGGACGTGCGATCCAGCTGATGCCAACAAACATTGGCGGATTACTGATCGCGTTGCCGAAAACACCGGTCAATCCGTTGCCGGAGGTGGTGCAGGCCGCGCAGGACAAAGCGGTGGAAAAAGCCACCGGTAAACCGGCGGAGCCTGCGGTCGTCGTGCCGGAAAAACCGCTGGGTGAGACGCTTCAGGAACTGTTTGCTAAACCCCTGCTGCCTGAGTTACCCGATTACCGGCTGCCGGTTGATCTCGATATTCAGCAGATTGTCGGTGAAAACCTGCGTCTGACCGGTGATACCGATGTGCTGATCACCCGTTTCGAATTAAAGGCCAGTACGCAGGATCAGGTTGTCAGGTTAGACAAATTACAGATCCGCTCGCCGCAGGGCACGCTGGACGGGACCGGGCAGGCGACGCTGAATCAAAACTGGCCGGTGGACATGACCATCAACACCGCCATGAATGTCGATCCGCTTAAAGGCGAGAAGGTCAAACTGAAGGTCGCAGGCGGTTTGCGTGACAAACTCGACGTTGGCCTCAATCTCTCCGGGCCTGTACGTGCGCAGCTGGCGTTGCAAACCCAGCTGGCGGAAGCCGGCTTACCCCTTAATCTGAAGCTGACCAGTGATGCTTTGCAGTGGCCGCTGACCGGTACGCCGCAGTATCAGGTGAAAGGCTTTACATTTAACGTCAGCGGAAAAGCGACCGATTACGCACTGTCGCTGCGTTCTGATTTCAAAGGCGATCAGATCCCGCCCGCCACGCTGACCCTTGACGGCAAAGGTAACGTGGAGCAGTTCAACCTGACGCTGCTGCGTCTGGCAGCGCTGCAAGGCAATACCGATCTGACCGGCGTGGTGGACTGGAGTAAAGCCATCAGCTGGAACAGCCAACTGACGCTGACCGGCATTAATACTGCCAAACAGTATCCGGACTGGCCGGCGAAGTTGCAGGGTAAAATCACCACGCGCGGCAGCCTGTATGGCGGCACATGGCAGGTGCAGGTACCGGTGCTGGATCTGAGCGGTAACGTGAAACAAAACGCCGTCAAAGCGCAGGGCAATGTGCGCGGAAACAGTTACGGTCAGTGGGATATTCCACAGCTTCACCTCGAACTGGGGCGCAACAATCTGGATGTGAAAGGTAAGCTCAGCGATACCTGGGATCTGGATGCCAAAGTGGATGCGCCACATCTGGATGGCGCCTTGCCGGGACTGGGCGGCGTGGCGAAAGGGATGCTGCAACTGCGCGGCGATCTGAAAGCGCCGAAGCTGCTGGCGGATCTGACCGCAACGGGGCTGAAATGGCAGGCACTGACCGTCCGGCGCGTTGACGTCAAAGGCGATGTCAGCTCCACCGATCAGATTCAGGGCAATCTGGCGGTGCGCGTGCAGCAACTGAAACAGGACGCGCTGGATATCTCCGATATCAGTCTGGACGCCAAGGGTAACGAAAAACAGCATCAGCTGACGCTGAAAGTCGAGGGTAAACCCGTTTCCGGGCGTCTGGCGCTGAAAGGCAGTTTTGACCGCGCGACCGAGGAATGGAAGGGCACCGTCGATAACACGTTGTTCGATACGCCGGTCGGCGAATGGCGTCTCAACCGGACGATCGCACTGGAGTATTTCAACAAAGAGCAACGAATCACCGTGGGGCCGCATTGCTGGCAGAACCCGAACGCCAGTCTTTGCGTGCCGAAAACCATTGATGCCGGTGCCAGCGGGCAGGCCAGCGTGGTGCTTAACCGCTTTGATCTGGCGATGGTTAAACCCTTCCTGACCGATGACACGCAGCTTAGCGGCGTTTTCACCGGTAAGGCCGATGTGAGTTGGAAAGCAGAGGGCGGATTGCCTCAGGCCAGCGTCTCGCTGGTGGGCAAGGGCGTGAAAGTACAGCAACTGGTGCAGGGAAGTCCGTTGCCGGTGGCGTTTGACACGCTGAACCTGAATGCCGGTCTTAATAATGGCCGTGCGACGCTGGACTGGCTGATCAAGATTGCCAATAACGGCCAGCTGGACGGCAGTATTCAGATTGCCGATCCGCAGGGAAAACGTAATCTGACCGGCAACGTCAATATTACCCGCATCTCGATGGCGCTGTTGCAGCCAGCCCTGATGGACGGAGAAAAGGCGTCCGGCATCCTGAACGCGAATCTGCGACTGGGAGGCGACGCACAGAAACCGCAGGTGTTTGGCAAACTGGCGTTGAGCGGCGTCGATTTCGACGGTCAGTTCATGCCGTTTGATATCACCGACGCGAACATCAATATCAATTTCAACGGCATGTCATCGCTGATGGAAGGGGTGATCAAAACGGCGCACGGCCAGCTGGAGCTTAACGGCAACGCCGACTGGAGCGAGCTGAACGCCTGGCGCGCCCGCATTGCCGCACGCGGCGATCGCGTGCGGGTGTCGGTACCGCCGATGGTGCGTCTCGACGTCTCGCCGGATCTGGTGTTTGATGCCACGCCGCAGCTGTTCTCACTGAACGGTTCGGTGGATATTCCCTGGGCACGCATCACGGTGCAGGAGTTGCCGGAAAGCGCGGTCGGGGTTTCATCAGATGAGGTGATGCTCAACGATCAGCGTCAGCCGATTGAACCGGTGTCAGCGTCAATTCCGATCAACAGCAATCTGATGGTGAATATCGGCAAAGATGTGCGTCTGGATGCGTTCGGCCTGAAAGCCCGGCTTGAAGGGGCGTTGAAAGTGGCGCAGGACAGTCGCGGTCTGGGGCTGAATGGGCAGATTAATATTCCTTCTGGCCGGTTCCATGCGTACGGGCAGGACTTAATTGTGCGTAAAGGCCAGTTACTGTTCTCCGGTCCGGCGGATCAGCCACTGCTGAATCTGGAAGCGATTCGTAATCCGGAAGCGACAGAAAACGACGTTGTGGCCGGTTTACGGGTGACCGGCGAGGCCGATGCACCGAAACTTGAGATATTCTCAGATCCGGCGATGTCACAGCAGGAAGCCTTGTCCTACCTGCTTCGCGGGCAGGGATTAGACAATTCTGGCGGTGACAGCGGCGCAATGACCTCAGCTCTTATCGGGTTGGGGGTTGCGCAAAGTGGTAAACTTGTGGGTAAAATCGGCGAGGCGTTTGGTGTCAGCAATCTGGCACTGGATACTCAGGGCGTGGGAGACAGTTCCCAGGTGGTGGTCAGTGGTTATGTTTTACCGGGTTTACAGGTGAAATATGGTGTCGGGATCTTCGACTCACTGGCAACACTCACTTTACGCTACAGGTTGATGCCGAAGCTCTATCTGCAGGCGGTATCGGGCATCGATCAGGCCTTGGATTTGCTCTATCAGTTTGAGTTTTAATTCATGTGACTTTTACTATACGAATATAAACATGCGAATAATTGTTTACGGTAGTCTGCGACGCAAGCAAGGCAACAGTCATTGGATGACTAACGCTCAATGGCTGGGTGACCATGAGCTGGAAGGGTATGCGCTCTATAATCTGGGGCATTACCCTGCTGTGATTCCAGGGGAAGGAAAGGTCTACTGCGAAGTTTACCGCATAAACTCGTCTATCTTAGCCGAGCTGGATGAACTGAAAAGTAATACAAAAGATTATCGTCGCGAGCTGATTTCGACGCCGTACGGCAGTGCCTGGATTTATCTCTACATTCGCTCACTGGATGGTGTGCCGAGAATAGAGGGTGGCGACTGGGTAAAGCGTAACGATGCAGCAGAGTGAGTAATCTGAGCAAGGTCGTCTAAAAATAAACGTTGTGTTTCAACGCGTAATACATAAAAAAACACCGCCATCTGGCGGTGTTTTTTTTCGTTCGACAGCGAAAAACTTATTTGTTTTTAGCGCGTTCGAAAGAAGCCACGATTTCAGCTTTTGCAGCAGCAGCGTCAGCCCAACCGTCAACTTTTACCCATTTGCCTTTTTCCAGCGCTTTGTATTGCTCGAAGAAGTGGGTGATCTGGCCGCGCAGCAGTTCTGGCAGGTCGTTCACATCCTGGATGTGATCGTATTCTTTGCTCAGTTTAGTGTGCGGAACCGCAACCAGCTTCGCATCTTCACCCGCTTCGTCGGTCATTTTCAGCATGCCAACCGGACGGCAACGGATCACAGAACCCGGTTGCAGTGGGTAAGGCGTTGGCACCAGAACGTCAACCGGGTCGCCATCCAGAGACAGAGTGTGGTTGATGTAGCCGTAGTTGCACGGGTAGAACATCGCTGTAGACATGAAACGGTCTACGAACAGTGCGCCGGTGTCTTTATCTACTTCGTATTTGATCGGATCAGCATTTGCCGGGATTTCGATAACAACGTAGATATCTTCTGGCATATCTTTGCCAGCAGGTACATTCAGTAAGCTCATGGTTGGTTTCCTTCATTGAACCAGGAATAGAGTGCCGCACATTATAGCCAAGTCTCCCGTGATTTCCCGCCCTTTTCACCGAATGTCGCTTTCCAATTTTTCCGCATGACCTGCTGTTGCGAACCTGCAAAAACTTCAGGTTCGGCAGTAAAATTCACCGCCAGGTCATTTCACCGCGTAACTGCCTGTTTTTGCTTTTCTTATCAAGAAATTCAGTCAATTGCCGATAACTCTATTCAAATAAAAGTCGGGATAAACCTGACCCCTACCGCGATATGCACTTCTCCTTTTCACCTGAATGACTGGATAACACCGTATGTTGAATAAGCTGAGCGTAAAGGCCGGTCTGATCGGCCTGTTAGTGTTTATGACCCTGATTTTACTGTTGGTGAGCGTACTGGGCGCCAATGCCATCAGGCAAAGTGCGACCTCGCTGCAAAAGATTAATCAGCTGCAGGGCGAGGAGTTGGGCTCGCTGGCTGACAGCTACAGTTACTCCCTGCGCACCCGTGTTGCCAGCGGTGTGGCTGTCCGTCAGCTGGAAATCGGCATGATGGATGACGCGAAAGCAACGTCCGACCGCATTGCCGGTTACATCAAACAGGCAGATGCGGATCTGGGAAAATTCGTCAGCATAGTGGATGACACTCAGCACGGCAGGGATTTATCCGCGGCGGTGCAAAAAACCTACGAAGCGTACAAAACTAATGGTCTGGTCCCCATTCTTCAGGCGTTGCAGTCGCAAAGCGCCGACAGTTATTACGATGTGCTGGAGAATAAAATCACGCCCTACAGCAATGCTTACGACAAAGCGCTCGCGGATTTCCGCGCGTATGCGGTGGATAACACCCGTCAACGCATTGAGCAGGCGCGGGCAGAGGCGCGTATCCAGCTGACTGTCATCGTCGCGGCTTTTGTGGTGGCGCTGACGATTGCAATCCTGGCGTGGTTTGCATTGCAGAAACTCATTATGCGTCCGCTGACGTTTTCCATCGCGCAGCTGGAATTCATTGCGCAAGGCGATCTGACACACGATATCGACGACTCTCACAACAACGAAATGGGACGCCTGCTGAAAGCCATGAAGCAAATGCAGGATTCTCTGGTGTTATCGGTTGGCCGCGTCCGCGATGCGGGTAACCAGATTGACGTGGGCTCGCGCGAACTGGCGGCCGGTAATGTGCATCTGGCGCAGCGCACCGAAGAGTCTGCGGCCTCTCTGGAAGAAACTGCCGCCAGCATGGAGCAACTGACCTCGACCGTGCGGATGAACGCCGCAAACTCTGAACAGGCGAACCAGCTGGCGCACAGCGTTTCATCGATCGCGGACAAAGGCAGTCAGGTTGTTAATCAGGTGATGGAGAAAATGCAGGGCATCACCGACAGCTCCAAACGTATCGGCGATATCATTACTGTCATCGACGGCATCGCTTTCCAGACCAATATTCTGGCGCTGAATGCCGCCGTTGAAGCCGCACGTGCCGGTGAGCAGGGGCGCGGATTTGCCGTCGTGGCGGGGGAAGTGCGCAGCCTGGCACAGCGCAGTGCGCAATCAGCCAAAGAAATCAAAGAGCTGATTGGTGATTCAGAAAGCCGGGTGGCGGAAGGATCCAGCATGGTGAAATCTGCCGCGGCGACGATGCTGGAAATTTCCAGCGAAGTGACGCGCGTGACCAGCCTGATGCGGGAAATCTCGATTGCCACCAGCGAGCAAACGCACGGCATCGAGCAGGTGAATGTCGCGATCACCCAGATGGATCAGGTGGCACAACAAAACGCCGCGTTAGTTGAACAGGCGACGGCGGCGACGCGTTCTCTGGAAGAGCAGGCTCAGCTGCTGGCGGCGAGCATGGCCGTGTTCAAACTGAATCAGTCTGAGCAGTACCGATCGTAAAACCGCATTTTGCAGGAAATAAAAAAGGTGGCTTAAAAAGCCACCTTTTTACGTTCAGAACAACGGTAAGGCTAAGTTACAGAGGTATCACGTTCATTCTTTGATGTTTTATTGTCGTGCCGCGCAGGGCTTATTCATCAGGGAATTGAGCGATAAAGCGTTCTGCATCTTCCACCATTGAGCAGTTACCGACGAAGAACGGCGCGCGTTCATGCAGTTTCTGCGGAATGATATCCAGAATGCGGTTTTTACCGTCGCTGGCTTTGCCACCGGCCTGTTCAGCCAGGAACGCCATCGGGTTGCATTCGTACAGCAAACGCAATTTTCCGTTGGGATGGGTCGCCGTACTTGGGTAAATGTAAATGCCACCTTTGAGCAGGTTACGGTGGAAATCTGCCACCAGAGAACCGATGTAACGTGAGGTGTAAGGGCGCAGCGTAGCTTCGTCCTGCTCCTGACAATATTTGATGTATTTTTTTACGCCGAGCGGGAATTTGATGTAGTTGCCTTCATTGATCGAATACATGCTGCCGGTTGCCGGGTAGCGTACTTTTTCATGGGAGAGGCAGAATACACCGAGTGAAGGATCGTAAGTGAAGGCATGAACGCCAACGCCGGTGGTGTATACCAGCATGGTGGACGAACCGTAAACCACGTAGCCCGCAGCGACCTGACGGTTGCCCGGTTGCAGGAAGTCAGCTTCGGTCACCGACTGGCCCAGTGGCGTGGTACGACGGTAGATGGAGAAGATGGTGCCGACCGAGACGTTAACGTCGATGTTTGAAGAGCCATCGAGCGGATCCATCAAAATGACGTATTTTGCATTCTCAGCGCGTTCGCCCTCGAAAATAACAATTTCGTCTTCTTCTTCCGACGCGATACCGGCAATTTCGCCGCGCGCTTTCATGGCTGCTTTTAACTTCTCATTCGCATACAGATCGAGCTTCATCTGTACTTCGCCCTGAACATTTTCTGCGCCGCTGGTACCGAGAATATCGACCAGACCCGCTTTGTTGATGTCACGGTGAATGATTTTAGCGCCGAGTTTTATTGCTGAGAGCAAGGCGGTGAGTTCACCGGTTGCATGAGGAAAGTCTTGCTGTTTTTCAACAATAAATTCGCCTAACGTTTTCATAACACGTTCCCTGAATCTAGGATGGATAACGGTTCGTTAATAAAACCTTTACAAGAGCGTGGGCAGTTTAGCCCAAATATATGGATGAATCATAGGCAAATCCATTTCTTCTGAAGGATTCTGAGCGGTAGAATGGCGGCTGACTTAAAGGCATTAATGGAAAACATATGCGCATTCATATTCTTGGGATTTGCGGCACGTTTATGGGCGGGCTGGCGATGCTGGCTCGTGCTCAGGGGCATCAGGTTACAGGTTCGGACGATAACGTTTATCCACCGATGAGTACGCTGCTGGAAAATCAGGGTATTGAGCTGATTACGGGGTACGATCCTGCACAATTAGACCCTCAGCCGGATCTGGTGATCATTGGCAATGCGATGACGCGCGGAAACCCGTGCGTTGAAGCCGTGCTGGAACAGGGGATCCCTTACGTGTCTGGCCCGCAATGGCTGCACGACCACGTTCTGCCTGGGCGTTGGGTGATTGCCGTTGCCGGTACACATGGCAAAACCACCACGGCGGGTATGGTGACGTGGATCCTCGAAGCCTGTGGTTATGAGCCGGGTTACGTCATTGGTGGTGTGCCGGGTAACTTTGAGGTGTCTGCGCGTCTGGGCAACAGCCCGTTTATGGTGCTGGAAGCTGATGAGTACGATTGTGCTTTCTTTGATAAGCGCTCGAAATTCGTTCACTACAGTCCACGCACGCTGGTGCTGAACAACCTTGAATTCGATCACGCCGATATCTTCGACGATCTTAAAGCCATCCAGAAACAGTTCCATCATCTGGTGCGTCTGGTGCCGGGCAAAGGGAAAATCATCCTGCCCGAGCACGATACTCCGCTTAAGCAAGTGATGGCGATGGGGTGCTGGAGTGAACAGGAATTTGTGGGTGAAACGGATGCCTGTTCGTGGGATGCGAAAAAACTGACGCCGGATGCCAGCTCTTTCAATGTCTACCTGAAAGGCGAAATCGTCGGGCAGGTGGACTGGAATCTGGTCGGTGAACACAACATGCATAACGGGCTGATGGCGATTGCCGCCGCGCGTCATGTCGGTGTGAAACCGGAAGACGCCTGTAAAGCCCTGGGCGAATTTATCAACGCGCGTCGTCGTCTCGAGCTGCGCGGCGTTGAAAATGGCGTCAGCGTTTATGACGACTTCGCGCATCACCCAACGGCGATTCTGGCAACGCTCTCCGCATTGCGCAGCAAAGTGGGCGGCACGGCGCGTATTCTGGCAGTGCTTGAACCGCGGTCAAACACCATGAAAATGGGCATGAGCAAAAACGAACTGGCGCCGTCGCTGGGGCGTGCAGACGAAGTTTTCCTGCTGCAGCCGCAGCATATTCCGTGGCAGGTAGCAGAAGTGGCTGAACACTGTATACAGCCTGCGCACTGGAGTGCTGATGTGGATTCGCTGGTGGATATGGTGATCAAGGCCTCGCTGCCGGGCGATCATATTCTCGTCATGAGTAACGGCGGTTTTGGTGGCATCCACGGAAAACTGCTGGAGGCACTGGCCGCGAAAGCGAGCCTGATACAGCAGCCATAATCTCTTCCTCAACGGCCTCAAAGCACAGCATCCGCTGTGCTTTTTTTTGTCTTTATTCCGGGCAATGGCTTATCAACAGACAAAAAAAAGCTCCCAAAAAAAGCGTGGGAGCCAAAGGGTGTCGTCGGACAGGACGACGAGGGTATCGTTAGCAAGAGAGCACGGCAGTGGCAGTGTCAGCTCTCTCCCAGCCTCAACAGCATCGTTTTATTGAGACGATCTGTGGCTGTTGAAACCCGGTAACGCTAATTCATATAAATACTCAAGCAGTGGCTTTAGTTCTGGGTAACGTACAGAAAATCTTACTGATAGATTTCTGCTGTCGCGTGATAAGCGCCTTCATTATGGGCTTCGATCACGCGATAAGATTTAGCGCCTTTGGCATCAGCCTTGTCAGACAGCTGCTGGCGAATATCGGTGGGTGCACCATTCACTCCGCTCACGCTGATCACGCCCATAGGTTGCAGATTTTCTGCTTGCTGATTCGTGATGAGTTGCGCAGCAGACGCACCGAAAGACACAGCAGACAACAGACTAAGAGCGGCGATAGTAGTGATGATTTTCATGATAATTTCCTGATTTCACTGACGTTGATGCAATTTGAGAGAGCAACGTCGATTCAAATATAGATTTATCAGGGCTGTTAACTGCAGTTCAGGGCGCTCAAAGCGTGCGGGAACGTAAAACGGGCAGTGATAAATCTGTTTATTCACGGGCCTGATTTATTCAGGCCCCTTCGCGATGGCTACCGGAAAGTTACTGGTAGATTTCTGCGGTTGCGTGGTAGTTACCTTCCTGACGCACTTCAATAACGCGGAAAGCTTTAGCGCCTTTTGCATCGGCTTTGTCAGACAGTGCCTGGCGGATATCAGAAGGTGCACCGGCAACGCCGCTGACGCTGATCATCCCTTTCGCCTGCAGATTGGCAGCTTGTTCCTGACTAACAGGTTGTGCTGCAAATGCACCAAATGACAGAGCAGAGAGAATGCTTAATGTTGCGATTGTAGTTTTAACGTTCATGATTTGACCTCGTCGATTTTATTATGTGTTCCAACAACTGGTGTCTCACACCACGGAAATGAGTATACATCTAGTCACTCAGAATATTAATAGTTTGCTAATAGTTATTTGAGTGGTTATGTGTGTCCTATTGGTTTTTTTAATAACGGAAAGTAATAAAAAACGTCTATAAATTGTTCAAACGGTGTTGATTTTTAGTAAAATCAATAGATTGAATGAATTTGATTATCTGTGCTTATTTTTGGTGTGAATCACATCATTGAAATATTTATGTGACGGAAATGAGCCTGTTGTGACCGGCGTTAACAGAAGAGGGCATGCGCCTTGTACCCGTTAATGGTAGAAAACCGGTATTTTTGTGCGGCATTTGAAATGTGAGCAATATAAAGGAAGGGTAAAGAGGCTGGCCTGAGGTCAGAAATTCTGTTCTTCTGACCCCCTGCACAGAAAGGGCGCTTACACCCTTGTACTATTGAGGCGGCTTATAACTCTTGTTCGAACAAACTCAGGATTGCATCGTGCAGTTGTTTAACGCTGAAACTGCGGGCAGGCGTAATGAAAATCGTATCATCACCCGCGATAGTTCCGAGGATACCCTCTGATTTTCCGAGTGAATCAAGCAGGCGGGCGATCAGCTGTGCTGCCCCCGGACTGGTGCGGATGACCACCATGGCTTCATTGTGATCAATGTCCAGTACCAGGTTCTTCAGCGGACTGGTCGTTGTTGGCACACCGATTTCAGCGGGCAGGCAGTACACCATTTCCATTTTCGCGTTGCGCGTACGCACCGCACCGAACTTGGTCAGCATCCGTGAGACTTTGGACTGGTTGATGTTTTCGAAGCCCTCCTCCTGGAGTGCGACGACAATTTCGCCCTGAGAACTGAATTTCTCTTCCTTCAGTAATGCTTTGAAGGCTTTGATTAAATCTTCCTGTTTGGCAGGATTACGCATTTTGCACCCTGGTCTCTTGATCAATGTTTGGCTGATTATGCAGATAATTGCATTTTTATGCAACAACGCAAGACATGGAAAATCCAGAACTCACCGTTCTGCAAGGAATGTGACGGGTGTCGCGTTAGTGGGTTTTTCATGAATATGCCGAAATTGTGAATTTTGAGTAAGCCTTCCGCAGGAAGTTGGGCTCAACCGATTTCGATTCAGCTCACACAATGAACCAAATTTAACCATTTATTAACCTGACGTCTTTTGCGGTGCTACTTTTAAGGGGTAGCTTTCCGATAAAAGTCATAAAAGACCGGATAAGGGCGCTTAGGTGTATTTTTTTACTTTCTAAACGACCAACCTCAGATTCTCTGCAGGTGAGCGATTGTTTTTAACAGCGTAAGTGATTAAGGTCACAACCAAAATAATTCCACGACACTTATAAGTTAATGATAAAAAAGGAGTATAGGATGAAAGTTGCAGTTCTCGGTGCTGCGGGCGGTATCGGTCAGGCCCTCGCGCTTCTGCTAAAGACCCAGCTACCTTCCGGTTCCGAACTCTCATTATATGATATCGCTCCGGTGACGCCGGGCGTTGCTGTCGATCTCAGCCATATCCCTACCGCTGTGAAAATCAAAGGCTTCTGTGGCGAAGACGCCACACCTGCTTTGGAAGGCGCAGATATTGTCCTGATTTCAGCGGGTGTGGCGCGAAAACCAGGGATGGATCGCTCAGATCTGTTTAATGTTAACGCGGGTATCGTTCGTAATCTTATTCAGCAAGTGGCGAAAACCTGTCCGAAAGCCTGCATTGGCATTATCACCAACCCGGTCAACACGACGGTTGCTATTGCGGCAGAAGTGCTGAAAAAAGCGGGCGTCTATGACAAAAACAAACTTTTCGGCATCACAACGCTGGATGCGATCCGTTCTAATACTTTCGTTGCGGAGTTAAAAGGTAAGCAACCGGAAGACATTGAAGTGCCGGTGATCGGTGGACATTCTGGTGTCACCATTCTGCCGCTGCTCTCTCAGGTACCTGGTGTGACGTTCAGCGAAAGTGAAATCACTTCACTCACCAAGCGCATTCAAAACGCAGGCACTGAAGTGGTAGAAGCAAAAGCGGGTGGTGGATCAGCAACGCTGTCGATGGGGCAGGCGGCTGCGCGTTTCGGACTTTCATTACTGCGAGCTATGCAGGGTGAAAGCAACGTTGTGGAATGTGCGTATGTCGAAGGCAATGGTGAGTATGCTCGCTTTTTCGCACAGCCTGTTTTGCTTGGCAAAAACGGGATCACCGAATTGCTGGACATCGGTAAACTGAGCGCATTTGAACAGCAGTCACTGGAATCAATGCTGGAGATCCTGCACAAGGATATCGAACTCGGCGAACAGTTCATTAATCACTGATTGCGTCTCTTTATAGATAACCGCCGGCTTATCCCGGCGGTTTTTTTCTTTTATCTCCCCTCGGATTTACTCTTGCGCAGCATTGGGTGTGCGGCAACGGCGTTCAATGATCTGAAAAGTCCTGGCGTCGAAATAGCGGCTTGGCCAGATAATTGAAGGATGTAGCCCCAGCGCATTCGCGATGAGCAATTCGCCCTTTGGCCATGGCCGTGTCAGAGCGTTTGATAAGGTGGAAGAGCTCAAACCTGCAGAGCGCGATACTGCCGCCAGGGTGGTTCCTTTCTTTCTGAGTGCAGCAATAATATCGGCCTGATGCCAGTCTTCGTTCCTTGTATTCATGATGGCTTCCTTATTTGTTTAATTTTATTCCGCGGGCATATTTATCGCACTTATACATTTAACGAGGGTTTGATTTATTTACGATCATTTAAATCTATGTTTCTTAAAAACCCTCATTGCTTTCATTTAGAAAAATACATTCTTATTGTGATTTAAACAAACAAGTAAATTCATGTTGCTTTTTGTGATTCATGTCTATTTTCATGATGTATCACGTGCAAAGTTGAAATTGATTAAAGTGAATGCGTTATCGGTATGCGTGTTTTTTGATCTTTAGCATTTATAAAAATAATAATTAAATATTTTGAGTAGTGAATTTATTATAGTTGAATGGCATTTAATTATTGATTTTTATCTTAAGGCTTTGTTTTATAGTTATATTTTAAGGGTGTTGATGTTTTTCTTTCGACATTATAATGCTTCTTTCTAAAAAACTTCCTTTAAGCATATTCATGGTTTATTGATAAAGATAATTCATGGAAACTTTTAAAGCAGCAGTGGACTCATTTCGAAAAATTGAATATCTTCTTTCCGTTAAATAGACGTTTTCCTTAAGTGGTGGCGTTAATATCTTCTCTAAAATAAACGTCGCCCGTGTCAGGAAAGCATCGTCATTATTCACATGGATTTATAACAGCAACTTTCTTATTGGTTTGAATGAGAAAGACAAGGAACGTTATGAAAAAAGAGTGGTTTGCAGCAAAGGAGTTGACCGGTAAAGAAGGGCTTCCGACTTCGACACAAGGCGTGCACGGAATGGCGCGCAGGTTATGCTGGATAAAGCGAAGGAGGCGAGGTGTACAGGGGCGTGCGGTTGAATATCACATAGACAGTTTGCCAGGTAATACCGTCGCCAGTCTGGCGATGAATGAGCACTCGGCAGAGTATGTTTATACGTCGCATCAGGATCCCCTGGCGATATGGATTGAAAGCTATAAGCAACTGAGAGAGCCGGAACGTGAAACAATGATCTCGTTTATTGTGAGAGAAGGTGTTTCGGAAATATTAAACAGGTTACGCAAACCTGACGAAAGCTAGCGTTGTAACGCTGTCGTACCTGCCGTGGTCATGCAGGTACGACAGAAAACATCAGAAGTCGCGTTTCACAGAAAGGTGCGCCAAACCTTCAAGCGCGGAGCGGTAGACAGACTCCGGCAATACCTGAAGGGCTTTAATCGCTTTGTCTGCTTCTTCTTCAGCGCGCTGACGGGTGTACTCCAGTGAGCCCCACTGGTGCATGGCTGCCAGGACGGGTTCCAGTAAATGGCGCCCATTACCTTCTTCGATAGCTTTACGGATCATGGCTGACTGTTCTTCATCACCATGCTGCATTGCATGCAAAAGCGGTAATGTCGGTTTGCCTTCATCAAGATCATCACCGGTATTTTTACCCAGCGTTTCGCCGTCAGCATCATAATCGAGTAAATCATCAATCAGCTGGAACGCAGTACCCAGATAGCGACCGTAATCCTGCAACGCGACAATCTGCTCCTGAGTTCCGCCAGCCAGCATGGCAGAAGACTGGGATGCCGCTTCGAAGAGGCGCGCTGTTTTGCTGTAAATAACCTGCATGTAGCTCTCTTCGCTAATGTCAGGATCATTGCAGTTGATCAGTTGCTGTACTTCGCCTTCGGCGATCACATTCACCGCTTTTGCCATCAGGGCTAAAACGGGGAGTGATTCCAAATCAGTCATCATCTGGAAGGCACGGGTGTAAATGAAATCGCCCACCAGTACGCTGGCAGCATTACCAAAAGCCGCATTGGCAGTGGCTTTGCCCCGACGCATGTCGGATTCATCCACAACGTCATCGTGCAATAACGTGGCGGTATGGATAAACTCAATCAACGCAGCCACTTTGATGTGCTTGTCGCCTTCGTAAGAGAGCGCACGGGCAGTCAATACTGCAATCATTGGACGGATGCGTTTACCGCCACCGCTGATGATGTAATATCCCAGTTGATTGATGAGTGAAACTTCGGAGTTCAACTGTTCAAGGATGGATGCGTTGACCGCAGCCATGTCGTCCTGAGTAAGATCGATAATCTGTTCTAGGTTCATTGTGTTTTTTCGGCTGTTGTTCTCTTCACCGCAATGAGATCTGGCTCACATTGGCACATGGCGCTAACTGTAAAGGGGATTGTACTTGAAAAACAGTGTAGATAAATGATAACGAAAGAACTGCGCTTTTTTTCTTCTTTTGTGGTCATTGTGCTCTTGTCTTACTCTGATTTTTTGCGTAGAATTCGCGCCCTATTGTGAATATTTATAGCGCCCTCTGAACTATACAAAGTTGAGTGCGCGGAAAGCGGAGTTTTATATGTACGCGGTTTTCCAAAGTGGTGGTAAACAACACCGTGTCAGCGAAGGGCAGACTATTCGCCTTGAGAAGCTTGACATCGCAACTGGCGAAACGATCGAGTTTGATCAGGTTCTGATGATTGCAAACGGTGAAGAAATTAATATCGGCCTGCCTTTAGTTGCTGGCGGTATCGTTAAAGCTGAAATCGTTGCTCACGGTCGTGGCGTTAAAGTCAAAATCGTTAAGTTTCGTCGTCGTAAGCACTATCGTAAGCAGCAGGGCCACCGTCAGTGGTTCACTGACGTTAAAATCACCGGCATCAGCGCTTAAGATTAGGAGAGCGGAACAATGGCACACAAAAAGGCTGGCGGCTCCACACGCAACGGTCGCGATTCAGAAGCTAAACGTCTGGGCGTAAAACGCTTTGGCGGCGAAGCAGTACTGGCAGGCAGCATCATCGTTCGTCAGCGCGGCACCAAATTCCACGCTGGTATCAACGTGGGTTGCGGCAAGGACCACACTCTGTTTGCTTTGGCTGACGGTAAAGTCAAGTTCGAAGTTAAAGGCCCGAAAAACCGTAAGTACATCAGCATCGAAGCTGAATAAGTTTTTCTCGTCTTAGTAAATAGATGTAAGCCCCGCAACTCGTTGCGGGGCTTTTTACATTCTGGTTAGCCCATTCTGGCGGATAATGGATACTAAATCGCAGGCACCTGTCGGGATCATGTTAGCGCTGATCACTGCCATGAGTTGGGGATCTTTGCCCATCGCTATGAAGCAGGTATTGGTCGTCATGGATCCCTTTACGGTGGTCTGGTATCGGTTTTCCATGGCTGCAATTGTGCTGGGATGCATTCTTGCCGCGAAGCGCCGCTTACCGCCAAGAGTGATTTTAAGCAGGCCACGCTGGCTTATTCTGGTGTTAATTGCCACCGCAGGGCTGATGGGGAACTTTGTTCTTTTTAGTTCTTCACTGAAGTTTCTCAGTCCGACGGCTTCTCAGGTTATCGGTCAGCTTTCGCCTGTGGGTATGATGCTGGCCAGTGTGATAATCCTGAAAGAGAAGATGCGTGTCACGCAGGTTATTGGCGCCATTATGTTGATTTTGGGACTGATATTGTTCTTCAATGTCAGCCTGATTGAAATATTTACCCGTCTTACCGATTACACCCTCGGTGTGATTTTTGGTGTCGGGGCAGCAATGGTTTGGGTGATTTATGGTGTGGCGCAAAAGGTTCTGTTGCGTCAGCTGGCCTCGCCGCAAATCTTGTTTTTGCTGTACACTTTATGTTCTATCGCATTGCTCCCGCTGGCCAGTCCGGCGATGCTTTCACAGCTCAGCGGCTGGCAGTTTGCCTGTTTGTTGTTTTGCGGCGCGAATACCTTAGTAGGATATGGCGCCTTAGCGGAAGCGATGGCGAGATGGCAGGCATCGCAGGTCAGCGCAATAGTGACGCTGACGCCCTTGTTTACCCTGCTATTTTCAGATCTGTTAGCACTTGCCTGGCCGGGCTATTTCGCCGCACCAGTGCTCAATTTTGTAGGTTATCTTGGGGCATTTGTGGTGGTGGCGGGTGCAATGTTTTCCGCAGCAGGCCATCGTTGGTGGCCTCGTCGGACAGAGCAAAACCTGGTAGCTAAACTATAGCTGCCCGGCGAATGATTTACGGAGACAGTACAAATGAAGTTTGTTGATGAAGCCACAATATTGATCGTGGCAGGTGACGGCGGTAACGGTTGTGTGAGCTTCCGTCGTGAGAAATATATTCCCCGTGGCGGCCCTGATGGCGGCGACGGTGGCGATGGTGGCGACGTTTTCCTGCTTGCTGATGAAAACCTCAATACGCTGATCGATTTCCGCTTTGTGAAATCATATCGCGCGGAGCGCGGCACAAACGGTCAAAGCAGCGACTGTACCGGTAAACGCGGTAAAGATATTACGATCAAAGTTCCCGTTGGTACGCGCGTTCTGGATCAGGCCACCGGTGAAGTGCTTGCTGATATGACCAAACACGGTCAGATCAATATGGTGGCTAAAGGCGGTTTCCACGGTCTTGGCAATACCCGCTTCAAATCGTCGGTTAACCGTTCCCCACGCCAAAAAACCATGGGCACGAAAGGCGAAGAGCGTGATATCGCGCTGGAGCTGATGCTGCTGGCTGACGTGGGTATGCTGGGGCTGCCAAATGCGGGTAAATCGACCTTCATTCGTGCCGTTTCCGCAGCGAAACCAAAAGTTGCTGACTATCCATTTACCACCCTGGTACCAAGCCTTGGTGTTGTTCGTATGGACAGTGAGCAAAGCTTTGTGATCGCCGATATCCCGGGTCTGATTGAAGGGGCATCTGAAGGTGCTGGTTTAGGTATTCGCTTCCTGAAACACCTTGAGCGTTGCCGCGTGTTACTGCACCTGATCGATATCGCGCCGATTGATGAATCTGATCCGATCGAGAATGCGAAAGTTATCATCAACGAGTTGCAGCAATACAATGCAAAACTGGCTGAAAAGCCACGTTGGCTGGTATTCAACAAAGTTGATCTGATCGAAAAAGAAGAAGCTGAGACCCGTGCTAAAGCCATTGCAGAAGCGCTGGGTTGGGAAGGTAACTACTACCTGATTTCAGCCGCTAATCGCGAAGGCGTGAATGCACTGTGCTGGGATGTGATGAAATTTATCAATGAAAATCCTAAGCACATGGCGATTGAAGAAGCTGCGCCAGAAAAAGTTGAATTCATGTGGGATGATTATCACCGTGAACAACTGGCTGAAGTGGAATCTGAAGCTGACGACGACTGGGATGATGACTGGGATGAAGACGACGACGAAGGCGTTGAAATCATTTACGAACGTTAATCCGGCGTAGATCTCAATCCGAAAGGCTGCCAGTGGCAGCCTTTTTTAATACATATTTTTCGTGGTGCTGGCAGAAAGTGAAAGGGCATTTTCCAAAATCACATCGGGCAGCCAGCATTGCGCACTCAGCCCGTGACCTGAGGCACGATTACGCAACGTCAACGTTCCGCAGTGAAGTTGAGCAATGCGTATCACAATGTTCAAACCCAACCCGCTGCCGCCATAACGTTGATCCATACGTTTGAATGCCTGGGTCAGCTCACACGCTTTTGTCTCATCAATCCCCGGACCTTCATCGTCAATTTGTATCAGGAAACCCTTGTTCTGTGGCTGCACTGTAATGAGTATTTCACTGTTCTCAGGGCCGTAGCGGAAAGCATTTTCCACCAGATTCCTCACCAGTAAACGAAGCAGAACGGCATCTCCCTGAAGCGTGGCATGTTGCGGAAGCCTCAAAATCAGCTTTTGTTGGCGATCTTCAAGCATCTCGCAGAACTCTTCACGCAGCGGTTCGATGACGTTTGCCACAAGATCCACTTGCTGATATTCACCTTTAGCAAAATTTTGTCCGGCGCGGGATAACATCAGTAATTGTTCAATGGTATGCATAAGCTGATCGATGCGACCAATCAGGGTATCGCTGCCGGTGATGCCATTTTTTTGCATGATCTCAAGATGCAGACGCACTCCGGCAAGTGGCGTTCGTAATTCGTGAGCGGCATCGGCGGTGAATAATCGTTCCTGCTGAATCGTATTTGAAAGGCGCGAAAACAGCTGATTGAGGGCGTTTGTCACCGCCACCACCTCGCGAATTTCGCTGTTCAGAGGCAAAGGCGAAAGGTTATCTGCCGAACGGGTTTCCAGACGTTTTTGTAACTGGTTTAACGGACGAATAATCCAGCTGATCGCCCAGAAGGAGAGCACCAGAGTAATGGTCATCATCAGCAAAGAAGGCGCAATCAGCGAGGCAATCGCTTCGGCAATTTCCTTCTCAACATGCGCATTGCGAACTTTGGCGGAAAGCGTGTCATTCACCAGCAAATTAATCTGCTCCTGACTTTCATGCCAGAGCCAGAAAATGCTGGTGAGTTGGGTGACAAAAAGAATCAACGCCAGCATGACCAGAAGACGGCGGCGCATACTGGTCACGGTGCTATCTCCAGCCGGTATCCAATACCGCGCACTGTGCGGATGAGTTCCTTACCCAGTTTGCGGCGCAGGTTATGGACGTGAACTTCCAGCGTGTTGGATCCTAAATCGTCCTGCCAGGTATAGAGATCTTGCTGAAGTAACTCACGGTTGACCGTTTGCCCGGCGCGCATCATCAGCCGGGTTAAAATCGCAAATTCCTTCGGCGTGACTTCCACCTGAGCATCACCCAGATAGGTTTGCTGCGACGAGAGGTTAATTTTCAAATTGCCAACGGAAATCTCGTTATCACTTTGTCCCTGATAGCGGCGAATAAGCGCACGAACCCGCGCCTGGAGCTCGGCCAGGGCGAAAGGTTTGATCAGGTAATCATCGGCACCGGCGTCCAGGCCATCGACGCGGTCTTCAAGAGCATCACGGGCGGTCAAAATGAGGACGGGGAGGGAAATTCTTTGGCGACGCCATTGACGCAGAAGCGTGGCGCCATCTTTATCTGGCAACCCTAAATCAAGGATCACCAGACTGTATTGACTGGTCTGGATGAGGCTTTGCGCTTCTGCCGCGGTGGATGCGCAGTCGCACACATAATTATCGCTGGTTAATGCCAGCGATAAACCCTGCCGCAAAAGTTCATCATCTTCAACTATCAGCAGTTTCATCGTCTGGCACTTCTCCAGGGTTAATTATTTTGGTAGACGTCCTTATAGAGACGGCTCTCAAAGCGTACCAGCGGAGCGCGACGCGTACGCTGGTCTTCCGGAGGCACTGCGTATCCGGAGAGGAACTGAACAAACGCCATGCGCTGCCCGCTGGCGGTGGTGATAAAGCCTGCCAGGTTGTATACGCCAGACAGTGAGCCTGTTTTCGCAGACACTTTGCCGTCCACTCCGGCTTCGTGCAGACCACCGCGATACTGCAGCGTACCGTCATGACCGGCCAGTGGAAGCATTGAGATAAAGTCTAAATCCTTATCATTCTGCGCGATGTATTGCAGTACCTGCATCATCGTCGCCGGTGACAGCAAATCGTGACGTGACAGGCCTGAGCCATCAACCTGAATAGAGTTGCCTAAATCGATGCCCGCTTTCTGGCGAAGGATTTGGCGCACAGCATCTGAACCGGCACGCCAGGTTCCCGGCACACCAAACCGCTGATGACCAATCGTACGAAATACCGTATCGGCAATCATGTTGTCGGATTTCTTCAGCATGATGCGCAGCAGATCATGCAACGGGGCAGACTGCGTTTGTGCAAGCACTGTCCCGGCAGGTGTCTGGCGCGTCTGACGTTTCAGCGTGCCATCAATCTGAATATCTGCCTGCAAGAGTTCGTCTTTCAAAATTGCACCGGCATAGCTGGCACCATCCTGAATGGCGAAAGCCAGTGGCAAAGGTTCACTACGTTGGGTCAGACAACCGGTCAATGTGTAGCGATTGAATTCTCCCGGCACCACATCCAGTTCACAATACTGTGCATCCGGAGAACCTTTTGCCAGCGTGCGGACCTCACTGAACATATGCACCGGATAATAGGAGGCTACGCGGATAAAGGCGTTTTCATCAGGTTTAGGCGCGCTGTAAAGGGACACCGAGAAACAGTTGCGATCGACAATCGCCGCGGCGGGCGGCGCACTGAAGCACTGTGTGATGTCATTCCATGGCCAGCCGGGGGCTTTGTCATGGCTGGCAAACACTGACGTGTTCACGACCACATCACCACTGATCTCTTTAATGCCCTGTTTTTTCAGCACCGCGACCATATTCCGAATATTCTGACGCTTCAGCGTCGGATCTCCGGAAAAACGCGCGACCAGATCCCCTTTTAAGACGCCATCTGAAACGGAGCCCGGGGTTTCAAGGGTGGTAGTGAATCGGAAATCTGGACCCAACTGAAGTAAGGCCGCCAGCGCGGTCAGGATCTTCATGGTACTGGCGGGCAACGCCATCTGGGAACCGTGATAGTCGATGGCAGGCGCGGGAGCGCCTATTTTCTGTACCAGCACAGCCAGATTCGTACCGTCAGGCAGATATTCTGTGTAATTTTCGATCTGAGCCGCATTTGTATTCAGAACAAACGCGCATGCTAATCCACTGACTATTCGTATAAAACGCATTATTTTGAGTAAAGGCTCTGGGTAACAACAGGATAATGTGGTGCCATACTACGATGCTACGAACCCAGGCGCAACGTGGCTGAAAGTAAACGATGATCCTCAAGGAACTCTACGTTAAAATACGAATCATAATGCAAAATGAATCCTGGCCTGGTGGCAACTCCGGGTGAGGTTTTTTTTGTTTTTCGCCAGAGTGAGTAGGTCAAAAGAGCTGGCTTAATTTCTTACCTGATTCAATCAGGACGGTGTTTACCGAAAGGACCAAGTTAGAGGTAATGAATATATGAAACCGATTCCGATGACGTTGCGTGGCGCAGAAAGATTACGTGAAGAGCTGGATCATCTGAAGGGCGTACGTCGTCCAAAAATTATTGCTGATATTGCCACTGCGCGCGAACACGGCGATCTGAAAGAGAATGCTGAGTATCACGCTGCCCGCGAACAGCAGGGCTTCTGTGAAGGCCGTATTCAGGAGATCGAAGCCAAGCTTTCAAATGCTCAGGTGATCGACGTGACAAAAATGCCGGCGACGGGTCGTGTCATTTTTGGTGCCACGGTGAAATTGATGAACCTGGACAGCGAAGAAGAACAGACCTACCGTATCGTGGGTGACGACGAAGCTGACTTTAAGCAAAATCTGATTTCTGTGAACTCACCTATCGCACGCGGTTTGATTGGGAAAGAACAGGATGACGTGGTTGTGATCAGCACCCCAGGCGGGGATGTTGAGTTTGAAGTGCTGAAGGTCGAGTACCTCTAAAAATCTGCATTAAAAAGGGCGAAACGTAATGTTTCGCCCTATAAATCACCCATTCATGAAGTGAATGACTTCACATTAAATTGAAAACTAACGTAAAAAGACCAGTGATAGCCTTTTCCTGAACGTGATTTCGTGGCACCTTTCCGAAAATCTAAAGCGTTTTTCGTTAAACTCTGACGAATTAACGCGGTAAGATAATTTTGCGGTCTTCGGTAGAAGGGCGATAAAGTACCAGCATATTGCCGATAACTTGCACATTACACGCCTTGGTTTCACGCACGATAGCGTCTACGATCAAGGTCTTCGTTTCGCGTTCTTCTGCCGCGACTTTAATCTTGATCAGTTCGTGATGCTTCAGTGCCTGTTCGATTTCGGCAAGCACGCCTTCTGTCAGGCCGTTGTTACCCAGCATGACAACCGGTTTCAGTGGATGTGCCAGACCTTTCAGGTACTGTTTTTGTTTATTGTTAAGATTCATCGTCTTTTTTGCTTAAGTTGGGATTGAAAACGGGTCATTCTACCGCCATCTCATGTATATGACCAACCCGCACTGCTTCGGGATGTGATTTATACTGACTTAGCCATAGACGTCATGACGCTAACAGCTTGTTCCAAAAGCTCTAACACAGGGTAGTTGGAAAACTATATGGTTACTAAATAATGTCTATTAAAAAGCGTTCTGCAAGTTCCACACGCTGGCTGCAGGAACACTTTAGCGATAAATACGTGATTCAGGCACAGAAAAAAGGGCTGCGTTCCCGCGCCTGGTTTAAGCTTGATGAGATACAGCAGGGCGATAAGCTGTTCAAACCCGGGATGACCGTTGTGGATTTAGGCGCAGCACCCGGCGGATGGTCGCAGTTTGCCGCCACGCAGATCGGTAGCAAAGGGCGCATCATTGCTCTTGACCTTTTACCTATGGATCCTATTGTTGGAGTCGATTTCCTTCAGGGGGATTTTCGTGATGAATTAGTTCTCAAAGCGCTGCTTGACCGCGTGGGAGAAAACAAGGTTCAGGTGGTCATGTCCGATATGGCCCCGAATATGAGCGGTACACCGGCAGTCGATATTCCAAAATCGATGTATTTGGTTGAGTTAGCGCTGGATATGTGTCGGGATGTATTAGCACCAGGCGGAAGTTTCCTGGTGAAGGTGTTCCAGGGAGATGGCTTTGATGAATACCTGCGGGAAATTCGCTCCCTGTTTACGAAGGTGAAGATTCGTAAGCCAGACGCTTCCCGAGCACGTTCGCGAGAAGTGTACATCGTAGCGACAGGGCGGAAACTGTAGTACCCTAACGCTGTTTGTTAACACAGTTGTAATATGAGGTTGATCCCTTGAGTGACATGGCGAAGAACCTGATTCTCTGGTTAGTCATCGCAGTAGTATTGATGTCTGTATTTCAGAGCTTTGGGCCCAGCGAGTCTAATGGCCGTAGGGTAGATTATTCTACCTTCATGTCCGAATTGACCCAAGACCAGATTCGCGAAGCGCGTATCAATGGACGTGAGATTAACGTTGTTAAAAAAGACAGCAACAAGTACACGACCTATATTCCAGTTGAAGACCCTAAGTTGCTGGATACGCTGCTGAGCAAAAATGTAACCGTAGTGGGTGAGCCACCAGAGCAACCAAGCTTACTGGCCTCTATCTTTATTTCCTGGTTCCCAATGTTGTTGTTGATTGGGGTCTGGATCTTCTTTATGCGGCAAATGCAGGGCGGCGGCGGCAAAGGGGCGATGTCCTTTGGCAAGAGCAAAGCGCGCATGCTGACAGAAGATCAAATTAAAACGACTTTTGCGGATGTTGCAGGTTGCGACGAAGCCAAGGAAGAGGTTAGCGAGCTGGTTGATTACCTGCGCGAACCTAGCCGTTTCCAGAAACTGGGCGGTAAAATTCCTAAAGGCGTCCTGATGGTCGGTCCTCCGGGTACCGGTAAAACCTTGCTGGCGAAAGCCATCGCAGGTGAAGCCAAGGTTCCTTTCTTTACTATTTCTGGTTCTGACTTCGTCGAAATGTTCGTGGGTGTCGGCGCATCCCGTGTGCGTGACATGTTCGAACAAGCGAAGAAAGCTGCTCCATGTATCATCTTCATCGATGAAATTGACGCCGTTGGCCGTCAGCGTGGTGCAGGTTTAGGCGGCGGTCACGATGAACGTGAGCAAACGCTGAACCAGATGTTGGTTGAGATGGACGGCTTTGAAGGTAACGAAGGCATTATCGTTATTGCTGCGACTAACCGTCCTGACGTTCTTGACCCGGCATTGCTGCGTCCGGGCCGTTTCGACCGTCAGGTTGTGGTTGGCTTGCCAGACGTGCGTGGCCGCGAACAGATCCTTAAAGTTCACATGCGCCGCGTTCCTCTGGCAACAGATGTTGATGCTTCAGTGATTGCACGTGGTACACCGGGCTTCTCCGGTGCTGATCTGGCAAACCTGGTCAACGAAGCCGCTCTGTTCTCTGCACGTGGTAATAAACGTGTGGTGTCTATGGTTGAGTTCGAAAAAGCCAAAGACAAAATCATGATGGGTGCGGAACGTCGCTCCATGGTGATGACAGAAGCACAGAAAGAATCCACCGCGTATCACGAAGCGGGTCACGCCATCATTGGCCGCCTGGTTCCTGAACACGATCCTGTGCACAAAGTCACGATTATTCCTCGTGGCCGGGCATTGGGTGTGACGTTCTTCCTGCCAGTAGGTGATGCGATCAGTGCCAGCCGTCAGAAACTCGAAAGCCAGATTTCCACGCTATACGGTGGTCGTCTTGCTGAAGAGATCATCTACGGTGTAGAAAAAGTCTCTACCGGTGCATCTAACGATATCAAAGTGGCGACATCCATTGCCCGTAACATGGTTACGCAGTGGGGCTTCTCAGACAAATTAGGTCCGTTGCTGTATGCGGAAGAAGAAGGCGAAGTCTTCCTCGGCCGTTCAGTAGCAAAAGCAAAACACATGTCTGATGAAACGGCGCGAATCATCGATCAGGAAGTGAAATCTCTGGTTGAACGCAACTATGCACGTGCGCGTACTTTGCTGATGGAAAACATGGATATCCTTCATTCAATGAAAGATGCCCTGATGAAATATGAAACCATCGATGCACCACAGATAGACGATCTGATGAACCGTACTGAAGTTCGCCCGCCAGCTGGCTGGGATGACGTCGGCGGTAAAAATGGTAATGGCAATTCTAACGACGGTGGTTCGCCAAAAGCACCAACGCCGGTTGATGGGCCTCGTACGCCAAATCCTGGCAATACGATGTTTGAACAATTCAGCGGCAAATAAGTCGCTGGTTGGAAAAATGCTGATTACATACTACCCCGGGCTTGCCCGGGGTTTTTTATGCGTGCATTCTTTGCCCCGGAATTTAGATATTACGACCACTGACCGATCAAACGAGACATGACGTATGCAACTCACAGCCAGAGAATCGATTCTAAACCTCACTTTTCCTCAGGTAATGGGGATCCTGAATGTTACGCCGGATTCATTTTCCGATGGAGGAAGGCATAACTCGCTGGATCTCGCACTCAGGCATGCTGAGGCGATGATCAATGCCGGGGCAACCCTTCTTGATATTGGCGGAGAGTCGACGCGTCCAGGTGCTGCTGAAGTCAGTGAAGATGAGGAACTGGCGCGTGTGGTGCCGGTTGTTGAGGCGATTGCCCGTCGCTTTGATGTCTGGATTTCAGTGGATACATCAAAAGCGATCGTTATCCGCGAAGCTGCCCGCGCAGGTATGCATCTGATCAATGACATTCGCTCTTTACAAGAGCCGGGTGCATTGCAGGCAGCCGCAGAAACAGGGTTGCCCGTTTGCCTGATGCACATGCAAGGGCAACCGAAAACAATGCAGCACTCCCCAAAATATGAGGATGTGGTTGCTGAAGTCGCGGAGTATTTTGTTGAACAAATTGCACGCTGTGAGAATGCCGGCATTCCGAAAAGCAAATTGTTACTCGACCCGGGCTTTGGTTTCGGTAAAAATCTGAACCACAATTACCAGTTGCTCGCCAGACTGGCTGAGTTTCATCATTTCGGCTTGCCTCTTCTCGTTGGCATGTCGAGGAAATCCATGGTCGGCCAACTGCTTCATGTCTCACCAGAACAACGTGTGACGGGAAGTGTTGCCTGTGCTGTTATCGCAGCCATGCAGGGCGCTCAGATCGTCCGTGTACATGATGTAAAAGAAACCGTCGAAGCGATGCGTGTCGTCGAAGCTACACTTTCTGCAAGGGATAAAAAATAACTATGAGCAACCGTAAATACTTTGGCACCGATGGCATTCGCGGAAAAGTAGGTGATAACCCAATCACGCCAGATTTCGTTCTCAAACTCGGCTGGGCAGCGGGAAAAGTTTTAGCGCGCCACGGCTCTCGTAAAGTGATTATTGGTAAAGACACACGCATCTCGGGCTATATGCTGGAATCTGCTCTTGAAGCAGGGCTGGCGGCTGCGGGCTTATCGGCATCCTTTACCGGACCGATGCCCACCCCTGCGGTGGCGTATCTGACGCGTACTTTCCGTGCAGAAGCTGGGATCGTGATTTCTGCTTCCCACAATCCTTATTACGATAACGGCATCAAATTTTTCACCATCGATGGGACAAAGCTGCCAGATGACGTGGAAGAAGCCATCGAAGCCGAACTGGAAAAACCGCTGACCTGCGTTGAATCGGCAGAGTTAGGCAAAGCCAGTCGTATAGTGGATGCGGCAGGTCGTTACATCGAATTTTGCAAAGGGACTTTCCCGAGCGAACTCAGCCTTAACGGTCTGAAAATTGTGGTCGATTGTGCTAACGGTGCAACTTATCACATTGCGCCAAGTGTCCTGCGCGAGCTGGGCGCGAAAGTCATCGCTATCGGCTGTGAGCCAGACGGCATGAATATTAACGAAGAGTGCGGCGCAACGGACGTTCGTCAGTTGCAACAGCGCGTTCTGGCAGAAAAAGCTGACGTCGGTTTGGCATTTGATGGTGACGGCGATCGTCTGATCATGGTTGACCACGAAGGTAACAAAGTTGATGGCGACCAGATTCTTTATATCATCGCGCGTGAAGGTCTACGTCAGGGGCAACTTAAAGGCGGTGCGGTAGGCACGCTGATGAGTAATATGGGCCTCGAACTTGCGCTCAAGCAGCTCGGCATTCCTTTCACACGTGCGAAAGTCGGCGACCGCTACGTTCTGGAAAAAATGCAGGAAAAAGGCTGGCGTATTGGTGCTGAAAACTCCGGTCATATCATCTTGCTGGACAAAACGACCACAGGAGACGGTATTGTTGCAGGTTTGCAAGTACTCACCGCAATGGTCCGTAACCACATGACTCTTCATGATTTGTGCAGCGGTATGAAATTATTGCCCCAAATTCTGATTAATGTGCGATTCGCTGGCGAACATGATCCGCTGGAATCTGATGAAGTGAAGCAGGTAACCGCTGAAGTTGAAAAGCAACTTGCAGGCCGTGGCCGCGTTTTATTGCGTAAATCAGGCACAGAACCTTTGTTGCGTGTCATGGTGGAAGGTGAAGATGCGGCGCTGGTAGAAAAATTAGCCAATCGCATTGCCGATGCAGTGAAAGCGGTCAAGCCGTAACCCGATAAGAAATGGCGAATTTTTCTGCTCTGCGCCGTTGTCTCCTCATCAGATAACGGCGCAGATAATACCTGATTAAGGTTTTTTGGATGAATTTGCCGTTTTTTTCCGCAAACGAACATTCCATTGCAAATTGCTCTTGCGCGGCCATACGGCTTTGGTTAGTATTCACACCCGCTTCAGTGGGTCCTTAAATGGCCTGCTAAATTGGTGAGAAGCAATTGGCATGCGGTGAACCCGCGAGGATACAGGTACTACTATGTACGACGCTCTTCTGGTGATTTTCCTTATCGTAGCAATCGGCCTTGTGGCTTTGGTTATGCTGCAACAAGGTAAAGGCGCTGATATGGGAGCCTCTTTCGGAGCAGGTGCTTCAGGCACATTGTTCGGTTCGAGTGGTTCCGGTAACTTCATGACCCGTATGACCGGCGTGTTGGCCGCTTTGTTCTTTATCATTAGTTTGATTCTTGGGAACATGAGCACCAATAAAGGCCAAAAAGGCAGTGAGTGGGAAAACTTAAGTCAGCCAGCGCAAACTGAGCAGACAACTGCACCGGCAGCTCCAGCAGCGCCGAACAGTGATGTTCCTCACTAAGCAGTAACCTTCTTACCTAAAGAAGTGAAAAGTTTTAAACAGTGGCTTGAACTTGGACAGTACAAGCGATTGTGAAAAAAAAGAGTGCCGAGGTGGTGGAATTGGTAGACACGCTACCTTGAGGTGGTAGTGCCCGAATGGGCTTACGGGTTCAAGTCCCGTCCTCGGTACCAATCTTTGTGATAATTTGCTTTTTAGCGATTATCGGCGTAGTATTTGCCACGTTTTCGGACGCGGGGTGGAGCAGCCTGGTAGCTCGTCGGGCTCATAACCCGAAGGTCGTCGGTTCAAATCCGGCCCCCGCAACCACTTTCCCTAAGTGTTTATTTCAAATAGACTTTCAGTATCTTCCTGTGATGTTCTGCAGTTCCCATTTGAAAGCTTCAATTTGAAAATAACACTTCGAAAGTTGTACCGAAGCCGCTATGCGGCAAATAGGGTCCAGTTGCATAAAGCCCCGATTTATCGGGGTTTTTTGTTATTTGGCAACAGAATCACTGGGCTATTTAGCCCTTTTTTTATGTCTTGGGGGTGGGCTTGTCCACATTAGAACAAAAATTAACAGAGCTGATTACAGCACCAGTCGAGGCACTTGGCTTTGAGCTGGTGGGCATCGAGTTCGTTCGGGCTCGCCAATCGACGTTGCGCATCTATATTGATAGTGACGCCGGGATCAATGTTGATGATTGTGCTGATGTCAGCCACCAGGTGAGCGCTGTGCTGGACGTTGAAGATCCAGTCACCGTCGCCTATAACCTGGAAGTTTCCTCTCCAGGCCTTGATCGTCCTATGTTCACCGCTGAGCATTATCAACGTTTTATCGGTGACGAAGTCAGCATGGTACTGCGTATGGCGGTCCAGAATCGTCGCAAATGGCAGGGCATCATCAAAGCTGTCGAAGGCGAAATGATCACGGTGACTGTGGAAGGGAAAGACGAAGTGTTCGCACTGAGCAACATCCAGAAAGCGAACCTGGTACCCCACTTTTAAAGAGTTTGGAAGAGGCAACTAGGATGAACAAAGAGATTCTGGCTGTTGTAGAAGCAGTTTCTAATGAAAAATCCCTCCCGCGCGAGAAGATTTTTGAAGCGCTGGAAATTGCATTATCAACAGCGACCAAGAAAAAATACGAGCAGGAAATCGAAGTCCGCGTCAGCATTGACCGTAAAACAGGTGACTTCGATACCTTCCGTCGTTGGGTTGCAGTCGACGAAGTGACTCAGCCAACGCGTGAAATCACCCTCGAAGCAGCACAGTATGAAGAACCGTCTATCGAACTCGGCGGTTACATCGAAGATCAAATCGAGTCAGTCACATTCGACCGCATCACCACCCAAACCGCAAAACAAGTTATCGTACAGAAAGTACGCGAAGCTGAACGCGCGATGGTTGTTGAGCAGTTCCGTGAACAGCAGGGCGAAATCGTCACTGGCGTCGTGAAAAAAGTTAACCGCGACAGCATCGCCCTGGATTTAGGCAGCAATGCTGAAGCTGTGATCCTGCGTGAAGATATGCTTCCGCGTGAAAACTTCCGCTCTGGCGACCGTATTCGTGGCGTTCTGTATGATGTTCGTCCTGAAGCACGTGGCGCACAGCTGTTTGTCAGCCGTTCGCGCAACGAAATGCTGATCGAACTGTTCCGCATTGAAGTGCCAGAAATCGGTGAAGAGCTGATCGAAATTAAAGCGGCAGCCCGCGATCCTGGCTCCCGTGCAAAAATCGCAGTGAAAACCAACGACAAACGCATCGATCCTGTCGGTGCTTGTGTCGGTATGCGCGGTGCACGCGTTCAGGCCGTTTCCAGTGAACTGGGCGGCGAACGTATCGATATCATCCTTTGGGATGACAATCCTGCGCAATTCGTTATCAACGCTATGGCTCCGGCAGATGTTGCCTCCATCGTGGTTGATGAAGATAAATGCACCATGGATATCGCCGTTGAAGCCAGCAACCTGGCACAGGCGATTGGCCGTAATGGTCAGAACGTACGTTTGGCTTCCCAGCTGTTGAAACAACATCGTGGTGATGACAGATGGGAACTGAACGTGATGACAGCAGACGACCTTCAGGCCAAACATCAGGCTGAGGCACACGCTGCGATTGAAACCTTTACTAAATACCTGGCCATTGATGAAGATTTCGCCACGGTTCTGGTAGAAGAAGGTTTCTCTACTCTCGAAGAACTGGCTTATGTGCCAGTGAACGAACTGCTTGAAATCGACGGCCTGGATGAAGACACCGTGAATGCGCTTCGCGAACGTGCGAAAGAAGCGCTGACGACGTTGGCTTTAGCCCAGGAAGAAAGTCTCGGTGACAACAAGCCTGCTGACGATCTGCTGAACCTGGCGGGTCTGGAACGTAGCATGGCGTTTAAACTGGCTGCACAAGGCGTTTGTACGCTGGAAGATCTTGCCGAGCAGGGTGTCGACGATCTGGCTGATATTGAAGGTCTTACTGACGAGCAGGCTGGTGAACTTATCATGGCCGCGCGCAATATCTGCTGGTTTGGCGACAACGCGTAATAAACTGTAGCAGGAAGGAACAGCATGACAGATGTAACTGTAAAATCGCTGGCGGCAGAGATTCAGACCCCGGTAGATCGCCTGGTACAGCAATTTGCTGATGCAGGGATCTCGAAGTCCGAATCTGACTCTGTGACCCAGCAGGAAAAAGAAACATTGTTGGCGCATCTGAATGGCGGAAACGCTGGTGCGACAAACAAACTGACGTTACAACGCAAAACGCGTAGTACACTGAATATTCCGAGCACCGGCGGGACGAGTAAATCGGTGCAAATCGAAGTCCGCAAGAAACGCACTTATGTTAAACGTGATATGACCGAAGCAGAACTTGCCCAGGCCGAAGCGGAAGAGCAGGCGAAGCGTGACGCGGAAGAACAGGCACAGCGTGCAGCAGCAGAGCAAGCCCAGCGCGAAGCTCAGGAAAAAGCCAAACGCGCCGCCGAAGAGCAAGCTAAACGTGAGGCCGCTGATAAAGCTAAGCGTGATGCAGCGGAAAAAGATAAAGTGACGAATCAACATACTGACGAAGTAACCAAACCAGCTCAGGCAGAGAAAGCACGCCGTGAAGCTGAAGCCGCAGAGCTGAAACGCAAAACGGAAGAAGAAGCCCAGCGTAAGCTTGAAGAAAACGCCAAGCGCATCGCAGAGGAAGCCCGCAAAATGGCTGACTCAGGTGTCTGGACTGAAACTGTCGCGCCAAGCGAATCAGAATCTGCTGACTATCATGTCACCACTTCTACCCACGCCCGTGCAGCTGAAGACGAAAATGACGCCAAAGTTGAAGGCGAACGTCGTAGTCGTACCCGCGGTGGCAAAGCGACCAAGCAGAAGAAAGGCAATAAACTGTCTGAATCTAAAGCGGATCGCGAAGAAGCACGTGCCGTTGGCCGTAATGGTAAAGGCAAGCGTAAGCCAAGCACACTGCAACAGAGCTTCAACAAGCCTGTCGCTGCTGTGAATCGTGACGTTGTTGTGGGTGAAACCATTACCGTTGCTGAGCTGGCGAACAAAATGGCAGTTAAAGGCTCTCAGGTCATCAAAACGATGATGAAACTGGGTGCGATGGCTACTATCAACCAGGTTATTGATCAGGAAACTGCTCAACTGGTTGCTGAAGAAATGGGCCATAAAGTTATCCTGCGTCGTGAGAACGAACTGGAAGAAGCGCTGATGAGCGACCGTGATACCGGCGCTTCAGCTGCCGCTGAGCCACGTGCTCCGGTTGTGACCATCATGGGTCACGTTGACCACGGTAAAACCTCCCTGCTTGACTACATTCGCTCAACGAAAGTTGCTGCGGGCGAAGCCGGTGGTATTACTCAGCACATCGGTGCTTATCACGTTGAAACAGAAAACGGCATGATCACCTTCCTGGATACTCCGGGACACGCCGCGTTTACTTCAATGCGTGCACGTGGTGCCAAGGCAACTGACATCGTGGTTCTGGTTGTTTCAGCCGATGATGGCGTGATGCCACAGACCATTGAAGCAGTTCAGCATGCGAAAGCGGCTGGCGTGCCAATCGTGGTTGCAGTGAACAAAATTGATAAGCCAGATGCTGATCCAGATCGCGTTCGCACCGAGCTTTCTCAGTACGGCGTTATGCCGGAAGAGTGGGGCGGTGAATCTCAGTTCATCCATGTTTCTGCGAAAGTCGGTACGGGTATCGACGATCTGTTGCAAGCCATCTTGCTGCAAGCTGAAGTATTGGAACTGAAAGCGGTACGTACCGGTATGGCAAGTGGTGTTGTGATCGAGTCCTTCCTGGACAAAGGTCGCGGCCCGGTAGCAACAGTTCTGGTTCAGGAAGGTACGCTGAATAAAGGCGATATCATTCTGTGCGGCTTCGAATACGGCCGTGTTCGTGCGATGCGTGATGAACTGGGACGTGACATTCTGTCTGCAGGTCCTTCTATTCCTGTCGAAGTGTTGGGTCTGTCCAGCGTTCCGGCTGCGGGTGATGAAGTGACTGTTGTTCGTGATGAGAAGAAAGCTCGTGAAGTTGCTCTGTATCGTCAGGGTAAATTCCGCGAAGTGAAACTGGCTCGTCAGCAGAAATCTAAACTGGAAAACATGTTTGCGAACATGACCGAAGGTGAAGTTTCTGAACTGAACATCGTTCTGAAATCTGACGTACAGGGTTCTTGCGAAGCGATTTCCGATGCACTGCAGAACTTGTCAACCGACGAAGTGAAAGTCAAAATCGTAGGTATGGGTGTCGGTGGTATTACCGAGACTGATGCAACGCTGGCAGCCGCTTCCCGTGCGATCATCCTGGGCTTCAACGTGCGTGCGGATGCTTCTGCCCGTCGCGTCGTAGAAAGCGAAAGCCTGGATCTGCGTTACTACTCCGTCATCTATAACCTGATTGATGAAGTCAAACAGGCGATGAGCGGTATGTTGGCGCCAGAGTACAAACAGCAAATCATCGGCCTGGCTGAAGTTCGTGACGTGTTCAAGTCACCGAAATTTGGTGCAATTGCAGGTTGTATGGTTACTGAGGGTATGATCAAACGTAACAACCCAATCCGTGTACTGCGTGACAACGTGGTGATCTACGAAGGCGAGCTGGAATCCCTGCGTCGCTTCAAAGATGACGTTGCTGAAGTTCGTAACGGCATGGAATGTGGTATCGGCGTTAAGAACTACAACGATGTGCGTACTGGTGATGTGATCGAAGTCTTCGAAATCATCGAGATCAAACGTACTATCGCTTAACGTTTGCGAAGTAGCTGATATCCAGATGGGGGCCTTGCGCCCCCTTATTTGTCTGGAGCAAGTGGAGAAAGAATCATGGCAAAAGAATTTAGCCGTACTCAGCGTGTCTCTCAGGAGATGCAAAAAGAAATCGCGATTATTTTACAGCGCGAAGTCAAAGATCCACGCGTTGGCATGGCCACCGTGTCCGGCGTAGAAGTGTCACGTGACCTGGCTTATGCCAAAGTGTTCGTCACCTTCCTCGATGTGTTGACCACCGATAATCACGATCCCGATCGTGTGAAAAACGGCATCAGAGCCTTACAGGATGCATCAGGTTTCATTCGTACCCTGATCGGTAAAGCGATGCGTTTGCGTGTTGTTCCGGAACTGACCTTTGCTTACGATAACTCCCTGGTTGAAGGCATGCGTATGTCTAACCTGGTGACTAACGTCGTGAAGAATGATGCTGAACGTCGTTCAGCTGCAGGCGACGACGAGGAAGCATAATGAGCCGCCCACGTCGCCGCGGCCGTGATATTCACGGCGTTCTGCTACTGGACAAATCTTACGGCTTGTCTTCCAACGATGCCCTGCAAAAGGTGAAACGCCTTTACAACGCGAACCGCGCAGGACATACCGGTGCGCTCGACCCTCTGGCAACTGGCATGCTGCCATTGTGTTTAGGTGAAGCGACCAAGTTCTCACGTTTTCTGCTGGATTCTGACAAGCGTTATCGGGTCATTGCCCGCCTCGGCCAACGCACTGATACGTCTGACGCTGAAGGTGAGATCGTTTCCGAACGTGAAATAACCTTTACGCCGCAGCAACTCGACGACGCACTCGATAGCTTCCGCGGGGAAACCCAGCAAATTCCTTCTATGTATTCTGCTTTAAAATACGAAGGCAAGAAGCTGTATGAATACGCACGCCAGGGTATCGAAGTTCCCCGTCAATCTCGCAGTATTACGGTGTATGAACTGAAGTTTATCCGCTGGGAAGGCGTTGAGGTTGAACTGGAAATCCATTGCTCAAAAGGCACTTACATTCGCACTATTGTGGATGATTTAGGTGAAAAATTGGGTTGTGGCGCACACGTCACTTATTTGCGTCGTTTGCAGGTGGCTACGTATCCCCTTGAGCGCATGGTCACAATGGAAAAACTCCATGAGTTGATTGCTCAGGCAGAAGAGCAGGGCATCGAGCCACGCTTGCTGTTGGATCCGTTGTTGCTGCCTATGGACAGCGCATGCGAAGACTTCCCGGAAGTGAATTTGCTGCCTGTGGTGGCCGGATACGTTAAACAGGGTCAACCTGTTCAGGCATCGGGCGCACCGACGAGCGGCATGGTTCGCATTACGGAAGGTGAAGAACATAAGTTTATCGGCATTGGTGAAATTGACGATGATGGCCGCATTGCGCCACGTCGTTTAGTCGTCGAATACGCCGAATAAGCGCTTTTTGCCCACCTTGCGATCATATATAGCAAAGGGTAGAATAGCGCAGCTTATGCATTGGGTAGCTGAATTAGAGATCGGCACCCGTTTAAACTATCTATAATATTTTGGAGTATAATTATGTCTCTAAGCGTTGAAGCTAAAGCTCAAATCGTTTCCGACTTTGGTCGCGGCACTAACGACAGTGGTTCTACCGAAGTTCAGGTTGCTCTGCTGACTGCTCAAATTAACCATCTGCAAGGTCACTTTGCAGAGCACAAAAAAGATCACCACAGCCGTCGTGGTCTGCTGCGTATGGTTTCTCAGCGTCGTAAACTGCTGGACTACCTGAAGGGTAAAGATGTAGCGCGTTACACCAGCCTGATCGAACGTCTGGGTCTGCGTCGCTAATCAAGCGAGTTTCAGTGTAAAGGGGCCAATAGGCCCCTTTATTCTAGGAAGCAACACCAAATCAGGGTACTGTATGGCTGTTGTTTCTGCTGTTTTTCTAAGAACATGAACTTCCGTTACAGATGTTTTCGCGCGGCTAATGAGAGACTTTATTGCCACATTGTCAGGTCAATAAGGATTGTCATTAGTCGCGAGAATGTAGTGAGAAGCTCGGATATCTATCGGCGTGAACTGCTGTCATAACAGCTGCGTGCCACAATTAAGGACATTACATTGCTTAATCCGACTATTCGTAAATTCCAATACGGCCAGCACACCGTTACGCTGGAAACCGGCATGATGGCGCGTCAGGCGACTGCAGCCGTGATGGTTAGCATGGACGACACCGCGGTATTCGTTACCGTTGTTGGCCAGAAAAAAGCCAAACCAGGTCAGAGTTTCTTCCCACTGACGGTTAACTACCAGGAGCGTACTTATGCTGCTGGTCGTATCCCGGGTAGCTTCTTCCGTCGTGAAGGCCGTCCAAGCGAAGGCGAAACACTGACTTCACGTCTGATCGACCGTCCAATTCGCCCACTGTTCCCGGAAGGTTTCCTGAATGAAGTTCAGGTTATCGCGACCGTGGTTTCCCTGAACCCGCAAGTAAACCCTGACATCGTTGCGATGATCGGTGCGTCTGCTGCCCTGAGCCTGTCTGGTATTCCTTTCAGCGGCCCAATCGGTTCAGCACGCGTGGGTTACATCAACGATCAGTACGTTCTGAACCCAACCGCAGATGAATTGAAAACCAGTAGTCTTGACCTGGTCGTTGCCGGTACTAAAGGCGCGGTTCTGATGGTTGAGTCTGAAGCTGACGTTCTGAGCGAAGACCAGATGCTGGGCGCTGTGGTGTTCGGCCACGAGCAACAACAAATCGTTATCGATAACATCAACTCTCTGGTTGCTGAAGTCGGTAAAGCGAAATGGGATTGGCAGCCAGAAGTGGTTAACGCAGAGCTGCACGCTCGCGTTGCAGCGCTGGCAGAATCTCGTTTAGGTGATGCTTACCTGATCACTGATAAACAAGACCGTTACGCTCAGATCAACGTCATCAAAGCGGAAGTGGTTCAGACCCTGCAAGCAGAAGATGAAGCGCTGGACGCTGGCGAAATTTCTGACCTGCTGGGTAGCATTGAGAAGAATGTGGTGCGTAGCCGTGTTCTGCGTGGCGAGCCACGTATCGATGGTCGCGAAAAAGACATGATCCGCGGTCTGGACGTTCGTACTGGCGTTCTGCCACGTACTCACGGTTCAGCGCTGTTTACGCGTGGCGAAACTCAGGCACTGGTTACTGCCACTCTGGGTACTGCCCGTGACGCGCAAAACCTGGATGAACTGATGGGCGAGAAGTCTGACAGCTTCCTGTTCCACTACAACTTCCCTCCGTACTCCGTTGGTGAGACCGGGATGGTGGGTTCACCAAAACGTCGTGAAATTGGTCACGGCCGCCTGGCGAAACGCGGCGTGCTGGCGATGATGCCAAAACCAGAAGACTTCCCGTACACCGTACGTGTCGTGTCTGAAATTACTGAATCTAACGGTTCATCTTCTATGGCTTCTGTTTGTGGTGCATCTCTGGCCCTGATGGATGCAGGTGTGCCGATCAAAGCCGCTGTTGCAGGTATTGCAATGGGTCTGGTTAAAGAAGGCGAAAGCTTTGTTGTTCTGTCTGACATTCTGGGTGACGAAGATCACCTGGGCGACATGGACTTCAAAGTGGCCGGTAGCCGCGATGGTATCACCGCGCTGCAGATGGACATCAAAATCGAAGGTATCACCCGCGAAATCATGCAGGTGGCTCTGAACCAGGCTAAGGGTGCGCGTCTGCACATTCTGGGCGTAATGGAACAGGCTATCAGCACTCCGCGCGGCGATATCTCTCAGTTTGCTCCACGTATCCACACCATCAAGATCAGCCCGGACAAAATCAAGGACGTGATCGGTAAAGGTGGTTCTGTGATCCGTGCCCTGACTGAAGAAACGGGTACAACCATTGAAATCGAAGATGACGGTACTGTGAAGATCGCAGCAACCGACGGCGAGAAAGCAAAATACGCTATCCGTCGTATCGAAGAGATCACCGCAGAAATCGAAGTTGACCGTATCTATCAGGGTAAAGTGACCCGTATCGTAGACTTTGGTGCGTTTGTTGCCATCGGCGGCGGTAAAGAAGGTCTGGTTCACATTTCTCAAATCGCTGACAAGCGTGTAGAGAAAGTGACTGATTACCTGCAAATGGGTCAGGAAGTACCGGTTAAGGTACTGGAAGTTGACCGTCAGGGCCGTGTGCGTTTGAGCATCAAAGAAGCCACTGCACCGACTCAGGACGATACAACTAAGCAACCTGACGCAGAATAATCTGTAACAGAAGTTTTACAGCTCCTTTCCATCCGGAGAGGAGCTGTTCGTATCACGAGCGTAGGACGCGTTTGTGTTAAGCAAGCGGATGACAGGACGTCTATCCAATGTTTGTCTCCGGGAGTAGAAATGAAGCCTTTCTTGCGCTGGTGTTATGTTGCGACAGCACTTATGTTGGCAGGATGCAGCAACCATGATTGGCGTAAAAATGAAGTTCTGGCGATTCCTTTGCAGCCAACGTTGCAGCAGGAAGTCATCCTGGCACGCATGGAACAAATTCTTGCCAGCCGGTCATTAACCGATGATGAGAGAGCACAGCTATTATATGAGCGCGGTGTGCTGTATGATAGTCTCGGGCTAAGAGCACTGGCGCGTAATGATTTTTCACAAGCGCTGTCTGTTCGTCCTGATATGCCAGAAGTTTTTAACTACCTGGGGATTTACCTAACGCAGGCAGGCAATTTCGATGCTGCCTATGAAGCGTTTGATTCTGTACTAGAGCTTGATCCAACTTACAACTACGCGCGTTTGAACCGAGGTATCGCCCTGTATTACGGTGGCCGATTCTCGTTAGCGCAGGATGATCTGCAGGCGTTTTATCGAGACGATCCAAATGATCCCTTCCGTTCATTATGGCTTTATCTTGCGGAGCGAGAAATCAATCCAAAGGATGCCGACGTAGCGCTTCAACAGCGTTATGACAAAGCGGACAGAGGGCAATGGGGATGGAATATCGTCGAATTCTACCTGGGCAAAATCAGCGAATCTACGCTGATGGAACGTCTCAAGGCAGAAGCAACGGATAACACTTCGCTCGCTGAGCATCTCAGTGAAACTGACTTCTATTTAGGTAAGCACTACCTAAGTCTGGGGGACAAGAACAGCGCTGCGGCACTGTTCAAACTGACGGTAGCTAACAACGTTCACAACTTTGTTGAGCACCGCTATGCATTGTTGGAATTGGCGCTTTTGGGCCAAGAGCAAGACGACCTATCAGAATCGGACCAGCAATAGCTGACGACACCAATCAGCCTGATTAATCATGGTTTTTACCATTTTTAAGCGCCTTAACGGGCGAGGGTTGCTTTGTTCGTTTTATAATCTAATTTGAGCCGGTTCACACTTTTCAATGAAAATGACTGAAAATTTTCTCGACGAGTTATGTAGACTGGCTGCCATTATTAATGAGGCACGTGTACATGACTACTGAGCTTGAAACCTCTTTTGCTGACCTGGGGCTGTCTGCTCCGATCATTTCTGCCCTGACTGATTTGGGCTACGAAAAACCTTCACCAATCCAGGCTGAGTGTATTCCTCACCTGCTGAGTGGCCGCGACGTTCTGGGTATGGCGCAGACCGGTTCCGGTAAAACTGCTGCATTCTCTTTACCTTTGCTGCACAACATTGATGCTTCACTGAAAGCACCACAAATTCTTGTTCTGGCTCCGACCCGCGAACTGGCGGTTCAGGTTGCTGAAGCAATGACCGATTTCTCTAAACATATGCATGGCGTGAATGTGGTTGCCCTTTACGGCGGCCAGCGCTATGACGTTCAGCTGCGCGCACTGCGTCAAGGTCCACAAGTTGTTGTGGGTACCCCGGGCCGCCTGCTGGACCACCTGAAACGCGGCACCCTGAACCTCTCTAACCTGAGCGGTCTGGTGCTGGACGAAGCTGATGAAATGCTGCGTATGGGCTTCATCGAAGACGTTGAAACTATCATGGCGCAGATCCCGGCTGAACATCAGACCGCATTGTTCTCTGCAACCATGCCAGAAGCGATTCGTCGCATTACGCGTCGCTTCATGAAAGATCCACAGGAAGTGCGTATCCAGTCAAGCGTGACTACCCGTCCGGACATCAGCCAGAGCTACTGGACTGTGCACGGCCTGCGTAAAAACGAAGCACTGGTGCGTTTCCTGGAAGCAGAAGACTTTGATGCAGCCATCATCTTCGTTCGTACTAAGAGCGCGACCCTTGAAGTGGCCGAAGCTCTGGAACGTAGCGGCTACAGCAGCGCTGCACTGAACGGCGACATGAACCAGGCGCTGCGTGAGCAAACCCTGGAGCGTCTGAAAGATGGCCGTCTGGACATTCTTATCGCAACCGACGTGGCAGCACGTGGTCTGGATGTAGAACGTATCAGCCTGGTTGTTAACTATGACATCCCGATGGACTCTGAGTCTTACGTTCACCGTATCGGTCGTACCGGTCGTGCAGGCCGTGCTGGTCGCGCATTACTGTTCGTCGAAAACCGTGAACGTCGCCTGTTGCGTAACATTGAACGCACCATGAAGCTGACCATTCCAGAAGTTGAAATTCCTACTGCTGATGTCCTGGGCGAGCGTCGTCTTGCTAAGTTCGCAGCAAAAGTTCAGCAACAACTGGAAAGCAGCGATCTGGATCAGTACCGTGCATTGCTGGCTAAACTGCAACCTGCAGAAGAGCTGGACATCGAAACGCTGGCTGCTGCACTGCTGAAAATGGCACAGGGCGAACGTCCTCTGATCGTTGCTGCTGACCCAATCTTCAAAAGCCGTCCACCGCGTCGTGAATTTGAAGAACGTGGCGATCGCGGTGACCGTGGCGATCGTCGTGACCGTCCGGCTCGCAGTAACGACCGTCCTGCACGTGATGGCGACAGCCCACGTCGTGAGCGTCGTGACGCTGGCGAAATGGAACTGTATCGCATCGAAGTGGGTCGTGATGATGGTGTTGAAGTTCGTCACATCGTTGGCGCGATCGCTAACGAAGGCGACATCAGCAGCCGTTACATCGGTAACATCAAGCTGTTCGGTACGCACTCTACTATCGAACTGCCGAAAGGTATGCCGGGCGAGATTCTGTCTCATTTCACCCGTACTCGTATCCTGAACAAACCGATGAACATGCAGTTGCTGGGTGATGCTCAGCCACAGGCTGCGCGTCGCGAACGTCCAGCAGGTGCAGGTGGTGAGCGTCGTGGTAACGGTGCTCCGCGTCCTTTCAACGGTGACCGTCCTGCGGGTGCAGGTGGCGAACGTCGTGGTAACGGCGCTCCACGTTCTTTCAGCGGCGATCGTCGTGAAGGTTCTTCTGCTGCAGGCGAACGTCGTCCGCCAAGCCGCGCACCACGTCGCACGACTGACGCATAATTTATCGCACCTGGTTTTACTCAGGTGCAGATAATAAAAAACCAGCCTTAACCGGCTGGTTTTTTTTCGTCTTAAATTTGTGAACGCGATTAACTGATGCGCTGTTCTTTTACCAAATCATCCTGTAAACCGGCCACAATCTCGAAGGAATGCAAACGCGCCTGATGATCAAAAATCTGACCGTTAATCATCAGCTCATCCGCTTGTGTCTCACGCAGAATGGACTGCAATCCCTGACGTAGCGTGTCTTTATTACCGACGACCGACATACGCAGTGCATTATCCACCCCAAATCGCTCTGACGCGGACCACAGACTTTCAATGTTATCCACGGGTGCTGGCAGTTTGCCCGGCATACCGCGACGCAGATTGATGAACTGCTGCTGATTTGAGGTAAACATCCGTCGCGCTTCCTCATCCGTATCCGCGCCAATCGCGTTAATACACACCATGGCATACGGCTTCTCAAACTGGGCAGAAGGCTGGAATTTACTGCGATAGATGGCCAATGCCTGATAGAGCATATCCGGCGCAAAATGCGAGGCGAAGGCAAAAGGCAATCCCAGTGCGGCGGCCAGCTGAGCGCTGTACAAGCTCGATCCCAGCAGCCAGATCGGCACATGCAATCCCTGACCCGGCACGGCCTGCACTGCCTGCTGTGGCTGAACTTCGCCGAAGTACAACTGTAATTCCTGCACATCTTTCGGGAAATTATCGACTTCACCGGAGAGATGGCGGCGCAGTGCAATCATTGTGCGCTGATCGGTACCCGGCGCGCGGCCAAGGCCAAGATCGACACGGTTCGGATACAGCGTCGCCAGTGTGCCGAACTGTTCGGCAATGACCAGCGGGGAATGGTTGGGCAGCATGACCCCGCCGGAACCGACGCGAATCGTTTTAGTGCCGCCCGCGATGTATCCCAGCAACACCGACGTCGCCGCACTGGCGATGCCGGTCATGTTGTGATGCTCAGCCATCCAGTAACGTTGATAGCCCCATTTTTCAGCATGTTGTGCCAAATCGAGGGAATATTTAAAGGCCTGCGCTGCGTCGGCACCTTGTGGAACGGGTGCTAAATCCAGCACGGATAGGGGAACGGTGTGTTTATCAGACATAGTCACGGCTCACTCGTTGATGGGCGAAACACAAGCAGTTCGCCCGCTAAAAATGCTCATAATTAGAACGAGTATTACCCATTCACCGTGGATTGAATACTGCATTTGTGCCTTTCCTGATCCTCCAACTCATGCGTGACGACTATGAATTGCGTTTAATTTATCGTTTCAGTCAATATGTTGTTTTGTGTTAAAAACTCTCTGTCAGCGCCGCTATGATTGAACGCCTCCTGTGATGTATCGATCACTCCGAAAACAGAGTGCGGCGAAAGGACACTCAAGGAATGGAAAACCAATGCCTCTGAAGAACACTGGCGAGAAAAAAAAGGATCAGGCAACACATGAGTAAACGAATTTTATTGACCCTTCTGCTGGTCTTCGTGGCGGTTTCTTTAGCCGTGTTGTTCCGTGCGAACAATCAGGACTTATTGCTGCAAGGCGAAGTCGATGCGCCGGAAGTCATTGTCGCGTCCAAAGCCAAGGGCCGCGTGATTGAACGTCACGTTGAACGCGGTGACGATGTCAAAGCCGGTCAGCTACTGATCACCCTCGACAGCCCTGAAATGATGGCGCAGTTGCGCGCCGCCGAAGCTGCCCGCGATCAGGCAAAAGCCCAGCTCGATCTCTCTGTTAACGGCACCCGCGAAGAGAGCATCCGCAACCTGAAAGCCACGCTGGCCCAGTCTCAGGCGGAATATGTTAACGCCCGCGACCTCTATAACCGCAACGCCAAAGTGGCGGCGAAAGGGTTTATTTCAGCGTCTGATTTAGAAGATTCCCGCCGCGCCCGTGACAGCGCATACGCACAAGTTCTCGTCGCCAAAGCCAATCTTGATGAAGGTGTCAATGGCGACCGCGTGGAACAGCGCGAAAGCTATGCCGCGCAGCTGCGTCAGGCGGAAGAAGACTTACTGGAAATCAAAGCGCAAACCGATGACTTGCAGGTGAAAGCCCCGGTCGATGGTGAAGTGGGGCCGATCCCGGTGGAAGTCGGCGAACTGGAAAGTGCGAACAGCCCGTTGCTGACGTTAGTCCGTCTGCCTGACGCCTATTTCGTTTTTAACCTGCGAGAAGATATTCTGGCCGGCGTGCGCAAAGGCGACAAAGTACAAATGCGCGTGCCTGCGCTGAACAACCAGATGATCGAAGCCGAAGTGCGCTACATCGCACCGCTCGGTGATTACGCAACCAAACGCGCCACGCGTGCGACAGGTGATTTCGATCTTAAAACCTTTGAAGTGCGTCTTTACCCTGCGAAACCGGTGCCCGGATTGCGGCAGGGCATGAGTGCGCTGTGGCAGTGGAAGGCGAAGTGAAGCGGGTCAAAGCGCCGCGCAGTGAAAGAATAAAAGCCGGATGGCGCTGTTTTAGCCGGGCATTTAACCGTGAAGTCAGCCATGCATTCCGCAAGCCGGTGATCCACTGGCTATGCTGGATTTTCCCGTTGTTGCTGTTTGGCCTCATCAGCAGCAATTTCTCTGAAGGCACCCTGCTGAATTTACCGGTGTCGGTCATCGACAACGATCACAGCAGCCTGTCGAAGACCCTGACCCGCAAACTGGACGCCGGTTCCCATGCGCATGTTCAGGCCTTCAGTGGCGGATTGCAGGAAGCTGAGTATCGCCTGCGTACCGCGCAGGATTATGCGTTGCTGTATATTCCGGTTAATTTCGAAGCGGATGTGCTGGCCGGAAAACAGCCGAGTGCAGTTCTGTACTACAACGCTTTGTTCTACGGTGCCGGACTGTATTCCACGCAGGATTTCAGCGGGTTGATCACTGAACTCAATACCCGTTACCGTTCGATTATCGCGACTGAAATCGGCAAAACGTTGCCGTCGCTGGCGAGCGTGGATTTGTCCTACGGCAGCCTGTTCAACGCCAGCGGAAGCTACATTTATTACCAGCAGTTTGCTGCGACCATTCATCTGCTGCAACTGTTTACCGTCACCTGCATGATTTACGTCATGGCGCGCAGTCAGGCGTTGATCAGCACGCCGTCGTTTACGCTGGCACTGCTGGGCAAACTCGCGCCTTACACGCTGTGTTTCACCACGTTACTGATGGTCGAGATCGCCATGCTGGTCGGCTTTTTTGACGCGCGCGTCAGCGGTAACCCGTTATATATGCTGCTCATCGGTTTCTTTTATGTGATTGCCGCTCAAAGCCTCGGGCTGTTGCTGTTCACCTTTACCAAAACCACGATTACGGCCTACACCATGATGGGGATTTTCGTCAGTATCGCGCTGACCTTCTCCGGTATGGCGGTCCCGGTGCTGTCGATGCCCTTGCCTGCGCGGATTATTTCCGGCATCGAACCGCTGAGCTACGCCCTGGCCGCGATGTTTGACGTCTTCCTGCGTGAAGTGTCCGTGCGCGGTATTTTAATGGTCTGCGCCATCCTGCTGATCTATCCGCTGGTCACCAGCCTTCTGGTGCGTAAACGCTTATATCTGCGGCTGAAACAACAGGAGCCAGGAAAATGACCCGTCGCGAATGGTTCAGGACCTGGTGGGGGACTTTCAGCAAAGTGCTGACGGGCCTGCTTGATAAACCGATGTGGATGATGTTGCTGATTTCCTTGTGCGTGATGAGCATGGTCTACGCCAACCGCACAGTGTGGGACTTGCCGGTCGCCGTCGTCGATCAGGATCACAGTACCGCCAGCCGGATGCTGACCCGCCAGCTCGACGCGACCTCGAAAGTCGCCACGGTGCACTATGAAAATCTGGCGGAAGCCGAGCACGATCTTGCGCTGCGCAAACTGTTCGCCGTGATCATCATGCCGGTCGATCTGGAGAAGAAGATCCTCGCCGGTCAAAATATCGTTATTCCGGTGTACGGCGATGCCACCAACCGTCTGGCAAACGGGCAGATCCAGCAGGATGTGCTGGGGGCGTATCAGGCGATCCTCACCCAATACAACACTGATCTGTTGTTGAGCAACGGCTTCAGCGAGCGTCAGGCCAGCGTGGTGCTCTCGCCGATGGTGGGGCAGACGCTGGATCTGTTTAACCCCGGCATCAGCTTTGCGGCAATCATTTTCCCCGGCCTGCTGGTGATGTTGTTACAACACTCCCTGCTGATTGCCAGTGTGCGTGTGAGTATTGTGCTCAACAGCGCTCCCTCCGGAAAACCGACCATCCCGGCATTTCTCGGCGGGATTTCGGCGCTGATCCCGGTCTGGCTGTTTTTATCGATCGTGCTGTTTGTGCTTTGGCCGTGGATATTAGGCTACCGGCAAACGGCCAGCATTCCGGAGATTCTGCTGCTGACTTTCCCGTTCCTGTTGGCCGTTTTAGGGCTGGGCAAACTGGTTACGGAATGTCTGCGCAGCGTCGAGCTGATTTACCTGACGCTGGCTTTTCTGACCACGCCGGTGTTTTACATCTCCGGCACTATCTGGCCCTTACAGGCAATGCCGGCATGGGTTCGGGCAATCTCTTCTATGCTGCCTTCGACGTGGGCGACCAAAGCGATTGCCGGGGTGAATCAGATGGGGCTGCCGTTCAAAGACGTGGGCGGCGATATTCTGATGCTGCTGATCCTGTGCGCGTTTTACACCTTCACCGGTATTGCCGTGGGCATGCTGCGCGACGGTGTTCGCCTGCGGGCGATGTTCAGGCGAAAACATAAAAAAGCGTGATAAAAAAGGGATATCGCCGCAAAGCCATATCCCTTTTCATTTTCGCACGGGCTGAAATTACTGGCGCAGCTCCAGTCCGGCGACGCGCTGCCAGTAACCGTTACAGTCAGCCTTATCGGTCAGCGTCAGCGGCGCTAATCCGTGCTCATTACGGCGAAACGCCTCCAGCGTGGCAAGTGCTTCGCTGCTTTCCGGCGACAGCCTGACGATATCCACCAGCCCCTGCATCGAGGTCAGTTCATTACCGAGATTGTAACAATAGCCACTTTGCGTCTGAATACCGTTGAGCACGAACACCTGCTGATTTTCCTGTGACAGCACCTTGCGGCCCTGCGGATACTCGATGCAGCAGGTTTCACACTCATCCTTGGCTTTGTTCTCTGAACGCGCGGTAAAACAGCGTGCCGAATAAGCCAGCGGCAGATGCCCGTAAGACAGCACTTCCACTTCAAACTTATCGCGAATACCCAGATCCTGACACTGGTTCAGCAGGTTCGCCAGCCAGTCGCGGGAAAGCTCAACCGGCATACACCAGCGCACCATGCCTTGTTTTTGCAGGATTTTTAGCGTGACGGCGTTATAGCAGTTCAGCGCATGGCCAACCACAAACGGCAGATTGCGCTCAGCAGCCATATTCACTGCGCCAAAATCATTGGCTTCCAGCAGAAACTCGCCGTTCTCGACATAGCGTTTCAGTTCATTGAGTTCAGACGGTGCCTGCAACAACGCCAGCGTGGAGATCACCACCTGTTTGCCGGTCGCTGCCAGCTGGCGCGCGACCTCCAGCCAGTCGTTAACCTTCATTTCACGGCGTTTGGTACAGACATTTTCACCCAGATAAATGATGTCTGCGCTGCTTGCGGCGGCGGCCTGATAAAACTCTTCCACCTGCGCTTTCGGCCAGTAATAAAGGATGGCGCCTAAAGAATATTTCATCATTGTCTCTTCGGTTACTGCCATTTGCGGTGATAGGCACCGAGCGTCGTTTGTGTCCCTTCAGACATTGCGCCCAGCGTGCTCATCCAGGCGGCATCGGTTGTAAAGTGCGCCGGATCGGCCATGCAACGGTCTATCGCCGCACGCCAGACGCGGGCGACCTGGCTGACGTAGGCCGGGCTGCGCTGCCTGCCTTCAATTTTCACCGAGGCAATATTGGCGGCGAACAGCTCGGGCAGTAATTCCAGCGTATTCAGGCTGGTGGGCTCTTCCAGTGCATGATATTTCGCGCCATCCACCAGATAACGGCCTTTGCACAGCGTCGGATAACCGGCGTTTTCGCCTTCCTCGTAACGATCTATCAGCACATCGTTCAGGCGTGATTCCATGCCCTGCGCGGTTTGCTGCCAGCGCACGAACCGCGCCGGAGAACAGGCTCCGACGGTATTGGGTGATTCACCGGTCAGGTAGGAAGACAGATAGCAGCGGCCTTCGGCCATAATGCACAGGCTGCCGAAGGCGAACACTTCCAGCGGCACCACCGATGTACGCGAGAGCTGGCGCACCTGATGCATGGAAAGTACGCGCGGTAACACCACGCGGGCGACGTCGAAGTTACGTTTATAGAAACGGATCGCTTCATCGTTGGTGGCCGAAGCCTGCACCGAAACATGGCGCTCGACGTGAGGATATTTATTGGCCGCGTAATCCAGCATGGCGATATCGGCGAGGATCAGCGCATCTGCGCCGAGTTGCGCGGCCATATCCACGGCGCGTTCCCAGCGCTGATACCCGTCCGGATGTGCAAACGTATTGATGGCGATATGCAGTTTACGTTGGCGGCTGTGCACGTAACTGACCGCTTCCTGGAGTTTTTTATCTGTGAAATTCAGACCCGCAAAATGGCGCGCGTTGGTGTCGTCTTTCAGGCCGATATAAACCGCATCGGCCCCGTTATCGATCGCCGCTTTCAGCGCAGGTAAATTCCCTGCCGGACAAAGTAGCTCCATGATCATTCCTTGCTGCAACCGGACAGCGTAGCTGAAGGGTTGATAGTGATGAGAAGCGATATGCCGACGTAATTCATTCATCAGCGAGGGCTTCGGTTGGCGAACTATTTTAGAGAAGCTATAGATGCAATATTTTGATTTGAGGCAGTTTCTGCGGTATTGAGCGGTGAGTTAGGGCCGGGGAGGTTGTACGTGAGGTTTTTCTGTAGCAGTATTTATTGATGCAGGCCGCTGAATGAGTCTGGCGATGTGGCAAAATAGACTGACGTGTTGCCCAAAAAGTTACCGAAAGGAGTAGTGCGAGTGTTGCAAAAACTACGTGCACGTATAGTTCGTCAGGGGCCATCCCTGTTAAGTGTGCCTTTAAAATTCACCCCTTTCGCCGTGTCGCGTCAGGTTTTGCAGCAGGTGTTGAGCTGGCAGTTACGTCAGGCACTGGCCGACGGCGAACTGGATTTTCTGGAAAGTCGCTGGTTAAAAATTGAGGTTTCCGATCTCAACCTGAGCTGGCAGATGTCCGTCAGCGAAGGCAAACTGATCATCCGCGAACAAGGCGAAGCCGACGTCAGTTTCAGCGGTCAAGCCAACGATCTGATCCTGATCGCGGCGCGTAAGGAAGATCCGGATACGCTGTTCTTCCAGCGTCGTCTGCGCATTGAAGGTGACACTGAACTCGGTCTGAACGTGAAGAATCTGATGGATTCTATCGACCTTGATACGATGCCTGCACTGCTGAAAAACGGTCTGCTGCGTCTGGCCGACTTTGTTGAAGCAGGTCTGCAAGAGGGCCGTGAGCCACAAGCTCCGGTAGCTGAACCATGTTAATTCGAACTGAAATTCCTGTAGATGCGGCGGGCATAGACCGCCTGTTGCGCTCTGCGTTTCCGACCGGTGCCGAAGCCGATTTAGTCCAGGAACTGCGCGAAGACGGCCTGCTGACGCTGGGCGTTGTGGCAACGGATGATGAAGGTGGTGTGGTGGGTTACGTTGCGTTTTGCCCGGTCGATATTCAGGGTGAAGATCGTAACTGGGTGGGGCTGGCTCCGCTGGCGGTAGAAGCCTCACTGCGCAAGCAGGGGCTGGGGCAAAAACTGGTGTACGAAGGGTTAGATTCCCTCAACGAGTTTGGCTATGCCGCTGTGGTGGTATTAGGTGAACCGGCATATTACCGCCGTTTTGGCTTCAAACCCGCCGCGCCACACGACCTGCATTGCCGCTGGCCGGGCACGCAGGATGCTTTCCAGTTGTTTACCCTGTCAGACGATGCGCTCACTCATGCCAGCGGAGAAGTGGTTTTCCCGGCGGCATTTAACCGTTTCTGATTTCCCAGCGGGCCTGTCATCAGGCCCGTCAGCACTCTTCCTGAACACCGCTCTCCGGCAAGCCAAAATACCTTTCCAGACACGGCGGCGCATTTTTTACCAGTAACTCCTTTTGCGCCTTGCTGAGCTTCTTCACTCTGATTTCCAGCTTCGATGCCAGCGAACGGTTGCCCGCAGGGCAATGGAACGCCAGCCGTAACTCGCCTTTTCCCCGCAGCGCTTTCGCCCCTTTTCCGGACTGATGCTCCGCCAGACGCCGCGTCACGTCGGTGGTGATCCCGGTGTACAGCACGCCGGTCGGGGTTCTCAACATATACAAATACCAGTTTGGTGGGGCTGACATAGGCTCATGGCGTTTAATAAAGTTTGCGTAAGTTTACCCGAAGCGCACAAAGGAGTGACGTAAAACCTGTTGGCAGCGCGTTACACTGTGCGCAAAGAATGGAAAGGGCACCGTTGATGAATAATCCCGACGATCTGAAACACATCCTGAAGTTTCTCAATAAAAACCACGTTCTGGCGCTGTGCGCCGCCGCTGATGGCGACATGTGGAGCGCCAACTGTTTTTACGTCACCGATTCAGAAAGCCTGTCGCTCTATTTCATGACTGAAATGAAAACGCTGCATGGCACGCTGATGGCGAAATCGCCGCAGGTGGTCGGCACCATCGCGCCGCATCCGAAAACCATCGCCCTGATCCAGGGGATTCAGTTTCGCGCAGAGGCCACGCTGCTCAGTGGTGAAGAAGAGGGGCGCGCGCGCCATCTTTATTGCACGCATTTTCCCGTGGCCGTGGCGATGAAAGCGCCGGTGTGGCGGCTTAAACTCAATTACATCAAGATGACTGACAACACGCTCGGCTTTGGGAAAAAGCTGCTGTGGGATCGGGGGATGTCTGACATTCATCCGTAACAGGATATGTCTTATAGCGCTGCTTTAGCGATCAGGTAACACTGAAAAATCTGCTGATAAAAGCTATCTGAAACGCCGATGTTTAAAAGGAAGTGATATGGCAAAAGTTCTTCTTCTTGGTGGGAGTGGTCTGGTGGGGCGAGAGCTTCTGCGCCTGCTCCAGCTGGATCCGCGCGTCAGCCGCATTGTTGCGCCGAGCCGCCGTCCTTTGCCGCCGGGCAGTAAAGTGGTCAATCCGCTGGGAGCCAATCTGACCTCACTGGTGGTCGCGCTGGATGAGCCCATCGATTTGCTGTTCTGTTGTCTGGGCACCACCCGCAAACAGGCTGGCAGTGCGGCGGCCTTCCGGGCCGTCGATTACGACCTGGTTGTCGACAGCGCCAAAGCCGCCCGGGAACTGGGCGCACGCCATTGTCTTACCGTCAGTGCCCACGGTGCCGATGCGCGTTCGCGTTTTTTATATAACCGGACCAAAGGCGAAATGGAACAGGCGCTGATGCAACAGGGATGGCCGCTGCTGACGCTGGTCAGACCGTCTTTGCTGGTGGGAAAACGCCATCCGCCGCGCCTGCTGGAACAACTTAGTGCGCCATTGTTTAAATTATTGCCGGGAAAACTGAAAGCCATTGATGCCGATATCGTGGCCAGAGCGTTGCAGGAGCAGGCATTCAATGCCGGGCTAGGCGGAATAACGGTGCTGGAATCCGATCAGATTGCCGCCAGTATTGAAGATCTTTAATCCGCGTGATCCGCTCAGGCGGATCCTTGTGATAAGGTATCAGGCAAAAAACGTGAATTTTCTGCCTGTCTGACCTGGCGCTTCCTCCCGGTCGATCTTTACAGATATTTTTCCGCAAATACCGCCAGATCCCTGAAGTCCGGCATCCTTTCTTTCAGCGTTTCATGATCCCAGTTCCACCACTGACTTTTTTCGATCCTGTCGATCATCTTATCGTCAAAGCGCATGCCAATCTTCTTCGCCGGGACGCCCGCGACGATGGAATAAGGCTCGACGTCTTTGGTGACCACTGCCGACGTGCCGATCACCGCGCCATTGCCGACGTTCACGCCCGGCATCAGCACCGCGTTATGGCCGATCCACACATCATTGCCCACGGTGACGTGATGCTCACGCCGCCAGTCGAAAAAGGCCTGATCGTCTTCACCCAGCCCATACACCGAACTGCGGTAGGTGAAATGGTGCTGCGCCACACGCTGGTAGGTCGGATGATTGCCGGGATTGATCCGCACATAAGTGGCGATCGACACAAACTTGCCGATCGTCGCGTAGAAGATCTGGTTATTTCCGGCAGTGTAAGAGTAATCGCCGATCTGCGTTTCTTCGATGATCGCGTTATCCGCGATGTGCACATAGTGCCCGAGCTGCGATCCGTTGAGCTCAACCTGCTGACCAATTTGAGGCCGGGAAAAATCGTGTTCATCAGCCAGCGAAAAGGGAGAAATGATGTCTGTCATAGGATCCTTCATCGTAACGTCACGGGATAAGCCGGGGCACTGACCGGCAGCGAAAGCACCGCCAGCAGATGCTGTAATGTTTCCTGTAATGCGCCGTCATTATTCAGCAGATGGCATTCGGCGGGCAGCGCGCTGGCATACTCTCTGGCGCGCTGAAGCCGACAGGCAATCTGCGCCGCATCTTCGCGTCCGCGTTCCGTAAGACGTGCGGCCAGCACTTCGTCTGAAACCTGCAAACACACCGGCAGCAGCCGCTTGCCATAACGCTGACGGGCGATGTCCAGATGCGCGCGTGAGCCGTTGACCACCACATGACAGCCCAGTTGCATCCAGCTGTCGATTTCAATGCCCACGCCATAGCGGCACTGGTGTGCATGCCATTCAAGGGCAAATAAACCGAGCTGGCGGCGCTGAATAAACTCGGTTTCACTCAGCGCAATGTGGTTCTCGGCGCCCGCATCGGCAGGGCGCGTAATGTAGCGGTGCGCCACGGCGACATCAGTGGGTAAATGCTGGCGCAACGCGTCCAGAAGACTGTCTTTGCCTGAACCCGACGCGCCCATCAGATAAAGTAAACGACTCATCCTTTCTCCCCTCAGAACACCTGAATGCCCTGACGCCAGACGTTTTGAACGTAGTGATGTTCGCCGTGCGCACGTGCCAGCACCAGGTCCGCGCGTTTGCCCTCGGCAATTTCCCCGCGATCCTGCAAGCCCAGCGCATTAGCCGGATTACGCGTCACCAGCTTCACCGCCTGCGGCAGGCTGAAGGCATTATTTTCATCCGTCGCGATGCGGAAGACCGCGTCGAGCAGGCTGGCGGGATAGTAGTCGGAGGAGAGAATATCCAGCAGGCCGAGCGAGGCCAGCTGGTGCGCCGCGACGTTGCCGGAATGCGAGCCGCCACGCACGATATTGGGTGCCCCCATCAGCACCTGCAACCCGTTAGCATGAGAAGCCCGCGCCGCTTCTTCGGTGGTCGGAAATTCAGCGATCACGCTGCCGAGCGCCAGCGATTCTTCGACATGTGCGGCGGTGGCATCATCGTGGCTGGCCAGTGAAATCCTGCGCTCACGGCAGTGTGCAGCAATGGCTTCACGGTTTGGCTGTGCCCAGCGGCGCGACAGGGCGATTTGCTCTTCCTGATAGTCGTCCATCTGCTCATCGTTAAGGTTGTATTTGCCCTGATAATATTCGCGATATTTCTGCGGCGTGGCGAACTGGCGCTGGCCTGGCGAGTGGTCCATCAGCGATACCAGCGACAGCACTGACGTGTCCATCAGCTTCTCGAACAGCGGCAACGTGGTTTCATGCGGCAGTTCGCAGCGCAGATGCAGACGGTGTTCGGCGCGGTTCAGCCCGGCGTTCTGGCTGTTCACAATCGCGTCGATCATCTTTTGCAGATTCTCCAGACGATGCCCGCCGTCGCGCACATCCCCGACCGCCACGGCATCCAGCACCGTGGTGATACCGCTGGCGACCATCAGCGCATCGTGGCTGCTCATTGCGGAATGTGCCGGCCAGTCAACTTTCGGGCGCGGCGTGAAAAATTTGTCCAGATTATCGGTGTGCAGCTCGATAAAACCGGGCATCAGCCAGCCGCCCTGCGCATCCAGCGCCTGTGGTAACTGACTGCGGGTGTCAGCGAAGGCGCTGATCACGCCGTTTTGCATCTCAAGGGATCCTTCAACAACCTGATCGTCGAGCACCAGTCTGACGTTATTAATGATCATGCGGACATCTCCGGAGCCGTTTCCGGGCTCATTTCATATAAACGATCGGCAACGCGTTCGCGTACATCCGCATCATGGAAAATCCCGACCACCGCCGCGCCGCGCGCTTTGGCCTGTTCAATCAGCGTGACGACCGCCGCGCGGTTGGTGGCGTCCAGCGAAGCCGTCGGCTCGTCGAGCAACAGCACCGGATAATCGACCACAAAACCGCGGGCGATGTTCACGCGCTGTTGTTCGCCGCCGGAAAACGTCGAAGGCGCGAGGTGCCACAGGCGTTCCGGCACGTTCAGATGGCGCAGTAAGGCGCTGGCGCGGACTTCGCTTTGGGCTTTATCCACGCCCAGTTCCAGCAGCGGTTGCATCACCAGGTTCAGCGCGCTGATACGTGGGATAACCCGCAGAAACTGGCTGACCCAGCCGACCGTATGGCGGCGAACCGCCAGGATCTGCCGCGCTTCGGCGCTGACCATGTCAATCTGCTGGCCCTGATGTTCCACCCAGATTTTGCCGCTGTCCGGCAGATAGTTGCCGTATAAAGAGCGCAGAAGGGTAGATTTCCCGCTGCCGGAATGGCCGTGCAGCACCACGCATTCCCCGGCATTTACTGTCAGGCTGGCGTTGCTGAATACCGGCAATCTGGCGCTGTTCTGGTTATGCAGAACAAACGTTTTACTGAGATTTTCGACCCTGAGCTTCGTCGTCATTTTGGTCACTCTTTCTCTTAAATAAGGTTCAGGACAGCACGGAAGAAACGAGCAGCTGTGTATAAGGATGATGCGGATCGTCGAGCACGCGGTCGGTTAATCCACTTTCCACCACCTGACCCTGCTTCATCACCAGCAGACGGTGCGCCAGCAGGCGGGCGACGCCCAGATCGTGGGTGACAATCACCACCGCCAGCTGCATTTCCACCACCAGCGTGCGCAGCAGATCCAGCAGACGCGCCTGCACGGACACGTCGAGTCCGCCGGTTGGTTCATCCATAAACACCAGACGCGGATGCGTCACCAGATTGCGGGCGATTTGCAGACGTTGCTGCATGCCGCCGGAAAACGTGGTTGGGAGGTCATCAATGCGCGACACCGGAATTTCGACATCCTCCAGCCACTGACCGGCTTTCTTGCGGATATCGCCGTAATGACGTTCGCCCACGGCCATCAGACGTTCGCCGATGTTGCCCCCGGCAGACACCTGACGGCGTAAACCGTCCATCGGATGCTGATGCACCACGCCCCAGTCGGTGCGCAGCAAACGGCGGCGGTCGCTTTCGGCCATGTCATACAACGACTGTGCGGCAACCTGGCCGTTGTTGTAGATGACCTGTCCTTGCTGTGGCGCGAGGCGGGCAGAAATCGACTGCAACAGCGTGGTTTTACCCGAGCCGGATTCACCGACAATGCCCAGCACTTCGCCCGGATACAGATTGAACGACACATCGCTGAAGCCTTTGCCCGGCGCATAAAGGTGGGTCAGGTTATTCACCGACAACAGGGGTTCGGCGGCGAGATTTAAGGGAGTGGTCATCAGCGGTTACCCTCGTTGGAAGCCTGTTGCTCAACCTGCTGAGCACAAAAATCGGTATCGGAGCACACGAACATGCGGTTGCCCTGATCGTCGAGCACCACTTCATCGAGATAACTGTGGCGCGAGCCGCAGAGGGCGCAGGGTTCATCCCATTGCTGGACGGTGAACGGATGATCGTCGAAATCCAGACTTTCCACTTTGGTGAACGGTGGCAGGGCGTAAATGCGTTTTTCACGGCCGGCACCGAACAGTTGCAAAGCGGGCATCATGTTCATTTTCGGGTTATCGAATTTTGGGATCGGCGACGGATCCATCACGTAGCGGTCATTCACTTTTACCGGATAGGCGTAGGTGGTGGCGATATGGCCGAAGCGCGCGATGTCCTCGTAAAGTTTCACCTGCATCACGCCGTACTCTTCCAGCGCGTGCATTTTTCGGGTTTCCGTTTCACGCGGTTCGATAAAGCGCAGCGGCTCCGGGATCGGCACCTGAAAAATCAGGATCTGATCTTCCTGCAACGGCGTCTCCGGGATGCGGTGACGGGTCTGGATCAGGCTGGCTTCCACGGTTTTCTCGGTGGTTTTCACCCCCGCGACACTCTGGAAGAATTTGCGGATTGACACGGCATTGGTGGTGTCGTCGGCGCCCTGGTCGATCACTTTCAGCACATCGTTTTCACCGATCACGCTGGCGGTCAGCTGGATCCCGCCGGTGCCCCAGCCGTAAGGCATCGGCATTTCGCGTCCGGCGAACGGTACCTGATAACCGGGGATCGCCACGGCTTTGAGGATCCCACGGCGGATCATGCGTTTGGTCTGTTCATCGAGATAACCGTGGTTGTAGCCGGACAGTGTGCGGACGGTATTATTGTTCATTGGCAGGATCCTGTTCTTTCGCGGCGCGCAGGCGTTTTAGCAACTCCAGTTCGGCCTGGAAATCGACGTAATGCGGCAGTTTGAGGTGCGAAACAAAACCGGCGGCTTCGACGTTATCGGCGTGCGACAACACGAATTCTTCGTCTTGCGCCGGGCTGCTGATCTGCTCGTTGTATTCACGGGTTTGCAGTGCGCGATCCACCAGCGACATCGACATCGCCTTGCGCTCGGCACGGCCAAACACCAGCCCGTATCCACGGGTAAAGTGCGGCGGTTTGTCTTCCGGGGCGACAAAACCGTTCACCATCTCGCATTCGGTCAGCAGGATTTCGCCGATATCAATGGCAAAACCCAGCTCCTCCGGCACAATGTCGACGGTTAGCCAGCCGGTGCGGATTTCTCCGGCAAACGGATGCGTGCGACCGTAACCGCGCTGGGTGGAATAGCTCAGCGACAGCAGAAAACCTTCGTCGCCGCGCACCAGCTGTTGCAGACGCGCCGCGCGGGACGCCGGAAATACCGGCGGCGTGCGGGTGATATCTTCCGGCTCACTTCCGTCGTCTTCTTCACGAACGGCCAGCTGTTGCTGTGTCAGCAGATCAAATACGTGCCCGCAGTCTTCCGGCTGCGGTTCATCGGCAATCGGGGTAAACGGCGCTTCGCCTTCGGCCAGCAGGGCAAAATCCAGCAGACGGTGGGTGTAATCGTAGGTCGGCCCGAGCACCTGGCCGCCTGGCAAATCTTTGTAGATGGCGGAAATGCGGCGTTCAAGGCGCATCGCCTGAGTGTTCAGCGGCTCGCTGGTCGCCAGACGCGGCAACGTGGTGCGGTAAGCGCGCAGCAGGAAAATCGCTTCTACCAGATCACCGCCGGACTGTTTGATCGCCAGCGCCGCCAGCTCGCGGTCGTAGATCCCGCCTTCGCTCATCACACGGTCAACCGCCAGCCCCAGCTGTTGTTCAATCTGATCACAGCCCAGTTCATTCACATCGGCGTTGCCACGGCGTTCGTGCGCCAGCAACTGATGGGCGGCGGCAATCGCCTTCTCACCCCCTTTAACGGCGACGTACATCAGCACACCTCCACGCGCGTAGTGCGCGGTATGGCAATCAATTCTTCGCCGCAGGTGAACATAAAGTCCAGGCCCAGCGGGAAGCGGTGAGGGCGGTTGAGCAGATAATCGCGAACGGAATCGGGCAACTGCGGCGTGATCATCCGGCTGCTTTCGATGCCCGGCCCGCTCAGACGCAGCGGCGTGCCGCCGGTGAGACTTTCCAGCTGAACAATCACGCTGGTCGCCAGCTCCGGTGACATTTCATCCCCGCACGGGAAAGCCAGCAGGGTGGCGCTGTCGAGCGCCGGATCGGCCAGCGCAAAACTGACGGCAGAGGCATCGTCGGTCAGCACGGCACCGGTATGAAAACGCAGGTTTTTACGCAGGATTTCATCGTTGAGCGACGCGCTCAGCCACAGCGGCGTGTCTTTATCGATAAGCGTCAGCAGCACGCAGGCGCTGGCAGAGCCCAGCGCGCCAAAACCGAGCATGGCGGGCAACTGCACGCTGACGCCGGGCTCGCTTAACGCCTTGAGAATACGACGAAAGCTGTACTGCGCATCGGCAACGGGATGTTGAAAACTGGCAACAAGTGACATGAATTATTCTCCGCGAACCAGGGTAAAGAAATCGACGCGGCTGGAAGCCACTTCACGGGCGCGTTGCTGATGGCGCTCCTGTTGCAGTGCAGCCAGCGGTGCAATCACACGTTTATGCAGCAGTTCGTCCATGCCCTGCATTTGCAGTAAGGCGTCGATGACCGCGCACAGTTCGGCGTGCGGTTTATTGCGCCCGCTGACGTAGCTGTAGCCATAGACGCCGCCATCTAACTGAATGACTGCGCGGGTGATGGTCATGTCGCCCATCACGAAACGTTTTCCGGTGCCGCCCATGCGGCCCTGAAGCTGCGTCAGACCAGTTTCGGCAGCGCGGATGCGTTCAAACTGTGGTGATAAATTTAACGTTTGCCAGTGCGCGAGCAGTTCGTCGGGGCGGCTGTGAGCCAGCACCGACATCCAGCGCTGGCGGGTTTGCAGGTGATCCATTCAGTGCTCCATGGTCAGTTCGATCATGTCGGCGCGCGTCAGGCTGACGGAGTATTCCGCCACCATGTCGCTGCCTTCACGAATGTTCAGGGTACGCACACACAGCAGCGGTGCCTGCGGTACGATTTCGAGTAATTTGCTCTCTTTCGCCAGCGCGCGGCGGGCATTGATACGGGTGGTGCGGCGGCTGAGTTTTTGCTTAATTTCTTCGCGGATAAAATCGTGCAGCGAGCCGCTGTGGAAGTTTTGCAGCGCAGGCCACCAGTCGAGATCCGGCAGGTAGTGGTCAATCACGCAGACCGGCACACCGTTAACGCGGCGCAGTGTGCGCAAATGAATAATCGTGTCGCCTTCCTGGCGGGACAGCGCCGCCGCGACGTGATCGGTCGCCGGACGCAGCACCGCCAGCAGACGTTCGCTGGTCGGGTGACTGCCCTGATCCAGCAGGTTCTGGCTGAACCGCGCCTGCGAGTGCAGCGGATAATCGTAAGGCCGCATCAGCACCAGCGTGCCAATGCCCTGACGGCGTTGCAGCCAGCCGCGATCCACCAGCTCATCCACCGCACGACGCAGCGTGTGGCGGTTCACCTGAAAACGTTCGGCAAGCTGTTGTTCCGGCGGCAGATAATCACCGCAGCGGTAACCGTTACGCAGTTCCTGTTCCAGTTCGGCAGCGATTTGCTGATACACCGTGGTGTGACTGGTCGGATGTCTAGATAAGTTCATCACAATGAATACCTCGCACGGGATAAACGGGCTATGGCAGGGGAAGTATGAAAGCGGTCTGAAAGGGTCATGATGCAAACCTCAGTGTGGCGTTGGCATCATGTTGGCGGAGCTTAATGACAGTTGGGTGAAGGTCTGATTGCAGGGAAATGAAGAGTTGGAAGGCATCGCGCAGGAATGAAAGAGAGTGATTTACCCCGGATACGCAGGCAATTACATTTCTCCCGCGCCATTGGCGGGAAGCAGCGTAGGGTGATTTCCCCTTCGGTTATATAAAATTTTGTATATTTCATCCGGGAAGGTAAGATGAAAAGGATTTTCTTTGTCGACAGCAGTTTGGCGGATTTACAGCGTTTTCCCTTACAGGCTCGTCGGGAAGCAGGACACCAGTTATATCGGGTGCAACATGGCGAGATGCCTTTTGACTGGAAACCCATGCCAAATGTGGGGATGGGTGTCCGCGAAATACGGATTAAAGACGCGGAGGGTATTTACCGGATTTTATATATCGCCAAATTCAAAGAAGCCGTTTATGTGCTTCACTGCTTTCAGAAAAAATCTCAGGCCACGAGTCATCATGATCTTGAGTTGGCTAAAAAACGCTATAAATCAGAAGTAAGCCGGAGGAAGAATGATTCAGAGTTTTGATAATGTCTGGGATGCCATCGAAGATACGCCGCAGCAAGCCGAGAATATGAAAATACGCTCCAGATTAATGATGGTTCTCACTGCACACATCGAGAAAAACAAAATGACCCAGGCCCAGGCTGCGCAGTTTTTTGGGGTAACTCAGCCACGGATATCGGATCTGATGCGCGGTAAAATCTCGGTATTCAGTATTGATATGCTGGTGAACATGCTGGCGAGTGCCGAGTTGCACATCACCCATATTGAAATCGGTGGGCAAGCCGTGGCGTGAAAACGAAGAGTTGGAAGGTGCCTCGCAGGAATTAACAGTGGTGATTTACGGGATTAACCGTACAAATTACACTCTGATTGTCGGGTCGGTTTTCAATCACTATTTACATAAGGACTGTGTATGTCTGAAGTACTAAGTACGGAATTCAATGAGTTATCTGTTCCTCTACAGCCTGAAACGCCTGCGGAAAAATGGCGGCGTGAAAACCAAAAAGGAATTGAGGCGATAAATAAATACGCTGAAGAATATGGTTCGTTTTCTGACTATCAGCGTGCATTTTGATGAATCAATACGCTGTTTATGAAAACAGAGGTAGTGGAAAGGTTGCTTATCCATTTTTGCTGAATATTCATCATTCGTCTGCCAGCGGATTCGGCAATACGGTAATGGTTCCTCTGGTTCCCCTGGCAAGATTGATCGACTTCCCGCCTAAGAAGCTTTGCCCGCTGCTAAAGATTGAGCATCATCATTATGTGGCAATGACGCATATGCTGGGTGGCGTTAAGTCACGAGAAATTGGCGATCAGGTCAGGCAGCTCGATGGCGAAATCTATGAAGTGAAAAATGCTTTTGATTTTTTACTGAATGGAATTTGAATCAGAGGAGAGGGGAATGATTTCCCCTCTGAATGGAATCTAACGTAAGTAATGGATCACCTGATTGCCGCTGCCGCGCCAGATAAGTGACGGGTCTTTCAGTTCCTGCACGAATTTCCCGTCGACCAGCACGTTGATTAATGCCGTCACTTCCTGCTGTTCAGCGCTCAGTTCATCCAGCGTGTAACCGGTCCACATCCACACATCTTTACCCGGACATTCTGCCTGCACGCGCAACAACAACTGGTGCACGGCGGAAAGATTCTGCGGATGCAGCGGGTCTCCGCCGGAGAGCGTCAGCCCCTGACGTGGAATGACGGTATTTTGCAGGTCGGCGATGATGCGGTCTTCGTCTTCCTGCGTAAAGGGTTTGCCGGAGTCCAGCCGCCAGGTGCTTTTGTTATAGCACCCGCGGCATTCGTGGACGCAGCCGGAAACGAACAGCACGCAGCGCGTTCCCGGCCCGTTGACGACGTCTATCGGGTAATACTGATGGAATCTCAACGCATTAACCCAGCTGGCCGTTACCCAGATGTTTAATCCGGCGCTTCACTTCTTCCTGCTTACCGGCGTTAAACGGACGGGCGTCCGGGCTGCCGAGATAACCGCACACGCGGCGGGTGACTGACACGCGGGAAGGTTCGTGATTGCCGCATTTCGGGCAGGTGAAGCCTTTGCTGGTGCACTCAAATTCGCCGGTGTAGCCACAGTCGTAGCACTCATCGATGGGCGTGTTGGTGCCGTAATACGGCACGCGGGTGTAGCTGTAATCCCACACGTCTTCCAGCGCTTTCAGGTTGTGCTGCAGGTTCGGGTATTCGCCATAGCAGATGAAACCACCGTTGCTCAGTGGCGGATACGGCGCTTCGAAGTCGAGTTTTTCGTACGGATTCACTTTCTTCTCGACGTCCAGATGGAAGCTGTTGGTGTAATACCCTTTATCAGTGACCCCGGCCACCAGCCCGAACTCGGCTGCATCCAGACGGCAGAAGCGGTCGCACAGGTTTTCGCTCGGCGTGCTGTACAGGCTGAAACCGTAGCCGGTTTCATCTTTCCAGCTCTCGGTGGCGGCTTTCAGTCGGGCAACAATCGCCTCGGCTTTTTCGCGCAACTGGCTGGCGTCGAAGACATGAGTCTCGTCACCGAACAGCGCGTTGATGGTTTCATGCACGCCGATGTAACCCAGTGAAATCGATGCGCGGCCATTTTTGAAGATACCTGAGATATCGTCGTCGGCTTTCAGACGCACGCCGCACGCCCCTTCCATGTACAGGATCGGCGCCACGCGGGCTTTGATGCCTTCGAGGCGGGCGATGCGCGTCATCAGCGCTTTTTTCGCCAGCAGCAGGCGCTCGTCGAGCAGCGCCCAGAACGCGGCTTCGTCGCGTTTCGCTTCCAGCGCGATGCGCGGCAGGTTCAGGCTAATTACGCCGATATTGTTGCGGCCTTCGTGGATCATCTCGCCATTTTCTTCATAAACGCCCAGGAAACTGCGGCAGCCCATCGGCGTTTTGAAGGATCCGGTGACTTTCACCACCTGATCGTAATTGAGGATATCCGGATACATGCGCTTGCTGGCGCATTCCAGCGCCAGTTGCTTGATGTCGTAATTGGCGTCACCGGCTTTATGATTCAGGCCATCGCGGATGGCAAAGACCAGTTTCGGGAACACGGCGGTTTTGCGGTTTTTGCCAAGCCCCGCAATGCGGTTACGCAAAATGGATTGCTGGATCAGGCGGGATTCCCACGTCGTACCCAGCCCGAAACCGAAGGTAACAAAAGGCGTCTGACCGTTAGCGGTGTGCAGTGTGTTGACTTCATATTCCAGCGACTGGAAGGCGTCATAACACTCTTTCTCGGTGCGGTTGTGGGCAAAGGCTTCGACATCGGCAATCTGCCACTCTTCGGCGGTCTGGCGATGTTTGTTGAAGCTGGCGGTGACGAACGGTGCCAGCACTTCATCAATACGGTTAATGGTGGTGCCGCCGTAAATATGGCTGGCGACCTGCGCGATAATTTGTGCGGTCACGGCGGTAGCGGTAGAAATTGACTTCGGCGTGTCAATTTCGGCATTGCCCATTTTGAAACCGTGATTCAGCATGCCTTTCAGGTCTATCAGCATGCAGTTAAACATCGGGAAGAACGGCGAGTAATCGAGGTCATGATAGTGGATTTCGCCGCGCTCGTGCGCCAGCACCACTTCACGCGGTAAAATATGTTGTTTGGCGTAATGCTTCGCCACAATACCGGCCAGCAGATCGCGCTGGGTCGGGATGACTTTGCTGTCTTTGTTGGCGTTCTCGTTGAGCAGCGCCATATTACTTTGCTCAACCAGACCGCGGATTTCCTGGTTCAGGCGCCCGCGCATTTCACGTTTCACGTCGCGGTCGTGGCGGTATTCAATGTAGGCACGCGCCAGTTTTTTGTACGGCCCCGCCATCAGCTGGTTTTCAACCGCATCCTGAATTTCGTGGATATCGACGCGTGCCTGGTCTTGCAGATTTTCGGCAACAACGCGGGCGACCTGTTCGCAATAGCCAATGCTGTCGATACCGGCAGCCGCCGCCGCGCGTTGCACCGCTTGTTTGATCAGAACTTCATCGAAAGGGACCTGACAACCATCCCGCTTAATCACGATGGGTTGCATTTTCTTCGTATTAGCGGGAACGGATTCCAGTCTGTCTGCCTTCACAATGACACTCCTTTTTTGCGCACCCCGCGCCCCACAAGGCCTGAAGGCCTGTTGTGCGGGTTTTACAGGTAAACGCTATATATTGGGTTGGGTGTGTACTATACACACTAGATGTAGGATTCGCGCGAGCGTTAATTCTCGTTTTATTGACCTGAAACAAAGAATTTTTTCAGCGGAAGAATTGATGACCAAATGTAAATTCTGGCCTCATTTTTGCCTGTTGTTTTTTAAGGAGATGCATAAAAAACAAACGGGTCAGCCACGAGTGTGACTGACCCGACAGAACAGAAAATTCAGACTATATGGCGAGTTGCCAGAGGCATTCATAAGGACGAAGGATGCCGGAAGTGGCGGAGGTGTCGTAATTACTCAGCAGCGTTTCGCCGGTGCATTCCGTGAGATCCAGCGCCTGATCCTGTGCGCTCAGGTTGGCCACCACGCGCAGGGTTTTACCGCCTGCGGTACGCGTATAACACCAGAGTTGCGGATGCTCCGGCAGCAAGTCCTGATAATCGCCGTCCGTCAGCACCGGCAAGGTTTTGCGCAGGCCGATCAGTTGCTGATAGAGATAAAACACCGAGTTTTTATCCGCCAGCGCCTGTTCGGTATTAATTTCCTGCGCGTTGTGGCTGACGGAAATCCACGGCGTGCCGGTGGTGAAGCCTGCCTGTTCTCCGGCGTTCCACTGCATCGGCGTGCGGCTGTTATCCCGTGATTTCTTCGCCAGAATGCGCAGCAGTTCTTCGTTGCTGCGCCCGTCAGACTTCAGCTCGGCAAACATATTCAGGCTTTCCACATCGCGGTATTGCTCGAGATGTTTAAAGCCCGGATTGGTCATGCCGATTTCTTCGCCCTGATAAATGTAAGGCGTGCCCTGCAAACCGTGCAGCACCATCGCCAGCATTTTGGCGGACGTCGTGCGCAGTGCGCCTTCATCGCCAAAGCGCGACACGATGCGCGGCTGATCGTGGTTACACCAGAACAGCGCATTCCAGGCGTGGCCGTGCATTCCCTGCTGCCATTCGCGGAAAATCTGCTTGAGCTGGATGAAATCCGGCGGCGCGTCGGTCCACTTCTCGCCGTTCGGGTAATCGACTTTCAGGTGATGGAAATTAAAGGTCATCGACAGTTCACTGCCGTCGTTGGCGGCGTAACGGCGGCAATGTTCGAGCTGAGTGGAAGACATTTCGCCGACCGTCATCAGCCCGAGCGGTGTGAACACGTCGCGGCTGAATTCCTGCAGGAACTCATGAATGCGCGGTCCGTCGGTGTAAAAACGGCGGCCATCACCTGCGTCGTCAGCGGGGAAATCCTGCTGTTTGGAGACCAGATTAATCACGTCCAGCCGCAGTCCGTCGACGCCTTTATCCGCCCAGAAATGACAAACTTTTTTCAGTGCCTCGCGCACCGGCGGGTATTCCCAGTTGAGATCGGCCTGTTCGGTCGCGAACAGGTGCAGATAATACTGGCCGCTGTTTTCATGCCACTGCCAGGCGCCGCCACCGAATTTGGAGCGCCAGTTGTTCGGCGGCCCGCCTTCGGCAGCGCCATCACGCCAGACATAGAACGGGCGGAAGGTGCTGCCCGGATCCTGCGACTGGCGGAACCATTCGTGGTGGGTCGAGGTGTGGTTAAACACCATGTCCATCACGATGCGCATTCCGCGCTGATGTGCCTCTGCGGTCAGCCGCTCGAAATCTTCCAGCGTGCCGTAAGCCGGGTCAATCGCGCAGTAATCGGCCACGTCGTAGCCATTATCAATTTGCGGCGAGAGGTACATCGGCGTCAGCCACAGGGCATCAACGCCCAGCGTTTTCAGGTAATCCAGACGCCGGGTGATACCGTTGATATCACCGGTGCCGCTGCCCGTGGTGTCCTGAAAACTCTTTGGATAAATCTGGTAAATCACGCCGTTTTTCCACCACGGCAATTCGCTATTCATTCCATTTTCCTTCTTGAAAGTCTTACACCACTGCCAGTTCGCCACGGCGGGCTTTACGCTGATAAACCAGCACGGTCAGGATAATTGGCACCACAATTGCCACCAGCATCGCCAGTCCATAGATGCTCCAGAACTGCGGTTTGATGGACAAAATGCCCGGCAACCCGCCGACGCCAATGCCATTGGCCGTGACGTGGAACAGGCCGCAGATAAGGCCAGCTAAGGCCGAGCCGATCATCGCGCACAGCATCGGGAAGCGGTATTTCAGGTTGATGCCGTACATCGCCGGTTCGGTGACGCCGAGAAAGGCGGAAATCGCCGCAGGCACGGAAATCTCACGCTCGTTATGTTTACGGCTGACAATAATCACGCCGACGACCGCAGCCGCTTGCGCAATGTTGGAGAGGGCGATCAGCGGCCAGACCGGGGTGCCGCCGGTGCTTTGCACCATCTGCATGTCGATGGCGAGCGTCGTCTGATGCACGCCGGTAATGACCAGCGGTGCGTAGAGGAAACCAAACAGCGCGGCACCTATTGGTGCGAGGCTGCCGGTCATCACGAATTTCACCGCGAAGGCCACGCCGTCGCCGATCATGCGGCCAAACGGCCCGATCAGCGTATGCGCCAGGAACACGGCAATAATCAGTGAAGTGACGGGCACAATCACCAGATACAGGTAATTCGGGATGATGCGTTTCAGGCCATTTTCGATCATCGCCAGCGCCATACCGGCGAGAACGGAAGGAATAACCTGCGCCTGATAACCGACTTTTTCGATGGTGAACCAGCCGAAATTCCACACTTCAGGAATTTGCTGCCCGAGGTTGTAGGAGTTCATTAACTGTGGCGACACCAGCGTGATGCCGAGCACGATCCCGAGGATTTCCGTCCCGCCCATTTTTTTGACCGTTGACCAGCAGACCGCCACCGGCAGGAACATAAACACCGCTTCGCCGAGCAGCCACAGGAAGTCATAAATCGACTGCCACAGCGGATGCATCTGCGCCAGCGTCTGGCCGCCGCTCATCGGGATTTCACCGATAACGTTGCGGAAACCGAGGATCAAACCGCCGCTGATCAGCGCCGGTAACAGCGGGAAGAAGATTTCCGCGAAGTGAGAAATGCTGCGCTCAAACCAGCTCATATTCTGGCGGGCGGCGACTTTCGCCTGTTCTTTTCCGGCCGCACTTTTCCCGGTGCTGGCGATCAGGACTTTATAGTAATCATCCACTTCCGGCCCGATCACTACCTGGAACTGACCGGCGTTGGTGAAGCAACCTTTCACCATCGGCAGGGCTTCGAGGCCTTTCGGGTCGGCTTTGGACGGATCATTGAGGACAAAACGAAGACGCGTAATGCAGTGAGTCACCATCGCGATATTGTCGCTGCCGCCAACGAGGGCGATCAGCTGATCAACATCCTGTTGCTTAACTTTGCTCATGAGATGTGGCCTGTGATTTAGCGTAAGGGTGTAGGGTAGGGTTCAAGAATAGCGAAGGCGGTGGGAACTTGTCCGGGAACGTTCCCGGTTTTGCCGGGACGATCACAAAGTTTCTGTTTTTAAGAAAGGCAGAGCGCTGAAAGCAGGGGAGATCAGGCGGAGAGTTTTCCGGGAATAATCAACTGCTGCACGGTCGCGGAACCGCCAAGCTGAGCCAGCAGTTGCGTTGCCGCCGCTTCACCGCCCGCGCCGTAACCGAGTTCCACCGAATAAGATTCAGGGAAAAGGAAATGCAGCAGCGGGTTGTTGCCGATCCCGCAGACCTGCACGTCGCGGATTTGCTGCTGTTGCAGGTATTTTTGTGCGCCGATGGCGATAGTGTCCGAGGCACATACCACGGCCTGAATGTCATTTTTCAGTAACTGCGGGATCAGATCGAAGCCGCTCTGATAGGTGAGCTCGCCCAGCGCCACGTGCGGCGTCAGGCCGTGCGCCTGACAAAATGCCTGATAGGCCGCGCTGCGCCGCTGGCCGGTGGTGGTGTCTTGCGGGGAGACGCCGATAAAGCCGATCCGGCGCAGGTTCTGTGCCAGCAACTTTTGCATCAAAAGCTGTACCGCGCCGGCATCGTCATAACAGACAGAGGACAGCCCCGGCATATCGCGCGCCAGTATCACCATTTTATCCTGCCACGGCGTCAGCATCTGCGCGGATAAGCCGGTGAAACCAAACAGCACCACGCCGTCAATGTTGCGCTGTTTGAGCACCTGCAAATGTTCTTTAACGCGTTCGGCGCTGAACTGACTTTCCAGCACGATCGGATCGTAACCCTGCTGATAAAACAGCGGCAGCATGGCGCGCACCGCCAGGTTTTCTGACGGCGAATCGAGACGCGACACGATGATCGCCACAATTTTATCGCTGAACCCGCGCATGGCCCGCGCCGATTTCGACGGGCTGAAATGCTGCTGTTCAATCACCTGTAATACCCGTTCACGGGTTTGCGGGCTGACGTTGCCTTCGTTATTTAAAACGCGGGAAACCGTGGATTTTCCGACGCCGCTCAGGCGGGCAATATCATTAATAGTCAGGCGATTTTGCATGGTGATTTTTTTAGCTAAAAATGCTCAGGTTTAAAAACGGTTGTAGTTGGTGAGCGTATGATCCGCTCAAATATCGACGCTTCGCAATATCGAATCGATACCCTAACGGATTTTCCTGCCTGATGCGTATGAATTTCCAGACCGTTCCTTACCGGAGGTGAAAACCCATGGAACCCGACCCCAATTCAGTAGGTCCGTTGTGATCCGGTAAGCACCCGCATTTTCGCTGCTGCTTGCCGTGACGTTACCTGGCAGGCAGCGGCGCACGTCTTTTCGTTCGCCCTGTTTTTAACAACCCTTTTGCCACGCTCATGGCGGCTTCGCCGTGGGTGCAACAAAGGTGCGAATGATGTTCAAAAATCTCACTTCCCGGCTGCTCAATGCGCTCAGCCGTAATTTACCGCGCCGTTTAGTCCGCCGCGATCCGATGCTGGAAAACGTGCCAGCCCGTGCGTCGCAGGCGATCCCTGCGGCGATGTCCGCCCATTGTCAGGCCTGTGCCCGCGCAACGGAAGACCAGCTCTACCTGCAATTTGCCAGCCATCCGGAAGGGCTGACCGCGCAGGAAGCAGAGGCTATCCGCGACGTTTCCGGCCTCAATCAGACCGGCGATCAGCAACCTGCGCCGTGGTGGCTGCACCTGTGGCACTGCTACCGCAATCCGTTCAACCTGCTGCTGACCGTGCTCGGGCTGGTGTCTTATGCCACCGACGATCTGACGGCTGCGCTGGTGATCGGCGCGATGGTGTTTATTTCCACCTTCATGCATTTCATTCAGGAAGCCCGCTCCAATAAAGCCGCCGATGCGCTGAAAGCCATGGTCAGCAACACCGCCACGGTGCTGCGCAGCGACGCGCAAACCGGGCGCAGTGAAACGGTGGAAATCGCGATCAGCCAGCTGGTGCCGGGCGATCTGATCAAGCTTTCTGCGGGGGATATGATCCCGGCAGATTTGCGTATTCTCTCCGCCAAAGATTTGTTTATCAGCCAGGCAGCGCTGACCGGTGAATCCCTGCCGGTGGAAAAACATGCCTGCGAGAAAACCCCGGTTGCCGCTGATCCGCTCGAACTGAACACCCTGTGCTTTATGGGCACCAACGTGGTGAGCGGCACGGCGATTGCGATGGTGATTGCCACCGGCAGCAAAACCTGGTTCGGCCAGCTTGCCGAGCGCGTGGTGCAGGAAGACACCCAGCCTAACGCCTTCCAGGCCGGGATCAGCAAAGTCAGCTGGCTGTTGATCCGCTTTATGATGGTGATGACGCCGGTAGTGCTGGTGATCAACGGCTACACCAAAGGCGACTGGTGGGAAGCGGCGCTGTTTGCGCTTTCGGTGGCGGTCGGCCTGACGCCGGAAATGCTGCCGATGATTGTCACCTCGACGCTGGCGAAAGGCGCGGTCAAACTTTCGCGCCAGAAAGTGATCGTCAAACGTCTGGACGCCATCCAGAACTTCGGCGCGATGGACATTCTCTGCACCGATAAAACCGGCACGCTGACGCAGGATAAAATCGTGCTCGAGCGCCACACCGATGTGCTTGGCGTGACCAGCGACGACGTGCTGCATCTGGCGTGGCTGAACAGCCATTATCAGACCGGCCTGAAAAATCTGCTGGACGTGGCGGTGCTGGACGCCGGCGATCCGCATCAGGGCCATAGCTCGCTGAAAGTGGACGAAATCCCGTTCGATTTCGACCGCCGCCGTATGTCTGTGGTGGTGGCTGAAAACGACCAGAATCACCGCCTGATCTGCAAAGGCGCGCTCGAGGAAATGCTGTCGATTTGTACGCTGGTGCAGCTCAACGGTGAGATTGTGCCGCTGACCGATGTGCTGCTGGCGCGCATCCGCCGCATTACGGATGACCTCAATCAGCAGGGGCTGCGCGTGGTCGCCGTGGCACATAAAGTGATGCCTGCCCGCACGCAGGGTTACGCGGTGCCGGATGAATCCAGCCTGATTCTCGCCGGTTACATTGCGTTCCTCGATCCGCCAAAAGAGAGCACCGCACCGGCGCTGGACGCCCTGCAACGTAAAGGCGTGACGGTGAAAATCCTCACCGGCGATAACCCGCTGGTAGCACGCAAAGTCTGCAAAGATGTCGGTTTACAGGCCGATAACGTGGTGATCGGCAGCGATATCGACGTTCTTGATGATGCAGAGCTTCTGCGCGTTGCCCGCGAAACCACGGTGTTTGCCAAACTGACGCCGATGCATAAAGAACGCATTGTGCGCGTGCTGCGCGGCGAAGGGCATGTGGTCGGGTTTATGGGCGACGGCATTAACGATGCCCCGGCGCTGCGTGCGGCGGACATCGGGATTTCCGTGGATTCCGCGGTGGATATCGCCAAAGAGGCGGCTGATATTATTCTGCTGGAAAAAAGCCTGATGGTGCTGGAGCAGGGCGTGACGGAAGGGCGCAGAACTTTCGCCAACATGCTGAAATACATAAAAATGACCGCCAGTTCCAACTTCGGTAACGTGTTCAGCGTGCTGGTGGCCAGCGCCTTCCTGCCGTTCCTGCCGATGTTGCCGCTGCATCTGCTGATTCAGAACCTGATTTACGATGTGTCACAGGTGGCGATCCCGTTTGATAACGTGGACGAAGAACAGCTGGCTAAGCCACAGCGCTGGAACGCCGGGGATATTGGCCGCTTTATGGTGTTCTTCGGTCCGATCAGCTCCGTATTCGACATCCTGACCTTCAGCCTGATGTGGTGGGTGTTTAAAGCCAATACGGTGGAAGCGCAGACGCTGTTCCAGTCCGGCTGGTTCATCGAAGGGTTGCTGTCGCAGACGCTGATTGTGCATATGATCCGCACCCGCAAAGTGCCGTTTATTCAGAGCCGCGCCTCCTGGCCGCTGTGCATCATGACGCTGATGGTGGTGGTCACCGGTATCGCGCTGATCTACTCGCCGGTCGCCGGGTTCCTGCAATTGCAGGCGCTGCCGCTGAGTTACTTCCCGTGGCTTATCGCGATTCTGGCGGGCTACATGGTGCTGACGCAGTGCGTGAAAGGCTGGTTCGTGCGCCGTTACGGCTGGCAATAATCGCAGCGCATTCATCATAAAGGCGGTGATTGTTAACGCAGTCACCGCTTTTTTTTTATCCAGAGACTATAGTTATTCCTTTAGATTCAGCGGGCTAAGATGGCGCGCTTTTTTACTCTGAGGAACTTCACCGATGCGAGCGCCTTTCCGCCGTACCTTTCTGGCTTCATCCCTGCTGCTTTGTGTTTCCGCCTATGCCGCTCCGGCCGGTAATTTACCGCTGATGCCGTGGCCGCAGCAGGTGGATGTCACCTCACCTGCGGGTAAATTTGTTCTCAATGATGCGTTGCAGATTCAGGTCAAAGGCGATGCGCTGATGCCTGAAGTAAACCGCTGGCGAGAGCGTCTGGCGCAGCAAACCGGCTGGTATCTGTTGCCGCAAAACAGCGAAACGGCCAGCGGTCCGGCGGCGATCACTGTCACCATTAAACAGAAAATCGCTGCACAGCCGATGCCGGACAGCGACGAAAGTTATCAGCTGGATGTCACGCCGCAGGGCGCGGTGCTGACCGCCAACACCCGTTTTGGCGCGTTACGCGGCATGGAAACGCTGCTGCAACTGGTGCAGAACGACGGCGAAAATACCGTTATTCCGCTGGTCAGTATTCACGACCAGCCGCGTTTTGCCTGGCGCGGCGTGCTGCTCGATTCCGCCCGTCATTTCCTGCCGGTGCCTGATATCAAACGTCAGCTCGACGGCATGGCGGCGGCAAAACTCAACGTGCTGCACTGGCATCTGAGTGACGATCAGGGCTGGCGCTTTGCATCGCAAAAGTATCCAAAATTACAGGAACTCGCCAGCGACGGGCAGTTTTACACCGTCGCGCAAATGAAAGACGTGGTGGCTTACGCCACGGAACGGGGGATCCGCGTGGTGCCGGAAATCGATATGCCGGGGCACGCGTCGGCGATTGCGGTCGCGTATCCTGAACTGCTGAGCGCGCCGGGGCCGTACAAAATGGAACGATCCTGGGGTGTGCACGCCCCGACCCTCGATCCCACCAATGAAAAAGTCTATGCCTTTGCGGAGGCCATCGTCGGTGAACTGACGCAGATCTTCCCCGATCCCTACCTGCATATTGGCGGTGATGAAGTGGACGCCACGCAGTGGAAAGCGTCGAAGCCGATCCAGGCATTTATGAAAGAGAAGGGCATCGCCGACACGCACGCCTTACAGGCTTACTTCAACACCCGTCTGCAAAAGATCCTGCATCAGCACCAGCGCAAAATGGTCGGCTGGGACGAGATTTTCCATCCGGATCTGCCGCATGACATCGTGATCCAGTCGTGGCAGGGGCCGGATTCGCTCGGTGCCAGCGCGCAGCAGGGCTATCAGGGCATTTTGTCCACCGGCTTCTATCTCGATCAGCCGCACAGCGCGGCCTATCATTACCGCAACGAAATTCTGCCGCAGCCTTCAGGTGTGGATCAGAACATAGCGGAAGGGGAAAAAGCGCAAAGCTGGTCATTCACTATGCCGCGTCTGAAAGGCAAACCGGTAGACGGCAGCTTTACGCTGATTGAGGGAAAAGACGGCTGGCGCGGATTTATCGATTTCACCGGCAAAACGCGCCGCGCGGTGCGTGGCATTGTCTGGCGCAGCGATGGGCCGGTCAGCTTTGCGGTCGATACCTGGATGGGCGATACGCGGCCTGTATTGCGCCTCAAAGACGGCGCATTGTCGGGCTATTTCATCATCGGCAACGCGCGATATCCGGTGACCGGCGCGCCGCTGAGTCAGGTGCCGGACGGCCTTCCGCCGGTGGTGCCTGACGCGCAAGGCATGAAAAATATTCTCGGCGGCGAAGCGGCGCTTTGGCAGGAAAATATCACGGCGCAGATCCTGGATCTCAAACTGTGGCCGCGCGGCTTTGTGGTGGCGGAACGGTTGTGGTCGGCGCAGGACGTCAAAGACACCGGCAATATGTACCAGCGGCTGGCGAAAATCGACGCCTGGTCGGTGGTGTCTGTCGGGCTGCAACAGCATGTGGAAACCGCACGGCTGATGACGCGTCTGGCGAACAGCACCGACATCGCGCCGCTGCTCAGCTTCTCCACCGCGCTGGAACCGGCGCAGTATTACACCCGTCAGCACATCAAATTCCAGGCGGGGCATTACACGCAATCCGAACCGCTGAACCGGCTGGCGGATGCGCTACCGGCAGAAAGCAACGCGGTGCGCGAGTTTGCAGCCCAAATCACTGGGCTGGTGAAGGATCCGAAAAACGCGCAGGTCGCGCAATCCGTGCGTGAACAGCTGGAAAGCTGGCAGCGCAGCGCGGATTTGGTGAAACCGGTACTGGCGCAAAATAGCGTGCTGAAACCGTTGCAGCCGGTGGCGGAAAAGTTAGGCGATTTGTCTTCACAAGGGCTGACATGGCTGGAGAAACTGCAAAAAGGCGAAACGCTGACAGCGCAGGAACGCCAGCAGGCGCAGGCGAAACTGGACGACGCGGCAAAAGTGCAGGACGAACTGGTGATCGCCGTGGTGTATCCGCTGGAGGTATTGCTTAACGGCGTAGCGGGGCAGCAGCAGGGCCAGTAATAAAAAAAGCGCGACCGGTGAAGCGGCCGCGCTTTGCATTAATCTGTCGAAAATATTAAGACTGTGCGTTGTTCCTGCGATCGTTACGGCGATTCACCCAGGTGTTAATCAGCAGGGTGATGATCAGAATCGAAGCAATCACGCCCAGCGAAACGCCGACCGGAATATGGAACACGTCGAGCAACAGCATCTTGATACCGATGAAAATCAGGATCACCGCCAGACCGTATTTCAGCATCGAGAAACGTTCCGCCACGCCCGCCAGCAGGAAGTACATCGCACGCAGGCCGAGGATGGCAAACAGGTTAGACGTCAGCACGATGAACGGGTCGGTCGTCACGGCGAAGATGGCCGGAATACTGTCGACCGCGAAAATCACGTCGCTCAGTTCCACCATAATCAGCACCAGCAGCAGCGGTGTGGCGAACAGAATGCCGTTACGGCGTATAAAGAATTTCTCACCGTGCAATTCGTCGGTCATGCGCATTTTGCTGCGCAGCCAGCGGATCACCGGCTTCTCGCCCACCTCGCCGTCATCTTCTTTGGTCAGCGCCATTTTAATCCCGGTGAACAGCAGAAACGCACCGAACACGTACAAAATCCAGCTGAACTGACCCACCAGCCAGCTGCCCGCGAAAATCATGCCGGTACGCAGCACGATCGCACCCAGTACACCGTAGATCAGCACGCGGCGTTGCAGGTTGGCCGGAATGGAGAAGTAGCTGAACAGGATCAACCAGACGAAGACGTTATCCACCGCCAGCGCTTTTTCCAGCAGATAGCCGGTCAGGAACATCGTGGCCTGGGCGTCTGCGACTTCGCGTCCAAACTCGCCGTTGAGATACCACCAGAAGCCGACGTTAAATAACAACGACAGGCCAATCCACACCAGCGACCAGACAGCGGCGCTTTTCATGGTCATGACCTGCGCGCCTTTGCGGCCCTGCAACAGCAGATCGAACGCGAGCATAATCACCACAACAACGGCAAATGCGCCCCATAACATCGGGTTGCCTACTGAATTCATCATTACGTTGTCCTCCGAAAAACATCAAAAAAAAACGGCCAGCGTCGGAAGACGTTAGCCGCTCTCTCTGAGCTGTAAGCAAACCTCGCCATCCGGCAAGGTCTCACTTACAACGAGATGTATTCATCCAAAGAATACGATTCTGGTTGCCCCGGTAACCGGGTGACTGAGACAGCGCTGCTGTGAGCGCGGGTCCAGACACCGTAATGACGATTATCCGACGAAGAAGTTACTCCCCTTTGCGATCCAAAAATTAATTCAAAGTGTAACTGCTGTCAACATTTTGACATATCTTTGCACTTTATCCCGCCAGTGCCTGTCGCTTACCCAAGGCACCGACGAAGGCCCGCAGCAAACCCTGACTGAGAGGTGTTTCGCTAAGTTGCTGAGCCTGATGGGCAAAGTCTACACGGTCGTCTTCGGCGATCGAACTCAGCCAGGTCAGATAGGTCTTCATCACCGCCAGACTGAATTCCGGATGGAACTGCGTGCTGATGGCGTTCGGGCCGTAGCGCAAAATCTGATGCGGGTCGTGCTGCGTTTTCGCCAGCACCGTTGCCGTCGCGGGCGGAGTAATCACGGTTTGCAGGTGGATCAGGTTCGCCGCGAACTGCGCCGGAAGCTGCGATACCAGCGGATCAAGATGTCCGGCAGGCGTCAGCGTGACTTCATGCGTACCGAGTTCAATGCCCTGCGGATGGTAATCCACCTCGCCGCCCAGCGCGTAGGCCATCAGCTGATGACCGTAGCAGGCACCAAACATCGGCAATTCCTGCAACATCCCGAGGCGTACCCAGTCCGCCGCTTCTTCGCTCCAAGCCAGATGCTCCGTCACCATGCTGCGCGAACCGGTAATGATCGCTCCGCAATAGTGTTCCGGCGGCAGCGGGCGCTCACCGGCCTGTAAATCCACAATCACCACCTGCTGCGCGTCGATATTGCCCTGACGAATAAACATCTGCGGGAAATTATCGTGCGCCCGACGGACAGGCTCCGGCGCGTGGCCGGTTTGCAAAATCAACAACGGCTTCAGACTGGGTGCGGTCATCTGTGACTCCCGAATGGGTGATAATCGTTAAGGCTGATGGTCGGCAGGGAACACCACCCCGGTCTGACGGCGGATTTCCGTCAGCACTTTGGCAGTGATGCGCGAGACTTCCAGCCCCGGATGCGCGACAAACTGGTTATCCACCAGAATCGCAAACGTTTCTGCTTCATACAGCATGGTGTTGATGTGCTGTGGCTGCGTCAGATCCAGCTTCTGGCTGCCTCTCGGCGTCAGGCTCAGCGTCTGGCATTCGGAAATTTTTTCCATTTGCAGCGTCCCTTCCTCACCCTGAATCTCGCTTGGCAGATGAGAGTCGCTGATTTTGGAATGGTTAATGACCACGACGAAGTCATCGGCATAAGACAAGATCACCGTCCCCTGGCCGTCGACACCGCTTTCCAGCAAGGTGGCGGTGGCATTGATGGACAACGGTTCGCCAAACAGCGCCACGGCACTGGCCAGGCAGTAATAGCCGATATCCATGATCGAGCCGTTGGAAAACGCCGGGTTAAAGGTGTTTGGATTTTCACCCGCCAGATAACGCGGATAACGCGATGAATACTGGCAGTAATTCAGAATGGCTTTACGCAATTTACCGATGCGGTTCAGCGCCCCTTTCATGTGCAGGAAGTTCGGCAGGTACGCGGTTTTAAACGCTTCGAACAGCACCACATTGTTCTCTTTCGCACAGGCCATCAGGCTTTCAACCTCACGCAGATTAGAGGCCAGCGGCTTTTCACACATCACGTGTTTTTTATGGCTGAGGAACAGCAGAGACTGTGCGTAATGCAATGAATTCGGGCTGGCAATGTAGACCGCATCAATCAGGTCAGACGCCGCCATTTCTTCAAGAGAATCAAAATAGTGCCCGACCGGATAATCCTCGCCCAGCTTTTTGGCACCTTCCAGCGTGCGTGAATAAATCGCCGTGAGCTTCATTTTTCCGCTCTCGTGCGCGGCATCAATAAAACGTTGGGTGATCCAGTTGGTGCCGACGACAGCAAAGCGAATCATGCGTGTTCCCTATTGGTAGGTTAATTATTGATACAACTTGCCGAATATTTCCAGATGCGTCAGATACATGCGCGTGTCGAATTCTAACTGATGATAGTCGGGCGTCATATGACAGCACAGGCTATAGAAGGCTTTGTTGTGATCTTTCTCTTTAAGATGCGCCAGCTCGTGCACCACGATCATTTTCAGAAAAGCTTCCGGCGCGCTTTTAAACACCGTCGCCACGCGGATTTCCGCTTTGGCTTTCAGCTTGCCGCCCTGAATACGCGAAATCGCCGTATGCAGGCCGAGCGCGTGCTTCATCACGTGGATTTTATTGTCGTAGGCCACTTTGCTTAACGGTGATGAACTGCGCAAAAACTGATTTTTCAGGTCCAGCGTATACTGATAGAGCGATTTATCGGTGGTCAGCTCGTGCGGTTGCGGATACCGCGTCAGCAAGACTTTACCTAAACGTTCCTGGTCGATTAACTGACGCACCTGAGCCTGAAGGTGCTCGGGATAGCCTTGCAGATAGGTCAATTCAGGCATAACTGTTTGCTTTGTCTCTTATTGACGGGGAAAAGATGCCGTAACGATAAACGTGGATTTTAGCGCGATCGCAGGGATCCGGCAGATAAACCCCTTTTTAACTGAAAAAACATTTTACTGATAGCCCAATTTAGGGGATAAACAGCGCAAATTGAATATTGAGGAGGGCCAATGAGCCAATTCGAAACCGAAGTAGGTGGGCAGTTACTGCAACTGGATCTGGAACGTTATCCGCAGGACGAAGCGGCAACGCAGTTGCAGGCATGGGAAGCTGCTGATGAATATCTGCTGCAAACCCTGAACACCGGTGAGCTCAATGGCCGTCCGCTGCTGATTTTCAACGATGCTTTTGGCACGCTGGCGTGCGCATTGCAGGCGTTCAGTCCGACCAGCATCAATGACTCTTTCATGAGCCAGTTGGCCACGCGCCACAACTTGCGTCTCAACGGTTTTGACGAAGACGCCGTGGCAGCGCAAAGCAGCCTGGTGCCGTTGCCGATCAATCCGGGTCTGGTCATCATCAAGGTGCCAAAAACGCTGGCGCTGCTGGAACAGCAACTGCTGGCGCTGCGCGAAGTCGTGACGCCGGACACCCAGATTATCGCCGGAGCGAAAGCCCGTGATATCCACACCTCCACGCTGCAACTGTTTGAAAAAATCCTCGGCCCGACCAAAACCAGTCTGGCGTGGAAAAAAGCGCGTCTGATCCATTGCGAAGCCACCTTGCCAGCACAGGCCGCCGAACCGGTGATCGCCGAATGGGCGCTGGACGACAGTGAGTTCCGTATCTCCAACCACGCGAACGTCTTCTCGCGCGGCGGTCTGGATATCGGTGCGCGTTTCTTCATGCAACATTTGCCGGAAGGCATTGAAGGACGCATGGTGGATTTAGGCTGCGGTAACGGCGTCATCGGCATGACAGCCCTGGCACTGAACCCGGACGCGGAAATGCTGTTCGTCGATGAATCCTACATGGCGGTGGAATCAAGCCGTATCAACGTCGAAAACAACTTGCCGCAGGATGTCAGCCGCTGTCATTTCGAAGTGAACAACATGCTGGCCGGTGTTGAACGCGAAACCCTGGACGCGGTGCTGTGTAACCCGCCATTCCATCAGGGCACGGTCGTCAGCGATGACACCGCATGGCGCATGTTCTGCGATGCCAAACGTTGCCTGCAAACCGGCGGCGAACTGCGCATCGTCGGCAACCGTCATCTGGATTACTACCAGAAGCTGCGTCGCCTGTTCGGTAACTGCACGACTATCGCCACCAACCAGAAATTCGTCATTCTGCGCGCGGTGAAAACGGCGTCGCATCACTGATTGATGCCTTAGCCTGAAGTCCTGAAGTAAAAAAGCCGCTCACGCGGCTTTTTTTTCGTCTGTGATTCTCCAGGGCGGTTGTCTACATGTTCAGTGCCAGCCGCGTGCCCTGATCGATTGCCCGACGTGCATCCAGCTCGACGGCGATGTCTGCGCCGCCAATCAGATGCACGGTTTTACCCGCCGCCTGTAATGGCTGATACAAGGCCCGCTGCGGCTCCTGTCCGGCGCAGATAATCACGTTATCCACTTCCAGACATACCGGCTGACCGTTCATGACAAGGTGCAAACCTGCGTCGTCGATGCGCTCGTAACTCACGCCGCTTTGCATTTTCACGCCTCGCTGCAACAGGCTGGCGCGGTGGATCCAGCCGGTGGTTTTGCCCAGTCCTGCACCCACTTTAGTGGTTTTGCGTTGCAGCAACACGATATCCCGCGCGGCGGGTTCCGGTTGCGGGCCAGACGGCGCGAGCCCGCCACGGTGCGTCAGGCTCTGGTCGATCCCCCATTCGTGGCTGAAGGCCTGAGCACTCAGGCTCGACGACGGACCGTTATGCATCAGGTATTCGGCAGTATCAAAACCAATGCCGCCTGCACCGATAATGGCGACGCGCTGGCCGACCGGTTTTTTATCCCGCAACACGTCGAGATAGGTCAGCACGCACGGATGATCTATGCCCGCAATGTCCGGCAGGCGCGGTGAAATACCGCAGGCGAGGATCACTTCGTCATAGCCGGTCAGCTGGCTGGCGCTGACGGTTTCGCCGAGGCGCAGCGTCACGCCAAGCAGCGTCAGCTGGCGCGAGTAATAGCGCAACGTCTGATAAAACTCTTCTTTGCCGGGGATCTGTTTGGCGATATTAAATTGCCCGCCGATTTCATTGTGTGCGTCGAACAGGGTGACGTGATGCCCGCGGCTGGCGGCAGTGGTGGCAAAGGCCAGCCCGGCGGGGCCCGAACCGACGACGGCCAGGCGTTTGGGGACCTGCGCGCGGATCACCGGCAACTGCGTTTCCCGGCAGGCACGCGGATTCACCAGACAGGACGTCACTTCGCCAGCGAAAATCTGATCCAGACAGGCCTGATTGCAGCCGATGCAGGTATTGATTTCATCAGCCCGGCCCTGTGCGGCTTTTTCCACAAACGCCGGATCGGCGAGGAACGGACGCGCCATCGACACCATGTCCGCGCAGCCTTCGGCGAGAATTTTCTCAGCCACGTCGGGGTCATTGATGCGGTTGGTGGTGATGAGCGGAATGCCGACTTTGCCCATCAGTTTTTGCGTCACCCAGCTGAACGCGGCGCGCGGCACCATGGTGGCGATGGTCGGGATCCGCGCTTCGTGCCAGCCGATACCGGTATTGATGATGCTCGCGCCCGCCTGTTCAATCCGCTGCGCCAGCGTTTCGACTTCCTGCCAGTCCGAGCCTTCTTCGACCAGATCCAGCATGGATAAGCGATAAATAATGATGAATGCCTGCCCGCAGGTTTCACGCACGCGGCGCACGGCTTCGATAGCAAAACGCATCCGGTTTTCAGCCGAACCGCCCCAGCGGTCGCTGCGCTGATTGGTTCTGGCGGCCAGAAACTGATTAATCAGATAGCCTTCCGAGCCCATAATTTCCACGCCGTCGTAACCTGACTCCTTCGCCAGCGCTGCGCAGCGCGCGAAGTCTTCCAGCGTTGCCTCGATCTCTTCTTCGCTCAACGCATGGGGCGTAAAACGGTTAATCGGTGCCTGCAGGGCAGAAGGCGCGACGGGATTTGGCTGATAGCTGTAGCGTCCGGCGTGCAGAATTTGCAGCGCGATTTTTCCCCCGGCGGCGTGCACCGCGCGGGTCACCACACGGTGGTGGGTGATGTGTTGCTGTTCGGCAAGGATCGAACCGCCCTGATAAACCACGCCCTGCGCATTAGGCGAAATACCGCCGGTCACAATAAGCCCGACGCCCGCTGCGGCACGCTCGGCATAAAAAGCCGCCAGCCGTTCCGGCCCGTCTTCCAGCTCTTCAAGACCAGTGTGCATGGATCCCATCAGCACGCGGTTTTTCAGCTGGGTAAAGCCTAAATCCAGCGGCGCCAGCAGGTGCGGATAAAACAGCGAAGCGGGTTCAGTCATGGAATTCTCTTAAGTGGTCGGAGGAGATGATTTCAATTTAGCGGGTGGCGGAAGAATTGGAAAGCGGGCGCGCCATGATTGTGACGTGTATCACTGTGGCAAAACGGAAAGGTTTTATTAACTCTTCCTCATATTATTAATCAGGTTTATTTAATTAACAGATTATTACTGAGGAGGCGAACGAGTGCTTTTTTGCGGGGGAAATCATTATTTCACTGTTTTTACACAACATTGATTGATTGCAGGTTGTTTATTTTTAACATTTTTTTATTGAATTTCGTGTATTAGGAATATTCTTATAAAAACACCTCGAATCGATTCAGTTCGGGTTAGAGCTGGACTAGGCTGGAGCTGCTTCACCCTAAAATTCAATTCTAACCTGGATATATACTATGAATCTTATTGACCATACAGCCTGCCGTCCGTTTACCGAAGCCGGGCATTTGTCGCAAATTGCTGCCTATTATGAAGAAGGCCGTAATGTCATGTGGATGATGCTCAGGTCTTATCCACGTCCTTGTTTTAATCAGGAGCTTATCGAAGACATCATGACGCTGACCTACGCCGCGAAAGCGTCGGGGCTGCGTTTCGACTTTTGGGTCACCGGCTCGCTGGTCCCCAATATGTACAACGTCGGTGGCGATCTCAGCTTCTTTGTCGATTCCATCGTAAACAACAAGCGCGAAGCATTGCGCGCTTACGCCAGAGCCTGTGTGGACTGCGTACACGCCGCCGCGCGCGGGTTCGATGTCGGTGCCATCAGTTTGTCGATGATTGAAGGAACGGCGCTGGGAGGCGGGTTTGAAGCGGCACTGGCGCACCATTACGTGCTGGCGCAGAACACGGCCAGGATGGGGTTTCCTGAAATCGCGTTTAACCTTTTCCCCGGTATGGGGGGATATTCGCTGGTATCACGTAAAGCCGGGATGCGGCTCGCGGAGGAACTGATCACTACCGGCGAATCGCATACGGCGGAATGGTTCGAAAGCCGGGGACTGGTGGATGTCCTGTTCCAGCCCGGTGAGGCGTTTAACGCCACGCGTACCTTTATGGATACGTTGCGGCCAAAACTTAACGGGATACGTGCGATGCTCCGCGCACGCCAGCGTGTATTGCAGCTGTCGCGTTCGGAACTGATGGATATCACGGAGGATTGGGTGGATGCGGCATTTACGCTGGAGGAGAAAGATCTGAGTTACATGGAGCGGCTGGTCATGCTGCAAAACCGGCATACGGCGTCATTGCGTAAAACCGGCTAGCAGCAAACGGAAAAAGCCCGTCACTGGTGCTATTTCTGTTTGGCTTTATGTTTAAACACATTGGGTGAAGCAACGTTTTTATCATCAAGCCAGTGCTCGAGTTCCGTTGCGGGCATTGGCTTGGCGTAAAGAAAACCTTGTTTGCTGTCCACGCCAATTTCGTCGATCAGCTTTTCTTCTTCCGCCGTTTCAACCCCTTCTGCCACCACCGTCAGTTGCAACGTTTTTGCCACCGCAACAATGGCCCGCACCAGCGCCTGAGACACCGGATTGTCATTGATTCCCCGCACAAAACTTTGATCGAGTTTGATGCAGTCCAGCGGGATGCGTGCAAGTTGTGACAACGAAGAATACCCGGTGCCAAAGTCATCCAGATGCACCTGCGCGCCCAGCTTATGTAACTGATTAATCATGGTGACCGCTGCGCCTTCGTCTTCCACCAGGCAACTTTCTGTCAGCTCAAAATCGAGCAAACAGCCTTTCATGCCTGACGCTTTCATGGCCTCTGCCAGCGTGGTGATGAACGACCCGTTATTGAGCTGACGCCCGGAAAGATTAACCGCCACGCGCAGGTTGAGGCCTTTTTTCTGCCATTCTGTCGCCTGACGGGGGGCGGTTTCGATGACCCATTTTCCAAGCGGCGTGATAAGCCCGGACTCTTCAGCGTAGGGAATGAAACTTTGCGGCTGAATCAGACCGCGCTCCGGGGACTGCCAGCGCAGCAGCGCCTCGACGCTGTTGACGGCGCCGTACAGCGACACCTTCGGCTGGTAATACAGCACCAGCTGATCTTTTTCCGCCAGCGCTTTACGCAGATGGGTGTCCAGCCACATGTATTCCGCCGCTTTCTGATTCATTTCCACAGAGAAAACGCAGTGCGAGTTTTTGCCCTTTTCCTTCGCCACGTACATGGCGGTATCGGCATTTTGCAGCAGGGTATCGCCGTCGGTGCCATGTTCCGGGCAAATGGCAATACCGCCGGAACAGCCGGTGTAGACTTCAATCAGCCCGATACGAAACGGCATGCTCAGACGGTGTAAAACACGCTGACTCAGCGCTTCCATCGTTTTAATTTCAGCATTTGAGCTGAGAATGATGAATTCATCGCCGCCAAGACGGGCCAGTTTATCGTTGGCTGAAAGGCAATCCTGAATCGCATCTGACACCGCGCGCAGCAGGTGGTCGCCAAACATATGCCCGTAGGCGTCGTTAACTTTTTTGAAGTTGTCGAGATCGAGGTAAATCAGCCCGACTTTCGTGTCACCCCTGTCTTTCAGCGCTGTCGCCAGAGATTCCTGCAACGCGTTACGATTCGCAAAACCGGTAACAAGATCGGTGTTTGCCAGCACGCGTAAGCGCTCCTGCGCTTTACGTTCGTCGGTGATGTCTGAGCCTGAGCAGATCAGAAATTTTTGCTGCTTTCCGCTGCCGCTGTGGACGAATTTATTGCGAAACAGGAACAGCCGCTGGCCTTTGACGGTATTGATCCAGCGTTCGACTTCGTAGGATTGCTGGTGCTGAAAGAAACTGCTGATGTTCTGACGTGAGGCCAGCCCTTCTTCCATCGACATGAATAAATCGTAGGCGCTGCGCCCGATAACATCCTCTTCACGCAGGCCGGTGTACTCTTCGCTCAGCCGGTTAAAACGGTGGATTTTGCCTTCCTGATCGATAATGACGATCACGGAATTGGCTTCGGAAACGACCTGCTCTGCAAAGGTCAGGCCGACCTCTAAATCGTGCGCGACGGACTCGGTGTCCTGATAGGCCGACGCAGTGCCGGCCCAGACCTGACCATCAATTTTTCGGCCCACCAGATACAGGCGCACCTGTGATCCGAAAAGCGTGATGTCCAGCGTAAAACTTGAGGTAATCCCGGTCAGTTGCCTGATCTTTCCTGCCTGCCATTGGGTCAGGGAGATCGCCACGTTGACGATGCCTTTCTCAGCAGATAACTCCAGCGCGTTGCTGTCTGAACCCAGTCGCCAGTATGGGCGGGGCGTACCAAAATGCAGGTACAGGATGGAGGCATCTTGTGAGTCGACCATGGAATGTTTCTCCGCAAAGAACGCAAAACGCCGTCAGCGCAGTGACCTGGCGACAGTCAGCACAGACGGAGCTTACTCTGTTGAGCCCACTCGCAACGCTCCGCATCCGGCGGATAAAGGCAAAAGGGCATAACACATTGAAATTAAGGTTAGCAACTGTCCGTTATATATCCAGTTTACGGGCAGAAATTGCCGCCCAGTGCTGACGACACACGTTGCCGGATGCCGTCAGCACTGAGGGGCTTTTGACCGATCTCCGGGCGAGCATGCCGCCCGGAGATCGCTTTCGAGATTACTTCAGCAGGAAGCTGGTTTGTTTGACGTTTTCTGAATCCAGCCCAACGAAGACGTTGAACTTGCCAGGCTCGGAAGCCCATTTCAGCTGATCATTGTAGAAACGCAGATCCTGTTCGTTCACTGTAAAGGTGACGACTTTTTGCTCACCCGGCTGCAACTCGATTTTCTCGAAGTTTTTCAGCTGCTTGACCGGACGGCTGATGGACGCGGTGACGTCCTGCAAATACAGCTGCACGATGGTCGCGCCGCTGCGTTTACCGGTATTTTTCACCGTCACGCTGGCGGTCAGCGGGTGTTTGGCATCCATGGTGGTGGAAGACAGGCTGACGTCAGAGACACTGAAGTCGGTATAGCTCAGACCATAACCGAACGGGAACAGCGGGCCGTTAGTGATATCAAAATAGCGGGTGGTGTATTTATCCGGATGCTGCGGATTAAACGGACGGCCTGTATTAAGGAAGCTGTAATACAGCGGGATCTGACCCACTGCGCGCGGGAAGGTCATCGGCAATTTGCCTGACGGGTTGTAATCGCCAAACAGCACGTCAGCAATCGCGTGACCACCTTCGGTGCCGCTGAACCAGGTTTCCAGCATCGCGTCGGAGATTTCATTTTCCCATGACAGCGTCAGCGGACGGCCATTCATCAGAACAATGACCAGCGGTTTGCCGGTCGCTTTCAGGGCTTTCAGTAAGTCGCGCTGGCTTTGCGGAATGTTCAGTTCAGAACGGCTGGACGCCTCGTGCGCCATACCTTGCGCTTCACCAACGACCGCGACCACAACGTCAGATTTTTCAGCGGTTTTCACGGCTTCATCAATCATTTCCTGCGGTTTACGTGTGTCGTTGATCACCTGCTTGTCGTAAGAGTTGAGGAAATCCACCATGGCCTGATCGTCAGTAACGTTAGCGCCGCGTGCATAAAGAACGTTGCCTTTATCGCCGAGCACATCTTTCATGCCCTGCAGGACGGTTACCGCCTGAGCTGCTTTACCGGCGGCAGACCAACTGCCCATGACGTCACGTTTGCTGTCAGCCAGCGGTCCGATCACGGCGATGGTGCCCGCTTTCTGCAACGGTAATGTCTGATTGCTGTTTTTCAGCAGCACCAGCGAGGTCCGCGCCACTTCGCGCGCTTCGTTGCGGTGCAGGCGGCTTTCGGCGTTGGTATCCGCCGGGTCACTCGACTGCGGCCCTAAATGACGGTACTCATCCACAAACAGGCCCATGTCCCATTTTGCGGCCAGTACGTCACGCACCGCGCGGTCGATATCATTCTGGCTGACCATGCCGTCGGCGAGCAGGCCTTTCAGATACTTGCCGTACATGTTATCCGCCATGTCCATATCGACACCGGCTTTCAATGCCATGGCCGCCGCCTGACGATCGTCTTCGGCTACGCCGTGTTTGACCAGGCCGCCGATAGCGCCGTGGTCGCTGACGGTCAGGCCTTTGAATTGCCAGTCGTCACGCAGAATGTCTTTTAAAAGCCAGGTGTTGGAGGTGGCAGGCGTGCCGTTGATACTGTTCAGCGCCACCATCACACCGCCCGCACCCGCATCGACAGCGGCTTTGTACGGTGGCATGTAGTCGTTGAACATGCGCGTCAGGCTCATATCCACAGTGTTGTATTCCCGGCCGCCTTCGACAGCGCCGTACAACGCGTAGTGTTTGACGTTTGCCATCACAGCGTCAGGGGCAGACGGGTCTTTGCCCTGGTAACCGGTAACCATTTCATGCGCAAGGCGTGAAGTGAGATAGGTGTCTTCACCGAAACCTTCGGAAACACGGCCCCAGCGTGGATCGCGGGTCACATCTACCATCGGCGAGAACGTCATGTTCAGGCCATCGGCTGCGGTTTCTTTTGCAGAAATGCGTGCGCTGGTGGCCACGGCCTGCATGTCCCAGCTGGCTGCCAGACCGAGGCTGATCGGGAAAATAGTGCGCTGGCCGTGTACCACGTCATACGCATAGAAAGGAGGGATTTTCAGGCGGCTGTTTTTCACCTCATCCTGAAGGCGGCGGATATCGGGTTTGGTCACGGTATTAAATACGCCACCGACTTTGCCGTCGCGAATATCGGCCATGATCGCTTCTTTCGGATAATCAGTCCCGACGGTCACCAGATTCAACTGACCAATTTTTTCATCAAGGGTCATTTTTTTCATCAGATCAGCAATGAACGCGTTGCGCTCTTTTACCTGATTCTGAGGTATACCCGCCGTTTCTACTGCCAGAGCAGAAGCAGAACTTACCAGTAGCACAAACGCGCCGAGCATGTGATGCGTATTCATCGGAATTCCTTCAGCCATAAGCAGGGATGCCAAAACAGAGAAAATTCAGCAGCCTGAAGCAAACAAATCAATGATCATTCTAAGAAAAGTATAGTGTGAGAATCTAATACGACCCTTCAACTATTAGCAATCAATAGTTTTATCGTGCGGCACATTATCTTTTACCTGTGGAGACAGATCGCAATTTACAGGTAATCGGGCAGATGGCTACTAAAAGACGTTCGATATACCACGCAATTTCAGACAATTAGGATTAGATGACAAATCGGTTCAGTAATGAGCGATGAAATAGCGCAGGAAGGGAGATTTTTGCACAATGAGCCGGGCAGAGCGTGATGCTCAGCCCGGGAAAAGCCGATCAATCTGTCAGGCAGGAATCAATAATAAAACGGTATTAATAATAGAACGGCATATCGGTGGGGGTTTTACTCATCACATCGAAGAAAACGTCTTTGGTCATTGACCAGAATTGCGCAATGGCAGCGGCGTTGTAAGTCATGCCCATCAGGCTCATGACAAAGAAACAGGTCACCGTCAGGCCAAGACCGCTACAGACGAACGCCATGGTGTTGCGGCTCGACTGGCGGCACAGAATATTGAGCTGGCTGGTGCAGAACATCAAAAAAGCGCTCAGCAATTCCCAGCGCATCATGACTATTCCGGCAGTTAACGTTCCCATTGATAAAATCCTTACTCACTACAGCCGGTTGCACGATGCCAAAATCAGCCGTAAAGGCTGTTCAAACAGGGTGGGCAATGGGCTTACTGAAGAAATGAAGAAACACAATAATGTGATGTATGTCACATTATATCATCAGATTTTCGTCATGAGCAGGGGCGATGAGCAAAAATTGCTCGCTAATGCATTTTATGTATAACGCACAGCTGATTCATGGCCGTGCGTTATTAAAGGCGGGAATGAAGTAAAGGAATTACGCGCCGTAGCCCATCACCTGCAACAGATGCTGAGCCTGTTGCACAGCTTCCTGGCGGTGTGCGACGCCGAGTTTTTGATACAGGTTACGGATATGCGTTTTGATGGTGGTGGACGCCACATCCAGCTCACCGGCGATCTGATCATTGCTGTAACCGGAATAGATCAGCCCCAGTACCTGCCACTCGCGCTGGGTCAGCGGGCTGGTGCGAATGAGTTCCGGCACCTGCGGGTGGGTCAGCAGCTTATTAACGAAACCTTCGTCGAAATGTGCAAACTTGTGGCGGTGATGCTGGTTAATCTCGCGCAGGATTTGCTGGGCGCGGCGCTGTTCCAGCTCGGGCAGCAAATTAAGCTGAATCAGCTGACGAAGTTGCTGCGCCATCATTTCGCCTTCGATGACGAAGTGGCTGACAAAGCCGGTGCGGTTCGCCAGCCCGAGCGCTTCGATCAGGACTTTCTGCGCGTCGCTTTTGCGCCCGGTATGCCAGTACAGCAGATTACTCAGCAGCAGATTGCGGTTCAGATCGCTGGTCAGACGCAGCTGGCGGGCGTTCTGGTTCAGTTCATCCAGCACCACTTCGGCTTCATCAAACTTCTCCAGCAAAATCTGCACGCGGGCAATATTGCGCCACTGCCCCTGCTGGAAATGGTTGTCCGCCATGTCCGGTTTTCTGGCCTGTTGCAGCCATTGTCGCGCGGCGGCTTTATCGCCGATCATCTGCCAGTAAATCACCCGTGGCTTGTCGGTGTTGGTCAGCCAGTCAATATGGTACTGACCGGTTTTAAGCAGGGCCTCGCAGCGCTGTAAATGGTGGTGCGCGTTGTCGAGCTGGCCGCGCGCCAGCGAGCATTTCGCCAGCATCGCCAGACATTGCAACTGCTGCTGCGGCTGGAAATTGGTCAGCACGTTGAGCCCTTCACGGGCGGCCTCTTCGGCATCGTCAAGCCGCGACCACGACCACAATAACTGTGAACGCAGACGCAGCAGGAATTCATGCATCGGTAGCTGTTCGAGATGTTGCTCGCGCACCAGTTCAAACGCGCGATCCTGCATTTCATAGGCCGCCTGCAAATAGCCCTGAGCAATCAGGATTTCACTCTGTTGCAGCAGCGCCCATAACGCGTAGTGATACGCTTCGTACCGGCGGGCGATCTGTTCAGTTTGCTGCATCAGCGGCAGCGCGCGGGTGAGATCGCCTTTGCAGTGCTGAATCTCACCGGTGACTGAGGTGGCGACGATGCGGCTGTAATAACTTTCATACGGCAGGAAACGCAGGGCATCGGCGGCCAGTTTTTCCGCCTCATCCTGACGACCATCGTTGATCGCCACCTGCGCGCGCAGGGCGTCGAACTCGGCGGTCATGTCCTGCTCCATCACAATGCTGCGCTGTTGCATTTCACTTTCCGCGCGCACCAGCAGAGTTTCCACTTCGGCATAACGATGCTGACTTTGTGCCAGCCAGGCCTGCAACAGGACCAGCTTGGGATTTTGGATCAGGCGCTCATACGGCAGCGCGTTCAGACACTCTTCCAGCAAGGCCAGTTCGCTTTGATTAAACAGCGCCCAGGCGTGTTGCAGCAGAATATCCCGCAGCATATCGGTGTCTTCGGCTCCCAGCGCGTGATGAATGGCTTCGGCGGGGAAGCCTTGCGCCAGCCAGCCTTCGGCGGCCGCGCGATGAATGGCGGGCAGTTCAGCCGCCAGTTCCCACTGGCAGCGCTGACGCAGGAAGGTGGCAAACAAAGGGTGGAAGTTAAACCATTCGCCCGTGTCATCCATGCGATGGATGAATAATCCCTGGCGCTCTAATTCTTCCAGACGCTGCTGGCCATTGTCTCCGCCGGTCAGACGCACAATCAGCGCGTCATTCATTGAGCGCAGCAGCGAGCAGCGCAGCAGGAAATCACGCGTTGGCGCATCCACGCGATCCAGCACTTCATCCACCAGATACTCGGATAAATGGCTGGCATTTAGCCCGGCAAGTTTACGGGCGGATTGCTGAGTTGACTGCTGGGCAGGCGTGGTGGACTGGCGCGCTGAGAGCGCAATCAGTTGCAGCGCGGTGGCCCAGCCCGCGACGTCATCACACAGACGGCTGCTGTCAGCCTGATCGATCGGATCCCTGAGACGGCAGTCGAAGAATTGTTGTGTTTCGGGGTGGGTAAAGGCCAGATGGGAAGCGTTCAGCTCGAGCAACTGGTCGCGCACGCGCAGATTGGCGATGCCCAGCGGTGGCAGGGTACGCGAGAGCACCACCAGCGACATATTCTCCGGCTGATGGCGCAGGAAAAAGCGCATGCCTTCATGAATGGCATCGTTAGAAATCAGATGGTAGTCGTCGATCACCAGCAACAGCGGGCGGTGCCAGTCGGAAAGCTCCACGAACAGTTGCCCGAACAACGCGGACAAACTGGCGTACTGATGCTTCTGGCTCAAGGCTTCGCTCTTCACGCAATGACCGCCGCAGGCCTGCTGAACGGCGGCGATCAGGTAGCTGGCAAAACGCTCCGGCTGATTGTCGCTTTCATCCAGAGAATACCAGCCCAGATCGCTTTTACCCGCCGCCCAGTGTGCCACCAGCGTCGTTTTCCCATAGCCCGCCGGGCTGGCGACCAGGGTCAGACGATAATTAGGCGCAGTCGAGAGTTTCGTCAGCAGACGATCGCGAACCACAGTATTTTGCTGCCGCACCGGGCGGCTCAGTTTTGACGGGATCAGCATTTTTTTCGATTCTTTTGACGATAATCTGGGGGCGGCTTAATTATTTCACAGCGTGTAATTAATCACTTTTCCTAAAGTCCTCCTTTGAAACATTGATTGCAAGAATGTTACGTCTTTACATGCCGTTAAGTTGCTCTGCATCACACTTCTTAATACAAATTTTCCGCCGTTCGCCCTGACCCCCTGTCTCCTCCGGCTACGCCCCGTTTCTCCTCCCCGCCTAATCTGTGACGGGATGATGCCGCTCACCGACACAAGCGTCAGCATAGTGATAATCAACATCAGACTTCCCTACAAATTCCCGGATAAAGAGGCATGTGATGCAGGTGACTTTGGATAAAACGCAGTTTTTAGCCGCGCTGAAACGCCAGTGGCAGGGGTTCGGTTTACAACAGGCGCAGGACATGACGCCGCATCAGTGGTGGCAGGCCACCAGTGCCGCGTTATCCGAACAACTCAGCGCGCAGCCGGTGCCCGCAGCGACAAAGCAGCCGCAGCGGCACGTGAACTATATTTCGATGGAATTCCTGATCGGGCGCCTGACCGCGAATAACCTGATCAACCTCGGCTGGTATGACACCGTGCAACAGGCGCTGAAAGAGCAGGGCGTTGAGCTGGCAGATGTGCTGGAGCAGGAAACCGATCCGGCGCTGGGCAATGGCGGATTAGGCCGTCTGGCGGCCTGTTTCCTCGATTCAATGGCGACCGTCGGGCAACCGGCGACCGGCTACGGCCTGAATTATCAGTACGGGTTATTCCGCCAGTCGTTCAGCGAAGGCAAACAACAGGAAGCGCCGGACAACTGGCACCGGGAAAGTTATCCGTGGTTCAGCCACAACAGCTCACTGTCGGTTGATGTTGCCTTTGGCGGCAAGCTGACCAAGAACGAAAAGGGCGAAGAACAATGGCATCCGGCGTTTACCCTGCGCGGTGAAGCCTGGGATCTGCCGGTGGTCGGTTACAAAAATGGCGTCACCCAGCCGCTGCGTTTGTGGCAGGCGACTGACGTACATCCGTTTGATCTGACCCTGTTCAACGACGGTGAATTTCTGAAAGCGGAGCAAAAAGGCATTGATGCCGCGAAGCTCACCAAAGTGCTGTATCCGAATGACAACCACGACGCCGGTAAACGCCTGCGCCTGATGCAGCAGTATTTCCAGTGCGCCTGTTCGGTCGCCGATATCCTGCGCCGCCATCATTTCCTGGGGCGCAAAATTCAGGATCTGCCGAAATTCGAAGTCATCCAGCTCAACGACACGCACCCGACCATCGCTATTCCGGAGCTGCTGCGTATTTTGCTCGACGAACACCAGCTGGACTGGGACGCCGCCTGGGCGATCACCAGCCAGACTTTTGCCTACACCAACCACACGCTGATGCCGGAAGCGCTGGAATGCTGGGATGAAAAACTGGTCCGCAGCCTGCTGCCGCGCCACTTCTCGCTGATCAAAGCCATCAACGCCCGCTTCAAAAAAGTGGTCGAAAAACAGTGGCCGGGCGATAAAGCCGTCTGGGAAAAACTGTCTGTTCACCAGAACAAACAAGTGCGCATGGCGAACCTGTGCGTGGTCAGCGGTTTTGCGGTGAACGGCGTGGCGGCGCTGCATTCTGAACTGGTGGTCAAAGACCTGTTTCCGGAATATCACCAGCTATGGCCGAACAAATTCCACAATGTCACCAACGGCATCACGCCGCGCCGCTGGCTGAAACAGTGTAATCCGGCGCTGTCATCGCTGATTGATGAGACGCTGAAAACCGAGTGGGTGAACGATCTCGATGCCCTGAAAGGGCTGGAACGTTTCGCCGAAGATAAAAAATTCCGCCAGCGTTATCAGGACATTAAGCGCCAGAACAAAATCAAACTGGCGGATTACGTGAAAAACGTCATGGGGCTGACGCTCAACCCTGACGCGATTTTCGACGTGCAGATCAAACGCCTGCACGAATACAAACGTCAGCATCTGAACCTGCTGCACATTCTGTCGCTGTACCGCCAGCTGCGCGATAACCCGGAAATGGACATGGTGCCACGTGTGTTCCTGTTCGGCGCGAAAGCGGCACCGGGTTATTACCTGGCGAAAAACATCATTTACGCCATCAATAAAGTGGCGGAAAAAGTGAATAACGATCCGCTGGTGCGTGACCGCATCAAAGTGGTGTTTATCCCGGATTACCGCGTCTCCGTGGCTGAACTGATGATCCCGGCCGCCGATGTTTCCGAGCAAATTTCTACCGCCGGGAAAGAAGCCTCCGGCACCGGCAACATGAAGCTGGCGCTGAACGGCGCACTGACCGTCGGCACGCTCGACGGTGCGAACGTCGAGATTGCCGAAGAAGTCGGCGAAGACAATATCTTCATCTTCGGAAATACCGTTGATCAGGTCAAAGCACTGCAGGCAAAAGGCTACGATCCGCTGAAGATCCGCAAGAAAGACAAGCATCTGGATAAGATCCTCAAGGAACTGGAAAACGGCTTCTTCAGCGACGGCGACAAACAGGCGTTCAGCCTGATGCTCGACAGTTTGCTCGGCGGCGGCGATCCTTATCTGGTGCTGGCCGATTTCGCGGATTACTGCGCGGCGCAGCAAAAAATCGATGCCCTGTATCGCGATCAGCAGGAATGGACGCGTAAAACCATTCTCAACACAGCCCGCGTAGGGATGTTCAGTTCCGACCGCTCGATCCGCGATTATCAGCAGCGGATCTGGCAGGCGAAGCGATAAGGAGCCCGCATGGAGAACAAAGCACTGGAGCAGGCCGCCAGGGAGGCGGGAATTTCCTCTGGTTTTATTAACGCGCACGGCAAGCAGCAGGCGATTGCCGCTGAAACCAAGCGCGAGCTGTTATCGGCGATGGGCTGGGTGGCAGAACGCCACCCGGCAGTCACGCCGGTGCCGTTGGTGAAAGTGTTCGTCACCGGCAGCCGTCTGGCGTTGCCGGTGGGGGGAGACGGTGAATACGGCTGGACGCTGCGCCTGGAAAGCGGAGCCACTTCTCACGGGCGCGTGAGCGGAAAAATGACGCTGGCGCTGCCGGGGAAAATTCCCACCGGTTATCACCAGCTGACGCTGACGCAGGACGCACAGCAGTGGGATTGCCGGGTCATCGTTGCGCCGAAACGCTGTTACGAACCGGACGCTTTGCTGGCCGGTAAAAAACTGTGGGGCGCCTGCGTGCAGCTTTATACGCTGCGTTCGGAAAATAACTGGGGTATCGGCGATTTCGGCGATCTCAACGTCTTACTGAAAAACGTCGCTGAACGCGGCGGGGCGTTTGTCGGCCTGAACCCGATCCACGCGCTGTATCCGGCCAATCCGGTGGCGGCCAGCCCGTACAGCCCGTCGTCCCGCCGCTGGCTGAACGTCATTTATATCGACGTCGGCGCAGTGGACGATTTCAGGCTGAGCGACGCCGCGCAGCAGTGGTGGCATCAGCCGCTGACGCAGCAACGTTTGCAGGCCGTTCGCGCCAATGACTGGGTCGATTACGCCGGCGTGATGCCGCTGAAACTGGAAGGTTTACGGTTGGCGTACGCCCATTTTCTTGGCCGGAAAACGCAGGATCCGCAGATGAAATCCCTGGCGAATTTCGTCAAACAGGGCGGTGAAAGTCTATATCTTCAGGCGGCGTTTGATGCGCTGTACGAGCATCTGGCGAAAGAAACCGATGTGGCGCTGGGCTGGAACCGCTGGCCGGAGAAATATCACAATGCACGCGGGCCAGCCGTGCGGGCATTTTGCGAGCAACATGCGCAAGATGTGGAATTTTATCTGTGGCTGCAATGGCTGGCGGAAACCCAGTTCGCCCGTTGTTATCACACCAGCCAGCAGCAGGATATGCCGATGGGGTTGTATCGCGACCTGGCGGTCGGCGTCGTCGAAGGCGGATCCGAAACCTGGGGCGATGGCGAACTCTATTGCCTGAAAGCCTCGGTCGGCGCACCGCCGGATATTCTCGGCCCGCTCGGTCAGAACTGGGATCTGCGTCCGATGGATCCTCACGTGATGGTCAGGCGCGGCTATCAGCCGTTTATCGATCTGCTGCGTTCCAACATGACCAGCTGCGGCGCATTGCGTATCGATCATGTGATGACGTTGCTGCGCCTGTGGTGGATCCCGGCCGGCGAAACGGCGGATAAAGGCGCGTACGTGCAATATCCGGTGGACGATCTGCTGGCGATTTTAGCGCTGGAAAGCCAGCGTCACCGCTGCATGGTGATCGGTGAAGATCTGGGCACGGTACCGGTGGAGATCGTCAGTAAGCTGCGTGAAAGCGGCGTCTATTCCTACAAAGTGCTGTATTTCGAGCGCGATGAGGAAAACAACTTCCGCGCGCCGCAGTCGTATCCGGTACAGGCGATGGCGACCATCACCACGCATGACCTGCCGACGCTGCGCGGATACTGGCAAAGCGATGATCTGGCGCTGGGCAAAACTCTGGGGTTGTACCGTGACGACGCGGTTTTAGAAGAGCTGTACGCCGACCGCGCCCGTGCGCGTCAGGGTCTGCTCGACGGGCTGCATCATTACGACTGCATCCCGAAGAAAACCGGGCGTAAAGCCGCGCTGATGGAGATGACCCCGGTGCTTAACCGTGGCCTGCAACGCTACGTCGCCGACAGCGCCTGTGCCCTGCTCGGCCTGCAACCGGAAGACTGGCTGGACATGGACGCACCGGTCAACGTACCCGGCACCAGCGACGAATATCCGAACTGGCGTCGCAAGCTTTCCCACACGCTCGAAGAGATGTTTGCCGACGAGCAGGTGAATAAGCTGATCAAAGACCTCGATAAACGCCGCCGGAAAGTGTCGGTGAGCTGAAGTTGAGTAAGGATCAAGAAAGCCCCGCAAGGGGCTTTTTTACGTATGGCCTAACAGGAAGAATGCGCTGCTGTTTCTTCGCCTTGAGCAAGAATGCCCACCAGAATGTCGCAGGGATCGAGGATGGTAAACATCATGTCGCCAACGATGCGGCGTTGCTCTTTATTTCTATGATAATTAGCCACTATTTCAGGGGGTAACGTTTTTAAAATCTCATCAATTGTTCTCATAACTCTTCCTTAAGTGTGATTTTTGAACACTCTACTGTTTTAATAATGCATTTCCTATACCGGTTCAGCTAAGCCCCGCGTCAGGCCACTCAAAATCATGCACTCCACCTCGCTGACCTAAATGGCGTAATTTATTTAACAAGTGCGATTTGTTAACTCTCATATCCCCATGCTCGTCATAAATAAATCCCCAGTACTGGTAAAAAGAAGCCAGCCCCGGAACAGGTCTGCTTATTTTCAGGACTTTTACATCAACGATATCTGCAAACATAAAAAAAAGGCGGCTTATTCAGCCGCCCAAGACACAGGGAATCTTACAAGTGGAACAAGCGCATTAGCCTTACGTTAACCTTTCACCCCGCCTGCCGTTAAGCCGCCGACCAGCCAGCGTTGGGCAATCAGGAACACTGCCGTAATCGGGATGGCGGACAATATGGCTGCCGCCGCGAAATCGCCCCACAGGTAGTTTTGCGGGTTCAGGTATTGCTGCATCCCGACTGCCAGGGTGTAGCTGTTGACGTCACGCAGCAGTAACGACGCCACCGGCACTTCGGTGATGGCCGCGATGAACGACAGAATAAAGACCACTGCCAGAATCGGTACCGACAGCGGCAGCAGCACCAGACGGAAAGCCTGCCACGGGGTGGCGCCGTCCAGCGCGGCGGCTTCTTCCAGCGAGCCGTCGATGGTTTCGAAATAGCCTTTGATGGTCCAGACGTGCAGGGCGATGCCGCCCATGTACGCGAAAATGACGCCGCCGTGGGTGTTCAGGCCGAGGAACGGCACGTACACGCCGAGGCGGTCGAACAGGGCGTATAACGCCACCAGCGACAGCACCGCCGGGAACATCTGGAAGATCAACATTCCTTTGAGCAGCGAACTTTTACCGCGGAATTTCATGCGGGCAAAGGCGTAGGCGCAGGTGGTGGAAAGGGCGACGATCCCGATCGCGGTAATCACGGCGATTTTGATCGAGTTCCACAGCCACAACATTACCGGGAACGGCGGCGGCGTGATGCTGCCGTCGCTGTTAGTGACGGCGATACCGAGCGCCAGTTTCCAGTGATCCCACGACACCTGATCCGGGATCAGGCTGCCGGTGGCGAAGTTACCCGGCCGCAGCGAGATGGCGAATACCATCAGCAGCGGGAACAGGATCAGCGCCAGAAAGCACAGCAGCAAAAGATGCGTCACCAGCAATCTGACTTTCTGCGACTTAGGTTTAACCATGGGCATTGTCTGTTTCTCCTTAGTCGAATTTCATGCGTGAGGCTTTCAGGTTCACGATAGCCAGCGCACCGACCAGCAGGAAGATCAGCGTGGCAATCGCCGCCGCCAGCCCGAAGTCCTGCCCGCCGCCGCCTTCGAAGGCGATGCGATAGGTGTAACTGACCAGCAAATCGGTATGGCCCGCTGGCGTGGTGGTGCCGAGCATGTCCGGTCCGCCGTTGGTCAGTAACTGAATCAGCACGAAGTTATTAAAGTTAAAGGCAAAGCTGGCAATCATCAGCGGCGTCAGCGGTTTGATGAGCAAAGGCAGCGTGATGCGGAAGAAGTTCTGCATCGGCGTCGCGCCGTCCATCGCCGAGGCTTCGTAAAGATCGTCGGGAATGGCTTTCAGCAGGCCCATACACAGGATCATCATGTACGGATAACCGAGCCAGGTGTTGACGATAATGATCATGCTTTTGGCGGTCCACGGGTCGCTGAACCATGCCGGTTTGATGCCAAACAGCGCGCTGAGCATCAGGTTGATCTCACCAAAACTCTGGTTGAATAACCCTTTGAAAATCAGAATCGAGATGAACGCGGGAACGGCGTAAGGCAGGATCAGCAGGATGCGGTACGCCGCTTTGCCTTTCAGCTCTTCCCACTGCACCACGCAGGCCAGCACCATGCCGACAGCCACCGTCAGCACCACGGTCAGCAGGGCAAACACCACGGTCCAGACGAAAATCGACAGGAAGGGTTTTTGGATCCCTTCGTCATGCAATACGCGCAGGAAGTTGCCCCAGCCGATGCCGACGGTAAAGCCGGGGCTGAGTTTTTCTGCCTGCCATTCACCCTGAGCGTTCACTGCCTGATAGAAACCGGTGTCCATGTTCGGACGGTAAATGGTGCCGGTTTGTACGTTGGTCAGCTCTTTCCCATCTTCACCCCGTTTGTACAACGACTGCGTGCCGGAGAACTGGCGCAGGGAACTCATGCGCAGCGTTTCTCCGTCGGGTAATTTCGCCAAAATCTGGCCCAGAGCCAGGCGGTTTTGCGTCACCACCCGCAGCCCGGCTTTTTCAGCGGAAGGGGCGGTCTGCGGCAGCATCTCCAGCGTTTGCGGCGCGGAGGCGTTAAAGGCAAAAGGCGGAGAAACCAGCGTCTCGCTGTTATCTGCCAAAGTCAGTGCCAGCTGCCATTTGTCACCGGCAGGGTAGAGCGCAAAGTTCAGTGCTTTTCCGCCCTGGAATTCACGGCCCATCAGCACCGACTGCGCGCGCTCAAAGGTCAGCTGGTTGGTGCTGCTGTAGTTGGTGAAGGCAATCGCGATGGTGCAAACCAGCGGGAACAGCACAAATAACGACATCCCGGCCAGGCCGGGGTAGACGTAGCGCCACGAGTAGGCGCGGCGGTTGCCATAAATATACAGGCCGAGGCTGGAGAGAATCAGCGCCAGAACGGCAAAAAGGGTTTCGCCCTGCGCATACATCAGCACGATCAGATAACCGGATAAGCAGGCGAGCAGGGCGATGACCAGCCACTTGAACGCATTGCCCAACGGTCTTTTTTTGGCTACTGGCATAAGGACAATCCTTGTGGTGGCGGTGCGCAACCCGAAGGCTGCGCACCGTTCATTGAGCTAATGCTTTGGCATTACTTGGTAATGCGTGTTTCTACGTCTTTCAGCGCTTGCGGAACGGTCTGACGGCCATTCACCGCGTTGATGATTGCGCTGCGTTCTGCATACCAGAAGGCGCTCATCTGCGGGATGTTCGGCATGATTTCGCCGTTCTGCGAGTTAGCCATGGTGGCGGCAATGCGCGGGTCTTTTTCCAGCTGTTCCTGATAAGACTTGAGCGCCACGGCACCCAGAGGTTTGTCCTTGTTCACGACAGCCAGACCTTCGTCGGTGATCAGGTAGTTTTCCAGGAACTCTTTCGCCAGTTCTTTGTTCGGACTGGCGGCGTTGATACCGGCCGTCAGCACGCCGACGAACGGTTTAGACGGCTTGCCGTGGAAGGTTGGCAAGAGCGTCACGCCGTAGTTGATTTTGCTCTTGTCGAGGTTTGACCACGCCCACGGGCCGTCGATGGTCATCGCGGTCTGGCCTTTGTTGAAGGCGGCTTCGGCGATGGAATAATCGGTATCGGCGTTGATGTGTTTGTTTTTCACCAGATCGATGATGAATTGCAGGCCAGCCTGCGAACCTGCGTTATTCACGCCGGTATCTTTGATGTTGTATTTGCCGTTTTCATACTTGAACGCATAACCGCCGTCAGCCGCGATAATTGGCCAGGTAAAGTACGGCTCCTGCAGGTTCCACATGATGGCGCTCTTGCCTTTGGCGCGCAGCTCTTTGTCCAGCGCCGGGATCTCTTCCCAGGTTTTTGGCGCTTCTTTAATGATGTCTTTGTTGTAAATCAGTGACAGCGCTTCCACCGCGACCGGGTAGCCGATCAGCTTGCCGTTGAAGGTAACGGCATCCCAGGTGAACGGGAACAGTTTGTCTTTGAAGGTTTGGTCCGGGCTGATTTCAGCCAGCAGGCCGGACTGTGCGTAGCCGCCAAAACGGTCATGCGCCCAGAAGATGATGTCAGGGCCGCCGCCGGTCGCTGCGACTTGCGGGTATTTCTCTTCCAGCTTGTCCGGATGTTCTACCGTGACTTTAATGCCGGTGTCTTTTTCGAATTTCTTACCGACTTCCGCCAGGCCGTTATAGCCCTTGTCACCGTTGATCCAGATGACCAGCTTCCCTTCTTCTATTTTAGCGAAGGCGGAAGATGACAGCACCAGCGTAGCCAGCGCCGAGAGTGCCAGTGTGTGTTTCACGACTTTCTTGATGAAAGGAGCCTTAATGCTGAGGGTCATAATCCAATCCTTTTGTAGTCGGTTTTTTTAACGTCTTAGACGGAAAATTCAGGGTACGCCGCCAGTGTGGATTCAACCCGGCAGCGCTTCATCATCCCCCCGTCTACGCCCCCGGCTCTCAGAATGTGATCCCGCCGACACTCTCAGGCGTTATGTGGTTCATCACTCAAAAATATGCTTCGTTTTTTGCCATTCAGATCACGAATTTGATTTTTGCTGTGAACTTTCATCCGGTTGCGCGAAAGCGTCATCCTCCCTGCTCCTCCCCCATGAAAAACTTTGTTACGGATGATTACGCTTAGCCGCTATTCCTTCACTCTTCGTTGCATTGAGTTTCATCGCTGGCAGCAAGTACAGGAGTTCAGGATGGCGAGCGTTTCCCTTAACAGCGTGTACAAAGCCTTTGGCGACACTGTGATTTCCAGCGACATCAATCTGGAAATAGAAGAAGGCGAGTTTGTGGTGTTTGTCGGGCCGTCCGGCTGTGGCAAATCAACCCTCCTGCGCATGATTGCCGGTCTGGAAGACATTACGTCCGGCGAACTGAAGATTGGCGATAAACGCATGAACGAAGTGCCCCCTGCCGAACGCGGCATTGGCATGGTGTTTCAGTCTTATGCGCTTTATCCGCATCTGTCGGTGGCAGAGAACATGTCTTTCGGCCTGAAGCTGGCCGGGACGAAAAAAGCAGAGATCACTCAGCGGGTGAATCAGGTGTCCGAAGTGTTGCAACTGGCGCACCTGCTGGATCGGCGTCCGAAAGCCCTTTCCGGCGGACAACGTCAGCGCGTGGCGATTGGCCGTACGCTGGTGGCTGAACCGACCGTATTCCTGCTCGATGAGCCACTTTCCAACTTAGATGCCGCGCTGCGTGTGCAAATGCGTATTGAGATTTCACGCCTGCATAAGCGCCTGAAACGCACCATGATTTACGTGACTCACGATCAGGTCGAAGCGATGACGCTCGCCGATAAAATCGTGGTGCTCGACGCCGGACATATCGCGCAGGTCGGTAAACCGCTCGAGCTGTATCACTATCCTGCCAACCGTTTTGTCGCCGGTTTTATCGGCTCCCCAAAAATGAATTTCCTGCCGGTGAAAGTCACCGGTACTGAGCCTGCGCGCGTGCAGGTCGAGTTGCCAAACCGCCAGCAAGTCTGGCTGCCCGTCGAAGGCACCGACGTGAAAGTCGGCAGCAACCTGTCACTGGGTATCCGTCCTGAACATCTTCTGCCAAGCGACGTCGCTGAAGTGACGCTTTCCGGCGAAGTGCAGGTCGTCGAGCAACTGGGTAACGAAACACAGATCCACATCCAAATTCCGGCAATTCGTCAGAACCTGGTGTACCGCCAGAACGACGTGGTGCTGGTAGAAGAAGGTGCAACATTCGCCATCGGTTTGCCGCCACACCGCTGCCATCTGTTCCGCGAAGACGGAACAGCCTGTCGCCGGTTACACCCCGAACCTGGTGTTTGAAAGCACGCGATCCCCTACAGGAGAAAATGATGATCACAATGCGTAGTTCTTCCCTGGCGCTGGCAGTGGCTGCTGGCATCCTTTCTACACAAGCAATGGCGGTTGATTTCACCGGTTATGCCCGTTCGGGTATTGGCTGGACCGGCAGCGGTGGCGAGCAGCAATGTTTTAAAGCGACAGGCGCAGACAGCAAATATCGTCTCGGTAACGAATGTGAGACGTACGCAGAGTTAAAACTCGGCCAGGAAGTCTGGAAAGAAGGGGATAAGAGCTTCTACTTCGACACCAACGTGGCGTATTCCGTATCACAGCAAAACGACTGGGAGTCAACCGATCCGGCTTTCCGCGAAGCCAACGTGAAGGGTAAGAACCTGATCGAATGGCTGCCGGGTTCCACCATCTGGGCCGGTAAGCGTTTCTACCAACGTCATGACGTTCACATGATCGACTTCTACTACTGGGATATTTCAGGTCCTGGTGCGGGTCTGGAAGATGTGGATCTGGGCTTCGGTAAACTGTCTCTGGCAGCCACCCGTAACACCGAAAGCGGCGGCTCCTACGGCTATATCGCCGATCAGCGCAACGAAGTGCCAACCTCCAACGACGTGTTCGACGTTCGTCTGGCAGGCCTGCAAACTAACCCGGGCGGCGTGCTGGAGTTAGGTGTGGATTACGGTCGTGCCAATGCGCGTGACGGTTATTCCTTCGCTGACAATGCCACCAAAGACGGCTTCCTGGTGACTGCGGAACACACGCAGAGCATCTATAACGGCTACAACAAATTCGTCCTGCAATACGCTTCTGATTCCATGACCGATCCGGGCCAGGGCGCAGCAAACGGCCACTCTAACGGTGCGGCCATCGACAACAACGGCAGCATGATCCGCGTTCTCGACCACGGTGCTATCGACTTCAACGACACCTGGAGCCTGATGTATGTGGCGATGTATCAGGACGTTGACCGCGATAACAACAACGGCACCACCTGGTACACCGTCGGTGTTCGTCCGATGTACAAATGGACCCCGATCATGAGCACCTTGCTGGAAGTCGGTTACGACAACGTGAAGTCTCAGCGTACCAGCGATCGCAACGGTCAGTACAAAGTCACCCTCGCACAACAGTGGCAGGCTGGCGACAGCATCTGGTCACGTCCGGCCATCCGTGTGTTTGCAACCTATGCAAACTGGGATGAAAAATGGGGCTACGACACCGACAGCGGTTCAAACAATGGCTTAGCCATGAACGACACCAGCACCCGTACCTTCAGCCGTGGTAATGACGATGAAGTGACGTTCGGTGCCCAAATGGAAATCTGGTGGTAATTTTTTCCTTCCTCCTTCGCGCTGCCGATGCGTTGGCTGCGCGTCCTCGCCCCGGTCACGTAGTGGTCTACGCTCCCGGGGACTTGGACGCTTGCCGCCTTCCGGCAACCCGAAAGAGTTTGGAAAAATGGCAATGTAAGCTTTAAAAAAAATCGCAGTAAAGAAGATGTGCTGGCTGGCGGATTATCGCTGATGACCGCCAGCCTTCATGGTGATTTCAAAGGAAACAATAATGAAAAAGAATCTGCTGTCACTGTGTCTGTCGCTGAGCCTGCTGGCTGCTGCCCCTGCGGTGGTGAATGCCGCGCAGAATGATGCGAATACCGCTCCGGCGATTTCCAGCCAGACCTTACGCAACCTTTCATGGACGCCGCTGGTGCCGCCAGTGACGCAGGATGTGACGCTCGGGACGACCAGCGTACAGATTAATCAGGGGCAAATTCAGGGCGCCGTCGGGGCATTCGCATTGCCTGCCGACCGTGGCTCGCTTGAGATCACGCTGACCAGTATCGCGACCGGGAAAACCCTGTATGCGCCAAATGTTCTGGTGCTGGATGAGCAGATGCGTCCGGCGGCCTTTTATCCTTCCAGCTATTTCCCGTATCAGAAACCGGGGATCGTCTCCAGCGACCGTCTGGAAGGCACGCTGAAACTGACGCCAGCCCTGGGTCAGAAACAAATTTATCTGCTGGTGTACACCACCCGTCAGGATCTGGCAGCGACCACGCAGATGGTCAACCCGGCCAAAGCCTTTGCCGCTGGCGTGGGCAACGCGGTACCGGATATCCCGGATCCGATTGCCCGTCATACACCGACCGGCACACTGAGCCTGAAAGTCACCGCCGAGCAGAAAACCGGTAACGTGATGATTGGTCAGATCTTCCCGTCTTCCGCCCCTGCGGCGGCCGCGCCGGTCGTTGTCGGCAGCACACAAGCTCCGGCACCTGCACCAGCCCCGGCCAAACCGTCTGAGCCAATGCTCAGCGATTCAGAAACCTACTTCAACGACGCAATCAGGAAAGCGGTGAAAGCAGGGGATGTCGATAAAGCCCTGAAACTGCTGGATGAAGCTGAACGCCTGGGTTCAAAAACTGCCCGTAAAACCTTTATTGAAAGCGTGAAGCACTGAGTTTTTCAGCGCCTCCCCCTGTGAAGGGAAAGGCGCTACATCTCTCCCTTTCTCTTTCCCCCACCTGTTTGTTACCCTGTTGTTAATTCAATCAGCGGGGGATTTATGGCGTCTGCAAACTGGGTCGATTTATCGAAAGATAAAGACAGCGGGATCGAGACGATCCACGCCCATTTCGAAGGCCATGCGTACGATCCTCACTGGCATGACAGCTATTTAGTCGGCGTGACCCAATACGGATTGCAGCAGTTCAGCTGTCGTCGTCAGAAACATCAGAGCCTGCCGGGGAAAGTCTTTATGCTCGAGCCGGGCGAAATCCACGATGGCGATGCCGTGCAGCCCGGCGGTTTTACTTATCAGATGTTATATCTCGATCCGCAATGGCTGAGCCGCGAACTGGCGGCACGACGCGATTTCCTTTCTTCTGCCGGTGATCCGAGTTTCGAAAATACCTTAGCGCAGGATCCGCAGCTGGCGCAGGCGACGTTGCTGGCGTTTCAGGCGCTGCACGGCAAGGAGCTGCGCATTGTGCGTCAGACCGCGCTCGACGGATTACTCAGCGCGCTGGGCGGGCATCTCACCTGGCAGCCGCCGCGTTTGCAGGGCGAAGCGCCGTGGTCACGCGTGGCGCATCTGGCGCGCGATTATCTGCATGCGCATCTGCATGAAGACATTGGCCTTGAGCAACTGGCGGCGGCGACCGGTGAAAGCCGTTTTGTGGTCAGCCGTGCGTTTAAAGCTGAATTTGGTTTACCGCCGCACGCCTATCTTATTCAGCTGAAACTGACCCGTGCGCGGGAAGGGCTGGCGCTCGGGCGTACACCAGCAGCCGTCGCAGCCGATTTAGGGTTTGCCGATCAAAGTCATCTCGGGCGCTGGTTCCGCCGCGCCTATCAGCTCACGCCGGCTCATTACCGGCGTCTGTGCACAAATCTTCCAGATTGAGAAAAAGTGACGGGTTAAGCTCAGATTTCAACTGAAACGGAGCCTGTCATAATGAATACGCCTGCCACCCTTTTACCTTCGCTGCCTGAACGCTGCGTGATTGTCATCAACCAGCAACTGGCCGCCGGACACGCCGCCAATGCCGCAGCAGTACTGGCGCTGACGCTCGGACAACGCCATCCGTCGCTGGTGGGCGCGCCGCTGATCGATGCCGATAACCGCGAGCATCCGGGGCTGATCCCGATCGGTATCAGCGTGTTAGTGGCCGATACTGAACAACTGACGCAACTGCATCAGCATCTGCTCAATGACGATGAAATGGACGGCATTATTTTCCCGGTAGAAGGGCAGCAAACCACCGACTACGCAGCCTTTCGTGAGGCGGTTTCAGCGGTGCCGACAGAAAGCCTGCAACTGCTGGGGATCGCGCTGGCCGGAAATAAAAAAGGGGTCCGCAAGCTGACCGGCAAACTGGGATTACTGGGCTGATGCCTGTCATTTAACCGTCACATTCCTTCTCTACTCTCCTGATATTCACACTAATATCAGGAGTTTCACCGTGCGTAAGTCCCTCATTGCTCTGCTGCTTTTCACCCTCGGTTCTACCTTTGCCGTTCAGGCTGCTGACGAAGCCAAACCTTTTATCACTGCTCAGGAACTGGATCTGACCAAATATCTGCCTGCGCCGCCGGCGGATGATTCTGCAAAGACCAAAGCGGAACTGAAAGAATTGCTGGAGATTCAGGCCACCCGCACGCCGGAGCAGGAAAAAGCGGCGATTGCCGATGCTGAAGAAAACGTCTGGCGTTTTGCCGATGTGATGGGGCCGGATTTTGACGCCGCGAAACTGCCGAAAACTGCCGCGCTGTTTGACCGGATTATCGCGACCGAAGACGTGGTGGACGATCACGCCAAGAAAGCCTTCAACCGCCCGCGCCCGTACATGCTCGATGAACAAATCCATCCGCTGCTGAAAAAATCCAAATCCGGTTCATGGCCTTCCGGCCATTCGACGGTAGGGTATCTGATGGCGACGGTGCTGGGCGAAATGGTGCCGGAAAAACGCAACGCGCTGTTTACCCGTGCGGCCGGTTACGCGGAAAACCGTCTGGTGGCCGGTTTCCATTACCGTTCTGATACCGTCATGAGCCGCACCGGTGCTGCGTTGATCGCACAAAAAATGGAAGAGCAGCCGGATTTCAAAACGGAATTCGATGCGGCAAAAACAGAACTTCGCACCCAGCTGGGCCTGAAATAATTTTCGTCAGTTCCTGCCTTTCCGGTAAAGTGTGGGGCGTAAAACTCGCAGAGGAAGGGACTGATGGAATACAGATTCAAGCGAATGGCGTCACCGGTCGGGTTGCTGACCCTGGCGGCGAAAGGCGACAAACTGACGGCTATTTTGTGGGAATGTGAAATCGACGGACGCGTGCCTCTGGGTGAGATGACCGAAGACCCGGCGTTTCCCATCCTGCTGAAAACCGAGCAACAGCTGAACGAATATTTCGCCGGCGAACGCACGCGTTTTGAGCTGGAGCTCGATTTTACCGGCACCGCATTCCAGAAAGAAGTCTGGGCGGCGTTGCTGGAAATCCCGTTTGGCGAGACGCGCAGTTATAGCGATATTGCCCGGCGTATCGGCCGCCCTAAAGCGGTTCGCGCCGTCGGTGCCGCCAATGGCCGCAATCCCATTTCTATTGTGGCGCCTTGCCACCGTGTGATTGGCGCTTCCGGTAAGTTAACCGGCTTTGCAGGCGGGCTGGATAACAAGGCATTGTTATTAAAACTGGAAGGTCGTAAATCGTAAGGTTTTTATCGGGAAATAAATTGCTTGAAGTCCGCTTGTCAGTCGATGCATAGTCAAAAAATAAGCAGTAAATAAAAAAGACAACATCACTTACAGACGGAGTTCTACATTAATGGATCAGATTCAATCCCTCGAACAGTTCTTATCCTCAGTCCAGCAACGCGACCCGCATCAGGTCGAATTCTCCCAGGCCGTACGCGAAGTCATGACTACGCTGTGGCCTTTCCTCGAACAACATCCGCAATACCGCCGTTCTGCTTTACTGGAGCGTCTGGTGGAGCCGGAGCGTGTCATTCAGTTTCGCATCGCCTGGGTGGATGACAAAAATCAGGTGCAGGTGAACCGTGGCTGGCGCGTGCAGTTCAGCTCGGCCATCGGCCCGTACAAAGGCGGAATGCGTTTCCACCCGTCGGTTAATTTATCGATTCTCAAATTCCTCGGCTTTGAACAGACTTTCAAAAATGCGCTGACCACGTTACCGATGGGCGGCGGGAAGGGCGGCAGTGATTTCAACCCGAAAGGCAAAAGCGAAGGCGAGATCATGCGTTTCTGTCAGGCGCTGATGCTGGAGCTGTATCGTCATCTCGGGCCGGATACCGATGTGCCTGCGGGCGATATCGGCGTCGGCGGGCGTGAGGTCGGGTATATGGCGGGGATGATGAAAAAGCTCTCCAACAATACGGCCAGCGTGTTCACCGGCAAAGGCTTGTCGTTCGGTGGCAGTCTGATCCGCCCGGAAGCCACCGGTTACGGCCTGATTTATTTCACTGAATCGATGCTTAAACGCCACGGTCTGGATTTTGAAGGCATGCGCGTAGCGGTATCCGGCTCCGGTAACGTCGCGCAATATGCGATTGAAAAAGCCATGTCACTGGGTGCGCGGGTGATCACCGCATCTGATTCTAACGGCACCGTGGTCGATGAAGCCGGTTTCACCCCTGAAAAACTGGCGCTGCTGACGGAAATCAAAGCCAGCCGCGATGGCCGCGTAGCCGATTACGCACAAAAACTCGGGCTGACGTATCTCGAAGGCCAGCAACCGTGGAATGTGCCGGTGGATATCGCGCTGCCATGTGCCACGCAAAATGAACTGGATGCCGCAGCGGCGCGCGTGCTGATTGCCAATGGCGTGAAAGCGGTAGCCGAAGGCGCGAACATGCCGACCACCATTGAAGCGACCGACTTGTTCACCGACGCGGGCGTTTTGTTCGCGCCGGGCAAAGCGGCGAACGCCGGCGGCGTGGCGACGTCCGGGCTGGAGATGGCACAGAACGCCGCGCGTCTGAGCTGGAAAGCCGAAGAAGTGGATGCGCGTTTGCGTCACATCATGCTGGATATTCATCAGTCGTGCGTCGAGTACGGCGGCGAAGGCCGGCAGACGCAGTATGTGCGTGGCGCAAATATCGCAGGCTTCGTCAAAGTGGCGGACGCGATGCTGGCGCAGGGCGTGCTCTGATTTTAGGGCGTCACTTTTGGGGCAATGAATTTAGCTAACAAAAAAGCCACTTCGCGAGAAGTGGCTTAATTATATGATTTTAAAGCTAAAATTTGGTGGCCCTTGCTGGACTTGAACCAGCGACCAAGCGATTATGAGTCGCGTGCTCTAACCAACTGAGCTAAAGGGCCGAGGTGCGGGATTATACGGTAAACTTTGCTCAGAGGTCTATATGTGTTCGGTGTGTATGCGCGTTTTGTGCGCAGTTGCAGCATATTGTGATCGTTAACTATTTTATCGATAATCACTGCAAATACGTTTCAGGGCAAGATTATGATTACTGATATTATTGATAAGGATCTGACCGTGGTTTTTTGCGGTATCAATCCTGGTCTGTCGACGGCGCACCACGGTTATCATTTTGCTAATGCCAATAACCGCTTCTGGAAAGTTATCTATCAGGCCGGGTTTACTGAGCGTCTTCTTAAACCTGAAGAAGAGCAGCATCTGCTGGATACCGGTTGTGGTATTACCATGCTGGTAGAGCGCCCTACAGTGGAAGCGACTGAGCTGGTGCGCGATGAGCTGCGGGAAGGCGGGGCGGCACTGACAGAGAAGATTGAACGCTATCAGCCGCGGGCGCTGGCGGTGCTGGGCAAGCAGGCTTTCAGTAAAGCGTTTGGTATCAGCAAGGTGAACTGGGGTCGTCAGGCTCTGAAAATCGGTGACACAGAGGTCTGGGTGCTGCCTAATCCCAGCGGGCTGAATCGCGCGACACTCGACAGTCTGGTCGCGTCTTACAAAGAATTGTATGACGCACTGAACGCCTGAGACGTCAGATAGACAGAATAAAAAAGCCCCGCCACTTCCAGAGAAGGGCGGGGCTTTTTAATGGCTGTCAGCCTGGGGACGACTAGTCGTCCAGGAAGCTGCGCAGCACTTCAGAGCGGCTTGGGTGGCGCAGTTTACGCAACGCTTTCGCTTCGATCTGACGGATACGCTCACGGGTTACGTCGAACTGTTTGCCCACTTCTTCAAGCGTGTGGTCAGTGTTCATATCGATACCGAAACGCATACGCAGAACTTTCGCTTCACGTGCGGTCAGGCCAGCCAGTACGTCGTGCGTTGCAGAACGCAGGCTTTCAGACGTGGCAGAATCCAGTGGCAGTTCGAGGGTGGTATCCTCGATGAAATCACCCAGATGCGAATCTTCATCGTCGCCGATTGGCGTTTCCATGGAAATTGGCTCTTTCGCAATTTTCAGCACTTTGCGGATTTTATCTTCCGGCATCAGCATACGTTCAGCCAGCTCTTCCGGCGTCGGCTCACGGCCCATCTCTTGGAGCATCTGGCGGGAGATACGGTTGAGTTTGTTGATCGTCTCAATCATATGCACCGGGATACGGATGGTACGCGCCTGGTCGGCGATGGAGCGGGTGATAGCCTGACGGATCCACCAGGTCGCATAAGTTGAGAACTTATAACCACGGCGATATTCAAACTTATCAACGGCTTTCATCAGGCCGATGTTACCTTCCTGAATCAGATCAAGGAACTGCAGACCACGGTTGGTATATTTCTTCGCGATAGAAATAACCAGACGTAAGTTTGCTTCAACCATCTCTTTCTTGGCGCGACGGGCTTTCGCTTCGCCGATCGACATGCGACGGTTAATGTCTTTGACCTGTTCAATCGTCAGGCCCGTTTCTTCTTCGATCTGACGCAGTTTCATCAGGCCGCGTTGCACGTCTTCGGTGACTTCTTTCAGCTTCTCAGACCATGGTTTACCCATTGCCAGAGCCGCATCAAACCAGGTATCGCTGGTTTCGTTACCGGCGAACAGATTGACGAAGTTTTTCTTCGGCATTTTGCACTGTTCAACGCACACCTTCATGATCAGACGTTCCTGAGTACGGACGCGATCCATCATGGAACGCATGCTGTTGACCAGGAAATCGAACTGTTTAGGCACCAGACGGAACTGTTTAAACACATCGGACAGCTTCAGAATTTCTTCAGCAGCGCTTTTGTGGTTGCGGCCATTTTTCTTGATAACGGCACGGGTCGCTTCGTGTTGCTCACGCAGATCGGTGAACTTCTGGCGCGCCAGTTCAGGATCGATGCTGTTGTCGTCTTCAGCATCGTCGTCATCTTCTTCATCGTCGTCGTTGTCGTTCTGCTCTTCGGTGGTCAGTTCAGAACCCACGTGAGTGGCGGTCGGCGCGATTTCTTCTTCAGCGTTAGGATCAACAAAACCGGTGATCAGATCAGACAGACGAGCTTCACCTGCTTCCACACGGTCATATTGTTCTAACAAATAGGTGATAGCTTCAGGGTATTCAGCTACGGAGCACTGCACCTGATTGATACCGTCTTCGATACGTTTAGCGATGTCGATTTCGCCTTCACGGGTCAGAAGTTCAACGGTACCCATTTCGCGCATGTACATACGCACAGGATCGGTAGTACGACCAATTTCGGATTCAACGCTTGAAAGTACCTGTGCCGCGGCTTCTGCAGCATCTTCATCGGTATCAGGGCGGTTTTCGGCCAGCATCAAATCATCGGCGTCCGGCGCTTCTTCAAGAACCTGGATGCCCATGTCGTTAATCATCTGGATGATGTCTTCGATCTGATCGGAGTCGACGATATCTTCCGGCAGATGGTCATTGACCTCAGCAAAGGTCAGATAGCCTTGCTCCTTACCACGGGTGACAAGTAGCTTAAGCTGTGACTGCGGGTTTTGCTCCATAAGACGGTATCCACACTTCAGAGTATTTGGGTTCGTGTCGGTCGGGTGATATCGCCAACAATAACGTTAGGGGCGTTTATTGTGCCGCGGCCCACCAGGGCGGCTCTGCGCAGGGCCATGCCCCGCTTTTAATCGGCACTTAAGCCGTGTTCTGAGATAGCGCCTCACGCGCTACCGATATGTTCTAATTTTTAGTTCTTTCTCGCTAATACCTGATTCAGGGAACTGACTTCTGTGCGTTCCTCCGGGCTCAGGCCGTGCGTCCTGGCTTTTGCTATCAAGGTTTCAAGCCGTTGCTCTAAAATTGAGTCATACAGGCTGGCGAGCGTGGCACGAAATTCTTCTTCGACCATGTCCTCAACGATCATGTGGTTCCATGTCGCCAGAGTTTCAAGCTGTTGGTAGAACTTATTGTCGCGATAAAGTTCCAGTAACTGGCCGGTTGTCAGCCCCGGTTGGGCTAAGCAAGTGCTGACTAAGTCGCTGAACAAATCCAGTCCAGGTTGCTTCGCTTGTTCCAAACCTTGCAGCGAGGGTATAAGTGTAGCCAGTTGTGGATTTTGTACCAGTAACCCTATAAGTATACGCATGGTTGTGCGTTTTAGCTGGGGCGCCTGATAGCTATTGCCATTCTCAGCCTGTTTGGGCATCAGCTTTTCTAGCTGACTGTCATCCAAAATGCCGAGCTTGTTCCCTAACTGCTGACGCAAATACATGCGCAATGTTTCACCGGGTACCTGACGGATCAGCGGCAATGCCAGCATACTCAATTTGGTCCGCCCGTCAGGGCTGCTCAAATCGACCTGCGGCATCAGCGAATCAAACAGGAATGTCGACAGCGGCATCGCCTGTTCCATTCGTTGTTCGAACGCGTCTTTACCTTCTTTGCGCACCAGAGTGTCCGGATCTTCGCCGTCGGGTAAAAACATAAACCGCAGCTGACGCCCATCATTGAGATACGGCAACGCTGTTTCCAGCGCACGCCACGCGGCTTCGCGCCCTGCACGGTCACCGTCATAACAGCAAACGACGGTATCCGTACTGCGGAACATCAGCTGAATATGGTCGGCCGTGGTGGATGTCCCCAGTGATGCGACGGCATAATCAATGCCGAACTGCGCCAGTGCCACGACGTCCATATACCCTTCAACCACCAGCAAACGCGTCGGAGTCGGGTGTTTCAATTGCGCTTCATAAAGGCCATAGAGCTGGCGGCCTTTATGGAAAATTTCAGTTTCCGGTGAATTGAGGTATTTCGGGGTACCGTCACCCAAAACCCTGCCACCAAATGCAATCACGCGGCCACGCTTATCGCGGATCGGGAACATGACCCGTTCGCGGAAGCGATCATAGCTGCGTCCGTTGTCATTGGTGACCAACATACCGGCGTCAATCAGTGATGCTTTGTCATCGGCATTTTTACCAAAACGCTTTAGGGCGTTGTCCCAACCCGGCGGGGCGAAACCGATGGCAAAATGTTGGATGACGTCTGCACTTAAACCACGCTGGGCAAGATATTCCCTCGCGGGTGCACCTGCAGGTTGTTTAAGCGACTGTTGATAGAACTCGCTGAGCGGGGTCATCAACTGGTAGAGGCTTTGACGCTGGTGGCGTTCCATCTGGCTTGGACCCGTGCCTGCTTCATACGGCACTTCCAAACCTTGCATTGTCGCCAGTTCCTCAATGCTTTCGACAAACTCAAGTCTGTCATAGTTCATCAGGAAATCGACGGCATTGCCGTGGGCACCACAGCCGAAACAGTGATAAAACTGCTTATCGCCATTAACGGTAAATGAGGGTGTTTTCTCATGGTGGAAAGGGCAGCACGCGTGATAGTTTTTACCCTGTTTCTTGAGCTTTACTCGGGCGTCGATCAAATCGACGATATCGATGCGGGCCAGCAAGTCATTGATAAATACGCGCGGAATTCTCCCAGCCATAAGCCCCTTACTCACTAGCCTATAAACGAGAACAAGCCGCGCATCCCTTTCGGAAAGCACGGCCTTCGTATGCTACTACGCAGTCTGCGCGTTCTTAATATTGCAAATCACGCGATTGGGGTTACCCCCGAAGATTAATACAGACGAGTGCGACGTGCGTTTTCGCGAGCCAGTTTCTTGGCGTGGCGTTTTACTGCAGATGCTTTAGCGCGTTTACGTTCAGTAGTCGGTTTTTCATAGAACTCACGACGACGAACTTCGGCTAATACACCTGCTTTTTCGCAGGAACGTTTGAAGCGACGCAGAGCTACGTCGAACGGCTCGTTTTCACGTACTTTAATTACAGGCATGTGCCTCTCACCTCGATAAAATCGGTTTGTTTGCTGATGTTGTACCAGCACATTTCAAAATGGTGCGGAATTTTACTCCAATTCGCGTCGCCTTGTAAAGCATAACGGCAAATTGAAACGGGTGCTTTCTGCAACCCTTCTGCAACATTGTGCGCTCGCTTTTGCGTCGGGCGCCGATTATATACCAATCAACCCAAATTGCTCGACATTAATTGGCCGTAACGATGATTGATACTGAGGGGGGAAGTAACTGGCAGGAATGACCACGCGGATGCAGCGCCCGCAGGTGCTTGTGTGCTAAACTGCGCGCCGCAAGTTAGCCTGAAACTATGACGGAAAGAGTGATGCGAGTACTGGGTATTGAAACGTCCTGCGATGAAACCGGAATTGCAGTTTATGACAGCGAAGCCGGTTTGTTAGCTAACCAATTGTATAGTCAGGTAAAACTGCATGCAGATTACGGCGGCGTCGTGCCAGAACTGGCCTCGCGAGATCACGTCCGTAAAACAATACCTCTGATTCAGGCTGCGCTCAAAGAAGCCGGGCTGACCGCACAGGATATTGATGGTGTCGCGTATACCGCAGGCCCTGGCCTGGTCGGCGCGTTGCTGGTGGGGGCGACCATTGGCCGCTCTCTGGCATTCGCCTGGAATGTGCCCGCAGTGCCCGTACATCACATGGAAGGCCATCTGCTGGCGCCGATGCTTGAAGATAATCCCCCTGACTTTCCGTTCGTTGCGCTGCTGGTGTCCGGCGGTCATACGCAGTTAATCAGCGTCACAGGGATCGGTGAATACACCTTGCTGGGCGAATCCATTGATGATGCGGCAGGCGAAGCGTTTGATAAAACGGCAAAATTGTTAGGTCTGGCTTATCCCGGCGGCCCGCTTTTGTCGAAAATGGCGTCCGAAGGCGTGGCTGGGCGATTTACGTTCCCGCGTCCGATGACCGATCGTCCCGGACTGGATTTCAGCTTCTCGGGCCTGAAAACTTTTGCGGCGAATACCATTCGCGGCAATGACAGCGATGCGCAAACGCATGCGGATATCGCGCGTGCTTTCGAAGATGCCGTCGTGGATACGCTGGCGATTAAATGTAAACGCGCGCTGGAACAGACCGGTTTTAAACGGCTGGTCATGGCCGGTGGTGTCAGTGCAAACCGGACGCTGCGCGCGAAATTAGCCGAAATGATGACCAAACGCGGTGGCGAAGTTTTCTATGCCCGCCCTGAATTTTGCACCGATAACGGCGCGATGATCGCCTATGCGGGTATGGTTCGGTTGAAAACCGGTGCAACGCCAGACCTGGGCGTAACGGTTCGCCCGCGCTGGCCTTTGGCTGAATTACCGCCGGTCTGAGCAAACCTAAGCTGTCAAATTCAGGCTGTACAAGGGTATAAACCCATAAAAAAACGACCCACATGAGGTCGTTTTTTTTATGTCTGCAATGCGGGGTTATTCGTCTTTATTGTCTTTCGCCGCTTTACGTTTCTTTTTCAGCTTATCCCAGATTTTGCCTTCCTGACCACGCCACAGGCGCTGAATATTGTCGTGATGGCGCAACAAAATCAGACATGAAAGCATGGCCACCGGGAAGGTGAATTCGGGTTTAAACCACCAGACATAAAACGGTGCAATCAGCGCGCTCACGATGGCGCCAAGTGACGAGTAACCACTCAGCAGCACTGTCAGCAGCCATGTACCGGTCATCAGGCCGGTCAGGTCCCAGCCGATAGGGGCGATAGCACCGAAGGCTGTCGCCACGCCCTTGCCACCTTTAAAGCGGAAGAAGACCGGGTAAATGTGGCCGAGGCAGGCCGCAATGGCCGTCAGGCCAAGATACATTGGTGGAATGTGGAAACTGTAGGCAAGCCAGACGGGAAGCATACCCTTGAGCACGTCGAAGATCAGGACGGCAGCGGCAGCCAGGCGTCCGCCCAGTCGCAACACATTTGTCGCGCCGGGATTACAGGATCCTGCGGTGCGTGGATCAGGCAAACGGGCTACCCGGCAGACCAGAATCGCACTGGAAATCGAGCCGCAAAGGTAGGCGAAAATAATCATTCCAAGCGCGGTAGCACTCATAAAGCCGTTCCGTCTAATAAGGGTCGTTTTAATCGCAACATCCATGGATAATACGCATTTTCTGCTGGAAGTGGTATCCGGCTTGGCTAAAAACAGAGAAACGCGTGATGGATATCGTATTTATTGAGCAACTAAATGTAATCACTACTATTGGTGCCTACGATTGGGAACAGACCATTAAACAGAAACTGGTGTTCGATATCGAAATGGCGTGGGATAACCGCAAGTCGGCTTCCAGCGATGATGTGAATGACTGTTTAAGCTACGCGGATGTCAGTGAAGCCGTGATCGCGCATGTTTCCTCGCAAAACTTTGCCCTGGTGGAACGTGTCGCAGAAGAAGTGGCGACGCTGCTTCTGCAACGATTTAATTCTCCGTGGGTGCGGATCAAACTCAGCAAGCCCGGCGCAGTGGCGCAGGCGGCGAACGTCGGGGTGATCATCGAGCGCGGCCAACGTTTTTAATTCCGGTGATGGATAGAAATCAGAAACTGCTTGTCTATTGATTGTCATAAAGAAGCGTTAAAAGTAGATGCCGGTTCACAGGCCTCTGCTGATTGAAGCGGCTCAGTACGATGTCGCTTTTTTATTGTCTGCTGTGCAGCATATTTTCCCGCAAGCGGGTATCTGATGGGGTTGGGTAAGCTAATGATTGCTGAAAGTCATTCTTTGCTGGTTGCCGTTATTATGGGAGTGGTGGAAGGGCTGACCGAGTTTTTACCGGTTTCCTCCACCGGGCATATGATCATTGTGGGTAATCTTTTAGGGTTCACCGGGGATAAAGCGAAATCATTCGAAGTGATCATCCAGCTGGGTTCTATTCTGGCGGTGGTGGTGATGTTCTGGCGTCGCCTGTTCGGCATGATTGGTTTGCACTTTGGTAAGCCACCGGTTCACGAAGGCACAGGAACCCGCCGTCTGAATCTGCTGCATATCCTTCTGGGCATGATCCCGGCGACAGTGCTGGGGTTGTTGTTGCACTCGCAGATCAAATCGTTGTTTGAACCTAAAAATGTGATGTATGCGCTGGTCGTCGGCGGCTTTTTACTGATTGCCGCCGAACTGTTCAAGCCGAAGAAGCCGCGCGCTGAAGGGCTGGATGACATGACTTACGCACAGGCATTTTTGATCGGTGTGTTCCAGTGTCTGGCGTTGTGGCCGGGGTTCTCCCGTTCGGGAGCGACCATTGGTGGCGGAATGTTACTCGGCGTCAGCCGTTTTGCCGCGTCCGAATTCTCCTTCCTGTTGGCCGTGCCGATGATGCTGGGCGCCACGGTGCTGGATGTGTATAAAAGCTATGGTTTCCTGAGCATGGCCGATTTGCCGATGTTCGCCACTGGCTTTGTGACGGCGTTTATCGTCGCGCTGTTTGCGATCAAAACCTTCCTGGCCGTGATCAAGCGAATCTCGTTTATTCCGTTCGCGATCTACCGCTTCTTCGTGGCACTGGCGGTTTACTTCGTCTTCATTGCCTGATTTCAGCGAATATAAAAAAGCCCCGTGACAGCGTCCGGGGCTTTTTTTCATGGGTTTTTCGCCACAACGGAAGATCAGATTGCGGGTTCCTGCGCGGCTTTCCATTGTGCCAGAATCTGCGTCCGTCGCTTTTTCAGCTCATCGCGGATTTCTATCCCCTGAAAACCGTCATCGAGCACTTCTTTATTCGAAATACTGCTTGCGATGTTAAAGGCTTCACGCAGGTAATCTCCCTGCGGATAGGGATTGTTTTCAAAGGTTGTACGTCCGCGAGCATCGGCTTCACTGGTCATGATCATTTGCTCAAGACGCTGCGGTTTACGCCAGACATCGATGGTATCAAACAGTTTTAACAGGGTTTCCGGGCGCAATTTATTCACGGTATGGATGAGATCGTGGAACTCTGCCACCAGCTTCGCCAGATCACGAATATGCGTCGGGATTTTCAGCCGCTGGCAGAGGTTCTCCACCAGTTTCACGCCTGCCGGGCCGTGGCCGTGATGGGCTGGCCAGAATTGCGGCGGGGTCAGGGCCTTGCCCAAATCATGGCAAAGCGCCGAAAAACGCACATCAACATCTGGCGTCAGCTGGCTGGCTATTTTCAGCGTCATCAGGGTGTGTATGCCGGTATCGATTTCCGGGTGCCATTTCTCCGGCGCGGGAACGCCAAACAGCGCGTCAATTTCCGGGAACAGGACTTTCAGGGCGCCGCAGTCGCGCAGCACCTGGAAAAACACCTGCGGATCCTGCGTCTGCAACGCTTTCTCCGTCTCCTTCCACACACGTTCAGGCGTCAGGGCTTCCAGTTCGCCGCTTTCTGCCATCTGCTGCATCAGCGTGCGGGTTTCCGGGGCAACCGTAAAACCCAAATGCGCAAAGCGGGCGGCAAAGCGGGCAACGCGCAGAACACGCAGCGGATCTTCGCCGAAAGCGTCGGAAACGTGGCGCAACAGGCGCAGCCCGATATCACGCTGGCCGTGGTAAGGATCGATAAGTTCGCCTTCTTTGCTTTTGGCGATGGCATTGATGGTCAGATCCCGACGCATCAGATCCTGTTCCAGCGTCACGTCCGGCGCGGCGTAACAGGTAAATCCGTTGTAACCGGCACCTGATTTCCGTTCCGTTCTCGCCAGCGCGTATTCATCGCGGCTGACCGGATGCAGGAAGACCGGAAAATCTTTACCGACCTGCTGATAACCGTTTTCAAGCATGTATTCAGGCGTAGCGCCTACGACCACCCAATCGTGTTCAGACACAGGCAGGTTTAATAAACTGTCTCGGACTGCGCCGCCAACCAGGTAAATCTCCACGCGATAACTCCTGAAGTAAGGTCAATTCAGCACATCTCGGCGCTGAAAATAAAGAAGGGACTCTGACGTTATCATAGCAAACCTGGTCTTCATCATCGCCAGTAACTGCTGTTTGTTTACCGGATAATGGAAACAAGAAAAGGCACCGAAGTGCCTTAGCGTTAACTCTGAACAGGAACCCGTGAAGGCGTTAGCCTGTCAGCTCATCCAGCGATCTTTTTTCTTGCGGCGCGGGATCAGGTGCGGTAACAGCAGACCCAGAACCAAACCTACGCCCGCCACACCGCCACCGTACATGAACCACTGTAAAATGATGGTGCGTTGCTTGTCGTCGAGCTGAACATTCACCGCGTTAACTTTCTTCTCGGCGATGATCTTCTGGTTTTTCAACTCCTGATTTTCTTTCTTCAGGGCGTTGATAATGCTGTCACTGGAGGCCACTTTGCTCTGCATTTCCGCAGTACGCTGGTTCCAGCTGGAATCGATATTCGTCAGCTTGTCCGTCAGCGTTTTCACCTGATTTTCGAGATCAGGTACGCGGGTACGGATGCTCGGCAGATTGCTTAACTGATCGAGAGGGATCCAGGCGGTTTTCCCTTTTGAGTCAATGATTTCACCGTACTTAGTGCTGTCATTGACGCTGCGTAAGGTGACTTCATCACCGGCATTTAGCGTGCCAACAATGCGATACTGATTACCCGGACCACTGTGGATATAAGTAATCAAATCGTCGGAAATGTAGCGCTTCTCATCGGCATGAGCGCCCCAAGTGATGCTTAAGCCAAGCAAAGCGAAACCAATCAGGCGTAATTTATGCATTATTTCATCGTTTCTTTGTGAATTTAGGGAACGTGAAGTGTGGATCCGTCTTATCAGGATACGTCTTCTGGCAACCGCAGTTATTAGCGATCGCATTAATTTGGTGACCGATAGTAAGGGCAACAGTGTGACGACGCAATGCATAAACCGGAATGAGAACTATCTTACAATCCCGCAACATGCGGCTTGCGCGCAGTGCTTATGGTAGAATTGGACAGACGCATTTATCCCTTTTGGCAGCAAAGAATCGGTGTGAAGACCCTTATGACCGTAGAAATAGAATTAAAATTTATCGCCACCCCGGCCACCATTGCCGAGTTACCCGCGCAACTTGCTCGTTTTACCACTGAGCACACCGCGCCTTCGAAACTCACCAACATCTATTTTGAGACTGCGGAAAACTATTTACGTTCGCACGACATTGGCTTGCGTATCCGCGGTTTCGACGATCAGTATGAAATGACCCTTAAAACTGGCGGCAAAGTGGTGGGCGGTTTACACCAGCGGCCGGAGTATAACGTTGAGCTGAAAAAGCCGGTGCTTAAGCTCAGCGCATTCCCGAAAGATATCTGGCCGGAAGGCTGCAAGGTAGCAGCGCTGCAAAAAGCGCTGGCACCGTTATTCCGCACGGATTTCACCCGTGAGAAGTGGGTGATCACTTACGGCGAAAGCGAGATCGAACTGGGTCTTGATTTGGGCGAGGTGGTGGCGGGTGAATTGTCTGAGCCGCTGTCTGAAATCGAACTTGAGCTGAAAAAAGGCAACACCGCAGATTTACTGGCGCTGGCCGCAGAAATCGCTGAGCACGGCGGTTTACGTCAGGGTGGGTTCAGCAAAGCCGCGCGCGGTTACCATCTGGCGAAAGGCAATCCGGTACGTGAAATCAAACCGTTGCCGGTTTTCCAGGCCAAACCGAAAGCCACCGTGGAACAGGCGATGGCGGGCATGTTCGAGCTGGCGCTTGACCACTGGCAGTATCACGAAGAACTGTGGGCGCGCGGCGATAAACTGGCGCGTCCGGCAGTGTTGCAGGCCGTAGAGACTGTGCGTCAGATTCTGGTGCTGTTTGGCGGACTGGTGCCGCGTAAGGCTTCTGCTGAGCTGCGCACCTTGCTGACTGACCTGGTGCCGGTGCTGGAACAGAAATCCGCCGATGCGCAGGAAGTCTGCTTTAGCGCTGCCTATCTGAAATGTAAGTTAGTGCTCACCTCATGGCTGACAATGTCGGGCTGGACGCCGTTTATCGATGATAAATCAGCGAAGAAGCTCGAAGGTTCTTTCAAACGCTTCTCCGACATCATGCTTGGCCGTACCGCTGCCGACCTGAAAGAAGCCTTTGCACAACCGCTGACCGAAGAAGGTTACCGCGACCAGCTGGCACGCCTGAAGCGTCAGATCATCACCTTCCATTTGCTGTCAGGTGCCTACCCTGAGCGTGACGTTGCCGCGTATCTGGCGGGCTGGACCGAGCTGCAACAGGCGATTATCCAGAAGCAACTGGCGCTGGAGGATTCTGCCCGTTCGCAGGCGTTGATGATGGATGCCTTCTGGCTAAACGGCCAGCCACGTTAATTGACTGATAAGCCTGGGCTCATTGCCCGGGCTTTTTTTTGCAAGGAATCTGATTTCATGTTGCCACTTTCCCCTGTTTTGCAAAGCCACGCCCGGAGTTTGCTTGAGCAATGGCGTGAACATCCTGAACATCTGCCCCTTCCCGACGAGGCTGCGCTGGCGGTGCTGACCAGCAGTCAGTTCGTGACGGACAGCCTGCTGGCGTTTCCGCAGTGGTGGCATGAAATCGAACAAAATCCGCCGCAGTCGCAGGAATGGCAGTTTTACCGCCAGTGGCTGGAAGCCTCGCTAACCGGCGTCAGTGATGAAGCCGGTTTAATGAAGGCGCTGCGCCTGTTTCGCCGCCGGATTCTCACCCGCATTGCCTGGTCGCAGGCGGCACAAACCAGCGAAGCGAAAGACACGCTGCAACAGCTGAGCGAGCTTGCGGAGTTACTGATCGTCAGCGCCCGCGACTGGCTGTATGACGCCTGTTGCCGTGAGTTTGGTACGCCGGTGAATGCGGCGGGTGAACCGCAGCGAATGCTGATCCTCGGCATGGGGAAACTGGGTGGCGGTGAGCTGAATTTCTCTTCGGATATCGATTTGATTTTTGCATATCCGGAAAACGGCCAGACGCGCGGTGGTCGCCGTGAGCTGGAAAATTCGCAGTTTTTTGTGCGTCTCGGGCAGCGCCTGATTAAAGCGCTGGATCAGCCGACCATCGACGGTTTTGTATACCGGGTCGACATGCGCCTGCGTCCGTTTGGTGAAAGCGGGCCACTGGTGATGAGTTTTTCTGCGCTGGAAGATTACTACCAGGAACAAGGACGTGACTGGGAGCGGTACGCGATGGTCAAAGCGCGTCTGATGGGCGGCGCGGAGGAAAGCAGCAGCCAGGAACTGCGCAAGATGCTGAAGCCGTTCGTGTTCCGCCGTTATATCGACTTCAGCGTGATCCAGTCCCTGCGCAACATGAAAGGGATGATCGCCCGCGAAGTACGTCGCCGTGGTCTGAAAGATAATATTAAGCTGGGCGCCGGTGGTATCCGCGAAATCGAATTTATCGTGCAGGTTTTCCAGCTGATCCGTGGCGGGCGTGAACCGGCCTTGCAACAACGTGCCCTGCTGCCGACCTTGCAGGCGCTGGAAAAACTTGGATTGCTGCCCGTTGAGCAGGTTCTGCAACTGCGCGGCAGCTATTTGTTCCTGCGTCGTCTGGAAAACCTGTTGCAGGCGATCGCCGACGAACAAACCCAGACTCTTCCGGCGGATGAACTGAATCAGGCGCGTCTGGCCTGGGGAATGAATTATCCGGACTGGCCGCAGCTTCTTGATGCCGTGAATGCTCACATGCAGGCCGTGCGGGCGGTATTTAATGATCTGATTGGTGATGACACACCGGACGTCGACGACGATCAGCAGCAGTCGCAATTCAGCAGTTTGTGGATCGATACGCTGGAGCCTTCCGAGCTGGCGCCGTGGGTGCCGCTGCTGGATGACAATGCTCAACGTCATATCCTGCAGCAGATTGCCGAATTCCGTCGTGATGTCGATAAAAGGACCATCGGACCGCGTGGACGAGATCAGCTTGATTTGCTGATGCCGCGTCTACTGGCGCAGGTGTGTACCTATAAAAATGCCGATGTCACCCTGCAACGTCTGATGCAATTGCTGCTGAACATCGTCACGCGCACGACCTATATAGAACTGCTGGTGGAGTATCCCGGCGCACTCAAACAGCTGATCCGGCTGTGCGCCGCCTCACCGATGGTCGCCTCGCAGCTGGCGCGACACCCGCTGTTGCTCGATGAACTGCTCGATTCCCGCACCCTTTATCATCCGATTGAGCCCGGCGCGTACCGTGATGAATTGCGTCAGTACCTGATGCGTGTGCCGACGGAAGACGAAGAGCAACAGCTGGAAGCTGTCCGGCAGTTCAAGCAGGCACAACATCTGCGCATCGCCGCCGGTGATATTTCCGGCGCACTGCCGGTCATGAAAGTGAGCGACCATTTAACCTATCTGGCCGAAGCCATTCTGGACGTGGTTGTGCAGCAGGCATGGGATCAGATGGTCGTAAAATACGGCCAGCCGGCGCACCTTCAGCAGCGCGAAGGGCGCGGTTTTGCCGTGGTCGGGTATGGAAAACTGGGCGGCTGGGAGCTGGGTTACAGCTCAGATTTGGATCTGGTCTTCCTGCTTGATTGCGCGCCAGAAGTGATGACTGACGGCGAACGCAGCATCGACGGACGTCAGTTTTACCTGCGTCTGGCGCAACGCATTATGCATTTATTCAGCACGCGTACCGCCTCCGGCATTCTTTATGAAGTCGATCCGCGACTGCGTCCTTCCGGTGCTTCCGGCATGCTGGTCAGCACCATCGAAGCTTTTGCCGATTATCAGGCCAGTGAAGCCTGGACCTGGGAACATCAGGCGCTGGTGCGCGCGCGGGTGGTTTACGGCGATCCGCAGCTGGCGCAGCAGTTCAACGCCACGCGTCACGATATTCTCTGCCGCGAGCGTGAGGGGGAGGGGCTGCGAAAAGAAGTCCGCGAGATGCGGGAAAAAATGTATGCCCACCTCGGCAGTAAAAAGTCCGCTGAATTCGATCTGAAAGCCGATCCGGGTGGCATCACCGATATTGAATTCATTGCACAATATCTGGTCTTACGCTTTGCACATGAGAAGCCGAAACTGACACGCTGGTCAGATAACGTCCGTATTTTCGAACTGATGGCGCAAAATGACATCATGCCTGAAGACGAAGCGCGAAATCTGACGCAGGCTTACGTCACGCTGCGCGATGAAATCCATCACCTCGCGCTGCAGGAACACGGCAGCAAAGTCGCCGCAGGCACTTTTGCGACAGAACGTGAGCAAATCCGCGCCAGCTGGGCGAAATGGCTCGGCTGAGGGTTTTTAGTGGGGGAATAGGTGCTTGTGATATTATCCGGCGCACTATTTTTCTCTGTTTGGTTTTACCTGTTTTGGAGTCTTGGGATGAAAGTGACTTTGCCTGATTTTCACCGTGCCGGTGTGCTGGTGGTCGGTGATGTAATGTTAGACCGCTACTGGTATGGCCCGACCAACCGAATCTCACCGGAAGCGCCGGTACCGGTCGTGAAGGTGAATACCATCGAAGAACGTCCCGGCGGCGCGGCTAACGTGGCGATGAACATTTCATCCCTGGGTGCCTCTTCGCGTCTGATCGGCCTGACCGGTGTGGACGATGCGGCGCGCGCCTTGGGCGAGCGTCTTGCAGAAGTGAAGGTTCACTGCGATTTTGTCGCCTTACCGACGCACCCCACCATTACCAAACTGCGTATTTTGTCGCGCAACCAGCAACTGATCCGCCTCGACTTTGAAGAAGGTTTTGAGGGCGTCGATCTGCAACCGATGCTGACTAAAATCGAACAGGCTTTGCCGGAAAGCGGCGCGCTGGTGCTGTCAGATTATGCCAAAGGCGCACTGACAGAAGTGCAGAAGATGATTCAGCTGGCGCGAAAAGCCGGTGTGCCGGTACTGGTCGATCCTAAAGGATCTGATTTTGAGCGTTATCGCGGTGCCACGCTGCTGACGCCAAACCTGTCTGAATTTGAAGCGGTCGTCGGTCGCTGCAAAAACGAAGAAGAAATCGTCACGCGCGGTATGCAACTTATCGCCAGTTTCGAGCTTTCCGCATTGCTGGTCACGCGGTCTGAGCACGGTATGACGTTGTTACAGCCGGGCAAAGCACCTTTCCATATGCCTACGCAGGCGCAGGAAGTGTATGACGTGACCGGCGCCGGTGACACCGTCATTGGTACGCTGGCTGCGGCGCTGGCGGCAGGCAATACGCTGGAAGAATCCTGTTTCCTGGCTAACGCCGCGGCAGGCGTGGTGGTGGGTAAACTCGGAACATCAACTGTATCTCCGGTCGAACTGGAAAATGCTATCGGTGGCCGTTCTGACGTCGGTTTCGGCGTGATGACTGAAGAGCAACTGAAAGCCGCTGTGGCCATGGCGCGCCAGCGCGGCGAGAAAGTGGTAATGACCAACGGCATTTTTGACATCCTGCATGCCGGCCACGTTTCCTATCTGGCGAACGCGCGCAAGCTGGGCGATCGTCTGATCGTCGCGGTGAACAGCGATGCGTCCACCAAACGTCTGAAAGGGGAAACCCGTCCGGTGAATGCGCTGCAAAACCGCATGATCGTGCTGGGCGCACTGGGCGCAGTGGACTGGGTTGTGGCGTTTGAAGAAGACACCCCACAGCGTTTGATCGCCGGGATCTTGCCGGATCTGCTGGTCAAAGGCGGCGACTATAAACCGGAGCAGATTGCCGGCAGTGAAGAAGTCTGGGCTAACGGCGGCGAAGTCCGCGTGCTGAATTTTGAAGACGGATTATCGACCACCAAAATAATCAATCAGATCAAATCACAGGAGTGATCCTGTCATCCACACGCTGACCGAAGGGCTTATCTGATAAGCCCTTTTTTTTAGCTTTTGAATTACAGACGCCAAAAGGAAATGACTCAGTTGTGAGCGGATTAAAACAGGAATTAAGTCTGGCGCAGGGCGTCGGATTGCTTTCCACCTCGTTACTCGGTACCGGTGTTTTCGCCGTGCCCGCGCTGGCGGCACAGCTGGCGCAAAACGACAGCCTGTGGGCATGGCCGGTGCTGATCCTGCTGGTGTTTCCCATTGCCATTGGTTTTGCCGCGCTCGGACGACATTTCCCCAGTGCAGGCGGTGCGGCACATTTCGTTGGCAAAGCCTTTGGACCGCACATGGCGAGGGTCACCGGCTGGCTGTTTTTGTCGGTGATCCCGGTCGGTTTGCCTGCCGCGCTGCACATCGCCGCTGGCTTCTGGCAGGCAGCATTTGGCTGGAGCAGTGAAAATCTGCTGCTTGTCCAGCTTGGCACACTGCTGGTCATCTGGTTCCTCGGCACGCGCAGCGCCGGTTCCAGCGCCAATATTCAGACGCTGATTGCAGCGCTGGTGATCGCGCTGGTTGTTGCGATCTGGTGGAAAGGTGATATTTCATTGCCGCAAATTCCGCTGCCCGCCATTCGCGATATCTCGCCATCGAACCTGTTTGACGCGCTGGCCGTGATGTTCTGGTGCTTCGTCGGCCTGGAAGCTTTTGCCCATCTGGCGACGGAGTTTCGTCATCCGGAACGCGATTTTCCGCGCGCGTTACTCATCGGTATGCTGGTCGCCGGCGCGGTCTACTGGGGATGTACCGTGGCGGTGCTGAAATTCCACGCCTGGGGTGAGGGACGGGAAGCGGGCGCGTCATTACCGGGCATCGTGGTGCAATTGTTCGGGCAGAAAGCGTTGTGGGTGGCCTGTATTATTGGCTATCTGGCGTGCTTCGCCAGCGTCAATATTTATACTCAAAGCTTCGCCCGGCTGGTGTGGTCACAGGCGCAACTGAAACCGCAGAGCAAGCTGGCACAACTTTCGGCTCAGCGCGTGCCGGTGGCGGCACTCAATCTGGTGGTCGGCTGCTGCGTGCTGTTTACCTTGCTGATTTACTGGCTCCATTTGCCGCTCGATGCGCTGATCACTTATGCCAACGGGATCTTCATTCTGATCTATTTATTGTGCATGCTGGCGGGCTCGCGGATCCTGAAAGGGCGTTCGATCTGGATGGCGCGGCTTGGCGCGGTGCTATGTTGCGGATTGCTGGCGATGGTGGGCTGGAAAGCCTCGTATGCGTTGATCATATTTGCCGCGCTGTGGCTGCTGCTGCCCCGCGCGAAAACCGTGCTTCACACGCGATAATTTCTGAGTGCGATAAAAGCAAAAGGCCTGCTGTGCAGGCCTTGGTTATTTCTGGGGTACTGAAAAATCAAACCGGATCTTGTGGTTTCTCTGCGTCAGCCAGTTTCGTTTCCAGCGCGGCCAGACGTTGCTCCAGCACAGCCAGTTTTTCGCGGGTGCGCAGCAGAACCTGCGTCTGTACGTCAAACTCCTCGCGATTGACTAAATCCATGCGGCTGAACTGTGCCTGCAATACCTGGCGGATTTTCTTTTCGGCATCCTCACCAAACTCACGGAACCCTTTTGGCAGGGATTCGTGAACCTGGCGGGCGATTTGTTCAATTTTTTTCGGGTCAATCATATTATTTCCTTTTCTCGAAGGAGATGCTTTTGACTAGTGTAATCGCTGATGACGTTTCTATAAACCTTTCGGGGCACTAATTGGCCAAACCGCAGGATTGCTCTGGTCATTTATTGGCGTTATAGTTGGTTTGCTTATTCTCAGGGCGGGGTGAAAGTCCCCACCGGCGGTAAACCACAGCGTACCGGAAGGCCATAAATCCTTCCACGTGGAAGCCCGCGAGCGCTCAATCCTTCGGGGTTAGAGGTCAGCAGATCCGGTGTAATTCCGGGGCCGACGGTTAAAGTCCGGATGGGAGAGAGTAACGATTCAAGCCGGACAAGCTTTGTCCGCTGCGTTATTTTTTATAACTGTAGCACGCCATCAGGCCGCTGCAGCTAGCCTCCTCAAGACGCCCTGATTCTGGTAATCCACATACAGAACATGAGGTTATTTTTACCATGAATCAGACCCTACTTTCCGAATTCGGTACACCCGCTGAACGCGTTGAGCGTGCTATTGACGCTATTCGTAACGGCGTTGGTGTGATGGTACTGGATGACGAAGATCGTGAAAACGAAGGCGATTTAATCTTTGCCGCTGAAAACATGACCGTTGCACAAATGGCGCTGACCATTCGTCACGGCAGCGGGATTGTGTGCCTCACCATGAACGAAGACAGCCGTAAAAAGCTCGATCTGCCGATGATGGTGGAGAACAACTCCAGCCAGTTCCAGACACCTTTTACCGTGACCATTGAAGCAGCTGAAGGCGTGACGACCGGTGTTTCTGCCGCTGACCGCATCACCACCATTCGCACCGCCATCAAAGATGGCGCGAAACCTTCCGACCTGAGCCGTCCGGGGCATATCTTCCCGCTGCGCGCGCAGGCTGGCGGTGTGCTGACCCGTGGCGGCCATACCGAAGCGTCTATCGATCTGGTGACACTGGCCGGGCTTAAACCTTTCGGCGTGCTGTGTGAGCTGACCAACGATGACGGCAGCATGGCGCATGCGCCTGAAGCCATTGTCTTTGCGAAACAACATAATATGCCCGTTGTTACGATCGCGGACCTGGTGGAATATCGTCAGGCGCAGACCCGTCAGGCAAGCTGACAGAGCGTTATTCCCGTTCGAAGGCCGCTTATGCGGCCTTTTTGCTTTTTATTCCCGAATTTTGTCTTTACCGCCTTTTTTAACGTCATGTCTGCGCATCACCTTTGATTTTTCCCTTCAAATTTATTGAACATCTCCTTCATCGTTATCCGGCTGTCACCGCCAGTCAAAAAGAGTACCGTAATGGCATTACGCGGAAGGTGGTTCACCACCCGCTCTCTTTCATTTGCGGTAAGGAATTCATGATGACGACTCAACGTATGCCCGCACTTTTCTTAGGTCACGGCAGCCCGATGAACGTGCTGGAAGATAATACGTATACCCGTGCCTGGCATGCGCTGGGCGAATCACTGCCGAAACCAAAGGCGATTCTGGCGGTATCAGCACACTGGTTTACCCGTGGGACCGCCGTGACGGCAATGGAAAACCCGCGCACCATTCACGATTTCGGTGGTTTTCCGCAGGCGTTGTTCGACAAACGTTATCCAGCCCCGGGCTCACCGGCACTGGCAAAACGCGTCCAGGAATTGCTCAGCCCGATAAATGTTCTGTCTGATACCAGTGAATGGGGCTTCGACCACGGAACCTGGGGTGTGTTGATCAAGATGTATCCGCAGGCCGATATTCCGGTGATCCAGTTGAGTATCGACGGAACCCAACCGCCGGAATATCACTATGAGCTGGGTAAAAAACTTGCTGTTCTGCGTGACGAAGGGGTGATGATCGTCGCCAGCGGTAACGTGGTTCATAACCTGCGCATGGTGAAATGGGACGGAAAGGGCGAGCCTTATCCGTGGGCGACTTCTTTCGAGAAGTTTGTGAAAGATAATCTGAGCTGGAAGGGTGAGGCGAAGGATCATCCTCTGGTGAACTTTATGGATCATGAAGGGGGGGCGTTATCGAATCCGTCACCGGATCACTATTTGCCATTGTTATATATTTTAGGGGCATGGAACGGTGAAGAGCCGATCACGCAGCCAACCGACGGGATCGTCATGGGATCGTTATCGATGTTGTCCGTTCAGGCAGGTTAATTCGGTGAATAAAAGGGATAATGAAAGATCACATTATCCCTTTTTAGTTTTTTTATCCGACGATGGTATGCGGATAGAAACGTGACAGATCCTGTGTGATCAGCGCTTTATCTTCACGGATGCCGATCCCGCAAGGCTGATCGTTGACCAGCCAGCTGCCGATCAATGTGTAACTGCCTTCAAACACCGGCAGCGGGTGGAACTGCTGCACAATCATCCCTTCCGCGCCATACGGCCCCTCGACACGGGCCACTTCCTGACCTTTCTCGATGACCTTGATATTAGCCCCTTCGCGTGAAAACAGCGGTTTCACCACGTAGTGATCCAGTTCAGGATGCGCGTCTTCGGCAAAATACGCCGGTAACAGATTCGGGTGATCCGGGAACATTTCCCACAGCAACGGCAGTAATGCTTTGTTGGAAAGAATGGCTTTCCAGGCGGGTTCCAGCCAGCGTACACCGGCATCTTCCAGCTTGGTGGCGAAGATCTCGCGGAACATAAATTCCCACGGATAAAGCTTAAACAGATTGGAAATTACCTGATCCTGCGGATCGGTAAATTGCCCGCGCTCGCCCAGGCCGATCTCTTCGATATACAGAAACTCGCTCGCCAGTTCCGCTTCCAGCGCACAATCCTGCAGATATTGCACCGTGCCGCGATCTTCTTCCGTGTCCTGACAGCAGGCGATGTGTAAGAGTGAGAAACCATGCTGATTTTTCAGCTCGGCAAACCGTGCGATCAGTTTTTCCTGCAGACTGTTGTACTGATCCGCGTCCTGCGGCAAATTGCCTGCCGCGATCTGATCTTCAAGCCAAAGCCACTGAAAGAATGCTGCCTCGTACAAGGACGTTGGCGTATCGGCGTTATTTTCCAGGAGCTTAGGCGGATTGATGCCGTCATAGGCCAGATCCAGACGCGAATACAGCGAAGGCTGATGGGTCCGCCAGGAATGGCGAACAAATTCCCAGACGTGTTTTGGGATCTGAAACTTCGCCATAAGCGCATCGTCGCCCACCACGCGTTCGACCACTTTCAAACACATCTGATGAATGTCAGCGGTGGCATCTTCAATCTCTTCGATTTGCGCCAGCGTGAACTGATAATAGGCATCTTCACACCAGTACGGTTCGCCATACATGGTGTGAAAATTGAAGCCAAACTCGGTGGCTTTTTCGCGCCAGTCCGGGCGCTCGGTAACAGGTAAACGTTTCATCTGTGCCTTAGCCACCCATGCTGCGGCCAGCGCTGCGCGGAGCGGCGGTTGAGCTACGTTGCATCGATGTCTGTTTTGCTACGCTTTCACCAAAACCGCCACGGGTGATGGTTTTGGTCACGGCTGGTTTCGGCGCCATCGCGGTTTTAGGCACGTTCATGGTTCGGCCGCCGGCCGTTGCAGGACCGTAGTTTTTACCGGTTGCATCAACGAATTTACCGTTCGCCGGGCTTGCCGGATTTTTAGAACTGAAGAGTGGCTGCTGTGCATACGCGCCGCCACTCATCATGCGGCCCATCATGTAGCCTGCCATCAGTGGCATCCACATGCTGCCACTGCTCTGGCCTTCGGCGGAAGCCACACCGGCCTGAGCCGGCGTTTGTGTGCACTGACCTTCGCCGAATTCGGCAATACAGTCTTCGCGGCTGGCGTATTTCGGGGCGGTTTTTTCGGCGTCTTTTTTCGCGGCATCATAAGCTGCGACACACTGCGCGCTGCCGGACGGATTCGCTTTAGAGCAGTCATCCGCGTTCTGATACAAAGAAACCGTTTCGTCGGTTTTTTCACAGCCAGACAGCATAAATACGGCGCTGACCGCCAGTGCGACAGGCGTCATTCGAGAGCTGCGCCAGGATTTTCGGAAGGTTGCCAGGTTGACGTGTTGTGTCCGTTTCATCGTTCTTATCCCATTCACAGGGCTTTTTCGCCCTTTCCCAGTAGGGTTTAAGGATAGGGGAAAGCGGGTTATTGTTAAAGCAGCGAAAGCCAATTGTTACCAGACTTTACAGAGGGACGTGACGGAGACAAAAAAAAGCAGCCTTTTCAGGCTGCCTCAGGGGATTTCGCTCAACAAAACGGTGTCTTTCAGACTCAGTTTTGGAAAGGATTTCTGCTTTTCTGCGCAACTGGCGCTGTGGTGGTCGCGCTGGCTCTTTCAGTGCGCGGTGCAGTTGCCTGCGTGCCGTCACTGTTATAGCCGTCAGCCGCCGCATCCTGATTTGGCGTTTCAGGCGCAACCTGATCCGGCGCCGTAGGTACCGGTTTACCCAGCGCACCATTGAGTGCCAGCAGGTCACTTTCGTTCAGTGTACCCAGCGCTGACTTGATGTTCAGCTGGTTAATCAGATAGGTATAACGCGCGCTGGAAAGCTGTTGCTTGGCGTTGTACAGCGTGGTGGTGGCATCGAGCACATCAACGATAGTTCGGGTACCGACCTGGTAACCGGCTTCCATTGCATCTAAAGAACTCTGAGCAGAAACAACGGCTTGTTTATAAGCGTTGATGCTGCTGATGGAAGCAGAGATGTTGTTGAAGGAGGAACGAACGGTTTGAACCACGCTACGGTGTGCGCTTTCAAGCTGTTCGCTTGCACCCACGAAGTTGTACTGAGCCTGTTTCACCTGAGACGTGACAGAACCGCCGCTGTACAGTGGCAGAGAGAAGCTCAGGCCAATTTTATTCTGGCCAGCGTCGGCATCCTGATAGCTTGAAGCGCCACCGGTTTTGTCGCCGTTGTATTTGGTGTTGCTGATGCCGGTAGAGGCGGTCAGATCCACCGTTGGCATATGACCGGTTTCAGCATAACGGATTTGCTCGCGAGCCAGGTCTTGTGACAGACGTGCTGACAGCAAGCTCAGGTTACGGCTTTCGGCTTCTTTCAACAGCGTGGCGACCGGTTGCGGGCGCGTGGTGTTGAAATTGTCAACGTTGAGAGAAGACAGCTGCGGGTAATAAGTCCCGGTCACCTGACGCAGGGATTCCAGCGCATTATCCAGGTTGTTGCGTGCGGTAACTTCATTCGCCAGCACGGTGTCGTATTGTGAACGGGCGTTCTGCACGTCAGTGATGGCAACCAGACCCACGTTAAAACGCTGAGTGGTTTGATCTAACTGACGGTAAATAGCCTGTTTCTGCGCTTCGGTATAAGAGAGTGAATCGATCGCACTCAATACATTAAAATAGGCCGTCGCAGAATTAAGGATCAAAGATTGTTGATCCGTCTGATAAGACACATCCTGAATACCTGCAGTTTTTTCCTGCAACGTCAGGGCGCGCCATTTTGACATATCAAAAAGGGTCTGCGTTAATTGCAGGCTGGCGCTGCCAACATTGCTGTTTACGCCATTCGCATCGCGGTAACCATTGGTATAACCATAATCCGCACCCAAACCGAGTTGCGGTAATAAAGGACTGCGGCTTTCGTTAATTTTTTCGAATGCGGCATCCCGGTCAGCAGCTGATTTACGCAGGTCGGGGTTACTCGTCCTGGCCTGCTGATAGACCTGCATCAGGTTTTCGGCCTGGCTTATCGTACTAAAGCCGCCCAGGCTGAGTCCGATGAGAAGGGGGAGCAGTTTCTTCATTTGCATTCCTTGTTGTGCAGCAATGTTGTTATGTATGGTGACGCAGTCAAATAATCGAATAGACGCGGATTCTAGCAGAGACAGGCTAGCGGGTAGGTTGGCTTAACGTGCCTTACCCGCGGAATGAGCCTAAATCTATCACAAACAACCTTGATTATTATTAACGCATTTTCATCAAATTGACCTCAAAAGGCGATAAATTACCTTTATGAGGCATTAAAGGAGAACGCTCCATGTCTTCATTTAAAGGTTCACCGGTAAGTTTCGGCAAAGATGATGTAGAAATTATTGCACGTGAGCCACGATATAAAGGTTTTTTTTCTATTATTGCATATCGGTTTCGCCATCGTTTGTTTAACGGCGAAATGAGTGGCGAGGTTGTACGTGAGGTTTTTGAACGCGGGCATGCCGCGGTGTTATTACCTTATGATCCGTCACGCGATGAGGTGGTGTTGATCGAGCAGATCCGCATACCATGTATTGATTCCAGTGATACACCATGGCTTCTGGAGATGGTCGCCGGTATCATTGAAGAGGGCGAAACGGTAGAAGAAGTCGCCCGCCGTGAAGCGCTGGAAGAGGCGAACATTGTGGTGAAGCGTTGCAAACCGGTGCTGAATTATTTAGCCAGCCCCGGCGGGACCAGCGAACGTCTTTCCATTATGGTCGGTGAAGTCGACGCCACAACGGCAGAAGGAATTCACGGTCTGGAAGCAGAGAATGAAGACATCCGGGTACACGTCGTCAGCCGCGAGCAGGCTTACCGCTGGGTGGAAGAAGGAGCGATAGACAATGCGGCATCAGTGATTGCTCTGCAATGGCTGCAACTGCACTATGAATCCCTGAGAAAAGAGTGGGCCAACGAATGATTAAGCGCTATACCCCTGATTTCCCTGAAATGATGAGATTGTGTGAAACCAATTTCGCACAATTGCGACGTTTAATGCCGCGCACCGATGAGCCCGGCGAAACAGTGACATATCAGGTAAGTAGCGCCAAGTATCGTCTGACGATCCTCGAATCGACACGCTATACGTCTCTGGTGGAGATAAAACAAACGGCACCTGCGGTCAGTTACTGGAGTCTGCCGTCGCTGACGGTTCGGCTTTATCATGATGCGATGGTGGCTGAAGTGTGTGCAAGTCAGCAGATTTTCCGCTTCAAAGCACGTTATGATTATCCTAATAAAAAGTTGCATCAGCGTGATGAAAAGCATCAAATTAACCAGTTTCTTGCGGACTGGCTGCGTTATTGCCTTGCGCACGGAGCGATGGCAATTCCGGTTTGTTAGACAGACTTCAATAACAAGGGAAACGATTTGGAAAGCCTGTTTAAACTGCCTTTGGTAAATGGGGCCAAAGTCAGAGTTCTACAGATTACAGATACCCATCTTTTTGCCGGTGAAGATGAAACGTTGTTGGGCGTGAATACGTTTAACAGCTATCGCGCGGTGCTGGACGCTATAAAGGCGCAGCAGCGTGAAGTCGATATCATCGCCGCGACGGGGGATTTGGCTCAGGATCAGTCGGTGGCGGCATACCAGCAATTTTGCCGTGGCATCAGTGAACTGCCTGCGCCTTGTGTCTGGCTTCCGGGAAACCATGATTTCCAGCCAGCGATGTTTGACACCCTGCGCGAAGCCGGGATCATCCCGTCGAAGCACGTGCTGGTTGGCGAACACTGGCAAATCATTCTGCTTGATACTCAGGTATTTGGCGTGCCTCACGGCGAGCTGAGCGAATATCAGCTGGAGTGGATGGAGCGCTGCCTGCAGGCCTGGCCTGACCGCTACACCCTGCTGATGCTGCATCATCATCCGTTGCCCTCCGGGTGTACCTGGCTCGATCAGCATAGCCTGCGTAACGCGCACATGCTGGCCAATACGCTGGTGAACTACCCGAAAGTGAATACGCTGCTGTGCGGGCATATTCATCAGGAACTGGATCTCGACTGGTATGGTCGTCGCTTGTACGCCACGCCATCAACCTGCGTACAGTTCAAACCTCACTGCACCAATTTTACGATTGATACCGTTGCACCGGGCTGGCGTTATCTGGATTTGTATCCGGATGGTCGCGTTGAGACGCAGGTATTTCGTCTCGAATCCACAGAGTTTCATCCCGATACGGAATCGGACGGATACGAATGAATACCCTTTTGTATCTGCACGGGTTTAACAGTTCGCCTAATTCCGCGAAAGCCACGTTAATGAAAAACTGGCTGGCGGAACATCATCCGGCCATCGAGATGGTGATCCCCCAGCTTCCGCCGTATCCGTCCGAAGCGGCAGAACAACTGGAAACACTGGTGATTCAACATGCCGGTAAAAAACTGGGCATTGTCGGCTCCTCGCTCGGCGGGTATTACGCGACCTGGTTGTCGCAGTGTTTTGCCGTCCCCGCGGTGGTGGTGAACCCGGCGGTGAAGCCTTATGAGCTGCTGATCGACTTTCTCGGGCAAAATGAGAACCCCTACACCGGCCAACAATATGTGTTAGAGTCACGCCACGTTTACGATCTGAAAGTGATGCAGATCGAACCGCTGGAGTCACCGGATTTACTCTGGTTATTACAGCAAACGGGCGATGAAGTTCTCGATTACCGTCAGGCTGTGGCCTATTACACCACCTGTCGCCAGACGGTCGAACCCGAGGGAAATCATGCATTTGTCGGCTTTGAACGCTATTTTTCGCCGATTGTCGATTTCCTCGAACTGGCCGCAGACTAATATCGCAGGGTGACGTTTTCCCCGGATTTTTGGCGTCTGCGCGCTGCCAGTGCTTTCCTCCCGCCCACATACTGTATCGTTAGCCCACAAACCTATGAGCCACGAATAATCAACGATGAGCCAATCTACTTATAACGCGGATTCCATAGAGGTCCTCAGCGGACTCGAACCGGTGCGCCGCCGTCCGGGCATGTACACTGATACCACCCGGCCAAACCACCTCGGCCAGGAAGTTATTGATAACAGCGTGGATGAGGCATTAGCCGGCCACGCCAAACGCATCGAAGTGATCCTTCATGAAGACCAGTCGCTGGAAGTCATCGATGATGGCCGCGGCATGCCGGTGGATATCCACGCCGAAGAGGGCGTGCCCGCAGTCGAACTGATTTTCTGCCGTCTGCACGCAGGCGGTAAATTCTCCAACAAGAACTACCAGTTCTCCGGCGGCCTGCATGGCGTGGGGATCTCAGTGGTTAACGCCTTATCGAAACGTGTCGAAGTGGCGGTAAAACGCGGCGGCGAAGTGTATGAGATGGCGTTCGAAAATGGCGATAAAGTGCAGGATTTGCACGTTACCGGTACCTGCGGCAAACGCAATACCGGCACCAGCGTACATTTCTGGCCAGACGTCAGTTTCTTCGACAGCCCGCGTTTTTCGGTCAGCCGCCTCAGCCATTTGCTGAAAGCCAAAGCCGTACTGTGCCCTGGCGTTGAAATCATTTTCAAAGACAAGGTGAATAACACCGAGCAACGCTGGTGTTACGAAGACGGGCTGACCGACTACCTGATGGAAGCGGTAAACGGCCTGATCACGTTGCCTGAAAAAGCCTTTGTCGGGGCCTTTGCCGGTGATATCGAAGCGGTAGACTGGGCGCTGCTGTGGCTGCCTGAAGGCGGCGAGCTGCTGACGGAAAGCTACGTTAACCTCATCCCCACGATGCAGGGCGGGACGCATGTTAACGGACTGCGTCAGGGCCTGCTGGATGCAATGCGTGAGTTTTGCGAATTCCGCAATATTTTGCCGCGCGGCGTCAAACTCTCGGCGGAAGATATCTGGGAGCGCTGTGCCTATGTGCTGTCGGTAAAAATGCAGGATCCGCAATTCGCCGGTCAGACCAAAGAGCGTCTCTCCTCGCGCCAGTGCGCAGCATTCGTTTCCGGTGTGGTGAAAGATGCTTTCAGCCTGTGGCTAAATCAGAACGTGCACGCAGCAGAACAGCTGGCGGAGCTGTGTATTTCCAGTGCGCAGCGTCGTTTGCGTGCCGCGAAAAAAGTGGTGCGTAAGAAACTCACCAGCGGCCCTGCGCTGCCGGGCAAACTGGCAGACTGTACGTCACAAGACCTGAACATGACCGAACTGTTCCTGGTGGAAGGGGATTCCGCAGGCGGTTCTGCCAAACAGGCGCGCGATCGCGAATACCAGGCGATCATGCCGCTCAAAGGTAAGATCTTAAATACGTGGGAAGTCTCTTCTGACGAAGTGCTGGCGTCTCAGGAAGTGCACGATATATCTGTGGCGATCGGTATTGATCCCGACAGTGAAGACCTCTCACAACTGCGCTATGGCAAAGTCTGTATTCTTGCGGATGCGGACTCCGACGGTTTACACATCGCCACGCTGCTTTGCGCGCTGTTTGTCCGCCATTTCCGTTCACTGGTTCGCGGCGGTCACGTGTATGTCGCCATGCCGCCTCTTTATCGTATCGATCTGGGCAAAGAAGTGTTCTATGCGCTGGACGAGCAGGAAAAAGAGGGTGTGCTGGATCAGCTGAAACGCAAAAAAGGCAAACCGAACGTACAGCGCTTTAAAGGGCTGGGTGAGATGAACCCGTTGCAGTTGCGCGAAACCACGCTCGATCCGAATACCCGTCGTCTGGTTCAGCTGACCATCGACGAAAATGATATCGACCAGACGCTGCGCATGATGGATATGCTGCTGGCGAAAAAACGGTCGGAAGATCGCCGTAACTGGTTGCAGGAAAAAGGCGATACAGCCGAACTGGACGTCTGATCCCTCAGCATGTTCCAAAAAAAATGCCGGACGCTTTGCAGCTCCGGCATTTTTGTTTTCTGATCCGCGCAGATCTTACGATTACGCTTTTTCGATAATATGGATCACTACATCCAGCACGTCGGCTTTAATGTTTTCGCGGTGTTTGTCCATGTGCGCTGCCTGCTGATGCGCTTCAAGATGCGCCAGGCTTTCCCAGTCTTCCAGCATGAAAATGGAATCAGGTACGGTTTTACGCCATGGGATCTGGCCGTTGAAATCAATGTAAGGCTCATAGCGATGGCAGCCTTTCTCTTCGAGAACGCTGGGCAACAGCGCGGTAATCTTTTCCATAACCGACTCGCGACGGCCCGGTTTTACTTTGATTTCGGCGATAACAGTGATCATAACTACCTCATTACACGAATGACTTTTTACCTTAGGCCTGACCGAACACATTTTCAAGGTGTGCACGATAACGGGCGAAATCACCTTCGACGTCAGGTTGCTTGATCACATCGTTACACATGAACGTCGGCAGGGTGTCCAGGCCGATGAACTGGTTGGCTTTATGCTGCGCCAGGTACACGCCGTCAACGCCCACACCGTGGAAGAACTGTTCTTTATCTTCGAACGCTTCCAGCGGTGCGTTCCAGGTGACGGAAAGCATGTAGCATTTGCCCTGTAACAGGCCGCCGGAACCGTATTTTTTCGCGGCATCAGAACGGGTACGGCCATCGCTGGCGTACAGTTTACCGTGGCCTTCGGTGAAGACTTCATCAATGTATTTTTTCAGCGTCCACGGCATACCCATCCACCAGCCCGGTTGCTGATAAATGATGGCGTCGGCCCACAGATAGCTTTCGATTTCGGTTTGCACGTCGTAACCCTCTTCCAGGACAGTGACGCGCACGTCATGGCTTTTATCGCGAAGAAAACTGGTGGCGACGTCGGTCAGGCTGTTGTTCAGCGCGCCTTTTGAGTGGGCAAAGGTTTTACCGGCATTGATGATCAGGATGTTGCTCATGGAGTTTTCCTTAAATTGAATTCTGGGCGTCAGGCTGTTACCACACAGTGTACCCAACCCGGTATCGCGAAAAAATGTGATATTGCGCACAAGACTATTGACGCAGATGCAATAATTGACCGTTTTAGCTGACAAATGAGCGCGATGCCTGTCCGGTAATTGCTTAAAAACAACGCATAAACACAGCAACTGTGACAGCAATACGGCAGATGATGTACTATCGCGGACATCATTGCCTCGCGGCGGGTGCCTTTGCATGCCCGCGCGGCAAGCTTCCTTAATTTCCAAAACGATAACGCCACGGGTCTGAGGATTAAACATCAATGAGCGAAATGACTCATGACGGAACAGAGCGTTTAGCACTGCACACGTTTACTGAGAACGCCTATCTCAACTATTCCATGTACGTCATCATGGACCGCGCGCTGCCGTTTATCGGTGACGGCCTCAAGCCGGTGCAACGCCGTATTATTTACGCGATGTCCGAACTGGGCCTGAGTAATAACGCCAAATTTAAAAAATCCGCCCGTACGGTGGGTGACGTGCTGGGTAAATACCATCCGCACGGCGACAGCGCCTGTTATGAAGCGATGGTGCTGATGGCTCAGCCGTTCTCCTACCGTTATCCGCTGGTTGACGGACAGGGTAACTGGGGTGCGCCGGATGACCCGAAATCCTTCGCGGCGATGCGTTACACCGAATCACGTCTGTCTAAATATGCAGAAGTGCTGCTGCGTGAGCTGGGTCAGGGTACGGTGGATTATGTCCCGAACTTTGACGGCACCATGCAGGAGCCGAAAATGCTGCCTGCGCGTCTGCCGAACATATTGCTGAACGGCACCACCGGCATTGCCGTGGGGATGGCGACGGATATTCCGCCGCACAACATCCGGGAAGTGGCGGCCGCGGCAGTGGCGCTGCTGGAAAAACCGGGCAGCTCGCTGGATGACCTGCTGGAATTTGTGCAGGGTCCGGATTTCCCGACCGAAGCCGAAATCATTACGCCGCGCAGCGAAATCCGCAAAATGTACGAATCGGGCAAAGGCTCGGTGCGCATGCGTGCGGTCTGGCATAAAGAAGACGGCAGTGCGGTGATCACCGCGTTGCCGCATCAGGTGTCTGGCGCGAAAGTGCTGGAGCAAATCGCCAGCCAGATGCGGGCTAAAAAACTGCCGATGGTCGAAGATCTTCGTGACGAATCCGATCACGAAAACCCGACCCGCCTGGTGGTGGTGCCGCGTTCCAACCGTATCGATCTCGATCAGGTCATGAATCACCTGTTCGCCACCACCGATCTGGAACGCAGTTACCGCATTAACATGAATATGATCGGCCTGGATCATCGTCCGCAAGTGAAAGGACTGGTGGAAATTCTGACCGAATGGCTGGCCTACCGCCGTGATACCGTGCGCCGCCGCCTGAACTTCCGTCTGGATAAGGTGCTTAAGCGCCTGCATATCCTGGAAGGTTTACTGACGGCGTTCCTGAATATTGATGAAGTTATTCACATCATCCGTACCGAAGACGAACCTAAACCGGTGTTGATGCAGCGTTTCGAACTGTCGGATACGCAGGCTGAAGCCATCCTTGAGCTGAAATTACGCCACCTGGCAAAACTCGAAGAAACCAAAATTCGGGGTGAGCAGGACGAGCTGGCGAAAGAACGCGATCAGCTGCAGGCGCTTCTGGGCTCTGAACGCAAACTCAGCACGCTGATCCGCAAAGAAATTCAGGCTGATGCCGAATCCTTTGGTGATGAACGCCGTTCGCCAATAACGGAACGCGAAGAAGCCAAGGCGATGAGCGAGCATGACATCCTGCCGTCAGAGCCGGTGACTATCGTCTTGTCTGAATCGGGTTGGGTACGCAGCGCCAAAGGCCACGACATTGACGCCGCCGGGCTGAGCTACAAAGCCGGTGACAGCTTCCGCGCTGCCGCCAGAGGCAAGACCAATCAGCCGGTGGTGTTTATCGACTCCACCGGGCGCAGCTATGCACTCGATCCAATGACGCTGCCTTCCGCTCGAGGGCAGGGTGAGCCGCTGACCGGGAAGCTGACACCGCCGCCGGGCGCCACCATCGAACACGTTCTGATGGCGCAAGACGATCAGAAACTGCTGATGGCCTCCGATGCGGGCTACGGTTTTGTCTGTACTTTCAACGATTTAGTGGCGCGTAACCGTGCCGGTAAAGCGATGATTACTCTGCCGGACAACGCCAAAGCCTTTGCGCCAATCGAACTCAATGGCGCCGACGACATGCTGCTGTCCGTGACGGCGGCGGGGCGCATGCTGTTATTCCCGGTGGCTGATTTGCCGCAGTTGTCGAAGGGCAAGGGTAACAAAATTGTTTCAATCCCATCGGCGCAGGCCGCTTCCGGCGAAGACAAACTCGCCTGGTTGCTGGTGTTGCCACCGCAGACGTCGATCACGTTGCACGTTGGAAAACGCAAACTGGTGCTGCGTCCTGAAGATTTGCAGAAATTCCGCGCTGAACGCGGGCGCAAGGGAACCCTTCTGCCACGTGGCCTGCAACGAATCGATCGCGTCGAAGTGGATGCGCCGGTTCGCAGCAAAGGTGGCGACAGCGAAGAATAACGCGCGGGCTTCATGGCACTGACAGGGCACATTTGTGCCCTGTCTACGTTGTAGAGTTCAGCTATTGTTTGAGACTGTTGTGCAGTGCAAAGATTTTACATTTGTATAAACAAAACCGTTGTATAGCGTTGAATCAGGCTTGAGAATAGCTCAGCGCACGGGATCTGAACTGCAAAGGTTTCTTACCGGCTTCGGCTGTAGTTTTAAGAGGATGTTATGTTATTTATTTTACGACTGATAATCGTGGTGATTTACTCGATCCTGGTGAGTATTTTTGGCTGTATTTATTGTCTGTTCAGCCCGCGTAATCCGAAGCATGTGGCGACGTTTGGTAAGTTATTTGGCCATCTGGCCCCCGTTTTCGGCCTGACCGTCGAAAAGCGTATTCCCGCACAAGCGCCAAATAACGGTAAATGTATTTATATCGCCAACCATCAAAACAATTACGACATGGTGACCGCGTCATCGGTTGTGATGCCGGGCACCGTGACCGTGGGCAAAAAAAGCCTGGTCTGGATCCCTTTCTTTGGCCAGCTGTACTGGCTTACCGGCAACCTGCTGATTGACCGTAATAACCGCGCGAAAGCCCACGGCACGATTTCGCAGGTTGTGAATCAGATTAAGAAAAAAGATCTGTCGATCTGGATGTTCCCGGAAGGGACACGCAGCCGGGGACGCGGTCTGATGCCGTTCAAAACCGGTGCTTTCCATGCCGCGATTTCCGCCGGTGTGCCGATCGTGCCGATTTGTGTGTCGAACACCAATGGCAAGGTCAAACTCAACCGCTGGTACAACGGCCACGTCATTGTTGAAATGCTGCCGCCTGTCGATACTACCGGCTATACGAAAGACCGTTTGCGCGAGTTGTCTGAGCACTGCCACAAGCTGATGGCGGATAAAATCGCCGAGCTGGACGCCGAAGTGGCACAGCGCGAAGCCGCAGATAAGAAATAAAATTCACTACCTACCACACCCGCTGCCATTGATGGCGACGGGGCTTACTTATGTTTTCATGGAGAAGATATGTCACTCAGTCGTCGCTCGTTCCTGCAAGCCTCCGGCGTGGCACTTGCCGCAGGTGCTCTGCCATTTAAAGCAGAAGCGAGTGGTTCGCAACCGGCCCTGCCCGTTCCGCCGCTGCTTGAATCGCGTCGTGGACAACCCCTGTTTCTCACTTTGCAGTCAGCCCACTGGTCGTTTCTGGGCGGTGCCAAAGCCCCGGTCTGGGGGATTAACGGCATGTATCTCGGGCCGACGGTGAAAGTGCACAGTGGTGATGACGTTAAGCTGATTTACAGCAACCGTCTGGCAGAACCGGTGTCGATGACCATCAGCGGTTTGCTCGAACCGGGTACGCTCACCGGTGGCGGCGCACGCATGATGTCGCCGGGCGTTGACTGGTCGCCGGTATTGCCTATCCGCCAGCCTGCTGCAACCTGCTGGTATCACGCCAACACCCCTAACCGCATGGCACCGCATGTCTATAACGGACTGGCGGGAATGTGGATTGTGGAAGACGAAATCAGTAAAAATCTGCCGCTGCCGAACCATTACGGTGTGGATGATTTCCCGCTGATCATTCAGGACAAACGCCTGGACAGTTTTGGCGTGCCGCAATACGACACGCCCGCTTCCGGCGGATTCTTCGGCGATACCATGCTGGTGAATGGCGTGCAAAGTCCGTTCGTGGAAGTTTCACGCGGCTGGGTGCGTCTGCGTTTACTCAATGCCTCAAATGCCCGCCGTTACGAACTGAACATGAGTGATGGCCGCCCGTTCCACGTGGTTGCCTCGGATCTCGGGTTCCTGCCTGCCCCGATGACCGTGCAGCGTTTATCGCTGGCGCCGGGCGAACGCCGCGAAGTGCTGGTGGATATGTCGCAGGGTGAAGAAGTGTCGATTACCGCCGGTGAAGCCGCGGGCGTGATGGAGCGTTTACGCGGGTTGTTTGAACCGTCGAGCATTCTGGTTTCCACGCTGGTGCTGACGCTTAAACCGACCGGCCTGCTGCCGCTGGTGACAGATAATCTGCCGATGCGCTTGCTGGCGGATCAAATCCTTTCCGGCAACGTGATCCGCACCCGCGACCTGCGCCTCGGCGACAGTCAGCCGGGTGTGAACGGCGCGACCTGGGATATTAACCGGATTGACCTCACGGCCCAGCAGGGGACGTGGGAGCGCTGGACAATCCATGCGGATATGCCGCAATCGTTCCATGCCGAAGGGGTGTCTTTCCTGGTGAAAAGCGTCAACGGCGCAGCGCCGCTGGTGGAAGACGCCGGCTTTAAAGATACGGTGTGGGTCGATGGCGATGTGGAGCTGCTGGTGTATTTCAACCAGCCGTCGTACGAGCATTTCCCGTTTGTGTATCGCAGCGGGGCGCTGGAACTGGCCGACCGGGGTTCCGCCGGAAATATGCTGGTTCAGCCGTCGATGTAACGGCGTTTTGCCCGATAAAAAACCCGCCGCGGCGGGTTTTTGTTTTATGACGTTAAACGACTGGTTTACAGATCGTTTTTCGGATCAGGCCCAAGACGCTGGCTCTTGTCGAGCTTGGTAACTTCCGCCAGCTCTTCCTTCTCCAGCTTAAAATCAAACACGTCGAAGTTTTCAAGGATGCGTTTTGGCGTCACGGATTTAGGGATCACAATCAGCCCGTTATCCAGATGCCAGCGGATCACGATCTGCGCCGGCGTTTTGTCATACTTTTCCGCCAGTTTTTGAATCAGAGGTTGATCAAATACGCCTTCACCGCCCTGTGCCAGCGGGCTCCAGGATTCGGTCGCAATATTGTGCGTTGCGTTCCACGCATGCAACTGACGCTGTTGCATCAGCGGGTGCAGCTCAATCTGGTTAACGACCGGGAAAATACCGGTTTCATCTTTCAGTTTCTGCAAATGCTCGAGAGGGAAGTTACACACGCCGACGCTCTTCGCCAGACCTTGTTCTTTGAGCTTGAGCAGCGCCTTCCAGGCGTCCACATAGTGGCCTTGTTGCGGTTGCGGCCAGTGAATCAGATACAGATCAACGTAATCTGTTTGCAGTTTTTTGAGGCTGGTTTCCAGCGCTTCAGGTGCGTTCAGCTGATCGTCATTCCACAGTTTGGTGGTGATGAACAGCTCTTCACGAGGAACGAGACGGGCGGCAAGGGCTTCGCCGACGCCTTCCTCATTCTTATAAATGGCGGCGGTATCGATGTGGCGATAGCCGGTTTCAATGGCGGTTTTCACCGCGGCACTGGCTTCCTGATTACTGGCTTTCCATACGCCAAGTCCTAACTGAGGCATCAGGTTGCCATCGTGAAGTTTTATGATGGGTTGCGTTGCCATGAGTTTCTCCTTAATGGGCAGAGTGCCCGCAAAATGCGCGGGCACAGAGAGGGATGGGGCTTTAGCCTGTGACTAAGTCTAGTTAACGAAACAGCATCTTGCTGAGCAAGCTACTGATTTTATTTTCAACGCAAAGCCAGCCGGACCGTTTTTACTGTAAGGCCAAATCGTCGCGCGGAAGATGCTCATTCCTGCTTAAGGCTTGCCTGTTTCTGCTTGTCTCTGTAGAAACCGGGGGGAATATGGCACTATTGATGCCGGTTTATCGAAGGCGGAGAGCAGGAATTATGGAAAATGTGGACAGCTTATGTGCCCGCATGTCAGCACGCGTTGCGCAGCTCAGCGGGGACAAAATACTCAGTAAATCTGCGGTACCGCAGGTCACGCTGATGTACACCACGCAGTACCATGCAAGGCAGCCGGTGCTCTATAACCCTGGCGTGGTGATCCTGTTTCAGGGGCGCAAAGTCGGTTATCTCGGTAAGAAAACCTTCTCCTACGATCCGCATAATTATCTGATGCTGACGGTGCCGCTGCCGTTCGAATGCGAAACCTTTGGCAGCCCGGATCAGCCAATGGCCGGTATACAAATCAGCATCGATAACACGATGTTGCAGGACTTGCTGATGGACATGGGTGATGAAGCGATGGCCAGCCAGCGGGAGTCTTCCACCGGGATCAACTCCGGTATTCTTGATGACGATATTCTGTGTGCCACTGAACGTCTTCTGGATGTGATGGATAAGCCGTTGCACGCCCGCGTGCTGGGGCCGAAGATTATCCGCGAAATCCTGTTCTTCATCCTGACCAGCGAGAATGGCGGGGCATTGCAGGCGCTGGTTAACCGTCATACGCATTTCAGTCAGATCACCAAATCCCTGCGCCGCATTGAGGCTCAGTACGCAGATAATCTCAGCGTGGAAATTCTGGCGAGTGAAGTGAACATGAGCGTGTCGGCGTTTCATCACAACTTTAAAGCGGTCACCAGCACGTCACCGCTGCAATATCTGAAAACCTATCGTTTGCATAAAGCGCGCATGATGATGATTTACGACGGACTCAAAGCCAGCTCAGCGGCCCTGCAGGTGGGGTACGAAAGTGCGTCGCAGTTCAGCCGGGAGTTTAAGCGTTATTTTGGGGTGACCCCAAGCGACGAGATTGCGCGCCTGAGGGAAAGTACGTTTGGTGCATCGGCCAGCGCCGATGCCTCCTTTAAAGCCGTATTCTGACCGGGCGATCCGTGGCGATCATGCGTGGGCTTTGCGGTTTTTCCACAGCACCACGACGCCGCCCGCAAGGCCAATGACCAGCAACACCACCGGTAAAATCATCAGCCCGGCCATGACCTGGTCTTCATGACGTTTAACCAGCGGAATGTGACTCATGGCGAACCCCAGTGTGATCACCGCGCCTACCCACAGAATAGCGCTCAGCCAGTTAAAGAACTGGAAACGGGCGTTATTCAGGCCGGAAATGCCCGCCATTGTCGGCAGCAGAGTGCGCACGAAAGCCAGAAAACGGCCTACGAGCAGCGCCATTAATCCGTGCTGAGTGAACATCCGGTGGGCGCGCTGATGATAATGCGCCGGAAGCTGCAACAGCCAGCCCCTGACCACGCGGGTATGCCCAAGCCAGCGCCCCTGTATGTAACTCAGCCAGCAGCCGAGGCTGGCGGCAATCACCAGAATAATCAGCGTCGGGAAAAAGCTCATCACCCCTTTGGCGATAAGCGCGCCGGTCAGCAGCAGCAGGCTGTCGCCGGGCAGGAAGGAAGCAGGAAGCAATCCATTTTCAAGAAATAGCGTGGTGAACAGGACAGCATAAATGACCCAAAGGAGATTGGGGTCGGCGAGCATAGTAAAATCATGCCGCCAGAGTGCATGAAAAATGTCGCAAATCACTGCCATATTCTTTCCTGTTGCTGTCGTGTGCTTTTCGTAACAATCGCTGTCACTTGCCAGTGTACCGCGGATCCCGCCCGGAGACGTTGATCTGAGATCACTTCAAAAAAGATCGCCTGCCCCGGTAGTGTTCACCGGTACAGGGAGAGCTTACAGATTATTCTCATTTTGCGAATGAAAATCCGACAGATACCTTAACGATCTGCGCGGTACGTCGCAATCCCTGAGGCTCAGGCAGTGCCGATTCGTTCAAACGCCAGGGTCAGATCGGCGATCAAATCATCACAATGCTCCAGCCCGATGTGCAGCCGCACCAGCGTACCGGTGAAATCAACGGTTTCAGCCGGACGGATCGCCTGAATTTCTTCCGGCTGATTGGCTAACACCAGCGATTCAAATCCGCCCCAGGAGTAGGCCATGCTGAAGTGTTCAAAGTGATCAAGGTAATCGGAAAGCTGCTGCGTGCTCAGGCGCTGTTTCAGCACGAACGAGAACAAACCGCAGCTGCCGGTGAAATCGCGTTTCCAGAATTCATGACCTTTACTGCCAGGCAGGGCAGGATGGTTGACTACCGCCACTTCCGGACGCTCTGCCAGCCACTGCGCGATACGAAGGCTGCTTTCCTCATGTTGCCTGAGGCGGATGCCCATGGTGCGCAGCCCCCGGCTGGCGACGTAGGCCGTATCGGCATCGACCATCTGCCCCATCAGATAAGAATGCTCGCGCAACTGTTCCCAGCAGCGGGCATTGGAAACGGCCGTGCCTATCATCGCATCGGAATGCCCGACGATATATTTGGTACCCGCCTGAATCGAAATATCGATGTCAAACTCCAGCGCCTTAAACAAAATGCCCGCCGCCCAGGTATTGTCGATCATGATGACAACATCAGGGTTCACCGCGCGCACGGACGCCACCATGGCCGGGATATCGGGCACTTCCATCGTGATAGAACCGGGTGATTCGAGAAACACGACCTGGGTGTTCGGTTGCATCAGAGAACCGAGATCTGCGCCGATATCGGACGGGAAATAGGTGGTGGAAACGCCGAGTTTTTTCAGCACTTTTTCGCAGAAATCTTGGGTCGGTTCGTAAGAGGAACCGGCCACCAGAATGTGGTCGCCGGTGCTGACAAATGACAATACCGCATTACTGACCGCCGCGGCGCCGCAGGGATAAAGCGCGCAGCCCGCGCCGCCTTCCAGTTCGACCATCGCTTCCTGCAGCGAGAAATGCGTCAGGGTGCCACGACGACCGTAAAACAATTCTCCGTTAGCGCGGTTGGCGGTGGCGTTTTTTTTATCCGCCACGGTGTTAAACACCAGCGAGGAGGCGCGCTGAATGACGGCATTGACCGAACCTTGCGTGAACTTCTTGTCCCGTCCGGCGCTTATCAGCGCGGTTTCGATTTTCTTCGACGACATAATCCGTGTTTCACCCTGTTTTGTAGAGCGATGCTCTCTGGCATCCGCTGATATCTCATTAACTTAACATGATGAAATCACAGGATCAGGTTTTTGCCGGTTGAATGAGAAAATTTCAGCCAATCTTTTATACAAGGAAAGGCCCGTCAGAAATGACGGGCCTGGCAGAGGTTTTATCCGGTGTAGACGCCGAACAGTTTGGGGAGGAAGAGCGAAATCGAAGGAATATAGGTCACCAGCATCAGCACCAGGAACAACACGCAATAGAACGGCAGCATGGCTTTGACGACTTTCTCAATGCTCTGTTTACTGACCGCGCTGGCGACAAACAGCACCGACCCGACCGGCGGGGTGATAAGCCCGATCCCCAGATTCACCAGCATGATCATGCCAAAATGAACCGGATCGATGCCCAGTGATAACACCACCGGCAGCAGGACCGGCGTCAGGATCAGAATGATCGGCGCCATGTCCATCAGCGTACCGATCAGCAACAGCATGATGTTGATCCACATGAGGATCACGTACTTGTTGTCGGAGATCGAGGTGAAGAATTCGGTGATGCGCATCGGCAATTGCATGTAGGTCATCACGGCGCCAAAGCTGGCCGCGAAGCCAATCAGGATCATGACGATACTGACGGTTTTCACCGTGCGGTACATCAGTTTCGGCAGTTCACTCCATTTGTAATCGCGGTAAATGAACATCGTGACGAAAAATGACCACAGACAGGCGATGGCGGCAGATTCCGTGGCGGTGAAAATACCGCTGAGAATTCCGCCCATGATGATGACGACGGTCATCAGGCCCCACAGCGTGTCGATAAAAATCTTCAGTGCCTGACGAAACGGCACGCGTTCACCTTTCGGATAACCGCGCTGATGCGCAAAGACGACGCACATCACCATCAGGGTCAGGCTGAGCAGCAAACCGGGCAAAATACCGGCGATGAACAGTGCGGCGATCGACACCGTACCGCCCGTGGCGAGCGAGTAAATGACCGAGTTATGGCTCGGCGGCGTGAGGATCGCCTGCACCGAGCCGCTGGCCGTGACCGCAGCGGCAAAATCGCGCGGATAACCTTTCTTCTCCATTTCCGGGATCATCACCGAACCAATCGACGCGGTATCCGCCACCGATGAGCCGGAGATCGCGCCGAAAAAGGTTGAGGCGACAATGTTCACCAGCGACAGACCGCCGCGAATGAACCCGACAAAGATATAGGCAAAACTCACCAGCCGGCGGGCAATGCCTCCTTCAGCCATGATCGCGCCGGCCAGAATAAAGAACGGGATCGCCAGCAGTGAAAACTTATTCACGCCGTTGGTCAGCTGGATCATCAGTGCTTCAAGCGGCAGATCGATCCACCAGGCACCGGCCAGCGCGCTGAGGCCAACGGCGTAAGCCACCGGCACGCCGATCGCCAGCATCACCCCCAGCGTTAACAGTAAAATGAGTGCATCCATAAGTCTCTCCGGGTCAGGCGTCGGAATTTCCCAGCATCACGACAGGGCGCTGATGCTGCGGCCCGGCAATGATCTGCTCAATGATGAATAAGATCGTCAGGGCAGAGCCCACGGGCAGCGGTAAATAGGTTTCTCCGGCGGTCAGCAGCGGGAATTCCGCCACTGGCTGGAGCCACAGTTCGCTGCACAAATGCAGGCTGTACCAGAAAATGAAGATGCTGATCGCCAGCATCATCAGATCTGACAGCAGCGCCGAGAACTTTTTCAGTGCAGGAGGCAGACGGTCGGTGACCATCGCGACCACGATGTGAGAACCCGCGCGATAACTTACGGCCGCGCCGATAAAGGTGAACGTTACCATACACATGATGGCAACCGGCTCAGGCCATGACAGTGCGCTGTTCATGACGTAGCGGGCGAATATCCCGATGGGGATCACCGCGACCATCAGTAATAATGCAATCCCGGCAAGCCACATTGCGGCGCGGTAAAGAATGTCCATCAGGGTGTGATATCCGGAAATCATAAAGTCTCCCCCGGTGAGTGTCGGAAAAGGGCAGCGGGAGCTGCCCGTGTCAGAGACAGTGGTTATTGAACGTCAGCGATTTGCTGCATCAGATCTTTATGGTCTTTACCGAACTCATCACGAACGGACTGGGTGGCCTGAACATAGGCCGCCGGATCGATGTCGTAAAATTTCACGCCGCCCGCTTTCATGGTGGCGAGGGCTTTTTCGTTATAGGCTTTCCACAGTTCACGCTGCTCATCCTGGGCTTCTTTTGACAGTTTCAGGATTAATTGCTGATCTTCCGGTTTCAGCTTGTCCCATTTCACTTTTGAGTACAGGAACAGCTCAGGAATAATGAAATGACGGCTGTAGGTGTAGTTTTTCACCACCGGCAGGTAGTTGTGCGCGACGAAGGTTGGCGGATTGTTTTCCGTGCCGTCGATAACCCCGGTTTGCATACCGCTGAACACTTCACTGACGCCCATAGCGACCGGGTTTGCTCCCATGGCTTTCAGCGTTGCCAGCGCAATCGGGCTGCCCTGAACGCGGATCTTCATGCCTTTCAAATCTTCCGGTTTGACGACCGGTTCTTTGGTGATCAGATTGCGGGTCCCGCCATCCATCCAGCCGAGAAATACCAGCCGGGAGTTCGGGTTATTGGTAATTTTATCGCCGATCTCTTTGCCAATCTGACCGTCGAGCACTTTGTGCATGTGATCTTCATCGCGGAAAATATAGGGCAGGGTGAACACGTTGATTTCGGGCAGGATCGACGCCACCGGGGTCATTGATACGCGAATAATATCCAGCGCACCGAGCTGCGCCTGTTCAATTTCCTGCTTTTCGTCGCCCAGCACACCGCCGGGGAAGGTTTTGATTTCAAGGCGTCCGTCTGTTTGTTTTTGCAACTTTTCGCCCATATGCTGGACGGCAACGACGTTCGGGTAACCTTGCGGATGCACGTCGGCGGCTTTCAACGTTTGTGCTGACAGGCCGGAAGTGAATAACAGGGTCGCGGAACTCAGGCAAAGGCTGAGAAGTGCTTTTTGCATTTTCATCAGTTTGTCTCCAGGGGAATTCAGTAAGGGAATGAAAAGTTACAGCGAAAATGAACCGGTCTGGCGCGCCGTGCGCTGACGGAACCTCATGCGAATCTTATAAATTGTCTTATAAATTAAATGGATACTGGAAATCCCGGTGTGTGGTCTTTCCCGGTACATAGACCTTACCTTATTTATAACTGCCGGGTATTTGAGCGTTATCACAAATTAATAACAAATGTAAAATGCTGTTACTTAATATTTAAAACATTGTTTTGTCTTTGATAATTATGTTCAGGCGATTGATTTACCGCGGGATTTTTTGCAAAAGTGTGACCCGTGTATAACTGTTGAAGTATTGACCAAAGACTCAAAACCTTGTCATCCGTCAAGGACACCCGCGTCAGCAGGCGGGACAATGTAAATAATAATGAGAACGACTATCAATTAGGTCTTTTTATTTGATACAATTCGGCGTTATTTAACCCATATACACTGATTCTGGCTGGAGGCGACGCGTGAAAACGGCTCGCAATAAGATGAAAAAAACGACCTCAGTATTGATGTCGTTAATGTTGGTGGTTGGCCTGAGCGGTAATGCAATGGCTGCACCTGCGACGCCGGCGGCGAATGCTGTCACTTCTGAAACCACGCAACCGGCACCTGCTGCGGCAGACACCACGCCCGCGCCGGTTATGCAATCCGCACCAGCGGAAGCTCCTGTCATCCCTACCGATCTGTCCGTATTAGGCATGTACCATCATGCTGACGTGGTGGTGAAAACTGTCATGATCGGCCTGCTGCTGGCGTCCGTTGTCACCTGGGCTTTGCTGTTCAGCAAAGGCTCCGAAGTGTTCAGCGCTAAACGCCGTATGCGCCGTGAATTTGATGCGTTGTCTTCCGTGCGTACGCTGGACGAAGCTGCCGAGCAGGCTGAGAGTTTCGCCGCCAGCAGCATCAGCGCACAAATGATCCGCGATGCGCAAAATGAACTCGAGCTGTCTGCCGGTTCCACCGACAACAACGGCATTAAAGAACGTACCGGTTTCCGTCTGGAGCGTCGTGTGGGTGCTGCCGGGCGTCACATGGGCCGGGGCAATGGGATCCTCGCCACTATCGGCGCGATCTCTCCGTTCGTCGGTCTGTTTGGTACCGTGTGGGGCATCATGAACAGTTTCATTGGTATCGCCCAAACCCAGACCACTAACCTTGCCGTTGTGGCACCCGGTATTGCAGAAGCTCTGCTGGCGACCGCGGTGGGTCTGGTTGCTGCGATCCCTGCAGTGGTTATCTACAACATTTTCGCCCGTACCATCACTTCCTATCGTCATCAGGTTGGCGACGTGGCGGCGCAGATTATCCTGTTACAGGGCCGTGATTTGGATCTGGCTGCCAGCGAAGGCGATGCGCCGCGCGGTCAGACAGGTCAGTTACGCGTAGGATAAGAACAGATTATGGCTATTCGGTTAAACGACGATATCGACGAAAGCGGTGAAATGCATGACATCAACGTCACGCCTTTTATCGACGTTATGTTGGTTCTGCTGATCATCTTCATGGTCGCCGCGCCACTGGCCACCGTAGATGTGCGGGTAGATTTACCGGCTTCCACGGCGAAAGCGCAGCCGCGTCCTGAGAAACCGATCTTCCTGACGGTGAAATCGGACAAACAGCTGTTCCTCGGCGACAGCCCGGTAAATAGCGACAACCTGACTGCCATGCTCGATCAGCGTACTCAGGGCAATAAGCAGAGTACGATTTTCTTCCGTGCAGATAAGACGGTGGACTACGAAACGCTGATGAATGTGATGGATAACCTGCGTAAAGCCGGTTATCTGAAAGTCGGGCTGGTAGGTGCAGAACAGACGGGCGCAGCAGCGGCTCAGTAAGTTATCCTTCAGATCCGAAGCATAAAAAAGGCCAGCATTGCTGGCCTTTTGCTTTGGTGATGTGGCAGATCAGGTCACCGGCGCCGGGTTAAATACCGCCAGCGCATTGTGAATACCCCAGGTATCGGACCAGGTTTTTTTACGACCGCTGGCGATGTCCAGAATAAAGTGGAACAGCTCCCAGCCGACGTCTTCAATGGTGGCATCCCCGGTGGCGATCGTACCGGCGTTGATGTCCATCAGGTCATGCCAGCGGTTCGCCAGCGTGGTGCGGGTAGCCATTTTTATCACCGGCACCGCCAGCAGGCCGTACGGCGTGCCGCGCCCGGTGGTAAAGACCTGCACAGTGATGCCCGAGGCCAGTTGCTGCGTTCCGCAGACGAAATCACTGGCTGGCGTCGCAGCGAAAATCAGGCCTTTTTTGGTCGGACGTTGCCCCGGAGACAATACTTCTGAAATTGCGCTGGTGCCCGATTTCGCAATCGAACCGAGTGCTTTTTCGACCACGTTAGCCAGTCCGCCTTTCTTGTTGCCCGGCGACGGGTTGGCGCTGCGGTCGGTTTGTCCGAGGGACAGATAATTATCGTACCAGGCCATCTCTTCCAGCAGGCGTTTACCGACGCTGACGTCAGCAGCACGCGGAGTCAGCAGGTGGATCGCATCGCGCACTTCCGTCACTTCAGAGAACATCACCGTGCCGCCGCAGCGAACCAGCAGATCCGAGGCAAAGCCCACGGCAGGATTGGCAGTCACGCCGGAGAAAGCGTCGCTGCCGCCACACTGCATGCCGACCACCAGGTCAGAGGCCGGACAGGTTTCGCGCTGACGACGGTTCAGCCGTTCCAGATGGAACTGCGCGACAGTCAGTATATCGTCAACCATTGACTGGAAGCCGACGTGCTGCTCATCCTGCAAACGGACGATATGGGTGTCGTCGAGGGAAATGGCTTGCACATCCGGCGTGCCTTCCAGCAGGCGTTCAGGTTGTAATTTCTCACAACCTAAGCCGACCACCATGACTTCGCCGCCAAAGTTCGGGTTCAGTGCCAGATTGTGAATGGTGCGGATCGGGACGACCGCTGCCGGTGCGTTGATCGCCACGCCACATCCGTACAGATGATTCAGCGCCACCACGCCATCGACGTTAGGGAATTTGGGCAGTAAATCACGCTCGATGATTTTTACTACGTAATCCACCACCCCCGCCACACAGTGAACGCTGGTGGTAATGCCGAGCAGATTTTTAGTGCCTACGCTGCCGTCTTCGTTGCGGTAGCCTTCAAACGTGAAGCCTTCCAGCGGCGGCAACGCAGGGGGAACGCGGGTAGCCAGCGGCAGGCTGTTCAGTTCCGGAGCGACCGGCAGTTCGACCAGAGATTCGTCGATCCAGCCGCCCTGGGCGATTTCCCGCACGGCATAACCAATCACTTCACCATAACGAATAATATCGCCGCCTTTGGCAATGGTTTGCAAAGCAACTTTATGGCCCTGAGGAATATGCTCAATTAATTCCAGACCATTTGAAAATCGGGTGCCGGCTTTTAAGCCGTTATCATTCACAATAATGGCAACGTTATCGTTTTCATGAACTTTAATGAAAAGTGCGTCGGTTGCATGCTCTTTATCTTTATTACGTGACATAACTGTCTCCGCGTTTATTAAACATCCCGAAAAAAGAACCTTCGGTTAATTCTCTGAATTCGTAGCGTACAAATGTTGCGTTTTGTCTTTTCGGCAATACAGGGTATGCATCCATTATAAAACAGCTGTCCGGGAACCTCATTGTGCAACTGACCAGCTTTTCACCCGCTGAACGTCATTCTGTGTGGCAGGTGACAGAATAAATGTGATGAATATCACCCTTTGATCTGTGCGGCTTCAGCGGCCGCGTGAACTGTGATTATCCTCCCACAATGATGTGTGAATGCAAAAGAATAGTCGTTTTCAACCGGCGTATTCTTGTGCGAATGCACAGTGTTATTTGAGGCATCGTTTTTTATACTGTGTTGGCCCTCTGAAGGTAGCGTTCAAAGCAATACAGGTAAATTTCAGACATAAATAAATAATTATGAAATGTCTGTCTCATATAAAGGAAAACCGCAGGCGAAAAGTAAAAACGTTATTTCGGTAACTGTAATTTCTCTGCGAATGATTCCGTAATAGTAAAATGAGGGTCACCATGAGCGTTCAATCCCAGTCCCGAGTGCTGGCGCAAAGTAAGACGCGAACACATATTCGCTATTATATTTTGCTGATTATATTTCTTATCACGGCGGTGAATTATGCCGACCGTGCAACGCTTTCCATTGCCGGTACCGAGGTCGCGCGTGAGCTGGGCCTGGATGCCGCTGATATGGGGCAAATCTTCGCGGCGTTTGGCTGGGCGTATCTGATCATGCAGTTGCCTGGCGGCTGGCTGCTGGACAAATTCGGTTCCAAAAAAGTCTACACCTACAGCCTGTTTTTCTGGTCACTGTTCACACTGTTACAAGGTTTTGTGGGCTGGTTCCCGCTGGCGTACGGCGCGCTGACGTTGTTCATCCTGCGCTTTATGCTCGGTTTCTCCGAAGCGCCTTCCTTCCCGGCCAACGCCCGTATCGTGGCGGCCTGGTTCCCGACGAAAGAACGCGGAACGGCTTCGGCGATTTTTAACTCCGCACAGTATTTCTCGCTCGCGCTGTTCTCTCCGCTGCTCGGCTGGCTGACCTACGCCTGGGGGTGGGAACATGTCTTTATCGTGATGGGGGTGATTGGTTTTGTGCTGACGCTGGTGTGGATCAAATTTATCCACAACCCGCCGGAACACCCTGGCATATCGAAAAGCGAGCTGGAATTTATTAAAGAAGGCGGCGCGGTGGTCGACATCGACCACAAGAAAGCCGACGGCGCGAAAAGTGGCCCGAAATGGAGCTATGTGCGCCAGATGCTGAGCAACCGCATGATGCTTGGGATCTTCTTCGGCCAATACTTTATTAACAGTATTACGTGGTTCTTCCTGACCTGGTTCCCGATTTATCTGGTTCAGGAAAAAGGTATGTCTATCCTCAAAGTGGGGATGATTGCGGCCATTCCGGCGCTGTGCGGCTTTGCCGGTGGCGTACTCGGCGGCGTGTTCTCCGATTACCTGCTCAAACGCGGTTTCTCCCTGACCGTGGCGCGTAAAATTCCGATTGTGCTGGGCATGCTGTTAGCCACCAGCATCATTTTATGTAACTACACCGATAACAATACTCTGGTCGTTACCCTGATGGCGCTGGCGTTCTTCGGTAAAGGCTTCGGTGCGCTGGGCTGGCCGGTGATTGCAGATACCGCGCCGAAAGAAGTGATTGGCCTGTGCGGCGGTATCTTCAACGTCTTTGGCAACGTCGCGTCAATCGTTACTCCGCTGGTCATCGGTTATATCGTTAAAGGGTTGCATTCTTTCAACATGGCTCTGATTTTCGTCGGCTGTTCCGCCCTGATGGCGATGCTGTGTTACCTGCTGGTCGTCGGTGAAATCAAGCGTCTCGAACTTAAGAAACAGTAAATTGCGATGGCGGGCAGACGGGAACTCCCGCGCCCGCCCTATAACGAGGTCAACTATGAGTAATCCAATGATTCCAAACCGGTTCCGTCAGGACTTACTGCAAGGCAAAACGCTGATCGGATGCTGGGCCGCATTGTGCAACCCGATTGCCACAGAAGTGTTGGGTGTCGCAGGATTTGACTGGCTGTTGCTCGACGGGGAACACGCACCCAATGACATCAGCACTTTTGTTCCACAGCTGATGGCGCTTAAAGGCAGTAAAAGCGCGCCGGTCGTGCGACCACCTTTCAACGAGCCGGTGGTGATTAAACGTCTGCTCGATATCGGTTTCTACAATTTCCTGATCCCGTTTGTAGAGACGCAGGAGCAGGCCGAACGTGCCGTCGCCTCCACGCGCTATCCGCCGGCAGGGATCCGCGGCGTGTCCGTTTCGCATCGCAGCAACATGTTTGGCACGGTGCCGGACTACTTCACCAGCATTAACGACAACATCACGGTGATGGTGCAAATCGAGAGCCAGCAGGGCGTTGATAACCTCGATGCGATTGCCGCTACCGACGGCATTGACGGCATATTTGTCGGGCCAAGCGATCTGGCCGCTGGCATGGGGCACCTCGGCAACGCCGGTCATCCGGAAGTACAGGCTGCCATTCGTCACATTTTTGAACGCGCAAAAGCCCACGGAAAATCCAGCGGCATTCTGGCGCCGGTCGAAGCCGATGCGCGCCGCTACATGGAATGGGGCGCGACCTTTGTGGCCGTTGGCAGCGACCTGGGTATTTATCGCGCAGGAACGCAGGCGCTGTGTGATCGCTTCACTAAGTGATCTCATCACATCAATAATCAGAGGATATTCGAATGAAAATTGGCTTTATTGGTTTAGGCATCATGGGCAAGCCTATGAGTAAAAACTTGCTCAAAGCAGGGTATGAACTGGTGGTCATGGACCGCAATCTTGATACCGTGGGCGAAATTGTTGCGCTGGGTGCCACCGCCGCTGACACGCCTAAAGCGGTCGCTGAACAGTCTGACGTGATCATTACTATGCTGCCAAATTCGCCTCAGGTGAAAGACGTGGCGCTGGGCGAAAACGGCCTGATCGAAGGCGCGCGTCCCGGGACGATTTTCATCGACATGAGTTCCATCGCACCTCTGGCAAGCCGTGAAATCAGCGAAGCGCTGGCAGCGAAACAGATTGCGATGCTGGATGCACCTGTCTCCGGCGGCGAACCAAAAGCCATCGATGGCACCATGTCGGTGATGGTTGGCGGTGATAAAGCCGTGTTCGATCATTGCTATGACATCATGAAGTCGATGGCGGGATCTGTGGTGCATACCGGCGACATCGGCGCGGGTAACGTCACTAAGCTGGCAAACCAGGTCATTGTTGCGCTCAACATTGCGGCAATGTCAGAAGCACTGGTGCTGGCCACCAAAGCGGGCGTCGATCCTAACCTGGTATTCCAGGCCATCCGGGGTGGACTGGCAGGCAGCACCGTTCTGGAAGCGAAAGCGCCGATGGTGATGGATCGCAATTTCAAACCGGGCTTCCGTATTGATTTGCACATCAAAGATTTAGCCAATGCACTCGACACCTCTCATGGCGTGGGTGCGCAACTGCCTCTGACCTCGCTGGTCATGGAAATGATGCAGGCTCTGAAAGCGGATGGTCACGGGCAATCTGACCATAGCGCCATTGCACGCTATTATGAAAACTTAGCGAAGGTTGAAGTTACCCGTTAGTCAGAGGTGGCCGCGCGGCAAGATGTACGTGAATCGTGCCGCGTTGCCCTTCCGGCAGAAAGCAAAACTGACAGGACGCTATTCCACAACGGCGCGTGCAGTTATGAAGGTAATGACTTTATGAAAATAGTGATCGCACCGGATTCATACAAAGAAAGTTTGTCTGCATTGGATGTGGCGAAGGCCATCGAAAGCGGATTTCGTGAGATTTTTCCTGAGGCGGAATACATTAAATTGCCGGTGGCCGACGGCGGTGAAGGAACGGTAGAAGCCATGGTCGCGGCGACCGGCGGACGCATCGTAAAAGTGAATGTTACCGGCCCGCTGGGCACACCGCTCGACGCGTTCTTCGGGCTTTCCGGCGACGAGAAAATCGCCTTTATCGAAATGGCGGCCGCCAGCGGGCTGGAAAGTGTCCCGGCGGCGCAGCGCAATCCCCTTAAAACCACCTCTTATGGCACAGGCGAACTGATCCATTCGGCACTCGACCATGGCGTCAAACACTGCATCATCGGTATCGGCGGCAGCGCCACCAATGACGGCGGGGCTGGCATGATGCAGGCGCTGGGCGCGAAGTTACTGACTCAGGAGGGTAAACCGATCGGCCAGGGCGGCGGTGAGCTGGAGAAACTGCATCACATTGATATCAGCGGGCTGGATCCGCGGATCAAAAAATGCCGCTTTGAAGTGGCGTGTGACGTGACCAATCCGCTGACCGGCAAAGACGGTGCGTCTGCCATCTTTGGCCCGCAAAAAGGCGCAACGCCTGAGATGATCGAGCAACTCGACGGTTATCTGCATCATTATGCCAGCGTGATCAAACAGGATTTGGGTATCGATGTTGAGCACGTTCCCGGCGCAGGCGCGGCCGGCGGTATGGGCGCAGCACTGTACGGATTCTGCGGCGCGGAATTGCGTCAGGGCATCGAGATCGTCACCGATGCGCTGGGGCTGGATGCGTTAGTGAAAGATGCGACGCTTGTGATCACCGGTGAAGGACGAATCGACAGCCAGAGCATCAACGGCAAGGTGCCGATCGGCGTGGCGCGGGTCGCCAAGCGTTATAACAAACCTGTGATCGGCATTGCGGGCAGCCTGACGAAAGATGTTGATGTGGTGTATGCACACGGGCTGGATGCGGTTTTCAGCGTGCTCTACAGTGTGTGTACGCTGGAAGATGCGCTGAAAAATGCCGCTGATAATCTGCGTAAATCAGCACGCAATATTGCCGCGACCATTAAGTTATCGCAAAAGCTCTGAAAGCTTATTTTCAGTAAATAATCAGCAACAATGCGTCACTAAAAAACCGGTGTTCAGGCCCAGCCTGCGCCGGTTTTTGTGTTTTATTCCCGACGATTTTACGTTAGTTTTTAGAATCAAATCGCAACGGGAACGTAGCCATGTCAGAGATTGATTTTTCGAAGCAACCGGTCAATACACACACTAAAGGTTTAGGGCCACTCAGCGCGGATGCCTGCATGGGCGATATTCGCCAGCAAGGCTGGAATATCCTGCGCGAGGACGTCAGCCTGCCGGTGGCAGTGCTGCTCGAGGAGAGAATCGAACACAATCTTTCGTGGATGCGTGAATTTATTCAGCGTTATCAGTTAAAACTCGCGCCACACGGCAAAACCACCATGAGCCCGGAGCTGTATAAGATGCAGCTGGAATTTGGCGCGTGGGGCATCACGCTGGCGACCGCGCCGCAGGTTAATGCCGCTTTTAAGCACGGTGTGCGCAAAGTCATCATGGCGAACCAGCTGATTGGCAAAGGCAATATGGCGATAATTGCCGGATTGCTGCGAGAGGATCCTGATTTCGAATTCTCCTGTGTGGTGGATTCTGCCGACAACGTTGATGCCCTCGGCCATTACTTCGCCAGCCAGCAACTGACGTTACGCATGATGTTTGAGTACGGTATTCAGGGTGGGCGTACCGGTATCCGTACCGCAGAACAGGAAGCAGACGTGCTGGCCGCGGTCAAACGCTGGCCGCAGTCTCTGGCGCTGATCGGTGTCGAGCTGTATGAAGGTGTCAGCAACGACGAAGCTGCGATCCGTGCATTTCTGCGCCACGTCGTCGCGCGTACTGAAGCGCTGGCGCAGGCAGGTGAATTCGCCGAACAACAGGTGATATTAACCGGTGCAGGTTCCGCCTGGTTTGATGTGGTGGCGGAGGAGTTAACGCGTGAGAGCCGCTATCTGGACAGCGATAAACGGTATCAGCTGGATGTGATTTTGCGTTCAGGCTGTTACGTCACGCACGACGTCGGTGCCTATCAGGCTGCACTGGAAAGAATGCAAACCAGTAATCCGGTGGCACGGGAAATGAACAGCAGCTTACAGCCTGCTTTGCAGGTCTGGGCGGCCGTGCAGTCATTGCCGGAGCCGGGCCGGGCGATTATCGCTTTCGGCAAACGTGACGCTGGCTACGACGCTGGCTACCCGAAAGCCGCCGGTCATTTCCGTCCCCGCAGTGCAACACAGTCAGGCTATACCACCGTCGTCCCAGCACCGGAAGACTGGAAGGTTTATGCGATGATGGATCAGCATGCGTTTATGTCTATCCCTGAAAATGCCGACCTGAAAGTCGGTGACATGCTGGTGTTCGACATTTGTCACCCCTGTCTGACATTCGACAAATGGCGTCAGCTGTTGCTGGTGAATGAACAGTGGGACGTGACCGGCGCAGTGACGACCTGGTTTTGACAGACGTTCACTACCTGTAAAAACGCCCGGACATTGCCGGGCGTTTTGTATGAAACGTTTAACTCTTTACCTCCACCTACCTCGGTAAATACGCCACCGCAGCCCGTTTCACATTCTCAATCTCATCAAGCAGTTCAAACCATTCCGGTTCCAGAGTTTCTACCCCAACGCCCTGACGCAGTTGCTGTTCGATGTAATAGCACAGCTGCTTCAGGCGCGGGACGCCGCTGTAGCTGCAACTGCCGTGCAGTTTATGGATGAGCGCGAGGATATCGTCGTCGGTTTCACCTCTGGCGACGGCATCCACACGCACGGCGACCTGTGGCAGGAATTCCACCAGCATTTGCAGTAAATCCTGCGCCAGTGCAACTTTATTGGCGGACTGGCTTAACGCCAGTTGCCAGTCGAGCGTGTTATTTGGCGCGAGATCTTCCTGCGTTTGCAGCGGAGAATCCTGCTGATTCTGATGAGAGTAATGACGCGACAGGACGTTTTTCAACATGCCTTCGTCGATAGGTTTCGCCAGATAATCGTCCATACCCAGTTTGAGAAACTGTTCACGTTCGCCGCTCAGTGAGTGGGCGGTGACCGCCACTACCGGCGTGCTGGCGTGGCGCGCCATCTGATGAATGATTTCGCTGGCACGAATGCCATCTATATCCGGCATCTGGATGTCCATCAAAATGATGTCCAGATCAGTATGACGGGCCACTTCAATCGCTTCTTCGCCGCTGTGACACAGCACGGTGGTTTCCACCAGCTCTTCCAGCAGCGCACCAATCAGTTTGAGGTTGGCCGGATTATCATCCACCGCCATTGCCGTGAGCGGCAGTCGTGCCGCTTTAGTCTCATCTGAACCGAGGATCCTCACTGCCGGTTGTTGCTCTTTCAACAACAATGGCAGCAGGCGGATGCTGGACATCGGTTTGATCAGGCACGCCTGCACTCCGCGGCGTTTGAGCTCTTCAGCCTCAACCTGGAACTGACTTGGCAGCGCCAGCAGCAGGTGCCGCGTCATGCTCAGCACGCGTTTTAACCGGTCGTCATAATCTGCCAGCGTCTGTTCTGGTTTGACCGGAATACTGCACAACATCATGTCGTAGTAGTTGTCCGGCAGTGCGGCAAGGGAGGTGCGATGCGTGACCTCAAGCGGTGTTGCCTGCAAAATTTCCATCGTAGCCTTGGCGGCGGCCGGGTTGGCTTCCACATAGGCCAGACGTTTACCTTCGAGGGAACTCATAGAAACCGGTGTCACATGACGGTTTTCATTCAGCTCCAGCGTGACGTGGAACCAGAAAGTTGAACCGCGGTTGATCTGGCTGTAGAAGCTGATGTCGCCGCCCATCTCTTTGACCAGACGCTGGGTGATCACCAGGCCTAATCCGGTGCCGCCGTGGCGGCGCGAAATGCTGGCATCGGCCTGACGGAAAGCCTGGAAAAGTTGCGATTGCTGCCGCTCTGAAATCCCGATGCCGGTGTCGTGGATCTGCACCTCCAGCTCGACCTGCAAATTGTTCTGCGAACGCAGCTCGACATTGATGTCGATGTTGCCGGATTCAGTGAACTTAATCGCATTTCCCAGCAAGTTAGTGACAACTTGCTGCATTCGCATCGGATCGCCCAGCACGTTCTCCGGCACGTTGTTGTGCACGTTGAGCGTCAGTTCGAGGCCTTTGTCGTGCGCGGTATGTGCCAGCAGGATCACCACTTCATCGAGCATTTCATGCAGCGAGAAAGGAATGTGCTCCAGCACCAGTTTACCGGCTTCCAGCTTAGAGAAGTCCAGAACGTCATTGATGATGGTCAGCAGGTTATTCGCTGAACGTTCAATGGTTTGCAGATAATCAGCCTGCGTCGGCGAGAGCGGAGTTTTAAGCGTCTGGCGGGTGAAACCAATTACGCCGTTGAGCGGGGTACGCAGCTCATGAGACATGTTGGCGAGGAATTCAGATTTGATACGCGCCGCTTCCTGAGCGCGCTTTTTCGCCAGATCCAGTTCGACGTTCTGGATTTCCATCTGCTCAAGCGTTTCCCGCAGATCGGACGTGGCCTGATCGATATTCTGCTGCACTTCTTCGTGGTACGCCGTCAGCGACATCGCCATCGAGTTAATGCCGTTTTTTAGCATACTCAGTTCGCCGGGCATGTTGCCTTCCACACGGCTGTCGAGTTGCCCGCGACGGATGCGGTCAACGGTGTTGACCATGTTTCGGATAGGCCCGGTGACGTCGCGCATCAGGCGATAAGCGAACAGTGTGGCAATGCCCAGACACAGCAATAACAGCATGGTCGAGACAAAGGCCTCCTGATATTGCGCCAGCCGGACCGAGCTGAGATCTAACTCAACGGCGATATAACCGAGGGTATGCTCAGGAGACGAACTGAACGAGTCATCATCCGCCTCGGTATGATTCTCCGCCTGAACCGGGGTGCGCAGGATCAGCGAATCGCCGAAACGTGCCTGGGTCAGTTCGCGAGGGATATCTTTTACGCTTTTGACCTGCAGCGGGCTGCCTTCATGCAGGGAATTGGAGCTGGCGAACAACTTATTGTCGCCATCAAAAACGCTGATGCTGCGGACAATGTCTGAATGATTGCGGTGCAGACGGCTGATAAGGCGCTTCACCGGTTCACGCTCCCGGAACGTCATTCCGTATTCGCTCGCGACGGCCAGGGGTTCAATAATACTGGCTCCGGCGTCGATCAGCTGATTCTGCAACTCGTTGTATCGGTGAACCACAAAGAAGGTGCTGAGCAGCAAACCGATCATTAATGTCGGTGCCAGAATCAGGATCATCATCCGTGCGCGAAGGCTATATTTGGTCATGAGGTTCCAATGTGGGAGAATTACCTAAAGTAAGCTTAATAAACCAGCGTGCAATCGACAATAATGGCTCAATTCTACTCTCCGAACCGCCGTGTGACGACCCGGCAAACGATAACTGTGACCGCCACCGATCTTGATGCTTTCGGGCAGGGTGTTGCGCGTCATAACGGTAAAGCCGTGTTTGTCAGTGGCGTATTGCCCGGCGAGCAGGCGGAAGTGATTTTAACAGAAGATAAAAGTAAGTACGCCAAAGGGCGACTGAAACGTTTGCTGACCACCAGCGCCGACCGGGTAAAACCGGCGTGTCCGCACTATTCTGTCTGCGGGGGCTGCCAGCAACAGCACGCCAGTGAAGCATTACAGCAGCGCAGCAAATCCGCCTCGCTGTTACGGCTGATCTCCCGGGAAACCGGTATTCAGCCCGAAGAACAACCGGTGATCGCCGGTCCGCAATACGGTTACCGGCGCCGTGCGCGTCTCGGATTACAAATCGCCGGCGCGAAGCCAGGGCGAAAACCGGGGAACGGACCGCTGGTGATGGGTTTTCGTCAGGAAGGATCAAACGATCTGGTGGCGATCACCCGCTGCCCGGTTCTGCGCCCTGAGCTTGAGCAACTGCTGGTGCCGGTGCAGGAATGTCTGTCGTCACTGACGGCGGCGAAGCGGCTGGGGCATCTGGAAATGGTGCTGGCCGATAACGGCGCATTGCTGGTGCTGCGCCATCTGGATCCGCTCAGCGAGGCGGATCGCGCGCGTCTTACCGCGTTTGCACAGCACCATCAGTTAACGCTGTTTCTGGCACCTGACAGCGAGACGCTGGAGCGTTTGCACGGCGAGGCGCCAACGTATCAGATTGATGGTCTTAACCTGACCTTCGGCCCGCGTGATTTTATTCAGGTTAATGACGCCGTGAACCAGAAAATGGTGGCACAGGCGCTGGAATGGCTGGCGCTGACGCCAGAAGATCGCGTGCTGGATTTGTTTTGTGGCATGGGAAATTTCACCCTTCCGCTGGCAAAAAGAGCTAAGCGGGTTGTCGGAGTTGAAGGTGTTGCTACACTGGTGGCGAATGGGCAAGATAATGCCCGAAATAACGGATTAGAAAATGCGTCATTCTTCCACGAAAATCTGGAGGACGACGTCAGTCAGCAACCCTGGGCGGCGCAAGGTTTCAATAAAGTCTTGCTGGATCCTGCACGGGGTGGTGCGGCGGGCGTGATGGCGCATATCGTAAAGCTTGCTCCGCAGCGCGTGGTGTATGTGTCCTGTAATCCCACGACATTGGCTCGGGACAGTAAAATTTTGTTGGAGGCGGGTTATCGGTTGGCTCAGGTTCGTATGCTGGATATGTTTCCGCACACCGGGCACCTTGAATCGATGGCTCTGTTTATCAACCCATCTGACACCGGGGTTGTGTCAGACACGTAGGGAGAGGGTATGGTTGCGGTAAGAAGTGCACATCTGAACACGGCTGGCGAGTTTGCGCTCGACGACTGGATTAACAGTTTGGGGCTGTCCAGCCAGCAGTCATGTGACCGTTTAGCCGAAACCTGGCGCTACTGCGAGCAGCAAACGCAGGGCCATCCGGACGCGTCGCTCTTATTGTGGCGCGGTCTTGAGATGGTGGAAATCCTCTCGACCCTCAGTATGGACAACGACAGTATGCGCGCCGCGCTGCTGTTCCCGCTGGTCGATGATGGCATCATTGATGAAAACACGCTGACGGAGCAGTTCGGTAAAGGCATTACCGATCTGGTGCACGGCGTGCGTGATATGGATGCCATCCGCCAGCTGAAAGCCACGCAAAATGACTCCATGGCCTCCGAGCAGGTGGACAACGTCCGCCGTATGCTGCTGGCGATGGTGGAAGATTTCCGCTGCGTGGTGCTGAAACTTGCCGAACGTATCGCGCATCTGCGTGAAGTGAAAGACGCGCCGGAAGAAGAGCGCGTACTGGCGGCAAAAGAATGTACCAACATCTATGCGCCGCTGGCTAACCGCCTCGGTATCGGCCAGCTCAAATGGGAGCTGGAAGATTTCTGTTTCCGCTATCTGCATCCTGATGAATACAAACGCATTGCCAAACTGTTGCATGAGCGTCGTATCGACCGTGAACAGTACATCGATGATTTTGTGTCCACCGTGAAAAATGCGATGGGCGAAGAAGGCATCAAAGTTGATGTCTATGGCCGGCCGAAACACATCTACAGCATCTGGCGCAAGATGCAGAAAAAATCCCTGTCCTTTGACGAACTGTTCGACGTGCGCGCCGTGCGCATCGTGGTGGAACGTTTACAGGATTGCTACGCCGCGTTAGGGATTGTGCACACCCATTTCCGCCATCTGCCGGATGAATTCGACGATTACGTCGCCAACCCGAAACCGAACGGTTATCAGTCGATTCACACCGTGGTGTTAGGGCCGCGCGGTAAAACGCTGGAAGTGCAAATCCGTACCCGCCAGATGCATGAAGATGCCGAACTGGGCGTCGCGGCGCACTGGAAATACAAAGAAGGTACCGCCGTGGTGGGTGGTCGCAGCGGTGGCTACGAAGGCCGCATTGCGTGGCTGCGTAAACTTATCGCGTGGCAGGAAGAGATGGCTGATTCGGGCGAAATGCTCGACGAAGTGCGCAGCCAGGTCTTTGATGATCGCGTTTACGTGTTTACGCCAAAAGGCGATGTCATCGACCTGCCAATGGGCTCCACGCCGCTCGATTTTGCGTATCACATCCACAGTGATGTCGGGCACCGCTGTATCGGGGCAAAAATCGGCGGGCGCATTGTGCCGTTTACCTATCAGTTGCAGATGGGCGATCAGATTGAAATCATCACCCAGAAGCATGCGAACCCAAGCCGTGACTGGCTGAACCCGAGTCTCGGTTACGTGACGACCAGCCGCGGGCGGTCGAAGATCCAAAACTGGTTCCGTAAACAGGATCGCGACAAAAATATTATTGCCGGTAAGCAGATCCTCGACGACGAACTGGACCGTATGGATATCAGCATCAAAGATGCCGAGAAACTGCTGCTGCCGCGCTATAACGTCAATTCGCTGGACGAAGTGCTGGCCGCCATTGGCAACGGTGATATCCGCATCAACCAGATGGTCAACTTCCTGCAATCGCAGCTGAAAAAGCCGAGTGCGGAAGAGCTGGATAAAGAGGCGATGCGTCAGCTGACGCAGAAAACCACGCCGGCTCCACAGCGTAATGGCAGTAAAGATAACGGACGCGTGGTGGTGGAAGGCGTGGGCAATCTGATGCACCACATTGCGCGCTGCTGCCAGCCGATTCCGGGCGACGAAATCGTCGGCTACATCACGCAGGGACGGGGGATTTCTATCCACCGCGCCGATTGTGATCAGCTGGAAGATTTGCGTCTGAACGCCCCTGAGCGCGTGGTTGACGCCGTCTGGGGCGAAAGCTACTCCAGCGGCTATTCTCTGGTTGTGCGTGTCGTGGCGAACGATCGCAGCGGCCTGCTGCGTGACATCACCACCATTCTTGCCAACGAGAAGGTGAACGTGCTCGGCGTCGCCAGCCGCAGTGATACCAAACAGCAACTGGCGACCATCGATATGGATATCGAGATCTACAATCCGCAGGTTCTGGGGCGCGTGATCGCCAAACTGAACCAGCTGCCGGATGTCATCGACGCCAAACGCCTGCACGGCAACTGATCGTATAAACGTAAAGGCCCGCCAGCCGGGCCTTTTTCATTCCTGCTTTGGCATACCCCTTTTTAAACGGACAGATCTCATGACCGAATCACCCCTGCAACGCTTACTCACCATCATGAAAACCCTGCGCGACCCGGCGGCAGGTTGCCCGTGGGATAAAGAACAAACCTTCGAGACTATCGCCCCGTATACGCTGGAAGAAACTTACGAAGTGCTGGATGCCATCGCGCGTAAGGATTATGACGAGGTGCGTGATGAACTGGGCGATTTACTGTTTCAGGTGGTGTTTTACGCCCAAATGGGCAGCGAGCAGGGGCTGTTTGGCTTCGACGATATCTGCAACGCAATCTCGGATAAACTCGAGCGCCGTCATCCGCAAATCTTTGGTGGCGAGGCTGCATGGTCAAAAGACGCCAGCAGCAAAGACGTTCTGGTGAAATGGGAAGCGCGCAAGGCGCTGGAGCGGGCGGACAAATCACTGCATTCGGCGCTCGATGATATTCCATCCGCACTGCCTGCGCTGATGAAAGCGCACAAAATTCAGAAGCGTTGCTCAAACGTCGGCTTCGACTGGACCACGCTCGGCCCGGTGCTGGATAAAGTCTATGAAGAAATCGATGAAGTGATGTTTGAAGCGCGTCAGGCGGTGATCGACGAAGAAAAACTCGGTGAGGAAATCGGCGATTTGCTGTTCGCGACGGTTAACCTTTCCCGCCATTTAGGTCATAAAGCAGAAGATGCGCTGCAAGCCGCTAACCGTAAGTTCGAGCGTCGTTTCCGTCAGGTTGAAAACATCATCCGCGAGCAGGGGCTGAGCATGGAAGACGCGACCTTAGAGCAGATGGAAGCCGCCTGGCAGCAGGTAAAGCAGGGTGAAGCGGTAAAACCTGTGCTCTGACTTTGATCGGCGACAAGATCTGCCGTTGCTGAAACGGTTAAGCTCAACGGCATTCGGCAGATAAAAGCCTGATCTGAGAGCATTAAAGTACAACAAACTGAAATCTAAGATGTTTTACGGATGGATGAGAGTCACCACACAATTTTAATCGCTAACTGGTTGTTTTTGAAAGACTGAGAGAATGTGACCTGCAGGATTAACTCTTCTGAACTGACGCTGAGGAAAACGATGATGGGCAGCAAAACGTTTATTTGTGGCGCACACAAGGTTCCGGTATACTGTTTTCCCGTCTTGGTTACTCCATCATCTTTAAACCTAACCTCTCAGGTTCAGCATGACAACTAATTATATTTTTGTGACCGGCGGGGTCGTATCCTCTCTGGGTAAAGGCATTGCCGCAGCCTCTCTGGCGGCTATTCTCGAAGCCCGTGGCCTCAACGTGACTATGATGAAACTGGACCCGTATATCAACGTGGATCCCGGTACCATGAGCCCGACCCAACACGGCGAAGTCTTCGTTACCGAAGATGGCGCTGAAACGGATCTGGACCTTGGTCACTACGAGCGCTTCATTCGTACCAAAATGACCCGTCGTAACAACTTCACCACTGGCCGTATTTATTCCGACGTGCTGCGCAAAGAGCGCCGCGGCGACTATCTCGGCGCGACCATTCAGGTTATCCCGCACATCACCAATAACATCAAAGAACGCATCATCGAAGGCGGCGAAGGCCATGATGTGGTGCTGGTGGAAATCGGCGGTACCGTGGGTGATATCGAATCCCTGCCATTCCTGGAAGCGATTCGTCAGATGGCCGTTGACGTGGGCCGTGAGCACACGCTGTATATGCATCTGACGCTGGTGCCGTACATGGCGGCTGCCGGTGAAGTCAAAACCAAACCGACTCAGCACTCCGTCAAAGAGCTGCTGTCCATCGGGATCCAGCCTGACGTGCTGATTTGCCGTTCCGATCGCGCAGTACCTGCGAACGAACGTGCGAAAATCGCTCTGTTCTGTAACGTGCCAGAAAAAGCGGTTATTTCTCTTAAAGATGTTGATTCCATTTATAAAATCCCGGCCCTCTTGAAATCTCAGGGTCTGGACGACTATATTTGTAAGCGTTTTAACCTGAATGCGCCGGAAGCGAATCTTTCCGAGTGGGAGCAGGTGGTTTACGAAGAAGCGAACCCGGGTGGTGAAGTCACCATCGGGATGGTCGGTAAGTATATTGAGCTGCCAGACGCCTATAAGTCTGTGATTGAAGCGCTCAAACACGGCGGCCTGAAAAATCGTCTGACCGTGAACATTAAACTTATCGACTCTCAGGATGTCGAAACCCGTGGTGTTGAAGTGCTCAAAGGCCTGGACGCTATCCTTATCCCGGGTGGCTTCGGTTACCGTGGTGTTGAAGGCAAAGTGGCCACCGCCCGTTATGCGCGTGAAAACAACATTCCTTATCTGGGCATTTGTCTGGGTATGCAGGTGGCACTGATGGAGTTCGCCCGCAATGTGGTGGGTATGGAAAATGCCAACTCCACTGAATTTGTGCCAGACTGTAAATTCCCTGTGGTGGCGCTGATCACCGAATGGCGAGATGAAGACGGTAACGTTGAAGTACGTACCGAAGACAGTGATTTAGGCGGCACCATGCGCGTTGGCGGGCAGCAATGTCACCTGAGCGATGGCAGCCTGGTTCGTGAGATGTACGGCGAACCGACAATAGTTGAACGTCATCGTCACCGTTACGAAGTAAACAATATGCTGCTCAAACCTATCGAAGCCGCAGGTTTACGCGTAGCCGGTCGCTCTGGCGATAAGCAACTGGTGGAAATCATCGAGCTGCCAAATCATCCTTGGTTTGTGGCTTGCCAGTTCCATCCAGAATTTACGTCTACGCCGCGTGATGGTCATCCGCTGTTTGCAGGCTTCGTGAAGGCTGCCGGTGAGTATCAGAAGCGTCAGGTAAAATAAAATACCGGGGAAGTGGTGCGGGGCAGGCTGCCTGGGATCACTTGTCCGAAGCTTTAGTTAACTTGTACTGAGGAAATCCTAATGTCCAAAATCGTTAAAGTCATCGGTCGTGAAATCATCGACTCCCGTGGTAACCCGACCGTAGAAGCTGAAGTTCATCTGGAAGGCGGTTTCGTTGGTCTGGCTGCTGCACCATCTGGTGCTTCTACTGGTTCCCGTGAAGCGCTGGAACTGCGTGACGGTGACAAATCCCGTTTCCTGGGCAAAGGCGTACTGAAAGCCGTTGCTGCTGTTAACGGTCCAATTGCTCAGGCAGTAATGGGTAAAGACGCGAAAGACCAGGCTAACATCGACAAGATCATGATCGATCTTGACGGTACTGAGAACAAATCTCAGTTCGGTGCTAACGCGATTCTGGCTGTTTCCCTGGCTGCTGCTAAAGCGGCGGCTGCCTCTAAAGGTCTGCCACTGTACGCTCACATCGCAGAACTGAACGGCACCCCAGGCAAATATTCTATGCCACTGCCTATGATGAACATCATCAACGGCGGCGAACACGCTGATAACAACGTTGATATTCAAGAGTTCATGATCCAGCCTGTTGGCGCGAAAACGCTGAAAGAAGCCATCCGTATGGGTTCTGAAGTTTTCCACACCCTGGCTAAAGTTCTGAAATCTAAAGGCATGGGTACTGCTGTTGGTGACGAAGGTGGCTATGCGCCAAACCTGGGTTCTAACGCAGAAGCACTGTCTGTGATCGCGGAAGCGGTTAAAGCAGCAGGCTACGAACTGGGCAAAGACATCACTCTGGCGATGGACTGCGCAGCATCTGAATTCTACAAAGATGGCAAATACGTTCTGGCAGGCGAAGGCAACAAAGCCTTCACTTCTGAAGAGTTCACTCACTTCCTGGAAGACCTGACCAAACAATACCCAATCGTTTCTATCGAAGACGGTCTGGACGAATCTGACTGGGATGGTTTCGCATACCAGACTAAAGTGCTGGGCGACAAAATCCAGCTGGTGGGCGACGACCTGTTCGTTACCAACACCAAGATCCTGAAAGAAGGTATCGATAAAGGCATCGTTAACTCCATCCTGATCAAATTCAACCAGATCGGTTCACTGACCGAAACTCTGGCTGCGATCAAAATGGCGAAAGACGCGGGCTACACTGCCGTTATCTCTCACCGTTCAGGCGAAACTGAAGATGCAACCATCGCTGACCTGGCTGTAGGTACTGCTGCCGGCCAGATCAAAACAGGTTCTATGAGCCGTTCTGACCGTGTTGCTAAATACAACCAGCTGATCCGTATCGAAGAAGCGCTGGCTGCACAAGGCACACCTGCACCGTTCAACGGTCTGAAAGAAGTGAAAGGCCAGTAATTACTGCGCTGTAAACTCTTTCTAAAAACCCGCTTCGGCGGGTTTTTTTATGCCTGAAAGGTCCCGCAACAGAAATCTGCCATACTCATTTACAGCTCAGGTTTGGTCCCACAGGTCTTATCTGTGATAATGCGCGCTGATTTTTTAGAGATGACTGAGAAAAAGATGCAGTACCCGATAAATGAGATGTTCGAAACCCTGCAAGGGGAAGGTTATTTTACCGGCGTGCCGGCGATTTTTGTACGCCTGCAAGGCTGTCCGGTGGGGTGCAGCTGGTGCGACACCAAACACACCTGGGATAAAATTGCCGATCGGGAAGTCGATATGCAGCGCATTCTGGTCAAAACGGAAGAGAGCGATGCATGGGGCAATGCGACCTCCGAGCAGTTGCTGGACATCATTGTGCAGCAGGGCTACACCGCCCGCCATATCGTGATCACCGGCGGCGAGCCGTGTATTTATGATCTGATGCCATTGACGATGCTGCTCGAGAAGAACGGGTTCAGCTGCCAGATTGAAACCAGCGGCACGCATGAAGTGCGTTGTTCGGTGAACACCTGGGTGACCGTTTCGCCAAAGGTGAATATGCGCGGAGGCTATGACATTCTGCCGCAGGCACTGAAACGTGCTGATGAAGTGAAACATCCGGTGGCGCGTCAGCGGGATATCGACGCTCTGGATACGTTGCTGGAAACACTGACTGACAGCAAAGCGCGAATTATCGCCCTGCAGCCGATCAGCCAAAAAGAAGAAGCCACCAGACTTTGCATCGCGACCTGCATTGCAAGGAACTGGCGGCTGTCGATGCAGACGCACAAATACTTAAACATCGCATAACGTGCGATGTTTATTCGCCGCGGTAAACGCAGCCCGCAGTGCAGGTTTCTTTCACTCGCACGGCGCTGAGCAAAGGTAACTTCGGTTTCATCTCGTTCCAGATCCACGCGGCCAGCACTTCGCTGGTCGGATTTTCTAATCCCGGAATATCGTTCAGATTGTAGTGATCGAGACGTTCCAGCGTTGGATTGAACGCGGCTTTCAGATCGGCGAAATCCATTACCCAGCCGGTATACGGATCCACTTCACCGGTGATTTCTAAACGCACGGTGAAAGAGTGGCCGTGCAACCGTCCGCATTTATGCCCGGCAGGCACATGCGGTAAATGGTGGGCGGCTTCGAACTGAAAATCTTTAAATAATGTGGTGGTCATGAGGCAGTCTCGTTGCTCGAAAAAACGCGGCATAGTACCGGAATACCGCCCTGCGTGCCATGACTTCACTGCGCTTTTCTTCACCAAATCCTGACTTTTACTGCCTTTACACTGCCAGCGTTACTGGCATACAGTGAGCCGGTAGAAACTAACCTGTTGAGATAGTGAATGATTACTGTGCTACGTTGCGCTGTCCTGGCGCTGTTTATCTCTGCTGGCGTTCAGGCACAAACCGCCTCGCCCGAACAGGTTCCTGCACCCGCGGTGGCGAAAACCGTTCACCCCGAGGCGAAAGCGCCGGTGGCGGCGAAAGTGTCAGTGACGTTTCCGCCGGGCGCTGGCGTGATGCATATTCCTCTGGCGCAAAGCAAAAAGACGCTGGAAGTTTTCACCTATCAGCCCGCCGGTGCAGATGAAACCACGCCTGTCGTGATGGTCATGACCGGTGTCGATCGCAATGCGGCCACGTATCGTAATGACTGGATGACCGTGGCCGATCAGTATCATTTGCGGGTTGTGGTGCCGCATTTCAGCGAGCAGGATTTTCCGGGTGCCGCGGGTTATAACCTCGGTAATCTGGTGGACAGCAAAACCCACCACCGCCAGCCGAAATCCCAGTGGGCATTCAGTATTGTTGACAACATTTTTACCACGCTGCAAAAGCAGGGTGTGACCAGCCAGAAGCAATACTATCTGTTTGGCAACAGTGCGGGCTGCCAGTTTGTACACCGTATGCTGACGTTGTTACCGCAACCCAATGTCAAAGCAGCGGTGTGCGCGGCGGCAGGGTGGTGGACTCTGCCCGATACCGATCAGCGCTGGCCCTACGGCCTGCGTGAGGCACCGGTCGCGGTCAGTCAGCAGCAACTGGACGATTACTTCGCCAAACCGTTGCTGATTGCTGTGGGTGCAGAAGATGACGATCCGGAAAATCATCTGTTGCGTAAATCCAAGCAGGCCATGGCGCAGGGTGCCAACCGTCTGGATCGTGCCGAGAGCTATTTCACGACTTCGCAGCAACGGGCTGAGCAAAATAACACGCCATTTAACTGGCACTTTGTTGATCTCTCTGACGTCGGGCACAGCGGCAGTAAGATGTCGGTTTTCGCCGCCGGACAGTTTGCCTGGTTCGAGCAGCACAACGCCTTCCATCTCTGATGTGCGGTTAATGAGAAAAATTCATCACCCCGCTTTGGCGGGGTTTTTCTTTATCTATCCGGCACTTTGCTGAGGGCCTGAAAAGTGTGCGGGAATTTTTTTAGCGATTTCAGTGCGATAAAAATCTTCACTTACCAGTTTTTCCGCTAGAACTTACCTCTAAATGCTCTTAGTCCTTTTGGTTATTTATTATTTCCATCACTTCTTTAATTGTTATCATCCGCCTCGTTAACCTTACAAACAATAAAGGTCTTTCCTGCGCGCTCGTTGAACCGCAAAGGGCGCCAAAAGCGTAAAAGGCCGGATTGATGACTGGCTTCTGCATAAGGGAATTCGTACCGCGATGACGACTCAGGCTCCTCCAAATTCACTGCTCCCGCTGACCCCCGAGCAAATGACCCGCCTTCAATCGGCGACGGGTGACTTCTCACCCACTCAGATGGCCTGGCTCTCCGGTTATTTCTGGGGAAGGGTAAACCAGCAACCTGACGTGGTTTCTGCGCCAGTTTCCGCCCCGGCAGCGGCGTCGATCACCTTGATCTCCGCATCGCAAACCGGCAATGCCCGCCGCGTTGCCGAGCAACTGCGTGACGATTTGATCGCCGCGAAGCTGAACGTCAATCTGGTTAACGCCGGTGACTACAAATTCAAGCAAATTGGACAGGAAAAACTGCTGCTGATCGTGGCCTCCACGCAAGGCGAAGGCGAGCAGGCGGAAGAAGCCGTCGCGCTGCATAAATTCCTGCAATCCAAAAAAGCGCCACAAATGAAAGATACCGCCTTTGCGGTGTTTGCACTTGGCGATACGTCTTACGAATTCTTCTGTCAGGCCGGGAAAGACTTTGATACCCGTCTGGGGGAGCTGGGCGCGGAGCGGTTGTTAGACCGCGTGGATGCCGACGTTGAGTACAAAGACGTGGCGCAGGCGTGGCGCAAACGCATAGTCGATGTACTGAAACAGCGCGTACCGGCTGACGTTTCTGCACAGCCTGCACCGACGCTGGCGGGCAGTGTGAATCAGGTCGACAGCAGCCCTTACACCAAGGAATTGCCGCTGACGGCGACCCTCGCGGTAAACCAGAAAATTACCGGTCGGGATTCTGATAAAGACGTTCGTCATCTGGAAATTGATCTGGGTGATTCCGGTTTGCGCTACCAGCCAGGCGATGCGCTGGGCATCTGGTTTGAAAACGATCCGCAGCTGGTGCAGGAAATCGTCGAGCTGTTATGGCTGAAAGGCGATGAAACCGTTGAAGTGAATGATAAAAAACTGTCGCTTTCAGACGCCCTGCAACACCACATTGAACTGACCCAGAACACCACGCCTATCATTGAGAAATACGCCGGTCTGTGTCGTGATGAACAACTGACCGGTTTACTGGCGGATAAGTCTGCGCTTCAGCACTACGCGCAGACCGTGCCGTTCGTCGATATGGTGCGCCGCGCGCCGACTGAGCTGGATGCTCAACAGCTGGTGGATTTACTGCGTCCGCTGACGCCGCGCCTCTATTCCATTGCCTCTTCGCAGGCGGAAACCGAATCTGAAGTCCATATTACCGTTGGCGTGGTGCGTTACGATATCGATGGCCGTCCGCGTTCTGGCGGTGCATCCGGTTATCTGGCGGATCGTCTGGAAGAAGATGGCGAACTGAAAGTGTTTATCGAGCACAACGACAACTTCCGCCTGCCAGCCAATCCTGAAACGCCGGTCATTATGATTGGTCCGGGTACCGGCATCGCGCCGTTCCGCGCCTTTATTCAGCAACGCGATAACGATGGCGCAACTGGCAAAAACTGGCTGTTCTTCGGTAACCCGCACTTTACAGACGATTTCCTCTATCAGGTGGAATGGCAGCGTTATGTGAAAGACGGCCTGCTGACCCATATCTCTCTGGCATGGTCACGCGATCAGGCTGAAAAAGTTTACGTACAGGACAAACTGCGCGAGCAAGGTGCGGAAGTCTGGCAATGGTTGCAGGAAGGCGCACACGTGTATGTCTGCGGCGACGCTAACCGTATGGCGAAGGACGTCGAGCAGGCGTTGCTGGAGATCATCGCTGAATATGGCGTGATGGATCTGGAAACTGCCGACGAATACCTCAGTGAGCTGCGCCTGGATCGCCGTTATCAGCGCGACGTGTATTAACGAATTTGAGCAATGAGCGAAAACCTTATGAGCAATAAGTTGTGGAGTGAACTCAATCCCGGTCCGGGCCCGTTAATCGTCGACGCCCCGCTGGCTGACGCCGAGCGCCTGAAAAAGGAAAGCAATTTCCTGCGCGGAACCATCACTGAAGATTTAAAAGACGGCCTGACTGGCGGTTTTAACGGTGACAACTTCCTGTTAATCCGTTTCCACGGCATGTATCAGCAGGATGACCGTGATATCCGTGCCGAACGTGCCGAGCAAAAACTGGAGCCGCGTCATGCCATGATGCTGCGCTGCCGTTTGCCGGGCGGTGTGATGACGCCTGCGCAGTGGCTTGGCATCGACAAATTCGCCGATGACAGCACGATTTACGGCAGCATCCGTATCACGAACCGTCAGACATTCCAGTTCCATGGCATTCTCAAGCCGAACGTCAAACCCGTGCATCAGCTGCTGAACAAGCTGGGTCTGGATGCGCTGGCGACCGCCAACGACGTTAACCGTAACGTGTTGTGTACCTCGAATCCGGTGGAGTCAGAACTGCATCAGGAAGCGTATCAGTGGGCGAAGAAAATCTCCGAACACCTGCTGCCGCGCACGCGGGCTTACGCCGAAGTGTGGCTGGATCAGGAAAAAGTCGAAACTACCGACGAAGAGCCGATCCTCGGCGCAACCTATTTACCGCGTAAGTTCAAAACCACCGTGGTGATCCCGCCGCAAAATGATGTGGATCTTCACGCTAACGATCTGAACTTCGTGGCAATTGCTGACAACGGCAAACTGGTCGGCTTCAACGTGCTGGTCGGCGGCGGGCTTTCTATCGCACACGGCGATAAAGCCACATACGCGCGCACCGCCAGCGAGCTGGGCTTTATTCCGCTGGAGAATACGCTGGCCGTGGCCGAAGCGGTGGTCACCACACAGCGCGACTGGGGTAACCGTACTAACCGTAAAAACGCCAAAACCAAATACACCCTGGAACGCGTGGGTGTGCCGGTATTCAAAGCCGAAGTTGAAAAACGCGCCGGGATTCAGTTTGCGGATATCCGCCCTTATGAATTCACCGGTCGCGGCGATCGCATCGGTTGGGTTAAAGGCATCGACAAACAATGGCACCTGACGCTGTTTATCGAAAATGGCCGTATTCTCGATTATCCGGGCAAGCCGCTGAAAACCGGTCTTGCAGAAATTGCTAAGATCCATAAAGGCGATTTCAGGCTTACTGCTAACCAGAACCTGATCGTGGCGGGTGTTTCGGAAAAAGACAAAGACGCGATCGAAACGCTGGCGCGTAATCACGGCCTGATCGACGACGGTGTCACCGAGCAGCGCAAAAACTCGATGGCCTGCGTGTCTTATCCGACCTGTCCGCTGGCGATGGCAGAAGCAGAACGCTTCCTGCCGGAATTTGTGACCAAAGTCGAAGGTATCATGCATGGCCACGGCGTAGGCGATGAACATATCGTTCTGCGCGTCACCGGGTGCCCTAACGGTTGCGGGCGTGCATTGCTGGCTGAGATCGGTTTAGTCGGCAAAGCGATGAACCGCTACAACCTGCATCTTGGCGGCAACCGTGCGGGTACGCGCATTCCGCGTATGTACCGCGAAAATATTTCTGATACAGAGATCCTGAGCATCATCGATGAGCTGGTGGGTCGCTGGGCAAAAGAGCGCGAAACAAACGAAGGCTTCGGCGACTTTGTGATCCGCGCAGGCATCATCAGGCCGGTGCTCGATCCGGCTCGTGATTTTTACGATTAAGCACGACGACTTATCGGAGACGCTATGAGTTTACTCAGTCTTGCGCAATTGAATGAGTTACCGAAATCCGGGCAGGCGATGGCGCTGGCGGAAATTAACGTCAGCCTCGAAAAGCTGTCGGCACAGGAGCGTGTGCAATGGGCGCTGGAAAACATGCCCGGCGAATTCGCGCTTTCCTCCAGTTTCGGCATTCAGGCGGCAGTTTGTCTGCATCTGGTGACTCAGCAGAAATCCGATATTCCGGTGATCCTTACCGATACCGGTTATCTGTTTCCGGAAACTTATCAGTTCATCGATACGCTCACTGAACAGCTGAACCTGAATCTGCAGGTGTTCCGCGCAGAACAGTCACCCGCGTGGCAGGAAGCGCGCTACGGTAAGCTTTGGGAACAGGGCGTAGAAGGGATCGAACAGTACAATCAGATCAACAAAGTTGAGCCGATGAACCGTGCGATTCAGCAACTCGGCGTGCAGACCTGGTTCGCTGGTCTGCGCCGTGAGCAGTCTGGCAGCCGTGCGCATCTGCCGGTGCTGGCGGTTCAGCGCGGGGTGTTTAAGCTCCTGCCGATTATCGACTGGGACAATCGTCAGATTTTCCAATATCTGAAAGACAACGGTCTGAGTTATCACCCGCTCTGGGATCAGGGCTATCTTTCCGTGGGTGACACCCATACCACGAAAAAGTGGGAAGAAGGGATGAAGGAAGAAGACACGCGCTTCTTTGGTCTGAAACGTGAATGCGGCCTGCACGAATAATCCTTCGCTGCATCTTTCCCAATAAAAAAACGGACGCTTATCGCGTCCGTTTTCCATTGCACGGCCGGTAAAAAGTCAGGCGTGTTTTGCCGGTTTCGCCAGCGCTTTCAGCAGCGGGAACAATACTTTCACACTGTCTCTGGCGCGCTTGTCGATGCGCCCAGGTAACACGCTGTCGAGATATTGCAGATTATCAAACTGGCTCTGATACCGTGCAGTGCCCAGCGGGAAATGGCTGCTGATCGCCCGTTGCTGGACGCCGTCTTTTTTACCCAGCGCGTAATTGGTGGCAGTGACATTCAGCAGCGGCAGACGCGCATCGTCCAGCGCCTGTAAACCTTCACAGCAATGTGCCCCTGCATGACTCTCCGCCGGGATCCCCAGACTGTGTGCAATATTAATTGCCCGCACGCGGGTCAGTTTAGCCACCGCCGCCGAGGTGTTCACCCCGCTGTTGAAATACAACTTATCGCCGGTGATCAGTGAATCCAGATTGATCACCAGCAGCGTATTTTTCTTCTCTTCGGCACTCATCCGCTTGATAAAATCTTCTGCGCCTTTCGCCCCGGTTTCTTCGGCACTCAGCGCAACAAAACGCAGGCTGTAATGCGTCGGGATGGCTTCCATCCGCTCGGCCAGCTCCATCATCACGCCGATGCCGGACGCATTGTCATCGACACCCTGCAACGTCAGGCCGCCAAGGTTGTGATTGGTATCGGCGTCACTTTGCGGCATATAGGTGTCGAAATGGGCCATCACAATGATTTGCTGTGGCACTTCACCGGCGCGCGCGGCGATCACCGATGTGGCATGAAGGGTATGCCAGTCCTGCTTGCCGTCGTTGCTGGTGTAGAGATAACGGGTATCGAAACCGCGCAGATTGCTCTGGTAACCGAATTTAGTAAATTGCTGATTCAGATATTCGGCGGCGATCAGCTCCGCCGGACTGCCTGCCATCCGCCCCGGAAAATAGGTGGCGATATGACGAATTTGCTGACTGGCAATTTTGCCCATCGGGAGAAGCGGCGCAGTGGCCGCCAGCGCATGGCCCATACCGGCGCAGCTCAGGCCTAAAGCCAGCAGCGACAGCTTCATGCGTAAGAAAGAAAACATAGCCAAAAATCCTTGTAAATTGGTCAGGGTGACCGGAAGGCAATCAAAGCAGCAGGCCGCGCGTGGCGGTCTTACAGGGCGGATAGTATGCGATTGTGTGAGCCAATAGACAATTTCCCAAATCCGAAATCGCTCTTTTTGTCGCGACCACCATAGGCGAAAGGGTCATGAAAAATATTCAGGCAGAGAAAAATCCCGCAAGACCGAGCGCCGCCTGGCGCTCTATATTCCATTTAGTAACTAATAGTTCTTTTGCAGCTAACTCAGCCATTGCAGCTTTAAGTAACACATCAACTATGCTTCCTAAATTACAACTTGCATTTATCGGCTCGAAATCATACGCCGGGGCCGTTCGCTCGGTAGTTGAAGCTAAAGGCGGTAAATTCTTGCACTCCACACCAAATGGCTACTAAATAGCGACAAGGCTGCTGGCTTGACCGGCGACAGTCGGCCATAGCTGTCGGTCGTGACAAGCAGAAATCGGCCAAGAGCGGACGTTGTCGCTATAGGTGATGAATTACGGGATCAGGCTGTGCAGAGAAAAAGCAATTAGCAACATCCCGCCCGCAATGTTGACGTATTTTTTGAGCATTAATGGGTTGGTTTTTTTTACTGAAAAGATCAGTGTTTGGCTAACAGCGTAAAGCCAAACGCTCATAACGACTACATGTACTGATGCCAGTGTCAGATAGTTGCAAACACCTCCCTGTACCCCTGCGAACTGCGAAACGACTGTCAGATAGAAAATGATGGCTTTAGGATTCAAAACATTCGCTATCCAGGCCTCTCTTAAAGTCACCGAATGCTTCGTATCAGCAAACCCTTCTGGGTTTGCCCTTATGCCGTTGCGTATAAGCATCGCTCCTAACCAGAGCAGATAGGCAGTTCCGAAAAATTTCAACACAGCAAAAATTGCTGGAGACGATATGAGCACAGCGGTAATACCAAACCCTATGAGAACTGCGTGGGTATAAATGCCCAAAGCTGTTCCGGCAAGAGTCCTGAACAATCCTTTGTGACCGCCTGCCAGAGCACCGCTCATAACAACAGTGAAGCTTGCTCCGGGGGACAGTGCAACAGGGAGTAGTGCTGGCATAAACCCAAGAAGGTTTAGATCCATAGATTTTTGATAGTCATTGACGCTCTACTGTATTGCCAGTCAAGGCGCTTCGAGAATGTTGTATTTAACACAATGAAAACATATAGCCACCATGAATGAAAGGTCGGCTCCTCGCTCTCGTCAGACCTTCAGCGTCAGGTGTTTTGTCTGCTGTGTGCCAGAAGCGGACGTTTCACCCCATTCAGGTGACTTAGTGCAGTAATCCCCTCGAAAACTCGTTTGCTCTACCGTAGGCTGGAGGTGCCATACTCCCCCTACTATTACCCATAACAACTTAATTCCTAGCATGAATCTCCTGGTAGAACGAAGGCATGAAGCCTATCTACAAGACTAGACGTCTAGACAGTTGCTACTATCTGATAGTTTCACTACCACTCTATGCATCCTATGTGAAATTAATGCTTCTGTAGGTTGTCATGAGTCATTATTACTGATAGTAAAAAATTGCTTAAATCGTAAATCAAGTTAAAATTATTTTTCTAGAACCACCTACTTAGATATTTGTGAAAGAGGATATAGAAATGACCGCACTTACCACAGCACTTCTTGCCAGAGCAATATATGATCTCTTCGTTAAAGGATTGTCCTTTACTAAAGATGGTATTAAAAATAAGTTAACTGAATTTATCACCAATGACGAACATGCTGAGATATTGGCTCAGAAGCTAGAAAAGCTTGGCTTAAATGAAGATATGAGCGAGAAGGCCATCGAGAAAGAGTTGAACAACCAACCCGATATTGTCGAAATCCTTAAAAATATACCTGAAACTTCCAAATCAACGATAAACCAAACTCATTTTGGTTCAGGTGATAATGTAGGTGGCAATAAAATCATTAATCCAGGTAAGTAGGACATGGAAAATACTACTCAAACACATTATGGTGACGGTGATAATGTGTTAGGAGGTAAAATTGACTACAATATTGAAAACGCAAATTTCTATATTGGAAAGAGCACTGTAATTCCTGGCGACTTGAAGTTACCCATTCAAGAAATTCTCAAACTTGTTTCAAATAGAAATACGGATGATGCTCGAGATAAATTGAACTTCATATCAAGCATAACTAACCTGAGTGATGAAGTACACTGGTTGTTAAATTTAATTGATGTAAGGTGCGATCTCATTGATGATGCAAATAGCCAAGTTGATTTAGGTAACTTGCAAAGAATAATCTCCTCATCCAATGACTTGATGATCAAAGACTTTGCTATTTCTTTGGCATTGAGAGCATCACTTATTCAAGAAGGGGAAGTGGAAGCCAGAAATAGGCTTATGGCTTATAGCATTTCCGGTAACTACAGCAAAGCTGTTGTTCTCGAACTTTTCTCAAATAAACAAGAGTTATTGGCGCTCGTTGAAAAAAAATACAATTTGTCAGAAGAGGAATTGATTGGTCTTATTGCCGGATTGATGCGTGTAGGGGTTTCCGATGAGGCTAGTAAACTTGCAAAATATTTGAAAATAAATTATGAAAGTCATAACTCAGAAGTTATTTATTTCTATGCACAGGCTGTTGCTTTAAATCCTTATTTGAAAAATTGCGATTACTGGGTTCTTTCTCAAATAATGAAGAATAAAGTAGACGAATTAACCAATAATATAGTTACGTTTATGAGTGACTATCACGGCAGGGATATCAGACTATTTAATATCATAGTCCCGTTATACATCTTTACGAAGGAACGTAATGTTGTGCTGCGTAACCTATGCCTGGATAACTTAGATTTCATTGAGAAAGTACATAAGGATTTCGCTAAAGAATTTAAATCTATTTTTTTAGAAACTTCATTTGATGAGTCTAATAAAATATCAGTAGCTAAAAGGTGCAAAAATGATAGTGCATATCGTGTAGAGTTCGTTCGTAATGCTTCTAATATGTCTGAGGTTGATATATCTTATTTTCTATTAGCCAAAGAGGTAATGACCTCTAATGAACTCTACATTTGGGCTCTAAAAGGATTGGAGATTAAAGGTAGTCATAGCGATCTGGAGAGTAGTCTTTATCGTCTTTTGGTTCTGTTAGTTATCAAAGAAAATGAAAAAATTTCGGACGTTATATCAAAAGTCTTAGAGTCTGAAGAGGATTTGTATGAGACTGTTTCATCTATAACCATACTCCTCATTTCCGATATGCTATGCGAAATAGAGCTTCAGTATGATGCATGTGAGATTATGGCTAAGTACGTAGGCGACAGAAAAAAACTTTGGTGTTCACCTTTTGTTATCCAGTATCTTATCAATCTATATTCATGTGCTCGTTATCTTAATTTTCACGACTTTGAAAAAGACATATCCGATGCTGATAAACCAGATTTTATTTATTATCAGTTAATTGAATCTTATCTTTACCATTATCTTCCTAAATCAGCGGAAGCCGTCTTTCCTCGTGTTAACAATTCTAAGGATCTAGAATTCATTGGTCTTAAGTTGAGAACACTTGATTTATTGGGTGAAGAGGCTGAAGTAGAAAAGGAAGTTGACGCATTTGACTGTTCTACAGTTTGTTCACCATCACCAAGCCTATACATATTATTAAGTATTTTATCAAAACTTAGGCGGTTTGATATCATCGAAATTGTATCGATAAATCTTTTTATTATTAACCCAGAAAATCATTCCAAATTTGTTTCAGATGTTGGAAATAATCTTATAATTGGTGCTCAGCGTGGTGAACATACTCCCTCTTATAATTTGGGAAATTGTATATGCGGATTCCAATACGATGATTCCGGTTCTACACTCACTAAATTAATCATCAAGAACAATCAAAAACAAAGTCAGTATTTCCTGGGTGACTCATCCCTCATAGCAATGAGTCTTTTAAGTGCTACACCTGGAATAAAAACACGTGTTGGGAATAAGTTAATTACTTTACACGAAAAGATTCCCCCGTATGTTGCCGTATACAGATTAGCAAATACCATAAGGCATGAGTCAAATGATGGTTCTGACGGTTTTCAGATAATTAAACTACCAGACGAACCTGAGAAAATGTTAGAGAGCTTAATATCTCTTCTGCCACAAAACACAGATAAGCAAGTGATCGATTTTAGTGATAGAGTATTCCTCGGTCTTCAAACAAGTCTTTTGGATAAGAGCGATCCGATAAAGTCTTCTTTACGTCTTCTTACGCAAAAGAAATCTAAATACATTGAATTTATAAATGATGGTTCACCGCTTGGAAAAATTATCTGCACTGATTTCATCACTGTTGTTTATCTTTGCCTGTCATCATTGAGTCAACACTTTGTAAATCAAGGGGTCGAAATACACCTCATTAAAGAGGATATTGAAAGTATTCATGCATGGCTAAATAACATCAGCGATGCTAATTATATGTCTATGAATATTGGTGGTGATGGTCAAGTATTAATAACCACTCCAGAGCAAATAAACATTGCTTTCAAAGGATTTATAAAAAACTTAAAGGCCATTTTGCCTTCACTTGTTCCCCTTGATTTACAAATAACAAACTCGCCGAAAGAGTTTTCTATCCTTGCAAAAGTAGCCACAACTAATTACCTTAAGTTTTTGTATGCTTTAAAAAATACGAGTTTGAAATTTCTTACAATTGATACTCAACTAGCCTCATATGTTCACGCTTGTTTTGGTAGCGATCTTTCTAACACAAATTCGATATTTTTGGATGCTGCCAGAGAAGTAACGTTCTCTTCTCGTGAAGAGGGAGTTCAACTTCATTGTGTTTCTGAATTTCCCTACTCCCTTCCACAATTTGATTTTATGAACCTTTCATCGTCAAAAACAGACTCACATGGCTTATATATTTCTGCGTTAATAAATAAGTATTCAGGTAATTATAATGATAAGATTGAAATGAATACATTTATGCGCTCTGTTTTTTATAGTTATCTTAACAAGGCATTAGCAACGGACTTGATGGGGAATGTTGTCCTTCCAAAAAATAACACTTATGAGGTTAACCCTTATGGGTATAATATTGATAAGGTTTTTAATGCATGCTGTAATGCCATTGTGCGCACAAAGGAAAAAGCTTCCAGTGAGGAAAAGCTATCTGTTTTTATAATATGTCTAACATATAACCTTCGTTCATCCATAATGCATAAATTAATTTCTCAGTTGGCCAGTAATTTTGCATTTGGACATTTTATGGATATAAGAAAAATCAATACACTCTTGCCTATTATAACTGCTGATCTTGAAAACTCTCTATTATCCATCAATAATAACAATGATAAATAAAGTCATAAACCCAGTAGAAACTAAACGACGCATAGTATGGGCTGGTTTGTATCATCCCTGGCCATTTTCGTTATCTTACGTAGATTGGGGTTTACGCATAGAGTGCCTAACTTTCCCCTCGCCCACCCCGCGACGCCGCTTTCCCTTTTAAAATCCGTAGTTTATCCCACCACTGGACGAGCGGGTAAAAATTGATCCTAAACTCGTTCAGGGCTTTACCACCTCTGATATAATCCGAATCGTATTGTGAGTATCCCGTCAAAACGAACCATTCTCTTCCAGAAAAATTCCGGCAATTTAACGTCCGTTCATCGCTCATAGCGGACCTTGCTTGGGACGTACTTCCGCTTTGTGCCAGAAGCGGGCGTTAAATTTTTTCGACTTAACTATAAGTCTCAATAGTGAAACGTTAATGATGAAAAACAATGCGTTTAAGTTTTAATTTTTTGAAGATTGAAAATATATAAATTAGTTAAACTTAATATCTTTGGCATCAGATGCCTGAGGTGACATTTGGGTAGAAAGGAGCAGTGATGAGAAAGGTAAGCTATAGACGATACACGGATCTTCCGGCGCTAATTCAGATTTTAACAAACAGAAAACTGACTCTTCTCGACCCTTCTTTCTGGGATGACAAGAATGACTCTTACTTTCTTGCGACCTATAAGGAGAAGAAGGAGTTACAATCAGTGCTTGCGCTATGTTTCACTAAAGAATCAGAGACATACCATCATTGGCGGGTGTTCTCATCCGGAGCTTCTGGAGTATGTGTTAACTTCGATTCCGAAAAACTTGAGACAGCGTTCTCCAAAGCCAAAGGAGTGAAATTTCAAGAGGTAACCTACCTCGCCTTGAAGGAGTTGCGTGATAATCGTCCAACGATTGCCCGTTTACCATTTGTTAAGCGAATACCTTACAAGCATGAAAAAGAGTTCAGAGCATTGTGGGAATCAGAGTCCGATAAAGCTTTCTCCCTCGATGTCCCGATTGATATTTCTTCAATTACCAGAATAACTCTTAGCCCATGGATGCACCCTAGCTTGAGGGTGAATGTTGTGAAACTTCTTAAAATGATAGATGGATGCAAGAGCATCCCTATTGTGAGGTCAACATTGATTGAAAATACGCAATGGAAATCATATGGAACAAGTGCAACATAAGAATCAAATGAACGTATGTTTTGCAACATCATATAGCGAGATAATATAGTTTTTGATCTCTCAACGTCCGCTCCTCGCTCTCAGCAGACCTTCAGCGTCACGTGTTTGTCTGCTGTGTGCCAGTCGCACGCGATCCCATGCTGATCGACGGTGTCTTTCAGATGTTGAAGTCCGTACTGTAAAAGGCGGCGATAAGTATGCGCCTGCTCCAGCTCAGCCGACGTGCTGCCGACGGTATGAGGCAAATCGATAACAAATCCCGAATTACGCGCCGAGGCATTATCCGCAACATCCAGCGCTTCAAGCACCACCACGTCTTCGTGCGGACGAAGTTCGGCAATTCGCCGTGCAAATACCAGCCCCGCAAACCCGGCGCCAATCACCAGCCAGTCAGCCGTAACCTTACCGTGCAAGCCGGGATGACGTGGCGTAATACCCCGCAGCGCGGCCCAGCCATTGATATTTTGATCAAGAGGTAAATGTTTAATTTTCATGGGTGAGTCATATCGTTATCCCTGGTGGTGCGATCCTAATAGACAGCCGTATAGATGTCTAATACGTCATTGGGCTAACGATATGCCGCAGCAGGAGATCCGCGTGGGGTAATTTGCGCTTACAAAGGCGAGCGGAAGAAATAGTCTCTCTTCGACGATCGATCGGCCGATCCGGCTCGTATCTATAATTTCGATAGTGATATCGAAATTATCCGTTAGAGCAAAGATGAGAATTACTTTAATAATAGCAACGTGAGCATCGTGTTGAATATTTAGCATTATAACGAGAACACTTATTTCCATGAAATTGAAAAAATAATATGGAGTATTAAATGTTTATTCGGCCACTTAAATTAACTCAGCACGTCGATGTGCAGGGTCAAAAAAATGCAACTACGGTGGTGCTTCTTCATTCTTTGGGGACGGATTTGCACCTTTGGGATTTGCAAATGCCGCGTCTGAGTGAACGTTATCGCGTTGTTCGCCTGGACATTCGCGGGCATGGATTAAGCGCAGTCGACGCTCTGCCATTTTCAATGTCAGATTTGGCAGACGATGTCGTGGCGGCGCTGGATCATCTTCAAATCAATGAGTTCTATGTGGCAGGGGTGTCAATCGGCGGGACAATAGCGCAATGGATTGGATTTAAGATACCCAAACGAGTTAAGGGAATGATCATTATTGATACTGCACTTGTGAATGCCGCCCCGCCTTCGCTCTGGCGAGCCAGGGCTGAAGATGTATTCCACCACGGTGTCGAACATCTGGAGATGGGAATTTTAAGCAAATGGGTGACACCGAAATTTATCGACTCGCCTTACGCAGACGGGATGAAGCAGATGCTGCACCGGACAACCGTTGAAGCCTTCGCGGGTTGCTCTTATGCCATCGCCGATACCGATCTGACCGATATGACTATTCCGGGGGTAAGGGCTGTTGTGGTGAGAGGGAGCGAGGATCAACTTACGCCCCCGGACTACGCGCAACGGCTGGCCGAAAAGCGTCATGCAGAATTGCATACCCTGCCCGACGCAGCGCATTTACCGAATTTTGAGCAACCCGAGGCGCTTACTGATGAAATCGTCTCGTTTATTGAGAAGAAGGATACGCATTAACACTCGGAGTGAATCTTATGAATCGTCGGTTGTTTATTGGCGCAAGCCTGAGCCTGTGCGCAGGTGCTTTAATGCTTCCTGCCGCATTAAAAGGGTTAATGGATCAGGAGGGCGATCTCCTCGAGATGGAACTGAAGGGGGGAACCGTCACCATCCGTTTATTTTCCGATTTAGCCCCCCGGCATGTTGAACGCATAAAATCTCTGGTGCAGGCCAAATTTTACGATGGCATGCCGTTTAGCCGGGTCATTGAGGGTTTTATGGCGCAAACGGGTGATCCGATAAAAGAGACAGGGCTGGATTACATGAGATTACCGGCGCTGACCGCAGAATTTAATCCTCTGCCTTTCGAGCGAGGTACAGTCGGCATGGCCAGATCACGGCATCCACACAGCGCCAGCCATCAGTTTTTTATCACCTCCGCCAGAGCAGGGTATTTAGACCAAAAATACACGGCTTTTGGGCAAGTCACGCGTGGCATTGAGTTAATTGATAAGCTCCGCCAGGGGGAGCCTGAAATAGGCACGGTGGTTAATCCGGATATCATAAAAAGCATGAGGTTAGTCTCTGCCAGAGCAGTATAAACCGCCCACGGGTTAATTATTCATTCGAAGGAGTCGATGTAAAATGCCCAGCATTACGCTCTATACGTCTGCAAGCCATCGGTTAGATGCAGATTCTTTTGCGGAATTTTCAACCGCTTTAGCCCTTCTCGCCAAAGAGATACTGAAAGCGAAAGAAAATAATATTCACATCAGCGTTCTCACCGCAGAGATAGGTTTTGGCACGCCGGTCTACTTTGAAGCCAGGCTCAGGCAGGAAGTTTTCCGAACGGTGTCCGTGCTGGATGAATTCATGCATCAGGTGGATTTATTAATTAAGGAGAAGACAGGAGTCACAGCGAGAATTCGTTGTTTCTCTTTTGACGCGAGTAATATTTATGCAAAGAACTAAGGAACAGATTATGAATGCCAATTTTCCAACCAGAGATCTCGGCGATACAGAGGTCATAGCGGTGAGCGATGGATATTTGCAGGTCGGGTTCGGAATGCTTTCAAATGTGGATGAACAAGAGTGCGAGGAAATTCAGCGCAGCGCACAAGTCAGTGAACTCAATGCGGTGCATATCAATACCTTCTTAATACGCAGGAAAGGAAAAAATACTCTTATTGATAGCGGGGCAGGTGGTGTTAAGGGATGGGGAGGCAGGCTGATTGCCAATCTCGCCAGGCTGGATATACAACCTGACGATATTGACGCCGTTCTTCTCACCCACGCACATCCAGACCATATTGGCGGTTTATTAAGTGCAGAAGGTGAAGCTGTATTTTCGAATGCCGAATTGATCATCAATGGCGATGAATTTAATTATCTGGAAGACGATGAAAATTTCGCTGCCGTCAGTGACCGGATAAAAGGTAATTTCCTGTTAGCGCGGAGTATATTTAAAAAGTATCAGAAAAGTCTTCGCCTGGTCGACAATGGCGAGATATTTCCCGGCGTTTTTGCCATCCCGCTGAAAGGTCACACGCCGGGGCATACGGGGTACCGGATTGAGGGCAGCAAAAGCAGTCTGTTGATTTGGGGTGATATTGTTCATTTCCCTCATATTCAACTGCTTAAACCGGAGGTTGCCATTGCCTTTGACTATGATCCTCAACTGGCGGCAGAGACACGTACTCACCTGCTTGAGAGGGTTAGCCTGGACAAGATCCTGGTCGGTGGTATGCATTTTGGTGAGCAAGGATTTGGTTATATTGAAAAGCGTAAATCGGGATATGGGATCGTCGATATCGAATAGTTAACAACTGTAGGTATGACGTTCTGCTCTGAAATGAATTTATTTCCTGACCGGCAACGCAACGTGGCTTTTTTGGCGATACCAGACCCACTGACGTTGCCTTGCCGTTATTAATTTTTTCCTGTGTAACATTGTCGCTATACAAATGAATAAATTTTCCGGCATAAAATCCTATCCTCAGGGGGAACGCAATGAATCCTGTATTAAACAGAGAAATAAGTCTTGATGCTATTCACGGCGACGTAAATGAAGTAGAGAGTCGTCAGTCAATCACGACAGATAAATTACCGCCACCGCCAAAATTGCCATCGCTTACGGGAAGCAGATTCTGGGCTGCTTTTTTAGTATTTTTATTTCACTCATCGCTGGCCAGTGATCTCGCTCCATTTTCAGATCCCACTGTTCAGCATATTTTCACTGTTATCATGGGTAAAGCGGGTTGGCTGGGTGTTTCATATTTTTTCATACTCAGCGGATTTATTATGGTGTGGTCCGCCAAAGATAACGACACCGTGGGTGATTTTTACCTGCGACGGTTTGCAAAGATTTATCCCACCCACTGTCTGACCCTGGTAATGGCGTTCATTATTGGTGCCATCAGCATATATCAATACAAACTATGGACATCAAATCTTCTGCTATTGAACACCTGGGTTGATGATGTTCACTATTTTTTTGTAGGTAACAGACCCAGCTGGTCTCTTTGCATAGAGGCAATGTTTTATCTCTCTTTTCCCTTTCTTTTTAGAGTCATGAAGGCAATACCTAAAAAATTCGATTTACTTGGATTCACAATCGTTACCGCGGCATCCTTATTGGTTCAGACGTATATTTACCTTTGGGTTGAGCCAAACACGATGATGGGGGCATTTCCTATTTCACAGCAGCACTTTTGGATTTCGTATATTTTTCCTCCATCACGTATCTTTGAGTTTCTGGCCGGTATGTTTGCAGCACGGTTGTTGATGAACGGACGAGCACTCGTACTGACGAAAACGGCTTCGCTCGCCCTGCTTGCCGTGACTTACATCGGATCCATGTACATCCCGTACCAATTCAGTATGAGTGTAGTTTTCATTATTCCTGTCTGTTTATTAATTATTTCGATTGCAGGTGATGATTTAAAAAACCGAAATACAATGCTGAACGCTAAAACGTCTGTGTGGTTAGGAGAGATATCTTATGCATTTTATATGGTTCATTTTTTAGTGCTCTTCTATTTCCTCAATCTCACCGCCGGGAGAAAATTCAGTTTACCGGAAGGTATTATGCTTCTCGTCGTTGCGTTAGTTCTTACCGTCTCATTTGCATCATTCTTGTATAAGTACTTTGAAGTGCCAATGATGAAGTTAATCCTGGAAAAGTGCAGAAAGAAAGGGTTTTTGATTCTGCGTAAGCCGGCATAATCTTTGGCAGGGAATTGATTCTCTCTTTATCAAAAAGCGTTTATTCCGAAAGATTTAGCATATTTTGAGTGGGAGGGCATACGCCAGAGGTATGCTCTCAACCTCTGTTTGATGAGTGGCCATCAATAAGATAGGGAATTTGTTCCTGTTTACGCCGAAAGAGTTAATAACCGATATTGTGCAGTCGGGGATCCTGAAAAACGGAGGTCATTATGCCTCTGAATTTAGTGCTATCCAGGTAAGGTGAATCGGTACGGTAAACAAGTTCTATTTTGAAGTCATTGAACTGGCCACAGAGTTCGTGAATTTTTATCTTGTTTTGCACTTCGCCGCTGATCGAACAACGTAATACTAACGACACGCCTTTTCCCGCAGCAATGCTCGAGAACAGCACGGGATAGGATCCGCATTCGACTACGCGCTTAGGGGTGATATGCCCTTCACTGAAAAGAACATTATAGTTGCGGGTAGTGGTTGCACATTTCTTGCTGCTAAGCAAAAAAACTTCGCCATCCAGACTCGAGATATCTTTTATGGTTGGGTAATCTTTCTCAGTGATAATGACCAGTTCACTGGAGAGTAATATGGAACGTGCATGTTGGGTATTTGAAAAACCTGCGCCGATGATGACCGCATCAAACTCGTTTTGATCAAAAGCGCTGAGTAAGCTTATGGTATTTCCAATTGAAATATCTATGTTCCAACCCAAATCATGTCCTAAATCGATCAGTGAAGTGACAATATAGGGTGGCAAACATTCTATAATGCCAATACGTATATTAAGTTGACTACTTTTAGAGTGGGAAATGTTGTTTTTACAATCATCTGCAAGGTTCAATATTTTAAGCGCGTAGTCATAAAGTATCTGGCCTTGCGCAGTCAGTGAGCATCCATCGTTTTTTCGATCTAATAGGGTGACATCCAGGTTATCCTCCAGGCTCCTGATTCGGTGGGAAATACTCGACTGCACTCGATTAAGACGTTCGGCTGCCTGGGTTATGTTCCCTGTCTCCACGACTGTCACGAACGCAAGAAGTTCACTTAGCTTCATTTGAGACCTCATGCTAAAAATTAGTTCACCGTCACAACAATTATTTATATTCTGTATTAATAAGTTTGTCACTATGTTTTAACCTCCCTGGATATGCAGGTCCGATCACTTTTTGGCCACGTTAAGGGCGGGTCAGTATTATTACTCTTCAAACAGACATTAATTCTGAATTGTGAATTATAACAACAGACTCTGCTTACACTTCCTCTCAGTAGCTCATTTCCCTGACCAGCACATTATTTTCAATAGGAATATTGTTACGGCATCAATATTTTCGATGAATCCCTCGATTTTATTCGTTGGTATTTTATTGCCATGCCAATTAGGATTAGATTTGTGATGGCGAATTATTTCCATATAAATCAATTCGTTATCCATATCTATTTTCTGCATTTATATATTACTGGGTCTCCATGACTTGTATTTCGATAATTCATTTTTTGGTTATGGGATGAAATATGGCGCACGCAGAGTTTGATGAGCTAATGGTTCAGCTGGTTGACTATGCCTATGAGCAAGCAACTTTCGATAATGAGACTTTACAACTGGCCCGTTTTTGCCTTTTGGATTCGATAGGTTGCGCGATTGCCGCGTCTACCGATCATGACTGTATGAAACTGATGGGCGCTGCTCAGTTCAGCAAGAGCCGGGACGGTGTGCCGGTTGCCGGTACCGGGCTAAGACTAGGACCTGTCGAAGCGGCCTTTCATATCGGTTCGATGATCCGCTGGCTGGAGTTCAATGACACATGGCTTGCGCAAGAGTGGGGGCATCCGTCCGATAATCTGGGCGCTATCCTGGCGGCCGCAGCATGGCAGAGTCTGGCAGCCGCGGATAAGCCAGCGACTGACATGACGGCAGTGTTGAACACGATGATCCGCGCCTATGAGATCCATGGCGTGCTGTGTCTGTCGAACTGTTTTAATGCGCTGGGTATTGATCACGTTGTATTGGTTAAGGTGGCTTCAGCGATCGCCTCTGCTCAACTGCTCGGTTTGTCAAAAGACCAGGCATTAAGTGCACTTTCCAACGCGATTATCGACGGCCATTCTCTTCGAACCTACCGGCATGCGCCCAATGCGGGAACGCGTAAGTCATGGGCCGCAGGTGACGCGACGGCGCGTGGCCTGCAACTGGCGCTGTTCGCGCAAAGTGGCGAAATGGGTTATCCCACTGCGCTGACGGTGAGTCGGTGGGGATTCGATGATGCGGTTTTGAGAGGCAAACCCTTTAATCTGTCGCGTAACCTGTCAGATTTTGTCATTAAGAATATCTTGTTCAAAGTCCCCAACCCTGCTGAATACCATGCCCAGACTGCGGTAGAAGCGGCCATTAATCTTCGTCAACGGATTCTTGCCGCCGGTTTCTCTCCAGAAAGCATCGAGTACGTGCGGGTGGAGACAACGCGTCCGGCAATTCAGATCATTGATAAATCAGGGCCGCTGAATAACTCCGCCGATCGCGATCACTGTCTCCAGTACATGGTTGCGGTAGGGCTTCAAACCGGAAACCTGACGATTAAGGATTTCCACGAGCCGCTCGCCAGCGATCCTTTGCTGGATGCCCTGCGATTGAAGATTACCTGCACTGAACGTCCTTCCTTTACAGAGAGCTACTACGACGCAGAAAAGCGCGCCATTCCGAATGCGCTCTTTCTGAAATGTCATGGAATGACGGAGGAACTCTCTGAAACCATCGAATATCCGCTCGGACATGTCCGTCGTCGTGACGAGTGTTTCGAGGCGCTGCTCACCAAATTCCATCTGAATCTTTCGGACAGCCCGCTGGGTGACCGGTCCCATATTCTGGCCGAAACCCTGATTAGTGAATCGAAACTGGATGCCATGTCCGTTACCGACCTCCTGAGAATGTTTTCCTGGGACTAGGCCGCATCTAAAACACTTTCAGTTATTCCTTTAGCGCGAGGTAGTGAAATGAAAAAAGCAATACTGGTGGGTTGTGGAGCGGAGATCGGCGCAAACCTGCTGATTCAAAATGATCCGGCGAAAGATGGTTTTGCGATTCAAACTGTGGTCACGAATGCGCCTTCTTTAGATAAACATTATCCTGAACTGGGTCCGATTGATGGCATCGTTGCCCGTCTGGCGATAGCGCATCCCGGCATCCAGTCTCAGATCAACATTATCGATGGCAACACCCTCAACATCGACGGGCGTGAGGTGCACTTTTTCTTCGGCGATCTTGCCAAAGAACTTCCTCCGCAAACGGGTCGCTTCGACATTGGTTTTATCGCGACCAGCAAACTGGACATGGACAAGAACAGCCCTGTCGCCCGTAACATGCAAGAACTTGCCGATGTGGTGCTGGGCGTGGCAGAGGCTAATGAACTGCCGAGTATCTATGGCTGCCTGGAAGATCTTACCCGCGATGATATTGGCACGATACAGCGTCAGGTGATCGATTCTGGCATGTATTGCCTCGGGTCGTGTCAGACGAATGGGATGCATGCCTCGCTGCGCGTATTGGCCGACGCACTGAGATCCATCAATTGCAATGCCTCGCATATCGTGTCGGTTGAAACCGATATCGTCCATCCGGATACGCCTAACGGTGTACTCGGTACCCGATCCTTCGAAGGCCGCCTTCAGGATGCGCGCGACAACCTCCGTCCGAGCTTCTCACAAATCGCCATGAGTCAGGACAAAGTGATGCCCTGGGCACCGTTAGTGAATACCGTTTCATTACGTGCACCGGTACATGCGCCGGGATATCAGATAAACCGTTTTATCGTAAAGGATGACGGCGCGTTGAACAGGGGGCTCATCGAGGAGGCGATTGAGCGAGTGAGCGAAACACATCCTCATGTTGTTAAGGCATCCCGAAGCCCTTTAGGGAGCCGTGCGTATGCTTACGAACGCAGGTGCTCAACGATTCTCTCAGACAAGAATCATCTGCTCATTCTCCGTCCTGCCTATCTGGCAAGCCAGAATTTGAGTGAAATCATTATCCAGTCGTTTGTTAACAACACCGTCGGCTATAGCGCTGTTGTTCGTGCCGTTGCGCGCAGCATCGCGCTTGGCCTGCCCGTTGCCACTTTCCAGGGGATTGAAAAATGACAAGCTCACACACAGTCGATTTCTTGAGTTCAGGCTTCGTCGTGAAGACAGCCATGTCCGAAATGTTCAATGGCAAGCTGAAAGCAGAAGTGGATCAGATACGCGCGTTGCACGATATCTATCCGGAACTGATGGTTCCGGTATTACACGACGGGCTGGCTGCCGGGCGGCAATTTTATATTCTCGAAAAGATGGATTCCCTGCCTTTGTGCAACATCGTGTTCGACGACCAGCGGTCGCTGGCTGAACGCCGGATGATCGTGAGAAATGCACTGGAAAGCGTGCAGAAAGCCATCGGCCTGGAGTCAGAGGCGCCGTCGACGATGACCCATGATATGCCCGCCAGATTATTGGAAGAGTGGGAAGGTACGCGTTTTGCACACGAGCTGTTTGATAAACCTATTCTGCTTAATGGCGCGCGATTTTGCATAACGGCAAGGGAGGTTTTCGAAAAATCTCTGGAACTGGCCAGAACCGAAGAGTTCAGATCGGTAGAAAAAGCCCATTTCAATTTTCATTTTGGCAATGTGCTTTATAACGAGGAACACGCTCAGACCCGCTTCATCGACCCTGATTTTTCGGTCAGGGGGCTTGACCCGCTTTTCGGCTTCTCCCGATTTGCCTTTTCGTTTTGGCATGAACTGGCGGCCGAAGTGAAAGATGCCGTCAAAATGGTCCCCATGACTGATGCACTGATGTTTGTGCTGGCGAAGCCAGACTACGGCAGCATCCTCAGCGAGATCCCGGAGTTAGGCGGTATTTCAGGTCTGCTGCCGCTGATGGGGGAAAGTATGCGAAACCGGTTCTATGTCCTCACGACCTATTGTTTCCTGAGAAGTATCCGGATCAACGGCAGCAAACAACCCTGGAAAGCACCGCGTTCTCCCGTTGTAGCCAGCCCCGAAGAAGTGTTGATGCTGGGTCTGCTGACCTACCTCGAAGGGCCGAGTGCCGAGACTGAAAGCCTCTGTGCGTGATTCCCATTCAATATAGGATGTTAAGGATATGTCGTTGGTAAGCAGCAGTACCTTAGAACAAGGATTTGAGGCCCCAAGGCGCTATATGGCAGCTGCGGCCATTTTGATTGGTGTGATAATGGCGGCGCTGGACAGTTCCATCGTCAATATCTCCTTACCCACTATTTCCGAAGCATTACAGGTGGATTCGGCCTCTGTCATCTGGGTGACCAACGGCTATCAGGTTGCCAGCGCTGCAACGATGTTGATCTGTGCATCGCTGGGTTCGAGGATAGGGGAGCGGCGCTTCTACACGGCGGGCATGGTGTTGTTTACGCTGGCATCGCTGGGTTGCAGCCTCTCCTCGACCTTTGGCATGCTGGTGGCCATGCGAGTCCTTCAGGGGGTGAGTTATGCGGTGATGATCAGTGTCGGGTTGGGTCTCTACCGCGTTATCTTTCCGCCGAATGCGTTGGGAACCATTTTAGGGCTGAATGCGCTGGCATTTGCGGTGGGTACGGCCATTGGTCCTGCGTTAGGTGGCCTGATCATCTCCTATCTTGACTGGCCCTGGTTGTTCTATATCAATATCCCGTTGGGCGTACTTGCCATTGTGTTCTCGCTTATCTCTTTGGGCGTCGATACCGAGAGGGAAAAAGGCTTCGATTGGGGAGGCGCTATCACTTCCGCCGCCGCCTTAGGGCTGATGGTCATGGCTGTTGATCAAATCGGACGCTGGGACAGCCGCATACTGATACTTTGTGGCGTCGCATCGGTGGCGCTGATCGCCATCTTTCTTAAAGCGCAGACGCGTTCAAAGAACCCGCTGCTGCCTCTCGATATATTTCGTTCCCGGAGATATAGCTTCGCGGTGATCTCTTCTGTCTCAATGTTTGTGGCTCAGGGGATGGCGCTGGTCGGTTTGCCCTTTGTACTGCAGCATGCCTATCACTATTCTGTCCTGGAATCGGCGTTCATCTTTACACCGTGGCCAATTGCCGTTGCAATCTGTGCCCCGGTCGCTGGCAGGTTGTCCAACCGTTTAAATCCTACTCAGATATCGACGGTCGGCGTGATGATTTTCTGCCTGGGTTTAGGGTCTCTGGCTCTGCTGCCGGAAGCGGCGACGGTGAATGATTTTCTTTGGCGTGTGGCGGTGTGTGGGGTGGGTTATGGACTCTTCTTGCCGCCGAACAACAAAGAGATGTTTTCCAATGTCGCAGGGAATCGAACAGTAACGGCCTCGGGGGTATTGTCGACCGCCAGAACTGCCGGACAATCTATTGGTGCGGCGTTGGTGGCAATGGTGATTGCACTTTTAAACGGATTGACGGGGCACGCGAGCGCGCAGTTTGGCGTCTATGTCTTTGGGCTGGCGTGCCTTATCTCCGCATTATCGACTTTCACAAGCATGTTACGCCTGCACCGGTAATAAACTGGACAGACATTCGGCTGCATTGTTCAGCGGCGAGGGTTTCTTCAGTAGCCGGGCATGAAAAGCAAAAAGCCCGCTTAAGTTTCCTTAAGCGGGCTTTTCTAATTTGGCTCCTCTGACTGGGATCGCCTTTGCCAGTAACTGGCTAATATGAAAGCTAAATCTGAAAACTCTCCCTGTCAAGACCACCAGAATGACCACCAATTAAAACTGGTTAAATAAAACTGATTTGAGTAGTCCCGTGCATTTGGTGATCGCTATTATCGTCACATCTATAAGGGCTGTCAGTTATGTGCCAGAAGCGGACATCAAATCATGCTATCAACATAAATGATGGTTTAGTAAAACCTCAAAGAAGTTAACCGGAGTAAAAAATGCGTAGGATCATTGTTGTGGAGTATGAAGAGCAATGGCATACCCGATATGAGGCTGAAAGGGGCTTATTACAGAACACGCTGGGGAAGGTAATTTCACAGGTTC
>NZ_JBLZNY010000006.1:0-88047 GCF_049206505.1 Rahnella sp. EDr1-12
GTTCTCGGCGCTGGCGTTCAAACTGATGACTGACCCGTATGTCGGCCAGCTGACGTTTGTCCGGGTGTACTCAGGCGTGCTGAAAAAAGGCGACAGCGTATATAACCCGGTGCGCGGCAAGAAAGAGCGTATTGGCCGTATCGTGCAGATGCACGCCAATGACCGTATCGAGATCGACGAAATCCGTGCCGGTGATATTGCCGCCTGCGTGGGGCTGAAAGACGTGACAACCGGCGAAACGCTGTGCGACCCGTCTGACATTATTACGCTGGTACGCATGGAGTTCCCGGATCCGGTTATTTCGCAGGCCATCGAGCCGAAAACCAAAGCCGATCAGGAGAGAATGGGCATTGCGCTTTCGCGGCTGGCGTCTGAAGACCCGTCGTTCCGCATCCGTACTGATGAGGAATCCGGTCAGACGATCATTTCCGGTATGGGTGAGTTGCATCTGGAGATTATCGTCGACCGTATGAAACGTGAGTTTGGCGTGGAAGCTAACATCGGTAAACCGCAGGTCACGTACCGCGAAACGGTGCGTAAAACGGTGAAAGATGTGGACGGCAAATTTGTGCGCCAGTCCGGCGGTAAAGGCCAGTACGGCCACGTGGTGTTCACGCTTGAACCTCTGCCGGCAGGCACCGGTTTTGAGTTTGTGGATGCGACCAAAGGGGGTGTTGTTCCGCGTGAATTTATTCCTGCCGTTGAGAAAGGGGTAACGGAAGCGCTGAATAACGGCATTCTGGCGGGGTATCCGGTCGTCGACGTGAAAGTCACGCTGACGTTCGGGTCGTACCACGAGGTCGATTCCTCTGAAATGGCGTTCAAAATGGCGGCGATCTTTGGTTTCAAGGAAGCGGCCAAACGTGCGGACCCGGTGATTCTCGAACCGATGATGAAAGTGGAAGTGGAAACGCCGGAAGAGTATGCCGGTGGCGTGATGGGTGATTTGTCGTCACGTCGCGGCACAGTGCAGGGCATGGAAGAGATCGCGGGCGGCGGCGGTAAGATTATCAAAGCCGAAGTGCCGTTGTCTGAAATGTTCGGTTATTCCACCGTTTTGCGGTCAATGTCGCAAGGCCGTGCAACCTACAGCATGGAGTTCAATCACTATGCCGAGGCACCGCGCAATGTCGCTGAAAACATCATTGCATCGCGTGGTAAATAAGCGTTAAAACGTTAAAACTTAAAAACTAAAAGGGTTCGGCAATGGATGCCGAACCCTTTTTTTGGGTTTTAAAAAAATTAACTCACCAGTTTGCTGGTGATCGTGGCAACGTGTTTACCCTGATGCACGGCAATACGCAGCTCTTCGGCACTTGGCTGACGTGAGCCATCGCCACCGGCGATAGTGGTCGCGCCATAAGGCGTGCCGCCGCGAACCTGTGAAATATCGAACAATTCCGGGGTGGTGTAACCGATTGGCACGATGATCATGCCGTGATGGGCGAGGGTGGTCCAGGTCGACGTGATAGTCATTTCCTGACCGCCGCCTGTGCCGGTTGAGCTGAATACGCTGGCGACTTTGCCTGCCAGTGCGCCTTTGGCCCACAGACCGCCGGTTTGATCAAGGAAGGTGCGCATCTGACCGGTCATGTTACCAAAGCGGGTTGGTGTGCCGAAAATGATGGCGTCGTAATCAGCGAGTTCTGCCGGAGAAGCAACGTCTGCCGTTTGACCGGTTTTGCCACCCGCAGCCTTAAACGCTTCTTCAGGCATGGTTTCAGGGACGCGTTTTATCGTGACTTCAACACCGGGTACGCTGCGTGCGCCTTCGGCAACGCTTTGCGCCATCGTTTCAATATGACCATACATGGAATGATAGAGAACCAGTACTTTTGCCATTGTTAACTCCTGTTGAGGTGATGTTGTTACCGGATGGGGTGCAGACTTCTGGCCGGTAATTCGGGCGAAAATCCCGCTTAAAAATCCCACGTTAACTCCTGCGCCAGACTCAGCGTTGTGATGAGCAAGAGAGTTCATCGTCCGCGCATAAGGCGTGACTTACAAACGCAATTTTTTGAACAGACTCTTCAATTAATTAGGGCATGTAGACTTATTTATCGAGCCACTTATTCCCGGTGGGGTATGAATGGGACATCACTGCCTGACTTAAAATTTAGCATCGCCACTTGCTCTGCAATGCTTTACGGCATGCAGGTGCCGTAAATGTTAAACACCGTCCGGGCTCAGTTAGCGGGAAAATTTTAATCATAAAGCCATTTTCCAGCCCGCGCAGATTCTGCGAGCATTTTGAGTGTTAACGGCAGCGGTTCTTCGTAATCATCTCCGCATGTACATAGCGCAAAGATAGATGAGCCAGATGCTTCAACAGGCCAATATTTCACGAAATCAAACCCCTGAGGGTCAACCTTAAATTTCTCGAAATATTCTTTCATTATATCGTCGCCTGTCTCACATGCCCACACATAGCGTCCGGTTGAAAGACTTGTATCAATGGTGACGGGCCAGCATTTTTTTGAGAAATAACCCGGTTTGTTAAACCGCTCATTGTACCAATCAATGATGTCCTCGTTGCTTACCATAGGCGGTCTTTCTCGTTGGCAATGGTGTTGTAGCGGTTAGTCGCCTTATAGGCAATGGTGGCTACGTCGTCGGCTAATATTACCCATCCGAGAATGGGGATCCATCTACCCGTGAATGCTCCCAGATTTGTTACATATGAGAACTTTAACTTTCGGATGCTCCCATTCGTGAGCGTGGGCCAATGCTTCACTTCAATATTGAGCCATTGACGCAAATGATAGCTCAGAGTAGATGTACCCGGAGTAGCTCCCAGTGGTTTCGCGCGCGTCGCCTTCATGGGTTGTCCGAGAATGATCAGTGCAAGGTTCGCAAAATCAGCAATGCCAATTTGCTTACCAGTTTCATCAAGAAAAACCCAGAAAAACAATTCTCCAGCGGATAAATTAGATAGCCCGCTGAAGTAATAACCACTGACTTGTTCGGTAGTATCCATATTCTGTTACCCCGTCACACGCTCATTCCATGCATCGCTGTATTGAATGTTCCCATCCAAATATTTCCATGTGATTTTCTGATAGCGTAACTGGATAGCCTCTTTATGGCCGACATTAACAACAGTTTTTGTATCGTGCATCATGGGGACAACGGAGACAATTTTTACGCCTTCCAGGAACATGTTGAAGTATTCAACTTCCTGCCCAGCATCACTAATCCGGTACCATTTCAATTCTGCCGACTCCAGTGTCTGACCCGTCGCAACAGCCTTGTATAGATACGGGCTGGATGAATCAAAGTCCTTCTCAACCTGCATCGCACCATGAATACGTGTTCCTGTTAGTTTACCGGTACCGTTATCTGTTGGGATGCTCAGAGAGTGACCGAATGAGGTAATTTCAATTGAATGCTCGCGACCATTAACGTCCACAGAACCTTTAATCAGCGCGCCGCCATCATCCTTCAACCATAAATAAGCTGGTATAGCCATTCTTTAAATCTCCATATGAAAAGTAAGGTTATGTTAAAGCAAGCGGAGCGATATTCGCATGGTTAATTTGACTTAAGTTTGGTCTGGCGTAGGTGCAGTGCCCTTAAGATAAACCGGGAGCAGCTTGTGTGCCGCTTTGAAGGGATTCAGATTCAGTAGGAGCGGGTGAATGAGCGAGCGGGCCTATGGGGCAAAACATATCCTCAAATTTCGCTAAAGTTCTTTGTTGGCGATTATTGCTGATTCTAACCCACTTATGATAAGCAACGACGATGTCATCGAGTGTTACAATCCTTTCAACGGGTAGCTATGTGCGGGCAAGTGAAACGGGTGTTGAAATCTGGGATGGGGAGATTCGGGGCAGATCGCGCTGGATTTTATAACGGTAAGATTGAAAACAGAATTCAGCGCGATTTTATGCCGCGCCCATCCTCCATACCTCAATTTAATACGTGTTTAAAATATCTGCCGTGCATTTTGCGCCGGTCACCTTTTCTATAAAGTGACACAGGCTCTTCGCTGCCTCGATTTTATCGTTATAAATCTGTGAGGTATGAATACCGGTCATGCTGGAGAAATGGTGAAAATGGTTGAGTTTAATTAAACGCAGCGTCAGTTCTTCCACTTCAACTCTGTTCAGCCGGTAAACATACCCTTTGTCTTTCAGTGTATGCAGAAACAAAACGCCGGTAGACGAACGCTCTTTTCTGGTCAGGTCTATCACATGCATGGGAGCAAAACGTCCTTATTAATCCCTGCGGTCATTACCGCGCTGATCATTGTTCCAGCTGACTAACACGGACACTTCTTCAGGTTGCGCGCTGAACTTGCTCAGCGTCGCGGTGTGCCCGTTATTCATGATCACCGAGACGGCGACACCGGAGATCCCTTTGGAAAGCGGCGTCTCCTCCACGCGCTGAAGCATTTTCAGGCAGGTAAGCTGCTGTTCCGGCGACAGATGTTTAAACTGATCGGTATGATGTCTTTTCATGTTGTCGCCCGACCGTAAATCTGACCGTTGCGCATCAGAACCAGCTTGTGTGTGCGCTTGTAATAAATCGCTGTGAAAATACCTTTGCGATAGACCTGAGCATCCGCGTTATCTTCATCAAGATATGCTGCAGTCCCTTCGATATACCCTTGCTTATCGCCGGGAAAGATTTTGATATCTATTCCCTTAATCTTCGCGTGAATGACTTTTTTCGTCGCCTGGGCGTACTGACTGGCGGCATTTTCCATGGCCTGCTTCAGTGCCGCATTTTGTATACCGGTCTGGCGATTTTGCTCGGCGAGGTAACAGGTATCTTTTGAAATCCCCTGTGCCTGGCAGTTCGCCATTCTTGACGCCTGAGTGGAACAGCCTGCGAGCAACGTGATAGCTACAATGACAAAAATTTTTTTCATATCAGTCTGCCTTTTCCTGAAGTGAGGCCAGCCCTGTGGGGCTGGCTGTTTAATGAGTTTAGAAGTTCCAGCCAATACCTGCGGAAGCACCGACACCGTTATTTGTGTCGCCGGTTACCGCTAATTTGGTCACTGTTTTTGCGGTGATATGGCCTGATACACCCACCGCAATGGCAGACTGATTACCATAAGTGCCCGCACCGGCACCGACCATGAAGTCAGAACCTGCTTCTACCTGTGGGATCCCGACAGCAGCGAGGGCTGACGCGGTGCCTGCATTAGCCTGATCTTTGTTGTCATCGACTTCAGATTTCAGGTCAGAGAACTTTTTATTGGTGTAATCATTTGCCTGGCTCAGCGTGTTGGCATCACCCACTGCGCGGCTGTGAGATTCAGCAAGGACCTCGGCGTGATCTTGTTCAGCGGCTGCGTTCAGCGCCGTGATTTGTTTATCGTAATAAGTTGAACGAACTTCTTGCTTAACCACCGGTTGCTGAGCTGGGGTTGAGGTGACTTCCTGAACTGTGGATGAGTTTGCAGCCCGTATTGGCGTTTTATCAACAGTTGACTGTTCGGTCAACGTTGGTGCGACGGCCAGTTTTTGCGGCGTGGCCTGCGGAGTTGCCTGCGGCGTCAGCTGCGCGGTCAGGGTCGGCGTGACGGGCAGTTTTTGCGGCGTGGCCTGCGGGGTTGCCTGCGGCGTCAGCTGTGCGGTCAGGGTCGGCGCGACGGCCAGTTTTTGCGGCGTGGCCTGCGGGGTTGCCTGCGGCGTCAGCTGCGCGGTCAGGGTTGGTGCGACGGCCAGTTTTTGCGGCGTAGCCTGCGGGGTTGCCTGCGGCGTCAGCTGCGCGGTCAACGTTGGTGCAACAGGAAGTTTTTGCGGTGTGGCCTGCGGGGTTGCCTGCGGCGTCAGCTGCGCGGTCAGGGTCGGCGCGACGGCCAATTTTTGCGGCGTAGCCTGTGGGGTTGCCTGCGGCGTCAGCTGCGCGGTCAGGGTCGGCGCGACGGCCATTTTTTGCGGTGTAGCCTGCGGAGTTGCCTGCGGCGTCAGCTGCGCGGTCAGGGTCGGCGTGACGGCCAATTTTTGCGGCGTGGCCTGCGGAGTTGCCTGCGGCGTCAGCTGCGCGGTCAGGGTTGGTGCGACGGGCAGTTTTTGCGGCGTAGCCTGCGGAGTTGCCTGCGGCGTCAGCTGCGCGGTCAGGGTCGGTGCGACGGCCATTTTTTGCGGCGTGGCCTGCGGGGTTGCCTGCGGCGTCAGCTGCGCGGTCAGGGTTGGTGCGACGGGCAGTTTTTGCGGCGTGGCCTGCGGGGTTGCCTGCGGCGTCAGCTGCGCGGCCAGGGTCGGCGTGACGGTCTGAGTGTGAGGCGCGGCCTGCGGTGGTGCTGGCTGAATGATTTCCGGCGCTGACTGGTTTAATTTATCCCCAAGATCTATTAAGAGATTTTCATGGCCTTCGCTACGAAGCGCTTCCCGCACAGTGGCCTGTTCACTGGCGGTCATGTTTACCCACTTCGCTGTGAAATTTGAAAACCCCATATCGGTGTAGTCTTTCAACAAATCAGCATGTGCTGCAGAGGTCGCCGTCATCGTCATCACAACACCTGCCAGCACACGCCGGACTGTTGTTGCGGATACACCAAAATAGCGTGCCAATTCTGATTTATTACGGTTCCCCGCTGTGTAGGCAGCGATGATTTGAGTGTTGCGCTCTGTAACATGGGAATTCATAAGTTTTTTCCGACATTGAAATAAGTATCTGATAGCGACAAATAAGAAGCATTATCAGAACGCTCTTCTTGTCTCCCTATGAAAATCATACATGCCGTGAATGTGACTTTCTTCACACATTCACCATGCATTTGACTTATGTCAAGAAACGTAAACTTATAGCGCTACATGAATATGTTTCATGTAGCACGTGTATTTGTCGCTATTGGGCGCTTTTTGTTGTGTCTGAGAGGGTAAAAACTAGGATTTTTCGTAGCGATTAGCGACGGCATGAAATCTCTACGAGATTCCTGTACAATGCGCAGGGTTATAAGGACTGGAGATAAGTGAATGGCAGATAACGCAAAAGAATTCCTGGACTATGTCCAGCGGCTCGGAATAGATCAGCCCGCGTTGTGTATTCTGCTTGGACTGCCACGCAGCACCCTGAATAAGTGGATTAACGGTACTGTTACTCAAATCCCACAGGTGGCCGTGACGGCAGTGAGAATGCTTTGGTTTATGCGCGAGAGTGATGAAGTGCTGTTTGAGAAGTGGGCAATGGTGCAGGATTTTGGTGTGACAGCGGATTACGCGGCCAATGATAAAGCACAGATGTTTTTGCATACCATCAGGCGGGAACCGAGTGCGCCGATTAAAAAATTACTCACGAAATAGATGTTGAATCTGACTTCACGACGTTGTCAGAGACACCCTAAATCAGGCGATTAACCCGTTCAGGGCCACGGAGTAATCGCCTTTTTTATCGTCCGATATGTTAAACCACCACGTCGAAGATCATCTTAACCGGTTCGATATTGGTGAAGTTGGCCACATCCGCCACAAACTCCTCAGCGTGATCCTTCATACCTTTCTCAAAATCTTCCATAGAGCGGCAGTAAATGTGGCAGGCCGCGATAAATGGCGTATCTGCCGGAGCACCATCCTGGATCTTGTCGATGGCATAGGAGTGGCAATACGCACCCATCTTTTCTTTGATCAGCGGTAAATGCACATTGCGGTAGTACTCATGATCAAAGGTTCCGTTTTTGACATTTGGGTATAGTACACTGTATTTAATCATTTTTTATGAACCTTTTTGCAGGAATGAAAAACATATTTTAGCGTACACCCGCCGATCCCGCCGCGCCTTTTGTGCCCGGCGTCACACCCCGGCTGACGATGTACTACGCTTAAAAGATCTTAATTTCAGGGAGCTTACATGGGTTTTTTAGAATGGACTGCGGCGGTCGGCGGACTGCTGCTGGTTATGTCACTGGCATCAGGCTGGATTTCGCGTGCGCCTGTGACCACCTTTGGGGTGTATTTGGCAGCAGGCATCATCTGCGGCCCCTGGGTATTGAACTTATTACACGTTGACCTGGTGGAATACTCGACGCTCACCGCACGCTTTACCGAAATCGCCATGGCGGCTTCGCTGTTTATCACCGGCCTGAAATTGCGTTTGCCGTTCCGCTCGCAGAGCTGGCGCGTCGGTGTGCTGCTGGCTTTTCCGGCGATGTTGTTGACGGTGCTGAGTGTTACCGCGCTGGCCCACTATCTGGCAGGGATTTCCTGGCCGCTGGCTCTGGCGCTGGGGGCAATCATTGCGCCGACCGATCCGGTGCTGGCGAGCATGATTGCGGTGAATGATGCCAATGACGACGACGGATTGCGCGTGGCGCTGTCCAGCGAAGCGGGGATGAACGACGGTTCTGCGTTACCCATTCTGATGCTGGCACTGATGCTGTTTACCGCGCAAGACGGCCTGTCATCGGCGGCACTGTGGGACTGGGCCTGGCGGGATGTGGTCTGGGCGCTGATGGGCGGGCTGGCGATTGGTTACGCGATGGGACGGCTGGTCGGGCTGAGTGCGACGCGTTTCCACAGCCGTCAGCGTTCGGTGGCGCCGAGTGATTTTCTGGCGCTCGCGTTGATCGCACTGAGTTATGCCGTCGCGCAAAGTGTCGATGCCTCTGGTTTTCTGGCAGCGTTTGCGGCAGGCGTCGGGTTACGCAGTGCGGAGTTACGTGTCTGGACGCTTAATCCGCCGGAAGATCTCACCGAAGGCACGCGCCCGCCGCCGGCAGAAGGGCTGGTCAATCCGCATCAGCGGCATTCCATGTCGGCGGAACGGCCTGCCAATTCTATCGGTCTGATGGTCGGAGACGCGCTCTCGTTTGGTGACACCATTGAAAGATTGTTCGCAGCCGGGATTGTCACGGTGCTGGGCATCACGCTTGCTGAACACTGGGAACCGATGGGGCTTGTCTTCGCAGCGCTGCTGTTTATCGTTATTCGTCCGCTGTCGGTGTACATCACGACTCTCGGCGTGCGCGTGCCGCGCGGTCGGCGGCTGATGATCGGCTGGTTTGGTATTCGCGGGATAGGCAGCATGAACTACATTGCTTACGCTTATACCCACGGGCTGAAGGGCGCAGAAGCCAGTTACATGACCAATATCGCGTTCACGGTCATTGTCGCCAGCGTGGTGATCCACGGCTTAACGGTTTCGCCAGTGATGCACTGGCGGCAGGCGAGGCGGGAGGCCGCGCAGGAACAGGAGTGATCGCCGCAGAAATACTTGTGGGATAAATAAAAACGGACGCTCAGTGGCGTCCGTTTTTATTTTACCGGTCTAACTCAGGCCGTCTGCTTTTTGCCGAGACTGAACATGAACAGCACGGCTGCTGAAAGCACCACCGAAGGACCGGCCGGTGTATCGTAAAATGCCGAAAGTGCCAGACCGGCCGTTACCGCCACAATCCCGATAGCCACTGCCACTGACGCCATCTGTTCCGGCGTTTTGGCAAAGCGGCGGGCCGTGGCGGCAGGGATGATCAGCAGGGAGGTGATGATCAGCGCACCGACAAATTTCATCGCCAGGCCTATCGTCAGCGCCGTCACCAGCATCAGAATCACCCGCGAGCGTTGCAGATTGACGCCATCGACGTGCGCCAGTTCCGGGCTGATGGTCATCGACAGCAACGAGCGCCATTGCCAGCACAGCACGGCGATCACCACCGCCACACCGCAGCCGATCATCCAGATATCGCTGTAAGTGACGGACAGCAAATCCCCGAAAAGATACGCCATCAGATCCACGCGAACGCCGGACATCAGGCTGACAACCACCAGGCCGAGTGACAACGCGCTGTGCGCCATAATGCCGAGCAGGGTATCCACCGCCAGATGCGGTTTACGTTCGAGCACAACCAGCACCAGCGCCAGCAGTAAGGTCACGGCAATCACGGTGTAAAACGGATTGATATTGAGCAGCAGGCCAAACGCCACGCCGAGTAAAGACGCATGCGCCAGCGTGTCGCCAAAATAGGACATCCTGCGCCAGACCACGAAAGAGCCCAGCGGACCGGCGGCAATCGCCAGCAACACACCCGCCAGCCAGCCGGGTAATAATAGAGCGATCATGCGTCACGACCTCCGCTGTTGCGCAAAATGACTTTTCCCTTCAAATCGTGACGATGGTTGTGGTTATGGCGGTAAATCGCCAGTTGTTCCGCACCGCGGTTACCGAACATGGCGATAAATTCAGGGTGTGTGGACACCACTTCCGGGGAGCCGGAGCAGCAGATGTGCTGATTGAGGCACAGCACTTCGTCCGTTTTCGCCATCACCAGATGCAGATCATGCGACACCATCAGCACGGCGCAACCCAGCTCGCAGCGCAGGCTGTCGATCAGGTTATAAAGCGCCAGCTGACCGTTGACGTCAACGCCCTGAGTCGGTTCATCCAGCACCAGCAACTGCGGGCTGTTCATTAATGCCCGCGCCAGTAATACACGCTGATTCTCACCGCCGGACAGTTTTTGCATCGGCTGTTCCAGCAGGTGTGCCGCCTGAACGCGTTTCAGCGCAGGCAAAATGTCGGCTTTTTTAACGCCGGGCTTCAGACGCATAAAGCGGCTGACGGTCAGCGGCATGGTGGGATCAAGGTGAATTTTTTGCGGAACGTAACCGATGCGCAGGTTGGGTTCGCAGGTCATGGTGCCCTCGGTTGGCGCAATCAGGCCAAGCACGACGCGCACTAACGTCGATTTCCCTGCGCCGTTCGGGCCAAGGAGGGTGAGAATTTTTCCCGGTTGTAACGCCAGCGAGATGTTAGACAGCACGCGGCGGGAACCGAAAGTGACCGAAATATTTTTAAGCGTTGCTAATGTGGGCATGTCATTGGGTCTTGCAGAACAAATCGGATGTTATAATATTGCGTTTCGCGAAAAATAACCAGTTTTCCCCCAACATGAAGATGAGTTCACCCCGCATGATACAGAAAAAAAGCGTTAAACGGATGTTCCTGGCTGCCGCAATCCTCAGTTCCACCGCGGCTTTCAGCGCGCAGGCCGCCGTTCTGGCGTCTGTTCGTCCACTGGGTTTTATCGCTTCAGCCATTGCGGAAGGTGTGACGCCAACGGAGGTGCTGCTGCCGGATGGCGCATCGCCACACGATTTTGCGCTGCGTCCTTCTGACATTCAGCGCATTCGCAGTGCGGATCTGGTGGTGTGGGTCGGGCCGGAAATGGAAGCTTTTATGACCAAGCCTGCCGCGCAGTTATCGGCGAACCGTCAGGTCGAAATTGCCACGCTGGCGGCGGTAAAACCGTTGCTGTTGAAAGGCACGGATGATGACGAACATGACCACGATCACGGCACCGGGCATGACGATGAAGAGCATCATCACGGTGAATACAACATGCACGTCTGGCTGTCTCCGGAGATAGCTCGCGAGACGGCGATCGTGATCCATAACAAACTTCTCGAACTCATGCCGCAGAAAAAGCAACAATTAGATGCAAACTTGTCACGTTTTGAGGAAAGCCTGACAAAAACTGACAAAAATATTGGTACTATGCTGCAGCCTGTGCAGGGTAAGGGATATTTTGTTTTTCACGATGCTTATGGCTACTTTGAAAAACACTTCGGCCTTTCGCCACTTGGTCACTTTACGATCAATCCCGAAATTCAACCCGGCGCACAGCGTTTACATCTCATTCGAACTCAGTTGGTTGAGCAAAAAGCGACATGCGTTTTTGCTGAGCCACAATTCAGGCCAGCCGTCATATCGGCTGTTGCCCAGGGGACAACAGTGCGTATGGGCACATTGGATCCGCTGGGGAGCGGCGTTGCATTGGGTGCGGACAGCTACGTGAACTTCCTGTCACAGCTGACGAACCAATACCTGAGCTGCCTGAAGTAAGCTAAAAGGACAGAATTAAGTGCAGCTGATCGCCCGATCTATCGCTATGGCGTATAGCAACCTTCCCCGGCCCCACCGCATCATGCTGGGGTCGCTTACCGTTGTCACACTGGCCGTTGCCGTCTGGAGGCCGTTAGCCTATCACCCGGATAACGACCTCTCAGATACCCGACCTATTGTTAAAAGTATCGCCCTCGACCACGAACAGTTGCGTTCGCTGCTTCCCGAAGCCAGTGAGCCTATCGATCAAACTTCACCCGCTGACGATGACATCCCACAGGATGATCTCGACGATAAAATCGTCAACGAAGCGGGCGTGCATGAATATGTGGTGTCCACCGGTGATACCCTCAGCAGCATCCTGAATCAGTACGGCATTGATATGTCCGAGATCGCGGCATTATCCGACGCCAACCGGGATTTGCGTAACCTGAAAATTGGTCAGCAAATCTCCTGGACCCTCAATGACGCCGGCGACTTACAGCGCCTGACGTGGGAGAAATCCCGCCGCGAAACCTACACATTTGACCGCACCGGTAACGGCTTTAAATCTTCCCTCGAAACCCTGCAGGGCGACTGGAAAGACAGCGTCATCAAGGGGCGGCTGAACGGCAGTTTTGTCACCAGCGCCAAAGCCGCAGGGCTGAGCAGTTCTGAAGTCAGCGCCGTCATTAAAGCGCTGCAATGGCAGCTCGATTTCCGTAAATTACAGAAAGGTGATGATTTCGCCGTTCTGATGTCTCACGAAGTGCTGAACGGTAAAAATGAACAGAGCCAGCTGCAGGCGGTTCATATGCGCACCGGCGGTAAAGATTATTATGCGGTGCGTGCGGAAGACGGTAAGTTCTACGATCGTACCGGCAGCGGCCTGGCAAAAGGCTTCCTGCGTTTCCCGACCGGTAAGCAATATCGTGTGTCATCTAACTTCAATCCACGCCGTCTGAATCCTGTGACTGGCCGTGTGGCACCGCATCGTGGCGTCGATTTCGCCGTGCCGGTGGGAACGCCGGTGCTGGCCGTCGGTGATGGCGAAGTGGTTGTGGCCAAAAATGGCGGGGCGGCCGGTAACTATGTTGCGATCCGCCATGGCCGTCAGTACATGACCCGTTACATGCACCTGCGTAAGTTGCTGGTCAAACCGGGCCAGAAAGTGAAACGTGGCGATCGCATTGCGCTTTCAGGTAACACCGGACGTTCTACCGGTCCGCACTTGCATTTTGAAATGTGGATCAACCAGCTGGCTGTCAATCCCCTGACCGCCAAACTGCCTCGTACCGAAGGGCTGACAGGCAAAGATCGCAGTACCTATCTGGCCACCGTTCGCGAAGTCGTGCCGCAACTCAAGCTGGACTGATTATTCAGGATCCTGCCCCGTGCTACATGCTGACGTGCAGTGATTTATTGCAAAATAAATCACTGCACTTATCATTAAGCCAGAATTTGTCATAAGAGCCTGAGTATGCAGCCAGAAAAAGAAAAACGAACGCCTGTTGAATTTATTCCGCAATTTCAGAAAGCCTTTTACCATCCGCGTTACTGGGGCGTCTGGCTGGGCGTCGGTGCGATGGCCGGTATGGCATACGTGCCTGCCAAAATACGTGATCCGATTTTAGGCAGTCTTGGCCGCCTGGCCGGGAAATTCGCCAAAGGTGCGCGCCGCCGTGCGCAAATCAACCTGTTGTACTGCCTGCCAGACACACCGGAAGCTGAGCGTGAACACATCATTGATGAAATGTTTGCCGCCGCACCGCAGTCGATGGTGATGATGGCTGAGCTGGCGCTGCGTGACCCGAAAAAAATCATGGATCGCGTTCACTGGCACGGTAAAGAAATCATCGACCAGATGCAGGCCGCGGGCAAAAACGTGATTTTCCTGGTGCCCCATGGCTGGGCCGTGGATATCCCGGCGATGCTGATGGCGGCAAGTGGTCAGCCGATGGCGGCCATGTTCCACAATCAAAAAAATCCGCTGACCGACTATTTATGGAATACCGTGCGCCGTCGTTTTGGCGGCAGAATGCACGCCCGCAACGACGGCATTAAACCCTTCATCAGTTCAGTGCGACAGGGATACTGGGGCTACTATCTGCCCGATCAGGATCACGGTGCGGAGCACAGCGAGTTTGTCGATTTCTTTGCGACCTATAAAGCCACGCTGCCCGCCGTCGGCAGGCTGATGAAAGTGTGCCGCGCGGCTATCGTGCCGCTGTTCCCGGTGTATAACGGCCACGAGCAACGGCTTGATATCTTTGTGCGCCCGCCGATGGACGATCTGGCCACCGCCGATGACGTCACCATTGCGCGCCGGATGAATGAAGAAGTGGAATTGCTGGTGGGGCCGAATCCTGAGCAATACACCTGGATCCTCAAACTGCTAAAAACCCGTAAACCGGGCGAGCCGGAACCTTATTCCCGCAAAGAGCTTTTCCCGAAAAAATAACGGTGAAAGAAAAATAAAAAGGCTGAGTGTCAAACCTCAGCCTTTTGCTTTTTAGGCAATCCTGGTGCGCGGGTCAGCTTTTTTGCGTTTTCGACAAAAACGCGGCAATCAGCACCGCTCCGGCCAGACCGGCAACCAAACCCGCCAGCATAAAGATGCCGCTACCCTGGGCGAAATAGAGTTTTTTCGCCACTTCGATACCCGCAGCAAACACCACAATGGTGATAAGCCCGAGCGCCGCCGCCACGGTGCCTTTTCCGGTCGGGCTGGAAAACAGTGTCAGCCGGTAAAGTCCGGCATTCACCAGCCCGGTACCCAGTGCATACAGGCCAAGCCCGGCGATAATCCATTGCCACGCGTGGGTCATGAACAGGGCTGCACCGGCGGCGATCGCCAGCCCCAGCGTTATCGGGATCAGTCCGAGCCAGATGGGGGTACGGATGTTAACGTTGCCGCTGAGTTTGCTCAGTGCGATATTGCCAATGATGAGCCCGGTGAACACCGGCACCTGCAACCCGCCGTATTGCAGCGGCGTCATTCCGGCATCCTGAATCAGCCACACCGGCGACTGCGCGACCCATGCCAGCAGCGGCAGGGTGATAAGCCCGATGGACAGCGACCCGAGGATCACGCCTTTATTACTCAGCACTTCGCGATAATCAGCCAGCAGGCGGCGCATTGAAAAGCGGCCATCACGGCCCGTCGCTGTTTCAGGCATGCTGCGCCACAACCCCCAGAATGAGAGTGCCGACACCAGCGAGAACAGGGCAAACATCATTTTCCAGGGCGCGTAATGGATGAACGCCGCACCGGCCAGCGGCCCGAGCAGCGGGGCGATAAGCGTGATATTTGCCATCAGTGCCATCAGTTTTACGCTCAGCGTTTCATCAAACGCTTCCTGAATCGCGGCATACCCGACGGCGCCGATAAAGCACAGACTCATCCCCTGCAAAAATCGCATCAGAATGAACTGTTCGATACTTTGCGTGAAGACAGTCAGAAAACAGGTCAGGGTGAAAAAGGCCACGCCGGTGAGCAATACCGGCCTGCGGCCAAGCCGGTCAGAAAGCGGGCCGAGCAGCCATTGCAGTAAAATACCGCCGCACAGGTAGGCGGTCAGTGACGTGGACACCCAGTCAGCGCTGGCGCTGAAATCGCTGATCACCTGCAACATGCCCGGCTGGATCATATCGTGGGCGATGTAGGTGGCGAATTCGAACAGCACCAGTGACAGCGGGAAGAGCCACCGGCGAACATTCAGCCCTGAGGCAGGGTCGGAAACGGACGACATAACAATCATTCTCCACGACGTAAAATCAGAAAAGCGCGGCCCTTTCAGGCCGCGCTAAAAACGCACCAAATAAATCTGTGTTTAGTATTTGTTGGCGTAGGCTGCGATCGGGTTCTCCAGCGTACCGGCGAATTTCAGGTTTTGTGCCGGATCGGACAGGTTGATCATCTGTTGATTGTTCGCCAGTTGCAGACGGTTCAGGCAGGAGTGGGTGAACTCCGGACCGAACATGTCATAGCGGGCAAATTTTTCGGCCAGTTCGAGATACTGAATCTGATAATCGCGCACCACTTCCGCCACCACCTGCCAGAATTGTCCGGCAGGATAGTCACCATGCTCTTCCAGAATACGGGCGATAAAGCGGAATACCCCGGCGAAAACGTCGGTGAAAATTGACAGAATTTTCAGCTCTTCCGGGACATCCACTGCCAGACGTTTGGCTTTTTCTGGCAGACTGGCATGCGGGTTCATCACTGCAATTTCTTCAGCAATATCCTTCATGAACGCATTCACCGGGATGTTGTTTTCAAAGCGCAGGATCAGGTTTTCGCCGTGCGGCATAAACACCAAATCATACTGGTAGAAGCAGTGCAGCAGCGGGCTGAGATACGCATGCATGTAGCGCTTGAGCCAGTCGCTGGTGCCCAGACCGGAGGATTTAATCATCTCAACAATCAGCGCATCGCCATGTTTATCGGTATGCAGCAACGCGGCCATGGTCATCAGCCGCTGATTAGGTTGCAACTGCGCCACCGGGTTTTCACGCCACAAGGCCGCAAACATTTTCTTGTAGGCGCTGTCGCCTTTGATGGCCTCTTCGAAGTAATGGTTGTGATAACCGAGGGACGCCACTTCCTGTAAAATTTTGAAGCCGGTGGACTGCAGATACGTATCGTTTTCCACCAGCTCTGCCAGCCATTCATTAATGCCCGGTGTGGTCGCCATGTAATAAGGCGAAAGCCCGCGCATAAAGCCCATGTTCAGAATGGACAGCGCCGTTTTCACATAACGGTGACGCGGCTGGCTGGCGTTGAAGAAAGTACGGATCGACTGCTGTGCCAGATACTGATCTTCACCTTCGCCGAGGAAAATCAGGAACTGACGGGCGATGTCCGGGGCGAAAACGGTGAGTAATTTATTCTGCCACTGCCACGGATGCACCGGCATGAAGTAGTAGTTTTTTGGATCGACGCCGATATCCACCAGCTTTTGCGTGAACGCACAAATTTGCGCGTCGCCCAGCTCTTCGGCGATCAGTTTTTCATACGGCAAATTCTCCGTACTGGCGAAATGCGCTTTGTCGTGATGTACCGCCACCCACACTAATTTCAGCGGATTCGCGGCCTCCGGGGCATAACGCACATAATCACCTGCATCAAAACCGATGCGACCATTGTTGGCAATAAAGCTCGGATGACCTTCCGTCATGCTGGTTTCCACGGTCTGGAAATCGGCTTCTGTCAGTTGTCTGGCGGTGGTGTGATTGTTCGCCAGTTTGTAGGCGCTGCTGTAAAGCGTGCTGCTGATTTCTTCCATATAGGTCGGCAGCATGGCCTGCGAAATGCCAATCTGATCGGCAAATTCAATGATGAATTTCAGGGCATCAAGCGGCTGCGCGGTGAAGTTGTCCAGACGCTGAATGCTGTCGAGATCGATCATCCAGTCGTTGAGAGGCAACTGGCGTGCGCGGAATCGGTATTCCACCTCAGACGCCGGAACGGCCAGCCGGTAAGCGGTCCAGACGCCGTCGGACTGCAATGCTTCAGGGGCGAGCAGGCGTTCGTGGGTCAGTTCGGACAGGCATTTACGCAACAGCAGGGCGTTAGCCCTGGACCAGATCTCAGGTTGCAGGTGCTGGCCGGATTGCAAGTGATCAGATGTCATGTGGGTGTTTTCCTTCTGGCTGGCCTGCAAAAAATCTTCACGCTGGCAAAATGCCAGCCAGGCCGTTTTGTGTGTCAGTTGAACCTGTTTCTGATAACGGAAACCGGCACGTTTATTCAGGATGTGGATCTTCTCGTTGCGCACGTCTGGCTCGACCACCACGCGTCTGACGTCGGGCAGGCTGAACAGGTATTCCATTACCGCGGAAAACACCTGCCAGCTAAAACCGGGCAGCGGTTTTTCTGCCGGTGAAAGCAAAATGTGCATGCCGATGTCGCCCGGCTGGACGTCATAATGTTCACTCAGCGGATCATCCTGCACCGGATAGCATTCGATTAAAAAGCGCGGCTGGCCGTCAATCTCGCCCATCAGCGCCGAATGGGGTTTACCGGCGGTCAGATCACGGTAAAACGCCTCAACTTCCGCGACGCTGCTGTTCTGCATTCCCCAGAAATGGGCGTAGGGACGGGTCATCCATCCGTGCAACACCGGGGCGTCCTGCGCCAGATTCAGCGGGCGCAGGGTCAGCAATCCGGCGTCACGCGGGCAGGAAAACAGGCTGGCTGGGGTAGTATCAAACATATCCTGATCTCCTTATTGGTCTGCCAGACTGCGGGCGCAGAAAGTCTGGAAGGCGATGGATTTTTCCACTGTGTAGAATTCTTTGCCGAGCATTTCGCGGATGATGGTGCTGTTGCGGTAGCACGCCATACCCAGATCCGGCGTGACGAAACCGTGGGTATGCAGCTCGGCGTTTTGCACGAAAATCTGGTTGTGCGCATCAATGCTGTAGTTACGGTTGACGGCGTAGCGTCCGGCTTCATCCCAGCGGATGCGGTTGTGGATCCCTTCGATAAACTGCGGCGGCTGATAGCTGTAGCCGGTGGCGAGGATCACCGATTCGGTTTTGTGGCGATATTCCTGCTGCTGTTCATGGTGCAACAGGTGCATTTCAAGGGTGCCGTTGCGGTTGCGGGTGAGATCCGTCAGCTCGGAGTGCGTGTACATATCGACCTTCAGCGGTCCGTCGAGGCGCTTGGTGTACATCAGATCGTAGATATCGTTGATCAGGCTGGCGTTGATGCCTTTGTACAACCCTTTTTGTTCGCGGTTGAGCTGGTCACGTTTGCTCATCGGCAGGTCATGGAAATAATCGATGTACTCCGGCGAGGTCATTTCCAGCGTCAGTTTGCTGTATTCCAGCGGGTAGAAACGGGGGGCGCGGGTCACCCAGGTCAGATGGTAATCGTACTTTTCGATATCTGAGAGCAAGTCGTAATAAATCTCCGCCGCGCTCTGGCCGCTGCCGACCACGGTGATGGATTTGGCATTTTGCACCTGCTCTTTATTTGGCAGGTAAGCCGAGGAATGATGCACGTTGCCACCGGCCTGACGGGCGCAGGCGGGCATCCACGGCGATGGGCCGGTGCCGAGCACCAGACGTCTGGCGCGGTAAACCTGCTGATCACCGCTTTTGGTGGATCGCGCGTGAACCAGATAGCACTCCAGCGCGGTATCCCAGGTCACCAGTTCCACACGGGTGGAAAATTGCAGGCTGGTAAGCTGTTCGCATGCCCACTGGCAGTATTGATTGAACTCTTTGCGCATCATGAAGAAGTTTTCACGGATGTAAAAAGAGTACAACTTGCCTTGCTGCTTCAGGTAATTCAGGAAGCTGTAACGGCTGGTCGGATCGGCCAGGGTCACTAAATCCGCCATAAACGGGGTTTGCAAATGGGCACTTTCCAGCATCATGCCGGTGTGCCAGTCAAAGCCGTCATTCTGGTCTAAGAACAGGCCGTTCAGCGCGTCCACCGGCTCGGTCAGACAGGCCAGCCCGAGGTTGAACGGGCCGATGCCGATGGCGATGAAATCATAAGTTTGTGTGGTCGGGTTGATGTTCATAGTACAGCTCCTGTTACCGGTTTTTAGCGGCGCTCAGCGCGGCGGCAGTCAGTTCTTTGCCGTAATGCGTGATGAGGCCGAGCACATCGGCGATGTCTTCCGTGGTGGTCATCGGGTTGAGCAGGGTGAACTTCAGGTACTGGCGCTGATGGACTTTCGTGCCGGCAATCACCGCGCTGCCGTCGCGGAAAATCGCTTTGCGGATGTCGGCATTGATCGCATCAATCTGTTCATGGCTCATGGACAGGCGCGGAACAAAGCGGAACACAAGCGTGCTCAGTTCGGGCTTATGCAGCACCTCGATATTCGGGTTGTTTTCCATCATCTGATGGGTTTCGGTGGCACGTTGCAGCAGCACGTCGAAGGACTCACCCAGCGCCTGCTGGCCCATGACGCGCAACGTCAGCCACATTTTCAGGGCATCAAAACGTTTGGTGGTCTGAATACTTTTGTTCACCAGATTTGGCGTGCCCTCCAGCTTGGCGCTCAACGGATTGAGGTATTCCGCATGGTGGGTAACGTGCTCCAGATGGCTGTGATCGCTGACCAGAAACGCGCTGCAACTGACCGGCTGGAAGAAGGATTTGTGATAATCCACGGTAACCGAATCGGCCAGATGAATGCCTTCGATACGCTGACGATGCTGCGGCGACACCAGCAATCCGCAACCGTACGCGGCATCGGCGTGCATCCAGATTTTTTCTTTACGGCAGATCTCTGCAATCTCATTCAGCGGATCAATGCTGCCAAAGTCGGTGGTGCCAGCGGTGGCAACAATCGCAATCGGGATCAGGCCTTCAGCATGGCAGCGCTCAATTTCGGTTTTCAGTGCACCGATGTCCATGCGAAACGCACTGTCACAGGCCACCGGCACCACGGCGTCATAGCCCAGGCCGAGCAGGGCGGCGGATTTTTGAATGCTGAAGTGGCTGACCTGAGAGCTGAAGATGCGCCAGCGGTTCGCTTCCGGTGGCAGCCCCTGATGCTTGATGCTGTGCTGCGGGCGGGTGCGCTTGCAGTAGCTGTCGCGTGCCAGCAGCATCGCCATGAGGTTTGACTGGGTGCCGCCGCTGGTGAAAATGCCGTCCGACTGCGCGCCGAAACCGATGCGCGCCAGCGTCCAGTCGATCACCTTCTGCTCAATCAACGTCCCGCCTGCGCTCTGATCCCAGGTATCGACGGAGGAGTTGATCGCGCTGATAAATAACTCCGCCAGCTGAGAGGGAACCACCGTCGGGCAGTTGAGGTGAGCAAGGTATTTGGGATGATGGAAATAGACGGCATGCTGGAGATATAAATCATCCAGTTCTTCCAGCGCCAGCCGGGTTCCGGCTAAAGGTTTGGTTAAATCAATATGACGAAACTGCTCAGCTAATTCAGCGGGCGACACGCCGGAAAAAGGTTTTTCCGTATGGTTTATGTGAGATTTAATTAACGCAATGCCTTGCTCGATCTGCGCCTGCCATTCCGGCGTGCTATTTTGATTGAAAATATAGCCCTGATTTTTGCTTATTTGGGTCTGCATTTCGGCAGGTGTTTGCATTAATTCCCAATTATTCATCTGGCTCATTTTGGCACCTTGTTTGTGTGGCATTTATTCCGCTGCGGGCGTGGGGCGTCCGCCCGGAATTTACAGGGATCATGTTTTGAACGTGTGCGTCTGCGGGCAGGGCCGGTGGCCACGCCTGCAAAGAATGTGCTTTTAAAGTCTGATTTAACAAAAATCTACAGTGTTTTCTCTTGTCTGATTTCCTTAGTGCGGATTTATACAAGGATTTAACGAATGCGAATCATTATAAATGCAAATCATTATCATTCAACGTTGGCATTGAACATTTATCACATACCGGCGTATTTCATGTTTTTATGTGACGAACATCACATAACTGGCCGGTGATGAATCAAATTACTGATAATCCCACCGGAGTAATCTGTATTTCTTATTCATTTTTAGACATTCAGACGGCAGCCTGAGAAGGCAAAAAGTTATATTTAGACGTAATAAGCGAAGGGGTAATAAAGCGGAGCGGATCAACGCAGAGATAAAAACCTCATCAATATGACACCGGAATGGCAAAATAATGATCAGTTCATCCCTTGAGATGGCCTCATTAAAAACAGGGGAACGGCTTGTTTTTGGCAGAAATAAAAAAGCCGGCGTTTCAGCCGGCTTAAATAATACTTTATTACAGTTTTATTTGCTCGCTTTGTGTTTATTCCACACGAAGTACGCGGCTGGTGTTAGTGGTGCCGATGGTGCTCATGACGTCGCCCTGAGTGATGATCACCAGATCACCGGAGAGCAGGTAGCCTTTATCACGCAGCAGATTCACGGCGTCCTGAGCGGCCGCCACGCCGTCGTTTTGGCTGTCGAAGAACACCGGTGTCACACCACGGTAAATCGCGGTCAGGTTCAGCGTATGTTCGTGACGGGACATGGCAAAGATCGGCAGGCCGGAACTGATACGCGACAGCATCAGCGCGGTGCGCCCCGATTCCGTCATCGAGATAATCGCCGTCACGCCTTTCAGGTGGTTGGCCGCATACATGGCGGACATGGCGATGGCTTCTTCGGTGTTATCGAATTCCACGTCCAGACGGTGCTTGGAAACGTTGATGCTTGGGATTTTTTCCGCACCCAGACACACGCGCGCCATCGCGGCGACGGTTTCAGACGGGTACTGACCGGCGGCGGTTTCCGCTGACAGCATCACGGCGTCGGTGCCGTCGAGCACGGCGTTCGCCACGTCCATGACTTCCGCACGGGTTGGCATCGGGTTGGTAATCATCGATTCCATCATCTGCGTGGCGGTGATCACCGCACGGTTCAGCTGACGGGCGCGGCGGATCAGTTTCTTCTGAATACCGACCAGTTCCGGGTCACCGATTTCCACACCCAAATCACCACGCGCGACCATCACGACGTCAGACGCCAGAATGATGTCATCCATCGCCGCGTCGCTGGCAACGGCTTCGGCGCGTTCCACTTTCGAAACGATTTGTGCATTACAACCTGCGGCGCGCGCCAGACGGCGGGCATAGTTGAGGTCTTCACCGGTACGCGGGAAGGAAACGGCCAGGAAATCGACGTCCATTTTCGCGGCAGTAATGATGTCTGCTTTATCTTTCTCGGTCAGGGCTTCGGCGGAAAGACCCCCGCCCAGTTTGTTGATGCCTTTGTTGTTGGACAGCGGGCCGCCAACGGTCACTTCGGTGAAGACTTTCATGCCCTGAACTTCGAGCACTTTCAGCTGTACGCGGCCATCATCGAGCAGCAGGATATCGCCGGGCACGACGTCAGCAGGCAGACCTTTATAGTCGATGCCGACTTTCTCTTTGTCGCCTTCGCCTTTGCTCATGTTGGCATCAAGCAGGAATTTGTCACCGATGTTGAGGAAGACTTTGCCTTCCTTAAAGGTGGATACGCGGATTTTAGGGCCTTGCAGGTCACCGAGGATCGCCACGTGGCGGCCAAGGCGGGCGGCAATCTCACGCACTTTGTTGGCGCGCAGGATGTGATCTTCAGCTGTTCCATGCGAGAAGTTCATACGCACGACGTTTGCGCCGGCGGCAATGATTTTCTCAAGGTTGTTATCGCGGTCGGTAGCGGGACCGAGTGTGGTAACGATCTTCGTTCTTCTGAGCCTTCTGGACATACTTACTCCGTTCGTTAACTGATGCCTGATAATGTGTAAAAACAGCGAGTCCACATTGGATTAAGGTGTAATTGTCATACAAAAGAGTGTCACCTGTATGACTCGCTGACCTCCTGTCTGGCCGTCGCCAACGCACTTTGCGCGTAGATTTTCTGCCAGACTCCCTATTAAATCTGCAACTTGTTACTGATATGTTTATTTACTCAGGCTGCACCGGGATTAAGATCCCTTTATCAAAGCGCGATTCCTTCAATGCTTCTTTGACGCGCTTCAGGTTATCTCTGAATTTTGTACCGCGGCGCAGTGTAAAACCGGTCGCCAGCACGTCAATCAGCGTGAGCTGGGCAATACGTGACACCATCGGCATGTAAACGTCGGTGTCTTCCGGGACGTCAAGCAGCAGGGCCAGCGTAGCCTCATGGGCCAGCGGGGTGTTAAAAGACGTAATGGCGATCACGGTGGCGTCATTTTCACGCGCCAGTTGTGCCAGCTCGACCAGATTTTTCGTGCGGCCGGTGTGCGAAATCAACACAACCACGTCGCCTTCGCTGGAGTTCATACAGCTCATGCGCTGCATGACGATATCGTCGAAGTAGACCACGGGAATGTTGAAGCGGAAGAATTTGTTCATGGCATCATGCGCCACCGCGGCGGATGCGCCCAGCCCAAAGAAGGAAATCTTTTTGGCCTGAGTCAGTAAATCAACGGCGCGGTTGATGGCGGCGATGTCGAGGGTGTTTTTCACCTGATCGAGGCTGGCCATGGCGGATTCGAAAATTTTGCTGGTATAGGCGCTGACGCTGTCCCCTTCGTCAACGTTACGGTTAACGTAAGGTGTGCCGTTCGCCAGACTTTGTGCCAGATGCAATTTAAAATCTGGAAACCCTTTTGTGTCGAGGCGACGGCAAAAACGGTTTACAGTAGGTTCACTGACATCGGCCATGCGGGCCAGAGTGGCGATACTTGAGTGGATAGCAATGTTCGGTGATGCCAGGATAACTTCGGCCACTTTACGTTCTGACTTGCTCAGAATGTCAAGATGAGTCTGGATTTTTTCCAACGTATTCATAAGCATGCCACTCATAGGTTTCGACGATTTCTTTGAAAAGAGGAAATCCTGTCTGTTTGATGAAAATATACTACGCGCATTAACGTGTTGGCAGCGTCAGTCAGGCGAAATAACGGCTTTTTTTGTCAGAGTTTGACCGAGATCTAACTTTCAGTATGGTAAATTCCGTCCGGTTTTGTCATAAAATTACAGGATACAGCCGGATTTCATGGCATCCCGAAGTGTGATGATAAAAATAGGGTTTTTACGCGGAGCCAGCGGGCAGTCAGATCAAGGTTTACGGCTTACGGGCAATCAGAGTACATTGTTGCTGAAATAAAATTACAATATGTACCCGGATATTCAGGTTGCAGCTTAAGCATTGGCAGCCCGATATATAAAAGGTATTCCTGCATTAAGGAGAAGAACATGGCGGTAACCCAGACAGCCCAGGCGTGTGACCTGGTTATTTTCGGTGCAAAAGGCGATCTTGCGCGCCGTAAACTGTTGCCTTCCCTGTATCAGTTAGAGAAAGCAGGTCACATTCACCCTGATACCCGCATCATCGGTGTCGGACGTGCGGAATGGGACAAAGCGGCCTATACCGAAGTGGTCAAAGAAGCGCTGACCACCTTCATGAAAGAAAAAATTGATCCGGAACTGTGGGAAAAACTCAGTGCCCGTCTTGATTTCTGTAACCTTGATGTCAACGATCTGAAGCATTTTAAAGTGCTGGGCAAAATGCTTGACCAGCAGAACCGCGCCACCATCAACTACTTCGCGATTGCGCCAAGTCACTTCGGCGCTATCTGCCGGGGTCTGGGTGAAGCCGGGCTGAACAAAGAGCCTGCGCGCGTCGTGATGGAAAAACCATTGGGGCACTCTCTGGAGTCTTCTCAGGTTATCAACGATCAGGTAGCGGAATATTTCGCTGAATCTCAGGTTTACCGTATCGACCATTATCTGGGCAAAGAAACGGTACTGAACCTGCTGGCGCTGCGTTTCGCCAACAACCTCTTCGCCAGCAACTGGGACAACCGCACCATCGATCATGTGCAGATTACCGTGGCTGAAGAAGTCGGTATCGAAGGCCGCTGGGGTTACTTCGATGACGCGGGTCAGATGCGCGACATGATCCAGAACCACTTGCTGCAAATTCTGACCATGATCGCCATGTCTCCACCGGCCGATCTGAGCACCGACCGCATCCGTGATGAAAAAGTGAAAGTGCTGCGTTCCCTGCGCCGCATCGATCAGTCCAACGTGCGTGAAAACACCGTGCGCGGGCAGTACACCGCCGGTTTTGTTCAGGGCAAAAAAGTCCCTGGCTATCTGGAAGAAGAAGGCGCGAAAAAAACCAGCAGCACCGAAACCTTCGTGTCTATCCGTGTGGATATCGATAACTGGCAGTGGGCGGGCGTGCCGTTCTATCTGCGTACCGGTAAACGTCTGCCGAGCAAATGTTCAGAAGTGGTGGTGTATTTCAAAAACCCTGCTCTGAACCTGTTCCGTGATTCTTACCAGCAGTTGCCGCAGAACAAGCTGACCATTCGTCTGCAACCGGATGAAGGTATCGAGATCGAAGTCCTGAACAAAGTACCGGGTCTGGAGCACAAACACCGTCTGCAAACCACCAAGCTGGATCTGAGCTTCACCGAAACCTTCAACGAACAGCATATTGCTGATGCTTATGAGCGTCTGCTGCTGGAAACCATGCGCGGGATCCAGGCGTTGTTCGTGCGTCGTGATGAAGTGGAAGAAGCCTGGAAATGGGTCGACTCCATCATGAATGCCTGGGCTGCGGAAAGTGAAGCACCAAAACCGTACCAGTCAGGGACATGGGGTCCGGTGGCGTCCGTTGCGATGATCACCCGAGATGGTCGTTCATGGAATGAGTTCGAGTAAACGCTCTTCACCAGAAAAACGCTGCTTATGCAGCGTTTTTTTATGACACATCAAGTCTTTTAGCAGTTAGGAATAGTAGTATTGTCCAATCGGGTGTGGTCGGTTTCCGCTGATTTTTTCATTCAGAAAAAGTTGCCGGACCCTGTGGCAGGGGCGCGCCATCAATCACAACGATGCCTGCGGGCATGAACGGAGAACAAGATGAAAAACTGGAAAACAAGCGCGGAACAGATTCTGACCTCAGGGCCGGTTGTTCCTGTGATTGTTATCAATAAGCTGGAACACGCGGTACCGCTGGCCAAAGCACTGGTTGCTGGCGGCGTGCGTGTGCTGGAAGTCACCTTGCGTACTGCCTGTGCGATGGATGCTATCCGTGCGATTGCGAAAGAAGTGCCGGAAGCGATCATTGGTGCGGGGACCGTGCTTAACCCTCAGCAACTGGCCGAAGTGACCGAAGCCGGTGCGCAGTTTGCCATCAGCCCTGGCCTGACCGATGCGCTGCTGAAAGCTGCAAACGCCGGGTCGATTCCGCTGATCCCAGGTATCTGCACCGTGTCTGAACTGATGATGGGTCTGGATGCCGGTCTGCGTGAGTTCAAATTCTTCCCTGCGGAAGCTAACGGCGGCGTGAAAGCGTTGCAGGCAATCGCCGGGCCGTTCCCGCAGGTACGTTTCTGCCCGACCGGTGGGATCACACCGAAGAACTACCGCGACTATCTGGCGCTGAAAAGCGTGCTGTGCATTGGCGGTTCGTGGCTGGTGCCTGCTGACGCGCTGGAAAGCGGGGATTACGCACGCATTACTGAATTAGCGAAAGAAGCCGTGTCGGGCGCTGCCAGCTGATTTACCGCTCAGAAATAAAAAAACCTCCAGTTCGGAGGTTTTTTTTCGTCTGGCGATCGGCGCTTAGCGGGCGGCGATGATCTTGATTTCAATCTTGTATTTCGGGTTCATCAGGTTCGCCTGAACCGTACAGCGTACCGGCGCATTGCCCGGCGATACCCACGCATCCCAGGCTTCGTTCATGGCCGGGAAATCTTCTTTGTGAACCAGAAACAGCGTGGCATCGAGGATTTTGCTTTTGTCTGAACCGGCTTCCGTCAGCACGGCGTCAATGATCGCCAGCGTTTCAGCGGTCTGATCTTTGGCATTCGCCTCCAGATTTTCCGGCACTGCGGTGTAATAAATCGTGTCGTTGTGGATTACCACATCGGACATGCGTGGCTCAGGCCGGATCCGTTCGATGGTCATACGTTGTGTGCTCCTGTTAGTCACTTTTCATTGATGGCGTTAAGGGTATCACAAAGGTTGAATGCGTTGGATTGGCAGATGGCGGTGGTAGTCAGGGCAAGGGATTGGCATAATCACTGCTGATCCGTACAGGTAGAGAGACAGCGTGACAGACGATTTTGCAACAGACGGCGCTTTGGCGCAGAAAATTGAAGGTTTTAAACCTCGTGAACCTCAGCGTCTGATGGCGCAGGCTGTCAGCAAAGCCATCAGCGAAAAGCAGGGGCTGGTGGTGGAAGCCGGAACCGGTACCGGCAAAACTTACGCCTATCTTGCTCCGGCGCTGCGCTCGGGCAAAAAAGTCATTATCTCCACCGGTTCCAAAAACTTGCAGGATCAGCTCTATTCCCGCGATCTGCCACGGGTTGCCAGCGCGCTGAAGTTCAAAGGCCGTCTGGCGCTGCTGAAAGGCCGCTCAAACTATTTGTGTCTGGAACGTCTCGAACAGCAATCGCTGGCGGGTGGCGATCTTGCCAGCCAGGCACTCAGCGAACTGGCGCATCTGCGTCACTGGTCAAGCAGCACGGAAGAGGGTGATATCAGCACCTGTAACGTGGTGCCGGAAGACAGTTTTGTCTGGCCGCTGGTGACCAGCACCAACGACAATTGCCTCGGCAGCGACTGCCCGTTATACAAAGAGTGTTTCGTGGTTAAAGCCCGCCGTAAAGCGATGGATGCTGATGTGGTCGTGGTTAACCATCATCTGTTTATGGCGGATATGGTGGTGAAAGAGAGCGGATTTGGCGAACTTATTCCTCAGGCCGATGTGATGATTTTCGATGAAGCACATCAGATCCCTGATATCGCCAGTCAGTATTTCGGCCAACAACTGACCAGCCGCCAGTTGCTGGATATGGCGAAAGACATCAACATCGCTTACCGCACCGAAGTCCGTGATTCCGTCCAGTTACAAAAAAGCGCCGACCGCCTCAGCCAGAGCACGATGGATTTCCGTCTGGCGCTCGGCGAGCCGGGTTTTCGCGGCAACCTGCGCGACGTGCTCAGCCAGACGGCGATCCAGCGCGCGCTGTTACTGCTCGATGACGCGCTTGAACTCTGTTACGACGTGGTCAAACTCTCCCTGGGGCGCTCCGCCTTGCTGGATGCCGCCTTCGAACGCGCCACGCTTTACCGCAATCGCCTCAAACGTCTGAAAGACGTCTCCATTCCCGGCTACAGCTACTGGTACGAATGCAACTCACGTAACTTCGTGCTGGCGCTTACGCCACTGTCGGTGACTGACAAATTCAGCGACATGATGAAAGAAAAACCGGGGGCGTGGATTTTCACCTCGGCGACGCTGTCGGTGAACGATCAGCTGCATCACTTTACTGACCGCCTGGGGCTTGATGACGCCGAAACCTTGCTGCTGCCAAGCCCCTTTGATTACGCCACACAGGCCATGCTGTGCGTTCCGCGTTTTCTGCCGGAAACCAATGTGCGCGGCATTTCAAAACAGCTGGCGCGCATGTTGCGCCCGCTGATTGAAGCCAACAAAGGCCGCTGTTTCTTTCTGTGTACTTCAAACCAGATGATGCGCGAACTGGCGGAAGAGTTCCGTGCAACGCTGACCCTGCCGGTTTTATTGCAGGGCGAAACCAGCAAAGGCCAGCTGCTGGCGCAGTTTGTGGAAGCGGGCAATGCATTGCTGGTTGCCACCAGCAGTTTCTGGGAAGGCGTGGATGTGCGCGGCGATGCGCTGTCATGCGTGATCATCGACAAATTACCCTTCACCTCGCCGGACGATCCCTTGCTCAAAGCGCGAATTGAGGATTGCCGGCTGCGCGGCGGCGACCCGTTCAATGAAGTACAATTACCGGATGCGGTGATCACCCTTAAGCAGGGCGTAGGGCGTTTAATCCGTGATACCGACGATCGCGGCGTGATGGTGATTTGCGATAACCGGCTGGTGATGCGGCCCTATGGCGAAGTTTTCCTCAACAGTCTTCCCCCGGCACCGCGTACCCGTGATCTGGCGCAAGCGATCCGCTTTCTGCAAAACGCTGAAGAGCAGAAATAGCCCGCCGTTTATGCTAGGATCCTGCCCGCAAAAAAGGGTTTAACTCATTCAATTCCCCGCCTGAGGTTTGGCATGTCCACACGAATTTTAGCAATTGATACGGCGACAGAAGCCTGTTCGGTTGCGCTATACAATCAGGGCGAAACGCTCGCCCAATTTGAACTTTGCGCCCGTGAACATACGCAGCGCATTCTGCCGATGGTGCAGCAGATCCTCGCCGAAGCAGGGCTGACCCTCAATCAGCTGGACGCGCTGGCCTTTGGCCGCGGGCCGGGCAGTTTTACCGGCGTGCGTATCGGCATTGGCGTCGCGCAGGGGTTGTCCTTTGGCGCAGAACTGCCGTTACTGCCGGTATCGACCTTACAAACCATGGCGCAGGGTGCCTGCCGCCAGACCGGTGCACAACGGGTGCTGGCCGCCATTGATGCCCGCATGGGCGAAGTGTACTGGGGGGAGTTTACCCGCAATGCTCAGGGTATCTGGGAAGGCGAAAGCAGCGAAAAAGTGATCAAGCCGGAACAACTTCTGGCCCGCGCCGGGGAACTCTCCGGGCGTTTTGCTACCGTCGGTACCGGCTGGGAAACCTATCCGCATTTGCTTGGTGAATCTCCGGCTACAGAATTATTTGATGGCAAAATGTTACTGCCGCAGGCGGAAGATATGTTGCCGCTGGCGCTCCAGCTCTGGGAAAAAGGCGTTCGCGTCAAACCGGAAGACGCTGAACCGACTTATCTGCGTAATGAAGTGACGTGGAAAAAGCTGCCGGGCCGGTAAGTACAGGCAACTTGCATCTGAAAGAGTGGTCATAGTTGAGAGTATGCACAGGAGTCATCGCAATGCGTAAGTGGTCCAAAGTTCAGCAGTTCTCAGCGGGAAAAAGTAAAAAATGGGCGTTGAGTGCCGTCGCACTGAGCGTTCTGGTGTTGTCAGGATGTGTCACGGTGCCGGAAGACATTCGCGGCACCACCGCAACGCCACAGATGAATTTACAGGCGGTGCAGGGCGCACCGAGCCTGTACGTCGGTCAGGAGTCGCGTTTTGGCGGCAAAGTGGTCGCTGTGACCAATTTGCAAAACAAAACTCGTCTCGAAATTGCCACTGTTCCGCTGGATGACGGCGCGCGACCGATCTTAGGCGCGGCCTCACGCGGGCGTATTCTGGCGTACATCAACGGATTCGTTGATCCTGTGGATTATCGCAATCAGCTGGTGACCGTTGTCGGGCCTATCACCGGCGTTGAAAAGGGCAAGATTGGCGAATCGTCCTATGATTTTGTGACCGTGAACGTCAACAGCTATAAACGCTGGCGGATCCAGCAACAGGTGGTCATGCCTCCGCAACCTATCGGTCCGTGGGGCTGGGGCTACGGTGGCCCTTATGATTCCTGGGGGCGCGGGTTTGGGCCGGGCTTCGGGCCGGGATGGTATGACACGACACCTGCACGGGTCGAGAGTGTCGTTACTGAATAAAACACTGCGGCGCAGGCCTCCGCCGCAGACATAACACTCAGACAAGATCGTTGTTAAGGCGGCTTAATTGCCGCCTTTTTCTTTTTTAGCCACGGACGGCGTGGAAATAGTGATATGCCTCTCAACCTCGACATTGTTTGAAACGCAACTGGTAAGCTGAGTTAAAATATTGTTAAAGACGTGATAAAACACGTCGCATTGAGATGGCAACAGATTCAGGAGTAATACCTTGGAAAAGGTCTGGCTAAAACGTTATCCGGCAGATGTTCCTGAGAACATCGACCCCGATCGCTACAGCTCGCTGGTCGAGATGTTTGAGAACGCCACGTTGCGTTATGCCGACAGTCCGGCATTCATCAACATGGGCGAGGTGATGACTTTTCGAAAACTCGAAGAGCGCAGCCGGGCCTTCGCTGCCTACCTGCAAAATGAGCTGGGTTTGCAAAAGGGTGACCGCGTGGCGCTGATGATGCCGAATCTGCTGCAATACCCGATTGCCCTGTTTGGGGTGTTGCGCGCGGGCATGGTGGTGGTTAACGTCAATCCGCTTTATACCCCGCGCGAGCTGGAACATCAGCTCAATGACAGCGGCGCAAGTGCGATTGTCATTGTCTCCAACTTTGCTCATACGCTGGAAAAAGTGGTCTACAAAACGCAGGTCAAGCATGTGATCCTCACCCGTATGGGCGATCAGCTTTCTGCGGCCAAAGGCACGCTGGTGAACTTCGTCGTTAAATATATCAAACGCCTGGTGCCGAAATACCATCTGCCGAACGCGATCTCTTTCCGTACAGCATTGCAACGCGGACGCCGTCTGCAATACATCAAACCCGATGTGATTAATGACGATCTGGCGTTTCTGCAATACACCGGCGGTACCACGGGCGTGGCCAAAGGCGCGATGCTGACACACCGTAATATGCAGGCAAATCTGGAGCAGGCGAAAGCGGCCTATGCGCCTCTGTTGCGTCCCGGCCAGGAGCTGGTGGTGACGGCGCTGCCGCTTTACCACATCTTCGCATTGACCGTAAACTGCCTGCTTTTCCTCGAAATGGGCGGGCGCAGCTTGCTGATCACCAACCCGCGCGATGTGCCGGGAATGGTGAAAGAGCTGGCGAAATATCCGTTTACCGCCATCAGTGGCGTGAATACGTTATTTAATGCGATGCTGAATAACGAAGATTTCCGCGAGCTGGATTTCTCGACGCTGCGCCTTTCTGTGGGCGGCGGAATGTCTGTGCAGAAATCTGTGGCGGATAAATGGGAAAAACTCACCGGCAAGCATCTGCTGGAAGGCTACGGTCTGACCGAATGTTCGCCACTGGTGGCGGGAAATCCGTACGATCTGAAGCACTACAGCGGCAGCATCGGTATACCGGTGCCCTCCACGGAAATACGTCTGGTCGATGACAACGGTCAGGACGTCGCACCCGGAGAGCCGGGTGAGTTGCTGGTTCGTGGCCCGCAGGTGATGCTCGGTTACTGGCAACGGCCTTCCGCCACCGATGAGGTGCTAAAAGATGGCTGGTTATCGACGGGCGATATCGTTACAGTGGACGAGCAGGGTTTTATCAGGATTGTCGATCGTAAAAAAGACATGATTCTGGTTTCAGGTTTCAATGTCTACCCTAACGAAATTGAAGAGGTGGTTTCACAACACGACAAGGTTCTGGAGGTCGCTGCTATTGGCGTACCCAATGACGCGTCCGGTGAAATCGTCAAAATTTGCGTGGTGAAGAAAGACCCGTCACTGACCAGCGAAGAACTCCTGGCGCATTGCCGCCGGTTATTAACCGGTTACAAAGTACCGAAGATAGTTGAGTTTCGCGATGAATTACCGAAGTCTAATGTCGGAAAAATTCTCCGACGCGAGCTTCGTGATGAACAGACTAAACCGAAAGCCGACCCCAAACAGGACGCCGCATAACGGTTAGCATGCCACTCAGTGATGGTCAGACTCCAAACGCCGGCGATGTCCGGCGTTGTCACGTTATAACGCAGTTATGATTAAGAGAAATAAGATTTGAATTATCAGTTAATTACCACCAATGACGCGCTGGAGCAGGTTTGCCTCCAGGCGAAAGCGCACAGTAAAATTGCGCTGGATACCGAATTTGTCCGCACCCGCACCTATTATCCGCAACTGGGTCTGATCCAGTTATTCGACGGCGAGAAGCTGACGCTGATCGACCCATTACCGATCACGGCCTGGCAGCCTTTTATTGATCTGCTGACCAATCCTGATGTCGTGAAATTCCTGCACGCCGGCAGCGAAGATCTGGAAGTGTTTCTCAACGCCTTTGGCGTGATGCCGACACCTCTGATTGATACGCAGATCCTGGCGGCCTTCAGCGGGCGTCCGCTTTCCTGCGGTTTTGCACGTCTGGTGGCGGAAACGACTGGCGTTGAGCTGGATAAAAGTGAATCCCGCACCGACTGGATCGCACGTCCGCTGAGCGAAAAACAGTGCGTCTACGCTGCCGCTGACGTGTGGTATTTATTACCGCTTGCTGACCAGTTGATGAAAGAAACCGAAGAAGCCGGGTGGATGGATGCCGCGCTGGATGAATGTCTGGCGCTGTGCCGCCGACGTAAAGAGGTGCTGCAACCGGAACTGGCATATCTGGAGATCACCAATGCTTTCCAGCTGCGCCCGCGTCAGTTGGGTTGTCTGAAACTGCTGGCGGCATGGCGTCTTAACCAGGCCCGTCAGCGTGACCTGGCGGTTAACTTCGTGGTACGTGAAGAGAATCTGTGGCAGGTCGCGCGCTATCAGCCCGGTTCACTGGGTGAGCTTGAGTCCCTTGGATTGAGCGGCCCGGAAATCCGCTATCACGGGCGTACGCTGCTGGCGCTGGTGGAAGAGTCGAATGCGCTGGATGAGTCTGAATTGCCTGCGCCGATCCAGAACCTGATTGATCAGTCGGGCTATCGCAAAGTCTTCAAAGACATTAAAGCGCTTATCCAGACCGTCAGCGAAGAGAGCGGACTGAGTGTTGAACTTCTGGCGTCGCGTCGTCAGATAAATCAATTACTGAGCAGCCACTGGCAGTTAAAAACCAAAGAATCCCAGCCTGAATTAATCAGCGGCTGGCGCGGTAAACTGTTAGGTGAAAGGCTGGCGGAAATACTGAAAGATTACTGAGTCATCATTCCCGTAAGGGTAATTAAATTCAGTTGATGAATAAAAAGGGCGGAATTAATTTCGTCCTTTTTTTATTTGTGCATTTTATTTCCGCAAACGCCGGAATAATGGACAGGAAAGTGCATCTTAGAATAGGGGCATTAAGCCACAGTAAAGGGAATATCAGCCAGGCTAAATGGGATGAGTCTTAATAGAAGATCGTCAGAAAAACAGAAATAAAGCAGGGTAAAACGGAAAGCGTGTTTATTTAAACAGTGGGTGGTTATACAGTGTTTAACAAATAACGTCATGTTCAGGTAACCCCCTGAGCGAGCAGGGGGACATTAACCTGGTAAATACACCGTCATAACCTGCAACTCAACTGCTGTCATTTAGGCGTTTCTTCCGATTCAGGCAAGGTGACGTTCAGCTCAAGCACTGAAATATCATCCCCTTTTTGCTCAAACTGAACCTGCAACATCTCCGGATCGATCTTAATGTATTTACAGATCACCGCCAAAATATCACGTTTCAGATCAGGCAAATAGGAGGGTTCGCTGTCCCCCCTGCGTCGCTCTGCTACGATGATCTGTAGCCGTTCCTTGGCTATATTGGCTGTCGGCTTTTTACGGGACAGAAAGAAATCTAACAAGGCCATGGTTTATCCCCCAAAAAGGCGTTTCAGGAAACTCTTCTTCTCTTCCTCAATAAAACGGAACGCACGTTCTTCACCAAGCAAACGGCTGACGGTGTCATCGTACGCTTTGCCTGCATCGGATTCCTGATCCAGAATCACCGGCTCGCCCTGGTTGGACGCGCGCAGCACTGACTGGTCTTCAGGGATCACACCCAACAGTGGAATACGCAGAATTTCCAGCACGTCTTCCATGCTCAGCATATCGCCACGGCTTACGCGGCCCGGGTTATAACGAGTGAGAAGCAGATGTTCTTTGATAGGCTCTAAGCCTTTCTCCGCACGACGGGATTTAGACGATAAAATGCCCAAAATGCGGTCTGAGTCACGAACGGAAGAGACTTCAGGGTTGGTGGTGATGATCGCTTCATCGGCAAAATACAGCGCCATCAGCGCGCCGGTTTCGATGCCCGCAGGGGAGTCGCACACCACGAAGTCAAATTGCATTTCGTTTAAATCATTGAGGATTTTTTCGACGCCTTCGTGCGTCAGCGCGTCTTTATCACGCGTTTGAGAAGCCGGAAGAATGAACAGGTTATCGGTGCGCTTATCTTTAATCAGCGCCTGATTCAGCGTGGCATCGCCCTGGATAACGTTAACGAAGTCATACACCACGCGGCGTTCACAGCCCATGATCAGATCCAGGTTACGCAAACCAATATCGAAATCGATAACAACAGTCTTCTTGCCTTTTTGAGCTAAACCGGTAGCGATGGCCGCGCTTGAAGTGGTCTTGCCAACGCCCCCTTTACCCGATGTAACAACTATGATGCGTGCCATGAATGGATTCCTTGTCAAAAGGGCTTAGTTTAAAGGTTGTATGGTTAACACGTTATTTATCAGGCTGAGGCGCGCGGCCTGACCGAGATAGTCGGCCGGGATTTGATCACTCAACCAGTACTGCCCTGCGATAGAAACCAGCTCAGCGCCCAGCAGTGTGCAAAAAATCTGACAATTTGCATCCCCTGCGGCACCTGCCAGTGCTCTTCCTCGCATCATGCCGTAGATGTGGATATTGCCATCGGCAATCAGTTCCGCACCTGCGCTGACGCTGCTCGTCACAATGAGGTCGCTGTTACGGGCATAAATCTGTTGGCCGGATCTGACCGGCGTACTGACAATGCGGGTTTTAGCCGGGGCATTATCGGGTACGACAGGGACGGGCGGCTCGGCGGCGATACGCTGTGCACGGCCTTCACTCAGCAGCGGTAAACCGGTGCGGGAAAGTGCGCGTTTTTGCTTTTCGTCTTTGCAACCACTGATGCCAACAACGCGAAAGCCTGCAGAAGCGACAGCCTGTTGAATGTCTTTCCAGTTTGCGTCACCACTGAGTGATGCAACGTTGATAACAACAGGGGCATTTTTCAAAAAGGCCGGAGCTTGCTCCACTTTTTCCTGTAATGCCTGGTAAATAACCTCAGGTTGTGAACTATGTAAATGAACAACCGATAAGGTAAAACTGCTGCCTTTTAGTTCTATTGGCGATTGTGACATCTATCCTGACTCAGTCTCAGCAACTCTAAATCCCCGGAATACCACTCGGGGGGCGATATTCCGATGTACATTAAGCATGGTATAGTTACAGTTATATCTCCGCAAGCCGCCGTTTCAATTAAATAGAGTTAAAAAAATGTTTTGTGTGATCTATAGAAGTACTAAACGCGACCAGACTTATCTGTATGTCGAAAAAAAAGACGATTTCTCTCGCGTGCCTGAAGAATTACTTAAAGGTTTTGGCGTGCCACAGTTCTCAATGATGCTCAATCTGGCGAACCGCGAAAAATTGGCCACGGCGGATATTGCCAAAGTCCGTCAGGCACTCGAAGAACAAGGTTATTATTTGCAAGTGCCACCGCCGGTTGAAAGTTTATTGAACATGCACCTCAGCGACAGCAATAAATAATCCTTTCCTGACATTAGTTTCGGCATTTCCCGAACTTTCGGACCTCATAACTTGCATTCATCGTTGTAGTATCTAAAGCTTACAGCGATGAATCATTTTTAGAATGTCAAAAGGAAGAGTTTGATGAAATTGTCGGCACTGGCAGTATTAACGCCCCTGATTATCCTTAGCGGTTGCGCAGCGCAGAAAGCCACCTCCGGGCAACCCGCCACACAGCCAGCGGCTGCCGCTCAGGCACCCGCATCAACGCCGCCAGCCGCCCCTGCCAAAACCTCACTGGCAGAACAGGGAAGGGATCCGGCAGAATTTCCGGCTTACGTCGAACAACTGAAAGCCCAGGCGCTGGCGCAAGGTATCAGCCAGCAGACCCTCGACAGCACCTTCGCCAATATCCATTTCGTGGATCGCGTCATCAATTCCGACCGTAATCAGCTGGAAAAGAAAATTACCCTCGACGATTACCTGACCCGCGTTCTGCCTGAGTGGAAAATCAAAGCCGCACAGGAGCAGTATCAGAACAACCTGCCAGCACTAAAACAGGCAAGCGCGCGCTACGGCGTGCAGCCTCAGTACATTGTGGCGCTGTGGGGAATGGAAAGCAGCTTCGGGAAGATCCAGGGTAAAGAGGACGTGTTCTCTGCGCTGGCAACGCTGGCCTTTGAGGGGCGCCGCGAAGCCTTCTTCACCAAAGAGTTTATGTCAGCGCTTAAAATCGTCGACTCCGGTCACGCCACCAGCGACATGATGAAAGGCTCCTGGGCAGGCGCGATGGGGCAGTCGCAGTTCATGCCAAGTTCTTATCTGAACTACGGCGCTGACGGCAATGGCGACGGCAAAATCGATATCTGGAAAAATACCGACGATGTCTTTGCTTCTACCGCGAACTACTTATCAAAAGAAGGCTGGAAGAATAATCAGGGATGGGGTCAGGAAGTCAAACTTCCGGCTAACTTTGATGCCAGCCTGGCGGGTCTGAAAAACAACCAGATGCATCCGGCCAGCTACTGGCAGCAGCAGGGCATTACGCAGGCAGACGGCAGCCCGCTGGCTTCCACCGCCACACGTGCATGGGTGATTACGCCGGATGATGTGCAGGGCCGCGCGTTCCTGGTTTACGATAATTTCCGCACTATCATGCACTGGAACCGCTCAACCTATTTTGCACTGAGCATCGGCATGATGGCTGACGGCATTATGGGCGCGCAGACACAGGCACCGGTAGCCTCCGGCGAGCTGGCACCGGCGCCTTCAGCGCCTTCAGCGCCGTCCGCACCACTGGCACCTGCGCCGCATAATCCGTTCAGCGGCTAAGGCTTTTTAACAAGGAGTCACGTTATGTACCAACACAGAGACTGGCAGGGCGCATTACTGGATTTTCCGGTAAACAAGGTGGTGTGTGTCGGCAATAACTACGCCGATCATATTAAAGAGATGGGCAGTCAGGTGTCTGCGGAGCCGGTGGTGTTTATCAAACCGGAAACGGCGCTGTGCGATATCCGCCAGCCCATCGCGCTGCCCACGGGTCTGGGTTCGGTACATCACGAAATCGAACTGGCGGTGCTTATCGGCACGCCATTGAAACAGGCGACGCCAGACAGGGTCGCCAATGCCATTGCCGGATACGGCCTGGCGCTTGATCTGACGCTGCGCGATTTGCAGAGCCAGTTCAAAGCCGCCGGTCAGCCGTGGGAAAAGGCCAAAGGTTTCGATGGTTCCTGCCCGATGAGCGGTTTTATTCCGGTGAGTGAGTTTGGTGATGCGCAACAGGCGGAGCTGCGCCTGCTGATTAACGGCGAACTGCGTCAGGAGGGGAACACGCGCGATATGCTGACGCCTGTCCTGCCGCTGATCGCGTACATGAGCCGTTTCTTCACCCTGCGCGCCGGTGACATTATTTTGACCGGTACGCCGCATGGCGTTGGGCCGTTAAAAGCGGGGGATGAAATCTGCGCTACACTGAACGGTAAGGACGTCACCACCCGCGTGATCTGAGATAATTTTCCTCTGCGCCGGAGTGCGTTTCCGGCGGCTTTGCTTGCATCTGCGGCGCAAAGCGTCTATATAAGCACCCTCATTTTACTTCTACCGGATGCACACTATGACTGAACCCGCTTTTTGGCAGCAAAAGACGCTGCCTGAAATGACTAACGAAGAATGGGAAGCATTGTGCGACGGTTGCGGGCAATGCTGTTTACACAAGCTGATAGATGAAGACACGGAGGAGATCTATTTCACCAACGTCGCCTGTAATCAGCTGAACATCAAATCCTGTCAGTGCCGCAACTACGAGCGTCGTTTTACGCTTGAAGAAGACTGCATCAAACTGACCCGCGAAAACCTGACCACCTTCGACTGGCTGCCGCCGACCTGCGCCTACCGTCTGATTGGCGAAGGTAAACCGCTGTTTCCGTGGCACCCGCTGCTGAACAAAGCCTCTAAATCCGCGATGCACACCGCGCAGATCTCCGTGCGTTATATCGCTGTACGCGAAGATGACGTGGAAGACTGGCAGGATCACATCCTGAACAAGCCAAGCTGGGCGAAGTAACTGTCTGAAGTAACCATCTGAAGTGAACTGCAGATGGAAAGCGATGCGGCAGGCCGCCGCATCGCTGTGCCGTCACATGGCTGACGACGATCCCACAAAGATGATGGCAATCACGAACGACACCACCGCCAGAGCCGATAACAGGCAATTGCCGGGCGTCAGGAACTTGCTGTTATTCTTGCTTCTGTGATTTCGGAACAATATGACGATCATCACTATCCCAATCAGGACAAACACTGCGGCACCGGTGTAACTGGCAACTGGAGTCATGGTTGTTTCCTCATTCTCAGCTAAACCTTAATGATAGCCTATGTGAGTCAATTCATTAGGATTTGGCATATTTCCCCGATTATTGTGCCAGCCTGCGCGCCTCCCATTGTTCCGGGGTGAGGGTTTTTACATCGAACTGCTCCCGCGTTCTGCAATAGGTGTTGCCGCCCATGCGACCGACCGCATCCATCAGTTTCTGGTCGATGTGTAAATTCTCCGGGTTCACGGCATCGCTGCGCACATAAACCCCCACCACTTCGCCCAGAATAATTTCACGGGCGGCGCCCACCTGCAAAATGGTATGCCGCCGACACTCCAGCGCGGCCGGTGCGGCGAGAATACGCGGGCTGCGCACCCGTTCACCGGGCGTCGTCTCAAGCCCCGCCTCATCAAGTTCATTGACCTGCGGACCAAATTTGATGGCACAGATTTCCATCTGGCTGACCAGCGCATCGTCGACTATGTGCACGGTAAACTCACCGGTTTCACGAATATTGCGCGCCGTGTCTTTAAAGCGCATGTCGGCATAATTCTCCACGCCAATCGCCACAATTGCCGGATCGTGAGTGAGCACATTGAAAAAACTGAAGGGTCCCGCATTCGGAATGCCGTCTGTACTCAGGGTCGTCACCAGCGCGACAGGGCGGGGGATCACGGTGCCGATCAAAATTTTGTAGCGTTCCCTCTCAGTCAGCGTCGCAAAATCAAAATAGGTATGGGATGTCTTGCTGTTCATCTCAGGCTCCGGTTTTTATGCGATGTGTCTCAAGCGGGGTATGACGGCTAAGGTTCTCAAACCCGTCCGGGGTGACGACGTAGCAATCGCCGATATTGCATCCGGCGGACAGCGGTTCCAGCCATTGGGCGTGCAGCACAAACACCATGCCTTCTTCCAGGCGATCGTAGTTATGAGATGAAATATTAAAACTGTTTTGCGCGCCCGCCATGCCAACGGAATGGCCGAGATTAGGATTGTGCGGACCGTGCGTCGCCGGATAAACGTGCATCAGCGTCCGACCCTGCGCTTCCCAGTCGATATCGCGCACATACTGACGCGGAATAAGTCTTGCGGAGCCGTCTGACTCCGGCGACCAGTTGTAAGGCATGGTGCGCGCTTCCGGTGACGTCAGCATGCCGCGCTCTATCATCGGGCCAAACGCGGCATTATTAATATCCCGCATCAGTGCGCCGGGTTTTATCAGCTGCTCGGCACGCTTAACGCCTTGTGTGCAGGCGGCCAGCACTTCTTCCTGGCGCGAGGTGATCTCGCCGACGGCGATCATACGCGCCGTCTGGGCGGTATATCCCCGCCAGGTGACGTTCGAAATGTACAGATTAATCAGATCACCGGGACGGACGACGTGGCCGTAAGGTTTTCCGCAGTGCGTACCAAATTCATTAATACCAATCTGATACCCGTCGCCGGTTTCGCCGCCAAAAGCCATTTGTGCGGCGGTAAACGCGGCGAAGATTTCGTGATCGGTCACGCCGGGTCTGGCGACGTGATAAGCCGCCTGAGTGCCGATGCTGATCAACTGCGCCGCGGCGCGGAACATCTCAATTTCACGCGGTGACCTGACTTTTTGCAGCCGGTCGAGAATGCCGTTGTCGGCAACGAACTGACAGCCGGGTAACCGCGCGCTGAGTGCGGCCCAAAAGGTGAGGGAGGTCCGGTCGCCAATCCTGCCAATTTGTGCATTTTTCATGCCCTGCCGTGAAAGGATGTCTGCGCACTTTTCTGCCGTGTTTAACACCGCATCGCCAGGGCGATCGGCATACTCGCGGCCCACCGGACCAATCTGCCAGATATCTTCCACCAGCAGAGGCTCACCGCCCGGCGGCAGCAGTACCGACTGGGTGAAAAATGACAGCAGGGTCAGCGGTTTATCTGAATCCGTCGGGATAATCAGGACCCCTTCGCGCATCCAGTCGCAAATGTAACGCAGGTAGGCATTGGAGGCATGGAACCAGCCCACGCTGCCGGCATGAACGACGATCGCGTCGTGCCCGGCCTCTACGGCCTGACGTCTGATTTTGCGCAGGCGCTCCTCAAACTCCTCCAGCGGAAGAGGCAACGGGGCGGAGAAGTCGAAATCTGGCTCGAAACCGGCCAGCAACGACCCGATGCGATAGCCAGCGGCAGGTGTCGCACGAGTATTCATAGGGTGTTCCTTTCAAATAAGATCATGGAAATGGCGTGTTAAGGCTGTCGCGCAGGGGTCAGCACCCGCCGGGCAACGAGCAGGCCGAGCAATGTCACGGCGATCAATATTCCTGACATTGCCGCCACGCGGACGTCGAGTGATTCTTCGATAAGCGCAAACATGCGCAATGGCAGAACGGTGGTGCGCGCGTCAGCCAGGAAAAGTGACACTGTGACGTTATCCAGCGACTGGATAAACACCAAAAAGGCACCGGCCAGGATGCCCGGCGTCAGCAGCGGCAGCGTGACGCGTCGCAGCGTCATAAACCAGCTGGCGCCCAGGGTTGTCGAGGCTTCAGCAAGCGACGGATTCATGCCCTGCGCAACCACCGACACCGCGCGGTACATCAGCGGCCCGAACACCACCACGTGCCCGGTCACGGTCAGCCAGAGAGAAGGCGGGAAGCCGATAAAATTGGCGACGATCAGCGCTGCCAGCCCGTAAACCAGGCTTGGCAGAACCAGCGGTGCCAGCAGCAAAGGCTCGAGCGTATTGACGCTGCGGCGTTTCATGCGGGTCATACCGATGGTGGCTGGCACCGCAAACAGCAGTGCGCCAGCCACCGCCAGACCGGCAATTTTCAGCGAGTTCCAGGCTGCAATGTGCTCCGTTGCCGATTTCACCGGGTCGAGCAGCGCTTCATACCAGCGCAGGGAAAAGCCTTGCGGCGGATACTTCAGCGTCTGCCCCGAGGTGAACGACATCATCAGGGCGATTACGATCGGCGCCACCAGATAGATGACGCACAGCGTGCCAAAGCCGAAAACAAAAATCTTATACAGCAAAGACGGAAGCGGGTTCTCGCGATGTTTATGCATGGCCGACCAGTCTCCTGTGGCGTGAAATCATGGTCAGTGCGACCAGCAGACAGCCGGTGGTCAGCAGCAGCACCACGGCAATGGCGGAGGCCAGCGGCCAGTTGAACAGCGTCCCCACTTCGCGGTAAATCAGCTGCGGCACGTACACGTTACGCGCGCCGCCGATCACCGCCTGAGTCACGAACGAACTGCTGGTGCTGGCGAACACCAGGATCCAGCCGGCCAGCAGCCCCGGCAGCATCAGTGGCATCAGCAGGGTAAACAGAATGCGCCAGGAACCGGCGCCGGAAACCTGAGCGGCTTCCGTCAGCTGATAAGGCGTGCGCGAAAGCACGGCAATCAGCGGCAGGATGATCAGCGGTAAATCAATCTGGCACATCGCCATCACCAGCCCCAGCTCGGTGAACATCAGGCTGGTGGGCACGTCCGTAATGCCCAGTGAGAACAGCGTCTGGCTGATCGGCCCCTGACGCCCGAGGATGACTATCCAGGCAAAGGTGCGGACAACGTTGCTGGTCAGCATGGGAATGAGCGTCAGAAAGACGATCGCCTGGCGCACATTCTTGCCGCTGTGCCAGTAAAGCAGAGCCACGGGAACGCCGAGCAAGGTGGTGCCGATCACCGTTTCGATGCCAAGACGGGCCGTGTTAATCAGGACGCGAAAATTAAAGGCGTCCCCGAAAAACTGGCCGTAGTGGCTGAGGGTCATGCCACCGGCACCGGCGAAACTGTATCCGACCAGTACCGCCAGCGGCGTGGCGAAAAACACCACCGAAAGTACCAGCATCGGTATCACATAGGGAAAGCCGCTCTGCTTCATGTTTTCACCTTAGCCCGCCACAAGCGTATCGAACTGGCGGATCCAGCTGTCACGGTTTTTATTGATGGCAGCCCAGTCCGGGTAGACCAGCGTTTTGATCTGATCACGCGTCAGGTACGCGGCAATCGCCGGGGTCAGCGCCACCGTCCGGTTGGTCGGGAACATGTCGGTGGGCGGTTGCATCAGCTGCTGCTGAACGCTCTGTGAAATGGCCGCGTCCATGTAGGCGTAGGCCGCATCCAGATTCGCGGCGCCTTTGGTCAGGTGAATATTGACCGGTGCCGCCGGAGAGCCGGTTTCCGGATGCACAAACTCGGCGTTCATTCCCAGACTTTTCAGGCGGGCAACGTTGTTGGTGCTGCACATGAAGACCGCGATCTCCCCCTGCTGGAATAACGTCATCTGGTGGTTGGTGCTGTCGACGATCGCCTTAAGTTGCTCAGGGTGCTTTTTGAACAGATCGAACACTGCCTGCATATCCTGCGCGCCGGAACCAAAGATTTTCGCGATCTCGGTGTACGCCATGACGGCAGTGTTCGACTCAAAACCGGTCCACGACACCAGCCCTTTGTAAGCCGGATTTTCAAACAGATCCCGGTAACCTTTGGGGCGCGGCACCAGATCGGGATTGTAGGCAATGCCGTTGACTTCAATGGTCACCGTCGGGCCGTACTCCCCCTGAAATGACGGGTCGAGCAAGGCCCAGTTTTTCAGGCGGGCAGGGTCGATCTTCTGGATCAGGTCTTTTTCAACGGCAATCGTTGTTTGCCCCGGCGACATCAGCAACGTGTCATAAGGCGGGCGGCCCGGGCTTGCCAGCGTTTTTGCCAGCTGGTCCTGTGCCATGACCGGCGCGATGGTCAGTCCGTAGCCCTCTTTTTGCAGCACCGGCGTAATTACGGTGCGGTAGGCGTCTTCCCAGTTACCGGGAAAGGTTGCTGCCACGGCGCTGCTTTTGCTGGCAGCCGCGGCGCGCAGAGAAAAGGGCATCATTGTCGATGCCGCTACTCCCGCCACAAGATAACCGAACCGGCGACGACTTATTTCAAAGTCCTTCATTGTCTCTACCTCTGATAGTCAGTGATTAACGTGTGAATTCCGGCTCAGCCGGAAAAGCGTGGCACCGTGCGGTGTCGATCTCGGCAAAAAGCTGTGCGCCGGGTGGCGGGATCCGGGTGGACGGGCCTCTGAGTTCCGACGCCCGCAGACGGGTGCCATCCTCAAAGGCCAGGTCATGCACCAGCGACGGCCCCAGCGGTACGGATACGGTCATCCGCACCGGCTGGGCACTGTCGCTGGGTTGGGTCGTGAGGCGAACTTCTTCCGGGCGGAAAGTGAGGGTCACCTTCGAACCCTGAGTGAAATTCAGGCGGCGCGGCAGGCGCAGCGTCTTTTCATTGGCAAGGCTAATCAGCGTGGTGTTCTCGCCGAGGCTCGATACCGTGCCGTGCAGCATATTGGTTTGCCCGATAAAGGTGTTGACGAACAGTGTCTTAGGCGTGTCATACACCGCCATCGGCGTATCGATTTGTTCCACCTCACCTTTGTTCATCAGCACCAGACGGTTAGCCAGACTCTGCGCTTCTTCCTGATCGTGGGTAACGATAAGCGTGGTGATGCCCAGCGTTTTTTGCAGATGCAGCAATTCCACCTGCAGATCAAAACGCAGCGCGCGATCCAGCGCACCAAAAGGCTCATCCAGCAGCAGCAGTGAAGGACGGCCGGCGATGGCGCGCGCCACCGCGACACGCTGCTGCTGCCCGCCGGAAAGTTCGCGGGGCAGGCGGTTACCAAAATCACTGAGTCTCACCAGCGCCAGCATTTCCTCTACGCGTTGTTTGCGTTCCGCCCGCGAAACTTGCTGGCAGGCCAGCGGGTAAGCGATGTTTTCGGCGACGGTGAGGTGCGGGAATAACGCATAATTCTGAAACACCATCCCGATGCCGCGCGCTCTGGCTGAGACGACGCTGAGATCCTGCCCGCCGAGTTCAATGCGACCCGCTTTCGGCTGGATTAAACCGGCGATGGCCCGCAGTACCGTCGATTTACCGCAGCCGCTCGGCCCGAGCAGCGCCACAATCTCTCCGGCTTCAATATTGAAGGAGACATTGTCGATCGCGTTTTTCCCGCCGTAGCTGTGAGTAAGACCCTGAACTTTCAGGCGTTTGGTTTCAGCGCTGTTTTGCATATCTGACATATTGCTTCCTGATCCTACGTCGCAGTCATGGACGGTTTTGGGTTGTGGTGCATGGAAAAGGAAAGAGCAAACGGCATGCCAGTATGAATTTTTAAGCAGGAAAGTTTTTTAATGCATTGAATATAAAGTGATAATTAATTTTTTAATATCCGAACATTAATAATCACAAACATAATACGAAATATTCGAATATTAGTTTTCAGTCTGTTTTCGCCATTTTGGTGCGATAAACGGGTCGTGATGGTGCAATAAACAAACAAAACGGGAGCGCCCAGATAACAGCGTTGTTCCCGGCCAAAAAGGGGAAAAGAATGAAAAACGTTCTTTTTCAGTGGGTTAATAATTTATTAGGATTTTGCAGCATCACCGGAACCCGCTGCATAAGTTGATTTTTAGTAGAGTGTTTGTGATTCGTACAAGTATGCGAAAGTTTATAATAATATTAATTTCACCATTAAATATCATTAAATCAGTGAGATGAACTTATGGTCCCGGCCTTTTTATCCGTGCTGGCATGACCCTTGCAGCGCATGACAGGTCGTTCCACACTGTTTAGGAGTTATGAATGAGACTGGGCATTGACGGGCTGAAATTACCCGAAGTGAAAAAACGCGGACCGCTGGCGAGTCTGGATCACGTAAAAGCGCTGGGGCTGGAGGGCATCTTCTTCAGTAGCGTTTTAGATATGAGCCCTGATCTTGACAGGGGGTTGCTGCGTGATATCCGCGCAAAAGCCGATGATCTGGGGCTGTATCTGGAAAGCGGGCTGGGGAAAATTAACCCCTATTGCAGTGCTGAATCCCCCGAGCTGCGTGCGGCAGGAGGCGGGGACATTATCGCCGGGTTGATCAGGATGATGGAAGTCAGCGCCGAAAACGGCTGCCGGGAATTGTGGGTGTCGCCGGGCAATTTTAAACCTGCCTATCGCGGGCGGCTGGCCGTGGACCGCTTTCGGACAGATGTCACCTGGAGCGAACAATTGCTGGGCATCGAAAACGTGCTGCGAAAACTCGCGCCGGCGGCGCGTGCCTGTGGTGTTCATATGAATATCGAAACGCATGACGAAATCACCTCTTTCGAGATCTTGCGTCTGATAGAAGCGGTGGGTGAGGACTGCGTGGGCGTGGTGCTCGATACGGCAAATATGCTGCAACGCGGTGAACATCCGCTGCTGGCCACGCAGCGACTGGCGCCTTATGTCCGTCAGACGCACATCAAAGACGCTTACGTGGGAAGAGCGCCGGGCGGTTTTGACTTCCAGCCGCGCCCGTGCGGCGAAGGCATCGTCGATTTTGCCGCGATACTGCCGGTTCTGGCAAAGGTCAACCCGACGCTGAATCTCTCGCTGGAAATCGCCCAGTCGACAGATGACAACCGCCGTCAGGCCAATCCGCGTCAGTGTATTCAGCTCGACGATCCGCTGTGGCGCGCCGGTCATCCGGATTTGTCGCCACATGAGCTTGAGGCGTATTTATCGATGGTGGACGCGTTTGAGCGGAGGGTGAAAGCCGGTGAAATCGCAGACTGGGAAACCTATGAAACCCTGAACTATGGCTACCCTGCCTATGAACAGCAATCTTACGGTTTCAGCGAGGCAGTGCATTTCATCAAAAAATCTGCACACCACATCCGCGCCCTGTGTGCCGAAAAAGGGATCCCGTTGCAGGCGTCATAAAGCGGTTTGTGGCGGGCCGATCGCCACGCAATGCCACGGCAGCCGGTTGCACGTGGCTATTGTGTATTGGCGAATCAATATTATTATCGAGATAATTACAACATCATCAGTTACTGCGAATTTATCCCAGAAGAGGTCAGATGTGGAAAAGACAACCCGCAAACCGCGCGTACCGGTTCGCAAAGCCGCAACATCGGCCAAAAAACCGGTGACCCAGTCGGACAGCAATGACGATGTGTCCGAACGTATTCGCGCCACGCTGGCGGCGGCGATCGGCGAGGGCGCGCTGACCCCCGGCACCAAAATACTCGAAGAAGCGATTGCCGATCATTTCGGCGTCAGCCGCACCGTGGTGCGCGGCGCGCTGGGGGTGCTGGAAAGCGATCATCTTCTGGAGCGCAAAAGGAACCGGGGCACGTTCGTGGCCGAACCGGGCATTGAAGAAGCCAAAAATCTGTTTGAGGCGCGCCGCAGAATTGAAGCGCTGTTGCTGGAATTCGTGATTGAGCGCGCGACGCCTGAACAGCTCAGCGCGCTGGAGAAACTGGCAGACGAAGAAGAGCACACCCATTCTCACGGCGATGAAAAATCCAAAACCGTGCTCTCCGGCAAGTTTCACATTGTGCTGGCAGAGCTGGCGGGAAATCCTGTACTGACGGAAATGCTGGCTAAAATCGTGGCGCGGCTTTCGCTGGTGATGTCGCTGTATGAGGAAAAAAGAAAAGACGACTGCGGGGCGGATCATCACCGCATGATTGTGGCGGCGCTGAAAGAAAAAGATCTGGATAAAGCCCGGCAGCTGATGGATCACCATCTGGCCGATATCGAAGGGCGCGTGCGCCTCACCGAGGGGCATGGCGACAGACACTCCTTCCTGTCAGTGCTGGAAAATTTCTCCTGAGCCTGATTGCTTTGCCTCTTCTCCCGATTGCACGCAAAAAAAATCCGGAAACCTGAAGTCTCCGGATTTTTATCAGGGCCGGTTTCCCGGCCCTGAGGCGTAAGTTTTACGACTTACGGCTTATTACTTACGGCCAAGCAGTAAACCCAGCACAACACCAATGGCACCTGCGGCGATAAGACCAGACAGCGGGTTATCTTTCACCTTGTCAGCCACGCCGGAGAGGGCTTCACTTGCCTGTCCGGACAACTTACGGGCAGCGCCTTCAATCTGATGCTTTGGCGAGTCAACAAAGTTGCCGAATTGCTTCTGCGCTTCACCGGCAAATTCATTGGCTTTGTTTTCAACTTTATCAGCCAGACGGTTTGCGTCTTTGTTCAGGTCTTTATCGTAATCTTGTGATGACATCGTATTCTCCTTTGTTTGCAGACTTAAAGCGTAGTAGGGAATCTCTGTCCTTGCACTCACCGGGGCACATTCCGAGAATTTTCTGAACGCAGCCCGGATGCCAAACGTGTGAGCAAAACAGGGGCTGCGTGTGCAATCAAATGTTATGATTCAGTAACAGCATCCGGGCTGGTACCGTTCAGCGTGTTCAGTGCTTCAGCATTCAGTTCCGGGTCGGCCTGATCAATTAAGCGTGTGGTCGAAATAATTGCCTGAAATTGCTCGAATAAAAGTGAAGCGTCGGATTTAATTGCATCATCGTCCGAGTCGAGCACGGAATTAATGGCTTTATTTACGCTCTCAATAATTTCCTGCGGACCGCCATTTTTACCCACCGTTAAAAACAGTGCGCTTAAAAGAAGTGACTGCGCTTCTACCTGTGCAGTCAGTTGTTTAGCGTCTGCTTCCATCCGGGAGATTTTGGCGATCATGCTTAATATAATGTTTTTCATTTTGTTATGGCTCCTACAGAGAGAGAAGTGTTACCCGCTCGTTATTTCTTCGCCTGGTTCAACGACTGTCTGTAATATTCAGATAATCAATAAGTTAATCATTTTTTGAAGAGTCTGTTTGGCGGGGCAGGAAAATCTTATTCCCGACACATCAGATTTCTCACAGCAGGCTAGCACATACTAAAACAGATAATCCACGACATGCATAAGGACAAGCGCTGCAGAAGCGCGAAATGTGAGTATTTCGGCATTTTCCTTGTTATTTTACTTGTATTCATTAACCTTGCATTGCCGCGTGTCAAAAGCGGAAAGATTGGCTTTTCTTAACAGTTCCCCCGCTGAATTAAATAAAATTAACGGCTTTTATCCCTCTGGATCCAGGTGGATCCAGTACTGGTCGAATGTGTTCGCCAAAGGGTATAAGAATATTATTAGAAAAATTTCTGATTTTAAGAGTGTAACCATGCTGACCAATTTAAGTAACAATGAAGCAAAAAGGCATGCGGCGATCGATGCTCTTAAGGCAGATGACAGAGGCCGTGACGAGACGCTGCAAAAATACACCTTTCTTGCCTGTCGCTTGCTCAATGTGCCGATGTGTTTTGTGTCCGTTTTAGATGATGAAAAACAATTTGTTAAATCAGCCCAGAACGTTCCTTTTACTGAAACCAGCCTGAGCGATGCGTTTTGCGCACACACCATTCGCAGCGAACAAACCCTCATCTGCAACGATACGCTGCAGGATGAAACCTTTATGCATTACCGCCTGGTTCACGAAGCCCCCTATATCCGCTTCTACGGCGGATCCCCGCTGCGCACGCGTGAAGGGGTGATCGTCGGCACGCTGTGCGTGCTGGACAGCGAGGCGCGCGAGTTTACCCATGAGCAAATCGAAACGTTTGAGAAAATTGCCGAGCTGATGTCCGTGTTTCTGGAAACCTGGCATGCGGTCGGTTACGTCGATATTGTGACGTTGCTGCCTAACCGCCAGCGTTTGCTGCGGGATATGTCCTACCTGAACGGTGCGGACAGTACGCTGGTCATTATCGACTGTCTGGATATTGCCTTTGCCTATGAAGTTGCGCGTTCCATGGGGATGGGCGCGGTGGAAAGCCTGCTGCAGGATATGGCGCTGCAACTGAAAGCCCGCCTGAAACTTGACGGGTTGTTATACGCAGTCGCCGTCGGGCGTTACGCCTTCTTCCTTAAAGACAGCGATACCCCTTGCCTGCAAACGATCAGTGAAAAGCTCACCGGCACTCAGGCCAGCCTGAATAATCAGATCCCGCTTAATCTGGACATTCATATCGGTGATTCCGGTGAATTCTCCCCGCAGCTCAATCCGGCGGAAATTCTGCGCAGGGCGGTCAGTGCTCTGCATGAGGCGATCAGTCAGAAGAAAAGGTTCATGACGTATGACGCCGACATCGATGACAAAAAACGCAATGATTTCCAGCTGCTGGCCGAGCTGAGAAAAGCGCTGCACGAGCGCAGCGGGTTATACCTGGTTTATCAGCCGAAAATCTCCCTCACCACCGGCGAGGTCACCGGCGCCGAAGCGCTTATCCGCTGGAAACACCCGTTGCTCGGCGAGATCATGCCGGGGCAGTTTATTCCGCTGGTGCAAAAAACCAGCCTGATGAGTGAGCTGACCGACTGGGTTATCGAGCACGCTATCCGGCAGCTCAGCCTGTGGGTCGACAAAAACCTGCGGGTGCCGGTGTCCATCAATCTGGCGGCCAGCGATTTCTCCCGCCCCGGTTTTGCCGATGCGCTGGAAGAGAAGATGCTCAGCCACACGCTGCCGCCGGCTTTACTCAGCGTGGAATGTCTGGAAACCGAGAAAATGCTCGAAAGTCCGGATGCGCTTTCCGGGCTCGAAATGCTCAAACTGCGCGGATTTAAGATTTCACTCGACGATTTCGGTTCGGGGTACAGCAACATCAACGTGCTGCGCAAAATTCCCATGGATACCATCAAACTCGACCGCTCCATTGTCGGCACAATTTCTACCGATCACGCCAGTCTGGTGATCGTCAGAAACGTCATCCGTTTACTCAAACAGCTGGACTATGAAGTGCTGGCGGAAGGGGTGGAAAACGAGGAGACGGTGGATATTTTACGCGGGCTGGGGTGTGACGAAGTGCAGGGTTACTACTACTCGATGCCGCTCAACCCTGATTTGTTCGAACGCTGGTGTGAAGAGCGGGCGGCGGGATAAGCAAAAAAAAATGAGCGGCACGCAGGCCGCTCATGTTCAGATTAGTGCCGGGAACCGTCAGGCTCCCGGATGGTTTTTACCTTCTTCGATAAAATCCTCGTCAATCTCTTCAATGTTATCGCGATGATCGCGCCCGGAAAGAATATTCCAGCAGGCGATAAACAGCGCCGCAATCAGCGGGCCGATAACAAATCCGTTAATGCCGTACACTTCCATTCCGCCCAATGTACTGATCAGAATGAGATAGTCAGGCATTTTGGTGTCTTTGCCGACCAGCAGCGGACGGAGAATATTATCCACCAGACCAATGATCACCACGAAGAACACCACAATAAAGATGCCTTTCCACAGCATGCCGGAAGCAAAGAAATAGATGGCTGCCGGTACCCAGATGATCGCTGAACCCACGGCCGGAATGATGGACAGAAACGCCATCAGCGCGCCCCACAGCAGACTTCCTTCCAGACCGGCGATGTAAAACGCAATCCCCCCCAGCGCACCCTGAACGATAGCGACCACCACCGTACCTTTTACCGTTGCGCGAGCCACGGCGGCGAACTTCATGAACAGATGGTGTTTCACGTAGCTCGACAGCGGCAGGGCAGCCAGCGTCAGGTTCACCAGATAAGCGCCGTCTTTGATCAGGAAGAACAGGATGTACAGCATGATGACGAAACCGAGCGCAAACCCGAAGGTGCTCTTACCGATAACGAAAACACTGCCTGCCAGATACTGGCTCCCCTGCAATGCCACATCAGACAGTTTCTTCTGAATTTCAGTGGTGCTGTCCAGATCGTGATCGGACAGGAAATGGCGCGCCCAGCGTGGCAGATGATGAATCACATCCGCCAGGATCACCGGCAGCTGTGTTTCATTTCCCTGCAACTTGACGTACACCGCGTTGAACTCAATCGCCAGCGAGGAAATAATAATTGCCAGCGGGGTGAAGACGATAAGACAAATGATCAACACCGTGATCAGCGAAACCACGCCGTTGCGATCGCCGACGTACAGTTTGAGACGGTTTTTTAATGGATTGAAAATCACTGCCAGAATAATCGCCCATAAAACGGAAGAGTAGTAAGGCCGTAAAACATCAAAAAAAGCCAACGTTACGATGACCAGAATCGTAAGAAAAAACCCCTTGGAAATACCTTTAACCACCATTTTAATTCCTTTGAATAATTCTGTTGCTCACGAAGCATAGAGTGCATCTTCGTTTTTGCAAAAATTAGTTCCTGGCTGCGGATAAACTGCGCAACAGCCTCCCGCGGAAGGCGGATTTTTCTGCCGGAGGGGGCGTTGCCTGCGATTTATGCCAAATGAGCGGGCCGCAATGTTTTCGAGAAACAGACTGCCTCTTCCCGGCCAATATAGGGGCCGTAATTTTCAATTTGTCCGTAGCCATTTTTGAGGTAAAAACGGACAGCCCTGACGTTAACGTGGCGGGTTTCAAGCCAGAGTTCGGTATAACCTCGCTGTGCTGCGGATGTTTCCAGAAAATCGAGTAAAGCCTGACCAATGCCGGGTGAGCTTCGGTCAGCAAACATCCTTTTCAGTTCGGCGATATGTTGTGTTAACGGCCTTATCGCTCCACAGCCAATCGCTTCACCTTGTTGGTTTCTTGCCAGTACCCACAGCGAGCGCTCCTCTTCGAGTGAGTCTGCCGTGAAATGGCTTTTGCCACTGTTACCGGTGATCGCGGCAAGTTCTGATGACAACTTTTCAATTAAATATTGCGATTCGGGCGAGAAAAAATCTGCTTTCTCAACGGTTATCATGGCGTGGCCCTTATTAAACAGGAATCAGAAGTGAAGGTACTGAGGATGTTTTATAGGAATACCGGGCAACTTTCAAAAACCCCTTTATTTTCCCGCCGAAAATCTCCCTCCGGCCCCTGAGACGGCACCGAAAGCGTGAAATCGCCCTGCAAAGTGCGGGCATGAGAAACTCACGCTGAAATGGTATTCTCCCCGTCAGCCTCTTTCCATAATGAGAACCTGATGGGCCTGAAAGCATTTGATTCCCTGCAAAAGGGTGACTGGATTAACCTGCTGATCGCAATCCCCGCCGGGATTGTTGCCGCACTGGTCACCATTGCGTTTCGCGGCGCGATATCCGGCATTAACGGCCTGATGTTTGCCGACGGCAGCGACATTACCAAAGCCTTTAACGAATACCCCCGGTTGGTCTGGCCACTGATCACGACCGCAGGCGGTATTATTGCCGGTTTCATTTTACTGTGGGCGCTGCGCCATGAAGAAAAGCACGGCAAAATGCCGGATTACCTCGATGTGATCGACCAGCGTCTGCCGGGCATTCCGGTGGTCAGCACCGTGCTGCGCGGGCTGTCGTCGCTCGCCAGTATCGCCAGCGGCGGGTCGATCGGGCGTGAAGGCGCGATGGTGCAACTCTCTGCGCTGAGCGGCAGTCTGGTCGGGCGCTTCTCGCGTTTTAAAGGCGTCCATCAGTCCGATATCATCGCCATGGCGGCGGCAGGCGGGCTGGCAGCGGTGTACCACGCGCCGTTTGCGGGGGCGCTGTTTGTGGCTGAAATTGCCTTTGGCGTCACGGCGGTGCAGCGGCTGATCCCGCTGTTTATCTCGGCCTCGGTCGCGGTGCTTACCGTGCGTTCGCTGACCGATTATGCGCCGCTCTACCTTTACTCCTCGGCGACCTTCAGCCCGTCATTTGGCGCGATCATTACCGTGCTGATCATCGGCGCGGCGACGGGCGTGCTCGGGCCGCTGTTTATCTCCTCCATCGACAAAGTGCGCCTGTGGATGAAACCCATTTCGCATCCGGCGCTGCGCCTTGGCCTTGGCGGGCTGGGTGTCGGGCTGGTGGCAATGATTTCCCCGCTGGTGCTGGGCAACGGCTTTGAAGTGATCGATTTAATCCTCAACAACGGCGATTTACAGACGTCGTTGCTGGTCTTGCTGATCCTGAAAATTGTCGCCACGGCGATCACCATCGGCTCTGGCGCGGTGGGCGGGCTGTTTACGCCGTCACTGTTGATCGGCGCGGCGGGCGGCGCGCTGGTGTGTACTTTCCTGCAATGGCTGGGCTTTGATCCCGGCCCGGTCGGCCTGTATGCGGCGATCGGCATGAGTGCGCTGCTGGCGGCCACCAGCCATGCGCCGCTGATGTCGATCATGATGGCGTTTGAAATGACCCTCAACAGCTCGCTGTTGTTCCCGCTGATGCTGGCGACGGCGATTTCCTACGTGGTTGCCTCGCGTCTGAAAGAGGGCGGGACCTACCCGGTGCTGACGCGCCACAACGCCCGCTTCCTCGCGAAGAACGAGTTTGAGTACAGCACCGTGGCTTCGCTGGTGACGCCCTGCTCGAAAATGTACGTGGACGCCTCACTCTCCGAGGTGGTGAGCGAAGGGCTGAAGCAGCGCACGCGCTACGTTTACGTGGTGGACAGAGAAGAGCGGTTCCTCGGCGTGGTGCCGACCAACGTGCTGGCGAGCGGCATTATTGATGGCAGCCTGCAATCTGACAGCCCGATCGACGGGTTTATCGAACAGGAGTTCACCACGCTGTTCCAGCAGGCCAGCTACGAACAGGCGTGGGCGATGTTCAGCACGTCGCCGCTCGAACGTTTGCCGGTACTGGAAAATGCCCAGTCGCGCCGCCTGCTGGGTGTGATCACCAAAGCTGCGCTGTTAAATAAGGCCAGCCACTTCCTGTAACTTTGCCTCAGTTCTCGTCGCTGCGCCTGAAAGCGTACCAGCCCGCCAGCAGGGTACAGACGCCGACAATCACCACCAGCAGGATAAAACCGTGGTGATTGCCGGCGAGCGGAATGCCTCCGACGTTCATGCCAAAAAATCCCGCCACAATATTGATCGGCAGCGCCAGCACGGTGATCACCGTCAGCACGTACAGCGTGCGGTTACTTTGCTCCATCTGGCGCGAAGTGATTTCTTCCTGTAGCAAACGGATCCGCTCGGTCAGTGCGATCAGATCATTGAGCACCACGGAAAATTCTTCGGCAAACTGACGTAAGTCCTGCACCACGGCGGGCGCGATCCACGCGGGAGGGCGGTTCAGCAGGCGAAACAGCGCCGTAGGCTCCGGCGCCAGCAACCGCTGAAAACGCATCAGCATTCGCCGCAGCCGGCCCAGACTGGCGCGGTTCTTTTTGACGTGATGACTGAGCAGGCGCTCTTCAATGGTGTCCACGTACTGGTTGGCGCGGCGGACGATCTGCTCCAGCAACTCCTCCTGTTCTTCCAGCAGATGCACCAGCAGCGCGGTCGGCGAGCCGATGTTCAGGTGATCAAGCCGTTTAAACAGCCGCTCGATCAGCCGCACCGGTTTGTGGCGTGCGGTCACCACCAGTTGCTGATGACAGCTCAGCCACAGGGTGGAGGCTTCATCACTGGTTTCATCGGGGCGAAAAATCACGTCGTTGAGCACTGCCAGCAAGGTGTCATCCACCCGCTCTATGCGCGTACTGCGCGACCCTTCACGGATTTCTTCGAAAAACACATCCCCGACCGCAAAATGCTTTTTCAGCCATTTTTCTGCCATGGCGTGATTGAGATTGACGTGGATCCAGACAAACCCCTGGTCATGGCAGATCTGCTGATAGGCTTCCTGAACCTGTTGGGAAGAGACGCGCTCGGCAGGGCGGTTTGGCCGAAAAACGAAGCCGTAAATCATTCCGGTGACTTCATCATTGAAATTGAGTACGACGGGTTTTTCTGTCTGCATTAAAGGCTTCTGGCGGAGAAAACGGGTTTCTCCATTACGCCAGACATCGGCACAAATACAATATGCCACCCGCTAATTTCACAAATCCGTCACATTCCCGCCGCCTTACCCCCAATTTTCCTACTCCGGCTTCCTGATGGGCTTTTGGGGTGTTTTTCAGAAATTACCCGTTTAAAAACAATCAATTATTAAGAAATAGCAGAATACCTCTTAAGGGGTATTTATCGTTATGTGAATTTTTATACGACGACGCGGCGTTGATCGCAATCAAGTAGACGCGCGTGTGGGGTGCATACCCTGAGGCCAACTTGAGCAATGTAGTTGTATTCCCCGCCATTCACATAATGACAAAGCGCCACAGGCCTTTGCACAGGAGATTCCCGGATGAGCAAGTTTCTTGACCGGTTTCGCTATTTCAAACAGCTAGCTGAACCCTTCGCTGACGGCCACGGCCAGACGCTGAATACCAACCGTGACTGGGAAGACGGCTACCGTAGCCGCTGGCAGCACGACAAAGTGGTCCGTTCCACGCACGGTGTGAACTGCACCGGTTCCTGTAGCTGGAAGATTTACGTTAAAAACGGTCTGGTCACCTGGGAAACCCAGCAGACTGACTACCCGCGCACCCGTCCTGATCTGCCAAACCACGAACCGCGTGGCTGCCCGCGTGGCGCCAGCTACTCCTGGTATCTCTACAGTGCTAACCGCCTGAAATACCCGCTGATGCGCAAAAAGCTGATCCAGTTATGGCGCGAAGCCAAACTGCAATACAGCGATCCGGTCGATGCCTGGGGCTCGATCGTCAATCAGCCGGAAAAAGCCAAAGAATATAAAGCCGCACGCGGTCGCGGTGGCTTTGTGCGTTCAAGCTGGCAGGAAGTGAATGAGCTGATTGCGGCGTCCAACGTTTATACCGCCAAAACCTTCGGCCCGGACCGCATTATCGGTTTCTCGCCAATTCCGGCGATGTCGATGGTGTCTTACGCCTCCGGCGCGCGCTATCTGTCGCTGATCGGCGGCGTGTGTCTGAGCTTCTACGACTGGTATTGCGATTTGCCACCGGCTTCTCCGCAAACCTGGGGCGAGCAGACCGACGTCCCTGAATCCGCTGACTGGTACAACTCTTCTTATATTATCGCCTGGGGTTCAAACGTTCCGCAGACCCGCACCCCGGACGCCCACTTCTTCACCGAAGTGCGTTACAAAGGCACCAAAACCGTTGCCATAACGCCGGATTACGCCGAAATCGCCAAGATTTGCGATCAGTGGCTGGCACCGAAACAAGGCACCGACAGCGCACTGGCGCTGGCAATGGGCCATGTGATCCTCAAATCCTTCCATATTGATAACCCAAGCCAGTACTTCACCGACTACGTGCGTCGTTACACCGACATGCCGATGCTGGTGATGCTCGAACCGCGCGAAGACGGCTCCTATGCCGCAGGCCGTATGCTGCGTGCGTCCGATCTGGTGGACAATCTGGGTCAGGAAAATAACCCGCAGTGGAAAACCATCGCCTTTGACGAAAACACCGGCGAACTGGTGTCACCGTTAGGTTCTATCGGTTACCGCTGGGGCGAAAAAGGCCAGTGGAATCTGGAATCCCGCGAAGGGAAAGATCATAAAGACGTCAGCCTGAAGCTGAGCCTGCTCGACGATCACGATGACGTGGTCAACGTCGGGTATCCGTACTTCGGCGGCGCGGTCAGCGAGCATTTCAACAGCGTGGCGCTGGATGAAATCCTGATGCACAAACTGCCGGTCAAACGCCTGCAACTGGCAGACGGCAGCACCGGTCTGGTGGCGAGCGTTTACGATCTGACGCTGGCGAACTACGGCATTGAGCGCGGCCTGAACGACGAAAACTGTGCGCAAAGCTATGACGAAATCAAAGCCTACACGCCAGCCTGGGCCGAAAAAATCACCGGCGTTTCTCAGCAGAATATTGCGCGTATCGCCCATGAATTTGCCGACAACGCCAACAAAACCCATGGCCGTTCGATGATCATCGTCGGTGCCGGGATGAACCACTGGTATCACCTCGACATGAACTACCGCGGTCTGATCAACATGCTGATCTTCTGTGGTTGCGTCGGCCAGAGCGGCGGCGGCTGGGCACACTACGTCGGGCAGGAAAAACTGCGTCCGCAAACCGGCTGGCAGCCGCTGGCGTTTGGTCTGGACTGGCAGCGTCCGCCGCGCCAGATGAACAGCACCTCGTTCTTCTACAACCATTCCAGCCAGTGGCGTTACGAAACCGTCGCACCGCAGGAACTGTTGTCCCCGCTGGCGGATAAATCCAAATTCACCGGCAGCATGATCGACTACAACGTGCGCGCCGAGCGTATGGGCTGGCTGCCGTCTGCGCCGCAGCTCAACGTTAACCCGCTGCACATCGCGGAACAGGCGAAAGCGGTCGGCTTATCGCCTGCCGATTTCACCGTCGCAGCCCTGAAAGACGGCAGCGTGCGCTTTGCCGCTGAACAGCCGGACAATCCGCAGAACTTCCCGCGTAACCTGTTCGTCTGGCGCTCCAACCTGCTGGGTTCTTCCGGCAAAGGCCACGAGTACATGCTGAAATATCTGCTGGGCACCGAACACGGTATTCAGGGAGATGATCTCGGTATTCAGGGCGGCGTGATGCCGGAAGAAGTCGAATGGCAGGCGCAGGGCGGCGAAGGCAAACTGGATCTGGTGGTGACGCTTGATTTCCGTATGTCCAGCACCTGTCTGTATTCCGACATCGTGCTGCCAACCGCCACCTGGTACGAAAAAGACGACATGAATACCTCGGACATGCATCCGTTTATTCATCCGCTGTCAGCCGCCGTTGACCCGGCCTGGGATTCAAAGAGCGACTGGGAAATCTACAAAGGCATCGCCAAAGAGTTCTCCCGCGTTTGCGTCGGCCATCTGGGTGTGGAAACCGACATGGTCACGATGCCTATTCAGCACGATTCCGCCGCTGAGCTGGCGCAGCCGTTTGGCGTGGAAGACTGGAAGAAAGGCGAATGCGACCTGATCCCGGGGCGTACCGCACCGCATCTGATGGCCGTTGAACGCGACTATCCGAATACCTACGAGCGCTTCACCTCGGTCGGTCCGTTGCTGGAAAAACTCGGTAACGGCGGTAAAGGCATCAGCTGGAATACCGACAGCGAAGTCGATTTACTGAAAAAACTGAATTACACCAAACCGGACGGTACCGCCAAAGGCCAGCCGATGATCAACACCGCGATTGATGCGGCGGAAGTCATCCTGACGCTGGCACCGGAAACCAACGGCCAGGTGGCCGTGAAAGCCTGGGCGGCGTTGAGCCAGAACACCGGCCGCGACCATACGCATCTGGCGCTGAACAAAGAAGACGAGAAAATTCGCTTCCGCGATATTCAGGCACAGCCGCGCAAAATCATCTCCAGCCCGACCTGGTCTGGTCTGGAAGATGAACACGTGTCTTACAACGCCTGTTACACCAATGTGCATGAGCTGATCCCGTGGCGCACGCTGTCAGGCCGTCAGCAGATTTATCAGGATCACGCGTGGATGCGCGCCTTCGGTGAAAGCCTGCTGGTCTACCGTCCGCCAATCGACACCCGCGCGGCGCAGCCGTTGCTGAATGCGAAGCCGAACGGCAACCCGGAAATGGCGCTGAACTTCCTGACGCCGCACCAGAAATGGGGCATTCACTCCACCTACAGCGACAACCTGCTGATGCTGACCTTAGGTCGCGGCGGCCCGATTGTCTGGCTGAGTGAAGACGATGCAACAAAACTGGGTATCGAAGACAACGACTGGATCGAAGCCTTCAACGCCAACGGCTCGCTGAGCGCCCGTGCGGTGGTCAGCCAGCGCGTACCGGCGGGGATGACCATGATGTACCACGCACAGGAACGCATCGTGAACATTCCGGGTTCGGAAATCAGCCAGCAGCGCGGCGGTATTCACAACTCCGTCACCCGCGTGTGCCCGAAACCAACCCATATGATCGGTGGCTACGCCCAGCTGGCGTACGGCTTTAACTACTACGGCACCGTCGGTTCTAACCGCGATGAATTCGTGATTGTGCGCAAAATGAACCGCATCGACTGGCTGGATGACGAAGGTAACGACTACGTGCAGGACGCCGTCAAACAGGAGAAAGCCAAATGAAAATTCGTTCACAAGTCGGCATGGTGCTGAATCTCGACAAATGCATTGGCTGCCACACCTGTTCCGTGACCTGTAAAAACGTCTGGACCAGCCGCGAAGGGATGGAATACGCGTGGTTTAACAACGTGGAAACCAAACCGGGTCTGGGTTATCCGCACGACTGGGAAAACCAGGAAAAATGGAAGGGCGGCTGGATCCGCAAAATCAACGGTAAACTGCAGCCGCGTATGGGCAACAAAGCCAACCTGCTGCATAAAATCTTCGCTAACCCGCACATGCCGGAAATCGATGATTACTACGAACCGTTCGATTTTGATTATCAGCATCTGCACACCGCGAAAGACGGTAAACATCAGCCGGTGGCGCGTCCGCGTTCGCTGCTGACCGGCAAACGCATGAAGAAAATTGTCGGCGGCCCGAACTGGGAAGACGATCTGGGCACGGAGTTCAGCAAACGTTCTGCCGATCAGAACTTCGCCAACATGCAGAAAGAGATGTACGGCGAGTTTGAAAATACCTTTATGGCGTACCTGCCGCGTCTGTGCGAACACTGCCTGAACCCGGCGTGTGTGGCGACCTGTCCGAGCGGCGCGATTTATAAACGCGGCGAAGACGGCATCGTGCTGATCGACCAGGACAAATGCCGCGGCTGGCGCATGTGCCTGACCGGCTGCCCGTACAAAAAAATCTACTTCAACTGGAAAAGCGGCAAATCAGAAAAATGTATTTTCTGTTATCCGCGCATCGAAGCGGGCCAGCCAACGGTCTGTTCCGAAACCTGCGTCGGCCGCATCCGTTATCTCGGCGTGGTGCTGTATGACGCCGACCGTATCGCCGAAGCGGCATCGGTTGAGAACGACAAAGACTTGTACGAAAGCCAGATGAGCATCTTCCTCGATCCGAACGATCCTGAAGTGATTGCCCAGGCTGAAAAAGACGGCATTCCGATTTCCGTCATGGACGCCGCGCGTCAGTCGCCGGTCTACAAAATGGCGATTGAATGGAAGCTGGCACTGCCGCTGCACCCGGAATACCGCACACTGCCGATGGTCTGGTACGTGCCGCCGCTGTCTCCGATTCAGTCAGCCGCCGACGCCGGGGCATTGCCGCACAGCGGCGTGCTGCCGGACGTCGAAAGCCTGCGTATTCCGGTGGAATACCTGGCGAACCTGCTGACCGCGGGCGACACCGCGCCGGTATTGCGGGCGCTGAAACGTATGCTGGCGATGCGCCACTTCAAACGCGCTGAAACCGTGGACGGCGTGACGGACACCAGCGCGCTGGAACAGGTCGGATTGTCTGCGGCGCAGGCGGAAGAAATGTACCGCTATCTGGCGATCGCCAACTACGAAGACCGTTTCGTGGTGCCTTCCAGCCACCGTGAACAGGCACGCGAAGCCTTCCCGGAAGCCAAAGGCTGCGGTTTCAGCTTCGGTGACGGTTGCCACGGCAGCGACAGCAAATTCAATCTGTTCAACAGTAAACGTATCGACGCCATCGACATCGGCGCGAAAACGGAAAGGAAGGGCGAATGAACAGTTTACGACTCTTAGGATTACTGCTCGATTATCCTTCAGCCGATCTCTGGGAACACCAGATCGAACTGCTGGAAGCGGTGACCGACTCCCCGGAACTGGACCCTCAACAGCGCCTTGATCTGGCGCTGTACATCACATCGTTTTGCAAACAGGACCTGCTGGATGCGCAGTCGGCGTACACCGGATTGTTCGATCGTGGCCGCGCCACCTCGTTGCTGCTGTTCGAGCATGTGCATGGCGAATCCCGCGATCGGGGTCAGGCGATGGTTGACCTGATGGAGCAATACCGCGCCGCCGGTCTGGAGATCGACAGCCGCGAGCTGCCGGATTATCTGCCGCTGTATCTGGAATATCTGACCACACGTGATGAAACGCAGGCGCGAGACGGCCTGCGTGATATCGCACCCATCCTCGCGCTGCTGAGCGCCCGTATGCAGGAGCGCGACAGCCACTACGCGCAACTGTTTGATCTGCTGCTGGCACTGTCCGGCAGTGATATCGCCACCGACACCGTGCGCGCCGGGATCAAACAGGAAGCCCGTGACGACACGCCTGCGGCGCTGGACGCGGTATGGGAAGAGGAACAAATCAAGTTCCTCGGTGAGCAAAGCTGTGCGACAGGTGAAGAAGCCGCGCACCAGAAACGCTTTGCCGGCGCGGTCGCGCCACAGTATCTGAACCTTGACGACCTACCTGCGGGGAACCACGCAAATGACTGACTTCCTCAATAACTTCTTCTTTAACATCTACCCGTACCTGTGTGGCACGGTCTTCCTGGTGGGCAGCTGGCTGCGTTACGATTACGGCCAGTACAGCTGGCGTGCTGGTTCCAGCCAGATCCTTGAGAAGAAAATCCTGCGCATTGCCTCGCCGATGTTTCACGTGGGTATTCTTGGCATCATCGCGGGTCACGCCTTCGGGATGCTGACCCCGCACTGGATGTACGAATCCTTCCTGCCGGTGCCGGTGAAACAGCAAATGGCGATGTGGGCAGGCGGCGCCTGTGGCGTGCTGACGCTGATCGGCGGCGGTCTGCTGCTGTGGCGACGCCTGAGCAACGAACGCGTGCGCTCGACCTCGAGCTTCGGTGACATCATGATCATCGCGTTGCTGGTGATCCAGTGCGCGCTGGGGCTGAGCACCATTCCCTTCTCCGCGCAGCATACTGATGGCAGCGAAATGATGAAACTGGTCGGCTGGGCGCAGTCTGTGGTGACCTTCCGTGGCGGCGCGGCGGCGCATCTCGATGGCGTGGCCTTTATCTTCCGCGTGCATCTGGTCCTGGGGATGACATTATTCCTGCTGTTCCCGTTCTGCCGTTTAGTACACATCTGGAGCGCACCGGTGGAATATCTCACCCGCCGCTATCAGCTGGTACGCAATCGTCGTTGATTGACCTCAGCAGATTGTGAACTGTCTGTTTTGACATAAAAACGAAGGGCGCTATGATGCGCCCTTATCTTTTTTTATTGCTCAAGGACGCATTAATGGCCACTCCAAGACCTCCAATGACCGTAGCCCGCCGTTTACTTCGCAACAGCATGATTTTACTGGTGATCGGCATCGTTGCCACTCTCCACGGCCTGATCGTCGGCAGCCCTGAAACTCCGCCGGGAGAAATGGCGCCGCAATTGCTGCTTGGCATCTGGTTTATTTTTATGGGTGCGGTAATGGGCGGGATCAGCTGGCTGGTGATCCGTAATAAAAAGAAGAAAGGTCAGATCTGATCTGTTGTTTGTTTACGTTCAGCTTCAACTTCAACTTCAGCTTTAATTTCAAATCCCAGGGTTGCCACCCAAACCGGCCTTAAGAGGCGCCTGTCGCCGGGCCTCTTAAGAATCTCCGGCTCTTTCACTGCGCGCTGCCGCTTGCGGCGTTCACCCTGTTCCGGTTTAATTTTAATGAGATTATTCTTAGTTGCCAAACTATTACCACTTTGTGTATTCACTGTTCTGTCAGGATCCTGACAGAGATTTATTCTGAAATAATACAAATACCTGACATTAGCTGAAGTATTCCACGGCCATACTGGTTTTTTCATGATTATTGACCTAATCTAAAATTATATTCCCAAATCAAAAATCCCAGAATCAATTGATAAAATAAAACGAGGATTTCATCAAAGTAAGGAATAAAGATGGCGTGGAAAAGAAGAGAGAAAGTGGCAATTATGGAACCCCTTTCTATGGTCAGCGATGTGATGTCGCAGATTTTAAGAGAAGAGGGTGGGGTTATTATTGAGGGCACACTTTCAAGTTTTTTATCACTGCAATCTTTGCTGGAATTAAGAAAGATCGATGTCATTTTTAGCGAGGTGTATGACGCTAATACGTCTATTATTCAGGGGCTGGACTTCCTCAGAAAACTCAAAGCTCAGTTTCCCGCAATAGATATTATTGTTCACACCGAAATAGAAATTCCAGCCCTGCTGATCCAAAGTAATGCTGACGCGATTTATATGAAACAATTAGGCGTTGAGGGCTGCCGTGCCTCTGCGGCTCAAATATTAAATGCCGAAAGTATGGTCAGCGTTCTTTTTTATGAAGACCGAAAACGTCATTACGATTTCGGTATGCTGAACGACTTCGAATGGCAGGTGCTTATTATGTTCAGCCAGCAAATGAGTATTACCACTATCTCGACAGAAATGAAAACGGACTATCGCCGTATCAGCCGGACAAAACACGCTATGATGAAAAAACTGAAAGTCAGTAACAATGTGGCATTCAGTCAGCTGATGGCGCTGGCCGGCAGTAAATTTGGCGACTATCCGCCCGTCTCCTTGAACGCACCGGGCCAATAACCTTTCAGATTCAGGTACACAATGAAGACCGCGAAACCTTTTGGCCAACCCCTGTTCATCCTGTTCAGCACTGTTTTGGTGGCCGCCCTCACTCTGGTGATGACCCATTTCGCTATCGCCGCGTATGACCGCGACGATCTGGCTTCTTACGCCCGACATATCATGGCGCGCGGGCTGGAAGTGGCTGATGAATCCCACAATATTGTCAGTAATGTCAATTCGTTACGGCTGGAGCCCTGCAGTGACAGATTTCTTGATGAAATTCGCTATCTTTCGTTTACCTCGGTGTTTATCTCGGATATTGGTTACACCCAGGACCACCAGCTGAAATGTACGGCGATGCGTGGCCGCTTGCCGGAGCCGGTGACCATGTCTGTGCCTGATGCGGTGACCCTTTACGGGCAGCGCATCTGGACGTCATTCAGCGGCATTGTCGATCCGCGCATTACCGCCGATATGATGGAATCCAGAAATGTGCTGCTGTTCCCCACACCGGCGGCTTTTCGCGACATTTATGTTCCATACAAGGGGTTTGGTGCGGTGCTGACCAATCACCAGCACAACCACGTGTTCCGTTTGTTCGGAGAAACGGCAGGATTGGTGGAGGGCGCCACCAAACCGGGGCGTATGGACTGGTCGCATCAGGCCTTTTTCACCGAATGCAGCAAAAAATATGATATTTGCGTATTGGCAAGAAATACTCAGATTGGCATTTTCTCCCTGCCGGTGACCGCCATTGTCTTTATTATTCTGGCCGGTCTGATTGCCGGCGGCATGTTTACATTTGCACTTGTGCAATATGTCAGCAATAACCGTTCAATGCAGAATAAACTCAAAATGGCGATCAGCCATGATGATATCTATATCAATTTTCAGCCCTTTATTGAGATGTCGACGGGCAAGGTGATGGGCTACGAAGCATTAGCCCGCTGGAAAGATACCCACGGCGACAATATCCCGCCTGATATTTTTATCAAACTCGCTGAGTCCACTCATCAGATTAAAGCGCTGACCCGTTCTGTCGTCTCCCGCGCGCTGAAAGATATAGGCCCGCATCTTCGCCATAATAAAGCGCTGTTCGTGAGTATTAATATCACCACGGCGGATGTGACAGATCCGGACTTTAAAGTGTTTCTCGAAGAAGAACTCGACAACGCGGGGGTTGAACGGCAGCAAATTGTACTTGAGATCACGGAGCGTTCGACGGCAGATCACCGGGTGCTGAAAGACGCGCTGGTCAGGCTGAGAGAGTACGGCTACCGGATTGCGCTGGATGACTTTGGTACCGGTTATTCCAATCTGGATTATCTGAGCAAATTATCTTTTGATTTTATTAAAATAGACAAGATATTCACCGATGCCATCGGCACAGAATCGGTCAGCTTCAACATGCTAAAAATGATGCTCGAAATGCTCACTCACACCGGCGCAACCATCATCGTGGAAGGGATTGAAGAGCAGCTCCAGGCAGATTTCTTACTGAGCCATTCGCCGACAGTGGTCGGACAGGGTTGGTTATATGGCAGGCCGGTGGAGGTGGAAAAACTCTGACCTGAACCCCACAGACAGGGGCTGTCAGCCCCTGAACCGCCTTTTGACCGGCACCCGCTGATTCCCTTTATCCCTTCAATTTTCACCCTCTCAAACTTCATCCGCGTGCCATACACCGGTGCGATGTGGTGAACACCTGTGCTTAAAATCCCCTGCAGTTCATTCGATAAATTCGTCAGCATTTCCCTGTGCGGGCTAATCAGCGCAAACCACGTCTTTTTGTTCCAGGCATCAGTGGCAGAACCTGATGAGGGTCAGCGGGAGCCAAAAGTCATCGCGCATTGTTTATGTGCCAAATCAATATTTACGAATTGATGACATAACATTACCCAGGTATTTGTCAGAGTGAATAATTTATATCGAAAATTTAGCGATGGAATGAATAAATAATATTCAAACCTGCCATTTAACCTGCATTAAATAACCCGTGATATTACCCTGCGTTTAATTGCAGTGAGAATATTCCTAGTTAAGAATATGTAAGTTTCGCACCTGGTAACAAAACATTGTCAAAAATTGCAGATTATTACTCTAAGTGATTTTTGTATTCACATCAATTTCAGCATAAAAGAGATGTTAACGTGGTTAGAAATGGAATAATTCACTGATTTATCTGTTTTTGATGTGATTGTTTACCAAAATTTGTCACGACATTATGATTATCCACTCTGATTGAACGGCTGAAGGCCAGTTGCGTCAGAAGGAAATTAATCTAATGGAGAGACAAAACGTGAATAAGAAAATTGTAGTGGCTTGTGGTGCATTGGTAGCAGCTTTTTCAATGACGGCGTCAGCTGTTTCTAATAATACCATTTCATTTCAGGGTGAAGTTTCCACGCAAACATGTGCCGTAACTGTAAACAGTGATTCAGCGCCGGTGGTGTTATTACCTACGGTTTCCACTTCTGCTTTGACTGCTCTGGGAAATGTTGCCGGGGCTACGACCTTTGAACTGGCGCTGTCCGGTTGTTCTACTGCTGAAACCGTCACCAACGTCAATGCGGTATTCTCTGGCAATCTGGTGGATACGGCGAACCTTGGAACGCTTTCAAATACCGGTACGGCGACTAACGTTAATCTCCAGTTAGTTGACTCAGCAAACCAGCCTATTGACCTGAGTTCAACCTGGACCAGTACCAATAATGAACTTGCCATCGAAGCAGGGCAAACGTCTTCCAGCGCGACATATAGCGTTCGTTATTATGCCACCGGTGCAGCAGAGGCGGGAACTGTTGCGGGTTCCGTTGAGTATGCAGTGAGCTACCTCTAAGTAAACATCACCGATTATAAGATGGCAGACAAACTGCCATCTTATTTTTATTCCAGTGAGAATGTCTTCTTTAATCACATCGTAATATTAATGATAAGAGTAATATCAATGTCGTGTAGCAAAAAAAGAGTTAATAAAATTTTAAATACAATGCTGGCGGTGTCGTTATTTTTACCTGCATTCGCATTTTCCAGCGTCACTATGATGGGTAGCCGGATAATTTATCCCTCCGATGCGCCGTCCATGAACGTTGAATTCAGCAATAAAGATCTCTTTCCCTACGTTGTTCAGACCTGGCTGGATGACGGTGACAATGAATCAACCCCGGTAACCGGCAAAGCGCCATTTATTGCCTCACCGGCAATATTTAAAATCGCATCAAATAACGGGCAGGTTTTGAGGATTTCATATACTGGCCAGAAAAACTTACCGCATGATCGCGAATCACTATTCTATTTTAATTTTCTGCAAATTCCGCCGGTGAATGCTGCCGGAGAAGACAGTCAGCAAAAAAACAAAATGCTGGTGATGCTGAAAAACCGTATTAAGGTATTTTATCGCCCGGCAGAGATTGCGCAAAAAATCGGACAGTTAACTGAACATATTAGTGTTACCTCTTCAGTAAAGGCTGCCGGAACCACGTTGCAGATTAAAAACAATTCACCGTTTTATCTGTCAATTGCCAGTGTGAAGATAAAAAATAAAAATAAGATTTATTCACGGCCTGCCGATATGCTCGCGCCGTTCTCGCAAGGGAATGTGGAATTCAAAAAAATGCAGATAATGAAAAATGACACTGCTGTCATTGAGTATGTCAACGATCAGGGAGCGATTGTGAGTTATGAATATGGTATCAATCCGTAATAAAGCTTTTGTTCCCTCTGTTTCATTTTTAACATTATGTATTGCATCGACGTATTTATCGGCAGCGATGGCTGAAGAATTCTATTTTGATCCGGGTTTGCTTGAGGGTTCGGGCGTTGCAGTCAATCTGGCTAAATTAAATGAAAAAGAGCCAGTGCTGGATGCCGGCGTTTACCGCGTCGATCTGTATGTTAATAATAAACTGGTCAAAGAGAATGTTGAAATTAACTTCAGAGATAAGGCTGATGGTCAAAATGCACAACCCTGTTTGAATGCAGACCAGATTAAAATTATTCAACTTAAAGCCGATGCGGTTTCGTTGCTGCCTGTTAATGATCAGTGTGTCAATTTTGCTGCGCTTTCTAAAGGCTCTTCCTGGGAGTTTGAACAATCAACGCAGCACCTGAAATTGCTCATTCCGCAGGCCTCACTGTACCGTCAGCCGCGCGGGTATATTCCCGTTTCGCAATGGGACAGCGGTACATTGGGTTTATTCATTAAACACAACACCAATTATTATGAAACCAAAAACACCGGCGGATACACCACCAGAAACTTCTGGAGCGGACTGAACAACGGTACCAACATCGGCTTATGGCAACTGAGGAACCAGTCAAACCTGACATATAACGAAACCAATGGCCGCACCCGGCATAAGCTGAGCAGCATACGCACCTATGCGCAACGGCCACTGGCATCGCTTGATTCAGTCGTTACATTGGGCGACAGCTATACCAACAGCAGCCTCTTTGGCAGCTTGTCTTTCAATGGCGTCAAACTCGCCAGCGATACCCGAATGATGCCGCAGGGCAAACGTGGCTATGCGCCCGAAGTGCGGGGTGTTGCCAGCACCACGGCCCGCGTTGTGGTCAGCCAGCTAGGCAAAACCATTTATGAAACGGTGGTGTCACCGGGACCGTTCGTCATTGATGATTTGAGCAACACCCGTGGGCAGGGTGATTTGCAGGTGCAGATTATTGAGGCGAACGGGCAGACGTCAACTTTCACTGTCCCGTATTCTGCCGTGCCAGACTCTATCCGGCCTGGTATGTGGAATTACGAGTTTGCCCTCGGCAAGGTGCGCAATTATTACAATGTAGATAATGAGTTCGTGGAAGGGGTTATTCAGCGCGGGCTCAGTAATCGTTTTACCGGTAATGCGGGTGTGCGGCTGGCGAAAGACTATGAAGCTTATTTGCTTGGCGGTGTGATGGCGACGCAGTTTGGTGCGATAGGGCTTAACACCACGTATTCACATGCCATCGCTGAAAATAATAAAACCCAGTCGGGTTGGCGTGCAGAAGCCAGTTACAGCAAAACCTTTACCACGGGAACCAGTCTGACCCTGGCGGCTTATCGCTATTCAACAAAAGGTTTTCGTGATTTGCAGGATGTGCTGGGTGTAAGAAGGGCTGCGGAAAGTACGACAAACTATTATTCCGATACCCTGAACCAGAAAAATCAGTTCAGTGCCACGATTGCGCAGGGCTTTGACAGTTTTGGCTCACTGTCACTCAATGCCAGCACATCGGATTACTACAGCAATAATTCACGTATCACTCAGTTACAGCTGGGATACAGCAACAGCTACAAAAGAATCAGTTATAACGTTAACGTGGGCAGGCAAAGAACCAGTTATACCACCCGCAATAATTTTTATAGCGAACCGGAAGACACGACAAATCGCCAGAAGTATACCGAGAATACTATTTCCATCGGTTTCTCAATGCCGCTGGATTGGGGGAGTTCACGTTCTAACGTGGCATTCAACGTGGCGAAAAATAAAAGCTCTGAGTCCGCAACCACCAGCGTATCGGGAAGCTTTGGTGAGAAGAGTAATTCATCTTATTCTGTATACAGCGGTGTGGAAAATTACCAGGAAAACGGTAATGAAATGACCTGGGGTGGGTCACTGCAACAAAATACCTCCAAAGGAACGTTCCGGGGATCTTATTCCCAGGGCACCGGTTATAAACAGTATGGATTTGGCACGTCGGGTACGCTGCTTATTCATTCTGGCGGTGTGACCTACGGACCTTATGTCAGTGATACCTTTGCGCTGGTCAAAGCCAAAGGCGCCAAAGGGGCAGAGATTAAAAACGGGCAGGGCGCAAAAATAGACAGCTTCGGTTATGCCATTATGCCTTCGTTATCGCCTTATCAATATAATACCGTCAGCCTTGACCCCAGAGGACTAAATTCCAGTGTGGATATTCAGGGCGGAAGTCAGCAGGTCGTGCCTTATTCCGGTGCCATTGTTCAGGTTAATTTTGAAACAATATCAGGCCAGCAAGTGTTGATAAATACCACGCTCAGCGATAAACAAATGATTCCGATGGGCGCAGATGTGAATGATAAAGACGGCAAGAGTATAGGCATGGTCGGTCAGGCCGGGCAGATCTACGCACGCATTAATGATCGTTCAGGCGTGCTGTTTGTTTCATGGGGTAAAACGAATGCAGAGCAGTGTCGGATTAATTATCAGTTACCTAAGAGTGATGATAATGAGTTTGTACAGTTAACGTTGCCTTGTAAATAAACCCCCAGAAATAATGTATAGCTAAAAAATCAAAAATATTTTGTGAGACTGTTAGGTAATCCATATTACGTGCATGATGATAGAAGGAATTTTGAGTGATGAAAAAATTATTTTATTTAATAAGTTTTCTCGGATTGGTACTTCCTGGTATTTCACAGGCGACGTGTTCGATAGTGACCGGAACCGGCTATCTGACTACTGCACTAATTGAAGCTGGTTATACTGCAAAAAGTTGGGGTGGAGGTTGTGATACTTGCAATGGTAATATAGGGCTTCCTTCAGTTGTCTCTATAAGTAGCAATTCAAGTTTGATGCCATCAGGAACATTACTTGCCAGTTCAACAGCTGACTTTTTTCAGGCTTCATCTTCAACGAGTTACGGTCAGAATCAAATACTTTTCAGATGTGCGTTAGCCGATGCCGATTCTATCTATGAGATGTATGCTACGAATGGTGATAATGCATATACTGGTATGTATACAACTGATGAAGTTGATAATGCCTATTACAGCCCTGTAAGAAATGTTGCCTACAGATTAACCAACACCACTACGGGAGAATATTACTCGCGATATTGGAAAGCACGAAAGTTAGTTGCAGATAATTGGGTTCAGGATGAAAATTATATTTATATACCTGCAAGTATATTCAGCGGCGTCACCATAGAACTTTTTAAAATAGATTCCACGACTTATTATACAAATAGTAGCACAACCTGGCTTATGAGTTATTCTCAGCCTTATGGTTATATAGCCTTTAAAGGGCCGGGTTTATCAACAAATGTTACTGATGGTGCAGATTCATACTCTAATTCTAATGGTTGGCATAGCGCCTGGCCAGCGGCCTATGGTTTGTACAACAATGTTACTTTTGTTCGTGGTGCAATGTGTCTGGTGAAAGATTATCCAACAGTTGTTGTATTACCGACAATTTCTACCACTTCTCTTAATAGTGGAGAAACCAGTCAGAATTCATTTTCAATCAGCCTTAAGTGTGAGGATGCTGCTGTTTCCAGTGTTGGTACAACTGCAGCATCAACCGCTGTCGCAATGGGTTTTCTGGTCAACCAACCAACGGCTGTCACAGCAGCAACGAATCTCGGGCTGACGACCAGTTCCGGAGGGCTTACACATTTGCTGGACACTAATTATGGGAGCAGCGGCTCGGCATCTGGCGTGGGGATCAAAATCTACAATGAAAGCGGCACGGCTCTTAATTTACTGCCCAGCAGAACAACCAGAACGGGTAATTTGGGCGGCTGGTACGCCTATAAAGATCTGACCACTAGCCAGGATGATTCAACGGACGGTGTCACAACCTACACCGGAAATTTTACAGCCTCTCTGGAGGCAATCAGTGGCGAAACAGTTACGGCGGGGAGCGTCAATGCGCAGTTACAAGTGGTGGTCAGTTTTCAATAAAATCACCGTTGCGGCGGGCATTATGCTCTGTTGCACGGCGTTTCACGCCAGCGCGGTGGTTAATGCGGAAAAGACCCGTGTGGTGTTCAATTCGGGAAGCATCGCCGAATCACTGTCATTAGTGAATTCCGAGAAAGAACCGGTGGTCGTGCAGGTCTGGACTGACAACGGTGACCCGACCGTCAGCCCGGATCAGGTACATACGCCGGTTGTGATTAACCCGCCGGTATTCAAAATGAAACCGGGGGAGATCCGCAATATTCGCCTGCTGCTGGTGTCAGCAGGAAGCCTGCCGCAGGACCGTGAAAGTGTTTACTGGCTGAATATCTATCAGATCCCGCCAAATACCGAAACACACCATAAAGGTGAGAAAAAGATCGTACTGCCATTAAAAATCCGCATGAAAGTGTTTGTCAGGCCGGAAAAAATCGGTGAATTGCAGGAAAATGATGCGCAAAAATTGCAGTTCAGCATCGACCATGAGCCGGGCAATAAAACACTGTTGATACAAAATCCGACGCCGTGGCACCTGACGCTTTCTTCCCTTCGCTCGGGAAAGACGGCGTTACCCGGTGTGATGGTGGCGCCGTTCACTTCAGCGCGGGTGGACATTCCGGCAGATAAAACCCTGGTGGATAAAGTGGAGTATGACGTTATCAATGATAATGGCACGCGATGGCAGGGCAGCCAGAAATTAAAATAATCACCCACGCCTTTTTTATTCCAATGAGAAAAATGGCCTTATCATTTTATTGAAAATGATTAACCGGTTGATTGCGTCGCCCCTCTCTTGTGACTAATTTTTGATGGCACGGACAATGGAATACTGTCCGCCCTCTGAATCAGTCACAGGAGAGGCATTTTGAACTCAATCATTAAAGCCCGCGTCGCGATGTGTATTATCGTGATGACAATGGCCGGGTGTTCTACACATCAATACGATCCCACATTAGATAATCAAATCACCGATTTTCAGCTAAAAGCTGACCGGCAGTTTGTTGCCTGGACCGCGCAGGCAATGTCGGATAATCCACCGCCTGTTACCCCGGTGGTGGCCTGTCAGGCCGCGCCCGTGGCGGCAGGGCAGGCACTTTCGCTGATATCCGCTCCTTCAGAACCTGACAGTCAGTTTTTTAATTCCGCGGAAACGGATTTAACACTGATTGAATCACGCACCAAAACCTTAAATAACAACCCTGCGATTGATCAGCAGATGTTTGGTCTGCGAAATATCTTCTATCAGGTCCGTTATAAAAGGCAGCATTGTTCGCAACAAGACTCTCCGGCATATATCAATATCCAGCGTAAACAGGTCAACGTGATTTTACAGTCAATGCTGACGTATCAGCTGGTATTAAAAAATGGCACAGGCACAGCGAATAAATAATAAAGGTGATAAAGATGAGTGATATTTTTGATGTAAAAGACAGTGCCATTGCGGCGGCAAAAGCTTCACTGGGGGCAAACTGGAATACGGTGGCAAACAGTGCCGTTCCGCAGATTGAAGCCCTGTTACAGGTGACATGGGAGATTGAAAAAGGCAAAAGCGATTTCCGCTCGGGGGAATATGAGTCTTTGCTGGCGACACAAAAATCCACCTTTGTGGCAGTGCTGACCACCTATGAAGCGATCACGACGGAGATCGCCTGGCAGGCGCTTAACGCGGCGTTTACCGTGATTCTGAGCGGCGTACGCAAACTTCTGTGAAAACGGTCTTCAGGCGGGCAAGTCTAAAATTATCTTTATCGATAACTATTTTCATTTAGACTGACGGACTTGCCCGCTGCGGGCCGATTCTATGAGGATGCCTGATGCTCCGCCGTTTCTTCTCTTATTACGTTCCTTATAAAAAGCTGTTCTTCCTCGATTTCGGATGCGCCATTCTGGCCGGGCTGCTGGAGCTGGGCTTCCCGATGGCGATCAAAACCTTTATCGACAAACTTTTGCCTGCTCATGACTGGGTGCTGATCATCGGTGCAACCGTCGGCTTGCTGCTGATTTATGTGATTAACACCTTGCTGATGGCGATCGTGAACTACTGGGGTCACGCGCTGGGCGTCGGGATTGAAACTGACATGCGTCGTCAGGCGTTCAGCCATTTACAGAAACTCTCTTTCCGTTATTACGACAATACCAAAACCGGGCACATCATCACTCACGTCACCAAAGATCTGGAAGAGGTGGGGGAGATCGCCCACCACGGCCCGGAAGATGTGTTTATCGCGGTGATGACCTTTATCGGCGCGTTCATTCTGATGGCGACCGTGCATGTGCAGCTGGCGCTGATGACCATCATTATTGTTCCGGCCATGACCTGGATGGTCAGCCGTTACGGCGCGCAGATGACAGACACCTGGCGGCGGCTGTTTGGGATGGTGGGTAATTTCAACGCACGTATAGAAGAAAGCATTGGTGGCATCCGGGTGGTGAAAGCGTTTGCCAATGAAGAGCACGAACAAAAGCTGTTCGCGTCGGATAACAACAACTACCGCATCACCAAGCTGAAAGCCTACAAAATCATGACGGCCAGCCTGACGCTGAGTTATCTCAGTACCCGCCTGGTGCAGATCATCGTGATGATCGCCGGCACCTGGTATGTGATTAACGATCAGCTGACCTACGGCGGATTTGTCGGGTTCCTGTTGCTGGTGGAAGTGTTCTTCCGTCCGGTGGCGAAAATCAGTTCGGTACTGGAAAGCTATCCGAAAGGCATTGCCGGTTTTAAACGCTTTACGCAACTTATCGATACTGCCCCGGATATCGTCGATCGCCCCGGCGCGCAGAACGTCAGCCATCTGCGTGGTGACATTCATTACGACAACGTGACCTTTGGTTACACGCCCGCCGGAAAAATCCTCAATGGCATCACGCTTTCTATTAATGCAGGAGAGACGCTGGCGTTTGTCGGGCCGTCCGGCGCGGGGAAAACCACGCTGTGCTCGCTGTTGCCCCGCTTTTATGAGCTGGACAGCGGCAGCATCACCATCGATGGCATCGATATCCGCGACATGACGCAAACCTCGCTGCGCCATAACATCGGCATTGTGCAGCAGGACGTTTTCCTGTTTGGCGGCACAATCCGCGAGAACATTGCGTACGGCAAGCTCGATGCCAGCGAAGAGGAGATCCGCCTGGCCGCCAGCCGGGCGCGTTTAGATGAAGTCATCGGGGCGTTACCGCTGGGAATGGACACGGTGATCGGGGAGCGCGGCGTCAAACTCTCCGGCGGCCAGAAGCAGCGGCTGTCGATTGCGCGCATTTTCCTGAAGAATCCGCCGATCCTGATCCTTGATGAAGCAACGTCAGCACTGGATACCGCCACCGAACAGGCCATCCAGCAATCACTGGCTGAACTCTCTCAGGGGCGTACCACGCTGGTTATCGCTCACCGTCTGGCGACCATCCAGAATGCAGACCGTATTGTGGTGGTAGATAAAGAAGGGATCGTCGAGCAGGGCACGCATGAATCTCTGCTCTCACTTCAGGGGCGCTACGCCCAGCTTCACGCCGCACAGTTCCGTTGATTCCTGACGCCCTCCTCTCACGGGGAGGGCTGAAGTGGAGGATTCACCGCCACTTCACCAAAAAATTCTCCCCGAAAAACGCCCAAACCTCCATGCAACTCTCTGTGTTCTCATATCGCCATTTTAAACAAAAGCCCGTTTTGAATATAAAATAACCCAGGCGGTCATTTAGAAATAGGCGAGTTCGTTCAATTTAATCACCCGCGTAATTATATTTATCTTAAATTTGGTTTTAATTTAATCAGCGCCTTTATTAAAAATCCTAAAGGCCAAAAAATTGAGTAGTACAAAATTCTTATGGCTGCATTTTCTATTTTTTAGATAATGAAATTTCAATGAAAATAATTATCCTGCTATGCACTATTAAAAGGCAACAGGCACGATTTTTCAGATAATTCCTTAACGATTGTTAACAGAAAAAAACGTTTGAGAATGGTGATCTGGCTTGCAACTACTTTACAAACTCAGACCCTTTTTGCACCAAATTGATGCGATGCACTGTGCTGGTGCAAAACGTTATGCGAAAACCGCATATAATCAGTGGGTTAGCGGCTTATGATAGAAACATAATGTTACATCTCTTTACGTAAAAAAGACTCATATCGCCGAACTTTTCCATTTTAACTTTTTGTGCGCAGTGTTAAGGTTCAAGTCGTTTTACAGACAGACGCATCTAAAAACATGTACAAATACTCACAGCCTGATATTCCAGTCATATAAAAGAAAGCGGGCATGAGACATCCTTTATAAAAAAATCAAGGAAATTTAAATAATGATGAAGCGCAGTGTGCTGGCCTTAGCGGTCTCTTTAATTGCAGTGGGTTCAACCGCAAATGCAGCCGAGATTTATAATAAAGACGGTAATAAACTGGACCTCTACGGTCGCGTGACTGCCAAGCATTATTTCTCCGACGATAAGAGTTCTGACGGCGATTACACTTATGCGCGTCTGGGCTTCAAGGGTGAGACTCAAATTAACGATACACTGACCGGTTATGGCCAGTGGGAATATAACATTCAGGCTAACCACGCTGAATCTCAGGGCGACCTGGGCAACAAAACCCGTCTGGGCTTTGCGGGTCTGAAAGTGAAAGACTTCGGTTCCATCGACTACGGCCGTAACTACGGTGTGGTATATGACGCACTGGGCTTCACCGATATGCTGCCAGAGTTTGGTGGTGATACCGCTAACTCCGATAACTTCATGGTTGGCCGCTCTAACAGCCTCGCCACTTACCGTAACCAGGACTTCTTCGGTCTGGTCACCGGTCTGAACCTGGCCTTGCAGTACCAGGCTAAGAACGAAAACGACGGCCGCGCGTCCAACAAAGCGAACGGCGACGGTTACGGCGCATCCATCGATTATGAAGATATCGCAGGTTCAGGTATCGGCGCGGTTATCGCAGGTTCTTCCTCTGACCGTACCAATGCACAAGCTAACTCTGCCATCGGTGGCGGTGATAAAGCCTCTGCATGGGCAACGGCTCTGAAATACGATGCTAACCAGATTTATCTCTCTGCAATGTATAACGAAACCCGCAACCTGGCGTCTATCCCTGGCGGCTTCGCTAACAAAACTCAGGGTTATGAGTTAGTTGCACAGTACCAGTTTGAAAATGGTCTGCGTCCGTCAATCGGTTACGTGCAGTCCAAAGCGAAAGATGTTGAAGGCGTGGGCGATGCTGACCTGGTTAAATACTTCGAAATCGGCGCAACCTACTACTTCAACAAAAACATGTACACCTATGTTGACTACATGATCAACCAGATCGATGACAACAACAAACTGAGCGTAAGCTCTGATGACATCGTTGCTGTAGCACTGACTTACCGCTTCTAAGTTAGTGAACAAAATTATTACCCCATTCTGTGTCTGAAAAAGGTAATCGCAAAGGCAGAGTTCATTGGCTCTGCCTTTTTTTATGCCTGCAATTCCCCGTTTTGTCTGCAGCCTCTCCGGCTAAGCCACTTTTAATAACCACTTTAAATTCAATAAACTAAACCTATAGCCTCAGGTTATACCCCCTCGCCAAACAAGTATTCGTCACCCGTGTCTGCGCATGGAATAGTCTGTGCACGCACCACCAAAACACATTCTAAAAAATCTCAACGGAGAAACTGACATGCAGCAAATACCGATGCCGTACCTGTTATTCCTCGGCGATGTGATGGATCCGCTGGCCGCTAAAACAGCGCGCGGCATTCACGTCTGGCGTCCTGAATCTTGCGTCGGACAAATTCGTCTGGCGACGGACTCGGTGTCCCTCGGATTACCGGAAATGGATATCGCCACCGCGAAAGCGCAGGGCGCGAAAACCATGGTGCTGGGCACGGCCAACTCCGGCGGAAAACTGCCTAAACACTGGATCGACTCCATCAAAACGGCGATCCGCGCCGGGATGAACGTCGCGAACGGTTTGCATCAGGGCCTCAATGATATTCCTGAACTGGTCGAACTGGCGGCAGAACACCATGTTGAGCTGTTCGACGTGCGCCATATGCGCCCTGAGCTGGACACCGGCACCGGCATTCCACGCAGTGGTAAACGCATTCTGACCGTGGGGACAGACTGCTCGGTCGGCAAAATGTACACCTCACTGGCGCTGGAATCCGCCATGCGCGAGCTGGATCTGAACGCTGATTTTCGTGCCACCGGCCAGACCGGGATCCTGGTCGCCGGTGCAGGCATTGCGATTGACGCAGTGATTGCCGATTTCATCTCCGGCGCGGTGGAGCTGTTAGCCCCCGCCAACGACGACAATCACTGGGACATCATCGAAGGTCAGGGCTCGCTGTATCACCCGTCTTTTGCCGGTGTCAGCATGGGCCTGATCCACGGCGCGCAGGCCCATTTATTAGTGATGTGTCATGAACTGGGCCGCCCGCACATGCGCCATCTGCCGCACCAGTTTATGCCGACGCTGCGTCAGTGCCTCGACACCAACCTCGCCGCAGCCCGCCTCACCAGCCCGGACGTCAGGATCGCCGGTTTCTCCCTGAATACATCCGGTGTGAGTGAAGAAGAAGCCATCGCGGCGCTGGCTGACATCAGCGAAGAATTTGGCGTACCGGCCACCGATCCGGTGCGTTTTGGCATCAAAAATATCGCGCAATGGATCAGGGACAACGGCTGATGACTGAGATGAGTTTTGGTGCCGTGGAGTTACCGCTGGCAAAACCTTTTGTGATTTCCCGCGGCACCCGCACTGCCGTTACCGTGGTGCGGGTCACGCTGACCGACGGTGAATTCAGCGCCACCGGTGAATGCACGCCGACGGCGCATTATCAGGAATCAGCCGACAGCGTGGGTGAACAACTTGCCTTTATCCGCCCGCAGGTTGAGCAGGGTCTGAGCCGCGACGCACTGCAACAGGCGTTACCGGCCGGTTCCGCGCGCAATGCCCTGGATTGTGCAATGTGGCGTCTCGATGCGGCAAAACAGGGCAAGAGCGTCTGGCAACTGCTGGATATGCCGGCACCGGTATCAGTGATCACCGCAGAAACGCTGAGTCTGGATACGCGGGAAAACATGGCTGCCGCGGCCGCCGTGGCGGTCGCCGGTGGTGCGAAATTGCTGAAAATCAAACTCGACCGTGACGAGATCGTCGAAAAAGTGGCGGCCATCCGTGCGGCGGCACCGCAGGCGACGCTGGTGGTGGATGCCAACGAATCCTGGCTGGGGCTGGATCTCGAAAGCCTGTTTCTGGCATTGCACGAATTTGGCGTTGCGATGATCGAACAACCGCTGCCTGCCGGAAATGATCAGGATCTGGTGCGTTGTTTGCATCCTGTACCTGTCTGCGCCGACGAGAGCTGCCATGTCAGCGCGGATATTGCCGGGCTGGCGGATCGTTACGAGATGATCAACATCAAGCTCGACAAATGCGGTGGCCTGACGGAAGCGCTGGCGATGACCGCGCAGGCGCGGCACCTCGGTCTGCGCATCATGGTCGGTTGTATGCTCGGTTCCTCGTTAGCGATGGAAGCCGCGCTGCCGGTGGCGGTGCAGGCTGAGCGTGTCGATCTCGACGGCCCGATCTGGCTGGCGCAGGACGCCGAACCGGCATTGCGCTATGAGAACGGCGAAGTCTGGCTTTAACAGTTCAACTTATAAAGGAGGCGTTTATTGATGACAGTGCCCATTTTGCAGATTAACGATTTGTCGGTGACGTTTTCCGGCCGGCAAGGCAAAACGCAGGCGCTGAAAGGCGTTTCCTTCTCTATTAATAAAGGTGAAGTGGTGGCGGTGGTCGGCGAAAGCGGCTCCGGTAAATCCGTCACGTCCCTGAGCGTGATGGGATTACTGCCGGATTCGGCGCACATCGACGCAGGCAGCATCGATTTTATTGGCCGTAATGGCACGCGCCATGCGCTGACCGCATTGTCTGCAGAAGCGCGCCGAAAACTGCGCGGTCAGGAAATGTCGATGATCTTCCAGGAACCGATGACCTCGCTCAATCCGGTGCTGCGCGTCGGCGATCAGCTGACAGAGGGCTTACTCGATCACGGCATGGCGACCAAAGCCAATGCGCTGATCAAAGCCCGCGAACTGCTGAAACAGGTACGCATTCCGGACGTCGAACGCATTCTCAAATGTTATCCCCATGAACTCTCTGGCGGTATGCGCCAGCGGGTGATGATTGCCCAGGCACTGGCCTGCGACCCGGCATTGCTGATTGCGGATGAACCCACTACCGCCCTCGACGTCACCGTGCAGGCGCGCATTCTGCAAATTCTGCGTGATCTGCAACAGGGCACGGATATGTCGGTTCTGTTCATTACGCACGATATGGGCGTGGTGGCGGAAATCGCCGATCGCGTGGTGGTGATGTATCAGGGCAAGGTGGTGGAGCAGGGCAGCGTGACCGAGATTTTCGCCAACGCGCAGCATCCTTATACCCGCGCATTGCTCGCCGCCGTGCCAAAACTGGGCGATATGCAGGGGCTGAAATGGCCGCGCCGTTTCCCGTTGCTGAGTACGCAGGCAGGTGCCGTCATGACGGCTAAAAATGTGGCAGAAAAGCAATCGGTTGCAGGTGATGAGCCTCACACTTTACTGGCTGATGACGACCAGAAGACTGCCAATTACGATGCACCGCCTCTCCTCGACGTGCGCGGATTGCGCGTCTGCTACCCGATCCGCTCCGGCGTGCTCTCGCGCATTACCAAAGAAGTTCACGCCGTTGAACAGATCGATTTCTCCATCTGGCCGGGGGAAACGCTGGCGCTGGTGGGTGAGAGCGGTTGCGGTAAATCCACCACCGGACGCGCAATTTTGCGGCTGGTCGGCAGCGAATCCGAAAGCATTCATCTTCAGGGCAAAGAAATCACCCTGATGCGCGACACGCCGTTTCAGGCGGTGCGCCGTCAGATTCAGATGGTATTTCAGGATCCGTACGCCTCGCTTAATCCGCGTCTGACCGTCGGATTTTCCATTGCCGAACCCTTGCTGCTGCACGGCCTGAAAAAATCGCTGGCCGAAGCCACCCCGACGGTAAACCAGTTGCTGAAAAGCGTCGGGCTGGATCCGGCGTTTGCCCGGCGTTACCCCCACGAATTCTCCGGAGGGCAGCGTCAGCGTATTGCTATCGCCCGCGCGATGGCGCTGCAACCGCAGGTGATCATCGCGGATGAAGCGGTGTCCGCGCTGGATGTGTCGATTCAGGCGCAGGTGGTCAATCTGATGATGGATCTGCAGCGTGATACCGGCGTGGCCTGGCTGTTTATTTCACACGATATGGCGGTGGTGGAACGCATCGCCAACCGTGTGGCGGTGATGTACAGCGGCCAGATTGTTGAGATTGGGCCACGGGATTCGGTGTTTAGCAATCCTCAACATGCATATACCCGACGCCTGCTCAGTTCCGTGCCGGTGGCGGATCCGACGCAGCGTGCGTTGCGTCAGTTTGACGACGTGGAAGTGAAATCGCCGGTGCATCCTGCCGGTGTACAGATAGAAAAACTCAGGTACAGCCAGGTTTCCCCGCATCACTGGGTGGCGGAACCGCAGGCATAACGATCTTTCTTTTCTTTTTTGCAACACACAGGAGAAGTACATGCATTCGACATTTCTTGGTAACACCCGGGTTTTCCGTAAAACGCTGATGGCTGCCGGTCTGGTGCTGTGTTTCGGCGCTACGGCTGAGGCGAAAGACCTGCGCATTTCCATGTATGCCGACGTGACCGGTTTTGATCCGCACGACACCACGGATACGCTGAGCTATTCCATTCAGAGCGGTATTTTTGAACGCTTATTCCAGTTCGACAGCAAAATGGCCGTCGTGCCGGTGCTGGCGACGGATTACACCAGCAACAGCGATGCCACCGAGTTTACGATCAACCTGCGTCACGACGTGACCTTCCAGGACGGTACGCCGTTCAACGCAGAGGCGGTGAAAATCAACCTCGACCGTCTGGCGGATCCGGCCAATCATCTGAAACGTAACTCGCTGTTCAGCATGATCAAATCCGTCGACGTGGTGACGCCTTATCAGGTCAGGATCACCCTGAATAAACCCTTTGGCGCGATGATCAACACCCTGGCGCATCCGTCTGCGGTGATGCACAGCCCTGCGTCGCTGAAACAGTATCCGAACGAGCAGGATCTGAGTGTGCATCCGGTCGGCACCGGTCCGTTTAAGTTTGTGGAATGGCAGCAGGGCAAAGACGTCAAGCTGGTGAAATATGACAACTACTGGCAGAAAGGCTGGCCGAAAGTCGATTCCGTGACGCTGTACCCGACGCCGGAAGATTCCACGCAGGTGGCGAAACTGAAATCCGGTGGTGTGGAAGCCGTTTATCCGCTGCCGTCCGATCTGGTGGACACCGTGAAGAGCGATCCTAAGCTGGATATTTCGCAAAATCCGGGCATCTACCTGTATTACATCGCCTTTAATACGCAGAAAAAAGAGTTCTCCGACGTGCGTGTCCGCCAGGCGATCAACTATGCCGTTGACCGTAACCTGTGGCTGAAAGTCGGGTTCGCCGGAATGGGGTCGCCTTCAACGTCGCCGTTACCAAAAAACGTTCAGTTCTATCAGAAGCAAAACACGCCGGATTACAGCTACAACATCGCCAAAGCCAAAGCGCTGATGAAAGAGGCGGGGTATGAGAAGGGCTTCGATGTGGAAATGTGGAGCTCGAACAAAACCGACCGTATCCGCAGCGCGCAGTTCCTCAAACAGCAGCTGTCGCTGATTGGCGTGCGGGTGAAACTGGTGCCGATGGATTCCGGTTCGCTCAACCAGCGTCTGTGGAGCACCCCGAAACCGGCGGATGCCAAAGTGGAAATGTATTACGGCGCCTGGTCGGCGTCGACCGGTGATGCAGACTGGGCGCTGCGCCCGCTGTTTGCCACCGAATCCTGGATCCCGTCGGCGTATAACGTCTCTTATTACAGCAACAAGCAGGTGGATGCGGCGATCACCGCCGGCCTGCAAACCGCCGACATCGCCAAACGTCAGGCCGCTTACGCGGATGCGCAGAAATTGCTGTGGGCTGATGCCCCGGTGGCCTTCCTTGGCGTGCCGGACAATCTGGTCGGAAAGAGCAAAGATCTGACCGGCGTCTACATGCTTGCGGACGGTTCGCTGATCTTTAATCAGGCACAGTTTAAGTAATTCTTTTAATTAACTCTCTCCCCTGCAAAGGGGAGGAGTAAGCACTTCTCCCATTCAGATTCAGGGAAACGTATTTATGCTGACCTATTTTATCCGCCGGATACTGGAAATGATCCCCGTTTTACTGGTGGTGTCGTTACTGGTGTTTGGCTTTATCAAGCTGCTGCCGGGTGACCCTGCGCGTATTTACGCCGGACAGGATGCGCCGATCGAGGCGGTTGAGTCAGCGCGACAACTGCTTGGCCTCAACGATCCTTTGCCTGCGCAGTACTGGCACTGGCTCGATGGCATGGTGCACGGCGATCTGGGCACGACTTACCGCACGCGCCAGCCGGTGTTAAACGTGATTCAAAGTGGGTTTATGCCCACGCTGCTGCTGGCGCTGGCGGGCTTCGCCTGGTCTGTCGTGCTGGGGCTGGTGATTGGCGTGGTGTCCGCACTCAAGCGCGGAAAATGGCAGGACTGGACGCTGATGAGTATGGCCGTTGGCGGGATTTCCATGCCGCCGTTCTGGCTCGGGTTGCTGCTTATCCAGTTTGTCGCCATGCCGTTCGGGCTCTTCGCGGTCAGTGGATTTAACCAGCCGACCGACATCATATTACCGGCGATCACCCTCGGTTCTTCGGTGGCGGCGGTGATGGCGCGCTTTACCCGTTCGGCGTTTCTCGACGTGGCGCAGGAAGATTATGTGCGCACCGCCAGGGCAAAAGGCCTGCGTGCGCGGCTGGTGACCTGGAAACACATCATGCGCAACGCGCTGATCCCGATCATCACCATGCTCGGTTTGCAGTTCGGTTTTTTGCTCGGCGGCTCGATCATTGTCGAAAGCGTGTTCAGCTGGCCGGGATTAGGCTGGCTGCTGATCGAATCCATCAAAACGCAGGATCAGCCGGTGATTCAGGCGCTGGTGATGCTGTTCGTGTTTGAATTTATTCTGATAAATCTGCTGGTTGACCTGCTGTATGCCGTGGTCAACCCCGCTATCCGTCTGCGTTAGGAGCTGCACATGACCGAACCCGTCTCTGTGCTGGAAGAAACCACACCGGCTGCGGTTATCGCGCATAACGACGATATCCGTTCACCCTGGTACGACTTTTTTCACACGTTTTTACGCCACCCGATGGCGCTGGTTTCCGGCGGATTTATCCTGCTGCTGGTGTTAGTGGCCGTGTTCGCGCCGTGGCTGGCGCCTTATGATCCGATGACGCCGGACTGGATGGCGCTCGGCGTCGGGCCGACGGCGGAACACTGGTTCGGCACCGATGATCTGGGCCGCGATGTGCTCAGCCGCATCATTTTTGGCGCGCGGATCTCACTTTACGTCGGTATTTTCTCGGTCACGCTTGGCATGATCGCCGGTGTATTGCTGGGGTTGCTGGCGGGCTATTATGGCAAATGGCTCGATATGCTGATCATGCGCGGCTCGGACGTACTGTTCGCCTTTCCCGGCATGTTGCTGGCGATTGCGGTGGTGGCGATCCTCGGCCCCGGTCTGAATAACGTGATTATTGCAGTCGCGGTGTTCAGCGTGCCGGTATTTGCCCGCATCGTGCGCGCCGCCACATTATCGATCAAACAAAGTGCTTACGTCGAAGCGGTTCGCTGCGTCGGCGCGCCGGACAGGGTGGTCATTTTGCGCCACATTCTGCCGGGCACGCTGTCGAATGTGATTGTCTATTTCACCATGCGCATCGGAACCAGTATTCTGACGGCGGCCAGCCTGAGCTTTATCGGGCTTGGCCCGGAACCGGACGTCCCTGAGTGGGGCAATATTCTGGCAATGAGCCGCAATATGATGATGGCGGGAAAATGGAACGTCAGCGTTTTCCCAGGGCTTGCGATATTTCTCACAGTCCTGGCATTTAATCTGCTCGGCGACGCGCTGCGCGATACGCTGGATCCTAAACTGAAGAAATAGTAAAACTGACTTAACCCGCTGAATTGGAAGAGTGATGCATCCGCAAGCCCCTGAACATGATGAATTCACGCAACAGGCGCTGGCCGCGTTGCTGCACCGCTGGCGCACCACGCGCCAGATTTTTCGCCCGCGATATGCATGCGGCGCCACCAATGCGATCACTGACGTTGACGGCGTAACCGTCGGTCACAGCACGCTGGCGGCGGGAAACGTGCAGACCGGCGTCACCGCGATTGTGCCGCCGGGGGACACGCTTTACCAGCATCCGTTGCCCTGTGGCGTGGCGGTGCTCAACGGATTTGCCAAACCGATGGGGCTGATTCAGCTGATGGAACTGGGCGAACTGCAAACCCCGATCCTGCTCAGTAACACTTTTGCCACCGGTGCGATATTCAACGCGATGATCGCCCGCAGCTGTCAGCAATTTCCGCAGATTGGCCGCCCGGATGCGACCATCAATCCGGTGATCCTCGAGTGCAATGACTTCTACCTTAACGACATTCAGGCCATGGCGGTGTGTGAAGATGACGCGTTAACAGCCATCGACAGCGCGACTACGTCTTTCGCCCGTGGCAGCGTCGGTGCCGGGCGCGGCATGAGCAGTTTCGGCCTTAAAGGTGGGGTTGGCACGGCCTCCCGCTGGTGCGAAGAACTGAATGCCACGCTGGGCGTCCTGGTGCTGGCGAACTTTGGCAAACTTTCAGAACTGACGCTCGACGGTGTACGGGCGGGCGAGGCGATCGCACAGGTTTTACCGCAACTTGCTCCGCAGGTTGACGCCGGTTCGGTGATCATCATCATGGCCTGCGACCGCTATCTCGACAGCCGCCAGCTCTCGCGCATCGCCAAACGCGCCGGTGCCGGGCTAGGGCGCCTTGGCAGTTACTGGGGGCACGGCTCGGGGGATATCGCGCTGGCTTTTTCAACTCAGCGTGACGGTGTCACGTTACCTGACGGTGCGCTGGAACCGCTGCTGGCGATGGCGGCAGATGCCACCGAGCACGCGATCATGGATGCCTTACTGAGCGCAGAAACGGTCTGCGGATTCGACGGACATTACCGGCTGGGGTTAAGTGACGTATTAGATAATCTGGCGAACTCGTCTGGCGCCTTCCCCTCTCACGAGGAGAACGCCGGGGGAGTCTGGTCACCCAACCAAATAGGGAACGAATGATGAAAGTATTTATCTCTGCAGATATTGAAGGGATCGCGGGCGTGATGCGCCCTGAACAATGCAGCCCCGGCAATGCGGATTACGACGCCGCCCGTGCGCTGATGGAAGGGGAAGTCAACGCCGCCATTGACGGTGCCTTTGCCGGTGGCGCGATGGAAGTGACGGTCGCTGACAGCCACGCGATGATGCAAAACCTGCGCGCCGATAAAATCGATCCGCGCGCCCGTCTGGTGCAGGGCAAACCGCGCGGCCTGTCGATGGTCGAAGGGCTGCAACAGCAGCAATACGATGGTCTGATGTTTGTCGGTTTTCACACCGCTGCGGGCGAAAACGGCGTACTGGCGCACACCATCAATGGCCGCGCTTTTTACCGCGTCAAACTTAACGGCAATGTAGTCGGCGAAAGTGATTTATACGCCGCCGCCGGGGCTGAACTGTGCGTCCCGCTGTGGCTGGTGACCGGCGATGACCATCTCGAGACCTGGATCCGCAACCATTACCCGGAATCGCAGTACGTCTGCGTGAAACGTGCGATTTCGGCGAACGCTGCCGAATCAGACAGCCCGTCCATCGCCTGCGCAAAAATCCGCAAACAGGCGACGATTGCCGTCAGCAAACCCGCGCCCCTCACCGCCGGGCGTTTCAGCGCGCCGTATCATCTCGAGCTGATGACGGCCAGACCGGTACTGGCGGATTTATTCTGCCTGATCCCCGGCGTTGAGCGTCTTGATGCGGTGACCGTCGGTTATCACAGCCCGACGGTTGCCAACATTATCAGTCTGTTAAGTGCCTTCTCGTACTTAGCGACCACGCAGAAATAGGGCCGTAATGCGCTTACGCCACATTGAAGTGTTTCAGGCGGTTTTACAGGCGGGCAGCGTCAGCGGCGCGGCGCGTCTGCTCAACGTTTCGCAGCCCAACGTCAGCCGGGTGCTCAATCATGCCGAACAGCAACTGGGTTTCACGCTGTTCGACCGCACACCGCAGGGGCTGATTGTGACACCGGAAGGCCGCAGGCTGATGCCGGAAGTGGAGGCGTTGTTCAGCCATATTCAGGCCATCGGCGCACTGGCGGAACAACTGCGGCAGGGCGAAGGCCAGCACGTGCGTATCGGCTCGGCGCACGCCCTGGGCCACAGCGTGATGGCGCCGGTGCTGGTGGATTTTCGCCGCCAGACACCGGGCGGCAGTGTCGAACTGGTGACCGGGCATTTCAATACGCTGAGCCAGGATTTGCTGCAATACAAAATGGATTTCGCGCTGGCCTTCGGCGAACCCGCGACACAGGAGCTGGTTTCCGAGTCGATTTATCAGGCCAACATGGTGGCGCTTTTACCGAAGGATTCCCCGGTCGAAGGCCCCGTTTCGCTGGCGTGGCTGTGTGAAAACGAATTACTGATGCTGCAACAGCAGGATCCGCTCGGGCTGGTGCTCAACCGCGTCCTGCGCGAAAACGGCCTGACCCCGCAATCTTCGCTGCACATAAAAACCTACTCAGTGATCGCCGACATGGTGCTGGCCGGTGGCGGCGTCGGCGTGGTCGATACTTTTACCGCCCGGCGATATGTCGATCAGCTGAAGATCTGCGAAGTGCTCGAACCGCTGCCGTTTGAAGTGATCCTGCTCAACCGCCGCGACCAGCCGGTATCCCAGGCCGCGCTGAAGCTCAAACAGCTGATTCGCAGGAAATTATGGGAGTTGGGGAATAGCGGGGTGTTATCGTAGGTTGATACTGTGGGGTGCCACCCACATGGGCCGTGGGTTGCCACCCACACTGGCCTTAAGGTCAAGTTCAAGTTCAAGTTCAAGTTCAAGTTCAAGTTCAAGTTCAAGTTCAAGTTCAAGGTCGTGGGCGTCGGCCCACACCGACTTGGGGGGGGGGGGATAACCCCCCCCCCCCCCCCCCCCCCCGGGGGGATTAAAAAGCACAAGCGCGCGGGGCAAAGTTAGAAAAAAAAGAAAAAATAAAAATTA
>NZ_JBLZNY010000006.1:88057-264384 GCF_049206505.1 Rahnella sp. EDr1-12
TTTTATTTTTATTTTTAATTTTATTTTTCATGGTGGGGGGCTGCGGCCCACACCGACTTGGGGGGCGGCATATCGCCGCCGCCCCCCAAGACCCCCCCGGGCTCTTTTACTGCGTTCTCGCAGGCGGGCTATGTTTCAGACACTCCTCCTATTGCCGCAAAATCCCGCCGCTTCGCGGTGCCCTCCGCTCGGGTTACAACCCGCGCAAACAGACGCGCGGTTTTCCACCGCTCCCTCCGGCGTGATTTTTGAGCGCGGCCACTGGCTATGTCATTCAAAAGATCATAGAGACTTAAGTTTTGAATTAAAAAGTCGAAAACGGTGCCACTCCCTCCGGCGTGATTTTCTGTACGGCCACTGGCATTTCAAAATCAAAGGAAATGTGTTTGGTTTTGCTTTACATAGCCTTTGGCCGCGCTCAAAACGACGTCGAATGAACGGTGAGAAACCGCGAGGGTGTTTTTCCGAGCGGGTTCGAACCTGAAATGAGAGGACCGCGTAGCGGCGGAGTTTGCGGCAATAACCGGAGCCGCTGGAATATAGCCAGCGAGCGGCAGCGCGCAGTGAAAAGAGCCTGGGATTCTTAAGGGGGGCGGCGATAAGCCCCCCTTAAGGCCGGTGTGGGTGGCAACCCACGGTCTTGACGTTGAAACTCAGCCCGCGCCCCTAACCCTTACCGTTCTACCCTCATTGAATCCCCATTGCTCCCTTCATGGTGAAGAAAAGATCAGTCTGATCGGTCAGACCCACCACATTCCCTGCGTGTGGACCGAACGCGGCAACGCGCAGTTGCGTGCCGGTGTGGCCCTGGGAATCGTCTTCTGAGTTGCCGTAACTGATGGTCATCGGTGCGCCATCTTTCGTGGTCAGCGTTTGTGTCAGACCCGGCGCTTTGGCGTCGGTTTCGATGATCTGGCTGGAATGCGCGTGGTCGGCGGTGACGATAACCAGCGTGTTGCCGTCCTGACGGGCGAATTCCAGCGCTTTTTGCACGGCTTCGTCTAAATCAACGGTTTCACCAAACTGTCCGCACGGGTTCGCGGCGTGATCCTGTTTATCAATCGATGCGCCTTCAACCTGCAGGAAGAAACCCTTTTCATTGGTTTTCAGCAGATCGATGGCTTTTTCAGTCATGGCGGCAAGCGTCGGGATATCCGCAGTTCGCTGCGGGTTGGCTTCGCAGGTGACGGCAGGTTTATCAATGTTGCCGTGATACGAGGCTTTCGGACCCTGCCAGCGTACCGGCATGTTGCCTTCGGAGAACAGGCCGAGAACCGGTTTTTTCTGGTCGGCTTGCGTTACCGCGCTGAGCTCACCGGCGTTTTCCACCCACACATAACCTTGCGCCAGTGCCTGATCTTTCAAGGATTTGCCCTGGAAATCACCGGCTTTGGCCAGCTGACTGAAGGATTTTCTGCCGCCACCCAGCGTCACATCGGCGCGCGTCTGCAATAACTGTTCGGTGATGGAGCCACGGCCACCGTTTTCCAGCGCGTTAGTGGCGCATTTCTCAGTGGTTTCTTGCGGACCGTAACATTTACGGGAGGTGACGTGGGCGATTTGTGCGGCCGGGGTGGCGTCCTGTAATTCGGCGGTCGACACGTTGCCGGTGGCTTTTCCGGCGGCTTTCGCAATTTCAAGGATTGTCTGGTGATCCTTACCGTTTACATCCACGCCAATCGCGCCGTTATAGCTTTTCACGCCGGTGGACCAGGCGGTGGCTGAAGCGGCAGAGTCGGTGACGTAGTCAGGTTTTTGCGTTTTCTTATCGAGAGAATAATGGGTGTACTGGCCGGTCAGCGGCAGGGCGTCGATGCCTTTGAAATAACCGCCTGCGCCTTCCGCGTAATTTCGCGCCGAGGTGATTTCAGAATCACTCATGCCGTCGCCGATCAGCAAAATAACGTTTTTGACCGTTTTGTCAGAAAGCGAGGCTTTCAGCGCGGCCGTCTGATCACCGCTGAGACGGCGTGCGCCACCTTGTTCGGTCAGGACGCCTTTTGCCGCACGGTCGGTCAGAACGGTGTTTTCATCAGCGAAAGACCCGGCAGAAGCGGAAAGCAGCAGGGCGGCAGCGATGGCGCGGGCGAGCAGAGATACAGGTTGTTGCATTGTCAAAACTCCTTTTTATAAAGCGGAAGAAATACAAATACACAGTTTGATTTATTTTGTTACTGGCAGGGTAAGTCAGAGGGATGACGGATTTATGACAGAGGAGACAGATGTTGTGGCTTGCGGGCTACGTGTCGGGGATTGCCTTACATGGGGGAGTCTCAGAGCGCGTACATCGCTTCCGCGATAAAGCATGTCTGAAAAAAAACTCGGGAGATCAAAGAGGGAGGCACTTTCCTCCCTCTCTGGCGGTGTCGGCACAACGCGTTAAGCGAACACTGCAATTGAGCAACCGACACTGTTTCGGTCAGGGTTAAAGGCCGCCATTGCGGCGGCCACTGATATCAACCCTCACCCGATGGTCATCAGACTCGCATTTCCTCCCGCCGCGGCGGTGTTCACACTCAATGAGCGCTCGTGAAGCAGGCGCTCCAGCAACACATTGTCATCGCCGCGCGCAAAGCCCTGCACTGACACAATGGCGCCAGGGCGGTTGGCGATAATCTGACACAGTTCCCGCAGCTGGTCGGCGTCGCCGTGGTAGATGACCGCATCGAAGACCGGCGCATCGTTTTGCCAGTCTTGTGCGAAGTCCACGCGTTCCTGTACCGCCCCGGGTAACTGGCTGAACAGTTCGCGCTGTAACGGCGCTTCCGGCCACAGGATCCGGCAACCGGTCGCGGTGATGGCGGCAAGCTGGAGCAGGGCGTCGGCCTGATTATCGGCCAGTGCCAGAATACGTTCGCGGGGTAACAGGGCGTAGGTGTTGCGTTCGCCCGTTGGCCCCGGCAGGGTGCGCAATGTGCCGCCCTGGCTGCTTTCGGCGAAGCGCGTGCAGACGTCGATAAAGGCGGCCGGTTGCTGGCTGCGGGTTGCCCACTGCTGCAACGCGCGGTGCGGTGCAAGCAGCGCGTCGCGCACGGACGTGTCCAGCGGCAGATCGCGATCCTGACGCAGCAAGGTTTGTTGCACGGCAAATGGCGGACGGCTGCTGAGCAGGCGATAAAGATAGAGCGGGCCGCCCGCTTTCGGGCCGGTGCCGGACAAGCCTTCGCCGCCAAACGGCTGTACACCAACCACGGCGCCAACCATGTTGCGGTTCACGTACATGTTGCCGACGTGCGCCTGCTGGGTCACACGGTGGATGGTTTCGTCGATGCGGGTGTGAATGCCCAGCGTCAGGCCGTAACCGGCGGCATTAATCTGACCGATCAGCTTATCCAGATCCTGACGGGCATAACGCACCACGTGCAGCACCGGGCCGAAGATCTCTTTCTTCATCTCATCAAAGCTTTCCAGCTCGATAAGCGTCGGTTTTACAAAGGTACCGCGGTTCCATTCCTGCTGGTCAGCGGCGAATTCCTGCGTGGCCTGATACACCGTGCGGCCTTTGGCGCGCATGGAATCGATATGTTTTTCAATACCAGCTTTGGCATCGGCGTCAATCACCGGCCCGATATCGGTAGACAGGCGTTCCGGATTGCCCATGCGGCATTCGGCCATGGCACCGCGCAGCATCTGCAGGGTGTGCTCGGCCACGTCATCCTGAATGCAGAGCACGCGCAGAGCAGAACAACGCTGACCGGCGCTGTCAAAGGCGGAGGCCACCACGTCCATCACGACCTGCTCGGTCAGGGCGGAGGAATCGACAATCATCGCATTCAGGCCGCCGGTTTCGGCGATAAGCGGCGTCGGACGCCCCTGCGGATCGAGTCTTCCTGCAATGTTGCGTTGCAAAATACCCGCCACGTCGGTGGAGCCGGTGAACAGCACGCCGCGAACGCGTTCGTCATTGACCAGTTGCGCACCGACGGTTTCGCCTTTGCCCGGCAGCAGTTGAAGTACCCCGGCCGGAACCCCGGCTTCGTGCAGAATACCGACGGCAAGCGCCGCAATCAGAGGCGTTTGCTCCGCCGGTTTTGCCAGCACGCTGTTGCCTGCGGCCAGTGCGGCCGCGATCTGGCCGGTGAAAATCGCCAGCGGGAAGTTCCACGGGCTGATACACACCACCGGGCCGAGCGGACGGTGCGTGTCGTTGGTGAAATCTTCGCGGATCTGACCGGCATAGTAGTGCAGGAAATCCACCGCTTCGCGCACTTCGGCGATGGCGTTATTAAAGGTTTTTCCGGCCTCGCGCACCAGCACGCCAAGCAGACTTTGCAACTGCGCTTCCATCAATTCTGCACCGCGTTGCAGGATTGCGGCGCGCTCTTCGGGAGGTGTCGCAAACCAGATGGCGCCAGCCGTGGCGGAGGCGTCCAGCGCACGGCTGATTTCCGCTTCTGTGGCTTCACGTACGTGCCCGACGATGTCGGTATGTTCAGACGGGTTGATGACCGGCAAAAATTCGCCGTCGTCAGTGGGCGCATCGATCATCGGCTGCGCGGTGACCGTATGGCTGGCGCTTTGCAACAGGGCGCTGGACAGCGAGGCCAGACGATGCTCGCTGGACATATCCAGCCCGGCAGAGTTGACGCGTTTATCGCCGTACAAATTGCGTGGCAGGGCGATGCGCGGGTGCGGCAATCCGACCTGTCCTTCCGTGGCGGCCAGCGCTTCAACGGCCAGAACCGGATCGGCGATCAGTTCGTCGATTGGCAGCGTGGCATCGGCGATGCGGTTGACAAAAGAGGTGTTGGCGCCGTTTTCCAGCAGGCGGCGAACCAGATAGGCGAGCAGCGTTTCGTGGGTGCCGACCGGGGCATAGATGCGGCAAGGGCGGTTGAGTTTTCCTTCGGCAATTTTACCGACAACCTGCTCGTACAGCGGTTCGCCCATGCCGTGCAGGCACTGGAATTCGTACTGACCCGGATAATAGTTGTTACCGGCCAGCTGATAAATGGCAGCGACGGTGTGGGCATTGTGGGTGGCGAACTGCGGATAAATCAGGTTCGGCACGGCCAGCAGTTTACGGGCACAGGCCAGATAAGAGACGTCGGTGTAAACCTTGCGGGTGTAGACCGGATAATCGTCCAGCCCGTCCATTTGGGCGCGCTTGATTTCACTGTCCCAGTACGCGCCTTTTACCAGACGGATCATCAGGCGGCGACGGCTGCGCTGCGCCAGGCTGGTCAGGTAGTCGATCACCATCGGACAGCGTTTCTGATAAGCCTGGATCACAAAACCGATGCCGTTCCAGCCCGCCAGTTCCGGCTCAAAGCAGAGTTTTTCCAGCAAATCGAGAGAGATTTCCAGACGATCGGCCTCTTCGGCATCGACGTTAATGCCGATGTCGTAGCTGCGGGCCAGCAAGGTCAGCGACAGCAGGCGGGGGTAAAGTTCTTCCATGACGCGTTCGTACTGCGCACGGCTGTAGCGCGGGTGCAGGGCGGAAAGTTTGATGGAAATGCCGGGGCCTTCATAAATGCCACGGCCATTGGAGGCTTTACCGATCGCGTGGATCGCCTGCTGGTAAGACTGCAAATAGGCCTGCGCGTCTTTTTCTGTCAGCGCGGCTTCACCCAGCATGTCGTAGGAATAACGGAAACCTTTGTCTTCGTGCTTGCGGGCATTGGCCAGCGCTTCGGCAATGGTTTCGCCGGTCACGAACTGTTCGCCCATCAGGCGCATGGCCATGTCCACGCCTTTACGGATCAGCGGCTCGCCGCCTTTACCGATAATGCGGCTGAGAGATTTAGACAGGCTGGTCTCGTTGTGCGTGGCCACCAGTTTGCCGGTGAACAGCAGACCCCAGGTGGCGGCGTTGACGAACAGCGACGGGCTGCGGCCCAGGTGAGAGTGCCAGTTACCGTTGCTGATTTTGTCGCGGATCAGCGCATCGCGCGTCGGTTTATCGGGAATGCGCAGCAGGGCTTCCGCCAGACACATCAGCGCCACGCCTTCCTGCGAGGAAAGTGAGAACTCCTGCAACAGGCTTTGCACCATACCGGCACGGCCATTGGCGCTCTTCTGGTTACGCAGTTTGGTGGCGATGTCGGCAGCCAGTTTCTGCGCTGCGTCATGAAGCGGCGCAGGTAAACGCGCCTGTTCGAGCAGCATGGAAACGGCTTCCGGCTCAGGGCGGCGATAGGCGGCGGTGATTGCTGAACGGCTGACGGACTGCGGCTGGATCTGCTCGGCAAAATCGAGGAAGGGCTGATGTGATTCCTGAACCGTCAGCGGCGGGGTATCGTCGGCGTTTTCAGCCGCAGCGCCGTTCAGCGCGGGGATTTCCGGCAGCGCGTCGCCATTTTCCAGCCGTTCAAGATAGGAAAAGATCGCCTGTTTGATCAGCCAGTGCGGCGTGCGGTCAATTTGCTGTGCGGCCACTTTAAGCCTGTCGCGCGTGCCTTCGTCCAGCTTCACGCCCATCGTCGTCATACCCATGCGCCAATACTCCATATAAAGAGGTTCAGGTGATTTCATTATGTTTATGGCAAGCAATATCTTCTATGTTGCAACCTTGTGCAACCTCATTCACGCAGGAAGTCTGCCTGATGTGATTTGGCTGGCATTTTTAACATCTTAACAACCGCGCTGACCTCACAGAGGCCGCTGTGCGGGTTCCTTCGTGATGCTGTGGAGGGTGCAACCTTTGCGTCTGTAACGTGCAACCGGTTATCAGAATAAGTGTGATGGAGCGTGAAGTTTGTGTATCTGATTTGTTAATTATCTTGAATTCAATGGTGTGCTAAACCAGTATCCGCCCGACAGGAAATTTGAATAAAAACCTGATTACCCACCTGTAAAAAGAAAAAATATGGAGAGTAATGCTGCATCCTTTACGGGTTTCAGCCATCATCTCGCCCCGGCATGAGCTTGACCGCGTTTATTGCCGCGTCAGGACAGACAGGTGCCGGCCTGCATGGAATATGCATCGCTCATAAGCACGACAAATAACAAGAAGTGGAGAAAACAATGACAATGAACACACCGATGCTGGTGACGTTTTGTGTTTATATTTTCGGGATGATTTTGATTGGACTCATCGCGTATTTACGGACCAAAAACTTTGATGATTATATTCTGGGTGGCCGCAGTTTAGGCAGCGTGGTGACCGCGCTTTCCGCCGGGGCGTCGGACATGAGCGGCTGGCTGCTGATGGGGTTGCCGGGGGCGATTTTTATTTCCGGCATTTCCGAAAGCTGGATTGCCATCGGCCTGACCATCGGCGCGTATCTGAACTGGAAACTGGTGGCAGGGCGTTTACGTGTGCATACCGAAGCCAACAATAACGCGCTGACCCTGCCGGATTACTTTACCCATCGTTTTGAAGATTCCAGCAAACTGCTGCGCATTATCTCGGCGGTGGTGATCCTGGTCTTTTTCACCATCTATTGCGCCTCCGGCATTGTGGCCGGTGCGCGTTTGTTTGAAAGTACCTTCGGCATGACCTACCAGACCGCGTTGTGGGCGGGGGCGGCTGCAACTATCATTTATACCTTTATCGGGGGCTTTCTGGCCGTCAGCTGGACGGACACCGTGCAGGCCAGTCTGATGATTTTTGCACTGATCCTGACGCCGGTGATCGTCATCCTCGCGGTTGGCGGTATTGATACCTCAATGATGGTCATTCAGGCTAAAAACCCGCAATACACCGACATGTTCAAGAACATGAATCTGGTGGCTATCCTGTCGCTGCTGGGCTGGGGGCTGGGCTATTTCGGCCAGCCGCACATTCTGGCGCGTTTCATGGCGGCGGATTCTCACCGTACCATTCGCAGCGCGCGCCGCATCAGCATGACGTGGATGATTCTGTGTCTGGCGGGCACCATCGCGGTCGGCTTCTTCGGCATTGCGTACTTCAGCAATAATCCGGGCCAAGCGGGGAACGTGACGCAAAACGGTGAGCGCGTGTTTATCGAACTGGCGAAACTGCTGTTCAATCCGTGGATTGCCGGTGTTTTACTGTCCGCGATCCTGGCTGCGGTGATGAGTACGCTGAGCTGTCAGTTGCTGGTGTGCTCCAGTGCTATCACCGAAGACCTGTATAAAGCGTTTCTGCGCAAGGGCGCGAGCCAGCGTGAGCTGGTGTGGATTGGTCGTCTGATGGTTCTGGTGGTGGCGCTGGTGGCGATTGCGCTGGCGGCAAACCCTGAAAACCGCGTGCTGGGTCTGGTGAGTTACGCCTGGGCAGGCTTTGGTGCGGCATTCGGCCCCGTTATCCTGATCTCGGTGATGTGGAAACGCATGACCCGCAACGGCGCGCTGGCCGGGATGGTGGTCGGTGCGGCTACCGTGATTTTGTGGAAGCAGTACGGCTGGGCCGAGCTGTATGAAATCATCCCCGGCTTTATCTTCGCCTCGCTGGCTATCTGGATTGTCAGCCTGACCGGCAGCAAGCCGTCAAAAGCGGTTGAAGAACGTTTCAACACGGCGGAAGCCGAATACAACAGCATCTGATTTTCGCCCCGGGCGGTGAATCAGACAGTGACCTCACGGAGCCTTCAGGGCTCCGTTTTCTTTTACGGCACCCTGTATCCGGGGTGCTGAAACAACCGGCAATATTTTTTCGTGCGCTTTTCCCCTCCCGTGCTCAAAAAACAGCATGCGGCCTCTTGTATTTATCTCGCCAGGAATGATAATCACTATCGTTTCGATTTTACTTTTCTTTACAGAGTGCTTGCACAAACTGTAAGTCATTTGTTCTACGGGAGTTCCGCTATGTTCGTTCCGTTTCTCATTATGTTCCGCGAAGGGCTGGAAGCCGCGCTTATCGTCAGCCTGATCGCCAGTTATCTGAAACGGACGCAGCGCGGGCAGTGGCTCGGCGTGGTCTGGATTGGCGTGATCGTGGCGGCAGCATTGTGTCTGGCGCTGGGTATTTTCATCAATGAAACCACCGGCGAGTTTCCGCAAAAGCAGCAGGAGCTGTTCGAAGGCATTGTGGCGGTTGTGGCCGTCTGCATTCTGACCTACATGGTGTTCTGGATGCGTAAGGTGTCGCGTTCAATCAAAGTACATCTGGAAGGCGCGATTGATAACGCGCTCAACTCCAGCCGCGGGCAGGGCTGGGCGCTGGTGGCGATGGTGTTCTTTGCGGTGGCGCGCGAAGGGCTGGAATCGGTGTTCTTCCTGCTGGCTGCGTTCCAGCAAGACGTGGGTATCGAAGCGCCGATTGGCGCACTGCTCGGCCTGGGCGCGGCGATCGTGCTCGGTTTCCTCATCTATTACGGCGGCGTGAAGCTGCATCTGGCGAAATTCTTTAAATGGACCAGCCTGTTTATTCTGTTTGTCGCCGCCGGTCTGGCTGCGGGCGCGATCCGCGCGTTTCACGAAGCAGGGTTGTGGAACCGTATGCAGGATATCGCCTTTGACCTGAGCGGGACGCTCTCCACGCACTCTTTATTCGGAACCTTGCTGGAAGGCATGTTCGGGTATCAGGAAGCGCCGACAGTCAGTGAAGTCGCGGTGTATTTCCTGTATCTGATCCCGGCGCTGTTCCTGTTCTTTATGCCGCAGAGCAAATCGCCTGTGGCCGCTGCGGCATCTGCCGGGCACAAAACACAACGCTGATTTTACGTTAATTGTCTCTTCACACAGTTTGTCATGGAGTGGTACATGTCCTATTCATCCCCGCTGTTTCGCCGTAAAGCTTTACAGATTGCACTGTTGTCTCTGCCCGCTTTTGCGCTGAGCGCCAACGTGCTGGCTGCTGATGTTCGTCAGGTAAAAATTACCGTTAATGATAAACAGTGTGAACCGATGGCGCTGACCGTGCCTGCCGGTAAAACGCAGTTTGTCGTGCATAACGCCAGCCAGAAAGGTCTGGAATGGGAAATTCTCAAAGGCGTGATGGTGGTGGAAGAGCGCGAAAATATCGCGCCAGGTTTCACCCAGAAAATGACGGCTAACCTGGAACCGGGCGAATACGACATGACCTGCGGTCTGCTGAGCAATCCAAAAGGCAAACTGACCGTGACCGCAGAAGGCGCAGCGGCCGCCACCAAACCGGACGCCATGGCGCTGGTTGGCCCGATTGCGGAATACAAAGTCTATGTGACTCAACAGGTGGGTGAACTGGTTTCCCACACCAAAGCGTTCACTGAGGCGATTAAAAAGGGCGACCTGAAAAAAGCGCAATCCCTGTACGCTTCTACCCGCGTTTATTACGAGCGCATTGAGCCCATCGCCGAACTGTTCTCCGATCTGGATGGCAGCATCGACGCCCGTGAAGACGATTTCGAGAAAAAAGCGGAAGATCCTAACTTCACCGGTTTCCACCGTCTGGAGAAAATCCTCTTCGCCGATAAAACCACCCAGGGCACCGAGAAATTTGCCGATAAGTTGTACGCCGATACGGTGGATCTGCAAAAACGCATTACCGATCTGACCTTCCCGCCAAGCAAAGTGGTCGGCGGGGCAGCGGGTCTTATCGAAGAAGTGGCATCCAGCAAAATCAGCGGTGAAGAAGACCGTTACAGCCGCACCGACTTGTGGGATTTCCGTGCCAACCTCGATGGCGCTCAGAAAATCGTTAACCTGCTGCGTCCGTTGCTGGAAAAAGCCGACAAACCGTTGCTGGATAAAATCGACGCTAACTTCAAAACCGTCGATACGCTGCTGGATAAATACAAAACCAAAGACGGTTATGAGAATTACGAAAAACTGTCTGATGCAGACCGTAACGCAATGAAAGGGCCAATCACCACCCTGGCAGAAGATTTAGCCAAACTGCGTGGTGTTCTTGGTTTAGATTGATTTTTCAGCGCCTTTCCCCTGACCGGGAAGGGCGCTTTTAAATTTCCGAGGCAGAGTAATGAGTCATAAAAACAATAATCAGGATGACGTTTCTTCTTCACGCCGCAGTTTACTCAAAGGCGTGGGATTGTTAGGCGGGGCATTTGCCCTGGGCGGCGCATCCACTGTGCAGGCCGAAAAAACACCCGGTGCAAAACCAGAGTACACACCAGGTACGGTGTCCCCGGACGAACGCTGGGGCAGGCAGCCTTACTATGGTGAACATCAGGCCGGTATTCTGACGCCACAACAGGCGTCGATGATGCTGGTGGCGTTTGATGTGCTGGCGACAACGAAGGCCGATCTGGAGCGTCTGTTCCGGCTGCTCGACACCCGTTTCAGCTTCCTGACCACCGGTGGCACCGCGCCTTCTGTGGATCCTAAATTCCCGCCGATGGATTCCGGCGTCATGGGTAGCGAGATTTATCCGGATAATCTCACCCTGACGCTCTCCGCCGGTGATTCCCTGTTCGATGAACGTTTTGGGCTGGCCGCGCACAAGCCGCTGAAACTTCAGCGCATGGCGCGTTTCCCGAACGATTCTCTTGATGCCAAACTTTGCCACGGCGATTTGCTGCTGCAAATTTGCGCCAACAACAGCGATACCGTGGTTCATGCGCTGCGTGACATCATCAAATACACGCCGGATTTGCTCAGCGTGCGCTGGCGCCGCGACGGGTTTATTTCGTCCCACGCTGCGCGCAGCCAGGGCAAAGAAACGCCGATCAACCTGCTGGGCTTTAAAGACGGCACGGCCAATCCTGACAGTAAAGACAAGGCGCTGATGGACAAAGCCATCTGGGTTACTGCCGATCAGGGCGAACCGGCCTGGACCGTCGGCGGCAGCTATCAGGCCACCCGGATTATCCCGTTCCACGTCGAATTCTGGGACCGCACGCCGTTGCAGGAGCAGCAGACCATCTTTGGCCGCCACAAGGCCACAGGTGCGCCGCTGGGCATGGAAAAAGAGCACGACGTGCCGGATTACACTAAAGATCCGGAAGGGAAGGTGATCCCACTGGATGCGCACATTCGTCTGGCTAACCCGCGCACCAAGGCCACTGACGATAATCTGATGCTGCGCCGTGGATACAGCTATTCTCTGGGCGTCACCAATTCCGGCCAACTGGAGATGGGTCTGCTGTTCGTCTGCTTCCAGCACGATCTGGAAAAAGGCTTTCTCACGGTACAAAAACGCCTGAACGGCGAACCGCTCGAAGAGTATATCCGCCCGACAGGCGGCGGCTTCTTCTTCACGCTGCCAGGTGTGCAGGATGAGAAACATTATCTCGGACAAACGCTGATCGAGGCGTAATCCCTGCTCCTCCTTCCTGCCGGAAGGAGGAGTCCCGCTGTATGTTGTGACCACGCGATTGTGACCACGCGATTGTGAAAAACTAGTTGTGGAAAAAGCCCTCTGGCTGATGCGCGGTTTAACTGAGTTTGTGTAATCTGTTCATCTAACATCAACAGAATCAGTGAAACCCTGACATGCCCCAATTGAATCCTCCCGCAGAAACCAGCCCGTTATGGCGGCTGACCGCAGCCACTTTGTGTACCGGCATTCTGGCCGGTCTGGGCGGCATGCTGCTGGCGCTGCTGCTGCATTTCATCCAGCACCTTGCGTTTGGCTACAGCCCCGACTTTATCATCAGCAACGAAAGCTTTTTACAGGGTGTCAGCGAGGCCACGCGCTCGCGGCGTCTGGCGGTGCTGGTCTTGTGTGGCGCCGTGGCGGGGTTCGGCTGGTGGGCGCTTTACCGCTGGGGCAAGCCGCTGGTCAGCATTGCGGCGGCGGTGAAATCTGATCAACCGCGTATGCCTCTTGTCAGCACCACGCTCCATGCGTTGCTGCAAATTATTACCGTGGCGCTCGGTTCGCCGCTCGGGCGCGAAGTCGCGCCGCGCGAGATCGGGGCGGTGTCTGCCAGCTGGCTGGCCGGGCGGTTCAGCCTGACGGTGCGTGAAACGCAGATCATGATTGCCTGCGGGGCAGGCGCCGGGCTGGCGGCGGTGTATAACGTGCCGCTGGGTGGCGCGGTGTTTGTACTTGAAGTGTTGCTCGGCGCGTTCAGCTGGCGGTTGCTGTTACCGGCTATCGCGACTTCCTCCATTGCGGCGCTGGTGGCGTGGATCGGGCTTGGCAATGAATCGCAGTATCATCTGATGCAACTGAATACCACGCCCTCGCTGATGGTCTGGTCAGTGGTGATGGGGCCGGTATTTGGCGTGGCCGCATACGGGTTTACGCGCATGACCAACCGCGCAAAAGCGCAGGCACCGCGCGATGCCCGGCTGATTATTTTCAATCTGCTGAACTTTGCGTTCATCGGCATTCTGGCGGGCTGGTTGCCGCAATTGCTGGGCAACGGGAAGGGGCCAGCACAGCTCAGTTTTGATAATCAGATTACGGTGGCGCTGGCGGCAACGGTGCTGGCCGGCAAACTGGTGATCACCTGGAGTACGCTGCGCGCCGGTGCGCAGGGCGGATTGCTGACGCCGGGGCTGTCTAACGGCGCGCTGCTGGCCTGTATTCTGGGTGCCGTGTGGAATATGTTCTGGCCCGGCACCTCGCTCGGTGCGTTTGCCATTATCGGGGCGGCGGCATTTCTGGCCTCTTCAATGAAAATGCCGTTAACCGCGGTGGTGCTGATTATGGAGTTTACGCGGGTTGATCATGACTTTTTAATTCCGATTCTTTTCGCCGTCAGCGGGTCGATCGCCTGCTTTACCTTATGCAGTAAAATCAGCGGGGAAAAATAACCGGAGGGAGGATCCCAAAAAGATCCTCAAGATCCTGTTGACGAAGACTACAAATTTTTTTACATTTTAGTAACGCATTTATTTCAGGTGTCATTATACTGAAATCATAGCGCGATAGTTTTTGAGTGGTACGGTAAATAGGTTTTTGAGCAGCACTGTAAAAGGTTTTTCTGAGTGTACGGCCAATGCCGTTAATAACACTGCGGGGAGCGCGAATGGTAAAGTCCTTGTTTGGGCTGGTGAGAGTAAATAACAGGCTTCACTCATTCACTCGTTGTTGTCGCGTCACTGCAAACGAGGGCAAGGCTTCCGACTCTTTATTATTTCGTCACGCATTTTCAGCATATTCCTATCTTTCTTCACTGATGTTTTCATCCACGCAACAACAACCCTGTTCTTTAACTGACTCTTCTTCTCCTAAATCCGGGAGACTCTTTCACACTGGTGCGAACAGCATTGGCTTTAATTCTGGCAATTTTATTGTGCGGGTCAGCGGTTTGTCATTATTGACATTCAGTTCATTACTGACAATGCCTCTTCGTGAAAAGAAAACAGCCAGGAGATTATTTCTTAATCAATGGGATCGATTTTCCTCTTCACGTTATTCATTGGCTTCAATTGGTCTAAAAGGAGACCAAAACCTCATTTGTGAGTGAAACATAACCGTGCGGGAAACCGCCTTAGCGTTAAGTGAATCAAACTGTAAGGTGCCACTATGGGAAGACAGAAAGCAGTGATCAAAGCTCGCCGTGAAGCAAAACGAGTCATTCGTAGCGACTCACGCAGTCACCGCCAGCGCGAGGAAGAATCTGTGACATCACTGGTACAGATGGGCGGTTTGGAATCGATTGGAATGGCACGGGATACACGCGACCACTCCGTAATCGAAGCACGTACCGAAGCTCAAGGTCATTACTTATCAGCCATAGAGAATAAGCAGTTAATTTTTGCCACAGGTGAAGCCGGTTGCGGCAAAACATTCATCAGCGCTGCGAAAGCAGCTGAGGCATTAATTCACAAAGAAATCGACAGGATTATTGTGACACGTCCGGTATTGCAGGCCGATGAAGATCTCGGTTTCCTGCCAGGCGATATTTCAGAGAAGTTTGCCCCTTATTTCCGCCCGGTCTACGACATCTTATTACGTCGCCTGGGATCTTCATTCCTGCAATATTGTTTGCGGCCGGAAATTGGGAAAGTGGAAATTGCGCCTTTTGCTTACATGCGTGGACGCACTTTCGAAAACGCAGTGGTTATTCTGGATGAAGCGCAGAATGTCACCGCCAGTCAGATGAAAATGTTCCTGACCCGACTGGGTGAAAATGTGACGGTGATTGTGAATGGTGATATTACCCAGTGTGATTTACCACGTGGCGTAGTATCAGGGCTCAGCGATGCATTATCCCGTTTCGAAGAAGACGAAATGGTGGGCATCATTAAGTTTGGTAAACAGGATTGCGTGCGCTCTGAGTTGTGCCAGAGAACGCTGAATGCTTACTCATAATTAATTCCCCATAAATGACCGAATTGATGACAATAAAAAGGCCGCTCCGATGAGCGGCCTTTCTTGTTATGGCGTTTATCTGCCAGGGTTAAAGCATAATAATCATCATATAGGCACAGAATAAGGCCAGATGCGCCGTTCCGTTCAGGACATTAGTACGTCCGGTCGAGAATGAAATCTGACACAGGATCAGCACCGCCAGCATCACCACGATGTTCGCCGGGTCGAGGCCGAAAATCAGGTCCTGACCGGTGAGGGTGGCAATCACGGTCACCGCCGGAACGGTCAGGGAAATGGTCGCAAGCACCGAGCCGAAGAACAAATTCATCGCACGCTGTACCTGGTTTTGCAGCACCGCTTTCAGCGCGCCCAGCCCTTCAGGGGAGAGGATCAACAGCGCCACCAGGAAACCGGTGAACTGCGCAGGGGCGTTCAGTTCAGTCAGCAGGCTTTCCAGCGGATTGGCATTGAATTTAGTGACGGCGATAACCAGCACCAGATGCACGATAAGCCATAAGGTGTGCGTCAGATTACTTTTGGAAGAGGGCTTTCCGTGGCCGCTTTCTTCATCGTCATCTTCGTGCTCGTAAATAAACAGGCTCTGATGCGTTTTGGTCTGAATGAGCAGGAACACGCCGTACATGGCGGCGGAAATCACGGCGACAAACAGAGCCTGCGTGGTGGAGAAGTTACCGCCGGGCAGCGCAGCAGGCAGAACCAGCACGATAACGGCCAGCGGGAAAATCGCCATCAGATATTGTTTGATACCACCAAGATTAACGTACTGAGTCGCAAATTTACGACCGCCCAGCAGCAGGGCAACGCCCACCAGGCCGGCAGTGACGATCATGATGATCGAGAATAAGGTGTCACGCATCAGCGCGGGAGCGGCATCACCGGTCGCCATCAGGGCAGAAATCAGGCTGACTTCGAGGATAACCACTGAAAGGCTGAGGATGAGCGAGCCATAAGGTTCGCCAAGACGGTGTGCCAGCACGTCCGCATGACGCACTACGCTGAATGCACTGGCAAGGATCCCCACCAGAGCAATGAGATTGATACCAACGACCGAGGCAAAGTTACTGCTGTTGCCCCAAAAAACGAGGACGATAAGGGCGGCAATGGGAAAAATCAGGGAATATTCCTGATGGCGGGTTTTGATTTTGGGATGTTCCTGAGACGACACCATGATGATTTTTCTCCTTATAAACATGCGTGACCCTGCAAAGCGGGTGTCACGAAGAAAACAATAACCGCCTGTCCGTCGGTTATCAGTAAAAACGCGCTGTTGCGTAATGGTGTAACCTGTTAAGTATAGTAGATAAATTAATCTATTAACAGAAAATAATGCAGGTTAACCACAAAAAAACGACGTACTGCCTGTTTATCAGCAGGTTTGGCGAATTAAAGGCGATTATAAGCAGACTTAACTTCCCGTGTTAAATAATTAAAACAATATTAATCAATCAGTTGGGTTTTCATATTTACCTTATGGAGGCATTGCGTCAACTTATGTAAATAAACACGATACCCACAGGCTGAACAGGTGAAAAACCGCTTTTTTCGCTCAGATAAGGCGATTCATAAGCGGCCTGTGCATGGCCTCCCGCAAGCGTAGCACCGGTCTTGCGGCGAGGCAGATCTTGTCGGTTTATCTGTGATATTCCCGCCTCAAATTCAACATTCATACAATGTTCATAAAATAATCACTTTATTTTCGTTTTGTGATCGTTCTCAACCTTGATTGCAACGAGAGAAACGAATAAGGTTTCAAAGAGTGGGGTATACCAAAAATCTTAAATCTGATCGCCCCGCAGACCATCACTAACCGCGATAACGGAGAACACAGCGTTAACAGCATGGCATGTTCAAAAGTACGTCGTAATGAAGGAGGGAATGAATGTTAACCCGAGATTTTCTGCGTAACGCAGATTGTAAGACAGCATTCGGCAGCATCGACGAATCGATGTTATTAACCTCCGAACAACGCGCCGCCTCACTCGATTGCACGCTGGCGAGACGCCCTGACAACAGTCCTGTGTGGATTTTTGGTTATGGCTCGCTGATGTGGAACCCGGTCTTCGACTCGGAAGAGGCACGGCCTGCCACTTTGCACGGTTATCATCGTGCTTTCTGTTTACGCCTGACGGCAGGGCGCGGCACCCACGCGCAGCCGGGACGTATGCTGGCGCTGCGTGACGGCGGCCAGACGACCGGCCTGGCATTTCGTCTGCCGGAAGATAAGCTGCACGAGGAGCTGGAGTTGCTGTGGAAGCGTGAAATGCTCACCGGCTGTTACCGCCCGACCTGGTGCGAACTGGCGCTCGATGATGGGCGCATCGTCACTGCATTGGTGTTTATTATGGATCCCTCGCACCCTCAGTACGAAGCGGATACGGATTATCAGATCATTGCGCCGCTGATCGCCCGGGCGAGTGGCCCGTTGGGCACCAATGCGCAATACCTGTTTGCCCTTGAGAAAGAGCTTGAGAGTTACGGTATGCGCGATGACTGCATGAGTGAACTGGTGAAGCAGGTGCGTATGCTGCTGGCGGTTTCTCCCGGCTTCGATGTGCCCGGCCTGAGCTGACGCTGTTGTTTACGTTTTGCAGGCTGCGTGATGTCCCTACGCAGTCTGTTTTCCTTCCGCATTATTTATTCCCCAGATTTCAGTGAATTACCCGCCTGACGAATAATAAAATTCCTAACCCACAATAAATAACCTTTTTAACATCCTGTTTACCCTGAGGTTATTACACCGAAGTCGGTTGCAATTAGAGTCCCGATAAGCATAATTCAAATCGTTTTGATAATTATTACTATTACCATTTGAACTTTTCAGGGAACTCTCATGCATACTGAAAGTGAAATTTTTCACTCTTCTGTTTCACCGTGTACGCCTGTTTTTAAACGCAAAATGTTACCCGCCGTTATTTCTGCTGCGCTGGGAATGCTGACGCTGCCTGCCTTCGCGGTTCCCGCGACCGCGCCGGCGAAAGAGGGCGACACCATCACCATCAGCGCAGCACCGCAAACTTTCTCACCGGGCGGCAACGACACTGTTCCAGCTTACCTCGACGGGCAGATCGCCAACGGCGGGCGTCTGGGGATCCTCGGCGAGCAGGACGCCATGAATGTGCCGTTTAACGTGGTGAGCTTTACCGACAAGCTGATACAGGATCAGCAGAGCCGTACGCTGGGTGATGTGCTGAATAACGATGCTGCGGTGCAAACCGGCTACGGTTATGGCAATTATTCAGAAACGTTTGTCATCCGTGGTTTTGAACTCTCCGGCGATGATATTTCGTACGGCGGCTTGTACGGCGTACTGCCACGCCAGATCTTGCCCATGGAATTTGCCGATCGCGTGGAACTGCTCAAAGGCTCCAGCGCCTTCCTCAACGGCGTACCTCCTGGCGGTACCGGTGTGGGCGGGAACGTCAACATTGAACCAAAACGCGCCACGGATACCGCAATTAACCGCGTATCGGTCGATTACACGTCGTCTTCCCAGGTGGGCGGCGCAGTGGATGTTGGCCGCCGTTTTGGTGATAACAACCAGTGGGGCGTGCGGGTTAACGCCGTTCATCGCGAAGGGGAAAGCGCGATCGATGATGAAAAACGGCGTCTGACGCTTGGCTCTCTCGGGCTGGACTACCGCGGCGACCGCTTTCGTTCCTCACTGGATTTCGGCATGAGCAAAACGAGTGTCCACGGCGGGCGTCCGGTGGTGTATCTCGGCAAAGCCACTAAAATCCCTGACGTGCCTTCTGCCACCGGCAATTACGGCCAGCAATATGCCTCGACCGATATGGAAAACGAATTCGGCATGCTGAAAGGCGAGTATGACGTGGCCGATAACTGGACTGTCTACGCGGCAGCAGGCGCCAACCATACGCACGAATTTGGTAAATACAGTTCGCCGACGCTGCAGGACAACGACGGCAACGCCACCATGAGCCGCATGACGGTACCCTATTTCGCCGACAGCTTATCTTCACAGGCTGGCGTTCGCGGTAAGTTCGACACCGGATTCGTCAACCACAGCGTGAACCTCGGTGTCTCGACGCTGTATCGCAAATACAAAACTGCCTACACCATGACGGCGGCATCGATCAGGACCAACATTTACGACCCCGTTGATTACAGTGAACCGCTGACCAACTTGTACAAAGGCGGCGACATGAGCGATCCGCTGGTGCGTAACCGCACCCGGACCTACGGCGTTTCGCTGTCTGACACGATGTCCGTACTCGACGATCGTCTGCAGTTCATTGCCGGTTTACGCCGCCAGAACGTGGTGGTGAAAAACTACAATTACGACGGATCGGAAAATACGTCATTTGACGAAATGAAAGTGACACCAGCCTTAGGTCTGGTGGTCAAGCCGTGGGAACACTACTCCTTCTACGCCAACCACATCGAAGCCTTACAGGCGGGCGAAACCGCAGGCACCACCTATAACGGCAGCATCGTCTCCAACGGCGGGCAGGTGAGCGGCATCGAAACGTCGAAACAAAACGAAGTGGGTGTTAAAGCCGATTTTGGTCGCGTGGCGGGTTCACTGGCGCTGTACGAAATCAAAAAACCGATTGGTATGTACCGCGCAACCGGCGAGGGTTACACCTACGGCAACTACGGTGAAGTACGAAACCGTGGGGTCGAGCTGAACGTCTTTGGTGAGCCGGTGCTGGGTGTGCGCGTCAACAGCAGCGTGACCTGGATGAACCCGGAAATGACCAAAACGCAGGGCGGCACCTATGATGGAAACGATGCCGTCGGTGTGCCGCGTTATCAGTGGGTGGTGGGCGGCGAGTGGGATATTCCCGGCGGCAGCGGCGTGACCGCGACCGGTAAAGTGATCCGTTCTGGTTCGCAGTATGCGGACGAAGCCAACAAACTGAAAGTGGATGGCTGGACGCGTCTTGATCTCGGCGTGCGCTATGCCATGCCTGTCGGGCAGAGCACGCTGACCTGGCGCGCAAATCTGGAAAACGTCACCAACGAGAAGTATTGGGCCTCCGCCACCGGCGGTTATCTGACGCAGGGCGATCCGCGCGAATTCAAGCTCTCCGCAACCTACGACTTCTGATTTTGAGCCACTCCCTTTCCCACACGGCGAAAGGGAGTATTTCTCCCACTTTTGTACAGTAACAATTCCCTGCCAGCCCGCATTCCGTCGCTTTAATAACCAATCAGATAACGTTATGCAAAATTCGCATAACGATAGTATTTATCAGACTTTCTGGGGAGTTGAAGAAACTTTACACTCCGTGTATTGGTTATTAAATAAGAGCAATTTCGCTACTTTGGAGAGTCTGTCTTGATGAAAGCTTTATTACCGTCCGTCCTGTTTACGGCTATTGCGGCTACTTTCTCTGTTCAGGCAGCCACACCGCCGGACACACTGGTGATCGCTCAGTCCATTGATGATACCTCCAGCTTCGACCCGGCTCAGGGTTTTGAGCTGACGACGGTGCAGGCTTTCAATAACATTTATCAGCGTCTGGTGCAGTCTGACCCGACCAATCCGATTGATTTAAAACCGACGCTGGCGACCTCCTGGGAAGCGGCAAAAGATAACCGCAGCCTGACGTTCACGCTGTCACCGAAAGCGACCTTTGCCAGTGGCAACCCGTTGACCGCCGATGACGTCATTTTCTCTCTGTCCCGCGTGGTGAAACTGAATCTTGAGCCGTCATTTATCCTGACGCAGCTGGGCTGGAACGACAAAAACGTCGATACCTTCCTGACCAAAATCGACGATCAGCACGTAAAAATCAGCTGGACCGCCGACGTCAGCCCGTCTTTCGTGCTGAGCCTGTTGTCTGCGCCGGTGTCTTCCATCGTGGACAGCAAACTGGTGAAAACCAATGCCGCAGGGGATGATCTGGGCCACCAGTGGCTGAGCAACCATTCCGCCGGTTCCGGTCCGTACCAGATCCGCAATTATATCCCGCATGAAGTGGTGATTCTGGCGGCTAACCCGACGTCGCCAGAAGGCGCGCCGAAGCTGAAAACCATCCTGATCAAAAACGTGCCTGATCCTGCGGCCCGCCGTCTGTTGATTGAGCAGGGCGATGCCGATATGGCGCGTAACCTCGGTTCAGACCAGATGGCCGCGCTCGAAGGGAAGAAAGGGGTGAAACCGCTGGCTATCCCTTACGCCTCGTTGTATTTCATGCAGTTCAACGCCAAAGCCTCCCCGGCGCTGGGCAACCCGGCCTTCTGGGAAGCGGCGCGTTATCTGTTCGACTACAACCACATCGCCCACGACCTGATGAAAAATCAGTTCCAGGTGCATCAGTCATTCCTGCCTGAAGGTTACCTCGGCGCCGTAAACGACACGCCATACACTTATGATCCGGCGAAGGCCAAAGCGATTCTGGCGAAGGCCGGTCTGACTAACGTCAGCTTCACGCTTTCCACCTCTAATCAGCCACCGTATCTCGACATTGCCCAGGCGTTGCAGGCCAGCTTTGCGCAGGGTGGCGTGACCGTGAAACTGGATCCGGGTCTGAGTCAGCAGATTTCCACCAAAGTGAAGTCACATGATTACGACGCGTACATGTCTTCATGGGGCCCGGATTACTTTGACCCGAACACCAACGCCTCGGCGTTTGCCTTCAACCCGGAAGACGGCAGCAAAACGCTGGCATGGCGCGCTAACTGGTCAATTCCAGCGCTGAACAAACTGACGCTGGCCGCCATCGCGGAACCGGATCAGGCCAAACGCGTGGCGGATTACCGTCAGCTGCAACTGGAAGTGCAGAAGAACTCACCGTTCGTCATCGGCCTGCAAGCCAAAAGCCTGATTGCTGTGCGTGACAACATCAAAGGGTACGTGCAGGGCATCAACCCTGACATGGTCTTCTACAGCAAGGTCACCAAGTAATGACAGACAGTTCAACACCCGCCGGATTCGTCCGGCAGGGTTGGCGCTGGTCAGGCCGTCTGCTGACCGGCGTGATTTCGCTGGCGCTGACGTTGCTCGGCCTGCTGGCGTTCACCTTTACGCTTTCCCATCTCGCGCCGATTGACCCGACGCTGCAGGTTGCAGGCGATCACGCCAGCGAAGCCACCTATGCACAGGTGCGTCGCGATTTAGGGCTTGATCAGTCAGTGCCGGTGCAGTTCGCCCGATATCTCGATCATCTGGCGCATGGCGATATGGGGATTTCCCGCATCACCGCGCAGCCGGTTGCCAACGATCTGATGCGCACCTTCCCGGCAACGGTGGAACTGGCGACCTGCGCCATTCTGCTCGGCGGGAGTTTCGGCATTCTGCTGGCGTTACTGGCGGTGTGGAAGCCGGGAAGCTGGCTGGATAACGTGGCGCGACTGGTGTCGCTGCTCGGCTATTCTGTACCGATTTTCTGGCTGAGCCTGCTCGGCCTGTTGCTGTTTTACGCCGTGCTGCACTGGGCTGGCGGGCCGGGGCGCCTTGACGATGTGTATATGTACACCATGACGCCGCGTACCGGTTTTGTGCTGATCGATACCTGGCTTTCCGGCGACCGCGACATGTTCTACAACGCCATCAGCCATTTATGGTTGCCGGTGACGGTGCTGGCGATGCTGTCGATGGCCGGGATTACCCGTCTGCTGCGTGCCTCGATGCTCGGTGAAATGAACAAAGAGTATGTGATTCTGGCGCGGTCGAAAGGCGCGGGCAGGGTGCGCGTGCTGCTGTGCCATGTGTTTCCCAACGTGCTGGGGACGCTGATTACCGTGCTGACGCTTTCCTACGCCAGCCTGCTGGAAGGCGCGGTTCTGACCGAAACGGTGTTTGCCTGGCCGGGCGTCGGACGTTATCTGACCACAGCACTGTTCGCCGCCGATACCCCGGCAATTCTTGGCGCTACGCTGCTGATCGGCACCTGTTTCGTGCTGCTTAATGCGCTGGCTGACGCCCTTACTTATCTGCTCGATCCGCGAACCCGGTAGTGGCTGCTTATGACACAAATGATCCCCGAACAACCGACGCAGGTTGAGGCTGAGGCCGACACGCCCGTCTGGAAACCTGCGCGGCGCATTACCACACTTTCCATCGGCACGGTGCTGGTGGTGATTCTGGTGCTGACCGCGCTGCTGGCCCCCTGGCTTGCACCCTTTGACCCGAATATTCAGCACATCGAACTGCGCCTGCTGCCGCCTTCGCACGCCCACTGGCTGGGCACTGACGGCTTTGGCCGCGACCTGCTTTCGCGCGTGGTGTACGGCGCGCGTCCGACACTGCTGCTGGTTTCGCTGATCCTGTTGCTGACCATTCCGGTCGGTTTGCTGATCGGCATCAGTGCCGGTTACATCGGTGGCTGGTTTGAGCGCATTGTGATGCGCCTGACCGATATCGTGATGTCACTGCCGAGTCTGGTGATGGCGCTGGCGCTGGTCGCCATCCTCGGCCCCGGCCTGATGAACGGTGCGCTGGCGCTGGCATTTACCAGCTGGCCGCCGTTTGCGCGTCAGGCGCGGGCGGAAACGCTGGCGCTGCGCCGCAGTGATTATCTGGCAGCCGCGCGCATGCAGGGCATTGGCGGTTTTCGGCTGATGTTCGGCCATATTCTGCCGTTGTGTCTGCCAAGCGCGGTAGTGCGTGCGGCACTCAGTCTGGGCGGCATCATTCTGGCGTCTGCCGGTCTGGGTTTCCTCGGCATGGGGATTCAGCCGCCGACCGCCGAATGGGGCTCGATGGTGGCTGAGGGCAGTAAAGTGATTTTCGATCAGTGGTGGGTCGCCGCTGCACCAGGCGGGGCAATTCTGTTTGCCAGCCTGGCTTTCAACCTGCTGGGCGATGGCCTGCGTGACAAAATGGATCCACGACATGGCAACTGATGCGCTCTCTCTTCATCAAAAACACAATCATGCCAAAACGCTGCAAAACGACCGGCTGATTGCCAGGGATATGACCATCTGGCTGCCGGGTGAACGCCCGGTAGAGCTGGTGAAATCGCTCTCCCTGAACGTCGGGCAGGAGCGTGTGGCGCTGGTCGGGGAATCCGGTTCCGGTAAATCCCTCACCGCCCGCGCGCTGATGGGCCTGCTGCCACACCCTTGTCAGATGCGCGCAACGCAGCTGACGCTGGGCGATAACGATCTGACCACGCTGAAAGAGCGCGAGTGGAGCCGTTTGCGCGGTAACCGCGTCTCGATGGTGATGCAGGATCCCAAACATGCGCTGAACCCGACGCAAAAAATCGGCAAGCAGGTGGAAGAACCGCTGCGCCTGCATACCCGTCTCGGGCGCAAAGAGCGCCAGGAAAAAGTGACGGAAATGCTCAGCGCCGTCGGCCTGCCGAATCCGGCATTTCTGCAACAGCAATATCCGCATCAGCTTTCCGGCGGCATGGGGCAGCGTGTGATGCTGGCGATTGCGCTGATCAACGATCCGCAATGGCTGATCGCTGATGAACCGACGTCGGCGCTGGATTTTGACATGCGTGAACAGGTGCTGGGGCTTATCGAGCGTTTAGTCGAGCAACGCAACATGGGGCTGATTCTCATCAGCCATGATTTACAACAGGTGGCGCACTACTGTGAGCGCGTGCTGGTGATGTACAAAGGCGAACTGCTGGACGAACTTGCGGCGGACCAGCTGGCGCATGCCACGCATCCCTACACGCAGACGCTCTGGTCGTGTCGTCCGAGTAAGTTTACTCACGGTGAACGTCTGCCGGTATTGGATCGCGAGCTTCTGGCGTCGCTGAAAAAGGAGCCTCGCCATGAGTGAAGCTATCGCTGAACTGCAACAGTTAAGCGTTTCCCACCGTATGGGGCATGAAGTGCGCACCGTGGTGCATAACGTGAATCTGACCATCAACAAGGGCGAATGCTTCGGTCTGGTGGGGCCGTCCGGTTGCGGTAAATCGTCGCTGCTGTGGGTGCTGGCGGGTCTGAACGGCCAGTGGGACGGCAGCCTGACGCTGCTCGGGCAGCAGGTCAAACCCGGCAAACCGTTCACCGGCAGCCTGCGCCGCGACGTGCAGATGGTCTTTCAGGATCCGTATGCCTCGCTGCATCCGAAACATAAACTGCTGCGCACGCTGGCAGAGCCACTGAAAATCATCAAAGAGCAGGACATTGAGCAAAAAATTGCCGAAGGTTTCCGGCAGGTCGGGCTGGATCCGGCGCTGATGAAGCGTTATCCGCATCAGCTCTCTGGCGGACAGCGTCAGCGCGTCGCGATTGTGCGCGCTTTATTGCTCAAACCGAAACTGCTGCTGCTTGATGAACCGACCTCCGCCCTGGATATGTCGGTGCAGGCAGAAATCCTCAACCTGCTCAACGATTTAAAATCCGCAGGGGATCTGACCATGTTGCTGGTCAGCCATGATGCTGACGTGATTGATCATATGTGTGATCGTGCGGTGCATATGGCCAAGGGATATGTTTTGAGCTAAATCTAATTTATTAAATAACAAAGCTTTTATTGATGGTTCTTGCGCTGAGGTTGCCCGTCTACACTCGAAAAAAATGTCTTTTCATCTGTGGAGATCGACCTTAATGAAAGTACGAGTGCCTTCCCTGTTATTTTTACTCATGATGGCGGTAACCCGTGTGGATGCGGCGACGCCAGCCGATACGCTGGTGGTGGCGGGGTCGCTGGAAGGGATCATCAGTCTGGATCCGGCGGAAAGTTTTGAAACCGTCAGCTCCGGCAATCTGGTTAACCTGTATCAGCAACTGGTGGTGTCTGACCGCCAGCATCCGGACCAGCTCGATCCCGATATCGCCGCCAGCTGGCAGGCGGGGGCGGACGGGCGTAGCCTGATTTTTACCCTCAAGCCGGGACTGAAATTTTCCAGCGGCAATCCGGTCACCGCCGATGATGTGATCTATTCGTTTACCCGCGTCGTCAAACTCAATAAAAGCCCGTCGTTTATTCTCGGAGAGCTGGGATGGACGCCGGAAAATGTTGACGGCAATCTGAAAAAGCTGGCTGACGATAAAGTGCAGCTGACCTGGTCTGCGGATATCGGCAGCGGTCTGGTGCTGAGTATTCTCTCTGCACCGGTGGCGGGGATCGTCGACAGCAAATTGCTGAAAGAACACACCGATAAAGACGATTTCGGTAACAGCTGGCTGCGCTCCCGTTCGGCGGGCAGCGGCGCCTATGTAGTGCGTAACTATGTGCCGCACGAAGCGCTGATCTTTAAACGTAATCCGAACGCGAAACCGCTGGCAAGGCTTGAGAACGTACTGTTTAAAAACGTGGGCGATCCGTCCACCCGTCGTCTGCTGGTGGTCAATGGCGACGCCGATGTGGCCTATGATTTAGGTGCGGATCAGTTCAGCTCGCTGCAAAACGAGAAGGGCGTGCACGTGGCGCAGTTCCCGGCGGCGAAGGTGTTCTATCTGGCGTTTAATGTCGGTGACACCACCCAACCGGCGCTGGCGAATCCGGCACTGTGGGAAGCGGCCCGCTGGCTGGTGGATTATCAGGGGATTTCAACCGAACTGCTGAAAGGGCAATACGGCATTCATCAGACCTTCCTGCCGGACGGTCTGGCGGGGGCGATTGACGATCAGCCGTTTAAATATGACGTGGCAAAAGCCAAAGCGATTCTCAGCAAAGGCGGAATTGCGCCGGGGACTAAAATCGATTTGATCGTCATTAACCAGCCACCGTATTCCGATATTGCTCAGGCGTTGCAGGCCAGTTTTGCCAAAGCCGATATCAATCTTGTGGTGCATCCGCTGGTGGAAAGCGATGTGCTGACCCGCATGCGGGCGCATAAATTCCAGTCAATCTTCACCTACTGGGGCGCGGATTATCTCGATCCGAACACCAACGCCAGTACCTTCGCTTATAACGTGCCCAACGGGCCAAAAACCCTGGCGCAGCGCATTCAGTGGGTGATCCCGGAAATCAGTAAACAAACGCGTGCGGCAGCGGCAGAGTCCGACCCGACCAAACGCAAAGCGCTCTATGCAGATTTACAGCGCGAGTTGCAACGCAGTTCACCGTTTGTTGTGGCGCTACAGAGTAAATTGCTGGTGGCAATCCGCGATAACGTGAAGGGCGCAAGCCAGAATGTGGCGGGTAGCCAGTTGTATCTCGATTCGATTACGAAAGAGTAATTTTGACAGTAATACAGGTATCACCGACGTTGCACTTTTTATCAACGCTGCACATCAGCAGGGAATTTGTTGATTAAATGTCGATAAAGTGTGCAAGAAGTAAAGCTGTGATCTTGCAGCTTGTAGTCAAAGCACTGACAAATCAGGTGTTTGTGAATTCACAGTGAGTTGGCATAGAAGCTGCATTATTTATTCCACAGGGTTCACCCCACGGAAGGCTGATCAAAGTTATCAAAAAGGCGTCCGTTAGCGTTCAGGAAAACTGAGCGCTAACTGGACGCTTTTTTTTGCCCCGCGGGCAACTGCCTGAACTTACGCTAGAATCACAGCATCAGGTCAGAAAGAAGGTGCGGATGCAGACATTCACAGGGTGGCAAAAAGGCGGGGCGCTCTGCCTGGCGTTGGGCGGATTGCAGTATGTCGTGGCGGAGAAAATCAGTGCGTTGGCGTGGCGCGCACCTGACTATTCTTATCGTCAGAATTACATCAGTGATTTAGGGATCGCATCGTGCGGTATGACGGCGGACGGACGCGACATTTGCTCCCCGCTTCATGGCCTGATGAACAGCGGATTTGCGCTGGAAGGCGTTTTATTTTTCATCGCCTGCTGGCTGTTAAGGGCAGTGTTTCATGAAAAGGGGCAGGCGCTGTTTCTGTTTTTCGGGCTGCTGCACGGCCTGGGCGGCGTGCTCATCGCACTCTTTCACAGCGGCGGTGGCACTGGCGGCGTGACACTGCATCAGACGGGCGCCGTGCTGGCGATCGCTGGCGGAAATGTTTGCCTGCTGAGCGCAGGGTGGATGAAGCGTGGTATTTCAGGGTGGGAGATATTTTCGGCGCTGAGTCTGCTGTCCGGCTGCATTGGCCTCATCAGCATGATGACGATTTCGCTGGACGTACTGCCAACAGGCCTGATTGAACGCCTGTCGGTTTACACCATCACCGCATGGCAGGTGTGCACCGGTTTGTGGTTGCTCAGACGAAAAAAAGCGCCCGCAGGCGCTTAATTCAGAACGGTATTTGCAGATTAACGGCCAAACAAATCGCGGCGTTTCGGCTTCACAAACTGAGCCAGCAGCACCAGCACACCGATAATCATAAATACGCTGAACACCACGACCAGCCACTGTGGCATGCCGAGTGTCAGGAATTCCCACTGCTTTTCTGCACAGTCACCGGTGGCAACGAACATGCCAGGGAACCATTTGTCCAGAGGCAGCCAGGTCGGGAAGCGCGCGGCGAAATCACAGGTGGCAAACGGAGAGGGGTGCAGCTGGATCATGGTGTGTTCCCATGACAGGCGGATCCCTTCGTAAGCACTGTATAACCAAATCAGAATACCGGCGTAACGCAACCAGGTAGCAGGCGCGATGGCACCCACCAGACCGGCACCGAGAATACCCAGCAAAGCACAACGCTCGTAAATACACATGACGCATGGTTGAAGCAACATGACGTGTTGGAAATAGAGCGCAACCAGCTCAAGGATCAGCGCGGTCAGTGCCATCAGAAGCCAGGCACCGCGTCCCTGTGAGCAGCGGTTAAGATATTGCAACATAGAAATTTTTTCCCTGCAGTTAGCTACTGAGACGCAGTGTAAACCAATTGCTTCCCGCTGCCAGCCTGTCTGCATGAAAATTAGGTAAATAATTGCGTGAATTCGGAGAATTCGACTTTTAATTTCGGTAATTTCCTCCACGGCATACGCATCAGAAATTACCGGGTCTTGCGCCTGCGCCATCAGGCCAGCGAAATCCATCCCATCTGCGTGTACCACTCCGTCATTCCCGGCAGCAGGTACTGCACGCACAGCAGGCCGACCAGCGTCATCACCACCGTATAAGGCAGCGCCATCCACACCATTCTTCCGTAAGAGAGGCGGATCAACGGCGCAAGCGCAGACGTCAGCAGGAACAGAAATGCCGCCTGTCCGTTAGGCGTCGCCACCGACGGCAGATTGGTGCCGGTGTTGATCGCCACCGCCAGCAGCTCGAACTGTTGCAGGCTGACAGCGCCGCTTTCCAGCGCGGCTTTGGCTTCGTTAATGTAAACCGTGCCGACGAACACGTTATCTGACACCGACGACAGCAGGCCATTAAAGAGATAGAACAATGACAGCTGGTTCGACGGGGCAGCCTGAAGAACGAAATGAATGATCGGGCTGAAGAGGTGCTGCTCGATGATCACGGCGACCACGGCAAAGAAGACCGTCAGCAAGGCGGTAAACGGCAGCGATTCCTGGAAGGCTTTGCCGATGGCATGTTCATCGGTCACGCCGCAGAACGCGGTGGCAAAGATGATCACCGAAAGCCCGATCAGGCCGACTTCGGCAAGATGAAATGCCAGCGCGGCAATCAGCCAGACGCCGATCAGCGCCTGCACGGCCAGCCTGATTTGCTCCTGTTTCGTCATGTTTTCGCTGTTTTTCTGGTCGAACTTTTTCAGGACTTCAAAGACTGGCTGCGGCAGCTGCGCACCATAACCAAACCAGCGGAAACGCTCGACCAGCGCGCAGACAATAAACCCGCAGATAAACACCGGTACGCTGACCGGCGACATCCTGATCAGGAAGTCGGCAAACTGCCAGCCTGCGCTTTTGGCGATGATCAGGTTTTGCGGTTCCCCCACCATGGTCATCACGCCGCCGAGCGCCGTGCCGACACCGGCATGTATCATCAGGCTGCGCAGAAAGGCGCGGAACTGCTCAAGGATTGCCTGGCGCTGCGTGTTCCCGGTAAAGGCGCTGTCGTCGCTGATCCCGGCGTCTTCAGGCTGGTTCGAGGCAACGTTGTGATAAATGGAATAGAACCCGACCGACACGCTGATCACCACGGCGATCACCGTCAGCGCATCCAGGAAGGCGGAAAGAAACGCTGCAGCAAAACAAAACGCCAGGGAAAGCGCGATTTTATTGCGCAGGTTTAACAGCAGCTTGGTGAAGACGTACAGCAGCAGTTGCTTCATGAAGTAGATACCGGCCACCATGAAAATCAGCAGCAGGATCACTTCCAGATTGGCAGAGATCTCCTCACGGATGCGCTCTGCGCTGGTCATGCCGATCATCACCGCTTCAATAGCCAGCAAACCGCCGGGCTGTAACGGGTAACATTTCAGCGCCATGCCCAGCGTGAAAATAAATTCCACCACCAGTAACCAGCCCGCCAGAAAGGGGCTGACCAGGAAGAAAACCAGCGGATTAACAATCAGAAAGACCAAAATAGTGATTTTGTACCAACCGGGAGACTGACCCAGAAAGTTTTTTATAAACGCGCGCGTGAAGGTGGTTTCCATATTTCCCCAAAGGCTCCTGTTATTATCATTTATATTTCAAATGGTTAATCAAATAGCATCATAATTAATTTAGCAATGACGGGGCAGACAGCGGCAATAAGTGATTCAAAAATTTAAATTTATGCCAACCCCTGCACAGTTTCCACATTGCCTGTCACTGCGGCCTATAACCGGGGATTTTCATCTGGTATGATGAGCTCAACTTTACCCCCAATAAATGCCCCAAACGGAACGACAAACACATGGTTATTAAGGCACAAAGTCCTGCCGGTTTTGCCGAAGAGTATATCATCGAAAGCATCTGGAACAGTCGGTTCCCGCCCGGTTCAATCTTACCGGCTGAAAGAGAACTTTCAGAACTCATTGGGGTAACCCGAACGACCTTACGTGAAGTGTTACAGCGTCTTTCCCGCGACGGCTGGCTGACCATTCAGCACGGTAAGCCGACGAAAGTGAACAACTTCTGGGAAACCTCCGGCCTGAATATTCTTGAAACGCTGGCGCGTCTGGATCACGACAGTGTTCCGCAGCTGATCGACAATCTTCTTTCCGTGCGTACCAATATCGCGACAATTTTCATCCGCAAAGCGATGCGCACTAACCCGGAAGAGACGCAGAAAGTGCTGGCTACCGCCGAGGTGGTTGAAGACCAGGCCGAAGCCTTTACCGTGCTGGATTACGACATTTTCCGCGGCCTGGCGTTTGCGTCTGGCAATCCGATTTACGGTCTGATCATCAACGGATTGCGCGGTTTGTACACGCGCGTCGGGCGTTATTACTTCTCCAATCCTGAAGCCCGTAAACTGGCTATCGCGTTCTACAAGAAATTGTCAGACATCTGCCACGAAAAAAGTTACGAGCAGATTGTGGATTGCGTGCGCAATTATGGCCGTCAGAGCGGTGAAATCTGGCACAGTATGCAAGGCACCATGCCGGGTGATCTTACCGATCAAAAGAAGTAAAAAATTCAGTCCGTCAGGTCTGAACAGTAAAATGAGAAAAGGGCGCTTAGCGCCCTTTTTTAATGCCTGAACAGACTCTTTTCATCGCAGACGTTCGCCCGTCAGAGCGGTGCAGGGCGCGGCGGGCAACGCTCCAAAAGTTCGACGCTGCCATCGGCGTTCAGTTGCTCGATAAACACATCGAAGCCCCAGAGACGATGAACGTGCTTCATCACTTCGCGGCGGCTTTTATCCAGCGGCGCGCGATCCTGCGGGATATAACGCAGCGTCAGCGAACGGTCCCCGCGCAAATCGACGTTCCACACCTGAATGTTAGGTTCATGATTGCTCAGATTATATTGCGCTGATAACTCCTGACGGATAGCGCGGTAGCCTTCTTCATTGTGGATCGCCGCGATTTCCAGATAGTTATTGTGATCGTCATCGAGCACGGTAAACAGGCGGAAATCACGCATCACTTTCGGCGACAGGAACTGACTGATGAAACTCTCATCTTTAAAATCACGCATCGCGAAATGCAGCGTGGTCAGCCAGTCCGATCCGGCAATGTCCGGGAACCAGTAATGATCTTCTTCGGTCGGTTCCTGACAGATGCGCTTGATGTCCTGGAACATCGCAAAGCCCAGCGCATAAGGGTTGATCCCGCTGTAATACGGGCTGTTATAAGGCGGCTGGTATACCACGTTGGTGTGGCTGTGCAGGAATTCCAGGATGAAACGGTCAGAGACTTTCCCCTCGTCATACAGATGATTGAGGATGGTGTAATGCCAGAAAGTCGCCCAGCCTTCATTCATCACCTGAGTCTGTTTCTGCGGATAGAAATACTGACTGATTTTGCGCACGATGCGTAAAATTTCGCGCTGCCACGGCTCCAGCAACGGGGCATTTTTTTCCATGAAATACAGCAGGTTTTCCTGCGGTTCGGAAGGGAAACGGCGCGCCTGTTCCGGTGCATCGATGGCGTCTTTGCGCGGAAGGGTTTTCCACAGCGTATTCACCTGGCTTTGCAGATATTCCTCGCGGCTTTTTTGTCGCGCCAGCTCTTCCTGCAGCGAGATTTTTTGCGGACGTTTATAGCGGTCAACGCCATAATTCATCAGCGCGTGGCAGGAATCGAGCAACCGTTCCACTTCATCAGTACCGTAACGCTCCTCACACTCACTGATGTAGCGTTTGGCGAACAGCAGATAATCGACAATGGAACTGGCGTCGGTCCAGCTTTTAAACAGGTAGTTATTTTTAAAGAAAGAGTTATGCCCGTAGCAGGCATGAGCCATCACCAGCGCCTGCATCGTAATGGTATTTTCTTCCATCAGATAGGCGATACAGGGATTGGAATTGATGACGATCTCATACGCCAGACCTTGCTGGCCGTGTTTGTAGAGTTGCTCGGTTTCGATGAATTTTTTGCCGAACGACCAGTGTGTATAGTTGATGGGCATGCCGATGCTGGAGTAGGCATCCATCATCTGTTCGGAGGTGATGATTTCGATTTGATGGGGATAGGTGTCCAGCCGGTAAGACTTCGCTACCCGATCTATCTCAGCGAGATAGGTTTGCAACAAATCAAACGTCCAGTCCGGTCCATCGCTAAGACGTTTGTCCTCAGTATTTTTCTTTTGGGTCACTGTCGTCATAAGCCGCACCCTCATTCAGTTATGGACGCTACAGAGTGTTTGATTCACAACCTTTTCTTAAGATTTCGCACGTCCATTAATAATCGTAGCTCAATCTGATTTTGCTGCCTGATAAACACCAGAAATCCATTCCTCTGCCATTCTATATCCCCCGGTCTGCGCGCTGTCAACGTGCGGGTTGCCGGATAAAAAACGCCCTGCGGGCAGGGCGGGGGTGGCGTTCAGGGGCGGCGAGGGGGGTTAACTGCGGATAAACGCCAGCAGATCCTGATTGATTTCCTCTTTGTGCGTGCTGCACAGGCCATGCGATGCGCCCGCATAGACTTTACTTTTGCCGTCCGGCAGAAGTTTCAGCGCGGCTTCGCTGGAGGACACCGGCGGCACGATTTGATCGTCGTCGCCGTAAATGACCAGCGTCGGGATGGTCATCTTTTTCAGATCTTCGCGCTGGTCGGTTTCCGAAAACGCTTTCACACAGTCATACAGAGATTTGATGGACCCCTGCATTCCCTGAAGCCAGAAACTTTCGCGCAGCCCTTCGGACACCTCGGCACCAGGACGGTTGAAACCATAAAATGCGTCGGGCAGATCGCGGAAGAATTGAGAGCGGTCTTTCTGCACACCGTCGCGGATGCCGTCAAAAACGGAAAGGGGTAAACCGTCAGGGTTAAAATCCGTTTTGATCATGATCGGCGGCACCGCTGCAATCAGCACCACTTTTGCCACGCGCGAGGTGCCGTGACGGCCAATGTAGCGGGCGACCTCACCGCCGCCGGTAGAGTGCCCGACGTGCACCGCGTCTTTCAGATCGAGGTACGCGGTTAACTCGGCCATATCATCGCCGTATTGATCCATAGTGTTGCCGTCCCACGACTGCGAGGAGCGGCCATGCCCGCGGCGGTCGGCTGCAATCACGCGATATCCATTGTTGGCCAGAAACAGCATCTGATCTTCGAAGGCGTCTGAAGTCAGGGGCCAACCGTGGCTGAACACCACCGGCTGCCCGCTTCCCCAGTCTTTGTAAAACAACTGCGTACCATCTTTAAGTGTCAGAAAGTTTGAATTATTCACACATCGTCCCCTCAGGCTGGATGAAAAGTTGCTCAACATGAACCGATCGAAGTGTAGGAGATTTTTCCGCCTGTGGCCGGAAAAGTGATCTGCAGCAAATTTTAGCGGGGTGATAAACGCCACAGGCGTCTGCCCTGCAATCTGCGCAATAAATGAGGGAATATCACTGCGCGACTTCTTTGTAGTGGTTTGTTCTGACAAATGGCTTGTATACAAGAATAAATGTCCGTTATGAAAGCCGGGCTGATGGCCTTAAAACTCAGTGACAGCAATGCTGTCATTGCTTTCATAAAACCATAAGTTTCTCTCTGCGCAGCATAAATGTTGCGTGATATCGTTATTTATTTCCGCCTATTGATAAATTTGCTGGTATGAACGATAAATAATTGTGAAACAACTCACGGTTATGAATGCCTGTGTTGGCGATTTTTAACAGTCAGGTTAATTTCCTGTCATCAGAATATTATGCTTTGTTTGGGCGTTGAGTGGAGTCGATATGCGTGTAGTGATTTTAGGCAGTGGTGTGGTCGGTGTCGCCAGTGCATGGTATCTGGCAAAAGCGGGTCATCAGGTGACGGTTATCGATCGTCAGTCCGGCCCGGCAGAAGAAACCAGCGCGGGCAATGCGGGGCAGATCTCACCGGGCTACGCGGCACCCTGGGCGGCTCCCGGCGTTCCGGTCAAGGCGGTGAAATGGATGTTTCAGAAACACGCGCCGCTGGCGATCCGCCTCGACGGTACGCAGTTCCAGCTCAAATGGATGTGGCAGATGCTGCGCAACTGCGACATGAACCATTATCAGACCAATAAAGGCCGCATGGTCCGGCTGGCAGAGTACAGCCGCGATTGCATGAAAGCGCTGCGCGAAGATACCGGCATTCAGTATGAAGGGCGTCAGGGCGGCACATTACAACTGTTTCGTACCGCGCAGCAGTTTGAAAGCGCCGCGAAAGATATCGCCGTGCTGGAAGATGCGGGCGTGCCGTATCAGCTGCTGGAGTCCGCGCAGCTGGCGAGCGCAGAACCCGCGCTGGCACAGGTAGCGCACAAGCTGACCGGCGGGTTACGTTTGCCAAACGATGAAACCGGCGACTGCCAGATGTTTACCCGCAGGCTGGCGGAGATGGCGCGTCAGGCAGGTGTGGTGTTTGAATTTAACCGCACGGTGGATAAGCTGCATGTGGAAAACGGCGAAATTACCGGCGTGCAATGCGGCAATGACATCGTTAAAGCAGATGCTTATGTTGTGGCGTTCGGTTCCTATTCCACCGCGCTGCTGGCCGATCTGGTGTCGATTCCGGTGTATCCGCTGAAAGGCTATTCGCTGACGATCCCGATTACCGATCCTGCTTCTGCGCCAGTTTCCACCGTGCTGGATGAAACCTACAAAATTGCTATTACCCGTTTTGACGACCGTATCCGCGTGGGCGGCATGGCGGAGATCGTCGGCTTCAACCTGAAGCTGGCGCAGGCGCGCCGCGAAACACTGGAAATGGTGGTGAAAGATTTATACCCAAACGGGGGCAATGTCGAACAGGCCACTTTCTGGACCGGTCTGAGGCCGATGACGCCGGACGGCACGCCGATTGTCGGACGCACCCGCATCAAAAATCTGTTCCTCAATACCGGTCACGGTACGCTGGGCTGGACCATGGCCTGCGGCTCCGGCCAGTTGCTGTCAGACATTATGTCCGGCGTGACGCCGGCTATCCCCTCTGATGATTTATCCGTTGAGCGCTACAGCCCGGACTTCATTGCCCGCCCGGCGGGCCCGCATAAAATGCATCCGGTGGGCTGAACCCGATGCGCATTTCCGCCGGTGCAGCCGCTGTGCTGCACCGGCGTTACTTTGATCACTACCGGAGCTGGTATGCCTCGCCCGATTTCTGCCACTATCTCTCTCTCTGCGCTCACACATAACGTCAATGTCATCCGGGGTTTCGCGCCGGACAGTAAAATCTGGGCCGTGGTGAAAGCCAACGGCTACGGTCACGGCATCGAACGTATCTGGAAAAGTTTATCCGGCGCGGACGGCTTCGCCTTACTCGATTTTAAAGAAGCGATTTTACTGCGTGAATCAGGCTGGGAAGGCCCGGTTCTGCTGCTCGAAGGTTTTTTCAGCGCCGCAGATATCGCCACCCTCGATCAGTATCGCCTGACCACGTCAATTCACAGTGAATGGCAGATTGCCGCGCTGGCGCAGGCGCAAGTCAGTCACCCGGTGAACATCTATCTGAAGGTGAACAGCGGCATGAACCGGCTGGGGTTTGCCCCTGAGCGTATTCCTGCGATGTGGGAAAAGCTGCGGGAACTCGGCCAGGTGGGGGAAATCACGCTGATGAGCCACTTCGCCACCGCCGACAGCGCCGAAGGCGTGGACGCGCAAATGCAGGTCATCGCCCGGGCTGGCGCAGGGATCGGCGGGCCGCGTTGTCTGGCGAACTCTGCCGCGACGCTGTGGCATCCGCAGACCCATTACGACTGGGTGAGGCCGGGCATTGTGCTGTATGGCGCATCGCCGAGCGGGCAGTGGCAGGACATCGCCGGTACCGGTCTGCGCCCTGTTATGACGCTGCGCAGCGAGCTTATCGGCATTCAGACGCTGAACAGTGGCGACCGCGTGGGCTATGGCGCACGGTATACGGCGGCGCAGGCTCAGCGTATCGGCGTGGTCGCCTGCGGTTATGCCGACGGCTACCCGCGTCATGCGCCTTCCGGTACGCCGGTCTGGGTGGACGGCGTGCGCACGAGCACGGTCGGGACGGTATCAATGGATATGCTGGCGGTGGATTTAACGCCATGCCCGCAGGCGCAGATTGGCGCACCGGTCGAACTGTGGGGGAATCATCTTCCGGTGGATGAGGTGGCAACGGCGGCCGGTACGCTGGGTTATGAGCTGCTGACCGCGCTGGCCCCCCGCGTACCGGTGACGACTGTCGAATAAACAGCCGTATTAACGTTCCAGACGGGTCAGATTGCCCGTTGATTTTTTGCTGGCGCGACGCGCCAGCATCGCCAGACATCCTCCCGCCAGCATGACCAGCGCCACGCTCAGCTTCGGCTGCAACGGCAGTGCCATCGCAATAAACCCAAGTATCGCGCCACCGGCCATCTGTACTGAACCTACCAGCGCTGAAGCGACACCTGCCTCGCTGGAGTAAGGTTCGAGCGCGTAGCTGGTCGCCGGGCCCATCAGGAATGCCAGTCCGGCACAGGCGCTGGCAACCGGCAACATGTATAACCAGGTGGCGGTTTGCTCTGCCGGCGGAACCAGCGTGATCCCCGCAATCAGCCCTAAACAACCGGCGAACATCAGTATGCCCCCCGTTTTCAGACACACCGGACGTCCCACCTTGCGGATAATGCGGTTAGCCACAAAGCTCACCGCCATAATCCAGAAGCCGTTTGCGCCAAAGACGATGGAGAACTCCAGCGGAGAAAGCCCGGCAACGTTCATCAGTACCGTCGGCGCCAGCGAGACGTAGGTCAGCGCCATGCCCATGGCTCCGGCATTGACCAGTGCAAAAGTGATGAAACGCGGATCCGATAAAATGCGTGCGTACTGGCGGAACGGCAGACCGCGGTTGGTGAGCGTATCCGCAGGGCGGGTTTCCGGCAGTTTGAAAATGACCAGCAGCAGGATGGCGATCGTATAGCCACTGAGCGCCCAGAAGGGCGCACGCCAGCCGTAAAACTGGGCAATCAGGCCACCTATCAGCGGGGCGAGTGCCGGGATAATATTCAGCGTGCCGTTGAGAAAACCGTAAGCGCGGGCGGCATCGTTGCCGCTCATGCGATCACGCACGCCGCTGAAAATTACCACCGAGGTGCAGCAGACTGCCAGGCCCTGAACCACGCGCGAGAGCAGGAACATCCACGGTGCCACGGACGTGGCGGCGATAATTGCCCCCGCCAGATAGACCAGCACGCCGATAATCGCGATCGGGCGACGACCGAATTTATCCACCAGCGGCCCGGCAACCAGTTGCCCCAGCCCCATGACCAGAATGAATAAGGAAATGGAGGACTGAATCACTGCCTCTGAGCTGTCTAAACCCACGGCAATTGCCGGAATGGCGGGCAGGTATAAATCAATACCGAGCGGGCCAAGCAATACCATGCTCAGCAACAGGAAAAGGAATTTTTGCATTGAAAACATCACTGTCAGTCATCCGAAAGGACGATAAGGGTAATGATTTAGTTAATGAATGAAAAGCAACTTGTGACAATCAGGGCGGTACGGGAGAAGAGCGGGGCGGGAAAAAGCACGGACACGCAGAGCCTGTCCGTGCTGACGCGAGATTTGCCGCGTGATTATTTCTTCCAGAAATCGTCGAACACGGTGACCGGCGGCTGGCGTTTGTGCTCAGTGCGCAGATACCAGCCTTCGATGATTTTCGCCGAAGAGTCGTCGATCTTTTTTCCTTCCAGATAATCGTCGATCAGTTCGTAAGTCACGCCGAGCGCCACTTCATCCGGCAAGGCAGGGCGGTCTTCTTCTAAATCCGCCGTTGGCGCTTTGGTATAAAGGTGCGCCGGGCAGCCCATTTCCCGGAGCAACGCTTTCCCCTGACGCTTGTTCAGACGGAAAATCGGGTTGATGTCGGTGCCGCCATCGCCGTATTTGGTGAAGAAACCGGTCACGGCTTCTGCCGCGTGATCGGTGCCGACTACCACGCCTTTCTTCATGCCCGCAATGCTGTACTGCGCTTTCATGCGTTCGCGGGCTTTTTCGTTACCCTTGATGAAATCGCTGAGTTCGATACCGATTTCGCGCAACGTCGCTTCACTGGCTAACACGGCGTTCTTGATATTGACGGTCAGGACCTGATCCGGCTGGATAAAGGTGATGGCATCCTGACAGTCGGATTCATCGGCCTGCACGCCATAAGGCAAGCGCACGGCAATGAACTGATAGCTGTCGTCGGCAGTTTCCGCACGTAATTCGCTAATTGCCGTTTGGCAAAGTTTGCCGGTGAGAGTAGAATCCTGCCCGCCGCTGATGCCCAGTACCAGTGATTTAATAAACGGATGGGCCAGCAGATAATTTTTGAGAAAATCGACGCTGACACGCACTTCCTGCGCGGCATCGATTTGCGGTTTAACGTGCAGAGCCTGAATAATCTCTTGTTGTAAAGCCATTGACCACTCCTCCTGAAGGCTGCCTTCGAGGAACCCGAGGCAAAAAATAAGACGTTATCAGGATAAACCTACCCCGCATCGCTCAAAAGGACAAGATTCAGCAGATCGTTCGGCGCAAATCTGTACGCTGCCGGACGCCGCTTCTGCGCCTCAGGATGCGGTCATGACGTTCACGCCCTGAAACGAAAAATCAAGGCGGGAAAGTGTAATGATTGCGTTTTTTTATGGCAGGAAGTTATGCAAAAAATATAAGTGGTTAGGAACTGTCTAAAAAGGTCGCTTTATTAAGATCTCGCGGGCTGAGTACGTTATATTTGTTGCGGTAAAAATAGTTGTATGTATGTGCCATCGAAACGGAGTTGCCAGGCTTGATTAACGGATCCTAATTAATGGCATAAATCGTGTAGTTCAATATCGTTATTTGCCTTAAGTCTTATTGGGGAAGCAAAATGTTTTTTCGGGTTGTACGTCGTTTACCAGCGTGTGCCGTAGTCTGCGGTGCAGCGCTGTTCAGTATCTCAAGCCTTGCAGACACTACTATTTTCACTGCGTTAGATGATCCCGCTCAGGCGAAGAAGCCGTTCGTAGGGAATGTTCAGGCGGGTTACAGTGCACAAACCGGTAACACCAGCAACTCCACGCTGAATGCCGATACCACCATGACCTGGTTTGATACCAACACCGCTTACAGCTTGTGGGGTTCTGCACGTAACACCTCCTCTTCCGGTGTCCGTTCATCCGAGAAATATCAGGCCGGTGCGCGTACCCGTTACAATATGGACAACGCTAACTACCTGTTTGGTCAGGCAAGCTGGCTGAGTGACCGCTACAACGGTTATCGCGCGCGCGATGTGGCCACCGTCGGTTACGGTCGTCAGATCTGGAGCGGTCCGGTCCACACGCTGAATCTGGAAGCAGGTCCGGGTGTGCGTCATGATGAATTCCAGGCAGGCGGCAATTCCACCCGTGCGCTGGCTTACGGCTCAGGCACTTACGGTTATCAGATCAGCGATACCGCGAAGTTCACTCAGGGCGTTTCAGTATTAGCGAACGATGAAACCACGCTGAACTCCGAAACCGCGCTGACCGTTGCCATCAACAGCCACTTCTCTTTGAAAGTAGCTTACGACGTGACGTACAACACCAAACCACCCGCCAGTGCGCCGGATAAAACCGACACCGTCACTTCTGTGAACCTGGTGTACGGCATGTAATTTTCCCGCCGGGAAGAAGAATTTAAAAAGCCAGAGGAGCAATCTTCTGGTTTTTTTTTGCTTGTGACGGGCGATAAACCTCTGTTCATTCCTTTCCACACTGCTCGACGTTTTCCTCCTTTAATAATAAATTACGTAAAAGTTCGGTAAAAAAACAAACTCTCCTCAAAATCTGCCGATAACTACCTCATCATATTGTCTTGCAGATTAACGGGAGCACAGCCTGAAAAATTCAAATTTGGCATTTGAGGAAGCATGCAGAATGGTAGGCGAGTGCTGCCTGATGTTTGCATCGAATGGGGAGGAAATCAGCCGGGCACGGGTGGCGTTATGGCTTGCCCGCGCCAGAGAAGAAGCCCCGCAGATGAACGGTGAGCAGGAGGATCCGCTGCTACTGGCGATTAACTTCCTGAAAGGGGGATGAGCGAAATGACACTGTCATGAACAACAAAAAAGCCGGCATCTGTGCCGGCTTTTGACATTGACGGGTTCGGTTATCCGTTTTCAGTTTGTTTATGGAAAAGCTCCCTGAAGACCGGATAAATATCTTCCTGTTCACGGATATGCTGCATCGCGAAATTACCGAATTTCTGTTGCAACACTTCGTATTCACGCCACAGCGTCTGATGGGCGCGGCGGGTGATTTCGATATAACTGTAATAACGCACCATGGGCAGGATCTTCTGCGCCAGAAGCTGGTGGCACAGAGGGGAGTCGTCAGCCCAGTTGTCGCCATCGGAGGCCTGCGCGGCGTAAATGTTCCACTGCGCCGGATCGTAACGTTCCTGAATGACTTCATCCATCAGCTTCAGTGCGCTCGACACGATGGTGCCGCCGGTTTCCTGCGAGTAGAAGAACTCCTGTTCATCCACTTCTTTTGCCTGTGTATGGTGACGGATATAGACCACATCGACGTTTTTATACGTCCGACTCAGGAACAGATAGAGCAGAATGTAAAAACGTTTGGCCATGTCTTTGGTCGCCTGATCCATTGAACCCGAGACATCCATCAGACAGAACATCACCGCCTGGCTTGAAGGTTCGGCGCGACGCTCATAGTTGCGATAACGTAAATCAAAGGTATCGATAAACGGCGTTTTAGCGATTTTCGCCCGCAGCTCAGCAATCTCTTTGCGCAGCCGTTCCTCTTCCAGTAACTGTGCCGGTTCGCTGATTTCAACCTCAGAAAGCGTCGATTCCAGTTCACGCAGCTCCCGTTTTTTACCGGCCGTCATCGCCGTTCGGCGTGCCAGCGAGTTTTGCAAAGAACGCACCACGCTGATGTTGGCCGGCACACCGTTAGAGGTATAACCGGAGCGATGGGTTTTATACTCATTCAGCTGTTTATGCTGATTTTTTTTCAAATTAGGCAGCGCCAGATCTTCAAATAACAGATCGAGATATTCGTCTTTGGAAATCTGGAAGGAGAATTCATCTTCGCCTTCACCGTCCTGACTGGCATCGCCCTGACCACTGCCGCCGCCACCGCCCCCTTGCGGTCGCTCGATGCGGTCATTCTGCACAAAGTGGTCATTGCCGGGGTGAACACGGTGGCGTAAGCCACCGCGGCCCTGATGGAACATGGGTTCATTGATATCCGCATTGGGGATCGACACTGACTCCCCGCTGTCGACGTCGGTAACCGAACGCTTGTTAATGGCCTCGGCAATCGACTGTTTGATTTGCGACTTATAGCGGCGCAAAAAGCGCTGGCGGTTAACCGCGCTTTTATTTTTGCCATTAAGCCGACGGTCAATAAAATACGTCATATTTCCCCCAAACGGCGTTGCCAACGATCCCCTGTTACGAGGATTTTCTCACGCGCAGATACCATTCACACAGCAGGCGAACCTGTTTGCGTGTATATCCTTTCTCCATCATTCTGTCGACAAAATCATCATGTTTCTTCTGTTCATCGGTCGACGTTTTGGCATTGAACGAAATAACCGGCAGTAACTCCTCGGTATTGGAGAACATTTTTTTCTCGATGACCGTGCGCAGTTTTTCGTAACTGGTCCAGTTCGGGTTACGGCCGCTGTTATTGGCACGGGCACGCAGCACGAAGTTGACAATCTCATTACGGAAATCTTTTGGATTGCTGATCCCGGCTGGTTTTTCGATTTTTTCCAGCTCGGCATTCAGCGATTCACGGTCAAACAGTTGTCCGGTATCCGGGTCGCGATACTCCTGATCCTGGATCCAGAAGTCAGCGTACGTCACATAACGGTCGAAAATGTTTTGTCCGTATTCTGAGTAGGATTCCAGATAAGCGGTCTGGATCTCTTTGCCGATAAACTCGGCGTATTTCGGGATCAGATAGCCTTTCAGGTGTTCCAGATATTTTTCAGCGACGTCCTGCGGGAACTGTTCGCGCTCGATTTGCTGTTCCAGCACGTAGAACAGATGCACCGGGTTGGCCGCCACTTCCACATGGTCAAAGTTGAACACGCGGGAGAGGATTTTAAAGGCGAAACGCGTGGACAGCCCGTTCATGCCTTCGTCCACGCCCGCATAATCGCGGTATTCCTGATAGGACTTGGCTTTCGGGTCGGTATCTTTCAGGCTTTCACCGTCGTATACCCGCATTTTGGAATAGCTGCTGGAGTTTTCCGGCGTTTTCAGGCGGGAAAGAATCGAAAAGCGGGCCAGCGTTTCCAGGGTTCCCGGCGCGCACGGTGCATGAGAAAGCTCACTGTTGCTGAGCAGTTTGTCGTAGATTTTCATCTCTTCGGACACGCGCAGGCAGTAAGGGACTTTCACGATGTAGACACGGTCAAGGAAGGCTTCATTATTCTTGTTGTTACGGAACGTCACCCACTCAGATTCGTTGGAGTGCGCCAGAATAATGCCGTTGAACGGCAGGGCGGAAATGCCTTCAGTACCGTTATAGTTCCCTTCCTGCGTTGCCGTCAGTAACGGGTGCAGCACTTTAATCGGTGCCTTGAACATCTCGACGAATTCCATCACACCCTGGTTCGCACGGCACAGCGCGCCGGAATAACCGTAGGCATCAGGATCGTTTTGCGCGTGGTTTTCCAGTTTACGGATATCCACTTTCCCGACCAGCGCGGAGATGTCCTGGTTGTTTTCATCGCCGGGCTCGGTTTTCGCGATAGCGATTTGTTCGAGGATCGACGGCCAGACTTTCACGACTTTGAATTTGGTGATGTCGCCGCCAAATTCGTGTAAACGTTTCGCGGCCCACGGCGACATAATGGTGCCGAGGTAGCGCGGAGGGATGTTGTATTCTTTTTCAAGAATGTGCGCATCTTCCTGCGGATTAAACAGACAAAGTGGATGGTCGTTTACCGGACTGCGGTCGCCGTTGGCGCTCAGCACGTAAATCGGTACGCGTTGCATCAGGGATTTCAGCCGTTCGGCCAGTGAGGATTTACCGCCACCCACCGGGCCCAGTAAATAGAGGATTTGTTTCTTTTCTTCCAGGCCCTGCGCGGCATGTTTCAGGTAGGAGACGATCTGTTCGATGGCCTCTTCCATACCGTAAAACTCTTCAAATGCAGGGTAACGTGCAACAACACGGTTCGAGAATAAACGCGACAGGCGAGGTTCAAGCGCGGTATCTACCATCACTGGTTCACCGATTGCCATCAACAGACGTTCCGCCGCATTGACATAAGCACTGCGATCTTGCCGAGCAATGGTAAGAAATTCCTGCAGTGTGAACTCTTCGTCCTTGGCAGCCTCATAGCGCTGGCGATAATGGTCAAATATGTTCATACGATGCCCGTCCTTCGTTATTTTACCTTTCGTTCCTGGGATCGCGTCTGCCATTCCAGTGACTGGGGTAAAGCACAGGTTAATGAGAGCGTAAATCTGGATCTACACAATCGCTCCCGGAAGAAAGATCCCACCTGAATACAGCAACCCTTATGCCAACTTGCAGAACCCCTTGGATGCAGACAGTTGCGAATGACTAAAAACTGTCTTAAATCGGTGGAGCGGGCAACCGGTTCAGGCTAAGTCTTTCATCTATTTATAAGCGTAGTTTGGCATTAGAAAAATTTCCTCTCTGCTTCTGGCGTTTTTTAAGTCATATCAATGACTCAGTTCCTGCAAATCGTCTGAAAAGCCTTACAGGACGTGCCTTCAGGGCCGAAAGTGTTTTCTTTAGTCATTTTTATTTCATATTTTGCAGATAAATTATGCGATCGCCTCTGTTTTACTGAGTAAAGCTGTCTCAGCACAATCTGAAAAACTGTAAATGCTAAGCGCAATGTTTAACGTTCATTTACACTAGCGACGATTTTTTACTTAATGGAATTAAGACAATGAAAATTTCAAACCTTAAAACACTGTCAATCGTGGGCGCGGCAGTGCTTTGCAGCCATGCAGCAGTGGCTGGCACCTGGTCACTCGGCGCATCTGCGCTGGGCGACGTCAACCCGTATCGCGGTTATGACAATAAAGTCTTGCCAGTGCCAATTGTCTCTTACGAGGGGGATGATTTTTATTTCAAATCACTGACTGCGGGTTACTACCTGTGGAAAGACGATAAGAACAAGTTCAGCGCGACCACCACATACGTACCTTTCGGGTTTGACCCGGATGACAGCGATGACAATCAGATGAAACATCTGAACAAACGTCGCGGCACCTTATACGCGGGTCTGGCGTATTCACATATCGAAGACTGGGGTACGCTGCGTGCTACCTTCAACGGCGATGTATTGAATAACAGTAACGGTTTGCTGGCTGATGCGGCGTACCTGTACCCGATCCGCCAGGATAACTGGGCGCTGATCCCGGGCTTTGGTGTGATGTACAACAGCAGCAATCAGAATGACTATTACTATGGCGTTACCAAGGGTGAATCACGTCGCAGTGGCCTGAGCAGCTATTCCGCCGATGACAGCTTCAGCCCGTATGCTGAGCTTTCTGCACGTTATAACTTCACCCGCGAGTGGCAGGCATTCTTCACCGGTCGCTATATTCGTCTGGCGGATGAAGTGAAAGACAGCCCGATGGTCGATAAGTCATATTCTGCGATTATCTGGACAGGTGTCACTTACACCTTCTGATGCAATGCACCGCGACGGTGAACATATTGCACATTAATGGGGCGTTTCGCCCCATTTGCACATTTAGAGTTCAGTGCGCTTTAAAACCATCGAATAAACTTTTCAGCCACGACCCAACCGGAGGAAACAGATGAAAGCGAAAACCGTGCAATTCCCTGATGGCACGACAGTTCCCGCAATCGGACAAGGTACCTGGTATATGGGGGAGCGAAACAGCGATCTCCGCGCCGAAGTACAGGCCTTACAGCAGGGGCTGGACGCCGGTATGACCTTGATTGATACCGCAGAAATGTACGCAGACGGCGGTGCGGAAAGGGTGGTCGGTGAAGCCATTGCCGGGCGTCGTGATGCGGTGTTTCTGGTATCAAAAGTGTACCCGCACCATGCCGGTGGCGCGAAAGCTATCGCCGCCTGTGAACAGAGCCTGAAGCGCTTAAAAACGGAGTGTATAGACCTGTACCTGTTGCACTGGCGTGGTTCGATTCCGTTACATGACACGGTGGCGGCGATGGAGACATTGCAGGCATCCGGCAAAATCCGCCGCTGGGGCGTCTCGAATCTCGACACTGACGATATGCAGGCGCTGTGGAAAATCCCCGGCGGTCAGGCGTGCATGACCAATCAGGTGCTGTATCACGCCGCCGCCCGTGGCATTGAATTTGATCTGCTGCCGTGGTGTGAAGAACACAGCGTACCGGTGATGGCTTACTGCCCGCTGGCACAGGCGGGTAAATTGCGTCACGACGTGCTGACGTCAGCGGTGATGCAGGATATCGCCAGTGCGCGGGGCGTCAGCAGTTCGCAGGTTGCACTGGCGTGGGTCACCCGTACGGGCAACGTGATCGCGATTCCGAAGGCGGTTCAGCCTCAGCATGTTAAAGATAATGCGGCGGCGCTGACGCTCAGCCTGACGGAAGATGAAATAGCGCGAATCGACGCAGCATTCCCGGCGCCGAACCATAAAACGCCGCTGGATATGGTCTGACGCCAGATCATCACTTCAACCTTAAGACGACAAAAAGGGGCCAGATGGCCCCTTTGTTATGTTTATGCAAACGCCAGCCGTTTATTTGCGCAGGGAAAACGTTACCGCCAGACGCGCCGGAGCGGCATGGGTAGAAACGTGCGGATGGGAAACTTGCGCAGTTTCCACGCAGACCATGGTTTTATAACCATCATCGGGCATGTCCGCCATGCTGACGGACAATACCGAGCCTGGGTTCCATGCCACCACATCGCTGTTGTTTTCATGTGCGATAACCAGCGTGCGTTTTAGCACAGGATCGACGATTTCGCTGGTCGCCTGCGGCTGGGTGTAAATGCGGTCAGTCTGGCCGGTGAAGGTCAAATCACCTTCTTCCTGCTTGGCTTTTGCGCCGTCAACTTTATCGATAAAGCTGTTGCCCAGACCTTTAATGCTGACACCGGCGATATCGCCAATGTTGAAATAGGTGTGCAGGGCACTGTTGGCCTCGAAATCACCGGTAGATTCAAGCTCAATGTGGCAGGTTTCACCCAGCGTGAAGCGGGCTGTCAGCGTGAAATCATGTGGCCAAAGTTCGCGCGTTTTTTCACAGCTTTTCAGCGTCAGCGTCAACACCACGCCCTGTTGGGTTTCCTGGTGTTCGGTCAGTGTCCACGGCATGTTTCGTGCGAAACCATGGGAAGGTTTACCGGCAGGGCCGAACCACGGCCAGCAGATTGGAATGCCGCCACGTATTGCCACACCTTCTTTAAATGCGCTGGCGCTGCTCATCCACAGCACCGGTTCTTTGCCTTCCGGTTGCCATGCCAGCAGGTGCGCGCCCTGAAGGGCCACGGCTGCATGAACTTTCGGATGGGCAACCACGATAACCGGCAGTTCATCGATCTGACGCTGGCTGATGGTGGTGGAGATTTGGTTTACAACGGGTAGGGAGAGGAGTTGCTCGATCATTATCTGGTGTCCTGTTGATTTTATATCGGGTAGATAAATAATTACGATGATAAGAACCAAGACTACAGATGAACGGAAGCTTTGTGATTGATCGCACTCATGTGCCTGATAAAAAGTGCATCTGACAGAAAGCAAAAGGGCGACTTGCGTCGCCCTTCAATCAGTTCATCAACATTGCCAATTATTTGGAAACGTGAGAAATCAGATCCAGAACTTTATTTGAGTAGCCAGTTTCGTTGTCGTACCAGGAAACCAGTTTCACAAAGTTGTCGTTCAGAGCGATACCTGCTTTCGCATCAAATACGGAAGTCAGTTTTTCGCCGTTGAAGTCGGTAGAAACAACGTCGTCTTCGGTGTAACCCAGAACGCCTTTCAGATCGCCTGCTTCAGAAGCTGCTTTGATCACTGCGCAGATTTCTTTGTAGGTCGCTGGTTTTTCCAGACGTGCAGTCAGGTCAACCACGGAAACGTTAGGGGTAGGAACGCGGAACGCCATACCAGTCAGTTTGCCGTTCAGAGCTGGGATAACTTTACCTACTGCTTTAGCAGCACCGGTAGAAGAAGGGATGATGTTCTGAGATGCGCCGCGGCCGCCGCGCCAGTCTTTGTGAGACGGGCCATCGACAGTTTTCTGAGTTGCGGTAGTTGCATGAACAGTGGTCATCAGCGCTTCAACGATACCGAAGTTGTCGTTGATCACTTTAGCCAGTGGTGCCAGGCAGTTAGTGGTGCAAGATGCGTTAGAAACGATTTCCTGACCTGCGTATTCTTTATGGTTAACGCCCATAACGAACATAGGGGTGTCATCTTTAGATGGACCAGTCAGAACCACTTTCTTAGCGCCAGCAGTGATGTGCTTACGTGCAGTCGCGTCGTCCAGGAACAGGCCAGTTGCTTCAGCAACAACATCAACGTTCACTTCATTCCATTTCAGGTTAGCTGGGTCACGCTCAGCGGTAACACGGATGGTTTTGCCGTTAACAACCAGGTGACCGTCTTTCACTTCTACGGTACCGTTGAAACGACCATGAGTTGAGTCGTACTTCAGCATGTATGCCATGTATTCTGCGTCTAACAGATCGTTGATTGCTACGATCTCGATGTCAGAACGTTCCTGAGCAGCACGGAAAACAATGCGACCGATACGGCCAAAACCGTTGATACCTACTTTGATAGTCATATATTCCACCAGCTATTTTTTTAGTGAATAAAAGGTTGGTTGTAAAATTACAAAAACCTTGCTGAGCGTCAAGCGGAATCGTGTCAATTATTGCTGTAAGTCAAAGCGACGACCTACTGTTGTTCGCTTATTGCACGTTCCGTTTTTTTAATCGGCTCACAACCACATGGGGGCGAAAAACTGAATATAAAGGGTCACAAGAGCAGGATTGTGATCGCCATCACAAGTTGGAGCTGGCTAACGCTGATGCCCTACAGTTTAGGACAAAACAGGCAGACCTGTTGTTAATTTTTTGTTATTATAAACTGTTATTTTAGTTGATTTTTCTATTCGTCAGAGAACGATTATTATGAGCAATGAATCCAAATCATCTTCTTCACTCGAACAACTTACTGAAATTCAACGTTATGTGACGCAGGAGCACGGTACGGAGCGTCCGTATACGGGTAAACTGCTGCACAATAAACGCGACGGCATCTACCATTGCCTGGTCTGCAACGCGCCTCTGTTCTACTCCGACACCAAATATGACTCCGGATGCGGCTGGCCAAGTTTTTATCAGCCGGTTGAGCACGACGCCATTACTTACCTGACCGACAATACCCACGGTATGGAGCGGGTGGAAATCCGCTGTTCGAATTGCGAAGCGCATTTAGGGCACGTTTTCCCTGACGGCCCGGAGCCGACCGGTGAGCGTTATTGCGTCAACTCCGCGTCGATGAGTTTTATCGACGGTGAAAACGGCGATAAAACCGCAGGCTGAGCGATAAAGACAACCTGACGTAATTTTACCGACAAAATCGATTCAGCAATTATTCAAATTCCCGTGAATAATGGTGGCGAGCAGGGGGTAGCAGATGGAAATAAATCAACTCATTGATGTGATGACGCCGGAAATTTACGCGCGTCTGGCACAGGCCGTCGAACTGGGCAAATGGCCCGACGGCGTGGCGCTGACCCCGGAACAAAAAGATCACAGTTTGCAGGCAGTGATGCTGTATCAGTCGCGTCACAACGTGGATGCGCAACACATGAGCATCGGCACCGACGGCCAGATTGTCACGAAAAGCAAACAGGAACTGAAACAGCAGTTCGCGGAAGAGACGTTGATTCGGCTCAGACCGGAGTAACAGAAAATCTTTCGGATAAATACCTTCTGTTTTACCTGGGTTGGGGGGAAATTTCCTTTTAACCCGCCGTCGTCAACAGAAGGTAACAAGCCCCGATCTGCGGGGCTTGGGTTTTCTGATTTCCCCGGCATTCATTATCTTTCAGAGCTGGCGCCGTTATAACGCACTTTTCATCAGAATATAGGTGGCGTCTTTGCGTTTGTGTTGGTCAATCAGCGGGACAAGCCGTTTGAAGTGCTCACTGGCACAATGTGCCTCGAGCGCTGCATGGTCTGGCCACTATTCAATAAAAATGAAATGACCCGGATCCTTTTCATCAATGAACAGATGATAAGCAAGGCATAAAGGTTCCCGCTGAGTGGCTTCAACCAACTCGGAATACAATGGCATGACTGTGCCGATCGACTCCGGTTTAATAAAATCTTCTGCAATCACTTTTAACATGTTTTTCTCCTGAGATGTTCTCCCTCCAGAGTTTCCAACATCGCGTCAAGTACATCGCCCGGCCTTTCCAGCACGGCCAGATGCGTGATGGCATTCTCCAGCCGTTTCACCGCAAAGAAATCATGATCCGCCGCGAAACGCTGTTGTAAAAGCAGGTACTCGTCATTTCTGTCGAGGGAATAAATGTGGGTAGCCTTTGGCGGATGACGGAGTTTTTCGAGGCGACGCAGAGGCGAACCGTGCTGATGATAAGCATCGGCGATGACCTGCCCTGCAAGTCGCCACAGCTGGAAACTGGATCCGGACATTTCGGTTTTAAGATGGTGGATGATGTCGGGTGACTCGCTTCCTGCCAGCCAAAATTCGTACAGGTCATTTCGGGCGTTTTTCCAGCTATTTTCATCCTGCATCTCTTCGATTGAACTGAAGAATTCCGGCACGGGTTGATTCATTATCCAGTCAAGGAAGACCACTGCAGGCACGCGTTCTGGTAAACGTTCCGCCAGATCAACGGCTATCCAGCTGGCATGCGCAACGGAAACAGGGATTACCCGCAGAAGGTTGAGGTGTCCGATGAGTACCAGAGCGTCGTTTAATAACGCCGCGCCGTCAAAATCCCGGCCATCGGTTGATGATTTTCCATGACCTCGCCAGTCGATAATCACCACGCGAAAGCTGCTGGCCGCCAGCGCAGCGAACTCATGGAAAACCGTTTTCGGCTGACACCAACCCGGCATGAGAAAAAGCGTCGTATCACCCGCACCCATGTCCTGATAATCGATATCGCCATGTGCTGTGTGCAAAACAGGCATGCAAACGTCCCTCGTGAAATGAATGAAGGACTACCCTAACCGATCCCGCTAATTAAACAAGATTAAACTTGGTAAATTAACGTCAAGGTGTTCGGACATACAGTGTCACGCCTGAGTCTTTCGGACATTTTCTTTAATTTCAGGGGAATGCACGGCATCGGGGCGCCTGCGACAAAGACGCCCCAAAACGAAATTACGCCAGAACCTCAGCCGAGGTGCTCACTTTCGCGCCCGCCTGTTGCATGGCGTCAATGGCGTCGCTGCTGTCCTGCGGTTGAAGATTTACACCACGGCAGCCGTCGGTGATCAGTGTGACCTCGTAACCCTGCGTCAGCGCATCCAGCACGGTAAATTTCACGCAGTAATCCGTGGCGAGGCCCATGACGTACAGATGGGTGATTTTGGCCGCTTTCAGCCAGTCGTTCAGCATGGTTGCCGAAAGATGTCCGTTATCGTAAAACGCGCTGTAACTGTCGATATCCAGATTCGTGCCTTTCTGCACCACGAAATCCAGACGTTGTGTCTCCAGCGCCGGGTGAAACTCTGCGCCGGGTTCGTTTTGCACACAATGCACTGGCCACCAGACCTGCGGCAGGCCGTCCAGTTCACCCATCGTCCAGGCTTCTGCATGTGAGTTCACCGCAAAACTGCGATGCTTTGCGGGGTGCCAGTCCTGAGACGCCACGACGGCGACATTGCGCTTTTTACACCACGCCATCATCTGATTGGCGACCGCAATCGTGGCATCACCTTCAGCGACGGCTAATGCGCCGCCCTGACAAAAATCATTTTGCAGATCAACCAGCAACAATGCAGATTTCATATCGCCTCTTATTCAGTGAGTTCGCCGCGCAGGTTTTGCTGCATCAGTTCCCGGATCGCTTCGGGGGTATGCGACTGGCTGAGCAGATAATGCAGTTTGGTCAGCGCCGCCTCAACGGTCATATCAAACCCGCTGATCACACCCGAATGCGCCAGCGCGTTGCCGGTGGCATAGCCGCCCATGTTCACGCGACCGGAAATACATTGCGTCAGGTTAACCACCACAATGCCACGCTCCGACGCGTCTTTCAGAACTTTCAGCAAATCGCCTTTCTGCGGCGCATTTCCCACGCCGTAGGAGCGCAGAATTAATGCTTTGACCGGTTGCATCAGGAAGTTTTGCACCACTTCTGCGGAAATTCCCGGATAAATCGTCACCACGCCAATTGGCTGCGGAGTGATGTTGTGGACTTTCAGACTGGCGGCCGGCACCTGCGGCAGGGACGGCGTGGAAAGGCGGCGGATGTGGATCCCGGCTTCCAGAAGCGGCGTCAGATTCGGTGATGCGAAGGCATCAAAACCATCCGCATGCGCTTTGGTGCTGCGGTTGCCGCGATACAGACGATTGTTGAAGAACAGCGTCACTTCGTTGACCGGATGATTCGCGGCAATGTACAGGGAATTGAGCAGGTTGATTTGCCCGTCAGAACGCAGCGCTTCCAGCGGAATTTGTGACCCTGTCACAATAACCGGCTTGCTCAGGTTTTCCAGCATGAACGACAGCGCCGAGGCGGTGAACGCCATCGTGTCGGTGCCGTGCAGGATAACGAAACCGTCGTAATCTTCGTAATGTGCCTGAATATCATCAGCGATGTGTTGCCAGTCTTCCGGCGTCATGTCGGAGGAATCCATCAGCGGGGCGTATTCCTGAATGGTGAACTCAGGCATTTCAGGGCGATGGAATTCCGGCATCAGCGCCAGTTGTCGCTGCAGGTGGCCGGAAACCGGAATGTAACCCTGTTCTGAACGCTGCATACCGATGGTGCCGCCGGTGTAGGCAACATAAATAGATTTTTTAGTCATCGAAGGTGTTCTTTTTATAGAAAGGTGAAAGCAACTGCGGTGAGTATAAAGACTTCGTTGCCGGTGTCCCACCCAAAAAAAGCCCGGAGTCTCGGGAAGAGGCTCCGGGCTGACTGTTTGCGGTATAAATGAACGTTACTTCACGTCACCGCAGGTCAGGCACAGGGCATAACGGTTTTGCGGATCGTTCATGTTATTGAACAGATCGGCCTGTGATTTCAGCTCCATCGCCATTTTGCTCACCGGTGCAGGCAGGTAAGCCTGAACCACCGCAGGCAGCATGGCGTGAACGGACGCGCTCACTTGTGAAAACACCATATCACTCAGGCTTGGCTGACTGACATACCAGTTCAGCTGCCATTTCGGCAGTTTCGCAAGCTCTGCGGCTTTCTTCACGGCATCGTCGAAATCACCCAGTTCATCTACCAGGCCGTTGGCTTTGGCATCAGAACCGATCCACACATGCCCCTGGGCGATCTGGTCGATCTGCTCAGGCGTTTTGTGGCGCGCATCAGCCACCAGGCCGAGGAAGGTTTTGTAACCGTTCTCGATATTCAGTTGCATCATCTGCGAGAACTCCGGCGGCAATGCTTTGGTGGACGCGATGTCTGCCAGCGGGGAGGTGGCCACGCCGTCAGTGTGCACACCGGCGTAATCGAGCGTGTTCTGGTACGTGTTGATCACGCCAAAGATACCGATGGAACCGGTGAGGGTGCTCGGGCTGGCAATGATGTAGTTCGCCGGCGTGGAGATCCAGTAACCGCCGGACGCCGCCATGCCGCCCATTGACACCACCACTGGCTTACCGGCAGCTTTCGCGGCGGCAAGTTCAGAGCGGATCACTTCGGAGGCGCTGACGCTGCCGCCAGGGCTGTTCACGCGAAATACAATCGCTTTCACTTTCGGATCCAGACGGGCATCGCGAATTTGTTGTGCGGTGGTATCCCCGCCGACAGCACCCGGTTGTTCTTCACCGTCGTTGATCGCACCGGTCGCAAAGATCACGGCAATTTGCGGATCGTTATTGTCAGCTTTTGGTTTTGGCGAGTAATCGTAAATGCTGGTGTAATTAAAGTCTTTGGTGGTTTTATTCCAGCCAAACGCTTTGACCATGTCATTTTCTGTTTCACTGCGTGATGCCAGAGCATCCACCAGTTTGGCTTTCAGCGCGTACTGCGCCATGTCGCCGCCGGTGGCCTGCATCCCGGCCAGAACGCCTGCCGCACCCGGGAACAGTTGCTCAGGGGTAATCTGACGATTAGCAGATACGGTATTCAGATAATTTGTCCACAATCCGCCAACCCAGCGGCTGTCTGCTTCACGGGCAGCAGGGGACATGTCATCACGGATCAACGGCTCGACAGCGGATTTGTATGTCCCGACGCGGAAGATATTGGTGGTGACTTTCAGCTTATCCAGCAACGATTTGTAATACAGATTGTTGGTGGCAAAACCGTGCAAATCGACCGCGCCCTGTGGCGAGAGGTAAATTTTGTTGGCGTAGCTGGCCAGATAATATTGCGACTGGTCGTAGCTGTCATCGATGGCATAAATCGGTTTGCCCGCGTCGCGAAATTCACGCAGCGCCTTGCCGATATATTGCATAGAGGCCTGATCGGTGCCGGTGAAGTCAGTCAGCTGCAACACCATACCGGTGATGTTTTTGTCATCTTTCGCCGAGCGGATGGTATCTACCAGGTCAAAGAGGGCATTTTCCTGCAGGCGGCTGCTGGAAGTGCCCAGCAGTTCGCGGCCCCACTGGCGCACTTTATTATTGACCGAAGGCTTATCCACCACGGATCCGCTGAGGTCGACCAGCAACGCACCTTTGGTGGTGTCAGCGGGTTTATCCTGCACGGCATACCAGATGCCGACCCCGGCCAGAATGATCACTATAAGAAATACGTTGAGAATAAATTCTCGGACGAAATTAAGAAGACGCCAGGTCCACTTAAAAAAACCGGCGATAATTCGCCACAATGTGCGCATGGTCTCTCCAACAAGACGGGAAAAGTATCGCTATCCTAATGACCCGCCGGAGAAAAGTCAGCTTTAAATCATTTCAGAATTTACCGGTGACAGATTATCTGAAAGCCATCAGCCGGTTGGAAAAAGGCCTCGTGCCTATGTTAACGTACGGTTAATAGCAATTATTCTCAGTTCTGCTCAGGAGTTTTCAATGGATGCTTTAGATTTATTACTCAACCGCCGTTCTGCTTCACGTCTGGCCGCGCCAGCCCCGTCCGGTGAGGCGCTGCAAAACATCATTAATGCCGGTCTGCGCGCACCGGATCATGGTGCCTTACAGCCGTGGCGCTTTGTCATTGCTGAAAACGACGGGCTGGTGCGTTTTAGCGAACTGCTGCGTGCGGCAGCGATTAAAGACGGCGCGGATGAAAAGGCCATTGAAAAAGCCACTCAGGCGCCGCTTCGTGCGCCGCAAATCATCACCGTGATTGCCGCCTGCAAAGAAAGCGCAAAAGTGCCACAGTGGGAGCAGTTACTCTCTGCCGGTTGCGCGGTTCAGGCCATGCAGATGGCGGCGCTGGCGCAGGGCTTCAACGGTATCTGGCGCAGCGGGGCGTGGACCGATCATCCTGACGTGCGCAAGGCATTTAAATGCGGTGAAAATGATAAAATTGTCGGGTTCCTGTATCTCGGCACGCCGCAGTTAAAAGCCAGTCTTCAAATCATTCCGGTCGACAGCACGCCATTCGTCAGCCACTTTTAAGCAGGGCGCACAACGTCATCACTCGCCGGTTTTTCTCAGTGCTTTCTGATTAAACCGGTTTTTTGCTGCCTTAATGAGCGACCGTCATCTCAGATACCTTTAACCGTCTTACTAAATGTGCCGCCAGCGGCTAACATAGCCCCCTCTGGATGATGAGGACGTTGTGAATGAAGGATGGGACAATGAAAATGTTAGCCGTTAACACTCTGACGGGCGCTGTCTGATGCGTCTGTTCATTGCGGAAAAACCCAGCCTTGCCCGCGCCATTGCGGATGTTCTGCCGAAACCTCATCGTCGCGGTGACGGTTATATTGCCTGTGGTAACGATCAGGTGGTCACCTGGTGCGTAGGTCACTTGCTGGAGCAGGCTCAGCCGGACGCCTACGACAGCCGCTTTGCGCGCTGGTCGCTGGCCGATCTGCCGATCATCCCCGAAAAATGGCAACTCCAGCCGCGTTCCTCCGTGGCTAAACAACTCAACGTCATTAAGCGCTTATTGCTCGAGGCCTCTCAGGTCGTCCATGCCGGTGACCCGGATCGCGAAGGGCAATTGCTGGTGGATGAAGTGCTGGATTACCTTGAGCTGACGCCGGAAAAACGTCACGCCACCCAGCGCTGCCTGATTAACGATCTCAACCCGCAGGCCGTCGAACGCGCCATTGAACGGCTGCGGGATAACCGGGATTTCATCCCGCTGTGCGTTTCCGCGCTGGCCCGCGCCCGCGCAGACTGGCTGTACGGCATCAACATGACCCGCGCTTACACTATTCTGGGTCGCAACGCCGGGTACAACGGCGTGCTCTCCGTGGGACGTGTACAGACGCCTGTCCTCGGGCTGGTGGTGCGTCGTGACGAAGACATTGAAAACTTCGTGCCGAAAGATTTCTTTGAAGTGAAAGCGCACATCGTGACGCCCGCCGACGAGCGTTTTGTCGCCCTGTGGCAGCCGAGCGAATCCTGTGAACCTTACCAGGATGAAGAAGGGCGTCTGCTGCACCGGCCGCTGGCCGATCACGTGGTGGCACGCATCGGCGGCCAGCCTGCCATCGTCACCGGCTATAATGACAAGCGTGAGAATGACATTGCGCCGCTGCCGTTTTCGCTTTCCACCTTGCAGATTGAAGGCTCCAAAGCCTTCGGGCTGAGTGCGCAGCAAATTTTAGATATCTGTCAGAAATTATACGAAACGCACAAATTGATTACGTATCCGCGTTCAGACAGCCGATATCTCCCTGAGGAGCATTTTGCCGGACGTCATGCGGTGCTTAACGCCATCGGCGTGCATCAGCCGGACCTGATGCCGCAACCGGTCATGGACACGGATATTCGTAACCGCTGCTGGGATGACAAAAAAGTCGATGCCCACCACGCGATCATCCCGACCGCCCGCAGCAGCAAAGTGCACCTGACAGACAACGAACAAAAGATTTACGGCCTGGTGGCGCGTCAGTATCTGATGCAGTTCTGCCCGGATGCGGTCTACCGCAAATGCGTGATTGATCTCGATATCGCCGGTGGCAAGTTTATCGCCAAGGCGCGTTTTCTGGCCGAGGCGGGCTGGCGCACGTTGCTGGGCAGTAAAGAGCGTGACGAAGAGAATGAGGGCACACCGCTGCCGGTGGTGGCGAAAGGCGACGAATTACTCTGTGAACGGGGTGAAGTGGTGGAGCGTCAGACCCAGCCGCCACGGCCTTTCACCGATGCCACGCTGCTTTCCGCCATGACCGGTATTGCGCGATTTGTGCAGGACAAAGCGTTGAAGAAAATTTTGCGTGCGACCGACGGGCTGGGTACGGAAGCCACGCGCGCCGGGATTATCGAACTGCTGTTCCGCCGTGAATTTTTGTACAAGAAAGGGCGCTACATTCATTCCAGTGATACGGGCCGCGCGTTAATCCACTCGCTGCCGGATATCGCCGGAAGGCCGGACATGACCGCCGACTGGGAATCGACCCTGACGCGCATCAGTGAAAAGAACTGCCGTTATCAGGATTTCATGCAGCCGCTGGTCGCGACGTTGCAGGATCTCATCATGCAGGCGAAAACGAACCGGGTATCTTCGGCATTCCGCAGTCTGCCTTCCAAACCAGCGGGCGCAGCGGCGAAAGGCAAAAGCGCCCCTAAACGACGTAAAGCGAGCACCAAAGGTAAGGAAGCAAGCAGTGATGAATAATATGAAAAACGTGCTGATGATTTTACTGGCGGGTTCGGCGTGGCTGTCTGCCCACGCGCTGGCGAACCGCACCGGTTATAACAATGGTGCTGACGTCGTGGTGCCGCTGCCGCCGCAAATCTGGGAGAACAGCGGCAACAGTAATAACAACAGCGCACCGACCTGTCACAACTGCTGTATTTACAATAATCAGAGCTACAGCGAGGGCGCGGTGGTGACCGCCGACAGCGTGGTATTGCAATGCGTGCGCGATCCGCTGGTGGTGGGCACCAATGAGCTGAAGTGGCAGGTGCTGAAGAAGTAGTGTTCAGCCTGACGTGAATGTACAGACACTCATTTTCAGACAGTAAAAAGGCGCGGAACTGTATTCAGTCCGCGCCTTTTTTAATGCGTGACAGTCAGCCGCAATATGCGCGCTGATAAGCGTCGATCAGCGGAACGTCTGCCGGTGCCAGCTCAAAAGAGTGCACGTCGGCAGGCTCTACCCAGCGGATTTCGGAGTGACACTGTAACGTTATCACTCCCGTGAAATCACTGACCCGCCAGCCGTGCAGGCGAATCAGCCGCGCGGGCTGTTGCAGTTCGCTGGTCGCGACAAATTCTGCAACCGTCGCGTCGATCCCCAGCTCCTCCTGCAATTCGCGGATCAGCGCGGCCTGCTGGCTCTCACCGGCTTCGACTTTCCCGCCAGGAAACTCCCACAAACCGGCCTGATCGCCGGTGGCATCACGACGGGCAAGCAGCAATTTCCCCTCGCGCTCAATCAGTGCGGCCACCACATCGACAATCTTCATTATTTCAGGTCGAACGTCGCCCAGATTGGCGCGTGATCTGAAGGTTTTTCCATTCCACGGATATCGTAATCGATACCGGTTTCGATGCAGCGTGAGGCAAGCGGCGTACTGGCCATGATCAGATCGATACGCAGGCCACGGTTTTCATCGAAGCCGCGTGAACGGTAGTCAAACCACGAATATCTGTCGGCGGTTTCCGGGTTGGCGGCGCGGAAAGTATCAATCAGCCCCCAGCCTTTCAGGCGTTCCATCCACTCACGCTCTTCCGGCAGGAAAGAGCATTTACCGGTGCGCAGCCAGCGTTTACGGCTGTCTTCGCCGATACCAATGTCGAGATCGGTGGGGCTGATATTCACGTCACCCATCACCACCACCGGATTATTCACCGACAGACTGGTGTTCAGGTAATCCTGCAAATCGCGGTAAAACTTCTCTTTTGCCGGGAATTTGGTCGGGTGGTCACGGCTTTCGCCCTGCGGGAAGTACCCGTTGATGACCGTCAGCACGCCCTGCGGCGTTTCGATGTCGGCCATGATAATGCGGCGCTGAGACTCTTCGTCATCACCAGGGAAACCACGGCGTACAGCCAGCGGTGCCTGTTTGGTCAGCATGGCAACGCCGTAATGGCCTTTTTGCCCGTGATAGAAAACGTGATAGCCATACTGGCTGACATCTTCGAGCGGAAACATATCGTCATGGACCTTGGTTTCCTGCAAACCAATGACGTCAGGCTGATGCTGTTCGATAATTGCCGCAAGCTGATGCGGGCGGGCGCGCAATCCGTTGATATTAAAGGAGACAAACTTCATAGTCGGGAACCATTTGGCGATGAAATCAGAAGGGCGATAGTAGCAGATAAAGGGGCAGATGGCGAAACCGCTACGCTGATGAAAAGGCCAGCAAAGGCGCATTGCGGGGCAAACAGTCTGCCCAAACTTTGTGACAATCCGGATTGAGTTGTACAATTAATTTGTCAACTTTTCGTGACAGTCTCTTCTGCCACTGTACATGAAAGAGTATTATGCCACTCAGCGATTTCCGCACCGGCAGAAAAAGGTCAACACTGATGCGTCTGGAAGTTTTTTGCGAAGACCGCCTGGGTCTTACCCGTGAACTCCTTGATTTACTGGTTTTACGCAGTATTGATTTGCGCGGTATCGAGATTGCCTCGATTGGCCGCATTTACCTGAATTTTTCCCAACTGGATTTTGATACTTTTCGCGCCCTGATGGCTGAAATCCGTCGTATTGATGGCGTGACCGACGTCCGCACCGTGCCGTTCATGCCCTCCGAGCGTGAGCACCGCGCACTGCGTGCTTTACTGGTGTCCATGCCGGAACCGGTATTTTCCATTGATATGAAAGGCAAAATTGAGCAGGCCAACCCCGCTGCAATCGCGCTGTTCGAACTTGATGAAGAGAAAATCCGCACTTACAACGCCGTGAATTTGATTACCGGTTACAACGTCACGCGCTGGCTGGAAAGCGAAAGCACCCAGCCTCACAGCGAGCGTGTGGTGATCCGCAGTCAGGATTTCCTGATGGATCTCACCCCTATTCATATGGATGACGAAGAGCAGACCGGCGTGATGGCGGGCGCTGTGATCATGCTGAAATCCGCCGCGCGCATGGGCCGGCAGTTACAGGATCTCACCGTCAATGACGACAGTGAATTCGACCATATTGTCGCGGTAAGCGGCAAAATGCGTCAGGTGCTGGATCAGGCACGCAAACTGGCGATGCTCGATGCGCCGCTGCTGATTGTCGGCGATACCGGCACGGGTAAAGATTTGCTGGCACACGCCTGCCATCTGCGCAGCGCCCGCGGCAAAAAACCGTTCCTTGGCCTCAACTGTGCCTCGCTGCCGGATGACGTGGTCGAAAGTGAACTGTTCGGCTATGCCGCCGGTGCCTACCCGAATGCGCTGGAAGGCAAAAAAGGCTTCTTCGAGCAGGCTAACGGCGGTTCCGTGCTGCTTGATGAAATCGGTGAAATGTCGCCGAGAATGCAGATCAAACTGCTGCGTTTCCTCAACGACGGGACTTTCCGCCGCGTGGGTGAAGAGCACGAAGTGAAGGTGGATGTGCGCGTGATGTGCGCCACGCAGAAGAATCTGGTGGAACTGGTGCAGCGCGGAGAATTCCGTGAAGATCTGTATTACCGCCTGAATGTGCTGAGCCTGACGCTCCCGCCGCTGCGCGATCGTCCGGCAGACGTGATGCCGCTCACCGAACTGTTTGTCGCGCGTTTCTCTGATGAACAGGGTATGCCGCGCCCGAAACTCTCTTCACAGCTGGCGAATTATCTGACGCACTACGGCTGGCCGGGCAACGTCCGTCAGCTGAAAAACGCCATTTACCGCGCGCTGACGCAGCTGGAAGGCGGAGAACTTCGCCCGCAGGATATCGTCCTGCCGGACTTTGATGCCGAGGTGACCATCGGCGAGGAAGCGCTGAACGGTTCACTTGACGACATCAGCAAGCGTTTCGAGCGTTCGGTGCTGACCCGTCTTTATCGTACTTATCCAAGCACGAGAAAACTGGCGAAACGTCTGGGCGTCTCACACACGGCGATTGCTAATAAACTGCGGGAATACGGTTTAAGCAGCAAAAGGTCTGACAGCAGCGAGGAGTGACCCGGTTGTCTCTTTATCGCTAATAAGATCACATCCTTATTCACCGCAAATTAAACCTAAGTAAGCTTCTTACTTAGGTTTTTTCATTCATTAACCTGCGAAATATCCGGCGTTCTTCATCAGAATATTCACAGTATGTTGTGTGGTTGACAGGCGATATAAAAAATATCGTGATCATGACATTTCTCCTTAAAGTAATAAATGACAGTTCATTGCCTCAATCATTTATTAAATAAAAGGAATTTATAATGGATACTTCATCAACATCAGTGATGTCTACAGAAAAAGAAATCAGTCATGTTCCTGCATCAGATAAACACATATTACAGAGCACAAACGACGGACAGGAATTTAGTCAGTCGGATGCTTTATCATTTGCCAGCTTCCGCCGGGGGAGCGTTGACCCTCGCACCGGAAGTTTTAATTATACAATACCTGTGGCCAGGATCACCGGAAATAGCCGCAGAGGGCCGTCGCTGCAACTTTCATTGAAACATAATCATTTCTCCAGCAGAAACGAAGGTTTTGGTGCCGGCTGGTCGCTGGGGTTGAGTAAGTTTTTCAAAGATAATGACCGGATGAAGCTGCTGTTAAAAGACGGAAGAATTATCGATCTTAAAGAAAAGAATGGGACTTACCTTGTCGAAACGGTTGATCTGAAGAACTTCATATTGACTAAGCTTACCGGTTCAGACAGCGGTTACAAAATAGCGTATAAAGACGGTTCAACAGAGATATTAAAACCCGTTACATCAGATAATAAATTTGTTTATGTGACGGAAATAATACAGGAGGATGGCTATAAATTAACTATTGACTATGATTTCAAAGAATCTGTTTCTCTGGAACCTTTTGTCAGACGAATTTATGATGATTCAGGAGAAGAGTTAATTTCTATCTCCCGTAACGGCACCAATATAAGATATAACGTTATCATTGAAATTTTCAAAAGCATCAGTAATCTGGCCAGTAAACTTAACCTGACAATAAAAGAGGCGACCAGTAATTCGATTGAGTCCTGTCTCGCCATCTCTGATAAAACCACCAATATATTAACATTTACTTATCAGCAGGGGGCGTATTTCAGGCTGATAAAAAAGGTTGAGAGTAATTTCTTTGGCCCCGCGACAGAAATCATCAGTTATGATATTCAACTTGCTGCGCCGAAAGGCTCAACGTTCGCGACATTACCCGCGGTGAGTGCATACCAGTTCACTATGGTTTCCCCGGCAACAGGAAAAACCAGTACAGAGGAGTATAAATACAGTTATGGTGAAAATATTTGGTCTAATAATTTTTTAGGCAATAATGGTGTGGCGGCATGGGATAAGAATGCTATCGATAATATTTATTCCTGCCGGGCAGATTATACATATTTTACGCAGCAAACATTATTTCTCGATAATGTAGAAGAGTGTAAAAGCAAATTTACCTATGATAAATTCCACCGCGTAATAAGAGAGGATATTACCGTTTCACGTGTTGTCGCCCCTGTCGTGGCGCAAACTATTACCACTCAATACACTTACTCAGGTAACGTTTCAGAAACCTATTTTTCACTGCCCGCCACCTATAAACTTCCTGTCTCAATCAGAAAAGACTATGTCGAGAAAGATGATCAGGACAGCCATATGAGATCGGAAACTTCTTCGTTCACCTATGACCAATACGGTAATATAGAAACCCATAGCGACAGTGGCGGGGTGTCAATAGATTACATCTATTATCCTGCCGCAGGTATGACAGGTAAATGCCCAAAGGATAAGAATGGATTTGTCCGCCATCTGTATTACAGTAATAAATATCGGAATGATTTATCAGTGGATTCGGTGGAAAACACCTACACTTATCTCTCTTTGCAGGTAAAAGAGGGGTATGACTATGTAGTGGAGAACAGTGAAACGGAAAGAAAAATAATTTCCACGCACTGGAGCGATAACTCTAAAAAAGTGGTTAAAACTTACTATGGCATGGATGAAAAGAATGTGTTCAACCGGGGTAAGTTAAAAAATACAACGTTAATTATAAATGGTCAGGAATGCATGACCATAAGCCATGATTATTCGCTGAGTAAGACTGGGAATGAATTCATCATCAGTACGACGCAAAAAGGGGCTGACGGTAAACAGTTCGTGTATTCAGAGACGGCGATGACCCGGACCGGGTGGCCGGTTTGCATGACTGATGCATTGGGAGTGAAGACGACCCTGACTTACGATAATGTCGGGCGCATCGTCTCTGCGACCAGAGCCGAAGGAACCCCTTATGAAAGCACAACGAATTACAATTATGCTTATGATCCCATAAAGAACTTTTTCTCGAAAACCACGCAGGCCCCTATGTCGGGCAGGGTGACTGAAACCTATGACGCGCTCGGTAATGTGGTTAAACAGGTCATAGACAATAACGTCGTCTATATTGCTGATTTTAATACCCGATCGCAGTTATTATCAGAAGTAAATTATGACTATGATGTACCCCTGTTAAATAATAAATACGGTGAGCTGAGGATTACTGAAAATTATCTCTATGATGCATTAGGTAATGTGCGTGAAGTGAGAAAAAATGATGCCACTGTCCACTTTAGTCGATTTAACATCGGAGATGCAGTACTGACGGAATACATAATAGCGCCTGACAGGAATGGGTATTACTGTTATGAAGAAAATGAATATGATCGCAGATGCGGGCTCCCTCTCAGTTCTACAGATTACAATAAAGATGGAAAAACCAGGGCATTGCAGAAGAACTATTATTATGATGCTTTTCATCGGGTAAACAAAATCTCCTCCAAAGATGCCGTCAATGGCTCCACGTTCGTTGAAAATTATGAGTATGATTTTTTCGACCGGCCAATAACACGAATAGAAAGCGGAGAAGAGGGCGCTTGCCGGACAACGGAAATGCAGTATTGGAATTATGGTCAGGAAAGTAAGCTGACGCAAATTTCTATCGATAATGTCCCTGTTGGTTATCAGACCTTTGATACCTTAGGTCGCCTGATAGAGCAGGATCGTAACCCGGCGAAGAAAAACGCATTCACCACTCGCTACAAATATAAAGACAACTGCACGTCAGCTTATGAAAAAATCACCCCTGACGGCGACGTGATTAACTATGTTTACATCCCTGAACTGGATCTTCTTCCTGCTGAAATAACCATGCCGGGAAATAAAGAAAGTTTTAGTTATGTGTATGACAAAGACACGCTCAAACTGGTGGAGGAAATGCATAAGACAGCCTCTGGTGAATCCATTCGCACGCTTGAGTATGACAACCAGCAAAGACTTATTAGCGAAGTGTTTTCAGATAATCCAGGAAAGATCAGTGGTCAGAATGTTTTCACGTATACCTGTGGTGGCCGCTTAACCTCGGTCACTAAATTATTAACGGGGCAGCCGACCCAGACAACCTGCTACCGGTATGATGATAATGGACGTCTGGCCGCGCTTTCAGCAGGGCATGACAATGAAGCCGATCTTGAAATAGAAGTGTCATACCTTGCAGGCAATTATCCTTCACTCATCAGGTATCAGTTGATTCAGTCTGACAGAAAAATTGTAAAATACAGTATGCAATTGAATTATGACCATAAGTTTAGAATAAGTGAAAAACGTTACTATGACAGTGCCGGAAATCTTATCTCTAAAAACGCTGAAAAATTCAATGGTGCAGGAAAAGTCACAAGCAAAGAGGTTTTTGTTAAGCCTGATAAAAAAAGCATGACGAACTTTAAGTTTGATTACCTTGGGCGTTTAATCCATGCGGCAATAGAAGATTCATCCACTCAATATCCTCTGGATCTGAATGCGGAAGAGGTCAGTCAGTTCGATTATCAGTACGATAACTATGACAATATGACGTCCAGCAAAGCCACCGAACGATACTCGGGATACGTCAATGAAACCCGCTATTCCTATGCGGGGAAAAATCCCTTTGAGCTGACTTCTGCGTTAATGAACGGGAAGAGTCCCCGTAGCCCTTTGCTACTCACCTATGATGCTGCCGGAAATGTGATTAAGAAAAAAGCCGGTAATATGGAGGCAGTGGAATACCAATACGATGCATTTAATAAATTAATGAAATCCACGGCCGCCAGTAATACCACGTCTTTACGTTATGATGGCAGCGGTAATATGCAAAGCCTTGGGCTGAGCATAGGCAGCAGCGAGGCTCAGTCCCGCAAAAGTCACTATCATTACAGTAATGGTGTTTTTGATGTGTCAGAGAGAAAGCAATCACCTGATGCACGTAGTCAGGATATTGCGACCTATATTAAAAGTCCTGTGAGTACAGAGGCCATCAATATTCTCAGTGGCAGTTCAGGCGCCTATAAAAAAGAACAAAATTTATTGTTAAGCGATCGTCTTGGCTCTGTCTATGCTGAACTGAAGGATTCCGATACGGATAATATTACGCCTTTAACCTATACGCCTTATGGCCATTTGTTAAACGGTGCAGCAATACCTGCTTATGATCCCGTACGTTTTGCCGGAGAAAAATATGATGATCTTACCGAGTTATATCATTTAGGAAACGGAACCCGTTCTTATGATCCTCTCCTCATGCGTTTCATGCAGTACGATTCGATGAGTCCTTTTGGCGAGGGGGGCATAAACCCTTACAGCTATTGTGGCGGTGACCCTGTTACGTTCTCTGACCCTTCCGGGCATGGTCGTGATGTGGCGATTATGTTCGCCGCAATGGGATTGGTATTTTCGTTGCTGTTCCTGGGGCTGGGCGTGTTGGCACTACTGGGTGGGGCGGCACTCTTGCTGGGTGGAATTGCGGTGGCTGCCGGAGTATTGGGCACGACAGGCAGTGCGCTGGGTGTGGCTGCTGCTGCGGTCGAAGATGAGGAACTCTCGCAAAAATTATCTATCGCGAGCGGGGTCTTCACAGGGGCATCTTTGGCATTAGGTTTATTCCCGGCATTATTATTTGGCGGTCATAAATTATCGTGGAAATTAATGCAAGCCTTCTCAAAGGGCCGGGTCTTTCAGGCAAGGTTGCAGAATGTCAGATTTTATCCTGGTGCCAGTTATCGTGTATCTATGCCGTTTAAATATAACAATCAGTCAGTCAGGCTCGTGAATGCCCATGGGAATGGCGATAGAGGGTTGTTATCTCATGCCGTCGAAAATACGTCTCATCCGGGTCAATGGGTCGACAAACCGGTTTCTGTCGATCAGTTTGCACAATTCACCAAAAATATTTTGGTCAATGAACTGAGGGACAACGATAGCGCACTCTTTATAACCGCCTGTGGTGGCTCACAAGCCGGTGCGAATAGTAACGCCCAAAGTTTGGCTAATTGTATGAACCGAAGTGTTTATGCATTTCCGTCAGGTGTGGTTTCCTCCCATATTCAGGGATCTATGGCTGACGCGAATGTGACCTATTATGGCGTACCGTGGTTTGCAAAACCTAAATTGTTCAGCCCGGTCACTGCGGGGGGGAATGCCATACCTATGTTACCGCTGGCGTGAATATCTAAAAAAAACCAGCCCGTTATTTCCCGATATCAGGATGAAGTAACGGCAGGGTAGTCTGAATAAAAACGCACCGTACAATATAATGTCGGTGCGTTTTTTTTAAATCAGGCTTATTACTTTAATACTGCCAGCGCAGACTCATAGTCTGGCTCGGTGGTGATTTCGTTAACCAGTTCGCTGTACAGCACGTTGTCCTGACCATCCAGAACCACAACCGCACGGGCAGTCAGGCCAGACAGCGGGCCTTCAGCGATAGCCACGCCGTATTCGGATTTGAAGTCGCCGCCGCGCAGGGTGGAAAGTGTGACCACGTGGGTCAGGCCTTCCGCACCGCAGAAGCGGGATTGTGCAAACGGCAGATCGGCAGAAATGCACAGCACAACGGTGTTGTCGATTTCGCCTGCCAGTTGATTGAATTTACGCACGGACGCGGCGCATACGCCGGTATCAATGCTCGGGAAAATGTTCAGGACTTTACGCTTGCCCACGAAGCTGCTCAGGCTGACATCAGAAAGGTCTTTAGCGACCAGAGTGAAAGGCTTGGCGACGTCGCCTTTTTGCGGGATTTTACCTGCTACGGTAACCGGGTTGCTCTGAAAGTGTACTGTCTGGGTCATGATGTGTTCCTATGTCCATTGGAGTCAAACGGCTTTCAGTTTAGGGTAACAATTGTAGGTTGGATATAGATTATTTGCTAAATAGTTGTATACATTGAATGTATGCCGTCGGGCATTGATCCATTTAGGGAGCCTCTATGAGAAGTGTTCGCTTTTATCCGGAAGCCTGGCCGTTACATACCGCCTTTGTTATCTCTCGTGGCAGCCGCACTGAAGCGCGGGTGGTGGCGGTTGAAATTGAAGAAAACGGCATTCGCGGCGTGGGTGAATGCACGCCGTATGCGCGTTATGACGAAAGTGAGGCGTCGGTGATGGCGCAAATCGCCAGCGTTGTGACCGCCATCGAACAGGGTGCACATCGCGAACAGTTGCAACATTTGCTGCCCGCCGGTGCCGCGCGAAATGCGCTCGATTCGGCGTTGTGGAATCTGGAAACACAAACCAGCGGCCTGAATTTGTGGCAGCTCACCGGTACAGAGCCTCTCGCGTCGGTGAGTATGGCGCAAACCGTCAGCATCGGTACGCCGGAAGAGATGGCCGAAGCGGCGCTGGCATTGCAGAAAAAGGGCGCGACGCTGCTGAAAATCAAACTCGATGACCGGCTGATTGCCGAACGTCTGGTGGCTATCCGTACCGCCGTGCCCAATGCGTCGCTGATTGTTGATGCCAACGAAGCCTGGCAAAGTGACGGGCTGGCCGAGCGCTGCCAGCTGCTGGCCGATCTCGATATTCTGATGCTCGAACAGCCGCTGCCTGCGGGGGAAGATTCGGCGCTGGAAAACTTCATCCATCCGCTGCCGATTTGCGCTGATGAAAGCTGCCATACCGTCGAAGGGTTACCGGCGCTAAAAGGGCGCTACGAAATGGTCAACATCAAGCTGGATAAAACCGGCGGGCTGACCGGCGCACTGCGTCTGGCGCAGGAGGCACGCGCGCTGGGCTTTGAGATCATGCTTGGCTGCATGTTGTGCACGTCCCGCGCGGTTCGCGCCGCTTTACCGCTGACGGCTGGCGCGAAGTTTATCGATCTCGACGGTCCGACCTGGCTGGCGCAGGACGTTGAGCCGCCCATGAAATTCCATTGTGGCGGGATCGACGTCGCGGGATCTGCCTGATTTTACGGCGGATGTCGCACTTTTGTGCGCGGGGGCAAAACTGGAGCGAATTCTTATAGGGGATGAATTGAAGAAATGATACAACTCCTTCATTGCTCATAGTTTTTATGAATGTCAGGAGAAATTCATGTCGCAGGGAAAATCGCTTCCGCGTCTCTCATATTCCGTCTGTGCAGCGTTAGTCGCACTGAGCTTCGGCCCGGCTAACGCCGCAGACGTTCCCGCCGGAACACAACTGGCCGCCAGACAAGAAATCGTCCGGCATATCAAAGACGAGCCCGCCTCACTGGATCCGACCAAAGTGATCGGCCTGCCGGAAGCGCAGGTGGTGCGTGATCTGTTCGAAGGGCTGGTCAGCCAGGATGCTCACGGAAAAAACATTCCGGGCGTCGCTGAAAGCTGGCAGAACCAAAATAATCAGGTGTTTATCTTCAACCTGCGCAAAGACGCTAAATGGTCCAATGGCGATCCGGTGACCGCACAGGATTTCGTTTACAGCTGGCAGCGTCTGGTGGATCCCAAAGGCCTGTCGAGCGGCGCGTGGTTCGCCGGGCTTGCCGGAATACAGAATGCGGATGCGATCATCGCCGGTAAAATGCCGACCGATAAGCTCGGCGTGACCGCCATCAGCCCGACGCAGCTGCGCGTCACGCTGGATAAACCGGTGCCTTATTTTGTCAGCCTGCTGGCAAACTTCAGCCTGTTCCCGGTGCATAAAGCCACGGTGGAGAAATATGGCGAAGACTGGACCAAGCCCGGCAATCTGGTGGGGAACGGCGCTTACGTGCTCAAGGCGCGCGTGGTGAATGAAAAGCTGGAACTGGAACCCAATCCGCATTACTGGGATCACGCCCGCACGGTGCTGACCAAAGTGACGTTTGTTCCCATCAACAAAGAGTCCAACGCCACCAAACGTTATCTGGCCAATGATATCGACATCACCGAGTCCTTCCCGAAAGATCAGTATAAAAAACTGATGCATGATATTCCGGGGCAGGTATACACGCCGTATCAGCTCGGCACTTACTACTACGCTTTTAACACCCGCCGCGCACCGACCGATGACGCCCGTGTGCGCCTGGCGCTGTCGATGAGTATTGATCGCAGCGTGATCGCCGATAAGGTGCTGGGCACCGGTGAAAAACCGGCGTGGCATTTTACGCCTGATGTGACGAACGGGTTTACACCGGTGAAAAGCGAAATGCAGCAATATTCGCAGGAAGAACTGAATGCGCAGGCCAAAGCGCTGCTGGCGGCGGCGGGTTACGGCCCGGCTAAACCGCTGCATCTGACCCTGCTGTACAACACCTCAGAAAGTCATCAGAAGATTGCGATTGCCGTCGCCTCAATGTGGAAAAAGACGCTGGGTGTGGATGTTAAACTGGTGAATCAGGAATGGAAAACCTACATCGACAGCCGTAACACCGGCAATTTCGACGTGATCCGCGCCTCGTGGGTGGGAGATTACAATGAAGCCTCGACGTTCCTGTCGCTGTTAACCTCAACGCATAACAGCAACATCAGCAAATTCAGCAACGCCGACTACGACAAAGCCATCGCCGACGCCAGCCGTGAAACTAACGACGCGCGCCGTAATGACGATTACAACAAAGCCGAACAAATCATCGCCGAACAGGCACCGATCGCGCCGATCTATCAGTACACCAACGGTCGCCTGATCAAACCCTGGGTGAAAGGTTATCCGATTGAAAACCCTGAAGACGTGGCTTACAGCCAGGAAATGTACATCATCAAACACTGATGACTGAGCCTTCAGAAATGCCAAAAGCGCCCCGACATCAGGGCGCTTTTTTTATGTGTCAGCGAACACTTTACCCGTTGCGGCTGATCAAACGCACGATAAGCGCCGCGGCGGCGGCCACCGTTGCCAGCAGCACGACGCCCGCCCAGCCGCCCGCCTCAAGGGCTTTACTGCCGAGCGCCGCACCCGCCGACATGCCGATAAACACCACGGTGAACAGCAGGGCATTAAGACGGCCACGCGCGGCAGGTTCAAGGCCGTAAACCAGGGTCTGATGGGCCACCAGAGTGGCCTGGATCCCTAAATCAAAGCCGACCGCGCTGAGCACAATTAACGCCAGTTGCGCATGGGGCGACAACAAGGGCAGCAGAAACATCGCGGCAAAGGAAACCATCACCAGGGCCGCGCCGATTTGCGTCACCCTGGCCGGGCCTTTTTTGTCCGCTAACGCCCCGGCCAGCGGCGCTGCCAGCGCACCGGCGGCACCGGCAAGACCAAAAGCTCCGGCAACGGCGCTGCCCAGGTGATACGTGTCATTAAGCATGATGGCGAGTGTGGACCAGAACGCACTGAACGCCACGGAGAGCAAACCCTGAGCCAGCGCGGCACGGCGCAGCGGTTTATAGTGTTTCCACAGACCAAACATCGAGTGCATCAGCGCGGCATAGCTGATGCGAGTTGCAGGAGTAAAGCGGGGCAGCACGCGCCACAGCGCAAAACCTATCAGCGCCACGCTGATTGCCGCGAGCTGATACATCACCCGCCAGCCAAAGTATTCGGCCACAAACCCGCTGACCACGCGGGAGAGCAGGATCCCGACCAGCAATCCGGTCATCACCGTGCCCACCGTTTTACCCCGCTGTGCCGCCGGCGCGAGGTGCGCGGAGGCGGGCACAATATCCTGTGCCATGGTCGCGCCAATGCCGGTGATGAGGCTCGCCGCCAGCAGCCCGTGAATACCGGGCACAAACCCACACAGCAGCAGCGCGGCGGCCAGCAAAATACTTTTCAGCAAAATGATCGTGCGGCGGTCATGGCGGTCACCCAGCGGGATCAGAAACAAAATGCCCAGCGCGTACCCTGCCTGCGTCAGCGTGGGGATCAGGCCCACTGACGTTGTGCTGGCATGCAGATGGCTGCCCATAATCCCGAGCATCGGCTGGCTGTAATAAATCGAGGCCACACTCAGGCCGGCTCCCGCCGCCAGAGTAAAAATAATTTTGCCTGACAGTGCAGATTCGGGTTCTGCCGGTTTTGCAGCAATAATATCGGACATTATGTATTCCTGAGACAATGAGGTAACCAGGAATGCATTCTTCACCTGAATGGTTATGAGTGGTAGGCTGCGGTAAGGTAAAACTGTTATACGCGGGACGTATGAATACACCTCTCACCAGCGGCATTGACCGCATCGATCTGATGCAAACATTTATCCGGATTGTCGAAAGCGGCAGCCTTTCGGCGGCGGCCATTCAACTGAGCACCAGCCAGCCGACCGTCAGTCGCAGGTTACAGTCGCTGGAACGCCTGCTTGGCGCGAAACTCATCCTGCGTACCACCCATGCGATGAAACTCACCGACGACGGCGAACGCTGTTATCAGCAGGCAAAATTATTACTCGAACACTGGGCGGCGCTGGAAGATCAGCTGAGCGGCGCGGGTGATGAACCCGTGGGCACGCTGCGCGTCCGTGCGCCCCATGCCTTTGGCCAGGATCAGATGATTGAACCGCTGACGCGCTATTTACAGCGCTATCCCAACGTGACGATTGACTGGATGCTCAATGACCGCACGCCGGATTTCCTGTCAGAAGATATCGACTGCGCGATCCAGGTGGGTAACGTAGCGGATCCGTCGATGGTGGCGATCCTGCTGGCAGAGGTTCCGCGGATTGTGGTGGCCACGCCGGAATTATTGCAGCAGCATCCGGTGACCCAGGTGAGCGAGTTGGGGCAGCTGCCGTGGATCGCGTTCAGCACTTTTTATCGCAATGAGGTGACGCTGCGTCACGACAGCGATGACATCACCGAAAGTTGTGTCATTTCGCCGCGAATGGCGACAGACAGCCTTTATGCCGTTCGCAAAGCCGCGCTCACCGGGCTGGGGGCGGCAATCGTCTCCGCGTGGGTGGTGAATGACGACATTGCCGAAGGGCGGTTGCAGCGGGTTCTGCCGGGCTGGAATGCCTTGCCACTGCCGGTCTATCTGGTTTACCCCTACGCCACGTATTATCCGGCGCGGTTGCGCAAGTTCTTCGACGTCATGCGCAGTGTGATGCCCGAACTGGCAGAAATGCGGGTGGCCCTGTAACGTAAAGTGGATAAATCACCGCAGGGTTGAGTTTTTGAACTTCAGGCACTTAACGTTACACTGAACAGAATTTGAGAATGAAGGCGAGGAACATCGTGGAAGTCATCAAGGGAAAAGAACTACAGGTACCCGATGCTGTGTATTCCTTCCAGCTCGACGGTCAGGGCGGTGTGAATGATATCAGCGCGCAGTGCGTTGCCACGGAGGAAAAACCGTGCTGGCTGCATCTGGATTATACCCGCCCGCAGAGTGAAAACTGGATCAACACCACGCCTGTCTTGCCGGACGCCGTCCGCGAGGCACTGGCCGGTGACAGCGTGCGTCCGAAAGTCATCCGTATGGGCGAGGGGACGCTTATCACCCTGCGCAGTATCAATCTCAACGCGGATTCGCGGCCTGATCAGCTGGTCACCATTCGCGTGTATCTCACCGATAAAATGATCGTCTCCACGCGTCACCGCAAAGTGTTCTCCATGGAAGAGATGATCAATGACATGCAGCAGGGCAGCGGGCCAAAGAATACCGGCAGCTGGCTGGTGGAAATGTGTGATGCGCTGACCGATCACACCAGCGATTTTATCGAAGATTTGCACGATAAAATCATTGATATCGAAGATGACCTGATGGAACAACAGGTGCCGGAGCGCGGCCAGATGGCGTTGTTGCGTAAACAACTGATTGTTCTGCGCCGGTACATGGCTCCCCAGCGCGATGTGTTTTCCCGTCTTTCCAGCGAGCGTTTACCCTGGATGAATGATGACGAACGCCGTCTGATGCAGGAAATCTCTGACCGTTTAGGGCGCGGGCTCGACGATCTCGACGGCAGCATCGCCCGCACGGCCGTGCTTTCTGACGAAATCAGTTCCCTGATGGCCGATTCCCTTAACCGCCGCACTTACACGATGTCGATGCTGGCGATGGTTTTCCTGCCGACCACCTTCCTGACCGGGCTGTTTGGCGTCAACCTTGGCGGGATCCCCGGCAATGAATCCCATTTAGGCTTTACGATTTTCTGCGTGTCGCTGGTCGTGCTGGTGGGCGGTGTGGCCTGGTGGCTGAAGAAAAGCCGCTGGCTGTAGTGCGTGTTTTGCTGAAAAAAAACCAAAAAAAAGCCGGTCATAAGACCGGCGTCGTTCGAATCAAAAAGTGCTATGCATTAATTCTAAAAATTTGGAAATAAGACAATATGGAGCACAACGCCCATCGCTTGACGTTGCATTCACCTGCGGAATGGATAGTGCACCGATTCAGCAGTTCCAATGTTGATTTGGCTCAATCTTTTTGAGGTTTATGTGCGGTTAGCTTTTTCAGAGGGCATTTTTGCCACAGGGCTCTCAACACTTGCGGTCAGGAGTTTGTCTTGCATACCGGAAAAATGATCCATCAGGCATACGAAGAGACGACCCGGCGGACGCTGGGTTTATGGCAGGCACATCCGCAGACGGGAGAGGTCAGATCCGCGCCTTTCTATCATCCCACCCGGCTGGCAATTACCAGCGGCAACCGGGCTGGCGCACCGATGGCGGGGTTATTAGCCCGCGCAGAACACGCAGCGCAAGGCGATCCGCTGGCCGATATCGCGCCGCCCGAGGGTATGCACTTTACCTTTTTCGCCATCACACAGGCGTTGTATGACCGGCCGGAAGAGGCAGAAGGTCTGGCGGAACTGACTGACATTTTCAGGCAGCATTGTGCGGGGCATGTGATGCGCATAAGCGATCTGCGGCTGGTGGCACTGGCGGATCAGCTTTTGCTGGCGGGCATTCCCGATGAGGAAAGTTTGCGGGTCAGGCAGTCGCTGGTGGAACATTTACTGGGGACGCCGTGGGCGGGAAAAATTAAAGATCGCTATCCGGGCGCGGCCATCCCGCAAATATTCTGGCACAGCACTTTGCTGCGCTACAGCGCTCAATATTTGCCTTCCACCCTGCGGGATTTTTTCCACGAAAATCAACATCAGCGGTTCGGCGAAATCAGCCTGCCGGTGAAACTGGTGATGACCAATTACAACTGGACCGACACCGTCGATCTGTGCTGAAAATGCAAAAGCCCGCACAGGCGGCGGGCTTTCGACAGTAAACGGTTAACGCCTGAAGATTATTTAATTTCCAGCACGTTCAGACGCTCAACCACCGCGATGGTTTCATCGTCTTCCGGCTGCCAGCCCACCGGCTGCATCGGGATCTCTTCCCGGTCGAATGCCAGATCCCCGCCGTCTACCACGTCGCTGCCGTGCTGAATCCCTTTAAAATCAAAAAGATTCATATCATTAAGATGTGAAGGCACCACATTTTGCATCGCGCTGAACATGGTTTCGATGCGCCCCGGATACTTTTTATCCCAGTCTTTCAGCATGTCACCGATCACCTGGCGTTGCAGGTTTGGCTGCGAACCGCACAGATTACAAGGAATGATCGGGTATTCACGGGCAATCGCGAAACGTTCGATGTCTTTCTCGCGGCAGTACGCCAGCGGGCGGATCACGATATGTTTACCGTCATCGCTCATCAGTTTCGGTGGCATACCTTTCAGCTTGCCGCCGTAGAACATGTTGAGGAACAGCGTTTGCAGAATATCGTCGCGGTGATGGCCGAGCGCGATTTTGGTACACCCCAGCTCTGTTGCGGTGCGGTACAAAATGCCGCGGCGCAGACGTGAGCAGAGGGAACAGGTGGTTTTGCCTTCCGGGATCTTATCTTTGACGATCGCATACGTGTCTTCGGTGACAATCTGATATTCCACGCCCAGTTCCTGCAAATATTCCGGAAGAATATGCGCCGGGAAACCCGGTTGTTTCTGGTCAAGATTGACGGCAATCAGGGAGAAATTCACCGGGGCACTTTTTTGCAGATTGCGCAAAATTTCCAGCATGGTGTAACTGTCTTTACCGCCTGACAGGCAGACCATAATGCGGTCGCCTTCTTCGATCATTCCGAAATCCGCAATCGCTTTACCGACGTCACGACGCAGGCGCTTTTGCAGTTTATCAATGTTGTATTTTTCTTTCTGAATTGGACTTGTCACAAATTTCTCTTTCGCAAAATCGCGGCGCACAGGCCGCCAGTGTCTATGCGCAGTAGGGTACGGATTTTGGTGCCTGCTGTCAGGTGGATTTTTGTGAAAACCCGCTTTTTTTGCGTCCAAAAAACAGCCAAAAAACTTCCGTTTGTCTGATTTTGGGCTGAATGTGAAATTCGTGACTATAGTTAATAGACTAATTGTTAAGTCAAAACCCCAATTCAGGAGGGAAGATATGAAAAGGAAAAACCTTATTGCCGCATCGCTGGCCGCCGTCTCAATACTGTTTGTTGCAGGCTGCGCCTCGAATCAGGCAATAAAAACGACGGACGGAAAAACCATCGTAACGGACGGAAAACCACAGGTCGATGACGATACCGGTCTGGTGTCGTACAAAAATGCAGAGACAGGTAAGACAGAGCAGATTAACCGTGATCAGGTTAAAAACATGAGCGAACTGGATAACTAATTTTTCAGGTCAACAATGACAAAGGAGAGAACGATGAACAGGAAATTGATTTTGCCACTTGCCGCATTAATCAGTGTCGCAGCGTTGTCAGGCTGCACCCGCACGAGTTATGCCATTCAGACGAATGATGCCCGTACCATCATCAGTGACGGAAAACCGAAAGAAGCTGAAACTGGCTTACTGGAATATACCGATGCGAATGGTGTGAAACAGCAAATCAGCAAAACTGAAGTCAAACAAGTGACGGAACTGCCAAAGTAATATCGCTTTATGTCTGTTTTTTCCGAAATCTCAACCCGCCTCATGAGGCGGGTTTTTTTATGGGTTAAACACGCCACGCCTTAGCGTTGCGACGCCACGATTTTGACCTTATCTGCCGCCGCTGCTTTCTCTGCTTTAGCGGCATTCATGCCTTTTTCTGCGCTGCGGTGCAAAATCCAGCCGAAAACAAGAATCGACAGGGCGCAGAGCAGGAACAGAATCCGTCCCCACAGCGGATTTGGCACCAGGACCATCAGCAGTAATCCGGCACCCATGTACATGGAAATCCGCCCGATTTTATCCCGTTGCAGGCGGTCGAATTCATCCTGTTCGTTGTCGGCATACACCGGGGTTTCCATGTCGATGAAGAACTGTTTGCGCTGGGTTTCGCGCGCCGTGTTGGCTTCGCGATAGAACAGGGTGGTCAGGCAGAAGAAGCCGCCGGTAAACACCAGATGCGAGAAGATGTTCCACATGATCGCCACATCCAGCAGCTCACGTGCGGTCAGCGTAATGCCGGCGAGCCGGGCGACGTCCGGCGCGGTGAACACATTGGCGACGATGTAAGACACGCACAGCCCGAACAGCACGGTGACCCAACCCGCCCAGTCCGGCGTTTTACGGATAAACACCCCGAGGAACAGCGGTACCACGATCGGCGCCTGCATCAGCGTACCGACTTTCATCATCAGGTCGAACAGGCTGACGGTCTGCATCGTGTGCATATATTGCGCCACCAGAATCACCAGCACGCCGTTGACCACGCAGGCGATCTGGCCGACGCGCAGCTGATATTTGTCGCTGCGCTCGCCGTTGCGGTTGACGATCGGCGTCCAGAAACTGCGCACAAAGATCCCCGAGTTACGGTTCAGCGCACAGTCCATCGAAGACATGGTGGCGGCAAACAGCCCGGCCATCAGCAGGCCGACGGTGCCAAGCGGCATCGCGCGTTCGGCGAAAATCAGATACACCGCATCCGTGGCGTTTTTCCCCAGTTCAGGGTGTGCGGTGGCGGCGTCCGGATAAAGAATGGCCACCGCCCACGGCGGGATAAACCAGATAATCGTGCCGACCAGCATCAGCAGCAACGCAAACAGCGCGGCCTTTTTCGCATTGAAACTGTCTTTGGCATTCAGAAAACGATAGGAATCCTGGAGGTTATTGATGCTCTGCACATTTTTGATGAAAAAGAACAGGAAGCAGGCCACCAGTATCGAGATGTAATGCGGCCCGACGTCCGGCCCGGTGAAGAAGCCGGAAGGAAATTCGGTCACCAGTTTGACCGGTCCGCCGACTTTAAACAGCGCCACCACCGCGCAGGCGATGGAAATGATCGCCACCACCAGCGTCTGCACGAAGTCACTCGCCACCACGCCCCATGCGCCGCTCAGCAATGAAATCACCAGCACCACCACGCCGGTCACCCACAGCGTCAGCGTAATGTCGTGCTTGAACACTGCGCTGGCAAACACCGCCAGACTGTTCAGCCACACACCAGCACTCAGAATACTCAGCGGAATGATCATCCAGGTGAAAAACTGTTCGTTACCTTTGCCGAAGCGATGGTTGATCGCCTCTGTGGCAGTATCGACCCGTAACTGACGAAAGCGGGTGGCGAACCACCACCAGGCGATCAGGTAACCGAACACGTTACCGGCGAACACGCTGACCACGTTGAAGCCGTAACGGTAAGCCTGTCCGGCGGCACCGGTAAAAGTCCAGGCGCTGAACTGGATCATGAAAGCGGTGGCGCCGACCATCCACCAGAGCATGCGTCCGCCGCCGCGAAAGTAATGGCTCGAGGAGCCGGATGCCATTTTTTTGAAGGCATAACTGATGGCAATCATTAAGACGAAGTAACCGATCATGACCAGAACATTGATATCCATTGTCGTTACTCTCTCGTTTGCAGGTGAGGTGTTTTTGGTTATGTATTGAGCAAGCGTAGAAGAGGGTGATGAAATTAAAAGTCCGACAAATAAGAAATGCTTAGTTTGTTATCGATTTGTGAAGCGGGTCACTTGTTGGGCGTATTGTGGCTTTTTAAGCCAATTCTGACTGGCGCTTCTCAGCATTCATTGCTTTATTTGTAGTACTAAAGCGAACATTCATTGTAATCCGGAGAACGCATGATGTTATTTCAGTGCCGTACCCTTGGGGTAAAAAAGCTCGCCGCCGCGATGGCGATGACATTTTGCTGCGCAGGCGCACTGGCGGCAGAACCGGCCTTTTTGAATACCGCACAGATGGACGTTGTGCGTCAGCAACTGCATGACAACACCGCTGCCCCGCAGACCTCAGACGCCTATCGGCAGTTGCTGGCGGCAGCGGATTCGGCGCTGAATAAACCCAACCTCAGCGTGACCGATAAAGGCATGACGCCGCCCGGCGGTTCGAAACATGACTATCTCAGCCTGAGCGCCTACTGGTGGCCCGACGAGAGTAAATCCGACGGATTGCCGTGGATCCGCAAAGACGGTCACGTCAATCCGGCCAGCAAAAATGATCAGAGCGACGGTGTGCGGCTGGCGGATTTCACCGCACGGGTGCAGAACCTGACGCTGGCCTGGTATTTCTCCGGCGAACAAAAATACGCTGACAAAGCCGCCAGCCTGCTGCGCACCTGGTTTATCACCCCGCAAACCCGCATGAACCCGAACCTGAATTTCGCGCAGGGCGTGCCGGGGATCTCGCCGGGCCGCAACGCGGGCGTGCTGGACGGGCGTTATTTCTCCATCCGCATTGTCGATTCGCTGGTGCTGCTGCGCGGTAATCCGGCGTGGAGCGACAACGATGATCAGCAGTTACGGGCGTGGATGACGGAGTATCTGCACTGGCTTCAGGGCAGCAAAATCGCCAAAAAAGAGGGGCGGACTGAGAACAATCACGGCAACTGGTACGTCACGCAGGTTTCCGGCATCGCCTGGTATCTCGGTGATAAAGCGGTGATTGGCGAGATGGCGACGCTGATGAAAAGCAAACTCGACGTACAACTTCGCCCCGACGGCACGCAGCCCGCCGAACTGGCGCGTACCCGCTCCTTCCATTACAGCTATTTCAACCTGCAGGCGATCAGCATGATGGCGGTGCTGGCGCAGAAAAACGGCATCGATCTCTGGCATTACAAAACCCCGCAGGGCGGCAGCCTGCTGACCTCGCTGGATTTCATGGCGCGCTTTAGCGATCCCGCTGTGCCCTGGCCGTATAAATCCATCGATCAGATCCGTGTGCGCCCGCTGCCGTTACTTTCCTGGGCGGATAACGCCACCGGCCAACAGCGTTATCAGCAAAAAATCCGCAGCGCGACCTTCACTTTACCGCCAGCGGATAACACTAAAAAAATGGCGGGCGGATATCACGAAGACGTCACCCGTGGCGCCGTGCGGGAGGCTGAACGCGAAACCTGGCTGCTTTCGCTGCCGTCGTTTGCCACCGGGTATGTCGCGCCTCAGCCACAGGAGAGTGGAAAATGAAACCCTGGCTGCCTTTGCTGATCTCCGCTGATGAAGCGGAAAAATTGCGTGCGGAAATTAACGCGGATTCACTGGCGGGCGAGGCACTGCGCGGGCAGATTTCCGCGCTGGAGCATTACATGCTGAACGCACCGCAGATCCCCGGCCAGGGCGAGGCGGGCGGCCCGGAGCACGCGCAGCACAAACAAAATTATCTTTATATCCATCTCGCCGGACGCCTGTTTCTGATCACCGGCGAGCCGCGTTACCGTGATTTCGCGCTGGCGCTGCTCACCGGCTATGCCGATATCTACCCCTCTCTCGGCAGCGCCACCAGCAAAGACAGCAACGCGCCGGGGCGGTTGTTCCACCAGACGCTGAACGAAAACATGTTCTGGTTGTATACCGTCGAAGGCTACCACTGTCTGATCCCCACGCTTGACGCCGGTCAGCGTGAACACATCGAAGCGGGTCTGTTCCGCGTGATGGCCGACGATGCGCTGAACCGGCACAGCAAAGATTTCGATATCGTGCACAACCACGGCATCTGGTCGGTGGCCGCTGCCGCTTTCAGCGGCTATGCCCTTGACTCTCCGTCACTGGTCGAAAAAGCCCTTTACGGGCAGAAAGGCGACAGCGACAGCGGCGGATTTTTCGCCCAGCTCGGCCAGCTGTTTTCACCGGACGGCTATTACATCGAAGGGCCGTATTATCACCGCTTTGCGCTGCGCCCGCTGCTGATGCTGGCGGAAGTGATCGAACGCCGTCAGCCGGAATTACAGATTTACGCCTTCCGCGATCAGATCATCCGTAAAACCTGCGAAGCGCTGATGCAGACCGCGTTTCCCGACGGCATCTGGCCTGCGCTCAACGACGCCTCCAAAACCATGGGTATCGGCGACGAGGGCGCGGTGATCGCCGCCAGCGTCTGTTATCACCGTTATGCGCACAACCCGCAGTGGCTGGCCGTCGCCCGGCAGCAAAACACCGTCTGGGTCAGCCCGGCGGCGCTCGATTTATCGGCGGCGTTGAAAAATGCGCCAGCCGCACCGGTGAGCTGGGGAAGTGTTGCCCTGCGCGACGGGCCGCAAGGTACGCAGGGCGGCCTGGGGATTTTGCGCACTCCCGGTCAGGAGATGGCGCTGATGTGGTACGGCCAGCATGGCAGCATTCCGCGTCTGCATTCGGCGCTCAACCATGGCCATTTCGACGGCCTGCATCTCAGCCTGTTCAGCCGCGGGCGCGAATATTTACGTGACTACGGCTTTGGCCGCTGGGTAAACGTCGAGCCGAAATTCGGCGGTCGCTACATTCCCGAGAACAACAGCTACTGCAAACAAACCGTCGCGCATAACACCGTGGTGGTGGATGAGCAGAGCCAGAACGGCGGGCACAGCCTGGAGGCCGAAACCCGCTGCGGCGAGCAGCATTTCTTCGTGACCGATAACCCGGCAGGACAGGGCATGAGCGCGCGGCTGCATGACTATTACCCCGGCGTGGAACAGCAGCGCACCGTGCTGATGCTGCAACTGCCGGAGTGCAGTGCGCCGCTTATCGTCGATGTTTTCCGTCTGATCAGTGCGCAGGCGCATCGCTATGATTATTGCCAGCATCATCTCGGCCAGTTTGTGCGCAGCGACGTGACGCTGGCGGTGGCAGAGCACCTGAAACCGCTGGGTGAAAGCCACGGTTATCAGCATCTGTGGGATTGCGCCCGCGGCCAGGTGGCGGCGGGAGAGTCGGCTTTATTCAGCTGGCTCGACGGCGATGCCTACCGCACGATGATCAGCGCCTTCCCGGACGGTGGCGAGCTGATTGTCGCCCGCACGGGAGCGCAGGATCCTCATTTTAACCTGCGTAATGAACCGGCACTGTTGTTGCGAACCCACGGCAGCCGGGCGATTTTCGCCAGCGTATTTGAAACGCACGGCTATTTCGACGAGGCCAGCGAAACCTCGGTGGACGCGCGCGGAAAGGTTGAGCGCGTCAGCGTGGTCAGCCATGACGATGAGCACACGGCACTGACTATCGGCTTTGCCTCACAGCGGACGCTGAGCGTTCGCATCAACAACCGCGCCGCGCCGACGTCTGCCAACGCGTTCAGCGTGGCGTGGCAACCCGACACACCTCTGAACATCCCTGAATAATGAAGGAGTCATCATGTTTAACGATTTAAAAGGTCAGCGAGTTTTGATTACCGGTTCAACCAAAGGTATCGGTCTGGCGGCGGCCAAAGCCTTTGCGGCGGCGGGGGCTAAGGTCGGTATTAACGGCCATCGCCACGATGCCAGCCTCAACCAGCTGGCGTCGGAAATTGAAAGTCACGGTGGCGAAGTGGTCTATTTTGGCGCAGACGTCACCCGTTCCGCCGAGTGCGAGGCGCTGGTGTCGCGCTTCGTCGAACATTTTGGTGGCCTTGACGTGCTCATCAATAACGCGGGCGGTCTGGGCGGACGTCAGGGGCTGGAAAGCATTGACGACGATTTTTACGACCATGTCATGGATCTTAATGCCCGCTCGGCGCTGATGGTCACGAAATACGCCATTCCGCATCTGCGTCGTTCGGCGAAAGAAAGCGGTAAAACCACCTCGGTGATCAGTACCGGTTCCATCGCCGGGCGCGAAGGCGGCGGCCCCGGTGCCAGCTTGTACGCGGCGTCCAAAGCCTGGCTGCACAACGTTCACCGTAACTGGGTGAAAGAGTTCACCAAAGATAACATCCGTTTCAACGTGATTTCGCCGGGCACCATCGACACCGTTTTCCACGCGGATAAAAGCGTCGAAGTGCGGGAGAAAATCGCCGGTTCGATCGCCATGGGGCGCTTTGGCACCAGCGAGGAGCTGGCACCCAGCTTCCTGTTTTTCGCATCTCACGCCTGCAGCGGCTACATCACCGGCCAGATCTTAGACATTAACGGCGGGCAGATGGCGCCGTAGCGCACAGTTCTTCAGTTTCAAAGCGGAGGGCGCATGCAGCGTGCCTCCGCCTGAACTATGCTGTCGGCAATCTGCACTGAAAAAGGGAAGAGTATGACGATGCAGTTTGAAACCGCCGCAGGCATGACGCGTGGGCTGAACACCCACATTGCCCGCGATATCGCCCGTAAAATTCTCTCCGGCGAACTGGCTTCGGGTGCCATTTTGCCGAGTGAAATCGAGCTCGGCGAACAGTTCGGTGTCAGCCGCACGGCCCTGCGTGAAGCGCTGAAATTGCTCACCTCTAAAGGGCTGCTGGAATCACGTCCAAAAATCGGCACCAGGGTAAAAGAGCGTCCGCAATGGAACATGCTCGACCCGCAACTGCTGGAATGGATGCAGGGCATGGAAGCGACGGAAGAGATTTATCACCAGTTTCTGGAGTTTCGCAAAGCCATCGAACCGCACGCCACCGCACTGGCGGCCGTGAATGCCAGCAAAGAGCAGCGCATTGAACTGTCGCGCATTTATCGCCAGATGTGCCACGTCTCGGAGAACTTCGACGCGCAGGCCTGGGTGGAGATCGACACCCAGTTCCACCGGATGATTTTCATCTCATCCGGCAACTGTTTTTATGTCCCGTTCGGCAATGTGCTGACCACCATTTTCAAATGGTTCTTTGAATACTCCTCCAAAGAAGGCGGCATGTGCCTCAACGAGCATAAAAAAATTTATGAAGCGATCATGGCAGGAGACGAAGGCGCGGCGTATTCGGCATCGCTGGGGCTGATGAAAGGGCATAAACATAGGTTGAATCGGGGAGGGGGCGTGTAACTCTAAGGTCAAGTTCAAAACCTTGGGCTCGCCGCCCAAACGGGCCCAAAGGGTTTTAAACGAAACCCTTTGGAATCCTGCGTTTTTTTAACTGCGCGCTACCGCTCGCAGGCTATGTTCCAGGTACTCCTGCTATTGCCGCAAAATCCCGCCGCTGCGCGGTGCCCTCCGGTCGGGTTACAACCCGCGCAAACAGACGCGCGGTTTTCCACCACTCCCTCCGGCGTGATTTTTGAGTGCGGCCACTGGCATTTCAAAATCAAAGAAAATGTATTTGGGTTTGGTTTTGCTTTTCTCCTTTCACATCGCAGGGGGAGGAGAAAAACCTCCGTTTTACATAGCCTCTGGCCGCGCTCAAAACGACGTCGAATGAACGGTGAGAAACCGCGAGGGTATTTTTCCGAGCGGGTCCGAACCTGAAATGAGAGGACCGCGCAGCGGCGGCGTTTGCGGCAATAGCCGGAGCCGCTGGAATATAGCCCGCCAGCGGCAGCGCGCAGTGAAAGAGCCCGGGATTCTTAAGGGGGCGGCGATAAGCCCCCCTTAAGGCCCGTTTGGGCGGCGAGCCCAAGGTCTTGACGTTAAAACGCATTCGCAGCCGCTAAGGCCAGTGTGGGTGGCAACCCACGGTCTTGCCCTTGACCTGAAGCCAGATATGAAATATCCCCATTCCCCCTCTATTGTCATTTATGACACAAATATCACTATTACTTACGCCCCAGTGCCAACCCGCCTTATAGACTTGTCATCACTATTACGCTTTAATCATGCCATCGGAGCGGAATAATCATTCAGGGACCAGGATGAATAATTAAATCCCTTATAAGGAATTAACTCGGTGATTTTATGAGGACATTACAGGTCAGGGATTTCTTTCTTTCAGAACAGCACGCTTTCAGTTTATTCGATATGAATCACCAAATGATGGAAGATGTCCACCGGCATGAATTTGATGAGTTGGTTATTGTTCGTCACGGCAGCGGGTTTCATATTATTAACGATCAGGTGGAGTTTATCTATAAAGGCGACTTCTTTCTGGTGGCGGCTAATGATATTCACTGCTATCAGTCAACCAATAAATTGTCCGTGATAAATGTCTTGCTGCATAAAGAAAGGGAATTTAAATTCATTCAAAACATTGACGCGTTAATTCATCCGATCGCCGAGCCTCCCTGTACGATGAAAAAGCATCGCGTAAGTCTTACCGATGAGGAACTGAATAAAATAGGCAGCGTGGCTGACATGATTAATTCACAGTGCGACGCAGAGTTTGACAGCCATTACTTTGCCTGCGCGGAGTCCGGCCTGCTGTCGATCATCGTGACGCTCTTTCAGTGCGCCAGCAGAAAAGGGGACCGCATCCACAACACTCATAGCGGCAAGCGACACCTGCTCAATTATTTACGCGAGAATTACGCCAGCAGCATTAACTGGGACTATTTATGCGAAGAAAGCGGCGTCGCGAAAAGAACCATGTTCCGCTTTATTAAAGAAATAACCGGTTATACGCCTGAACAGTTTCAGAGCCGGTATCGCCTGTTAAAAACGCAGGAGTTATTACGCACATCCGATTATCCGATTGGCAAAATTGCTACGCTGTGCGGATTTAATAACGCCCCGCGCTTAACCGAAGCCTATAAAAAACAGTTTCAACGCACACCTTCTCAGGAACGTGCGCGGGTGAGTAATAGTGTTATTTGAACGTCACGGGTAAAAATAAGTTATTCCTCTGCAAAACAAAAACAGTGAGAGATAAAATTAACGATAACTCATAAAGGTAATTATTATGTCAATCATCAAACGGACAAATCCCTGGTATGTGGGGGGAGTCTCTGGCATGGCCTCTTATATTGATTCTTCGGCAATTGTATCAAACGGAACGGCGCTGGTTATTTATCAGAAAGCCATTGGAACAACGTCAGTGGAAATCGGGATCCTTTCCGGTGTATTAACGTTATGTATTGCGCTCGGCGCACTTCTTGGCGGCAGGCTGGGAGATTGCTATGGCAGACGTAAAGTCTTTATCACCACCATGGCGATGATTATTACCGGCACCCTGTTACTGGCGTTTGGCATTAATTTCCAGATGCTGCTGATCGGCACTCTTTTCGTCGGGCTGGGAACGGGGGCCGATCTGCCGGTTTCATTAGCCACCATTGCCGAAGCGGCTACCGATAAAAACCGGGGCAAAATTATCGGGCTTTCGAATCTTTTATGGTTCCTGGGCATCGTGATGACGATGGCGATTTCCGCCATGGTGGGCGGCTGGGGCCAGGCTGGGGCGCAAATCATGTACCTTCATGTTTGCGTGGTCGCGGCAATATTACTGTTATTACGCTGCACAATACCGGAATCGGGATTATGGCTGAGTGCTAAACAAGATCGTGAAAAAGGCATATCCAGCGTTCGTGCCCAAAAAACAGCATTTAAAGATCTGATCCGGGGAAAATATCTCTGGCCCTTCGTCGCGCTGTGTATTTTTTACAGCTTCACCAATCTTGCTGCGAATACAGGCGGGCAGTTTGGGACTTATATTGCGGTGAACGTGGTAGGCATCAGCGTGGAGAAAAATTCACTGTGGAACCTGATGACCATGCCGGTAGGCGTGGTGGCGGGAATTATGTTTATGCGGTTTGTCGATACGAAAAAACGGATGCCGACATTTATTCTCGGCGCCTTCTGTTTTGCCGGGGGGTTTTTCCTGCCGGTGATATTTAATTTCTCTCCCATCTCCTGGTTCAGCTGTTTGTTCTTTACCGCGCTGGGCAGCGGGCTGGCGTTTGAAGGCATTATGAAAGTCTGGTCGCAGGAATCATTCCCGACCATGCTCCGCTCAACGGCGCAGGGCATTATTGTGGCCATCTCCCGTTTATCCTGCGGTTTGCTGGCCTTTGTCACCCCGTTATTACTCGATGCCGGGCCGATTGCGCTGTACTCGATTTTATCCACGGTCGTGGCACTCGGATTATTAATTGGCTGGCTGTGTTTCCACGGTAAACCCCGTAATGAATTTAAAAGTGAGGCTGAACCTTTCTTTGACGATTCACCGGTATTTCATATTGATACGCCCGCAGCAAAAATTTAATTCTTTCACCGTGAAAGGATCCCCTTACATAAGGAATGCGAAATGATGTTATCAGTGAGCAAACTGACGTTAGATCACGAACCGGCTTTATCGGGCGTGGAAAGGTTACCCGTGATGGGATGGAAAATCGAAAGCCGTCATCGCAATGTCAGACAAACCTCGTATCAGCTGCAAATCAGTCAGGATATATGTTTTAACCAGATCGTTTTCGACAGCGGCGTCCAGCACAGTGAACAGTCGAACAATATTGTTTTAGCGAATGTCGCATTAATACCTTCTGCCCGCTATTTTGTCCGCGTACGTGTACAGGATAATTATGCTGAAACCAGCGCCTGGAGCGAACCCGCCGGGTTTATTACCGGTCTGCTTGATAGCGGTTGGCGCGCAGAGTTTATTTCGGCGGAGAAACCAGAAGACAAAGATAATTCAAAAGCCACGCTGGTAAGAAAAACCTTCGAAGCAGACAGTCATAAATCCATTTCCTCTGCGTTTGCGCATGTCAGTGCGTGGGGTATTTATCAGTTGTATGTGAATGGGAATAAAGTCGGCACGGATGAGCTGACGCCGGGATGGACCAGTTACGCTCATCATCTGCTTTATCAGACGTATGATCTCACGGATATCCTCAGCGGCGGGCTAAATGTTATCGGCGCGATGTTAGGTGCCGGCTGGTATAAGGGCGATATGGGGTTCACCCGCGACCGTAATTATTATGGCGAAAATACCGCGCTTATTTGTCAGGTAGTCATTACCTATACCGACGGCTCACAAGACATCATTAACACTGACGAAAGCTGGGAAGGGGACGATTCTCCCATTCTGTTTGCGGAAATTTATGACGGCGAAATTTACGACGCCCGGCAGGAACAAACCGGCTGGAGCTCGCAGAAATTCACCCCGCGTGTCTGGCGGCCGGTCAGGGTGATGGCAGGCGATAAAACGGTGCTTAAAGCGCAGGCAAGCGGCACGGTTAAGCAGACAGAAAGGCTGAAACCGGTCGCGATGATCACTACGCCGCAGGGCGACCGCGTGATCGACTTCGGTCAAAACCTCAGCGGCTGGGTGGAATTTTGCGTTAAAGGCCGCGCGGGGCAGAAAGTGATATTGCGCCATTTCGAAGTGCTGGACGCCGCGGGAAATGTCTATCTCGATAATCTGCGCTCCGCGAAGCAGCGCACCGAATATGTGCTCAGGGGGGAGGGGGAAGAGTGCTGGCATCCGCACTTTACCTGGCAGGGATTCCGCTACGTAAAAGTCGAGGAGTATCCGGGTGACGTGGATCTGAATAATTTCACCGCCATCGTCCTGCACTCTGCGATGGAACAAACCGGCGAATTCTCCTGCTCCAGTGCGGAACTCAATCAGTTGCATCACAATATTCTGTGGGGACTGAAAGGCAACTTTATCGATGTGCCAACGGACTGCCCGCAGCGCGATGAGCGTCTCGGCTGGACGGGGGATGCGCAGATTTTCTGCCGCACCGCCAGTTATCTGATGCAGACGCGAAATTTCTTCGCCAAATGGCTGACCGACCTGCGTTGTGACCAGACGCCTGAAGGCGGCGTGCCGCATGTTGTCCCGGACATTCTGACCAATCATTGCGGCAAAGATCGGTTGCTGGCCGATGGTGGCACCCATTCGGCTTCTGCGTGGGCCGATGCGGCGGTGATCAACCCCTGGACGATGTATCTGATGTACGGCGATACGCGGGTGCTTGAAGATCAGTATGACAGCATGAAAGGCTGGATTGATTTCATGGAGGCGCATTCAGAGCATCACCTTTGGCGCTATAAACTCCAGTTTGGCGACTGGGTGGCGCTGGACGCAAAAGAGGGCAGCTATTTCGGGGCAACGCCCAACGATCTGACCTGCACGGCCTACTTTGCTTATTCCACGCTGCTGTTTTCTAAGGCCGCCAGCGTATTAAACCGCACCGCGGATCACCGCAAATACGCCGATCTGCATGACAAAATCGTCCACCTTTTCCAACAGGAGTTCTTCATTCCCGCCGGCAGGCTGGCGGCCAGGACCCAGACGGCACATATTCTGGCGCTCTATTTTAATCTGGTTCCGGAGGCCTTCCGCCAGAGAACCACCCAGACGCTGGTCGAACTGTTAAACGAACACGACGGCCATCTGGTGACCGGCTTCGTCGGCACACCTTATTTCTGTCATGCCCTCAGCCAGAATGGCCGGCTGAAGGAGGCCTGGCAGTTATTGCTGAAAGACGATTTCCCTTCATGGCTGTATCAGGTCAAAGCTGGTGCGACGACGATCTGGGAGCACTGGGATGGCATCAAACCCGACGGCTCAATGTGGAGCGCGGAGATGAATTCATTCAATCATTACGCCTATGGCGCGGTGGGCGAATGGTTATACCGGGTAGCGGCAGGCATTGAAGCTGACGAAGATCAGCCCGGATTCAAACATGCGGTCATTCAGCCGCGGCCCGGCGGCGGCCTTGACTGGCTTGATGCCCGTTATCAGTCGATTTACGGCGCGATAGGCGTGCGCTGGGAGGTGAGTGGTCAGACAGTGGATCTTCGGGTCAGCATTCCGGCGAACACCTGCGCGACGCTCCTGCTGACGGACGGCAAAACATTGCATGAAACCGATGGCATTGATTTTGTGCCCTGCGTGCAAGGGTATACGGCGGAAGTGGGGTCGGGGGAATATCGGGTGAAATATGCGTTAGTTTGAGTTTCAGGTCGTGCGCTGCCGCTGGCGGGCTATATTCCACCAGCGGCTCCGGTTATTGCGTCAAACCTTAAGACTCCGTTTTCTTCCCTGCCAGCATCGCCAGAAAATCATATTTCTGCTGCAACTCTTTCTCCGCTGCGGCATACAACATTTCCGCGACTTCCGGCTGCTGCGCATTCAGCCTTCTGAAACGCTGCTCGTTATTGAGCGTGTCAGTCAGCCCGCTGGATGGCGGCCTTGAGTCGAGCGCCAGCGCCGGTTTCCCTTCTTCCACACGACGCGGGTCGAAGCGGTACAGCGGCCAGAAACCGGTGGTGGTCAGCTGTTTCATCTGATCGTGGCTGAGTGCCAGATCATAGCCGTGTTCCTCGCACGGGCTGTACGCGATAATCAGCGACGGCCCCGGATAGGCTTCGGCTTCCTGAATGGCTTTGACGGTCTGGTTGAGCTGCGCACCGAGGGAAATCTGCGCGACGTAAACATGGCCGTACATCATCATGCTGACACCCAAATCTTTGCGCGATTTGCGTTTGCCCTGTTCGGCGAATTTCGTCACCGCGCCGAGCGGGGTGGCTTTCGACTGCTGTCCGCCGGTGTTGGAATAACACTGGGTATCGAGCACCAGCACGTTGACGTTTTCCGTCAGGCTTAACACGTGATCCAGCCCGCCGAAACCAATGTCATACGCCCAGCCGTCGCCGCCAATCAGCCAGATGGATTTATCCACCAGATAATCGGCGTCCGTTGCCAGCTGCCGTGCGTCCGGCGTGTCGATGTCTGCCAGAATTTTACGCAGCGCCGTGACATGTTCGCGTTTCACTTCCGGCGTGGAAGTGTCATCGCGCAGGCCGCCTAAGACGTCCGCCGGAATATGTTCTTCCAGCGAGGCGACTAAGCGCAGCACGCGGCGGCGGTGCTGATCAACCGTCAGCCGGAAGCCAAGACCGAACTCGGCGTTATCTTCAAACAGCGAGTTCGCCCAGGCCGGACCACGGCCTTCGGCGTTGGTGGTGTAAGGCGTGGACGGCAGGTTACCGCCGTAAATCGAGGAACAACCGGTGGCGTTGGCGATCAGCAAGCGGTCGCCATACAGCTGGGTAATCAGTTTGATGTACGGCGTTTCGCCACAGCCGGAGCAGGCACCGGAATACTCAAACAGCGGCGTGATCAGCTGCGACGTGCGGATGTCGATGCGTTCCAGCGTGCTTTGATCAATCTCCGGCAGTTTGAGGAAGAAGTCGTAGTTTTCGCGCTCTTCCTCGAGGTGCTCAATGCGATCCGCCATGTTAATGGCTTTGATCGACGGATCCTGACGATCTTTTGCCGGGCAGACTTCGACGCACAGATTACAGCCGGTGCAGTCTTCCGGTGCGACCTGCAACACGTATTTCTGGCCGCGCATATCGCGGGATTTTACATCCAGCGATTGCAGGGCAGACGGCGCAGCGTCCAGATATTCAGGCTGAACCACTTTGGCGCGGATCGCCGAATGCGGGCAGGCGGCGACGCAGTGGTTGCACTGGGTACACAAATCCGGTTTCCAGATCGGCACTTCTTCGGCAATGTTGCGTTTTTCCCACTGCGTGGTGCCGGTCGGCCAGGTGCCGTCCGGCGGGAACGCCGAAACCGGCAGCGCATCGCCAAGACCTGCCAGCATCGCGGCGGTCACCGTTTTCACAAAGTCCGGTGCGGCATCGGAGACGATCGGTGGGCGTTTGCGCGGGTTTTCGGGAATGGGCTGTAACGGCACGGCAACCAGTTCTTCCAGCGTTGCCCCGAGCGCCATCCAGTTGCGGGTCACCACGTCTTCGCCTTTGCTGCTGTAGCTGCGGGCGATTGCACCCTGCAATTCTTTCAGCGCTTCGTCACCCGGCAGGATCTGCGTCAGGTGGAAGAACGCCATCTGCATGACGGTATTAATGCGTGCGCCGAGTTTACATTCGCGGGCAATTTTGGCGGCGTTGATCACGTAGAAACGGGCTTCACGCTGATGCAGGGTCGCCTGCACTTCCAGCGGCAGCCGCGCCCAGACTTCATCGGCGCTGAACGGCGTATTCAACAGGAAAATGCCGCCATGACGCAGGCGCTCTGCCATCTGGTAAAGATCGATAAACTGCCACTGATGACACGCCACAAAATGCGCCTGCGTCACCAGATAGGCAGATTTGATCGGAGTGTTACTGACGCGCAAGTGCGACACCGTCAGGCCACCGGCCTTTTTGGAGTCGTAAACGAAATAACCCTGCGCGTACATCGGCGTACTGTTACCGATGATTTTGATGTTGTTTTTGGTCGCCGATACCGAGCCGTCGCTGCCCAGCCCGTAGAACAACGCTTCCAGAGAGGCGCGCTCCGGCAACTCTTCTTCTGTTACCGGCAGGGACAACCCGGTGACGTCGTCATAAATGCCGACAGTAAAGCGCGGGCGCGGCTGGCTCAGCGACAGTTCGCGAAATACTGACATCACGCAGTCCGGGCCGAACTCTTTCGAGGATAATCCGTAACGGCCGCCGATCACTTTCGGCAGCGAATCACGTTCGCCACGCGAATAGGCTTCGGCCAGCGCGGTCATCACGTCGAGGTACAACGGCTCGGCCAGCGAGCCCGGCTCTTTGGTGCGATCGAGCACCGCAATGCTTTTCACCGTTTGCGGCAGCACGGACAACAGATGTCCGGCACTGAACGGGCGGTACAAACGCACTTTCAGCACGCCGACTTTCTCGCCACGCGCATTCAGGGTTTCGATCACTTCTTCTGCGGTGCCAATGCCGGAGCCCATCAGGACGATCACCCGTTCGGCCTGCGGATCGCCGACATAGTCGAACGGCTTATATTCGCGGCCGGTGAGGGCGGCAAATGCATTCATTGCGTCAATAACATGCTGGCAGGTGGCGTTGTAGTAAGGATTGGTGGCTTCGCGCGACTGGAAATACGTGTCCGGGTTAGCGGAGGTGCCACGGATCACCGGATGATCAGGTGAAAGTGCGCGGGCGCGGTGGGCGTCAATCTGCGCCTGCGGCAGCATCTGCTGGAGGGTATCGTCACTCAGCGGGGCAATTTTATTGATTTCATGCGAGGTGCGGAAACCGTCGAAGAAATGGATAAACGGCACGCGGCTGTTGAGGCTGGCGACCTGCGAAATCAGCGCGAAATCCTGGGCTTCCTGCACACTGGCGGCAGAGAGCAGGGCGCAGCCGGTCTGGCGTACCGCCATAACGTCGGAGTGATCGCCAAATATCGACAGCGCGTGCGTCGCCACGGTACGGGCGGCGACGTGCAATACAAACGGCGTCAGCTGACCGGCCAGTTTGTACAGGACCGGGATCATCAGCAACAGACCCTGCGACGAGGTGAAAGAGGTCGATATTGCGCCGGTCTGCAACGCGCCGTGGACGGTGGAAATCGCGCCAGCCTCAGACTGCATTTCCATTACCGTCGGGACATCGCCCCACAAATTTTTCTTTCCTTCGCCTGACCAGGCACCGGCAATTTCGGCCATGGTAGAACTCGGCGTGATCGGATAGATGGCAATGACTTCGTTAGTGCGATAAGCCACGGAAGCGACTGCGTTATTACCGTCAGTGGTGATCATGGAATACCCTTTGCTTGCTCACAAAACAGGCCGGTCAACATGCGGTTTTACCGGCAAGAATGATAAAAGCTTAGCAGAGGGCGGAATAATCAATTTATCCTGATTGTGTGCAAGGTTTTTTATTAGTCAGGTGAATGAATGGGCCGTGCGGGAAGCGAAAGTGTTTCTGTTTATGAACAAAACCCCGATTTTTAGGAAAAAGTTGATGTTCTTTCGCCGGAAGGCTCGACGCAGACGAAAAACGTCGGATATGATGACCGTTCTATAATTCCCCGCTATATCGCACTATTCAGGAGCAGGACAGATGATCACTGCGTTTCGCGTGTTACTGGCCACCGGCGTGCTGGTGTTATCCGCATGCAGCAGCCACGAAGAGTCGGCTGATGTTCCACAAAAAGGCAACAGCGTGAATGTTGGCCAGCGCACCGTGAATATGGACAGCCCTGCGTTTGCTGCCTGTTCTATGGCAGGCGGACAATTGCGACTGGCTCCTCAGCTTGACGGCAGCCGCGTCGGGATGTGTTCAATGGCGAATGGCCGTCAGTGCTCTGAAAGCGCGTTGATGCAGGGCCGTTGTACTGCAGGTTAATGTACCGCAGGCTAAGCTTTTTACCCCAGTCACTGACCTTGGTGAGCTTCCGGGGCATGATGTCAGTTGTTGCTCAGACCTGATCCCAAACGGGATTACATCCGGTCTTTGAGGCGATAAATCAGCGTATGTTTGCCCTGTGTCAGGATCATTTTGTGATCCTGCAAGGTCACTGCTGCGCCATGACTGAGCACATCACCTATCACCTGATCCCATTTGTTCAGATTCTCGTCGCTGCACAGCATCCGGGTGGAGGCCAGCCCTTTCACGGTCAGCACGTTGTTTTGCAACTCGCCCTGGCCGAAGAAGTTATTACACATTTTGCCGGAAACGTGCATTTTCTCCCCAAACTCGATTTCCGGAATTCGCCCCTGCGCCGCCGGAACGGTCTGCCCGTCAACGCTCAGCAGTTCAAACCGGTGATGCTGTAAATCGTGTTGTTTCACGGTGGTGTCCTGACCCATGCTGCATGCGCTCAGTGTGATGGCTGTCGCCAGAATAAACAGTGCCTTTTTCATCTTCTCTCCTGAGAAATATTCCATTCACATTCTCCGATGCAATAGATTCATCTGAATAATGCGTGATTTTCAATCCTATTGTAGCGTGAATAAATAAGGATGTTAAAGGCCAGATTGGCCTGGGAGAGCCACTGCGCCCGTTCCGCCCGTCTTCCTCCTGTCATCTGCACATCATAAAACCGTCATTTTACCCCGCTAGGTTATGCCCATCCTCGGTCACAGAGATGCATTACGGGCATGAGCTATTTATCACTCCATCACATCCAGAAATCATGGGGAAACAAGGTCGCACTTAACGACATCAGTTTTGATGTGGAAGAGGGCGATTTCATTGCGTTACTGGGGCCGTCAGGCTGCGGTAAATCCACCATGCTGCGCACTATCGCCGGGCTGGAGTCTGCCGACAGCGGGACGATTAATTTCCGTCAGGAGGATGTCACCGCGCTCTCGCCGTCGCAGCGCAAACTGTCGATGGTCTTTCAGTCCTATGCGCTTTTCCCGCACATGAGCGTGCGCGAAAATCTGCTGTTCGGCCTGCGTGCACGGGGGGAAGACAAGCGCCATTTCGCCGCCCGTCTGGCTGAGGTCGGTAAACTGATGGAGTTGGATCAACTGCTTGACCGGTTGCCGTCGCAGCTTTCCGGCGGACAGCAGCAGCGCGTGGCGCTCGGGCGGGCGGTCATCGCCAATAATAAGCTCTGCCTGATGGATGAACCGCTGTCTAATCTTGACGCCAAACTGCGCCAGAGCATGCGCCGCGAAATCCGCGCGATTCAGAAAAAGCTCGGTCTGACGATGGTTTATGTCACCCATGACCAGACAGAAGCCATGAGCATGGCCGATAAAATCATTCTGCTTAATGACGGCTGCATCGAGCAGCACGACACGCCGGACAACCTCTATAACAACCCGACCAGCATTTTCGCTGCGCAGTTCATTGGTGCGCCGCCGATGAATATCCTGCCGCTGGTGCATCGCGGTGCGCATCATTATCTCGCCAGCATGCCGGTACCGGTGGTGGAACATCCGGACGAGGCGCTCAGTCTCGGGCTGCGGGCTGAAGATATTCAGCTGACCGACGCAGCGCACGCCGGTCTTATCGCGCAGGTCATCAGCCATGAATACATGGGTGCCGACACCCTGGTGGTGTGCGCGCTGGCCGGATACCCGGAGCCGCTGACCGTAAAAGTCGCCGGTATGCGCCGCTTTGCCGAAGGCCAGGCGGTCGGGCTGCAATGGGCAACCGGCGCACAGTATTTTTTCTTCACGGCGGGCGGCAAGCGCTGTTATCGCGCTGAACGTGCCTGTTTACCCTCAGAAAATAAAGTCGCTGTGTAATTTGTACCTTTTGTTTTTATTCATTTTTTGACTTCACAACACGGTTAAATGCCAAAGGGAAAATCATGTCACCTGCTCATCGTTTCTCACGCCTTGCCACTGCATTGTTGTTGATCACCGGCACCTCCGCATTTGCGGCTGATCCGGTTAAATTGCAAATGTATTACCCGATCGCCGTTGGCGGCAAAATCAGCCATACGGTAGATACCCTGGTGGAAGACTTCCAGAAAACCCATCCGGACATCAGCATTCAGCCGGTGTATACCGGCGATTACGCCACCACCGTCACCAAAGCGCTGACCGCGTTTCGCGGTGGCAATGCGCCGCAAATCGCGGTGATCGGTGATATCGAAGCCTATTCCCTGATTGACGCGGGCGCGATCCTGCCGGTCAGCGATCTGGCCAATGACGCCGAGGGCAAAAAGTGGATCGACGGCTTCTATCCGGCGTTTATCCGCCACATTCAGGACAAAGTGTGGAGCATTCCGTTCCAGCGTTCGACCGTGGTGTTGTACTGGAACAAGCAGGCGTTTGAGAAAGCCGGTCTGAACGGCGACACGCCACCGGCCAACTGGCAGCAGGTGGTGGATTTCGGCAAGAAACTGGTGATCCGCGACGGTAACGACGTCAAACAGTGGGGCATCGAAATCCCTTCCACGCCAAACGGCTACTGGAACTTCCAGGGGATCGCCGCCACTAACGGCAGCCATCTTGATAACGGCAAAGGCACGGCGGTCACCTTCGACACGCCGGCTAACGTCGAAGCCTTACAGTGGCTGACCGATCTGGCACAGAAAGACGCGGTATCGCCTAAAGGCGCGATTGCCTGGGGCACCACGCCGCAGGACTTTATCGACGGTAAAACCGCGATGATGGTCACCACCACCGGTAACCTGACGACCGTGCGCGACAACGCGAAATTCCCGTTCGGCGTGGCGATGCTGCCTGAGAAAACCCGGCGCGGCAGCCCGACCGGCGGCGGTAACCTGTACGTCTTCAAAAATACCACGCCGGAACAGCAGAAAGCGGCGATGGCGTTTATCCGCTGGGTCTCCGCGCCTGAACAGGCTGCCCGCTGGAGTATCGCGACCGGTTATGTAGCGACGTCACCTGCCGCGTGGGAAACACCGGTGATGCAGGAGTACGTTAAAAAAGTGCCACAGGCGCTGGTTGCCCGTGAACAGCTGAAATATTCCCAGCCTGAGCTTTCCACTTACAACAGCGTGCAGATCCAGGAACTGATGAACCATGCGATCGAAGCCGCCGTGACGCAGGCGAAAACCCCGGCAGATGCGCTCAGTTCTGCGCAAAAACAGGCTGACCGTCTGTTGAAACCGTACCAGTAAGGAACGGCATGAGCACTCTGCACGCTGTCGCACCGGCACCCCGCACACGCGGGTTGTCTTTACAGGTTTATGGCTACCTGCTGCTGTTACCGGCACTGGGCTTTTTGCTGATGTTTACCCATTACCCGATGCTGGCAACGCTGTGGGAAAGCGTGTTCAGCGCCGCGCGTAACGGGCATCCGGCGCAGTTTGTCGGGCTGGATAATTACCGCGCCTTGCTTGACGATGATACTTTCCTGTTGTCGCTGCGTAACAACCTGTTGTACGCGGCGATCACCATTCCACTGTCTGTCGTGCTGGCGCTGCTGATGGCGCTGGCGGTTAACCGCCGCCTGCGCGGCAACGCCGTCACCCGCGCGGCCTTCTTCATTCCTTCTTTACTGCCGATGGTGGCGATCGCCAATTTGTGGCTGTTTTTCTACACGCCGCAGCTCGGGTTGCTCAACAAACTGCTGGCGCTGTTTTCTCTGCCCGCCGTCAACTGGCTCGGGCAGCCGGATACCGCGCTGTACAGCCTGATGGCCGTCTCGGTATGGCGTGAAGCGGGATTCTTCATGATTTTTTATCTCGCTGCGTTGCAGCAAATCGATCCGCGTCTTGCCGAGGCGGCTGAAATCGAAGGGGCGTCGCGGGGGTATTATTTTCGTCGCGTGCAGTGGCCGCTGCTGATGCCCACCACGCTGTTTATTTTGATCAACGCCTCGATGAACGCGTTCCGTATTGTCGATCAGGTGATCGCCATGACCAACGGCGGGCCAAACAACAGCACCAGTTTGCTGCTGTTTTACATCTACCGCACCGCTTTCAGTTACTGGGATTTGCCGTATGCCTCGGCGATGACCGTTGTGCTGCTGGTGATCCTGGCGAGCATTGCGCTGATCAAATTTAACCTGATGGATAAAAGGGCACATTATCAGTGAAACCCGATGCATTGCGTCACACCGCGTTCGGCCAGTACGGCCTGAATCTGATCACCTGGCTGGCGGCCTTACTGTGGTTTTTGCCGATTCTGGTGGCTATCTGGGTCGCGCTTCATCCCGCGTCCGAGCAGGGCAGTTTCTCGCTGTTTGCGCCGCTGACGTTGCAGAATTTTATCAACGCCTGGCATGCCGCGCCCTTTGCCCGCTACTTTCTCAATACCACGTTGCTGGTACTGATGATCGTGGTCTGCCAGATGGTGCTGGCCACGCTGGCGGCCTACGCGCTGGTGCGGTTCAAAATGAAAGGCGGCGGACTTATTTTTGCGCTGATTTTATTGCAGCTGATGATAAGCCCCGACGTTCTGATCCTGAATAACTATAAAACCATCAGCGCGCTCGGATTGCGCGACAGCCTGCTGGGGATTGCCTTACCGTATTTCGCCTCGGCGTTTGCCATTTTCATGCTGCGTCAGACCTTCAAAAGCATTCCGCTGGTGCTGGAAGAGGCGGCGATTGTGGAAGGCGCCAGCCGGTTTTACATTCTGCGCAAAATCTACATTCCGCTGGCAAAGCCGATTTATGTGGCGTTTGCGCTGGTATCGATAAGCTTTCACTGGAACGACTTCCTCTGGCCGCTGGTCATCACTGATTCGGTGAAGGTCCGGCCAATCACCGTGGGCTTGCAGCTTTTCTCCGCGCCGGAACAGGGCGTGCAGTGGGCGCTGATCAGCGCCGCGACGCTGATGACCGTGCTGCCGCTGCTGGTGTTGTTCCTGGTGTTTCAACGTCAGTTTGTTCAATCCTTTATGCGGGCGGGCATCCGTTAATTCGCCCGACAGGAGTTTCTTATGACCGATATTCTCACTTCTCCGTCGTTGTCCCCGGAGCAGGAACAGGCGCTCGGTAAGGTTAGCGCGCTCTATCAGACACCGAAGATGCATGATGCCAGCGTCTCCGGTCAGCGCCTGCGTTTCGGGCTGATTGCCGACCCGCAATATGCCGACGCCGTGACAGAAAAGGATCGTTATTACCGCAACAGCCTGAATAAACTGGCCACCGCGATCACCGAGCTCAATGATCTGAAACTGGATTTCGTGGTCACGCTGGGCGATCTGGTCGATCGCGACTGGTGCAGTTTCGAACCTGTGCTGAACACCTACGCCGCGCTGCGCCATCCGCATGCGGCGCTGATCGGCAACCATGATGCGCAGGTGATTTCACAACATCTGGGCGCGCAGACACCGGCGCTCGGCTTGCCGAAAAGCTACTACGCGTTCACGTTGCCGGGTTACCGCTTTCTGGTGACCGATGGCAACGACGTCAGTCTGTACTGCAATCACGCCAACGGCGACGATCATCAGCTGGCAGAATTTATGCTCGATGAACTGACCGAATGCCAGCAATCGCAGGCGCAGCCGTGGAACGGTGCGGTAGGGCGCAAACAGCTGGCGTGGATCGAAGAACACCTGAAACAGGCGAAAGCGCAGGGCGAAACGGTGCTGGTGTTCGGGCATTACCCGCTGACGCCGGTGAACAGCCATAATCTGTGGAATTGTGAAACGCTGGTGGAACTGCTGTGCCGCTATCAGGTGCGCGCCTTCTTTGCCGGGCACGATCATCGCGGGGGTTACGACCGGATCGAAAACACCGACTTCATCACCCTGAAAGGCATGGTGGATGGCGAAAACCGTTTGCCGTTTGCCAGTGTCACGCTGGACGGTGATGTCCTGACGATCACCGGCTACGGGCCTGAAGTCAGCCGGGTGCTGAGTTTTTAAGGGCAGGTTCTGCCGGATGACCCAAAAAAAAGGCTCACCGCAGTGAGCCTGATTTTGCACAAACCGTTTCGCGCAGTAGTTACGCCGTCAGCAGATTTGGACAGGCCACGCCTTTCCCCAGCTGATCAATATTCATCAGCGTGGTTTCTGAAATGCTGGTCAGCGCGTCACTGGTCAGGAATGCCTGATGTCCGGTGAACAGCACGTTGTGGCAGGAAGAGAGGCGGCGGAAGACGTCGTCGAGAATGACTTCGTTGGAGTTGTCCTCGAAGAACAGATCGCGTTCGTTTTCGTACACGTCCATCCCCAGTGCGCCGATTTTCTGCTTTTTCAGCGCATCAATGGCGGCGGTGGCATCAAGCAGTGCGCCACGGCTGGTATTGACGATCATCACGCCATCTTTCATTTTGGCGAAAGATTGCGCATTCAGCAGATGGTGGTTTTCCGGCGTCAGCGGGCAGTGCAGGGAAATCACGTCAGACTCGGCGTACAAAGTGTCCAGATCGACATATTCTGCGCCAAGTTCCAGCGCCAGCGGGCTTGGGAACGGATCGTAGGCCAGAATGCGCATACCGAACCCTTTCAGGATCCGCATGGTCGCCACGCCGATTTTACCGGTGCCGATGATCCCGGCGGTACGCTGATACATGTTAAAACCGATCAGACCTTCCAGTGAGAAGTTGGCTTCACGGGTACGCTGATAGGCGCGGTGAATGTGACGGTTGAGACACAGCATCATGCCGACCGCGTGCTCGGCGACGGCTTCCGGGGAGTAGGCCGGGACGCGCACAACGTCAATGCCCAGCTCCCGGGCGGCGTCCAGATCGACATTGTTAAAGCCCGCACAGCGAAGCGCCAGCGTTTTCACCCCGAGGGTCGCCAGCTCCTGTAACACGTCACGCGATCCGTCATCATTCACGAAAATGCACACGGCATCTGCGCCGATAGCGGTTTTCGCCGTTTGCGGGGTCAGCAGAAAATCGAAGAACTCAAGTTCATAGCCATAATGCTGATTCACCAGTTCCAGATATTTCCGGTCATAATTTTTAGTACTGTAGACAGCCACTTTCATGGTGTTTCTCCGCAGTGAGTTTGAATCTGTGGCGATGTTGTTTCCTTATGTTTTCTAAGGAATAAAACGTTTTGGAAACAATTCGCGCAATACGACCAAAGTAACAGAGCGCGGGATGGCAGACAATTTTTCCTGTGCTATTCAGGCTCAGGGTACTGGTTTTTCAACCATCAGTTGTTACGCTAATTATGTTATCTTGCGGGCAGTTACACATTTAGCGAAGAACAAGGCAAGTCATGCGGAACGGACTTAAGAAAAGCGTACAGGTGATCCTGAGTATAGTGGTGATTCTTGTCCTGCTTATTTGGGTGTTATGGAAAACCGTGCCGCGCTGGCTGCCGCCTCTCGCCAGCCACTGGTTGCCCGCGGGAACACAGCTGTCGCTGAACGGTTCCCCGCACTGGTCGGGCGGCAGCCTGCAACTGCCGGGGCTGCGCTATGCCGCCGGTGATTGCGTGCTTGCCAGCGCAAAAGATGCGCGCCTGAGCAAAAAGACCGGGCGCTGGGCGCTGGATCTGGACACCCTCACCGTTGACACCGCCTGCCTTACGAAGCTGCCCGCCAGTGACGGCCAGTCCACCTTATCGCTGGCCGACATCCAGAGTGTGCTTCCCGCAGGGCGGGTCAATATTGCACATTTCTCTGTCACGCCGTGGCAGCGCTATGCCGGGAAATTACAGCTCGATAATACCGGCGGCGTGCAGCACCTTTCCTTTAACGGCGAATCGCTGACGCTGGATGCAATCCTCGATGGCAACCGTACACTGGCGATCCACACTTTCAGCCTGACACCGCCGGGCAGTGATCAGCCCATCACCCTGAGTGGAAAACTGCTGCTTCCCGCCACCTTTGACAGGCTGCCTGAATCCGGTGAACTGCATGCTGAAATGCGCACCGCGCAGGTGCCCAACCCGCTGGATATTCAGCTGAGCTGGCAGGCCACCGAAGGCGTACTGACGCTGACCGAAAAAGGCAGCGAGTCGCCACTGGCGAGATTACCGTGGAAGCTCAATGACAAAGAGCTGAACATCACTCAGGGACAATGGCGCTGGCCGTACGCCCTGCAACCGCTGGCGGGCGGCATCAACCTGACGCTCAGCGACTGGACGCAGACCTTTGATCAAACCAACATCACCGCGCGCCTGAACGTGCTGACTCAGGGTCACAATGGTAAAGCCAACGTGGTGCTGACGATGGGGCCGGGCCGTATCGGGCTGCTCGACAGCAATCTTGATTTCCGGCTGACCGGTCAGGCGAATTTGCAGGCGACCTCGCTGAGCGCGTCCCTGCCTGGCGTGCTCAGCGGCTCGGTGCTCAACCCGACGCTGTTATTGCGCAGCGGTTCCCTGTTACGGGCCTGGGGTAAACCCGTGCCTGAACTGACCATTACCGATGCCCGCTGGCCGCTGGCCGGTGTGAAAGTCTCTGCGCAAGGCGTCAGCGGACCCTTACAGGCGATCCTCAAAGCGCAGCACAGCTACTGGGGCAAGTTTGATTTGCATCTGAACGGAAAATCGCAGGCGTTCTGGCCGGATGCCGGGCAGTGGGATTTCAATTACTGGGGGAACGGGCATCTGCCGCCGCTCAGCGGCCGCTGGGATATGTCCGGAAAAGGCCAGTGGCATGACAACGTGATCCGCATAAACAGCCTGTCGACCGGTTTTGCCCGGCTGCATTACGGCATTGTGGATGTGGATGCGCCGCGCCTGACGCTGGAACAGCCGTTTGTCTGGCAACGTCCGGTGCCTGAACGTTTCAGGAAACAGTACCCGGATCAGCCTACGGTGTTTAAAGGCGACATCCGGCTAGTGGCGAAGAAAATCGCCTTTACCAACGGCGGTTATCTGCCGCCTGCAACCCTGACGCTGCAACTCAGCGGCGATACCCCCTCGCACTTTACCCTTCGCGGATCGCTTGACGCCAAACCGATTGGCCCGATCCGCCTGTCCGGGCGCTGGGACGGTGAGCGTCTGCGCGGAGAAGGCTGGTGGCCGAAACAACAGCTCACGGCGTTTCAGACGCTGCTGACACCGGATCTCGACATCAAATTACGTGAAGGATCTTTCTACGCGCAGTCGGCATTTTCCGCCGCGCGCGGTCAGGGTTTCATTGCGGGCGGGCACTGGGTGGTGAAAAACGGCGGCATGTGGCTGAAAGACGGCGACCTGAGCGGGCTGGATTTCAGCCTGCCGTATCGCCTGCAGGATGCGGTCTGGCAGCTGGGCGTCAAACAGCCGGTGATGCTGCGCATCGGCGAAATCAACAACCTGATCACGATGAATAATATTACGGCGGATTTGCAGGGCCATTATCCGTGGAGTGAAGACAAACCGCTGACGCTCTCCAATCTCGGTGTGGACGCGCTGCGCGGGCACCTGAGTTTGTCGGCGCTGCGTATGCCGCAACACGATGCGGCCGTGCTCAAACTGGAAAAAATCAGTCTCAGTGAATTATTCACCGCCCTGAAACCCAAACAGCTGGCGATGTCAGGAATGATTTACGGAGAGTTACCGCTGTATGTGGACAATCCAAAATGGATTATTCATAACGGCTGGATAAAAAATGACGGCGGCCTGACCCTGCGTCTCGATCAGCAATTTGCCGATGCGATGGCCAGTGGCAACTTCGCCAATGGTATGGTGATTGGCCTGCTGCGATATATGGAAATCAGCCGGTCAGAGGCGCAGGTCAGCCTCGATAATCTCGGTGAAATGACGATGGCCGCAAAAATCGATGGCGTGAATTATACCGACACGACGCACGGCGGTGAAAAAGAGAAACGGGAAGTCGTGCTCAATTACACCCATCAGGAAAATATCTATCAGCTGTGGCGCAGTTTGCGCTTTGGCGACAATCTTCAGGAATGGCTGCAACAGCAGGTTTCCTTACCCGCGAATGCGCTGTCGAAAAGCCCCGCAGACGGCGGGCAGAAAAAGGATCAATCAGTGAGGAAGGTACAATGAAACAGCGACTTGTCGGCCCGTGCGTGGTGCTGGGCGTTATGATGCTCAGCGGCTGCGTTCCCCGCATCGAACTGGCTGCGCCAAAAGAGCCGATCACCATCAATATGAACGTCAAGATTGAGCATGAGATCCACATCAAAGTGGATAAAGACGTCGAAAATCTGCTTAAAAACCAGAACGATCTGTTTTAGGAGCCGATATGCCCAGGGCATTTATCAAAAGATTCAGCCTTATGCTGCTGACCAGCGGATTACTGCTGTGCAGTCAGGCGTTCGCGTTAACGCTCAGCGAAGCGAAACAGCAAGGTCTGGTGGGGGAAACGCTTTCCGGCTATCTGGCGCCGGTCAGAGAAGATCAGGAAAGTATCGCCTTCGCGACGCGCATCAACGACGCCCGCAAACAGCAGTATCAGCAAGTCGCGCAGGATAATCAGGTCACCACCGACGATGTCGCCAAACTGGCCGGGCAAAAACTGGTCGCCAGAGCCGGAAAGGGCGAATGGGTGCGCGGCATTAACGGGAAGTGGTTGCAGAAGTAAAAACAGACGTATTTATTCATGAGGCAGGGAAATAAAAAAGCGCGCTATATAAGCGCGCAAGAGGGTTTTCACAACAACATCAGAGCGGGTTTTCAGACACAGATTTTAAAGAGAGTAGCCCGCGCCCTGATTGTGAAAATTAAGCAGCAGCCAGTTCTTTGATCGCGGCGTCGATGGCGGCTTTCGCATCAGTCTGCGCTTTGGTCGCCACTTCAGGGCCGTATGCGATGCCTTCCGCGTAAACGAATTCTACGTCGCTCATGCCCAGGAAGCCCAGGAACAGAGACAGGTAAGGGGCAACCAGGTCGCTCGGGGTGTCTTTATGGATGCCACCACGGCTGGTCAGAACGATAACGCGTTTGCCTTTCACCAGGCCTTCAGGGCCTTTCTCGGTGTATTTGAACGTCACGCCCGCACGCGCTACCAGGTCGAAATAGGTTTTCAGCTGTGTAGGAATGTTGAAGTTGTACATAGGTGCAGCGATAACGATCACGTCGTGCGCCTGCAGTTCGTCGATCAGGGTGTTGGACAGCGCCAGTGCTTCTTCCTGACGTGGTGACAGCGGAGCATCGGAAGGACGCAGCGCGCCAACCAGTTCACCGTCGAGTACCGGGATCGGGTCCGCAGCCAGGTCACGTACTGTCACGGTAGAACCGCTGTTCGCAGCCTGATACTGTGCAACAAGATAATCAGCCAGTTGGTTTGACTGAGAGAAGTTAGCCAGAATGCTTGATTTCAGGACGAGTACTTTGCTCATTAGAGAGTTCCTTAACTGTGTGATACATAGGGTGCAGGTTTTTATAACCAGAACGTACCCGGAATGGAACTTACTTTATTCAGAAAGCTTATGCAGTGATAGCGCAATATTTAGAGATCTATCATCAGTTTTTTTGAATAAATCAGAAACCGAACATTCCTCGCCCGATTTTCAGCATGTTCAACACCTTGTGCTAACATAGCGCCAGGCAGGTAAGGCGTGGCCCTTCCTCATCACCCATTCAGATTCAGTTGACGGCATCTCTGATCCCCGTCAGCAGACATGTAACAAGGAATTCCGAACGTGAAATCACCGCTCGCGGCACTATCAGCGCAGTTAGACGGGCTGATGCTACGTGACCGGCAACGCCTGCAACGTCGTTTGCAGGGTGCCAACAAGATCAACAAGCCTGAAGCCCTCGAGGCATTAAGTGCTGAAATCCAAAGCGCGATCACTGAAAGCCTGAAAAAAGTCAGCTCCCGCGAAGCATCACGACCAAAAATCAGCTATCCGCAAAATCTGCCGGTCAGTCAGAAAAAAGACGATATCTTTAACGCCATTCGCGACCATCAGGTGGTGATCGTTGCCGGGGAAACCGGTTCCGGTAAAACCACCCAGATCCCAAAAATCTGCATGGAGCTTGGCCGCGGGATAAAAGGCGTGATCGGCCACACCCAGCCGCGACGTCTGGCGGCGCGTACGGTGGCGAACCGTATTGCCGATGAGCTGGACACCACGCTTGGCAACACGGTCGGCTATAAAGTCCGCTTTACCGACCAGGTCGGTGACAACACGCTGGTCAAACTGATGACTGACGGTATTCTGCTGGCCGAAATCCAGCAGGATCGCATGCTGATGCAATACGACACGCTGATCATCGATGAAGCGCATGAGCGCAGCCTGAACATCGATTTCATTCTCGGTTATCTGCGTCAGTTGTTGCCCAAACGCCCGGATCTGAAAGTCATCATTACCTCGGCCACCATCGATCCGCAGCGCTTCTCGCGTCATTTTAACAACGCGCCGATCATTGAAGTGTCAGGCCGAACCTATCCGGTTGACGTGCGTTACCGGCCGATTGTCGATGACGCTGACGATGTGGACCGCGATCAGCTGCAGGCGATTTTTGATGCCGTCGATGAGCTTGGCCGCGAAAGCATGGGCGACATCCTGATTTTCATGAGCGGTGAGCGTGAAATCCGTGATACCGCCGATGCGCTGAACCGGCTGGATTTACCGCACACCGAGATTTTGCCGCTGTATGCGCGGCTGTCGAACAGCGAGCAGAACCGCGTTTTCCAGTCGCACACGGGCCGGCGCATCGTGCTGGCAACCAACGTCGCCGAAACCTCGCTGACCGTGCCCGGCATCAAGTATGTGATTGACCCCGGCACTGCGCGTATCAGCCGCTACAGTTTCCGCACCAAAGTGCAGCGCCTGCCGATTGAACCCGTCTCACAGGCCTCCGCCAACCAGCGTAAAGGCCGCTGTGGCCGTGTCTCGAAAGGGATTTGTATCCGTCTCTATTCTGAGATGGATTTCCTGTCGCGCCCTGAATTTACCGACCCCGAAATTCTGCGCACCAATCTGGCGTCCGTTATTTTACAAATGACCTCGCTCGGGCTGGGCGATATCGCCGCGTTCCCGTTCGTCGAAGCGCCGGATAAGCGCAATATTCAGGACGGCGTGCGTCTGCTGGAAGAGCTGAACGCCATCAATAATGCCGTCGATGGACGTTACACCCTGACCCCGCTTGGTCGTCAGCTGGCGCAGTTGCCGGTGGATCCGCGTCTGGCGCGCATGGTGCTGGAAGCGCAGAAAAACGGCTGCGTGCGCGAAGTGATGATCATCACCTCGGCGCTGTCGATTCAGGATCCGCGTGAGCGCCCGATGGACAAACAGCAGGCGTCCGATGAGAAACATCGCCGCTTTGCCGATAAAGACTCTGATTTCCAGGCGTTCGTCAATTTGTGGGATCACCTGAAAGTGCAGCAAAAAGAGCTGACCTCGGCACAGTTCCGTAAGCTGTGCCGCAGCGATTTTCTGAACTACTTGCGCGTTCGCGAGTGGCAGGACATCTACACCCAGCTGCGTCAGGTGGTGAAAGAGCTCGGGCTGCCGGTGAACAGCGAACCGGCTGAGTATCGCGAAATTCACTGTTCGCTGCTGACCGGTTTGCTGTCGCATATCGGCCAGAAAGATGTGGATAAACAAGAGTATACCGGTGCGCGCAACGCCCGTTTTGCGGTGTTCCCTGGCTCCGGTTTATTCAAAAAACCGCCAAAATGGGTGATGGTCGCCGAACTGGTGGAAACCAGCCGCCTGTGGGGGCGCATTGCTGCACGTATCGAACCGGAATGGATCGAACCGCTGGCGAAGCATCTGGCGAAGAGCAGTTACAGCGAACCGCACTGGGAAAAAGCCCAGGGCGCGGTGATGGCGACGGAGAAAGTGACGCTGTACGGCCTGCCGATTGTGGCGGCGCGCAGCGTCAATTACGGCACCATCGATCCCGTGGTGTCGCGCGAACTGTTTATCCGCCATGCCCTGGTGGAAGGCGACTGGCAGACGCGTCACGCGTTCTTCCGCGCCAACCTGCGTCTGCGTTCTGAGGTCGAAGAGCTGGAACACAAATCCCGCCGCCGCGATATTCTGGTGGATGAAGAGACGCTGTTCCTGTTCTACGAGCAGCGTATTGGCATGGAAGTGGTTTCAGGCCGGCATTTTGATACCTGGTGGAAAACACAGCCGCAGGACAGCCTCAACTTCGAAAAAAGCATGCTGATCAAAGAGGGCGCAGGCAATATCAGCGCCCATGATTACCCGAACTTCTGGCATCAGGGCAACATCAAACTGCGCGTCACTTATCAGTTTGAGCCGGGTACCGATGCCGACGGCGTCACGGTGCATATCCCGCTGCCGCTGCTTAATCAGGTCAGCGAACAGGGCTTTGACTGGCAGATCCCCGGCATTCGCCGGGAGCTTATCATGGCACTGATCAAGTCGTTGCCGAAGCCGTTACGCCGTAACTTTGTTCCCGCACCAAACTACGCGGATGCCCTGATGGGGCGCATCAAACCTTTTGAGATGCCGTTGCTGGATGCGATGGAAAAAGAGCTGCGTAAGATGAGTGGCGTGACGTTGTCACGTGAAGACTGGCAGCTGGATCAGGTGCCAGACCATCTCAAGATGACGTTCCGCATTGTTGATGACAAAAACAAAACACTGCGTGAAAGCAAAGACCTGACGGCGCTGAAAGCCGGCCTGAAAGAGCAGGTGCAGCAGACACTTTCCGCCGTCGCCGACGACGGTATCGAACAACGTGACTTGCATGTCTGGAGTTTTGGCACGCTGCCCGAGCGTTATGAACAGAAGCGCGGCGGGTATGAGGTGAAAGCCTATCCGGCGATTGTTGATGAAAAAGACAGTATCGCCATCCGATTATTTGACAGCGAACTGGAACAGCAACAGGCAATGTGGGGCGGAATGCGCCGCCTGCTGCTGCTGAATATTCCTTCACCCATCAAATATCTGCACGATAAGTTGCCGAATAAAGCCAAGCTGGGGCTATATTTCAACCCGTACGGCAAAGTGCTGGATCTGATCGACGACTGCATTTCCTGCGGCATCGACAAACTGATCGCTGAGTCCGGCGGGCTGGTGTGGCGCGAAGAGGATTTCGCCAAATTACACGAGCACGTTCGCGCTAACCTGAATGAAGCCGTGGTGCAGATTGCCATTCAGGTCGAGCAGATCCTGACGACGGTTTTCAACATCAATAAACGGCTGAAAGGACGTATTGATATCAGCCTGGCGCTGGCGCTTTCAGATATCAAAGCGCAAATGTCCGGCCTGATTTACCGTGGTTTCGTGACGCAAAACGGCTGGAAACGTCTGCCGGATACCCTGCGTTATCTCAATGCTATTGAGCGCCGGATGGACAAACTGGCGATGGATCCGCACCGTGACCGGGCGCAGATGCTGAAAGTCGAGAGTATTGAGAAACAGTGGCAGCAGTGGCTGAATAAGTTACCGCCGGTGCGCCAGCAAAGTGAAGACGTGAAGGAAGTGCGCTGGATGATAGAGGAACTGCGCGTCAGCTATTTTGCGCAGCAACTCGGCACACCGTATCCGATCTCAGATAAACGGATTTTGCAGACCATGGAGCAGCTGGTGTAATTCATTTTCGTGTGCAATAAAAAGCCGCCGGTTGTCCGTTGAACAACCGGCGGCTTTTTTATTTCCGCAGAGCGTCTGGCTTAGGGCGCTGGCGTTGTGCTCGCGCTGATCACGCCGGAAGAGAGCGTGCTCAGGGCATCGCGGATGGCCGGAACGGCCAGTGCGCGGTTATCGGCCAGATAGCGGTCCTGCGCGGCGGGCGCCGAGCTTTGGATCGCCACCAGTGACCAGCCGTCGGCATTTTTTATCAATAACGGCGAACCGCTGTCACCCGGGAGCGTGTCACAGCGGTGCGACAACACGCCTGGCTGCGCCCATCCGGTGACCTGACAATCCTGATGGACGTACAAATCATCCAGATGATCTTCCGGGTACCCTGCCTGCGTCACTTTCCGGCCTTCCTGTTTGAGCAGGGCGGTCAGATCGTCGCGCGATCCACTCCATAACGGCAGGGGTTTGATCGGCAACGCCAGCTTCTCGTCAGTCAGGCGGATCAACGCAAAATCAAAAGGTGCCGCTTTCGGTGGCACAATCCAGCCTTCGCCATCGGCTTTGAGTTTCTTACCCAGTTTAGGATCCACCAGCGTTTGCAACGCGGTGATCTGATAACGCCATTTCTGATTATGGGAAATAAAACGCAGGGCGACGACTTTATCGATGTTGCCCGGAGGCGCGAGAACGCAATGGCCGGCGGTCAACACCAGGTGTTTGGAAATCAGGGTCGCGGTACATAAATTACCGCTGGCGGTTTCTATCTGTCCGATAGCCTGCCAGGGCCAGTGCGACGAGGCAGCCACAGGCTGGCGCTGGTCATGACCAAAGAACAGGGCAGTTTTTTCTTTAACAGAGATAGCAGGTGCGTCATCGTCTGCATCATCCGGGGAGTCTGCATGGACAAGGGAACTGGCGGTAAAACAGAAAAAGCACAAAAACAGCGGTAACGCGATGCGCATAACATTCTGACCTTGAAAACAGGGAGAACCCAAGAACCCGTTATTATTGAACGATTATAGACGGTTATCATTGATGGTGGCTATTTTTGTATGATAATTCAATCTTTTGAGCAGATAACGAGCGTCATCTTAGCGGGTATAAACACTTCAGAAGTAGAAGAACAAGGTGATCAGACCGCAGAGGATCAGAGAGCACAGGGTGATTTCGAACAGGTAGCGGCGCAGCATCTTCCATCAGTACCTCAAGATAGAAACCGGAGAAAAAAACACCCGGCGAACCGGGTGTTAACTCTTCAGTCTTGATAATGGTGAGTGGATACGCTCACAAAGACTTCTTAGTACATCTTATGCAGCTGGTGTTGCTTTTGCAGCAGGAGCGGCTTTCTTAGCATGTTTTACGTGTTTTTTAGCAGCCTGCGCTTTCTGAGCAACCGGCGCTGCTTTTTTAGCGTGTTTCACGTGTTTCTTAGCAGCCTGCGCTTTCTGAGCAACTGGCGCTGCTTTCTTAGCGTGTTTCACGTGTTTTTTAGCGGCCTGCGCTTTCTGAGCAACTGGCGCTGCTTTATTAGCGTGTTTTTTGTGTTTTTTAGCAGCCTGCGCTTTCTGGGCTACTTTCTTGTGAGTTTTGTGTTTAGCAACGTGCTTGGTAGCAGGTGCCGGAGCTGCTGTTGTAGTTGAAGCAGCAGGTGCAGGTGTTGCTGTAGTTTCAGCAGCAAAAGCGACAGAAGACAGACCCATTGCAGCGGCAACAACCAGAGCTAATACTTTTTTCATCTTTAATTCCTCAGAATTTTTGTTTAAGTGTCCACCCCACTGCGGGGCCGGTGAAAGAATAATAGGCGTAAGGGATCATGTTGTCCGTGAGTGATTGGTATCGGCGTGTAACGGAATGTACAGAGGGGGCTGATTAATAAAATCAATGAGTTAGTGGGGGCAGTGGGGGATTTAGGTTAAGGTCAAGTTCAAGGTCGTGGGCGTCGGCCCACACCGACTTGGGGGACGGCATATCGCCGCCGCCCCCCAAGACCCCCCGGGCTCTTTAACTGCGCTCTCGCAGGCAGGCTATGTTTCAGAAACTCCTCAACTTTAACTTTAACTTCAACTTCAAGGTCGTGGGCGCCGGCCCACACCGGGTTAAGGGGCGTAAACGCGCCCCTTAACAATCCTGCGTTTTTTAACTGCGCGCTGTCGCTCGCGGGCTATGTTTCAGAAACTCCGGCTATTGCCGCAAACGCCGCCGCTTCGCGGTACTCTCATTTCAGGTTCGAACCCGCTCGGAAAAAACTCGCGGTTTCTCACCGTTCATTCGACGTCGTTTTGAGCGCGGCCAAAGGCTATGTAAAACGAAGGTTTTTCTCCTCCCCCTGCGATGTGGGAAGAGAAAATCAGAACCAAACACATTTCCTTTGATTTTGAAATGCCAGTGGCCGCACTCAAAAATCACGCTGGAGGGAGTGGTGGAAAACCGCGCGTCTGTTTGCGCGGGTTGTAACCCGAGCGGAGGGCACCGCGCAGCGGCGGGATTTTGCGGCAATAGCCGGAGCAGCTGGAATATAGCCAGCGAGCGGCAGCGCGCAGTGAAGGAGCCCGGGGGGTCTTGGGGGGCGGCGGCGATATGCCGCCCCCCAAGTCGGTGTGGGCCGACGCCCACGACCTTGAACTTGAAGTTGAGGTTGAGGTTAAAGTGGACCCCCACCCAATACTTACAGGTATCTGCTCTCCAGATGCGCCCGGAAGAATGCCGGATTCAGGGTTTCGCCGGTGGCATTGGTCATCAGCTGGTCAGTGGTAAAACGGCTGCCGTGCTGCCAGATATTTTGCTGCAACCACTGGAACAGAGCCGTCAGGTCGCCGCGTGCGATGTCAGCCTGCAAGGTCGGAATGGCGCTGTTGGCGGTCTGGAACAGTTGCGCGGCGTACATTGCGCCCAGCGTGTACGTCGGGAAGTAGCCGAAACCGCCGTCGGTCCAGTGGATGTCCTGCATACAGCCGTCGCGGTAATTGCCGACGGTATCGATGCCCAGATATTCCTTCATCTTGCTGTTCCACAAGGCTGGAATATCATCGACTTCAATGTCGCCTTCCATCAGCGCTTTTTCGATCTCGTAGCGCAGGATGACGTGTGCCGGATAACTCAGTTCGTCAGCATCCACACGGATAAAGCCTGGCTGGACGCGCTGGTTCAGCGTCATGAAGTTGCGCTCATCCAGACCCGGACGCTCGCCGAACTGCTCGATAACCAGCGGATACACGGATTTCAGGAAAGGTTCGCTGCAACCGAGTTGCATTTCAAACAACAGGCTTTGGGATTCGTGAACGCCCATCGAACGCGCATTAGATACCGGCTGGCCGAGCCACTCTTTTGGCAAGTTTTGCTCATAACGCGCATGGCCGGTTTCATGGATCACGCCCATCATGGCACTGAGGAATTCGTCCTGGTTATAGCGCGTGGTGATGCGCACATCCTGAGGCACGCCGCCGCAGAACGGGTGGGCGCTGACGTCAAGACGACCGGCGTCGAAATTAAAACCAAGACGGTCCATCACTTTCAGGCCGAGCTGGCGCTGCTTCTCGATATCAAACGGCCCCTGCGGTGTGATACGGCTTTCTGATTTCTGTTTTTCCACCACGGTCTGCAACAGATCCGGCAGCCATGTTTTCAGATCACCAAACAGGGTGTCGAGCTTTTGCGATGTCATACCCGGTTCGTATAAATCGAGCAGGGCGTCATAGCGGCTGATCCCGGCGGCTTCGGCACGGAACTGCGCTTCCTGACGGCTCAGTTTCACCACTTCTTTCAGGTTCTCAGAGAAACCTTCCCAGTCGTTGGATTTACGCTGAATGCGCCATGCCTGCTCGCAGCGGGCACCGGCCAGTGATTTTGCCTGCACCAGGCTTTCCGGCAGCAGAGCCGCCTGCTGATACTGGCGACGCATTTCACGCAGGTTAGCCTGCTCAACGTCATTGAGTTGCTCGCCACCCGCCTGTTCCAGCCATTCACCGACCTGCTTTGCGGTCAGGATCTGATGCGTCAGAACGCTCAGTTCCGCCAGCGCTTCTGAACGTGCCTGCCCGCCCTGGGGCGGCATCATGGCCGCGGCATCCCAACCGGCAATCGCAGATAAATGGCCGAAACGGGATAAACGGGCGAAGGTGTCGTGCAATTTTTTATACGCGATGGTCATTATTAGCTCCCTTCATGGTTTTGGTCTGGTTGTTCGACAACCAGATTGAAAGTGGGTTTTACCGGCCAGCTGAAACGCATACTGGCACCGCCGAGCGTGCTGCTGTCGACGGCGACGCGCCCCTGATACGCGACGGCAATGGAGTGCACAATTGCCAGCCCCAGCCCGCAGCCGCCGGTGGCGCGATCGCGGCTCGGATCCAGGCGGACAAAGGGCTCGAATACGCGCAGGCGTTCTTCAGGCGGTATGCCGGGGCCGTCATCTTCAACTTGCAGACAGGCCGTTTCGCCATCGAGCCACAGGCTGATGCGGATCATTTTCTGCGAGTAGCGCAAACCGTTGTTAACCAGGTTATCCAGCACGCGCTCCATCAGACGTAAATCGACGCCGCCGAAATCGATGTTTTGCGGCGCCTCAAAAGCCACTGTCCTCTGCGCGTTGATCAGGCGGAAATCATCCACTTTGTCTTCCAGCCAGTCGGCCAGATTCACTTTTTCCAGATGCAGCGCGACCTGCGGGCGGTCGAGGCGGGCGTAAGTCAGCAGTTCATCAATCAGCGCTTCGAGCTGGCCGATGTCCCGGTTGATGGCGTTTTGTTCCGACTCTGGCAGGTTTTCGCTGATCGCCAGACGGTAGCGCAGGCGCACCAGCGGGGTACGCAGTTCGTGGGCGATGCCGTCGATCAGCTGTTTTTTACTGGCGATCAACGTGCTGATGTTATCCGCCATCTGGTTGAACGCCACGCCAACGCGGGTCAGGCTGGAGGCTGAATCAAAATTCACCCGTTCATCCAGGTGGCCGTTACCGAGGCGCAGCGCCGAGTTCTCCAGACGCAGTAAATCCTGCCAGTGCGGGCGCATCCACAGGAAAACCGGCAACGCCAGCGACAGACCAATGATCATCAGCAGCGCAAGATCGAGCAGCCGCATTTCGTGCATGTAAAACAGATAGGGGATCGGGCCGACCACCAGAACGTAATGGCTGCGGGGAACACGCTGGATGAAGGTATATTCATCGTCGAGTGCGATGATTTCGCCTTCTTTTAACCGTTTGTCCAGTTCGGGGCTGAGTTTACGTTTACCGAGCGGCTCGATATGTAATTTGAAAGACAGGTTAAGATCCAGCGTATTGATGGTCTTGTTCCAGTCTTTAATGGGGATTTCCCTGAGTTCGCTGCGCATCAGGTACAGCGAGCTTTTCATCAGGTCATTCATGGACTGACGGCCTGTGCGTTCGGCGGTGACTTTGTACACCAGGCCGACCAGCATCGCCATGACCATAAAGCAGACCAGCAGTAACAGAAAGAACTGGACGAAAAGCTTTCTCATTCCTGAAGAGACTCCCAGGCGTTCGGGGCAAACAGATAGCCTTTATTGCGCACCGTTTTAATGCGGAAAGGTTCAAGCGTGTTGTCATACAGTTTGCGGCGCAGGCGTGAAATCGCCACGTCGATGCTGCGATCCAGCCCGTCATAGCTGACGCCGCGCAGGTTTTTCAGCAAGGCTTCGCGATCCATAATGCGTCCGGCGTGGGTCGCCAGTTCCCACAACAGATCGAAATCAGAGGTCGAGAGCACGATGGTTTCATCCACCAGCGTGACCTGACGGTTCACCGGATCGATACACAGCTGGCCGAAGTGCAGGGCGTTACCGCTGGTCAGCGTCTGAACCGGCTGTTCGCTTTGCGAGGACAGCGACGGATTCTGTCGCAGATGCAGACGCAGACGCGCCAGCAGCACCGCGGGCGGCGTGGTTTTCAGGATGTAATCACTCGCGCCCATTTCCAGCGATAAAATATGATTCATGTCGCTGTCCAGTGACGTCAGCAACACGATCGGGCCGGGAAAGACGGGGCGCAAATCACGGCATAACGTCATGCCATCTTTGCCGGGAAGCATGATGTCGAGCAGGACCAGATCGGGTTTTTCTTTCTCAATTCTTGCCTGCGCCGTATCGCCGCGGGGTTCAACCAGCACGTCGATATCATGTTTGCCCAGATAGGCGGCAATCAGGTTGCCGACTTCAGCATCATCTTCTACAAAAACGATTTTATTCATTAGGTTGCTGCTGTTAAAAATCCGGTGATTAGCATAGCGTGAGCGCGCGTCCGACGCTATGGGCGGTAATGACTCTTGCGGCACGCATTCCACAATTCAGGCGATTCTGTCGACTAAGTCTGAATTTTCAGTCTCCGCACTTTCGGCCTGCTACAGTCACTGTGTGAAAGCGCCTGAACTGACTGGAAAAGTGTCGGTGAACTATGCCATTATACAGGTGAATAATCGTGTCTATATGCATTGATTTGCTCAATATCGCCGAGTACGCCTTCAGACGTTCAATTGAACAGGCCCTGACCAGGAAGAGGAAGAGGGGATGAATGAAAACCGCCTGGTACCCGATGCGCGCAGTCAAAAAGCGTCCTTTGACTACATGGAATATTTGTCCGCATCCTGTAAAAAGAAATGGAGTTTCGTTGACGCCATTTATGGTGTGATGCCGTTCTTTGGCATGGTGTTAAAATCCCGTTCTCAAAAAAACAACTCGAAGCAAGAATCCTTGCGGGCGCTGGCGTTGCAGGTCGTTTCTACCCAGGTCAGCGACGAGACGAATATTGTCCGTCTGATTGAACTGGCGGAGCAGCAGGGCATGTACAACATCGATATTAATTTACCGTATTCCCTGACAGACGATCAGCTCACGGCAATTAAGGTTGAGTGCAAACATCTGGTACAGCTCAGCCAGAATAACGATCATCTGTTTGTACAAATTATGCAGATGCCGCCGCAGCACTGATTTCACAGTTTGTAACAGTTCAGTGACGACGACATGACAAAAAAGAAAGGCCGCGAGTGCGGCCTTTGTCATTTTCAGAACAGCACGTTTATTTCTTCAGCGTTTCCCGCACATCTTTCACGTCTGACGCTGCCACTGGCGCAGCCGCATTGCCCCAACTGTTACGGATGTAGGTCAGCACGTTCGCCACGTCCGCATCGCTCATGTTTGCGTCAAACGACGGCATTGAGGGCGCGGTAGGTTTGCTGTCCGTCGCCACCGGCCTGCTGCCCGCCAGCACAACGTGGATAAGCGAGGTGGCATTGGTCTGGTTGATCAGCGCAGAATCCGCCAGACGCGGGAACAGACCTTCCTGGCCTTTACCGTCCGGCGTATGGCACGCAGAACAGCGGTCGGCATAGATGTGTTTCCCGGCGACCATCGCGCTGTCATCGGCTTTCACCGGCGCCGGGGCGTTATTCCCGCTGTCATGACCGCTGTCTTTGAGATAAACCGCCACGGCTTTCAGATCCGCATCCGTCCAGTGCTGCGACGAATTTGTCACTTCTTCCGCCATCGGTCCGGAGGCGATATCGAAACGGTTTACACCGGTTTTCAGATATTGCATCAGGTCTTCCTGCGTCCAGTTGCCCACGCCGGTGTGCTTGTTGGTGGTGATGTCCGGCGCGACCCAGTTTTCAACCACGGCGCCTTGCAGGAATTCACTGTCCTTGTCACCACCAATCATGTTTTTCGGCGTATGGCAGGTGCCGCAGTGGCCTAAACCTTCAACAATGTATGCCCCGCGATTCCATTCTGCGGATTTATCCATCTGCGGCCTGAATTCGCCTTTATTGAAGTTCATCCAGTTCCAGCCCATCAGGCTGGTACGCACGTTGAACGGGAACGGCAGCTGGTTGGTTTCAACTTCGTGATGCACCGGTTGCAGGGTTTGCAGATAAGCCCAGATGGCGGCGTTATCTTCACGGGTCACTTTGGTGTAAGCGGTAAACGGCATCGCGCCGTACAGGCGTTTGCCACCGTGGCCGATCCCTTCAGACATCGCGCGCTGGAAGTCGTCGAAGCTCCATTTACCGATACCTGTTTCCGGATCCGGCGTGATGTTTGCGCCCACTAAACGGCCAAACGGCGTTTCGATCGGCACGCCACCAGCGAAGGGTTTGGCATCCGGCGTGGAAGCGGTATGGCAGGCGGCGCAGTCGCCGACCGTCGCCAGGTAGCGCCCGCGTTCCACCTGCTCGAACGAGCCGTCACCGGCGGCATGCGCCAGCCCTGAAACGCTCAGTGCCAGTAAACCGAGTGAGAAGGAGGTTAACTTTTTCATGCAATCATCTCTCCCGGCTTTTTCAGATAGAAATTACGGATCGCGTGAGCCGCTTTGAATGCCAGCGCGCCGACGGTGCCGGTCGGGTTGTAACCCGGATTCTGCGGGAAGGCAGAGGCGCCGACCACGAACAGGTTTGGCACATCCCAGACCTGCAGGTGTTTGTTCACCGAACTGGTGGACGGATCCGCACCCATCACAAAACCGCCGACAACGTGGGAAGACTGATACGGCGTGCCGTTCCAGTGGCCTTTCATCGGGTTTGCCACCAGCTGGCGCGGATTCATCGCTTTGGCGATTTCCGCCACTTTGCCGGTGCAATACGCCGCCATTTTCAGATCGTTTTCCGGGAAGTCGAACGTTACGCGCAGCAGCGGACGGCCAAGGCGATCTTTGTAGTTCGGATCAAGCGACAGATAGTTGGTTTTGGTGGTGTAGCTGCTGGCCTCACAACCGATCGACATTGAGCTGAGGTAGTTGGCGACGGTCGCCTTTTTCCACTCGCTGCCCCATTTCGGGGTTCCTGGCGGAACCGGGCGATAACCGATGGGTGCGCCACCGATTGGCGTGACGCGGATGCTGCCGCCGCCGAAGAAACCCAGACCGCTGTGGTCGAAGTTATCGTTGTTGAAGTCGTCAATACCCATGCCGACCGCGCCTGCGCCGATGAACGGGTTAAAGTTTTTATCGTCGAAGAACAGCTGCACGCCGTTGGCGGTCTGATAGGCGTAATTGCGGCCCGTGGTGCCGCTCAGGCTTACCGGATCGTAAGGCTTGCCGATGCCGGAAAGCAGCATCAGCCGGACGTTTTCGAAGGTAAACGCGCTGACAATCACCAGATCGGCGGGTTGTTCCCACTCGTCGCCGGAGGAATCGATGTAGATAACGCCGGTGGCACGTTTGCCGGTGGAGTCGGTCAGGACCTGCATCACTTCGCAGTTGGTGCGCGCTTCGAAATTCTCTTTGCGGACAAGCGCCGGTAAAACGGTCGTGATCGCGCTGGCTTTCGAGTAGTTCGCGCAGCCGTAGTTGGTACAGAAACCGCAGTATGTGCATGGCCCCATTTTGACGCCGAGCGGGTTGGTGTAAGGCTCGGAAATCAGTGAGGAGGGCACCGGGAAGGCCTTGTAACCCATGTTGCGCGCGGCTTCGGCGAACAGCGTCGGGCCATAAGGCTGATCCATCGGGCGGGTCGGGTACTCAATCGAGCGCATCCCTTCATACGGGTTACCGCCGTCATGATGTTCGCCTTTCACGTTGCTGGCTTTACCGGAAACCCCGGCCAGACGTTCGAAAGAGGCGTAATGCGGCTCCATCTCATCCCAGTCGGTGCCCCAGTCCTGCAACACCAGCTCTTCCGGGATGGCGTTTGCGCCGTAACGTTCGGTGAGGTGGCTTTTCAGGCGGAATTCATCCGGCTGGAAGCGGAAAGTGATCCCCGCCCAGTGGTTGCCCGCGCCGCCGGTGCCGTTCCCCGGATGGAATGAACCCCATTCGCGCATCGGTAACGCGGTTTGCGCCGGGTTGTTGCGGATGGTGATGGTGTTCTGGCGCGTGCGTAACATCAGTTCCTGACGGGAGTTGTAACGCAGTTCGTCAGTCACTGTCGCCACGTTAAAATCGCGTGCGGTATCGCGCCACGGGCCGCGTTCAATCGCCACCACGTTCAGACCTTCGTCGCACAATTCATTGGCGATGATGGAACCGGCCCAGCCGAGTCCGATCACCACCACGTCAGTTTTGGGTAATTTCTTTGCCATAATAGTGTTCTGCCCTTAGCTCTTCATTTTCCACGCGTCGCCGCCTGAAATGCTCAGCGGTTCCAGATCGAGTTTCTGGTTATGTTTGCCGACATATTCACGGTAGTCATAACGTGCGCCGGGGAAGCCCAGCATTTTCCACGACACCATGTTGCGGTTGCCGCCATAAATCGGATCGGCAAAGAATCCTTCCATGGTGTTTTTCAGCACAATGGCGAAGAACAGTTTGGAATCGATCCCATCGAGAGCGATTTTTCCGCTTTCCAGACCGGACAAAATCTGGTCCTGCTGGTCGCCGGGCAGATCTTTAAACAACTTCTGATGCTGTGACTGGGTCAGTTTGTTCAGCGCGGCCAGACCGAGGCGGTAGCGCTGCTGCGGAACCAGCGGTGACTGATCCCCTTGTTCCGGCGTGCCTTCCTGGAAAGGGCCTTGCATATAAAGACGGGCATAGGTGCCGTAGAAACCGGCCATCTGGCGATCGATAAACACGGCACAACCGGCGTCTTTTCCGCCCACGCTCAGATCGTCGGCGGGTACCAGACGGTCAACAATGGCTTCCAGGGTGGCGGCTTCGGCATCGGTGAAAAACACCCAGCCGTCGGTTTCAATCTGTGGAGGCGGGCTGGCGTCGAAGGGGCTCCACACGGGCGTACCTTTGAGCGTCACCGCATTGGCGGCTTTGGCGGCGCCCAGCACTGCGGAGGCGGCCGTGAACGAGAGAATTTGCCGACGGGTTACCCCGGGCAAGGTTTTTTTGCTCATTTATGTTCCCTGTTTGTTATAGAAAATCGCTACAGAGGGCGGTCAGGCGTGCTATCGGCAACGCGCTGCAAAAGCAGTCGGGTGGCGTTGTGATAATCGTTAACATGCTAAGGATAAGTGATAAATCCGGGTAAGGATAAATAGAATGAATGTTAAAAATGTTATGAAATGTGTGTGAATGGTTTTTTATGTTGTAATTTTAGACGATTAATTGACGAATGTTTACATTTTAACCGTTAAGTTCATGGGGATAATCCGTCGCGGTCATCAGGACGGGAAGTCTGATGTGGCGTTTCGTGGCCTGAGGGTTGAAATATGCTGCCTGTCAGCTAAGATCACCTCTCACTGGCAAAATGTGCAAGGCATGACAAACGTCACAGATTTTTTTTCATATTTATTGAAGCGTTCGGGACCTTCCTGTCTTTCCGTGCTTATCGCCGGGGCAGGGAGTTTTTATGCTGTCGGCGCCTTTGCGCTGACGGCAGACCCGGCTGAAAGCAATTCCGCCGCCCTTAACCTCAGTTACGATCTTTCCGGCTTCCTTCCCGCCAGTGACCAGCAGTCAGCCTTCAATACCGGAGGTGGCGCTCAGCCTGCGGCCTTGCCGAGCCTGGGCAGCCAGTACATCAAAAGTGCTTCCGGCCCGACCGCAACTGAAAAGCAACTGGCGACGACCCTCAAAGAGCTTGGCACCACCACGGCAGACAGCGACGATCCGTTGCGCCTGCAGGCAGAAAATCTGGCGCTGGGTCAGGCGGCGAAGCTGGTGCAGAAAGAAACCAACAGTTTGCTGTCACCGCTGGGCACCGTCAGCACCACGCTGGATATTACCGGGCATAATCTTGACGGCAGCTCCGGGCAGCTTTTCAGCCCGCTGTACAATACCGATAATAATCTGGTGTACAGCCAGATCGGTTTGCAGAGTGCGAGCGATGCCACGGTCGGGAATTTTGGCGTCGGACAGCGCATCAATACCGGCGCATGGATGCTGGGTTACAACGCGTTCATCGATAACGATTTCGATCATCAGCTCACGCGCGGCAGTCTGGGGGCGGAAGCCTGGTCAGACTATCTGCGTCTCTCCACCAACTATTATCACCCGATCTCCTCGTATAAAGCGGACAGCCGCACCTCCGCCCAGCAGCGTCGGCAGGCGCGCGGGTACGACATCACCACCAAAGGGTATTTGCCGTTTTATCGCCAGCTTGGGGCATCGCTCAGTTATGAGCAGTATTTCGGTAATCAGGTGGATTTGTTCGGAAACGGCACGCGACAGAGCAATCCTTCGGCGGTGTCATTCGGGCTGAATTACACGCCGGTGCCGCTGGTGACGGTAATGGCCGAGCATCAGGCCGGTCAGGATGGCGATAATCAGGATCTGGTAAAACTGACGCTTAACTATCGTCTCGGCGTTCCGCTGGATCAGCAGTTGTCGGCGCGCAATGTGGCGGCAGCAAACTCGCTGCGCGGCAGCCGGATGGCGATGGTAGATCGTAATAATATGCCGGTGATGGAGTTTAAGCAGCGCAAAACCCTGTCGGTCTTCCTCGCCACGCCGCCGTGGACGTTACAGCCGGGGGAAACTGTTCCGCTGAAACTGCAATTACGCGCACTGAATGCTGTCGTGGCGTTGAGCTGGCAGGGTGATACCCAGGCGCTGAGCCTGACGCCGCCCGCCAATAACCGCAATGCCGAAGGCTGGAGTGTGATTGTGCCGCCGTGGGATGAGTCGCCGGGCGCGAGTAACAGCTATCGCTTATCCGTTACGGTGGAAGACAGTCAATCGCAGAAAGTGACTTCGAACTGGATCACGCTGAGCATCGCGCCGCCGCTGGCCGCGCAGCCACAATACGGTAACGACGCCGGTCTGAATTTCTGATCTGAAGGTCTGAGAGAAGGTGCGCTAACCTCCCCGGTGATGAAGGGGAGGGTGGCGCAGTTAAGACAATGTTGGCAGTTAACGCGTGCGCAGCCGGAGATGGCTTACTCTGTGAAGAAACTGACTTTCAGTGCCCGTTCAACCCCTCTCAGTTCCGCCAGCCCGCGTAAACGGCCAATAGCGGAATAGCCCGGATTGGTCTTCTTGTTCAAATCATCCAGCATCTGATGGCCGTGATCCGGGCGCATTGGAATAGCGCGCTGATTTCCTGCGCGGCGGCGGGTTTGCTCTTCGGTCAGAATGGCTTTGATCACCGCGACCATATCAACGTCACCGTCCAGATGGTCGGCCTCATGGAAACTTCCCGGTACCTCTTCACGCTGCGTCGCGCGCAGATGAATGAAGTGAACGCGATCGGCGAAGGTGGTCATCATCTTCACTAAATCATTGTCCTCACGCACGCCGTAAGAACCGGTGCAGAAACAGAAACCGTTATGGATGCTGTCTGCCGTGTCTTTTAGCCACTGCATATCTTCAATGGTGGAGACAATGCGCGGAAGGCCGAGAATAGGGCGCGGAGGATCGTCCGGATGAACCGCCAGACTCAATCCGCATTCCTCTGCCACCGGCACAATGCTGCGCAGGAAATGCGCCATATTTTCACGCAGTTTCGCTTTGTCGATGCCGTCGTAAGTTGCCAGACGCGCGCGGAACTGTTCCAGCGTGTAGCCTTCTTCCGCACCCGGCAGACCAGCAATAATGTTGGCGACCAGGGTGTCTTTTTCTGCCTGGGTCATCGCAGCGAAATAATCAGCAGCCTGTTTTTGCTCTTCCGCGCTGTAAGAGGATGTCGCCCCTTCACGTTGCAAAAGGTGTAGTTCGAAGGCGGCAAAGGCGATGTGATCGAAACGCAATGCGCGGGAACCGTCCGGCAGGAGATAACCGAGATCGGTACGCGTCCAGTCCAGAACCGGCATGAAGTTGTAGCAGACGGTGTCGATGCCACAGGCCGCGAGGTTACGGATTGACTGCTGGTAGTTGGCAATGTGCTGCTCAACGTTGCCGCTGCGGGTTTTAATCTCTTCATGCACCGGAATACTTTCTACCACTGACCACACCAGACCTTTCGCTTCCACCTCGGCCTGACGTTTTTTGATCTCCTCAACCGGCCACACTTCGCCGTTCGGAATATGGTGCAGGGCGGTGACCACGCCGGTTGCGCCAGCCTGACGCACATCATCAAGCGATACCGGGTCTTTCGGGCCGTACCAACGCCATGTCTGTTCCATCTGATTTCCTTAATTATTTTACTGATGCTTGCCAATGTAGTTGACGCATGGCCGGTGATAAGTTCAATCTTAGTGCACGGCATGGCCCGGTGGTCTGCTGGTCAGGCCATCAGACCAACATATGATTCAGCATCAAACCGATGATTAATGTGATCGGGATAACAAATCTGGGATTCAGCACCAGCACGGAGAAAACAATGGAATTACCTACACTGAAGGTCGAACGGCTGTATCGCCAGATTTCAAATGTCCTGATTAACTGTATTAAAACCGGGCAATTTTCGCCGGGGGCGATGATCCCTTCGGAGCGCGATCTCTCCAAACAACTGGGCGTCAGCCGCTCCTCTATTCGTGAAGCGCTGATTGCGCTGGAGATCACCGGCTGGGTGGAAATTCGTACCGGCAACGGGGTGTACGTCAGCAATCCGCTGCCGGACGGTTCGCCGGTGGTTCACGCCGCGCCCGCAGAAGAGGAGTTCAGCCTGCAATCATTAGTGAAAGCGCGTCAGATTTATGAAGCCATGACCGCAGAACTGGCGGCCATCAACGGTACTGACGACCAGCGCGCAAAACTCAAAGAGATTGCCCGCGAGCTGAACGAGCTGAACGCCAATAATGACGCCTTCCTCGAAGCCGACCGCCGTTTCCATCTGATGATCAGCGAAATGACCGGCAACGAAGTGCTGCACGATATGATGGGATACCTGTGGGATAAGCGTCAGTCGCGCCGGTTTATGCGGCTTGAAAGCCACTATACCGAGGTGGATTTTGCGCGTGAGATGAACGCGGATCATCAGGGGATTTTGGATTCGATTCTGGCGCGTGACGGCGCGGGTGCCAAAGCGCGGATGAGCAGGCATCTTCAGCACGTATACGATCAGCTGTTTGCCGGGTGAGTGGTCGCGTATGAGAAATTAAGGGGGGGAGAAAAGGAATCAGGGGAGCAGAAGCTCCCCAGGGTATTTCGGTGTCAGGGGGATGACGCGGTTAGCGCTCATCAGCCGACATCGTCTGGCCGGTGCTGCCGAAGACTACTGAGAGTCCTGGCTGGTGCCGGTTTTAGGGCTTGAGGCTGTCTCATCGCCCGCGTCTGCGGTTTTGGTGTAGATGATCTTCTGGCTGTCGTTTCCGCAATGCCCGACCACCTGTCCGCCGGCCTGATCTGCCTGATCGTTAGGTACGATGTCCAGTTTGAAGCCGGACTCCGGCAAACCGTTTGCAACGATTTTCGACGTAATATCTGCCTTCACGCTTTCACAGGAAGCTTGTGCGACGAGGGGGGCCAGCATGACCACCGCAAGACCGGCTAAAAGTGTCTTTTTCATCATTCATTCCTTTTATGAAAATCAACGTATCAATGAGTTTAGCAGATTACGGCGCCATTAACTGACGACCGGTCCGGCGATCGAGGCAGCGCTCGGTGTTCGGTTCCCAGTAGGCATTGATATTCTGGCTGGCTTCGCACTTGTCGCGCAGATCAACCGAGTTGTCGTACTTGGAGAAATCTTTCTCGTTGCGCTGGTTCTTCATGGCGCGCAGACGCTGGGTTTCATTCCACTGCTCTTTGCTCTGACGTGCTTCTTCGTTGGTCATGGCATCATTGCCGGTACCGCCAAAGACACAGGTTCCGCCCGCGCAGTTGGTGGCTGCCAGTGCAGGGGCCTGCCAGCCCGCTGTCATGACCAGCAAGGCGACCGGCAATACGCTGCGGGTCAGTCGGGACATAAACGTTGCATTCATTAGCTCATCCTTTTATTTTTACACATCGCTCAGGCGAATATATCAATTATAACATCCCGCTCAATGACGTCATCCTCTGACAGTGAACTCATTGATTTGTGATTGAACTACGGACTGTAAACCTGACAAATATGATGCTCAAAACTTCTTTACTGTTCTTTGCGACGGCGCTGGCGGAAATTATCGGCTGTTTTTTGCCTTATCTCTGGTTACGCAAAGGCGGCAGCGCATGGCTTTTATTCCCTGCGGCGCTCAGCCTGGCGGCTTTTGTCTGGCTGCTCACGCTGCATCCGGCGGCCAGCGGCAGGGTTTATGCGGCCTACGGCGGCGTGTACGTGATGACGGCGATGCTGTGGCTGCGCGTCGTGGATGGCGTGAAACTCAGCACCACCGACTGGCTGGGGGCCTGCGTGGCGCTGGCGGGAATGCTGATTATTATTTCCGGCTGGAAAGCCGCTTAATGCGTTAACTGCTCCATCATAACGATGACTTTCTGAATCACCATTTGCGCCGCGCGGGAAAGTTGCCTGCGCGGGGCGACGCACAAAGCCAGCGTCAGCGGTTTGGCGGTGCGGCCCTGCAACGGCACAAACGCCAGCCGCTGTTCCTGCAAATCGGGCAGGACATCTAACAAACTCAGCACGCCGACCCCGGCACCTTTGCGGATAAGTTCGCGCATCATGCGCACGTCATTACAGACGATCGACGGCGTTTCCAGCAGCTGATAACGGTTGTACAGCAGTTTTGCGCGGGCATTGACCATCAGCGGCTCAGACGGAATGATCTGCCGGTAAGCGGCGATATCGCTGAACGACAGCGACGTCTGATGAGACAGTTCATGCCCGACCGGCATGGCGATGCCGATCGGCAGTTCCGCAAACGCCCGTACTTCCAGCCCGGTATGTTCCACCGGATCAAGCAACAAACCGAAATCCACTTCTGCGGAACTCACCTGTTCGCTGATATTGCGGCTGTCTTCAATGCGGATATCAAAGGTCAGATAAGGGTGTTCCTTGCCGACGTCGGCAATCAGTTCTGCGACCATGCCTTCGCTCAGCGCAGCAATCATCGAAATCGTGACGTGACCGCGCCGTAATCCCTGGATTTCATCAAACCTTTCACGCGTGCGGGAAAATTCTTTTCGCCAGCGGCGAATGTCATCGAACAAGATTTCACCGGCCGACGTCAGTTTCAGCCCGGTGGGAAGCCGTTCAAACAGCGGGGTTTCCAGCGTCTGTTCGGCCTGTAAAATTTGCCGGTTGATGGCTGAAGCCGAGACGTGCAGCACTTCCGCCGCTTTGCGCAAACTTCCTGTTCGGGCGACTTCGGTAAAATATTGCGAAAAACGGGAGAATGGCGACATGGGTGTACTAATTTATGCAGTGAATAAGTGAGATATCTATTATGGACTGCATCACTCATTTTTCCTAGATTGTGCGATGTCCCTTTATAAAACAATGTCCTCAGGTTGTTTTATGTGCAAAGTGGCAATGACAGGGTTCGTCAAAACACGTTTTCAGCTCGTGTTCCGCTATCAGTATCAGGCAGTGGGGCGAATTGTGGCATCCTCACTGCGGGCGCGCGGGCGTGTTTTGAATAACAATACTAATAACAAGCGTGCGCTATTTGATCGCCAGATCAAAAGTGATCATGCGACCAAGAGATTCCTTCTCATGTTAGAAAAACTATTTAAGTTAAAAGCTCACCGTACTAACGTGCGGACTGAGATTGTGGCAGGACTGACTACGTTTTTAGCAATGGCCTATATTCTGTTTGTTAACCCGTCTATTTTGGGCGCGACGGGGATGGATAAAGGCTCGGTATTCGTGGCAACCTGTCTTGCTGCCGCAATCGGTTCCGCACTGATGGGCTTTATCGCCAACTACCCGATCGCGCTGGCGCCGGGCATGGGGTTAAACGCCTTTTTCACCTACACCGTGGTTCTGCATATGGGTTACACGTGGCAGATTGCGCTGGGTGCCGTTTTCCTTTCCGCCTGTATTTTCTTCGCGTTATCTATCTTTAAAATCCGCGAGTGGATTATCCGCAGTATTCCGCTGCCGCTGCGTTCGGCCATTGCCGCAGGTATTGGTTTGTTCCTGGCGCTGATTGCGCTGGAAAATGCCGGTATCGTGATTGCGAACCCGGCCACGCTGGTGGGGTTGGGTGATCTGACGAAACCGGGCCCGCTGTTCGCGATGCTGGGCTTTATCCTGATCGTGGTGCTGGAAGCGCGAAAAGTCACCGGTGCGGTGCTGATCGGCGTGCTGGCGGTTACCGTACTGGCGATCGCGCTGGGCTATTCAGCTTTCGGCGGGATTATGTCGATGCCGCCGTCTATCGCGCCGACCTTTATGCAACTGGACATCAAAGGCGCATTCAACGTTTCGCTGATTAGCGTGATCTTCGCCTTCCTGTTTGTGGATGTGTTTGATAACTCCGGCACCCTGATTGGCGTGACCAAACGTGCTGGTCTGGCAGACGAAGACGGCAACATCCCGAAAATGGGCCGTGCGCTGGTGGCTGACAGCGCCGCTGCGCTGTTCGGTTCGCTGCTCGGGACATCAACCACCACCAGTTATATCGAATCGGCGGCGGGCGTCAGCGCCGGTGGCCGTACCGGTCTGACAGCGATTGTGGTTGCCATCCTGTTCCTGCTGAGCCTGTTCTTCGCACCACTGGCAGGCAGCGTTCCGGCCTTCGCCACAGCGCCTGCGCTGCTGTTTATCGCGGTGCTGATGACCTCCGGTCTGGCTGAAATCGACTGGAAAGACATCACGGTCGCCGCACCGGTCACCGTGACCGCGCTGACCATGCCGTTCACTTATTCCATCGCCAACGGTATCGCGTTTGGTTTCATCACCTGGACGCTGTGTAAACTGCTGAGCGGCCGCTGGCGTGAGCTGAATTCTGCGCTGATCGTGCTGTCGATTCTGTTCGTGATCAAACTGGGCTGGCTGAGCGCGTAACCGTTACGTCAGACATCAGTAAGAAGAGGGCGCGGGCAGGTTTGCCGCGCCTTTTTTTGTGAGTGGCATACCCGTCAGTCAGGCTGCCGTTCTGGCGGCGGAGGGGAAATTCTCGACGCGGATATCAAATTCCGTAAACAGCGCGACCGGGCGTTTCCTGGCACCGAAAGCCACCATCTTCACAAACCCGCGATTCTCGAGAGTTTTCAGCGTTTTAGACAAGTTGCTTTTATGTCGTCCTGAAAGTGTCGCCAGTTCTGTCAGGGTTTGCGGATTGCGCTCATACATCAGGCTGAGCAATGCAATATTGTCCGGGCTGAGGATCTGCGCCAGTGCGGCCAGTGAGTTGTACCAAATTTTTGGTTCATCCGCCGCTGGCTTATAGTCGCCCTTAAGGATAGCCAGCATACGCTGACGAACCATCTCTTCCGGCATTACGCCAATAAGTGCTTTCATTCGGACCTCTTAACATCCTTGATTATTGAGTCTGTTGCCTGCCAAAAATCGTCAAGCAGTTGGCAGGGTGATGTAAACATGTAGGGCGTTCCTTTTTGTCTGATTCCCTTATGCAGATGATCGTAGGTCACGGTTCTGCCGTGATAAACGCCACGTTTGCCTGAGATCACTGCATGACTGTTATCCATTCCATACACCCGCTGATCGTGATTATCATGCAGAGTCAGGTTATAGCGAATGCCGTGGGGAACCGTCACCGTTTTCGGTACGCGCCGGGCTTCAATTTTCCACCAGTAACCTGACGTGGTGTAGTTAATCCAGCCATTAAGTTCCAGTAAGTATTCGAGTCCGTTCTCAAAATTGGCTTCCATAGTAGAACCTGTATGTTGTGAGGTGATCATAACTCTTTGTGCGAAATACAACCAGCACAATTCAGGTGCAAAATGCCGTTTTTCATCAAAATAAACCAATAAAAAAAGCAGCCTGGGCTGCTTTTCATTATTTTTCATCAGGTTCAGGAAGCGAGATCACTCTTCGCGATGGACCTGCAATCCGGCGAGAGACTGGCTGACTGGCATCATTTCGATGCTGTTGATGTTGACGTGCGCAGGGAGCGTGGACACCCAGAAAACGGATTCGGCAACGTCAGTGGCGGTCAGCGGGTTGGTGTTGTCGTAGGTTTTGCTGGCTTTCTCATCGTCACCCTTAAAGCGGATGTTTGAGAATTCAGTACCGCCGCACAGGCCCGGTTCGATGTTGGTGACGCGAACGTGAGTGCCGTGCAGATCGGTGCGCAGGTTCAGGCTGAACTGACGCACAAAAGCTTTGGTCGCGCCGTAGACGTTACCCCCGGCATACGGCCAGTTACCGGCGGTGGAACCGATGTTGATCACATGCCCGGTATTGCGTTCAACCATGCCCGGCAAGACGGCGCGGGTCATGTACACCAGCCCTTTGGTGTTGGTGTCGATCATTTTGTCCCAGTCTTCCAGCGACGCTTTATCCGCTTTTTCCAGACCAAGCGCCAGACCGGCGTTATTGACTAGCACGTCGATGTTGCGCCAGTCAGCAGGCAGGCTGTCGATGGCATCCTGAATGGATGCGCGGTTAGTGACATCCAGTTCAACAGCGTACAGCGCGTCTCCCAGTTCGGCTTTCAGGTCGTCCAGACGCTCTTTACGGCGGCCAGATGCAATCACTTTATGACCTTCTTTGACAAACCTGCGTGCGATTTCTGCACCAAATCCGGCAGTGGCGCCGGTAACAAAAATAATCATCCCGGTAATCCTCAATATTTAAGCAAGGTGCTCAGTGCACACAAAAAGACCTTCACAGTATTAACACAAAAATAACACGACCGGCACTCTCTGCCGACCGTGTTACGTTTCATTTTATTGCCGTTACTTTTTCAGATAGGGCGCAATCAGCGATAAATCCGCTGCGGACAAACGATCCGGTGCCGTCTGCGCCTGGTGCCAATAAGGATACAACAAAGGCAACTGACTGACCTGATTAAGTCGTTCAATTTCTTCATTATTGAGAGTTAAACCGGCGGCGAGCAGGTTGTCCTGCAACTGAGATTCATTACGCGCTCCGACAATCACCGAGGTCACCTGCGGGCGGGCAATCAGCCAGGCCAGCGCAATCTGCGCCGCAGAAACGCCACGGGCTTCGGCAATACTGACCAGCACATCAACCACGTCGTACAGCGCGCTTTCATCACGCACCGGCGGCTCGCCCCAGTCTGCCAGATGGCGGGTGCCTTCCGGCGCGGCCTGATTGCGGCGATATTTACCGGAGAGCAGGCCGCCTGCCAGCGGGCTCCAGACCAGCGTACCCAGCCCCTGATCTTGCGCGGCGGGCAGCAACTCGTATTCGGCTTCGCGGGCCTGCAGGGTGTAATGGATTTGCTGGCTGACCGGGCGGATATAATGATGGGCATCGGCCACGCCCAGCGTTTTCATCACATGCCAGGCGGAGAAGTTAGAGATACCGACGTACCGCACTTTACCACTGCTGACCAGATCGTCGAGCGCGCGCAGGGTTTCTTCCAGCGGCGTCAGGCCATCCCATTCATGCAACTGATACAAGTCCAGATAATCCGTATTCAGACGCTTAAGGCTGGCTTCGCAGGCGCGCAGAATGTGATGACGTGATGAACCGCGATCGTTCGGATCTTCGCCCATCGGGAAGCGGGCTTTACTGGCGACCAGCACGTCATGGCGTTTGTCGCCGAGCGCCTTACCGAGGATCACTTCTGATTCACCGCCTGAATAAACATCGGCGGTATCGAACAGATTGATACCGGCATCCAGACACAATCCTATCTGGCGCTGAGCGGCCTCAACGTCGGTTTGCCCGGTTTTTGCGAATTTGCCCTGACCACCAAATGTCATGGTGCCGAGGCTTAAAACTGAAACTTTCAGGCCAGAGCGGCCTAACAGACGGTATTCCATGGTTTAACTCCATTTTTCGGATACGTAATTTCAGTCTGGCTGCGCCATTATTTTTCCGGTACAGCCGGTGGGGTTACAGATTCTTTTTTGCGTCGTATTTCATCGCCTGCTGTTTTGTCGAGCGTCAGGCTGTCGAGCGTACCGGCCAGTGAAAACAGGCCGATGATGATAAAAGCGATGTGAAACGTGCCGGTCTGCAACGTGTCGCTGGCGGGCAGAAAATGTTCGGCGATGCGCAGGGAAAGCGCGCCGATGGCGATACCCAGCCCGGTAGAAAGCTGCTGCGCGGTGTTAAACAGCGTATTCGCGCCACCCATTTGTTCAGAAGGCACCTGCGAAAAGGCCAGCGTATTGAGGGCAGTGAACTGCATCGAGCGGCTCATGCCGCTGGCGAATAACAGCAGCAGCGTCAGCGCCGTCGGCACGTTTGGCGTTAACAGCGCACAGGCAAAAATGGTCGCAGAATTGATCAGGCCGTTAACCAGCATAATCGACTTAAAGCGGAAGCGGTGCAAAATCGCTGAGGTAAAAGGCTTCATCGCCAGATTTCCGGCAAAAACCGCGAGCACCAGCAAACCGGCATTAAAAGCACTCATGCCGTAACCGAGCTGGAACATCAGCGGCAGCAGAAACGGCAGGGCGCCGATGGCGATACGAAACAGCGAACCGCCGTAAATAGTGACCGCGTAACTTTTGATTTTCATCGCCGTCAGCGGCAGCAACGGGTGCGCCGCCCGGCGGGAATGCCAGATAGCCAGCGCCCCGGCCAACAGCGCGCCACCGATCATCGCGAAAGGTTTCCAGTCGATAATCCTTTCATTGAATTTATCCAGCCCGAAAATCAGCCCGAGGCAGGCAATCCCGGTCAGCACAAATCCGGTCACATCGAAGGGCACGCCTCTTTCGCCGGGAATAAGCGGGATCAGTTTCCGGCTAAACCACAGAGCAATACACCCGAGCGGCACGTTGAGGATAAAGATCCAGTGCCATGAGGCATAGGTGGTGATAAATCCGCCGAGCGGCGGTCCGAGAATGGGGGCGACCAGCCCCGGCCAGGTGATGGTGGCGATGGCGCGGATCAAATCCGATTTCCGGGTGTTTTTCAGCACCACCAACCGCCCGACCGGCACCATCAGCGCACCGGCAAAGCCCTGCAACATTCGGGCAGCGGTAAACGTCGGCAGGCTGGTGCTGGCGGAACATAACACCGAGGCGAGAGTGAACAACACCAGCGCCAGCGAGAAGACGTTGCGGGTGCCGAAACGGTTGGCAATCCAGCCGCTGGCGGGAATAAATACCGTGAGCGTCAGAATGTATGCCGACACACCGATATTCATATCCACCGGATGCACCCCGAAATCTTTCGCCATCTGCGGCAGCGCGGTCACGATCACCGTGGCATCGAGGTTTTCCATAAAGAACGCGCCCGCCACCAGTAATGGCAAAGCAGAACCGGGCGGCAGCGAGAATTTTTTGTTTGAGAAGAAGCTCATAGAAGGTAAGCGCGCTAATGAAACAGGCAATGTCTGAGCATAGCGCATCGGGGTGTGGCGTCAACGGTGAATAACAGGAAAGGTTATCTGTTAATAATTCCTTTAACGCTAACGCGTTTTTTTCCCTCTGTTATGTCGCGCAGGGTTAATACGCGAGGCGTGAATACGTGCCGGCAATATCATTTCGCACATTTAAATAGTCATCATTGTTCAGGTGGAACATAATGCCCGGCCTGTTTATTAATAATGGCAATGATTCATCAGTGTGTTGAATTGTTTTGATATTCATATTTTATATGTCCTATCGATAGTTATTTGTTCATTCGATATTTACACCTCACAGGAATGAAGTTAATCTCATTATGAATAATAAATTTATATACGCAGTGCTCTTTTCATCAATTCTGGTTGCGTTATCAGGTTGTGATGATAAAAAGGCTGAGGCTAAGCCTGCTTATGTGGCTGCCAAAGCGGCTGATACAGCTGAAAAATCCTCCACTGCGGCTGCCCCGAAAGCCTCTGCGGCAGAGGTTGCCGCAAAATTGCAGATCTACATTAAATGCTACAGCCTGCTGGATGCAGGAATTAATCATTCCTTTAACCAATATTCAAGCTGGGTAAAAGATGTTGATCAGGGGCCAGCAGGGAATGAAACTGAAGTGTCGGGAATGAGTCCTGTTAATAGCAAATTATTAGAGTTTTGTAATAATAAAATGCCACTGGCAGCTGAACGGCAACCGGGTATTCCAGAACTGGATCGTGCGGCGCTTAATTTCATAAAGTCAGCAAACAGTTTGAGTGAGGTGATGAATTCTCTGAATCAATATTACCAGCAAGGGGAATATAAGAAAGATGCATCCCTGAAAGGAAAAACTTTACGTGCTGAACTTATGAATAAACTGAAGTCATTTAATTCAGATTCTGCGGCGTTCAGAAGCGCAATTGATACCGTTAGCGATGCACAACAACTCGCCCGTTTGCAGGAAATCGAACAATCGGAGGGTAAAAATGCCCGCTATCATGCTTTGTCCATCGTGATAAATGCTAAAAAGCTGAATGCGATACTGGTGCAGGATAAATTTTCAGCCGAATCTGCCACGCGTATTGTGAGCGAAATACAGGCCTCTCTTGACGTGATGAAGCAGCCTTCCGAGAACACCGGGGAAAAACCGCAGGACTACAGCAAGCTGATTAAAAATATTGAAGAATATGTGCTGGCCGCGCAACAGCGAATTAATCATGTGCGGGATAACCAGCCATTCACCGAAGCGGAAAAGGCACAGTTCACTGACCAGAAATCATCAGCGATGGTTGAAGGAACCTTTAATCATGCGATGAAAGCCAATAATGAAATGGTCGCGAGTTTTAACCTTCTGCAATAATTAAATTTTACCGTTATCGCACGAATAAAGACCCCGTTTTGTCGGGGTCTTGACCTTTTATTCCTCCGCCAGTCGTTCTCCCGTTGTCACATCAAACAAATGAATCGCTTCACTGTTGGCCTCGAGATACAACGGCTGGTCGGCGCTGACGCGGGCACGTCCGGCAAACTGCACGTGCAGCGGGAATCCACTCCAGTCGATGTGCAGCAGGCTGCTTTCGCCGGTGACTTCCAGCAAGCGCAATGTGGCGGCAGGCTGCGTGCTTACCAGCACAGGTTTTAAGTCGTGCGGACGCAGCCCCAGAGTGACCGGTTTTCCCTCGGCGTGCCGCGCCTGCAATGCCCATTTCTCCGGCAGGGCGAACCACAGTAGATCGCAGGCCACGCCCGGCTGTCCGTCAATATTACGGAAGACACCGCTGAGCAGGTTCATGGGCGGCGAGCCGATAAACCGCGCCACAAAGGTGTTAACCGGTTTGTCGTAAATCGACAGCGGGTCACCCTGTTGCACGATAAAACCGTCTTTCATCACCACGATATTATCGGCCAGCGTCATGGCCTCGACCTGATCGTGCGTGACGTACACGGTGGTGGTGCGAAACTGCTGATGCAGTGATTTGATCTCAGCACGCAGTTCCATTCGCAGCTGGGCGTCAAGGTTAGACAGGGGTTCATCGAACAGGAACACTTTCGGATTTCGCACCAGCGCCCGGCCCATGGCGACACGCTGGCGCTGGCCGCCGGACAAATCTTTCGGCAGACGTTTGAGCAGGTGATCGATCCCCAGGACTTTGGCGGCCTGTTGCACTTTGGCCTGCTGCTCGGCTTTCGGCACTTTTTTAACCTGCATGTGGAACGCCATATTTTCGGCCACCGTCAGGTGCGGATACAGCGCGTAACTCTGGAATACCATGGCGATATCCCGGTCGGCCGGGTCGAAATTATTGATTTGCTGTTTATCGAGCAGAATGTCGCCGTCAGACAGCGATTCCAGCCCGGCAAGCAGGCGCAGCAGGGTGGATTTTCCGCAGCCCGACGGGCCAACCAGCACGGTGAAACTGCCGTCAGGGATGGTCAGATCCAGCGGTTTCAACACCTGCACTTTGCCATAATGTTTGGCGACTTTTACCAGTTCTACCAGAGCCATTTAGATTTTCTCCACAAGACCAAAAAGCGATTGCCAGTCAGGATAACGGCGCGGGGAACTGCCAATCGCACAACCGGCGACGCGGACACCCCATTGCAGCGCCGTGGCAGGCGGCAGGCCATAAATCAGCGCGGATAAAAATCCGGCGTTAAAACTGTCTCCGGCACCGATGGTATCGACCACATCGACCGGTTCCGCGTGCTGATGCAGCGTCAGGTTTTTCGACCACAGCCGCGCGCCTTCCGGGCCGCATTTCGCCACGCAAAAGGCGTTTTCCGCCATCTGCGCAAGCAGCGTCAGCGCGGCGATATCCAGCGTGGCCGCATCCGCCAGCCCGAGGGTTTCCACTTCATTAAGCAGCAGCGCGTCGCAATACGGCAGCCATGTTGATGCCTGGTCACGCAGCGCATCGCTCCAGTCTTCCGGCGGCCAGCCGCTGTCCACCGCCACCTGATAACCGCGCTGCTTAAGCACGGCCAGCAGTTGCGGATAGTCAGCATAAAGCGCCGTACACAGCCAGGTGCCGCACAGCAATACCCAGTCACCGGCCTGCGCCGTTTCAGGGATTTGCGCCAGCACGTCCTGCATGGAAAGGCGCACGATGTGCCCCTGATTGCTGAAAAAGGTTCTTTCGTGATCAGGGTGCGTAACGCCAAACGTCAGCGAGGTTTCGCAGTCGCAGGTAGGCCAGCCCGGGGCGCTCTCTGGAAACATGCCCGCCAGCCAGCCGCTGAACTGGTCGTTGCCCTGATTGGCCACCAGCCGGAAAGGGGATCCGAGGGCGGAGAGCGCCAGCGCGCAGTTTCCGGCAGAACCGCCGGGGCGCAATGAACTGCTTTCGAGCATCGCTTCGGTGCCTTTTTTCGGCCATGCGTGCAGCGTGCTCATGATCAAATCCACGTTGATGTTGCCCGCCACATACAGCGTGGCGCGGGTCTGCGGTCTGGTTGTCATTGATGAGAATTCCCTGGTGTTCATAATCAGCCTTTGCTGCCGCCGGCGGTTAACCCGCTGACCATGGTTTTTTGCAGCCAAAGCGCAATAAAGAGCGGCGGAATGGCCGCAAGAATGCCGACGGCGGCGATCAGCCCGTCATCGGTGGCGCGCCCGGCGGTGAATCCGGCAATGGTGACCGGCAGCGTCTGGGCGTCGATATTGTTGGTAAACAGCAGGGCGTAGAAAAATTCGTCCCAGGCCAGCAGCCAGCCAAACATGGCCGAGGCGCCGAGCGCCGGTTTTGCCAGCGGCAGGGTAATGCGCAGCAAAACCTGCCAGTAGCGCAGTCCGTCGAGGCGGGAAGCCTGTTCGATATCCACCGGCAGCGCGTCGAACTGGTTTTTCAGCATCCAGGTCAGGAACGGCAGGATCATCGAGCAATACACCAGAATCAGCCCGAGGTGGGTATTGAGCAGCGTCAGCTGTTGCAGGATGAAGTACAGCGGCAGAACGAATGCCACCGGCGGCACCATGTAAATTGCCAGGCTGCCGAACAGCCAGCCGTCACGGCCCGGATAGCGAGAGAAGCTGTAAGCGGCCGGGATCGCCAGCAGCAGCGAAACCAGTGTGGCTCCGCAGGCCACCAGCAAACTGTTGCCTAGCGCATGCAGGAACAGCGCGCCCGGTGTGCCGGCCTGTAAGGTCAGCAGGCTGGCATAACGGCTGAAATCCCAGTGACGCGGCAGCCATTCCAGCGGAATGCGGGTCAGATCTTCCGCCGAGCTGACGCTCATCAGGAACATCCACAGCAGGGGGGCAAGAATCGAGACGGCCAGCACCAGTGCGGCGAAATAGCGTAAAACGAGCCGGATTTTCTGTTTCATTCTGTGCTCCCTGAACGGCGCTGGCGCAGCAACATCACCATATAAATTGTGATCAGCAGGGCGCAGATTAATGTCATCAGTATCGCGTAGGCGGCACCGCTGCCAGCGCGCAGATAACTGAACGATTCCTGATAGACAAAGAAGCTGACGGTTTTGGTGCTGTCGAGCGGGCCGCCGCGGGTCATGACATAAATGATGTCGAAGACTTTAAAGGCATCAATGGTGCGCAGGATCAGCGCCACAGCCAGCGGTGCGGCAATCGCCGGTAAGGTGATTTTGCGAAAACGGCAGAAAGCCGATGCGCCGTCGAGCCGTGCGGCTTCGAACAAATCTTCCGGAATGGTCTGTAACGCCGCCAGCACCAGCAGGGTGATCAGCGGGTAGTTTTTCCAGATATCCGCGAACATCACCGCATTGATCGCCGAAGAGGGATCGCCCAGCCAGCTGCGGTAGGTATCAATCAGCCCGAGCTGGGAAAGCAGGGCGTTGATGCTGCCGTAATCCGGATTGAAATTCAGCCGCCACAGGGTGGCGTTGACGATGGTCGGCAGTGCCCAGGGCAAAATCACCAGCACGCGCAGGGCGCTGCGTCCCCAAAATGGCTGGTTCAGCAACAGCGCCACCAGTACGCCGATGATGCCTTCAATCACCACCGACACCACGGTGAAATACAGCGTGCGCCAGAGTGCGGCGCGAAAATCAGGGTCGGTCAGCGCATACAAAAAGTTCTCGCTGCCCACCCAGTTGGGCGCAGAGCCGTCGCCTATCAGACCGGCATCGGTAAAACTCAGCCACAACGTACGGACAAGCGGCCAGGCGGTGAGTAAGAACATCATCAGAAGCATGGGCGCGAGCAGCAACCAGGCCTGACGTTTCTCACGTTGCGGTAATGTCAGCATTCAGTTTTCCCGTCCCGCCATAGTCAGGCTATGGCGGGTATTTTGGTGTTGGTCGCGAAATTAACGTAAACGATCAGCGGCTTGGGTTGCGGCTTCCATACCGTCCTGTGCCGGGGTTTTCCCCTGCAATACCGCCTGAATATTTTGCTGCAAGATATTGGATAAACGGGAGTAATCCGCCGTGACCGGGCGCGACAGCATCACGTTCAGCGAGATTTTCGCCGCCGCAATCAGTTGCTCCTGATCTTTTTGCACTGCCGGATCGTCATAAGAGGATTTCCAGATTGGCAGGCTCAGTTTGGCGTATTTGTTCTGCACCGGCTGCGAGGTCATGTAGCTGATGAATTCCCACGCCTGATCCGGATGCGCACTGGCTTTGGCAATGCCCAGCCCCATCGAGCCGTTAACGCCGGATGCGCCGCCTGCGGTTTCACCCGGTGCCGGGATCACACCGACGTCACCCGCCACTTTGCTCTGTTTCGGATCGTTGGCCATGTTGTACATGTAGGTCCAGTTCAACGCGAAAGCCGCATCGCCGTTGGAGAAGGATTTACGCACGTCCTCTTCCAGATACTCGCGGGAGTTCGGGTTGGTCAGCCCTTTATCCAGCGTCTCTTTCATGTAACTGATGGCTTTCATGGCGCCGGAATTAGTGAAGTTCAGCTTGCCGTCTTTGTAGAAATCGCCCTTGAACGCGGAAACCAGCGTGGTGTAATCGCACAGCAATGCTTCGGATTGTGACCAGCTCCAGACCAGCGGATATTTGACGATGCCTTTTTCTTTCAGGATCGCAGACTGTTTCTCAACGTCAGCCCAGGTGGCGGGCGGCGTGGTGATCCCGGCCTTTGCCAGCATGGCTTTGTTGTAATACAGATATTTGGTGTCGAGGATCCACGGCATGCCCCAGCGTTTGTCTTTATACGTCACGGTGGAAATGGCACCGTCAAAAATCTTGTTGCTTTCCTCCGCCGGAATACGCGCCGTCACGTCCTGCAACAGGCCGTATTTGTTAAATTCGGCGGGCCAGATCGCATCGAACAACACCACGTCATAACCTTTGTCACCGGCACCGCGCGCGGCGACGATTTTGTCGTGCAGCGCTTCATACGGCACGAATTCCAGATTCACTTTGATATCCGGATGCTGCTTAGTGAAATCAGCGGCCATGGCGCGGATATCCGCTTCGCTGTACGCCGCCTGTGTCATAAACAGGGCGCTGAGGGTGGTTTGGGCCAGCGCATTGACAGAATATCCAAGAGTCAGGGCAGAGAGGGCGCACAGGGTGGCAGCAGGGGTAAATCGTAGGCTCATCGTCATTCTCCGAAACAGGGTTAAGTTTATTAAATCAATTTGATTGCTTTAATCGGCTAAAAAAAATGGGAAGGCATAACTCTGCCAGTCCCTGCGTCCCTGCCGGATTGTGCTACCGGGTTTTAAGGCGAATATCAAAACAGCGTAAAGTGAATAGTGACTGACGATTATTATTAACATGGCAATAACATTCAAAGCTGTGATGCCACCGTCATATTCATACTCTGTTATTTATAAAATCAATTTGATTGCTGTAATCACTCGCCACATACTGCCCGCAAGGTCTTCACCGCGGAGAGGGATGTGATAACAACTTCTGGCACCAATCTCGAGCACGCCCGTGCTCACAATCGTCGGGTGGTGATCGAAGCCATTCGCCTTAACGGTGAACTGACCCGTGCCGAAATTGCCCGGCTGACGTCGCTCACGCCGCAAACCGTCTCCAACATTGCCACCGAACTCGAGCAGGCGGGCATTCTGTCCTCCCACCTGCCGCGCCGTGCGGGAGGCCGTGGTCAACCAGCAACGCCACTGACACTCAATCCTGACAGCGCCTATTCCATCGGCATCCATCTTGATCATCAGTCGCTGCTGATTGTGCTGGTGGATCTGACCGGAACCGTTCGCTTTCGCAAACTGCTCCATGTGCAGAAACCGCAGCCAGAGCCCACGCTGGCTCTTATCGATCAGGTTCTGCAAGAAATGCGCCAACAGGTGAAAATTGACTGGCGAAAAATTCTGGGCGTCGGCGTGGTGATGCCGGGGCCGTTTGGCGTGGAAGGGATTTCCTCGCAGGGGCCGACCACGCTGCACGGCTGGGATAACGTTGATATTGAAGCCCGTTTAAGCGCCGCGACCGGCTGGCCGGTGACGCTGGAAAACGATGCGACGGTGGCGGCTATTGGTGAACGTTTTCACGGCGTCGCCAAGCAATTAACCTCATTTGTCTATCTGTATATCGGCACCGGTCTGGGCGCAGGCATCTTTACTGACGGGCGAATTTATACCGGCCATGCACACAATGCGGGCGAAGTCGGCCACGTTGTGGTGCAACCGGGCGGGCGCGAATGCTATTGCGGCAACAAAGGCTGCCTCGAACGTTACCTTTCTTTGCAGGCCGCGTACGAAGCCTGCGGGCTGGATCCAGCCTCGGCGATGCCGGAGGATCTGCTGAGCGTGGATGAAAAACGCTTCGACCAGTGGCTGGATACGGCGGTGGAACCGGCGTTGCAGGCCATCAATATTATGGAATGTGTGTTCGATGCGCAGTGCGTGATCATCGGCGGCACCATGCCGAAACCGCTGGTGGAGAAGCTGATTAAGCGCCTGACGCCGCTGTATAATTCGGTGCGCAGCCGCTATGCGCAGAGTGCGCGCATACGCCTCGGCATGTCCGGCAGCGACACCCCTGCGCTCGGTGCGGCGGCGCTGCCGATTTTCGACGAATTTAACCCGCAATATGAAGTGCTGCTGAAGTAGCGTTGCTGTCCGACGTAAAAAACATCCGGACGGTCTGACCGGTTGGTCAGATTTGGCATAAGCTTTGCAAATGTTCTGTTATCAAACGTGAACGTGAATGTTGCAGAGAAGGACTATGCCATGAGTCAGATCATCACCCGCGCGGTACGCGGCAATTTCTTTGATATCCGCGAGCCGGTGTTAACGCCGGAAGATGTTGAAGCGCAGGTGCGTTATATCGAAGACGGCCTGATGTTGCTCAGCGGCGGGCATATCGTCTGGCTGGGCAGCTGGCAGGAAGGCGAGGGCAGGCTGGCGCGGGCGCAAAAAACCGCCGGTCTGGACATCGATGATTACCGCGACAAGCTGATCGTGCCGGGCTTTGTCGATACGCATATTCACTATCCGCAAACCGAAATGATCGGCGCCTACGGCGAGCAACTGCTCGAGTGGCTGACCCGTTACACCTTCCCGACCGAACAGCAATATCACTGCGCCGACTATTCGAAGCGCATGTCGAAATTCTTCCTCGATCAGCTGTTACTCAACGGCACCACCACGGCGCTGGTGTTCGGCACCGTACATCCGCAATCCGTCGATGCGCTGTTTAAAGAAGCGGCAGATATCAATATGCGGCTGGTGGCGGGCAAAGTGATGATGGACAAAAACGCCCCCGACGCCCTGCTGGAAACGCCGGAACAAAGTGAACGCGATACGCGTGCACTGATTGCGCGCTGGCACAACCGTCAGCGCCTGAGTTATGCGCTGACGCCGCGTTTTGCCCCGACATCCTCGCCGGAACTCCTACAGAAGGTGCGGCTGCTCAGGCAGGAGTTCCCCGATGTGTACATGCATACCCATCTGAGCGAAAACGTCGCCGAGCTGTCGTGGGTGAAAGAAATGCACCCCGAACATCAGCATTATCTCGACGTTTATCATCAGTACGGCCTGACCGGCGAACGCTGCGTATTTGCGCACTGTCTGCATCTGGATGACAGCGAATGGGATTGCCTGCACGACACCGATTCGACCATCGCCTTTTGCCCGACCTCCAACCTGTTTCTCGGCAGCGGCCTGTTCAATTTGCAGAAATCCTGGCAGAAGCAGGTGCGCGTCGGCATGGGCACCGACGTCGGCGCCGGTACCACGTTCAACATGCTGGAAACCTTGTCGGAAGCCTATAAAGTCGGGCAGCTCCAGCGCTACCGTCTGTCCGCTTTCGAAGCCTTCTATCACGCCACGTTGGGCGGCGCACGGGCGCTGCATCTCGACGACAAAATTGGCAATTTTAACGCCGGTAAAGAGGCGGATTTCGTGGTGCTCGAACCGGGCGTCAGTGCGCTGCAAAAACTGCGCGCCGGTAACAGTAAAACGCTGGCCGAAAAGCTGTTTGTGCTGATGACGCTGGGCGATGACCGCAATGTTTACAGCACCTATGTGGATGGCGAACAGGTCTATGCGCGTGATGCTTTGCAGGGGGAGCGTTCAGCATGATGAACAATGACACCGGCGGCAAAGTCCGCATTGCACGTGAACGCACCCTGGAGAATATCCACGCCGCGGCGATTGCGGAATTCAGTGAAAAAGGCTTTCAGGGCGCGACCACTCAGGCCATCGCTCAGCGCGCGGGGATCAAAAAAGCCCAGCTGCACTATTACATCGCGGGGAAAGAGGAGCTTTACGAAGAACTCTTGCAGAAAGTGCTGAAAGTCTGGGGCGACATCATTCAGTTCGACCCGTCTGTCAGCGAGCCGGAAGACGTGCTGAGCCGCTATATCCGCAACAAACTCAACTTCTCGTTCGATCAGCCGGAACTCTCACGCATCTTCACCAGCGAGGTGCTCGGCGGCGGTCACTATTTACAGAAATACTGGCCACAGGCGACGCAGAACATTGCAGGCAAAGAGAACCTGATCCAGCAGTGGATTGTGCAGGGCAAAATCCGCGCGCTGGATGCCCGTCTGTTCATCATGCATATCTGGGCGGTGACGCAGTATTACGCCGATTTCGCGGTGCAGGTGAAACACATGTACGGCAATTTCGAGGGCGATGAGCAGGCGCGCGAACACATTATCGATGAAGTCACGACACTGATTTTAAACGGCTGTAAAAAAGGAGGTGCCGTATGATCCAATTTCTGATGAACGGCAGGATCCACACGGAAAATCTGCCCGCCGATACCACCGTTTTACAGTATCTGCGCCGTGACGCCGGTCGTTGCGGCACGAAAGAAGGCTGCGCCTCCGGTGACTGCGGTGCCTGCACCGTGGTGCTGGCGGAAAAACAGGGTGACCAGTTGCAGTACCGCACCGTCAACGCCTGCCTGACGTTCATGCCCGCCGTGCATGGCAGACAGCTGATCACCGTGGAAGATTTAAAGCATCGCGGCAAACTGCATCACGTTCAGCAGGCGATGGTGGATAATCACGCCTCGCAATGCGGGTTTTGCACGCCTGGTTTTGTGATGTCGCTGTTTGCGATGGAGAAAAATAAGCCCGCTTACACGGTGGAAGGCGTGCAGGAAACGCTTTCCGGCAACCTGTGCCGCTGCACCGGTTACCGGCCGATCATGGATGCCGCGAAGACCATTTGTGACGCGCCCGAGCCGGATCAGTTTGATGCTGATGCCCTGCAAACGCTGGCAAAACTCGCCGCGATGTCCGCCACTGAACAGCCGGTAAGCCTTGATCAACTGGCTCAACGCTACCTTGCTGAGCCGGATTCCCGTCTGGTGGCGGGCGGCACCGATCTGGCGCTGGAAGTGACACAACGCTATCAGCGCCTGCCGAAGCTGATTTCACTGAGCCATATCCCCGAACTCAAAACCATTACGCTGACCGGTCAGGCTATTCATATTGGCGCAGCGGCACCGCTGAGCGAATGTATGCCGGTTTTACACCATGAATTCCCGGAATTTGGCGAGCTGCTTGAGCGTTTTGCCTCACAGCAAATCCGCAATCAGGGCACGTTTGGCGGCAATATCGCTAATGCGTCGCCCATCGGTGACGGCGGGCCGGTGCTGCTGGCGCTGGGCGCATCTTTATTGCTGCGTCGTGGCGCTGCACAACGCGAATTACCGCTCGATCAGTTCTTCCTCGGGTATCGCAAAACGGCTTTACAGCCCGGCGAATTTATCGAACAAATCCGCATCCCGCGCAACACTTCGGCGGCGCGTCAGTTGCGGGTTTATAAAGTGTCGAAAAGGCTTGAGGATGACATTTCCGCCGTCTGCGCTGCTTTGCATATCGAAGTGCAAAACGGCGTGGTGATCCATGCCCGCGTGGCGTTCGGCGGGATGGCGGAAGTGGCGAAACGGGCCACCTGCTGCGAAGCGCAGTTGCTCGGCCAGCCGTGGCAGACGGCCACCGTCGAGCGTGCCTGTCAGGCGCTGACGCAGGATTTCTCCCCGATCAGTGATTTCCGCGCCAGCCGCGAATACCGCATGCAGGTGGCGAAAAATCTGCTGCGCCGCTGCCATATCGAAATGACCTCTCCTGAAACACTGATGCGGGTAACTCACTATGTCTGAATCCAAACCTTCACTGTCTCAGGCGGAGATGGAAACGCAGTTTCGCGCCGGGTTACAGAGCGGCGTCGGCAAAAGCCAGAAACACGAAAGTGCGGATAAACACGTCAGCGGCGAAGCGGTGTATGTCGATGACCGGCTGGAGTTTCCCGGTCAGCTGCACCTGGTGCCACTGCTCAGCCCGCATGCGCACGCCGATATTCTGCATATCGATACTGAACCTTGTTACACCGTGCCGGGCGTGGTGCGGGTGATGACCGCAGAAGATGTGCCCGGCAACCCGGATATCGCGCCACTCACCGTTGGCGATCCGCTGATGGCGCAGGGCACCGTGCAGTATGTCGGTCAGATTGTGCTGGTGGTGGCCGCTACATCGATGGAAGCCGCCCGTGCCGCCGTGGCGCTGGCGAAAGTGGAGTATCAGCTGCGTGACGCCGTTCTGACCGTGAAACAGGCGCTGGCGCTGGAACATTACGTGGAAGAGCCGCATCAGCATAAACGCGGTGACGCGGAAATGGCGCTGGCCTGTGCGCCGCACCGTTTGCAGGGTGAACTGGAAATTGGCGGGCAGGAGCATTTTTATCTTGAGACGCAGATTGCCTCCGTGATGCCCGGCGAAGACGGCGCGATGCTGGTGTACAGCTCGACACAGCATCCGACCGAAGTACAGAAACTGGTGGCCTCGGTGCTGGATTTGCCGATGCACAAAGTGGTGGTCGATATGCGCCGCATGGGCGGCGGTTTCGGCGGCAAAGAGACGCAGGCAGCGGGGACGGCGTGTCTGGCGGCACTGGCCGCGCATCTGACCGGACGTCCGGCGAAAATGCGTCTGGCGCGTCAGGACGACATGCTGATCACCGGTAAACGGCATCCGTTCCACGTCAGTTATGACGTCGGGTTTACCGATGACGGCGTGATTCACGGTATCGACATCAAACTGGCCGCCAACTGCGGTTATTCGCTGGATCTCTCCGGTTCTATCGTAGACCGCGCCATGTTCCATTCTGATAACGCCTATTACCTCGGCGATGCGCTGATCACCGGTTACCGCTGTAAAACCAATATGGCGTCGAATACCGCGTATCGCGGATTTGGCGGCCCGCAGGGCATCGTGGCGATTGAACACATCGTCGATCACATTGCACGCGAGCTGGGGATGGATCCGCTGACCGTGCGCAAAAATAACTATTACGGTCACGACAGCCGCAACGTGACGCATTACCACCAGCCGGTCGGGCAAAATCTGCTGCAGGAGATGACGCAACAGCTGGAAGAGAGCGCGGAATACACGGCAAGGCGTGACGTTGTCACACAATTTAACCGCAATAACCGCTATCTGAAAAAGGGGCTGGCGCTGACGCCGGTAAAATTTGGTATTTCGTTCACCGCCAGTTTTCTTAACCAGGCGGGCGCGCTGGTGCTGGTGTATACCGACGGCAGCATTCAGCTCAACCACGGCGGCACCGAAATGGGACAAGGGCTGAACACCAAAGTCGCGCAGGTGGTGGCCGAAGTGTTTCAGGTGGATATCAGCCGGATTCAGATCACCGCCACCGATACCGGTAAAGTGCCGAATACCTCGCCGACGGCCGCGTCCTCCGGCGCAGACCTGAACGGTAAAGCCGCGCAAAACGCCGCGGAGATCATCAAAGGTCGCATGACTGAAATGCTGATGCGCCTTCATGATGCGCAGGAAACGGACATTACCTTCAGTAACGGTCAGGTGCGGGTGAAAGATCTGTATTTCAGTTTTGAGCAGGTAGCCACCCAGTGCTGGCTGAATCAGGTGCCGCTCTCCAGCACCGGCTACTACAAAACGCCGAAGATTTTCTACGACCGCAGCAAAGCGGCCGGGCACCCGTTCTATTACTTCTCCTATGGCGCGGCCTGCGCGGAAGTGCTGGTCGATACCCTGACCGGGGAATACAAATTGCTGCGTGCGGACATTCTTCACGACGTCGGTGATTCGCTGAATCCGGCCATTGATATCGGTCAGGTAGAAGGCGGCTTCGTGCAGGGCATGGGCTGGCTGACCACCGAGGAACTGGTGTGGAACGACCAGGGGCGGTTAATGACCAGCGGCCCGGCAGCCTACAAAATTCCGGCCATTGGCGACATTCCGCAGGATCTGCGCGTGAAACTGGTGGAGAACCGCAAGAACCCGGAAGACACGGTTTTCCATTCCAAAGCCGTGGGCGAACCGCCGTTTATGCTCGGGATTTCAGTCTGGTGTGCGATCAAAGATGCCGTCGCCAGCCTGGCGGATTACCGCGTACATCCGCACCTGGATGCGCCTGCCACGCCGGAAAGAGTGCTGAATGCGGTCAATCAGTTGATGTTTCATGGTGACGTTGTCACTTACCCTGAGCCGGTCACCGCCCGCGTCACCGGCTAACGGAGGTTTTCATGCGTACAGATGACTGGATCACCCGTTTACAGGACCTGAAACACCGCGGGGAACCCTGCGTGGTGGCGACGCTGGTGGAAAATCAGGGCTCCACGCCGCGCGATGCGGGCAGCAAAATGCTGATCACCGCCGGGCAGCAATTTTATACGCTGGGCGGCGGTAACCTTGAGTTTCAGGTCACGGCGATTGCCCGCGAGATGTTGCAGCAGGGCGCACAAACCAGCCGCTTTGAACGTTTTTCGTTAGGGGCGCGGCTGGGGCAATGTTGTGGCGGTATGGCGTCGGTGTTGCTCGAACCGCTCGGGCAACCGCAGCCGCATGTGGTGGTTTACGGCGCGGGGCACGTCGGGCGGGCGCTGGTGAATATCCTCAGCACGTTGCCTTGCCGTATTACCTGGGTCGATGCGCGCGCCAGTGAGTTTCCTGCGCAGGTGGATCCGCACATCACCTGCGTCGTGGATGAAGAACCGGAAGGGACAGTGGCACAAATGCCCGCAGGCAGCTATTTCATGGTGCTGACGCACGATCACCAGCTGGATTTCGCCCTGAGCGAACGCATCCTGAAGCGGGGGGATTTCCGTTATTTCGGGCTGATAGGCTCCGACACCAAGCGTAAACGCTTCGATTACCGGTTATCGGGGAAAGGAATTTCGGATGAACAGCTGGCGCGAATGCGCTGCCCGGTCGGTTTACCGGATGTGCGCGGCAAACTCCCGGCAGAAATTGCCGTGGCAATTGCCGGGGAGTTTATCGCCGCGTATGGCGCGCACAATCAGGCGGTCAGCTGAGTTTTTTAAATTCAAAGGTACCGCCGAGCGCGACGGCGTAACGGCTGACGGTATTCAGTGTGGGGCAAGCAGCACCGTTTTCAAAGCGGCTGATATTTTGCTTTTTGATGCCGGTACGTTTTGCAATATCTTCCTGCGTCAGCGATTCGGCAATTCGCATGGCTTTAAGATCTGCCACCATCTTTTTATGCATTTTGTGAGCGGCGTACGCGGCGGCAAATTCGGGATTCTTCATCGCTTCCGCTTTCACAACGCTAAAGGGGATCAGTTCATAGTCATCATCATCGTCAATCATGGTTCATTCCTTTTGACAGTTTTCATGCGTTTTATCGCCAGCGCTAAATCGTTGGGAGGCGTCTTATCCGTTTTCTTAGCGCCGGGTAACAGGGTTACGTCGTACACAATCGCTTTCCTTGCGGTGAAGTATGATGACTCTCCCTTTAATTGAAAAGTAATCATTTATGATTCTTTTTTTAACAGGAACCGGGTTCACATTTTTGCCGGGTTCCGCCGTTTCGTACGCTGACGAACGGCCATTCTGAACAGGTTTTTCAGGTTGTGAATGAGGAGAGCGTTTTCGTTCGCGATGTCTCGCAAAAAATCGGTGAGGGCTGGAAAACCAGTCTGATCAACGCAAAGCCTGCGGCTCTGTGCGCTAATAAACCGTGAAATTTGATGTGCTACAGTTAAAGGGAACTGAAATGAAAACGTCAGGAGGCGTAATGACTCAAGTTGCAATCGTGGGAGCACACGGTCAGATAGGCAAACTGATCATCAAACATTTGCGTGCGCAGGGCCTTGAAGCCATCGGGATTGTGCGTAAAACCGAACAGCTTGCGCAAATGGACGCGCTGGGCGCGAAGGGCGTTCTGCTGGATATCGAAAATACCACAGCGCAGGCGCTGGCGACGGCGCTTAAGGGTGCAGATGCCGTGGTGTTTGCCGCCGGTGCCGGTGGCGGTTCGACGGCGGAGCGCAAACGCACGGTCGATTACGCAGGCTCGGTGTTGCTGGCGCAAGCCGCACAGCTTGCAGGTATACGCCGCTATGTTCAGATTTCGGCGGTGGATGTGGATAAACCGCTGAAACCCGATACCGATCCGGTCTGGAAAGCGTATGTCGAGGCCAAACGTGATGCCGATATCGAACTGCGCAAAAGCGGGCTGGACTGGACCATTCTTCGTCCGGGGCCGTTGACGGATGATCCGGCAACCGGCCTGGTGACGCTCAACGAGCACGCCGGAAGGGGCGACGTCAGCCGCGAAGACGTGGCGCTGGTGGTCGTGGCGGTGCTGAATGCCCCCTCGTCCGTTGGCAAACAGTGGGAACTTCGCGGCGGTGATACGCCGGTCAGAGACGCTGTGACACAGTAAACCGCTACGCCAGCACTGCTTTTTTGATCACATGAAAGCAGTGCTGAGCGCATTTGTATGTTAAGAGCAATGCCTGAGGTGTGTTGTTTTGTTACAAGGTAGTGCATGATTTACGACTGAAATCGTTCAGGAAGAGTGCTAATTTACGCGCATAGACAGCGCAAATAGAAAGACAGGCACAAGAGGCAATATCCCATTCCATGAGCACTCACACTACAACAGCGAAACAGCTGGAAGTTCAGCGAATCACCGAAATCCTATCCAGAGCCATCGGGCAGCAGCGGCTGAGGCCGGGCACGCGTCTGGTGGAGTCGCAGCTGGTTGAAGCCCTCAACGCCAATCGTAATCACGTACAGGTCGCGCTTCAGCGTCTGGCGATGCAACGCATTGTGACGATTGAACCCAACCGCGGGGCGATGGTTGCACAACCCACCGCACGGGAAGCGCGGGAAGTGTTCATTGCCCGCCGGGCTATCGAGCGGGCGATTGTGGAAAGCATTACGCCGGACATCCTGCGTTCACATCGTCAGCGTATCAGCAGTCACATGCGCAACGAACGCGATGCCACGGCATCCGAAGATCGCCGCGCCATTGTGCGCGAGCTGAGTGAGTTTCATCTGATCCTCGGCGAGATTTGTGGCAATAAGGTGCTGAGCGAAATCCTGTCGAATCTGATGGTGCGCAGCTCTCTGATTGTCGCGTTGTACCAGCGCAATGAAGTGCCTTCCTGCCAGTGCGATGAACATGAAGCGATCATTAATGCGCTGGAAGCGGGAGACACGGCTCAGGCGGCAGACATCATGCTGGAACACCTGGACGATCTCGAAGGCGTTTTAGACCTTGATGATGCCGCCAGCACAGAAGTGAATCTGCGCCAGGTGTTGTCCGATTTATAGCATGCAACACCGGCAGACAGCGCCCGCATGACGCGGGCGCAACAGGCCATTATGAGGACTTAAGGCGGCGCAGCTGAGCACGATCGTTGTAAAAACGCTGACAGGCCAGGTACCCCGCAATGATGGTCGATAAACTGGCGGTGCCCAGTAACATAAATGTCACCATAATCTGATACTTGATGGCTTTTACCGGGTCGATACCGGCAAAGATCAGCCCGGACATCATGCCCGGCAAACTGACAATACCCACCGTTTTCGCCGCATCCACGGTCGGGATCATCGCTGCACGGATGCTGTCGCGAATTATCCTCCCTGACGCAATTTTGGTCGAGGCGCCAAGGCTCAGCATCTCAAGAATTTTTTGCTGATTGTCGAGAAACCGCTGATTCAGATTGCTGTAACACAATCCCACCGCCACCATCGCATTCCCCGCCACCATGCCGGAAATCGGAATGACCTGCATGGGCAAAAATTCAATGGATCCGGTCAGGATCAAAATCGTCAGTGTCAGCGTGGTGCCCGCGGTGATCGCGACAAATGAAATAACGAACCCGTTATCAATGTTGCGGCTGCGTTTTCGGGCATTCAGCGCCGCATTCACGCAGATAAACAACACCATCAGCACCGTCAGCCAGCCATTGTTGAGATCGAAAATGTATTTCAGCACATAGCCGACGATCACCAGTTGCACGATGGCGCGGGCCACGCTCCAGATGATGTCCTTTTCCAGCCCCAGTTTTTCTTTACTGCTGATAAGCAGGGCGACCACCACCAGAACCAGCGCCAGGGCCAGAGATTCGTTGGTAATATTATGCTGATTCATTGACGGCGTTCTCAGGCGAAGTGTGTGACAGGGTGATGACGTTTTTGGCGTGGCGGATCTCATTCTGATCGTGACTGACCCACAGCACGGCGAGCTGTTTCTGTTCTGTCAGGCTGGCAATGATCGAGTTGATGTTTTCTTTGTTGTCTTCATCCAGCGCGCTGGTGATTTCATCAAGCAACAACACATCCGGCAGAAATTGCAGGTTACGCAGCAGGGCGACCCGCTGTTTTTCGCCCCCCGAGAGTTCCTGAATATTTTTGGTCAGCATGTCTTCAGACAGGTGGACGCGTTTTAGCCAGGCGCGAAGCAGTGCCTCGTCCACCTTTTTTTGTCTTATCTGGTACGGCAGCGCCAGATTGTCGAGCACGGTTTCACCGAACAGTGACGGCGTCTGAAAGCAATACGACACCCGCTGGCGATACACTTCCGGTTTTATCCGGCTGATGTCTTCACCTTTGAAGTAAATGCTGCCGCCGGTCGGGTTTAACAGCGATGCAATGATTTTCAGCAACGTGCTTTTACCGCTGCCCGACGGCCCGGTCAGCAGGGTGAATTCACCGGGATTGAGGGTCAGCGAAACAGGCTCAAGAAGCGGGGTGTCATTGAGTGTGAACGCGACATCGTTCAGGCGAAGTAAATCCGGAGGAGCAGACATGAAAATATCCAGGGGTAATGTGTTGAATGTGTGAATAATATCACTGTTTTGCGTTTTTGTGGGGGAGCGGGGTTTGCTCCTCCCCCGGCGAAGAGGGAGGACGTGAGGAAGGTTAGCAGGCAATCAACTCGGATAGGGTACCCATCCGCCGCCGTTCAGGCGGATATAGATTTTCCCCTGATATTCCATCACCACGGCGTTTTCATTTTCAGACACCAGCGGCGTCTGCGGCAGGTTGGCGCTGAAGGTTTTCCAGTCCATTGACGGTGTGGTGAAGACCTTGCCGTCAACGGCGCGGGACACCATGTCGGCAATCGCAAGATAGCTGCTTGGCGTATCGATTTTTATCGGTGCTGACCCGTGCGGTGCCTGCATGCCGAAGAATTTCACACCCACCGGAATGTGCGTGATGCCAGGGCTGGGAATATCGCGCAGACCGGAAATCTGCATTTTGTCACCGACCAGCGCGGCGCCATGTTCCGGCACCACCACCAGCATCACTTTGCGGCCTGATTTATCAAGCTGATCCATAAAGGTATTCAGCTGACTGAGCAGCGTCTGGGCGCGGCTGCGGTAGTCGGCGCTTTTATTGCTGCCCACATAACGGTTGCCGTCGTGCAACGGGATCAGGTTAAAGAAGGTCGCAGTGCGCGCGGTTCCGGCTTTTTGCTGATTCTCCAGCCAGCGGGAGAACAACTGCCCGTCGTTGAAAATCGGTGAACCGTCGAAAGAGGTCAGTTCATGCCCCAGACCGGCCTGCGACATCAGTGGCGATTTCATGTCTGCGTCGTCGCGCAGGTTGCCGATGTAATTACCAAACTCGCCGGTGTGATCCATCGCCAGCTGGGACGTGAAGCCCAGACGCGCCAGATCGTCGAACAGGTAACATTGCTGCCCGGCAGCCTGATACAGATTATGGTGCGACGACTGACCGCAGCTGGCGCGCAACAGACGGATAGACGCCGGGCCGCTGTAAGCCGTGGCGGAGTTAAAACGGCTGAACACGTAATCAAAGCGTGACCACAGCGGTGAGCTGGACAGGTTGACTGCATCCAGATCTGCCCATGCCAGTGAACAAATGTTGATCACCAGCAGATCAAAGGGCTGGGCATCGGCCGGCAGGGCATCCGGGAAGCGGACGTTGCGGCGGCTTTCATTCTGGTAGAACTGCTCTAAATAGGCGCTGAGATTGGCATCCGTCGGCGGGCCACTGACCGTATTGGTCGTGGCGGTAGAGGCTGCCGGTTGCGCGGCGACCGGTTTATCCACCGCCGCCGTGACTACGGCGGGCGTGAACAACGGCGTGACCAGGAAGCTGAGGTTTACCCACAGTAATGCCGCCACCGTAAAGGTCGTCAGGCGGATCCACTGCGAGATGAACAGATAGCCCACCAGCAGCGCAAAACCCACGCCAATCCACTGCCAGTTGATAAAGCGGTCGGCCAGCTCCAGCAGATAACCCATGCTGAATCCGGTGACATCTGCGCCCTGACTGACAATGGAACGCCAGCCCGGCAGCCAGGTGTCGTGATACAGCAACGCCAGACCAAACGGCAAAGCCAGCCACTGCCGCCAGCGGTGCATCCGCAGGGAAGGCAGCGGGAAAAGGAGTACGGCGGCGAAAATCAGGTTGCTCAGCGCATCAAAATTCAGGTAGCCCTGGGCCAGCAGCACAAATTTGAGCAGAAAGTAGTAGTTCCATGCGCCAAGACCGCGCCAGGATTGCCAGACCCGCAGACGGGGTGCGGAAGGTTGTGATTCTTTCATAGTGACGATTTGGATTTCCCGGTGGCGAGAGAAGTATCAGTTTTTGCTGTGCGCTGGCGATGTTTGTTCACCGTGCTGAGGGTGATGGGGGTCAGATAGCGCGGGCGCAGGAACCGTGTGGCGAGCCTGTTTTTCCAGCGCGGTAAACGGCTGCGCAGGGCATAACCGAGCGGGATAAACAGGATTGCCGCTAACATAAAAATCTCAATGATATCGCTGACGGACATTTTATAACTCCGGCGTCTTGATGACGGGTGAATCACTGACGGCCAGCGTGACAGCAACGGGCTGATGGACAGGCGCGCGTTTCAGGGGTTCGGTTTTATGCGCCACAAAGGCTTCTGCGCCCGCTACCGGTTGCGCCATCGGTGGTTTGGCCGCGAGGCGACGCACCTCGGTCTGAATATCCCGCTCCTGGCTCCAGAAGGTCTGGCTGGTGAACACCTCTTTCACCGGCAAAGAAAACAGGAAATCGAGCACGCTTGCGACATCACTGACCTGGCAGTTAGACAGGAACAGATACAGGTGTTTTTCCGTGACCGTCAGAATGTCGCCGTCGCGACGCAGGGAACACAGCGACATCGCCTGCTGCGGGCTGATGCCACTGGCCGGGCGCAGGGAGATCAAAATCCCGCGTGATTCGGTGGCCAGTGACGCATGCGTCCAGATATCTTTCATCACGGTGCAGAACGCCGGTAAGGGCAGATAGCCTTTGTGATGGGTAGGCAAGCGGCTGTCGAGCAGCACCTCGATATCTTCCGGCACGTGGCGGGTGAAACTGAGGTTTTGCAGATCATCGAGCAGGGTGAGGAAATTGGACAGCCGCGCTGCGTGAGGAACCACGAGATTGGCACCGCAGGCCTGCAATAGCCGCTGATCGACATACCGCAGCGAAGAATTCATTTCGCGAATGACAATCTTCAGGCTGTTGCCGCGTTGCATCCGCAGACGGTGGATCTGGCGCGCGATCACTTCCACTTCATCATTACCGCCGAGGGCAAAAACCACCGTCGCCGCGCGGGCATGCGCCGCTCTTTCGGCTAACGTCGCATTATCATCGAACAGGAACCAGCGTTCAGAAAGCGGCGGTGCGCCTTCCAGCACGCTGCGTTCTGCCAGCAACATCCACTGATCGTCACCGGTTTGCCCGGCAACCAAGGTGGGCGTATTTTTTTGAATTTCCCAGCCGGTTTCGCGTACGGTCAGCGGGTAGAGGGTATTGGCTTGTGAAATGACATTGTCATGCCACCAGGAAACCCCCCACTGATTGGGCTGAACGTCCGTTTTAATCTCGGCCAGGCCACATATTTGCCGGTGGTATAAATGCAGACGGGTTTTAGCGGTATTAATACCGCCGCCATAGCAGATAATAAGACAGCTGCTGCGTTTATTATCACAGGCTATACTCATTTCGCGTACCCAACGGGTGAGCTGTTTATCGTTTAATGCCAGGCACGAAGTCGCGGGGATCAATAAAATCAATAATGCCGAATTTGAGTTAGGTAAACGATGAATATCAGACGGCAATGCCAGCAGGGCTTTCATTTTTTTGCCGAGCTGATAATAAGCCACTTGTTTGCGCGGCTTTGTCAGGCTGGTTAAAATAACATCGTCAGCCTCTAGCCGGTTTTCTTCATTCGTGCAAATTAAATTGTGCTCTGGAAACACCACGCTGACCGGCGCAACGTCATGTTGTGCCTCAATAACCTGCCCGCAGAGCCGATAGGCGGCCTCCTGGCTGTCTGCATTGACCCAGTAAAGACCGCGAATTTGCATTTCCGCTAATCCATTCCAGAATTGCGACATGCCTAAAGAAAAGGAGAGTGCCATAGAGTTATATCTGCTTGTATTCGGGTTCGATTAAAAGTCTGCTAGGGACACAATCTAAATGTGAGTATAATAAATTCTATCATTGCTACATTAAATAATCATAAATCTTCACAATAATGTTTTGATACTAAAATGCCTAACCCCGCAGGGCAATTTTTGCGTGGTGTGGCGTCAGTGCGAGATTGAATGCAGGGAGGGGGTCCATTGGGCGCCAATATTATAGACTCAGACGAATCCGATTCGAGTAAAGACAACGATTTTCATGCACTGAGTCACTATTTTTCTGTCTCTGAATTAAATTATGTCGATATCGGCCGCAAAGAAAAAATTCCGCAACTGATGTCGCGCTGGCCTCTGCTGGCCGAACTGGCAAAACTCGACGAGCTGTCGCCCCCTGACGCGGAGAAAAAATAATCATGGCCGTTATCGCGTTACAGGGTTTTCGGGGCGGCACGGGCACCACCTGCGTGACGGCTGCGCTGGCCTGGGCCCTTGCACAGCTCAATGAAAAGGTTCTGGTGATCGACTTCTCCCCGGATAACTTGTTGCGCCTGCATTTCGGTATGCCGTTTGAACAGTCCCGCGGCTGGTGTGCTGCACATCATGCGGGGACCGCCTGGCAGGCATCGGCTCTGCGTTATCATCCCCGACTCGATTTTCTGCCTTATGGCAATGTCCTGCCTGGTGGCGATTCGCCATTACCTTTTGACTGGCCGCGTGCGATTCGTCAGCTGAAAAATACCGGCGTGTATGACTGGATCCTCATCGACTCACCGGCGGCGGACCCTCTGCCTGCGCAGACGGTGGCCGACGCCACGCTGATGTTGCTGCACGCCGATACGCAGTCGCACGTGCGTTTACATCAGCACGCGTTGCCGGCCAATGGCCGTTATCTGGTGAATCAGTTCATGACCTCCAGCCAGCTGCAGCAGGACATTTTATTGATTTGGCAGGAAACGCTGGCGTCGCTGGTTCCGACCGTTTTGCACCGTGACGAATCGATGGCCGAATCGCTGGCGGCCAAACAACCGGTAGGCGAGTGGGACCCTAACAGTAAAATCAGCCGGGAACTCAATACCCTGGCAAGCTGGTGCCTGCTGAATTTGCGCAGCCATGACGATCGGCGGAGCGCCAGCGCATGAGCCGCCTGCTGAACGTTTTGCTGGTGCCGCCGGTGATCTCCGTGTTGCAGAGCCGCTATCGCCACTACCGCCATCATCACGCGTCACCGGTTGCCGCCGCGACCATGGTGTTTTGCATCGCCCTGAGCTGGCTGTTTTTACGGTTTGAATCGCCGTCGTGGCAACGGGTGAGCGGACAACGCGCCCGCTGGTATCCGCAACTTTCTGCCGATCGCCCGAAACTGGCCGACCCGTTACGTTACCTGCTGCAAAGCCTGTGGCTGATGGTCATCATTCCCTCCAACGGCATGCGTGAACGTTTCACTTACACCCGCTGGCCGCAGCGGCTGCGCGACCGCTTCTACAGCTGGCTGGAAGCACTGCCGGTGAAGGTGGAACAAAATCCGCTGGAAGCCAGAGTGGTGCGCCGCGTCAGCACCATGAACCGCGTGGCAAAACGGGTGCTGATACTGCTGGCTGTTCTGGTGGCGCTGACGCTGGCGATGTTCTGCATCTCTCAGCCCTTCGGTTACCCGGCGCAGTTTGTTTTCGTGGTGCTGCTGTGGAGCATTGCGATGATCATCCGCAGAATCCCTGGCCGTTTCCCGGCGCTGATGCTGATTGTGCTGTCACTGACCATTTCCTGTCGCTACCTGTGGTGGCGCTATACCTCGACCCTGAACTGGGACGATCCGCTGAGCCTGACCTGCGGATTGCTGTTGCTGCTGGCCGAAACCTATTCGTGGACGGTGCTGGTGCTGGGTTATGTGCAGACCATCTGGCCTCTGAACCGTAAGCCCGTGCCCATGCCTGCGGATGTCAGCGTCTGGCCGACGGTTGATTTAATGATCCCCACCTATAACGAAGATCTCAGCGTGGTGAAACCGACGCTGTATGCGGCGCTGGGGCTGGACTGGCCGCGCGACAAACTGACGATTTATCTGCTGGACGACGGCAACCGGCCGGAGTTCGCCGATTTCGCCCATGAGATTGGCATTAAGTACATCGCGCGTGAAACCCATGAACATGCCAAAGCCGGGAATATCAATAACGCGCTGAAGCAGGCGCAGGGCGAACTGGTGGCCATTTTTGACTGCGACCACGTTCCGACCCGTTCTTTCCTGCAACTGACCGTCGGCTGGTTCTTTAAAGATAAAAAACTCAGCATGTTGCAGACGCCGCATCACTTCTTTTCGCCGGATCCGTTCGAACGAAACCTCGGACGTATGCGGCGCACGCCTAACGAAGGCGAACTGTTCTACGGGCTGGTGCAGGATGGCAATGACCTGTGGGATGCCAGCTTCTTCTGTGGCTCCTGCGCGGTGTTGCGGCGTGATGTGCTCAATGAGATCGGCGGCATTGCGGTTGAAACCGTCACCGAAGATGCCCACACCTCGCTGCGTATGCACCGCCACGGTTACAGTTCGGCTTATATCCGCATCCCGCAGGCCGCAGGGCTGGCGACGGAAAGTCTGGCGGCGCACGTCAGTCAGCGTATCCGCTGGGCGCGCGGCATGGTGCAGATATTCAGACTGGATAATCCGCTATTCGGCAAAGGCCTGAAACTCGCGCAGCGGTTGTGTTATGCCAACGCGATGATGCACTTTCTGGCCGGTATACCCCGCCTGATCTTCCTGACTGCGCCGCTGGCTTTCCTGCTGATGCATGCCTATGTCATTTACGCGCCTGCGCTGGCCATCGCGCTGTATGTTCTGCCGCACATGATCCACGCCAGCCTGACCAACTCCCGCGTGCAGGGCAAATACCGTCACTCATTCTGGAACGAGATTTACGAAACCGTGCTGGCCTGGTACATCGCCAGGCCGACGACTGTGGCGTTATTTAATCCTCACGCCGGCACTTTTAACGTCACCGCGAAAGGCGGGCTGAATAAACACGCTTACGTCGACTGGAAAATCAGCCGTCCTTATCAGGTGCTGATGTTGCTTAATCTGGCCGGGCTGTTCTTTGGTATTTATCGCGCGATTTATGGTCAGGCGGATGAATTGCTGACGGTGCTGGTGAGCATGGCTTGGGTGATTTACAACATGATCATTCTCGGCGGGGCGATCGCCGTGGCGTTCGAATCCAAGCAGGTGCGTCAGGCGCACCGCGTGGACGCCAAAATGCCCGCGTCGCTGCTGCGCCCTGACGGCCATCTGTATGTGTGTACCGTGCAGGATTACTCCGACAACGGCGTCGGGCTGGAAACGGAGAGTGCCCTTTATTTCAATGCCGGTGACAACGTCACGTTAATTCTGCATCGCGGCCAGCAGGAGTACGCCTTCCCGGTGCAGGTCAGCCGTGTCTTCGGCCAAAGTATGGGGATGCAGCTTCTGCCGTTAACCACTCAACAACACATCGATTTTATTCAATGTACCTTTGCCCGGGCAGACAGCTGGGTATTACGCGAAGACAGCTTCCCGGAAGATAAACCGATGGAAAGTCTGCGGGAAGTGCTGGGGCTGGGGATCCGCGGATATATGCGAATGCTGGATATCGCCCCGCAGCGCTACCGGCCACTGGCCTCCAAAACCCAGACGTTTGGCCGCTGGTTGCTCTCTTTTGCGCCGCGTAACCCGCCGCTGTCCGTTCAGCCTGATGAATCAACCCTGATGATGACAAAATAATGAAAAGACTTCCTTTGACGACTTTGATGGCATCCGCATTGATGACACTGGCATTGGGCTCTGCGGCCTCTGCCTATGGCGAGCCGGCCACGGCTGCGGTATTGCCGCAAACGGCTGCGACGACGCCACAGGTGGCACTGCCGATGGTCGCGCCTGCGGTCAACCCGATGATCATCCCTGGCGCGCCGGTGCGCAGCCTGACGCTGCCGTTTGCCGATGTGGCACCGACGCCGGGCGCGATAACCTTGCGCGGCATCCAGCCCAACGGCCAGATCGAGTTCGGCGTGCGCAGCGACGAAGTGGTGACGCAGGCGACGCTGAATCTGGAGTTCACGCCGTCGCCGTCGCTCATTCCGGTCCAGTCGCATCTGAAGGTTTATCTAAACGATCAGCTGATGGGCGTTGAAGTCATCGATAAAGACCAGCTCGGCAAGAAAAATCATCTGCAAATGGTGATTGACCCGCGCTATGTGACCGATTTCAACCGCATCCGTCTGGAGTTTATCGGTCATTATCAGAATATTTGTGAAAACCCGGCTAACAGCACACTGTGGCTGGAGCTCGGTAAGGGCAGTTCGCTCAGCCTGCAATACCAGAAGCTGCCGCTGAGCAACGATCTGGCGCATTTCCCGGTGCCGTTCTTCGATGCCCGCGACAGCCGGCCGCTGGATTTGCCGATGGTGTTTGCCGCCTCGCCGGATGCCACACAACAACAGGCGGCGGCCATTCTGGCGTCCTGGTTTGGTACTAAAGCGCAGTGGCGCGGTCAGTCATTCCCGACCCTGTATAACCAGCTGCCGGACAGCCATGCGGTGGTCTTTGCCACTAACGACAAACGCCCTGATTTCCTCAAAGAGATGCCGCCGGTAAAAGGACCGGTGGTGCAGATGATCAGCCGGGCGGATAACCCGTACGTTAAAATGCTGCTGATCCTGGGCCGTGACGATCAGGATCTGCTGACGGCGGTAAAGGGCATCGCTCAGGGCAATATTCTGTTCCGCGGGCAGACCGTGGGCGTGGATAAAGTGGAGCAGGTTCAGGCCCGTCAGCCGTATGACGCGCCAAACTGGGTACGCACCGATCGTCCGATGAACTTTGGTGAACTCAAACAGTATGCCGAACAGTTGCAGTCTGACGGCATTCAGCCAAACCCGATCACTCTGAACATCAACCTGCCGCCGGATCTGTTTTTGATCAACAGTTCGGGTATCGATATGCGTCTCAGATACCGCTATACCTCGCCGCAGCTGAAAAATACCTCACGGCTGAGCATCAGCCTGAATAACCAGTTTATGCAGGATCTGACCCTGAAAACCGGTCACGATGAAGATTCGCAGTTACTGCATTTGTCGCTGTTGCAGGGGCTGCTCGATGGCAGCAAAGATCTGAACATTCCGGCGCTGAAACTCGGCGCAGTCAACCAGATGCGCTTTGATTTTGATTACACCTCGCTGCTGGCGAGCGGCACCGAAGGACGTTGCGAAACCTATACCACCGTGCCAAATCACGTGGTGATCGACGACAGCTCCACCATCGATTTCTCCGGTTATCGTCACTTTATGGCGATGCCGGATTTACGCGCCTTTGCCAATGCCGGTTTCCCGTTCAGCCGCATGGCGGATTTGTCTCAGACGCTGCTGCTGGTTCAGCCGCAACCGCAGCCGGTGCAACTGACCACGCTGCTCAATGCGCTGGGGAATATCGGCGCGCTGACCGGTTATCCGGCGCTGAGCGTCAGCCTGACCGAAGATGCCGCGAAAGCCAAATCAACGGATGCTGATTTGCTGGTGGTGGGTGAATTACCGGCGGATTTACGTGATGACAGTATGCGCGATGATAAAAAAGCCAATCTGCTGATCAATGCGGCGCGGGATGCGATCAACACGCCAATCCGCCAGACACCGCTGCCGGATAACGCTGCACCGGCCAGCGATGCCCGCGTCGATGCCAGTGCGCAGATCACCGCACAGGGCCCTGTGGCGGCGGTTGTCGGTTTCCAGTCGCCGTATTTCGAACAACGCAGCGTGGTTGCCCTGATGGCGAATGGTCAGCAGGGCTTTGACATGCTCAATCACTCTTTGCAGGACACCAAACAGCGCGCGCTGGTTTACGGCTCGGTGGCGGTGGTGCGTGATTCCGGTACCACCAGCCTGAAAGTCGGCGATACCTATTACGTGGGGCATCTGCCGTGGTGGGAGCGCGTCTGGAATGCGCTGGCGACACATCCGGTTTTACTGGCGGTGATGGCGGTTGTCGTGGTGATTCTCGCGGCTATTTTGCTGTGGAGTGGCTTGCGTGCCCTGAGCCGTCGTCGTTTGTATGAAGACGATCAGGAATAAGCCCGTGAACACCCCTCGCAAGACGCCGTTCACATTCAGCAGGCTGGCCCTGACCCTGGGGCTGGCGCTGCTGAGCACACAGGCCGGGGCCGCACCGGTGGTTTCCCCTGAGCAGTGGCTGCTGGAACAGGTGCGCGTCGGTGAAGCCAGCCATCAGGAAGATCTGGTGCGTCAGTCGCTTTTTCGTCTGGAACTGATGGATCCTCAGAATCCGCAGGTGCTTTCCGCCCGTTTGCGGCTGTTACTGCGCGAAGGGGATCAGGCCGGTGCGAAACAGCAATTGCAAAAAATTCAGCAGGTCGCGCCAGATTCTGACGACTTCCGGCAGGCGCAGCTGAGCCTGCGGATTGCCTCGCCGGACATGCAGCAGAAACTCCAGCAAACGCGCTTACTGGCGACCGCCGGACGTCTCGACGAAGCCAAAGCGCAGTACGATGCGTTATTTCAGGGGCAGCCGCCAACGCTCGATCTCGCCGTGGAATACTGGCAACTGGTCGCCCGGCTGCCGGGGCAGAAAGCCCGTGCGCAGGGGCTGCTTCAGGCACTCAATCAACAATATCCCGGTGATGTGCAGTTGCGGCTGCAACTGGCGCAAATGGCGTTTGATGCCGGTGACAACGCCGGTGGGGTCGCGCTGGTGAAACAGGTTGCCACCACTAATGAAGGGCGGTCGCCTGCCGCAGATTTATGGCTGGCGCGTATCAGGGCGCAGCCGGTGGCGAACGCCAGTGTCGATGCGTTGCAGGCGTTTATCGCCACCTTCGATACCGGCCCTCAGGTGATCGCCGCCCAACAGGAACTCCAGAGACAGCAGGCGATGCTTGCCGATCCTCATTATCAGGCACGGATCAAAGGGCTGGCGCAGATAGAAAAAGGCGGCTCCACGGCGGCCATTGCGCCGCTGCGTCAGGCCTTGCAGGAAAAACCTAACGACGCTGAAGTGCTCGGGGCGATGGGGCTGGCGTATTCCCGTTCCGGCAACCGTCAGCAGGCTCTGGCGATGTTCCAGCGCGCCAGGGCAGCCGAACAGGATGGTTATAACACCAGTAAATGGAACAGCCTGATCGATACCAACAGCTACTGGCTCAGGATTGAGCAGGGCGATAACGCGCTGAAGGCCGGGCAGTTAGATCGGGCGCAAAGCGCCTATCAGCAGGCTCAGCACATCGACCCCCGCGATCCCTGGGCTCAAATTGGCCTCGGTGATGTGGCCGTGGCACGTAAAAACGATCCGCTTGCCGAACAGGCATATCGCCGTGCGCTGGCGCTGGAACCCAACAACAGCAGCGCCGAACGCGGGCTGGTGAACATTTATCAGCGGCAGTCACCGCAAAAAGCGCTCGATTATCTCAGTACCTTGCCTGCCGCCTCCCGGCAAACGTTCAGCGATCGTCAGAAAAGCCTGCAAAGCGATGTGCTGACCGCGCAGGCAGAAAAAGCGGTGGCAGCGCGTCAGTGGGATCAGGCCGCCACGCTTTACGCGCAGGTGCTGGCCCTGACCCCGGACGACGTCTGGAGCACGTATCACTACGCCGGTGCGCTGCGTGAAGCGGGGCATCCGGACAAAGCAGATGCCGCATTTACCCGGCTGGCGGCGAAAAAACCGGCCGATCCGCAGCAGGTCTATGCCTATTCGCTTTACCTCTCGGGTTCTGACCGCGATGAAGCGGCGCTGCGCCACTTACAGACGTTGCCGCAGAACCAATGGGACGCCAATATGCGCGAAATGGCGCAGCGCATCCGGCTCGATAAAACACTTTCAGGTATCGACACCGCGCTGGCGACGGGCGATACCGCACTGGCGAAACAGCGTCTGCAACAGGCGGATTTGCCGGCTGACGGGCTGAGTCTGAATCAGCAGCGCCGGGTGGCGACGGCCTGGCTGGATGTCGGCGAAGCCAGCAGGGCGTATGCGTTATTGCAGCCACTTAAAATGGCCGCCCGCCAGCAACCCGCCGGGCAGGACAAGGCGCTGATTTACCGTAATGCGGCGAACGTTGAACAACAGCTCGGTCAGCCCGATCTCGCCCGCCAGGATTACGCGCAGGCGATGGTGGCCAGCGGCATCACGGCGCAGGTGCCGGAAGATAACGACGGTTACACCCGACTGACACGTCAGCAGGCCGGGGATGACTGGCTTAAACGCGGCATCCGCTCCGATGCCCATGATTTGTACCGCCAGCAGGACGTTAACTTCACGGTGGATACCGACTCCTGGGCGTCCAGCGGTACGCCGGGTAAATCCGACCTGACCGCCAATACCACCATGTTTCAGGCCGATATGCCGGTGTATCAGGGCAGAGGTTTCCTGCGCGCTGACTGGGTGCGGATGGATGCGGGAACGTTTGATCATCAGAACGGTAACTTCGAAGAGAGCTTTGGTACCTGTACCGATCAGGTTTGCCGGCGTTATCGCAGTCAGAACGCCAATGGCCTGAGTCTGGCGGCGGGCTGGGAAAATGAACAATGGAAAGGGGATCTGGGCACCACGCCGCTCGGCTTCCCGGTGGTGGACTGGGTCGGCGGGCTGGCATACAGCGGCGACTGGGATACACTCGGCTGGACCACCACCGTCTCGCGCCGCCCGATCTCCAGCTCACTGCTCTCCTTTGCCGGTGCGAAAGATCCGGGCACCAATACCACCTGGGGCGGCGTTCGTGCCACCGGTGCCAGCCTCGGCCTGAGTTACGATCAGGGCGAAGCCAACGGCGTCTGGGCAGACATCAGTGCGCATCAGCTGACCGGTAAGAATGTGGCGGATAACACCCGTGAGCGGCTGATGGGCGGCTATTACTATAAGGTCATCAACGAGGATAACCGCCGCGCGACCGTCGGCCTGAGTTCAATGGTCTGGCATTACCAGAAAGATCTCAGCGGTTACACGCTGGGACAAGGCGGGTATTACAGCCCGCAGCGCTATTTCTCGCTGGCGGTGCCGGTGAATTATCGCCAGCGCACGGAAAACTGGTCATGGCAACTGGGCGGCTCGGTTTCCTGGTCACAGTCATCGACAAGCAGCCAAAAACGTTACCCGATCCAAAGTCTGATCCCCGATACGTTAACGGATAAAAGTGCCGTTGAGTCCGGCAGCAGCGGTTCCGGTTTCGGCTACACCGTGCAGGCCTTGCTGGAGAGAAGGGTCAGCGCCCACTGGACGGTCGGGGCGGGTATCGACATTCAGCAGGCGAAAGATTACACGCCGAGCCATTATTTACTGTACGCGAGGTATTCGATGGGGGGCTGGCAGGGCAGTCTGGATCTGCCGCCGCAACCTTTAACGCCGTATGCTGATTTCAAATAAGCGAAAGGTTCAGGCATAAAAAAAGAGGGGAAGACATTCCCCTCTTTTCGTTCTTATCGTTCTTAACGTTTAATGCGGCTGTATCAGAATTACTGCGCCGGAACCGGAGCGACTGGCGGTGCCAGAGGCGCAGGGGCTTCAGGCTGTGGCTGAGCAGCCGGGCCGCCGAACAGGCCAAACATACCGGCAAATTCCTGCAACGTCATCTTCTGACCGTTCAGATCCACCTGATTATCCGCATAGCTGAAGCTGCTGGTCAGGGTGTCATCTTTCACCGTGGTCAGTTTAAACATCTGACCCATGGCTGCCAGACCCTGAACCTGCTGCTGTGCCAGCTTGGTGGCGTCATCGCCGCTGTAACCTTCCAGTTTAGCAACCTGAGTGGTGACTTCGGTCGCCATCGCCAGCGGGACATTCAGTTTAGCGTCGATTTTGCTGACCAGATTAGACAACATCTGATCCTGCGTTTGCGCAGGTGTAGCGGCCGGATCTTTCAGATCCAGATGCAGGTTGAAGGTACTTTCACCTTTGCTGTTTTTCCAGCTCAGCGGTGCAATGCTGATACTTGGATTGCCTTTGAGCAGCAGTGGCAGATTCGCCAGCAGCATATCGGCGGCTTGTTGCTGGTAAACCGCAGGATCCAGTTCACCTTGTTGCATCAGCAGGGCGCGGGATTGCTGATTGTAATTATCAGCAAACTGTTTCAGGGCCGGGCCATCCAGTTTATCCAGCTTCAGCGTCAGTTTGGCAGAACCGAAATCAGCACCCTGAATTTTCAGTGCATCAATGGTGTAATCCTGCTGGCCGCCGATGTTATTGCCGTTTTCAGCAAATTTGCTCACCAGTTTGAAGTTATCCAGGGAGCCCGCGTCTTTACCGTCAACGTTCACCAGAATCTGTTTGATGCTCAGGTTCTGATCGCCCACGCCGACCTGGAATTTACCCTGCTGGGTATCGCTGTCCATGTTCAAACCGGCCAGCGTCACTTTTTCAAGCTGACCGAACTGGTTTTTAGAGGTGATCGCCAGGCTGTCGATGTCGGCTTTCAGCTTCATCGCCGTCAGCTCTTTATCCACATCCACATTGATGGTGCCGCCGGAGAATTGCAGCTGGCTCTCTTCTTTCTGGTAGGTCACCGGGATAATGTCGATGGCCGAAGCGCTCGCGCCGCTGTAAGAGACGCGGGTATCCGCGGTGATCAGCGAGCGGCCTTTGGTCACGTCAAACAGCGGTTTAAGCGTTGGGGTGTTTTGCAGTTCGGAATGCACCGAGGCCATGCTCGGGATCAGGTTGAATTTCTTCAGCTGAGCGGCAGGGAACGGGCCATGATCGACGGTTTCGATAAACGCGATTTCATCACCGGTTTTCAGCGCGCTGGTACCTGCGGTGGCCGCGGCGGCATCAGGTTGCAAAACGATGCGCAATTTGCTGCTGAACACGCCGCGCTGGTAATCCTGATAACTGACTTTCAGACCGGCTTTCGGGAAAGCAGTCTGCAGCTGGCTGTTGGCCGCCGCGACTTCTTCATCCATATGTTGTTCGATGAGTTTACCCGTGTACCACGAGACGCCTGTCCAGGCTGCGCCAAGGACGACAATGACGCTTACAGCGACTAACGACTTCTTCATATCTCTGTTTATCCTTATGAAATGTCCCGAAAACAAAAAACGCCTTGCGGCGTTATTAGTCTCCTGAGTGTAGCTCAATCAGTAAAAAAATCATCAAATTGAGGCCATTAGCCCCAATTTGTTTAATGACCGGATACTTAACTCAGGGTATTGAACACGCGGGCAATGCGCCCGTTGCCACTTATGCTGACCGGCGATTCACTGGCCGCAATATAGCCGGACTCACCCGGATTGAGCACCAGCGTCTGGCCGTCTTTCACCAGCACGCTCTGGCCTTCGATACAAAAGACAATCGCCGCGCTGTCTTGTTCAAGCGTTTGCGGCTCTGCAGACAGGCTGTGGATGGAGAACGCAAAATCTTCTACCGGGATCGGGAAGTTAAGCTCCGCGCCTTTTTCCACCGGCGTTGTCAGCAATTCGCTGGCCGGTTTGGCATTGAACTTCAGGTTGGCCAGCAACTCTGGGATATCGATGTATTTCGGCGTCAGGCCTGCGCGCAGGACGTTATCGGAATTCGCCATCACTTCCAGCGACACCCCTTTAAGATAGGCGTGCGGCGTTTCGGCATACAGGAACATGCCTTCGCCCGGTTGCAGGGTAATCACGTTCAGCAGCAGCGGAGAGAAAAGGCCGGTGTCGTGCGGATAAAATTCAGCGATGCTGCGGATGGTGTCCCACGGCTCGCCGCGCTGATCGTTGAGGACGGATTTCAGCACATCCAGCGCCCGCGATTTATCGTCGCCTTCCAGACTCAGCAGCCCGGCGAACAGGGTACGCAGGTGGTCAACATCGGGATAAGACAGGAAGCTGGCAATCAGCGGATGGGCACCGGCGACCGGTTGCAGCAAGGAAACGGTTTCACGCAGCTCGCGAAAACCGTTCATGGCCTGGAACTCGGTCAGGGCATAGACCAGCTCCGGCTTGTGATTCGGATCTTTATAGTTACGTTCAGCCGCATCGAGCGGGATCCCGTTGGCGTTTTCTTTGGCGTAACCCAGCTCGGCTGCGCCTTTGCTTGGATGAACCTGAATTGACAGCGGCTGATCGGCACACAATACTTTGAACAGAAAAGGCAGTTCACCAAAACGTTTGGCGACTTTTTTACCTAGCTGCCCCTCAAGATTGGCACTGATTTGATCGCGCAGCGAAATCGTCTCACCGGTGGCATTCTCAACCTGAGAGCTGCTTTTCGGGTGAGCACCCATCCACAATTCCGCCATCGGACGATCTTGCGGATCGGTAATGCCATAAAGTTCTGTCAGCGCGTCTTTACTGCCCCAGGCGTAATTTTGTACACCGTTATGCATCTTTTGCATTGCTTCATCCTGAATGGAAAATTCTACCCGCTAGTAAACAATGACGGGGCGGCCTTTACAACTGTGAAGGGTCAAAAAGTGCGGTGATGGCGCAATCTCTTCAATGTAAAAGGAACGGGTAATACGCTTGCCTTATATGTCACTATACTCGTCAGGCCGCTGATGAACGCGTGGGAGCGCACCTGGCGGCTGAAAATCCTGCACAAAACACAGACACTCATTCGAAAATAACTATCTAAGGAGACAACAATGACAGCGACTCGCATTGAAAAAGACTCAATGGGGCCTATCGATGTTCCGGCAGATAAGCTTTGGGGCGCACAGACGCAACGTTCGCTTGAACACTTTCGTATTTCCTCTGAAAAAATGCCCACGGCGCTGATCCACGCGCTGGCCCTGACCAAACGTGCGGCCGCCAGCGTCAATATGGATCTCGGTTTGCTGCCCGCCGAGCGGGGCGACGCCATTGTTGCCGCTGCCGATGAAGTGCTGGCGAATAAACATTCTGAAGAGTTTCCGCTTTCCATCTGGCAGACCGGTTCCGGCACCCAGACCAACATGAATATGAATGAAGTGCTGGCGAACCGGGCGAGTGAGATCCTCGGCGGTGAGCGCGGCGAAGCGCGTAAAGTGCATCCGAACGATGACGTCAACAAAAGTCAAAGTTCCAACGACGTTTTTCCGACCGCGATGCACGTCGCCGCGGTGATTGAACTGCGTGAAACGCTGCTGCCTGAGCTGAAAGTGCTGCACAAAACGCTGGAAGCGAAAGCCGAAGCCTATCGCGATATCGTTAAAATTGGCCGGACACATTTGCAGGATGCCACGCCGCTGACCCTGGGCCAGGAGATTTCCGGCTGGGTGGCGATGCTGGCGCATAATGTCACGCACATTGAAAACAGTATTCCGCACATCGCGGAGCTGGCGCTGGGCGGTACGGCGGTAGGTACCGGCCTGAATACGCACCCTGAATATGCGGTTCGCGTCGCGAAAGCGCTGGCTGACCTGACCAAACAGCCGTTCGTCACGTCGCCGAATAAGTTTGAAGCGCTGGCAACCTGCGACGCGCTGGTGCATGGACATGGCGCCTTGAAAGGTCTGGCGGCTTCGCTGATGAAAATCGCCAACGACGTTCGCTGGTTATCTTCCGGCCCGCGTTGCGGCATTGGCGAGATTTCCATTCCGGAAAACGAACCGGGAAGCTCGATCATGCCAGGCAAAGTGAACCCGACGCAGTGTGAAGCCATGACCATGCTTTGCGCGCAGGTGCTGGGAAATGATGTCGCCGTCAATATTGGTGGTGCTTCCGGTAACTTCGAGCTGAATGTGTTCCGCCCGCTGGTGATCCACAACTATCTGCAATCTGTCCGTTTGCTGGCCGACGGAATGCGTGGTTTTAATGAGCACTGTGCCGTCGGCATTGAGCCAAATCGTGACCGCATTACGCAGTTGCTGAATGAATCGCTGATGCTGGTGACGGCGCTCAACACCCACATCGGTTATGACAAAGCGGCAGAAATCGCCAAGAAAGCCCATAAAGAAGGGCTGACCCTGAAAGGTTCTGCGCTGAAACTCGGTTATCTGACCGAAGAACAGTTCGACGAATGGGTCAGACCGGAAGCCATGGTCGGCAGCATGAAGGCATAAGTTTCCCTGATACCTGTGCACCAGAGAGGTCCGGCTTGCCGGACCTTTTTCATTTACAGCGGATGGTCGGTGTATAAATGCAGGCGTTTGATCAGCAGGCTCAGCGGCTGAGACTGCGGTTTGTACTTGTGTTTGATGGCGCTGACGTCGTAATCCGGCAATTCGCCTAGCTTCGGTACCTGCATCATCGGGGTACGCAGACACAATGCGATCAGCGGCAGCGGGCAGGGGTGTTGCACCTGTTTCTGGCTGTTGCGATACCACACGCGGGCAATGGGCTGAACTTTCACCGGACGTTTAAATTTCAGCGCGGCATGTTCCGGTAGCCGTTTCACATCAATCATTTCGCGGTTGATATTTTCCATCCACTGTTCACGGGTATAGGGCGAGACGGCGCGTCCGGCATTGAGGCTTTTTTCCAGCATCGCCAGCACTTCGTCCCGGCTGACATTCTTAATAATGTGCTTGTTGGCCCAGCCAAAGCGCACCGAATCCGGGTCATTTAAAAAGGTCACGGAGCGGTAGGCGTTGAGGGTAATCAGGCCGCGCAAATGGGTGTGCACAAACTCGAAACGCTGTTCGCGCGCCAGCCCGGATTCAACAGTGACAATGTGCTCAAGTTCCGCCTTAAGTTTGTTCACTTCTTCGATCAGCAGCAGGGCAGACTGGTGCTCAGCGGGGTCAACGGCATAGCACAGCACACCGGGCAAACGGACCGCGGATTTGCTGCTGATATTCTCGTTATTATGATGAATGAACAGCCGCTGAAAATGCTGCAACGCCATCTCCTGCGCGGCTTCACCGAGATAAGGGGTAACAGAAATCTTATCCGCAGGATTATGTTCTTCGCCTTTGGCGATGTCCGGCAAGGCAAACACCCGCGCCTGCAGTAATTCCAGCCTGCTCAGGAAATTCCCCAGGTCGTGCAACGCCATTTCCAGCTCGTTAAAACAGCCATTCATACGAGCGATCAAATCATAATCTGCCATATCCCCTCCGGTTAGTTACAACATGCAGTGTAGGGTATTATGATTAAATGTGCACACTTAACCTTCGGGGAAATGTGCAGCGGTTGTTTTCAAGGCGCCTAGGAGGGAAATCAAGGGAGTGTAAAAACCGAAGTAAATGAGCAGGGTTCATGAATATTTGCTGAACCCTGCCGGTGGTTCATGAAACCATCATGAATATAATTCATAAAACCACAGAGGCGTGCGAGGGTTATTTTTTCCCTGAATAATGAAGACCGTTCTCGGGTAGACTACGCAAAACCCATCAGCCCGAGTTCCGCCATGACCATTGCTCCCGTCCGTTGTCCCTGGAATCTCCAGGACGATCTCATGATTCACTACCACGACACCGAATGGGGTAAACCCGTGCGCGACAGCCGTGCGTTGTGGGAAAAACTGATGCTGGATGGTTTTCAGGCGGGGCTGTCCTGGCGGATTGTGCTGAAAAAACGTGAGGCATTGCGTCTCGCGTTCTGCCAGTTTGAGCCGGAAAAAGTCGCTGAATTCACCGAAGATGATATCGAAAAGCTAATGAACAACGCCGAAATCATCCGCTCACGCAGTAAAATTACGGCTGTGATAAACAATGCGCGGGTTTATCTGGCAATGCAGCAGGCCGGCGAAGATTTCGGAGAGTGGATTTGGACGCAGATCGGCGGTAAAGCCATTCAGCATGTGGGGCCGGTGCCCACCAAAGATGCGCTGTCAGAACGTATTTCGAAAGACCTGAAAAAGCGCGGTTTTAAGTTTGTCGGTCCGACAATTGTTTATGCCTGGATGGAAGCTACCGGCCTTATCAATACTCACCGTCCTGAGTGTTTCAGGCGGGCGCAGGTTGCCGCAGAGGCCTGATTTATCAGGCTATAGTGAGTCACACAAACTGTTTTTGATATTGTGACGGTGTCACGTTAAGTTGGCGCATAAAGGCCCGCCGTAAGATATCCACGCTGGAAAATCCGCATTGCGAGGCAATCTGTTTCATGGCAAGACCGCCGGTTTCGAGCATCTGGCGGGCATGAAATATCCGTTGCTGTTCCAGCCATTCTGCCGGTGATTGTTTCATTTCCTGATTAAATAACCGCGTGACGTGGCGGGCACTCAGCCCCATATGTTGTGCCAGCGTGCTGACATTGTGCGGCTGGTCCAGGGAACTCAGCACCCAGCGCTGAACATCCTGCAACGCGGCGCGGCCACTCAGCGATGCCTGACCGTGACGGCTGAACTGAAGCTGACCGCCTGGGCGTTTGAAGAACATCACCAGCTGAGCGGCCACATTGCGCGCCGTTTCCCGCCCGAGATCTTCCTCAACCATACTTAACGCCAGATCCAGCCCGGACGTCACACCGGCAGCGGTGCGCAGTTCGCCGTCAGCGATAAAAATAGCGTCTGCTTCGACACAGACCCGTGGATATTCCTGACTCAGTTTTTCCGCAACCGCCCAGTGAGTGGTCACGCGGCGGTTATCCAGCAGTCCTGCGGCGGCAAGCAACAAAGCTCCGCTGCACACTGAGCCAAAACGCTGTGCATGATGGCTCCAGCGACAGAGATTGTGCTTTAAGGCATCGTCGCTCAAAAACGTGTTCAGTGAGGGCGCACCGGCGACCAGAAAGGTATCGAGATTATCGGGAAGCGGGGCGTCCAGAATCATGTCGGCCAGGATCCGGGTGCCTGAAGACGAAGTGACGATCGGGTCGTTTATCGCCATCACGCTGAGTTTATACACTTCGCGGCCACGCTGCTGATTGGCCTCGGCGAAAACATCCATCGGGCCGGAAACGTCCAGCATCTGTACGCCGGGGACGGCCAGAATAATGATGTGTTTGGGCATTGATCGTTTTCCTGTCGCAGAACGGCGTAATATCTTAAATCGTATTACTACGTCGATTGATGACATTCATCCTGCGGCTTACGCTGGGTTTATGCAATCCCACAGGAGAAATATCATGAGTCTCACAATCAATGGCATCCGTATCCCTGACAGCAAAATGTGCCGCGAAGCCACAGAACGGGTTCGCGATAGCGAATCGGAATTGCTGTTTCACCATTCCAGCCGGGTGTATTACTGGGCCGCGCTCGCCGGGCAGGCTCGCCAGTTAAATGTTGATCACGAGTTACTTTATATTGGCTGCATGTTCCATGACATGGGGCTGACTCACGAACACTGCAGCTGTGATAAACGTTTTGAAGTGGACGGTGCCAATACCGCGCGGGAATTCATGCAGCAATATGGCATCAGCGGGCAGGACATCGACAAAGTCTGGACCGCCATCGCGCTGCACACCACGCCCGGTATACCCGAGTTTATGGATCCGGTGATCGCGCTGGTCACGGCAGGAGTGGAAATGGACGTGCTCGGCATCAATTATCAGGCGTATGAAGAGGACGTTCGTCATGCGGTGGTGAATACACATCCCCGCACGGCGACATTTAAAGAAGATATTATTCAGGCATTTTATGACGGCATAAAAAATAAGCCGCAAACGACCTTCGGTAATGTAAAAGCAGACGTTATTGCAGATAAAGAACCTGAATTTATCAGGGGGAATTTCTGTTCCATTATCCGTCAGTCACGCTGGCAGGGCTGAAGAAGAGCAGGGCGCGCCGGTTTCAGCACGGCGCGTTTTTAGCGTTAAATAAGGCGAAACTCGAGCATAAACAGTTCTTTCAGCCCCGGATAAATTTCACTGATGACCTGTTTCAGTTCCGGCAACGTCATATTTTCCTGCAACGCATGGGTATCATTTAGCGCGTCAAATTGCACCGGCGTCAAATTGATAATCTCGATATTGCAGAAAAAAACATTATCTTCATAACGGCTTACCCGCACCTTATCACCGGTTGAAAAGTTTGCATCGCTGGCTTCGCGCAGTGTAATCGTTTTACGGCCTGCAAGAATATCCGCCTCAAAGCGACCATAAAAAGTGATGTTTTTCATAGAGTTTCCATTAGGGTGTGAAAAGGTGTCGTTGATTTTATACCGGCTGCTGCGTCCGCCCGCTGCGGTTCTTGTCAGACAGCCCCGCGCAACGAGATCAGCCAGATGGCGGGTAGCTGTCGCTTTACTGACTTTCGCCACTTTCTGATACTGACCCGCGTTGATCCCTTCGGCAAACCCGTTTTCGCCTCCGTCCAGCAGACGATTCAGAACGTTAATATACGAGCCGAATAAGGATTGTAAACGGCTCATAAATGGGTCTGACAAACAAATGTTCCGGTGAACACCCATGGCTTGTACGAGAAAAGTGACTTTCAGATCAGCCGATGACCCTCTTTATCAACAACTTTTTCGCCATCTTCTTTTGTGAACGCTGCTTTTTGAAATTCCGGAAGTATGTCGAGTACCTTCTCTGATGGTCGACATAACAATGTCCCAAGTGGCGTGACCACAACGGGACGATTCATCAGAATTGGGTGAGCGAGTATGGCGTCGATCAGTTCATCATCAGTGAGTGTATTTTTATCAAGTTCTAACTGTTCATAAGGCTCTGTATTTTTACGCAACAAAGCCCGAACCGTGATCCCCATATCTGTAATCAGTTTTATAAGATCCTCGCGGGTAGGTGGTGTTTCCAGATACAGAATAACCGAAGGTTCAATCCCACTGTTGCGGATCATCTCAAGGGTATTCCGTGATGTCCCGCAGGCAGGATTATGATAAATAGTCACATTGCTCATCGTTATGATCTCTGGTTGAACCCCGGAAGCGACTCATTCCGGGGTTATGAGTTAATAGTCAGTGTGATACAGACAGCCGCAGTGCCAGTGCTACCAGCGTGACAAACAGTACGGGGATCGTCATGACAATCCCCACCCGGAAGTAATATCCCCAGGTAATTTTGATGTTTTTCTGCGAAAGAACATGCAGCCACAGCAATGTTGCCAGGCTGCCGATAGGGGTGATTTTAGGCCCCAGATCGCTACCGATTACGTTGGCGTAAATCATCGCTTCTTTGATAACACCGGTTGCTGTACTGCCGTCAATCGACAGTGCCCCGACCAGCACGGTCGGCATATTGTTCATTACAGACGACAGGAAAGCTGTAAGGAAGCCAGTACCCAACGTTGCCGCCCATAATCCTTGTTCTGCCAGCTGATTCAGCACAGATGAAAGATAATGGGTCAGTCCGGCGTTTCGTAATCCGTAGACCACCAGGTACATACCCAGCGAGAAAATAACGATTTGCCATGGCGCACCTCGTAACACCTTGCCTGTGTTAATGGCATGACCTTTCTTCGCCACAGCAAACAGGAGCAGGGCACCAGCAGCCGCGACCAGACTGACAGGAACGCCCAGCGGCTCCAGTCCGAAGAACCCCACCAGAAGCAAAACCAGAACCAGCCAGCCGGTTTTAAAAGTCCCGAAATCACGGATCGCATCTTTCGGTTCTTTCAGCAGGGAAACGTCGTAAACGGCAGGAATATCTTTGCGGAAATACAGATGCAACATCACAAGCGTAGTCGCAATGGCCGCCAGGTTTACCGGCACCATCACGGCTGCATATTCAGAGAAACCAAGCTTAAAGAAATCCGCTGAGACGATGTTCACCAGATTCGAGACAATCAGCGGCAGGCTGGCCGTGTCAGCGATAAACCCTGCGGCCATGACAAAGGCTAAGGTTGATCCCTGGCTGAATCCCAACGCAAGCAGCATCGCGATGACGATAGGCGTCAGGATCAGTGCGGCACCGTCGTTGGCGAACAGTGCGGCGACCATCGCGCCAAGCAGAACAATCCAGGTAAAGAGCAACCGGCCCCGGCCATTTCCCCAACGCGCAACGTGCAATGCGGCCCATTCAAAGAAACCGGATTCATCGAGTAAAAGACTAATGATGATCACGGCAATAAAGGTGGAAGTCGCATTCCAAACTATCTGCCAAACCACCGGAATATCCCCCAGGTGAACGACGCCAGTCAGCAATGCCAGACCTGCGCCCAGCATGGCACTCCAGCCAATCCCCAGTCCACGGGGTTGCCAGATAACCAGGACGAGCGTAAACAAAAAGATAACACCAGCCAGTAACATCAGAAACCCCATTCATATTTGTTTATTCGTATACATACATCGACTTTAGCACGAGGACGATGCTGCGCTATGGAGCTTGTTGCGTATGTGTTCGCGTTCACAGTTCCAGGCTATGTCAATGATTCCGGCAGCCCATGCAGGCATATGGGGTGACAGTCGGTAATGCACCCATTTTCCTTCACGGCGGTCGATAACCAGCCCTGACTCACGCAAAAGAGCCATGTGGCGGGAAATTTTTGGCTGAGACTCGTTTGTGGCACCACAGATGTCACAGACGCACATTTCTCCGGATTCCCTGAGAAGCAGTAAGATAGTTGAACGGGTTTCATCGGCGAGCAGTTTAAAAAGCTGAACAGGCTGTAGCATGCTTAACCTCGATTAAAATTAACAATACATATGATATTTCATATGTGATAAATTTTAAAGCATAGCTTACAAGAGGGAGAGTTTTTTATGACGCACTTACCAGCAATAGAACCGGGGTGCTTTGATGAGGCCATTGCCAGTAATCTACTGGACGGCGCTGAGACCATGCCGCGTATTCTTATCCTTTACGGATCGGTACGAGAACGCTCCTACAGCCGTTTTGCAGCAGAAGAGGCGGGGCGGTTGCTGGCAAGGATGGGCGCTGAGGTGAAAATATTTAATCCATCTGGCCTGCCGTTACCTGATGATGCGCCGGACAGTCACCCTAAAGTGCTTGAACTCCGCGAACTGGTCAGGTGGTGTGATGGAATGGTCTGGAGTTCTCCGGAAAGACATGGAGCCATGAGTTCGGTGATGAAGGCCCAGATTGACTGGATACCCTTGAGTGAAGGTGCTGTTCGTCCGTCCCAGGGTAAAACGCTGGCCGTAATGCAGGTTTGTGGCGGCTCACAGTCATTTAACACGGTAAATCAGATGCGGATACTTGGCCGATGGATGCGTATGTTCACCATTCCCAATCAGTCGTCAGTGCCAAAGGCATGGCAGGAATTTGATGATGAAGGACGCATGAAACCCTCGGCCTGGTATGACAGAATTGTGGACGTTGCCGAAGAGTTATTCAAAATTACGTTAATCCTGAAAGGACATGCCGGTTATCTGGCGGACCGCTACAGCGAAAGGAAAGAAAACCATCAGGAACTTTCTACAAGGGTCAATCAGGCAAAAATCTGACAGGCATACAGGCCCGGATGTATTACCGGGCTTTAGAAAGAATGACAATAAAACGGACATTTGAAATGAGACATAAGCGGACGTCTCAATTTAGCTGCTACAGCTTCTGTCAATGCAGTTTTAAAGTGTCACCTCTTTGGGCAAAGTAAAAGTGACACTCAAACTGATATGATAGTTGCCTTGGTAGCTCTAATATTGATCTGGGTTTTTAGATAGTTTATCTACATACTCCACTAACAGCCTTTTAGCTAAGTCATAGGATTTTATAGAAATATCAAACAGTTCTTCTTCTTTTTTTAAAAAACCAGTATGTACTAATTGAGATCTGTAATCATACAGTTTATAAAATAACTCTGCATCCCTTCTCCCTAATGTCGTATGAACAAGCTTTTTACAAATTTTACTGATGTATTGAAATTTCAAAGAATTTAATCCCTTTTCAAGAGAAGCTTTAGTATTATCATCAATATCCATTTTATTCATAATATTTGTTAAAAACTCTATTGTTTTAACCTCATTTTCGTCGCGAAGAACTCTATCCGTTAATACCTCTATAGCGGTCATCGACAAAATAATTCTATTTATGAGTGACTCATCAAAAAGAGCGGTTGTGAGCATAGATGTCGCTATTTTAATTTTTTTAAATTTATTACCTGCGGCGAAAATGTTTTCCATTCGTCTATAATGCTGGTTAAAGTATATATCAAATTTATCCGCATTCACCGGTTCAATTTCTTGAGTTGCTTTAGTGTCCCATGCAGTAGATTTGTCTGGAAAAACATGAACTCCGAATTTATCGCTCCAATGAATTAAAGGTATCTCATAATAATCCCCATCACTTTTTATATGCTGCTGTATAAAATAGCTTTCTGATTCTCTCTTGGCCTTTTCTAGTAAGGATGAAGATGCTAAATTATCAGGATATGCAATGCCTATTCCTATTTCGGCAAATGACAAAATTAATGCCTGTTCAACTCTTCTTGAATCAATGGCTATATCTTTATAACTTAAACCTTCTAACCGCCTCAATCTCAGGATGCTTTTGTCTTCAGCTTAGCTTACTCTAAGGTGACGTTTCTATCTGGATAAAAGGGGGTGCGGACGATTACTTGGACTCTCGGGAGAGAGTTAATGCATTCATATGAGGACAGGGTTCGGGCTGTTGAACTCTATTATCGATATGGCAAAAAAGCCTCTATGGTCATCAGAGAAT
>NZ_JBLZNY010000007.1:0-200497 GCF_049206505.1 Rahnella sp. EDr1-12
CATGCCGAACTCAGAAGTGAAACGCCGTAGCGCCGATGGTAGTGTGGGGTCTCCCCATGCGAGAGTAGGGAACTGCCAGGCATCAAACAAGTGGAAAGCCCTGTACTGACGTACAGGGCTTTTTGCTATGTGGAATTTGAGCAGAAAGGGTGATGCTTATTGAGTATCCACATGTTTTTCGCTCAGGATTGACGAGAATACGAAAGGAAATCCAGAATATAAGAATGGGTATCAATGACGGATTAACTGATAAGTACTGTATCCGACGGCTGCACCGGCAATATCCCAGGTGAAATCCTTCCAGCTCCAGCCACTGCCACCATCACGGCTGTCATAAAACTCTTTCGCTGCACCCAGGCTGACCGAAAAGAGTAACCCAAATGACCGGCTGCGAGCCTCACTCCATCCCTGATTATCTCCATAAGCGGTTCCTGCTGCAGCTAATACAGCTGAACCAACAAAGTGCTCGGCTTTATCCTTACCGGTCCATGGATCGTTTGCGTAATGCGTACAGCCACTGCTGCATAATATCAGGGCGATAAAAGGGTATTTGAGGGAATAAGGAAGTGGGTAGGTCATCGAGTGTTATTCCAGATATAAAAAAGCCCGATCACGATGATCAGGCTTTCAGTATAGCCAATTAGAGAATTCGGCTGATTAATCTGTCGATCCTTATCCGCCGCAGACGGCGAATAAGCTTACGCACTTTGACCGGATAATTTGGAATGCTTTCCAGTTCCATATAATGAGAGACAACCTGCGTGTGCTGACGAATTTCATCCAGCTCTTTCTGACGCTGCGAGGCCATCTCTTTATGTGGATCGTGGATCAGAATCGCATTCTCAAGATCTAAACGCCATGCGCGTGGATTGAGATTGTTGCCGGTAATTAGCTGCCAGCGGTCATCGACCCACATACCTTTGAGGTGATAACTGTTATCGCCATCTTTCCATAACCGCACAATGAGCTGTCCGCTGTCGACAAAACGCTGTAAACGGCTCAGGAATCGGCGCAGGTTAATTTCATACAAATAAGGCAGCGCACCGATGATCTTAAAAGGCTGATCCTGTGGAATATAAAAATCATTTGCCGTTTTATCACCGACAATAATTTCGACCTGCTTACCCCGGCGTAACAGATGAATAATATTGCGTGCCAGCATCGCGGGCATATTGAAATAAGGCGTACAAAGCGTCAGCTTATGATCGGTACTGGCCATCAGATGATGAATAGTCCGGTTCAGCTCGTTTTGTTTACCCAGGCCGACGATAGGCGTCACCGCCAGTTCATCATTACCGGCACTGTCTTTGAAGTGATATCCGCTGGAGCGCAGATTTTGACGAAACTGACGTGTTTCGTTCTTGATCTCAATGCTTTTCGGACGATCTTCCCGATCGAGGCGCTGAACGGCTGCGGCAGTAATGATCGACTTCTTCATAAAGTCGATCATGGTATTTGCCAGCGGTGCGTTGGTCAGAAGCTGATAACGATCGTAGCGATATTTCTCATGGCGATGCAGATAAACATCATTGAGGCTGGCACCGCTGTAGATCACCTGATCGTCTATCACAAAACCTTTCAGATGCAGGACACCCAACGCTTCACGCGTATTGACCGGAACGCCGTACACCGGAACGGAACATTCAGGATGTTCTTTAGCCATACGGCAATACCAGTCCGCATTGGTGTCAGCAGCCGCTGCGCCAATACGCCCGCGCTGAGCACGGTGCCAGTCAACCAGCACACAAATCTCAAGCTCAGGTCGTTGCTGTTTAGCGGCATAGAGTGCCGACAATACGTCACGTCCGCCGTCATCGTTCTCTAAATAGAGAGCGACCAGATAGATCCGTTGGGTTGCGTTGGCAATTGCGTTGAGCAGCGTCTTACGGAAATCTGCTGGGCAGTAGAGCGTTTCTACAGCATCAACCGTTTGGGGGAGTTTGGGCAGCTGAGCAAGGTGTTGTTGATGTTTATTACGTTTGAATTTTGACAACATCACAGTGCGCTTCTTCTCTCTTCATGTAATGGCTTTCGCGGCACAAGCAGACAGTGGTAACCGCACAATCGGTCGATAATACCATTAGTCCTGTCTGATGTGCGCATCTTTTGCCTGTTCATGGCTTCGGCTCACGCTTTTCTGCGGTGTTATTCCCCGCTTTTCCAGCGTTAATGACAGGTTCACAATGCCGTCCTGAATCTGAATGTCTACGTCGAATCCAAGCTTTCTGGCCAGGGTGATCATGCCCTGATTATTTGGCATGGTGATACCGGTAAGGCGTTGCAGACCGTGCTCTGCGGCGTAGTTAATCATCTTATCGAGAAGCCTGCGTCCCAGCCCCAGGCCTTTAAGATCCGAACGAACTAAAACCGAGAATTCAGCATCAATATTGTCCGGATCTGACACCGCGCGCGTGACGCCAATAATTTCATTTTGGGCGTCTGTGGTTCGGATGGCCACGAAGGCCATTTCACGGTCATAATCGATTTGCGTCATGTTGGCCAAATCTTCATGAGTGAATTCATTGATTTCACTGAAGTAGCGGTAATAGAGATCTTCTTTAGTCACTTTGAGGATAAACGCTTTCAGCAGCGGTTCATCTTCAGGAAGGATAGGGCGGAACAGCACCTGTGAGCCATCTTTAAGGATAACAAGCTCTTCAAGTTCGCGGGGATAAGGGCGGATTGCCAGACGTGATGGCCTGTCAGCCGGGTGTGCCGACAATTGCATTGAAACATCAAGCAAGCTGAGTTCACTGCCGGAAACCAGCAACGGGTGAATATCCAGCCGTTCGATCTCCGGGCAATCGATAATCAGGTTCGACACGTTCACCAGCAACTGACTCAGTGCCGGAACATCGAGAGGGTGCAAGGCATTGCGGCCGCGGATTTTGCCGCTCTTCAGTGCCTGAACCACCTGATAGCGCGCCAGCGTCATGTTCAGTGGCGGCAGGGCAACTACCGCTTGCCGCTCTGGCTGCCAGTCTGAGCCGCCTTCAGCCAGCATGATCAGCGGGCCAAAGACCGGATCCTGTTCGACCACCACGCGTAATTCCTGAGAGCCCGGTCTGCTGGCCATGGTCTGTACCAGCAGACCCTGAATTCTGGCCTGCGGGAACGCCTGTCTGGCGCGGTCAAAAATGGCATTGGCTGCCTGTTCCACTTCACTGGCGGTTCGCAGATACAACATCACCCCCTGAACTTCCGAGTTATGCGGAATGTCAGGTGAGCGTAATTTCAATGCCACCGGATAACCGACCTGGCTGGCGATATTCACCGCTTCGGCGCTGTCGCTGGCGATCCACGTGGGCAGTACATTCATTCCGTAGGCTTGCAGAATCGCGCGAACTTCATGTGTATCGAGTTGCGTGGTGCCTTCTGCCAGCGTTTGGGCAATCAGCTGATGCGCCTGATCGGTATTCTGTTCAAGATCCGCGGGCAGCGCGGGTGTTTCTTTCAGCTGCTTCTGGTTACGCCGGTATTCAACCATATGCATAAACGCGGTGACCGTGCCTTCCGGCGTACGGTACGTGGGGATCCCGGCCTCGGTAAACAGTTTGCGCGCTTCCTGCGAGGAGAATTCTCCGCACCAGTTGGTCAGCAGTGTGATGTATTTACCGCGCGAATGCTGACGAACCGCGTCGATGAGATGGCTGGCGGTCACCGTGCCATGTGCTGCGGCACTCGGCGCGTGGATCACCAGCACAGCATCGAAATCAGTGCTGTCGAGCAACGCCGTCATCACTGACTGATAGAGCAACGGCGTCGCATCATCATGCAAATCCAGTGGGTTTGAGGCCGTTATCGTTTGAGACAGCACGGCGCTCAGCCTCCGGACGGTTTCTTCGCCGAGCTTCGCCAGCTTCCCGTTGCGTAACAGCAGTTGGTCAAGCGCCATCGCGGCAGGGGCAGCGCCGTTACTGATGATAAGTAAGCGCTCACCTTTCAGCGGACGCATATGGCTCAGCGTTTCAACGGCGGAAAACAGTTCATGGGTATCCTGAACGCGCAATAACCCGGCGCGCTGGATAGCTGCATCGTAGGCGGTATCCAGACTCAGCGGGCTGTTGAGCAGTGTCTGAGCCTGAGCGCTGCGGCCGCTTTTGATCACCAAAATAGGTTTATTGCGTGAGGCGCTGCGCGAGGCTGAAAGAAAACGGCGGGCATCGCTGATATGTTCAAGATAAAGAAGGATGGCGCTGGTTTTACTGTCGCGGGCGAGGAAATCAAGCAGATCGTCGACGTCGATATCCAGACTGTCGCCAAGCGAAATGAAATAGGAGAAGCCGACAGCGCGCTGCTGTGCCCAGTCGAGAATGGTATTGGCAACCGCCGCCGATTGCGAAATAAATGCCAGTTTACCGGTCAGGATCGGCACCGGTGAAAAACTGGCATTCAGCTTCTGCCATGGTGCGAGAATACCGAGACTGTTGGGTCCGAGCAGGCGCATGGAAAAGCGCTGCGCGCAGGATTTCAGTTCTGCGAATTGCCGGGGCAAAGACGAAAGTACAATGACCGTCTTACAGCCGCGTTCGCCAAGCTGTTCAAGCAGGGCGAGATTGCGGTCAGCGTGAGTACAGAGAATGGCGAGATCGGGCGACATCGGCAGGCTGGCGACATCCCGCCACGTGAGCACGCCGCACACCGCGCGATAAGCGGGGGTGACCGGCAGCACCGGGCCGTTGAATCCGCTGTCGAGCAGATTGCGCATCATCAGATATCCGGCGCGGCCCGGCTTATTGCTGGCACCCACTACCGCGATAGATTCAGGTCGTAATAAGGCTTCCAGTCCGCGCTGACTCATGGCATCTCCGTTTCATCATGTTCACATGATTCTAGAGGCTTTCTTCATTCTTTGCTGTGAGCTGATGCACCGGATGGTGGGGTTTTCCGGCCAGATACTGGGTGCGGAAATGAGTAAAGTGGCGCGACAGGCCAGCCGAAGCCTCAATATCACCGGCTTTTTCCAGCAAAGCTGCCGCCACTTCTACCGTACAATGCAGTTCCGGACGCGACGCTTCACGCAGTATGTAGCCGGAGCTGGCGCTTACATCAAGGGAAAATACCGGCAGATTATCCAGGTACGGGCTTTTGCGAAACATCTTGCGGGCTTCGTTCCAGGTGCCGTCGAGCATGATAAACAGCGGAGGTTTGCTGCCGGCCGGAACGTCGGTAAACACCTGGCGCGGCGGTTCGGCGAAAGAGGCCGGGAAAACCACATAAGGCTGGCGTTCGGGGTCGGCAATCGCTTCGAGCAGCGCCGGATCCGTTTCCGTACGCGACCACATAAATGCCTGAGTATCGGGCAAAACGTCAGCGATCAACCGTCCGGTATTGCTGGGCTTCATCGGCTCAGTGTCGAACATCACCAGACAAAAACGGCTGGTGGCCTGATGAATTTCGCGTTCGGCGCAGATGCAGTGGCGTTCAGGTAACAGGCATGACTGACAGCGAATCGCCCGTGACCCGCGGGCAAGAAAAGGGCGGGTGGATTTGGCAAGGCGCTGTGCACGCAGGCGAAGGACGGCGTTGTCTGACATAAGCATTCCGGTAGGCGAAAAACGGCTATTCTAATCACCCTTCCGGGGCTGGCAAGCAGATCCGTTACCGGCGTGATGTAAAGAGAAAAAAGCCCGCACAGAGGCGGGCCATCGGCAGGGCTTTATAACGGCTTATGCGTTACAATGATTCATTAAGCCAGTTATTGAACGGGGCTTTAGGCATCGCGCCGCTTAACATATCGACCATTTTGCCTTCATTAAATACCATAATGGTGGGAATGCTGCGGATCCGGAACCGCGCGCTCAGTTCAGGTTCTGCTTCAGTATTCACCTTAATGAAGCGGATTTTACCGGCGCGTTCCTGAGCCACATCTTCAAAGATCGGCGCGAAGTTAACACATGGGCCACACCATGGTGCCCAGAAATCGATAACGACCGGCAGGTCATCCTGCAGGTATTTATCCAGCGTGGCAGCAGTAGCGTGAACCACATCGCCTTCAAAAAGTGAATGACCGCAGCGGCCGCATTTTGCGCCGTCGTCGATACGATCCTCTGGCAGGCGGTTGGTGGCCTGACATGATGTGCAAATCGTATTCATAAAATAGCCTCTACATTGCTTAACGTGAGAACGGTATCAACCTTACCGGATCCGGCGCTAAAGATGGCTGATATGTTACTTGGATGTTGTAAGTATGAGGGTGCAGCATTCTGTTAACAACGCGGTTTATTCAATGAATACGATAGTTTTAAGCTTTTGGTCCAAAGCATGTGGCTTAGCTCACAGACATCAGGTAATCTTCGCGCCCTGCGCGTAGGTGGAGAGAAAAATGAACGATTCATTCAGTGGCAAGAACGGCAAAGTCAAAGTGATGTTCGTCCGTAGTGACGACGACGGCGATAACCGCAATAACGATAAACGTCCTTCCAATAACAGAGGACGTCCGGGCGATAATCCTCGCCAGGGTTCCCGTCCAGACGATGCCCGCCGCAATGAGCGTCGCAGCAGCGATTCGCGTGGTGATTCACGCGGCGCAGACACACGACGTGGCGACGATCGCCCACGCCGTCCGGCCCGTGATGATGAGGGTCCGTATTCTTCGCCGTGGAAAACCGTCTCACGTGCACCGGCTGATGAGTCCGTACCGGATCACGGCGGCATCAGCGGTAAAAGCTTTATCGATCCTGAGCAGCTGCGTCGTCAGCGCCAGGAAGAAACCCGCGTGTATGGCGAAAATGCCTGTCAGGCGCTGTTTGCCAGCCGTCCGGATGCTATCGTGCGTGCGTGGTTTGTGCAATCCGTCACCCCGCGTTTTCGTGAAGCGCTGCGCTGGATGGCAGCAAACCGCAAAGCCTATCATGTGGTTGAAGATGAAGAGCTGGCGAAAGCGTCCGGCACTGAACACCACGGCGGCGTGTGTTTCCTGATCAAAAAACGTCAGGGTCTGGATGCGGAAACTTATCTGCAAACTGCCCGTGCGAAAGACTGCGTGCTGGCGCTGGAAAACGTCGGCAACCCGCACAACCTCGGCGGTATCATGCGTTCTTGTGCGCATTTTGGTATCAACGGGATGCTGGTACAGGATCCGGCACAGCTGGAATCCGGTGCGGCAGTTCGTACTGCTGAAGGCGGCGCGGAACATGTGAAAGCCATCAACGCGGATAACTTCCTTGATGTGCTGGCGACCTTCCGCAAAGCGGGTTACACCATCGTCACCACCTCCAGCCATAAAGGTACAGCGCTCGGAAAAGCTGAGCTGCCAGCCAAAATGGTGCTGGTGCTGGGTGAAGAGAGCGACGGTTTGTCCGACAGCGCATGGCAGCAGGGTGACCTGAGCGTGTCTATCGGCGGTACCGGCAAAGTAGAAAGCCTGAACGTCTCCGTGGCGACCGGGATTTTGCTGGCGGAATGGTGGCGTCAGAACCAGGCATAATCGCCCGGTTTGAGCCATAAAAAAACGGACGCGTAATGCGTCCGTTTTGCTTTGCGTCATTCAGGGATTGCCTGAATCAGTGAGCGCCACCGGCTCCGCCACCACTGGTAAACGGTGGGCGGGCGAACCAGATCAGAACCAGCAGCACCAGGAATGCGCCGCCGGATAACCAGAAAATCTCATTGGCAGAGATAATGAGCCCCTGATTTGTGATTTCCCGCGCTATCCAGCCTGAAGCCTGCTGATGGCTCATGCCCATGCCTTCGAGTTGCTGATACGTCTGCGTCGCCGCCGGATTAAACGGCGTGATGTTTTCCGTTAACTGCGCGTGGTGTAGTGATTCCCGGTTTGACCACATGGTGGTGGTGATCGACGTACCAATCGAACCTGCCAGCGTACGGATAAAGTTCGACAAACTTGAGGCCGCCGCCATGCGTTCCGGCGGTAAGCCGGACAGAATAATGGTGGTCAGCGGCATGAAGAAGCAGCCGACGGCGAAGCCCTGAATAAACTGCGGCCACGCAGATGCCCCAAAATCCATCCCCGGTTCGAACGTGTACGCACGCCAGAAGAAGCAGTAGGCATACATGATAAAGCTGAACGTCACCAGCTTTCGCATATCCAGCCGGTGTGCAAAACGTCCGATAATAGGCGACATCAGGACCGGCAAAATCCCCACCGGTGCGGACGCCAGACCTGCCCAGGTGGCGGTGTAGCCGTATACCTCCTGCAACAACTGCGGCAGCAGAACAATCGCGCCGAAGTAAAGCATGTAGGCCAGGCTGATACACAGCACGCCGATGGTAAAGTTTCGCGATTTAAACAGCGACAGATCGACTATCGGGTGGTCATCGGTCAGCTCCCACACGACAAGGAAGCAGAGCGCGACCACCGCCACGACCGCCAGCACGATAATTTCCGTCGAGTTAAACCAGTCGAGTTCTTTACCCCGGTCGAGCATCACCTGCAATGCGCCAATGCCCAGCACCAGCAGCACTAACCCCACACTGTCGATCGGTCTGATCTGCGTTGCCGTTTCGCGGCCCTTCAGCGTTTTCAGCGTCAGGAACACCACGGCGGCGCCGATCGGCACGTTAATGAAGAAGATCCAGCCCCAGTGATAGTTATCACTGATGTACCCGCCGAGGATCGGCCCGCAAATCGGGGCGACGATCACCGTCATCGACCAGAGCGCGAGCGCGGTACTTCGCTTGGCCGGCGGATAGTTATTCAGTAACAGACTTTGCGAGAGGGGGATCAGTGGACCTGCCACCACGCCCTGCACCACACGGAAGAAGATCAGCATTTCCAGGCTGTTGGACATGCCGCACAGCCAGGAGGCAATCGCAAACAGCACCGTAGACCAGAGGAACAGTTTTACTTCGCCGATGCGTTTTGCCAGCCAGCCGGTGATCGGGATCGAGATGGCGTTAGCCACCCCGAAGGAGGTGATCACCCAGGTGCCCTGCGAGTTTGAGGCACCCAGATTCCCGGCAATGGTCGGGATCGCCACGTTGGCGATCGTCGAGTCCAGCACCTGCATGAACGTGGCCATCGACAAAGCCACCGTCATCCAGGCCAGCGGTGCGCCTACCAGCGGTTTATTTGCCACAGCGGCCTCCGGAAATATTAGCCTGCATTGGCATGAATAACGTCAGCAATGATGGCGTTAACCGGTGCCAGATCCAGCGTCAGAGCCGTTGTCTGATACAGCGGTTCAGTACGCACTTTATTCGCCAGCACCAGACCATCACGGTTTTGCGTATCGACCGTGACCAGCGCCGACAAACCAATACGCAGCGGATGTTCTTTCACTTCCTGATCGTTAAGCTCGATACGCACCGGTAAACGCTGGACCACTTTGATCCAGTTGCCGGTGGCATTTTGCGCAGGTAACAGCGAGAACGCGCCGCCGGTGCCCATGTCCATCCCCACCACTTTGCCGTGATATTTCACGTCATCACCGTACATATCGCTGACCACGGTCGCGGCCTGGCCGATACGCATATTGGCTAACTGTGTTTCTTTAAAGTTGGCATCCACCCAGATGTGATGAGCCGGCACTACCGCCATCAGCGCAGTGGAAGAGTTGATCTGCTGACCAATCTGTACCGCACGGCGGGAGACGAAACCGTCAATCGGGCTGCGCACTTTGGTGCGTTGCAAGGCGAGCCAGGCGTCACGTACCTGCGCGGCGGCTTGTAAAACCTGCGGCTGCTTATCGACCGGCGTATCCAGAATCATCGCCTGATTGGCGTTGTATTGCTGAACGGCGACATCGTATTGCGCTTTCGCGGTATCCACGGCATCACGGGCGTGTTGCAGTTCCTCACGGCCAATCGCATCGACATTTCCCAGCACCACGCGACGCTTGAGGTCAGTCTGCGCCTGTTGCAACTGGGTCTGGCGCAGGGCGATATTGGCCTGATACTGCTTACCGTTGATGATCAGCTGATGCGTCTGGCGCACGCTGTTGGCCAGCGCCGTTTTAGAGCGCTCGAAAGCCTGCTCCGCATCGGTCGGATCGATCGTCACCAGCACGTCGCCTTTTTTCACAAAGTCGGTGCTGTCGAAATTCACGTCGGTCACGCTGCCCGACACCTGCGCCATAATCTGCACCTGATTACCGGCGACATAGGAGTCGTCGGTCGACTCGAAATGACGTAACACCAGCAGCCAGTAAAACAGGTAGGCGATGGCGATAATAATGAAAATCCCGGTCAACAAGAGCATCGCGGTTTTGCGCGTTTTTTTCTTATTTCTCGGAGCTTGCGGCGTTGCTGCCTGAGTTTCGGCATTTGCGCTCATGGTCTTCTCCACGCTGAGTCTGTGTAATTATTATGATTTTTGATCCGCAGCCGGGGCCTGATAGCCACCCCCGAGCGCACGGATAAGACTGATTTTTGCCTGCATCACCTGACTGCTGGCATTAAGTTGCGCCTGCTGTTGTTGCAGAAGCGCTGACTGGCTGGTCAACAGCTCATCCCGTCCGATGATGCCAGCGTTGTATCTTGCATCCGAAACGCGATACACCTCTTCCAGCGATTTCGCGGCAGAAGAAGCCTGCTGCAATTGTTCAACGCTGCTTTTCGAGACAGTGATGGCATCCGCAGTTTGCTGGATGGCGTTCAGGATGGTCTGGTTATACGACTCAACGGACTGGTCATATAACGCGGACTCTTCGCCCAGTTTGGCGCGCAGCGCACCGGCGTGGAAAATCGGCAGCGAAATCGCGGGCGTGATATTCCAGGCTTTGCTGGCGGCTTCCAGAAGATTCGGGCTGGTGCCTCCGTAGTTGGTGGTCGTCAGACCGCCGAAGGCGCTGATGGAAAGGCTTGGGTAGAACTCTTTTTTCGCGGCGCTGACACGCTGGGAATAGGATTCGACCAGATCGCGCTGTGCGGCGATGTCAGGGCGTTTACCCAGCAAATCGAGGGTCAGCTCACCTTTGGGTGCCAGCGCGTCAGGCGAAGGCAGTGCCACGGCGTGCAGCCCGTTCATGGCGTCGGGGCCACGACCGGCCAGTGCCGATAACTCATGGCGCAGTTGCTCGGTTTGCGACTTCAGCGTGATGATCTGTTGCTTCGCGCTGTCGGCCTGCGCCTGCGTCTGTTGCGGGATCTCAATGCCATATACCCCCGCCTGATACTGCGCTTTACGCAGATCGGCCAGACGCTGGTTGTTATCTACCTGATGTTGCAGAACGTCCTGAAGGGCCAGATTGGCCTGCAACTGATAATAGGCTGACGCCACCGAACTGGTCAGCGTCAGAGCGGCTTGCGCCTGTTCAGCACGGGCGGAATCCACCTGTGCTTTCGCGGCATTCACCTGATTGCGGTATTTTCCCCACCAGTCAAACTCATAGCTCAGATTCAGGCCGAGGCTGTTACTGCTGTCATAGATAGGCGCTTCGGGGTAGCTGGTCAGAAACGGCGGAATGGTGTTTTTAGCCACACGTTCACGTCGCGTCGATCCATTCAAATCCAGATAAGGGCCATTGGCCGCATCCGCTTCGCCCATCACACTCTGCGCTTCGCGCACGCGCGCTGCCGCCTGACGTAACGATGGCGAGTTTTGCAACGTTGTGGTCATCAGGGCATCGAGTTGCGGGTCATTAAGACTGCGCCACCACTGTGGGCCGAGGGTCAGGGAGCTGACCTTTGCCTGCTGCAGATGAAGCTGTTGCGTATCCAGCAGCGACGACTGAGGAGCAATACTATTACTGGAGGCGCAGCCGGCCAAAATCAAAACGGCAAACAGCGGCGTAAGCCTCCAGCGAGCTTGGAGTGACATGTGTGGTTTACCTGAACAGAAATTTAGAATTGTTGCAGTGCTGTCGCATCCATCTGATCAAGGCGAGTTAACAGTTTGCGCGTCAGGGTTTCTAACTGCTTCTGTTCATCTGCGTCTAAGGTCGACCAGAGGAAATGCAGGCTCTTGTGTTGAGGCGGCAGTAACTTCTGAATAAAGGCTTCGCCATCAGCGGTCAGGTGCAAATGCAGGCAACGGCGGTCGTTGTCGCTTTCACGGCGTTCGATCCATCCACGCTTTTCCAGCTCATCCGCAATGCGGGTGGCGTTGGTACGCGAAGACCCCAGTGCAGAACTCAGCTCAGAAGGCTGAATGCTGTGGCTTTCCTGCGCATCAAGCGTCAGTAACGCCATAAACAGGGTTTCGTTGATCCCTTGTGCTTTCAGCATTTTGTTGCGATTTTCCAGCAACTTACTTTGCATGTGCATACAAAGACGGGTCAGCAAAATTTCCTGATAAGGAAAATCTTTTTGCTTTTTAGCCCGGAAATTTAACATTTTTTCAATTGGCGAGAACGAACTGTCCATATGAGAAGCCTCATTAGTTACAGATGACATAGTAACGATGGTAATTAATAATATCAATGTTATGAATCACCAATTCTTTAGCAATTAGTGTGATTCATAACCCCGGTGAATTATTCGATGTTTAAAGCATTCAACAAACTTTGATTACGTGTTGCCAGAGCGTAAAAAAATAGCGGGTTTCACACCGCCATCAGCATCACCTTGAACACCAGGCCGTACGCCACGGCGCCAGTCAGCGTGGCAATAATGATGCTTTTTGTGCGCCAGAAAATCAGCGTCAGCAGCACGAAACCGGCCAGTGACGGCAGCAGTCTTTGCGGGTCACGCATTACGTCCGGCGCGCCTGAAACCACCAGCAACGCACAAATCGAGGCGATACCAATGCTGTCGAGCACGCGGGAGAGCGGGCCGCTTTTCAGGCCACCTGAGGTTCTCCGCGCGCCGATGCGCAGGGGCAAATACCGGAACAGGTAATTGACCACGCCCACCAGCAGACACACCAGAATAACGTCAGTGCTCATCGGAGATGACCTCCGTCGCAGATGTCGCCTGGGGCCGTTGCAGCAGGGCGGCCAGGCAACCGGCCGCGAGCCCGCAGCCAATGGCGGCGGGAATTGACCAGAACATCAACCCGCTCAGAGCCCCGGCAAGCGATGCAACAAAAACCATGCTTTGCTGGCGCTTAAACGCCGCGAGCAGAAAACTCAGGAACAGCGCAGGCAACATAAACCCGAGCGCAGCCTCAACGGCGGGAAAATTTTCCAGCGGACCGTTGCCAAACAGCGCGCCGATGGCGGTGCCGAAAACCCAGGAAAGCCAGGATGAGAGCGCAATGCCACACATCCAGTCCTCGCTCCAGCTGCGTTTATCGCGAATAAGTTTGGTGGTGGCGGCGGCGAACACTTCATCGGTCAGGCCGAACGCCCAGAGCGCGGTTTTCCTGCCATTGAGTTTTCCCACCAGACGGTTACGCAAAGAGGGGCCGTACAGGACGTGTCTGACATCCATCGCCATGACCGTCAGGGCGCAAACCCATAAAGACATTCCGGCGCTGAGCAGCGCGGTGATCACAAACTGGCTGGCGCCTGCGTAGATAAGCACGGAGAACAACAGACTTTCAGCAGGGGTGAAGCCAAGTTTGACGGCGCTGAGGCCGAAAGCAAAAGCGATGGGCAGATAACCGATCACTACGGGCAGGCTGTCAGTCACACCTTGCCGGAAGGTGGAAACGCGGGCGGGATCAGGATTGGTTTGCATGGATGTATAAAACATTGTGAAACCGGAGTGTGGCCGGCGAATAATTCATGACGCAAACATTACCAGACTGTAAGTATTGTTAACACCCTTTGGTACAAATAAATTTCAGCAATGATTATTCGCAAGCTAATCAGGAGGGGTGATGATTCCCTCCTGATTCTATTTTAACCGCCCGATAATCAGGCGAGTTTGTATTTATATCCCTGCCACCAGACCAGCAGATTCAGTACGCACATCAGCGTGCCCGCGAGGGAAACGCCATACCAGCCCGCTGCCTGATAGGCCGAAGCCGACACCAGCGAGCCGACCGCGCCACCGATAAAGTAAGTGGTCATATAACCTGCCGTGAGGCGGTTACGTGCTTCGGGCATGGTCTTATAGATAACACTTTGGTTGGTGATGTGTACGCCCTGAACCGAAAGGTCCAAAACGATGATGCCGATAATCAGCGAGATAACCGAATGCTCACCGTAAGCAATCGCCGCCCACGACAGCAGCAACAGGATTAACCCGGCGGTGGTGGTCAGATGCGCTTTGCCTTTATCGGCAAGATTGCCCGCGCGGGTTGCCGCCAGCGCACCGGCCGCACCCACCAGACCAAACAGGCCGATCACCCCCTCGGAATAGTGATACGCCGGGCCGGCCAGCAGGAACGCCATTGAGGTCCACAAAATGCTGAAGTTAGCGAAGCAGAACATCCCCACCAGCGCACGGGTACGCAGCACCGGCGTGTGAATGAACAGCGAGAAAATAGATTTCAGCAGTTGCGGATAATTCAGATCGGTTTTCTGCTCATGTTTCGGCAGTTTGCGCCACAGCACCAGCGCCATGACGATCATCAGCGCACTCGCCACCCAATACACCGTACGCCAGCCGCCCAGTGACGCCAGGGCGCCCGCGACGGTTCGCGCCAGCAAAATGCCCAGCAGCAGGCCAGACATAATCAGCCCGACCACTTTTCCGCGACGTTCCGGCTCCGCCAGCGTGGCAGCCAGTGGCACCAGAATCTGCGCGACCACGGAAAACAGCCCGGTCAGCGCGGTGCCCACTAACATCATGGTCAGCGTCGGTGCCATGGCGGTTATCAGTAATCCGGCGGCGGAAAGCAGTGTCATCAGCACAATCAGGCCGCGACGTTCAAACATATCGCCCAGCGGCACGATAAACATCAGGCCACAGGCATAACCGAGTTGCGCGACGGTGACGATAAAACCGGCCTGATTGACCGACAGGCTGAACGCGCGGGCAATGGTTTCCAGCAGCGGCTGCGGGTAATAGTTACTGGCGACGGCAAGCCCGGTGGCAATCGCCATCAGAATGATCAGCGCCGGGCTGAGTGGAGAATGTGTTGTAGTTTTTTTCATAGTGAGAATAAACGGATCTTATTGAAGGAGCAGGGAAATGCGAGCGACGATTATCGTTATGATAAAAATATTAAACCAATGAATAGTTTTAATGGCAACTATCTGGTTTTGTAATAGAGGTTTTATCGTACATAAAAACGGGCGGAGATTTCTCCCCGCCCGTTGCTGTTCCTGCGTTCGTTACTGGCTTATTTCGCGGCGGCAGCCGCTTCTTTTACCCAGCCGTCGAACTGTTCCTGGTGGGCTTTGATCCAGCCATCCGTCTGCGCGGAGATGTCAGCATCGGAATTTTTACCGGCGTGCATCGCGGCATTCTGCGCATTGATGTCTTTCAGTGGCAGTTTCATGATGGCAAACAGTTTTGCCGCAGCCGGGTTTTTCTCAGCCCAGGCTTTGTTCGCCACGATGTGCATGGTGCTCACCGGGAAACCATAGTTTTTACCGTTTGGCAGTTTGGTATCGGCGTTTTTATCGCCCGGCACCACGGAGAACGGTACCTGCATCCACAAGACGTCTTTACCTGGGATCAGCACGTTGCTCACCCAGTACGGCGTCCAGGTGTAATAGAAGATAGGTTTACCTTCTTTGTAACGCGTGATGGTGTCGGCAATCATGGCGGAATAGTTACCCTGATTGTGCGTCACGGTATTTTCCAGACCATAGGCTTTCAGCTGCTCATTGAGCGCAGCTTCACAACCCCAGCCCGGCGTACAACCGGTCAGATCGGCTTTGCCGTCACCGTTGGTATCAAACAGTTTGGCCAGTTTCGGATCTTTCAGCTGTTCGATATTGGTGATGTGATATTTCTCGGCGGTTTTCTTATCGATAAGCCAGCCCTGTGCCGCGCCGGTTACGTATGTCCCTTCGCGGTAAAAGACTTTATCGCCACCGGCGGCTTTGTACATTTCATCATGCAAAGGTGACCAGTTGACGGCGGTGAACGTTGCATCACCGGCAGCCAGCGTGGTGTAGCCGACGTTGTAATCGACCTCACGGGTTGGCTGAACGTCATAGCCCAGTTTTTCCAGCGCTTTGCTGACCAGCTCTGTCTGAAAAGACTCTTCGCTGATGGTGCTCTGAACCGGCGTGACGCTGATGCCTTTACCCGGCAGATCGGCGGCGAAAGTGGTGGCAGTGGCGAGCGTGGTAAGAGCGGCAACCGCCCAGATTCCTGTCTTCTTCATAAATTCCTCGAATTGTTGTTATTCATTATTTTGCGGCAGCGGCGGCTTCTTTGATCCAGCCGTCGAAAGTGGCCTGATGCGCTTTGATCCAGCCGTCAACGTGTTGCTGAATGTCGGCTGAAGAGGATTCCCCTTCATGCATCCGCAGGTTCTGTGCATTCACGTCGCTCAGTGGCAGTTGCATGATGGCGAACAGTTTTGCTGCTGCCGGGTTTTTCTCAGCCCAGGCTTTGTTCGCGACAATGTGCTCGTTATTGACCGGGAAACCGTAGTTTTTGCCGTTAGGCAGCGTGGTATCCATGTCTTTCTGTGAGCCCGGTGTGGCAGAGAACGGCACGGTCAGCCAGACCACGTCTTTGCCGGGTTTCAGTTCGTTGCTCACCCAGTACGGTGTCCAGGTGAAATACAGCACCGGCTTGCCGGATTTATAACGGGTCAGCGTGTCGGCGATAATGGCCGAATAGTTGCCCTCGTTTTGCGTCACGGTATCGCTCAGGCCATAGGCTTTGATTTGCGTATTCACTACCGCGCCGCACACCCAGCCCGGATTACAACCGGCCATATCGGCTTTTCCGTCACCGTCGGCGTCAAACAGTTTGGCGAGTTTCGGATCTTTCAGCTGCGATAAATCATGAATGTTGTATTTGTCAGCTGTTTTCTTGTCGATCAGATAACCCTGAGCCGCGCCCTTGATGTAAGTGCCCTGACGGTAGAACTTCTGGTCGCCACCGGCTGCGGTGTACATGTCTTTTTGCAGCGGCTCCCAGTTCACGGCCATGTAGGTGGAATCGCCGCTGGCAATCGCGGTGTACGCGACGTTGTAATCCACTTCGCCGGTTTGCTGAACGTCATAACCGAGTTTTTCCAGCGCGCGGTTGACCAGTTCGGTCTGGAATGTTTCTTCCGCGATGGTGCTTTGCAACGGTTTGACGACCACGCCTTTACCCGGTAAATCGGCAGCGAAAGCGGCAGGTGTTGCTACTGCTAATGCGAGGATGAGTGTTTTGATCGGTGTTTTATTCTGAGTTGTGCGCATGGTGAACCCTTATTCTTGCTGGTGAATACGTAAGAGTGGACTGCGTTTTTTCGCTTTGAGAGTTCCCGGCGGCGAACCGCCGGGAGAAGTGCAGTGCCTGAATCAGGCTTTTTTGGCGAATGGCTTCATCACCAGGCCGACAGGACCGCGGGTGAACCAGCGGTGACCGCCTTTACTGCGGCTGTCGCGACCCATGGACTGTGTCAGACGGTCGAGGATGATGGCGAGGATAACGATACCCGCACCCCCGACTGAGGCCAGACCCATGTCCAGACGGCCAATACCGCGCAAGACCATCTGACCCAGACCGCCCACGGCGATCATCGAGGCGATAACCACCATCGACAGCGCCAGCATCAGCGTCTGGTTAATACCGGCCATGATGGTCGGCATGGCCAGCGGCAGCTGTACTTTGAACAGCAACTGACGCGGGCTGGAACCAAACGACTTGGCGGCTTCGATCAGATCTTCCGGCACCTGATTGATACCCAGAATGGTCAGACGCACCACCGGCGGCAGGGCAAAGATGATCGTCACGACCACGCCCGGCACGTTACCGATACCAAACAGCATCACGATCGGCACCAGATACACGAACGCCGGTGTGGTTTGCATGGCATCAAGCAGCGGCCTGATAATTTTCGCCGCCCGCTGACTGCGCGCCAGCCATATTCCGAGCGGAAGGCCTATCAGAATACAGAAGAACAGCGACGTCAGAACCAACGCCAGCGTCACCATTGCCTGTGACCAGGCACCGATCGCGCCGATCAGGACCAGAGACACCAGCGTGGCGGCACCCATGCCTAACCCCGCCATCTGCCAGGCGATCAGCGCAAACACTAAGATCGCAATCGGTGCTGGCAGCGTTTCCAGACCGTGCTGGAAGCCGCTCAGGACGAAATCGACCGGTACGCGGATCCCCTGGAATACCGGACGGAAATTCGTGACCAGCCAGTCGATCCCTTCCGTCACCCAATGGTCGAGCGGGATCAGCGTACTGTGGAACGGATCGAGAATAGAAAAATGCTGATGCTGTTCGGGTGCGACGCTCAGCCAGTCATTGGCCTGTGCTGCGGCGTGGTGCGTGGTATCCGGCGCGCTGGTAGCGGCATCGCTGCCGCCGCCCCAGGGATCGCTGCTGCCCGCATCGGCTGGCGCAGTAGAGGTGGCGGCGTCGGCTTGTGGCGCCACACCGCCGCTGGCGTTATCGGCACTCCACGGATCGATGGACGGATCCAGCGCCTGAGCCTGTGCGGCCTGAGCGTGCTGAGTGACTGAGTTCGTGATATGTGAAGTGCTCATTCGTTACCCCCTTCTTTGTCCAGCGCCTGAAGCAGCATGGCTTTGGAAATAATACCGATATAGTTATTGTCCTCATTGACCACCGGCACGGCGCAAGGCGCAGCGGCGACCAGAGAAATCAGTTCGCTGAGCGGCATGTCTGCCTGCACCGGTGCCGGAGATTCCAGCAGGGCGCTTTCCAGCGGCTGATTAGCTTTCAGCGCGGTTTTCAGGGATTCGATCGACACAACGCCGATGAATTTCTGTCCACGTTCAAGCACATAACCATATTCGCGGTCTTCATCTTCCAGCAGCTTAAGCGCGGCACGGGGACCAAAACCGGGGGTTTTACGAATGAGTGCGCCACGACGGCGCGCAATGTCTTTGGCACTGAATACCTGGCTGATATCCACGCCACGGAAGAAGGTACGGACATAGTCGTTGGCCGGGTTATTCAGAATGTCTTCCGGTGTGCCGACCTGTACCACTTCGCCGCCCTGCATAATGGCGATGCGATCGCCGATGCGCATGGCTTCATCTAAGTCATGAGAAATAAACACGATGGTGCGCTGATGCTGAGCCTGAAGCTTCACCAGCTCATCCTGCATTTCGGTACGGATTAACGGGTCAAGCGCCGAGAAGGCCTCATCCATCAGCAGAATGTCGGGGTTATTGGCCATGGCGCGGGCTAAGCCCACACGCTGACGCATACCGCCGGACAGTTCATCAGGGTAAGAATTAGCATAGTTTTCCAGCCCGACCTGACGCAGCGCATCCAGCGCTTTGGCATTACGCTCTTCCACCGGCAGACCGGCGAGCTCCATCCCGAACGCGGTGTTATTCAACACGGTCAGGTGTGGCATCAGCGCAAAGGACTGAAACACCATACTGATTTTGCTTCGGCGCACCTGGCGCAGTTTTGCTTCTGAGATTTTAGCGATGTCTTCGCCGTCGATCAGCACTTCGCCGCGGGTGGGCTCTATCAGACGATTGAGAAGGCGTACCATGGTGGACTTACCGGAACCGGATAACCCCATGATGACGAAAATCTCGCCTTCTTCAATGGCCAGACTGGCATCTTTAACGCCAAGTGACAGACCGGTTTTCTCAAAAATTTCTTCTTTACCCTTGCCTGCGTCGATCATCTTGAAAGCGCGATCCGGGTTTTCGCCAAATACCTTATAAAGATTCTTTACTTCGATTTTAATTGCCATGCAATGTGCATTCCTTGGATATAAATAGCCGTATCGGCTCGATGTCTAGTTTTTCTGTTGGACCGTATAGGATCTTACCTGTAACGAAATAGTGAACGCGTTATACCCTAACACATCGACATTCTGAGACAAGTCTCAATGTTTCCGAGGAATATTCATGATTGTGTTCCTGGTTACCTATTTATCTGTATTTGCAGTGTTTAATTACGATAAATCCGCATTGACAATTAATGACACATTACCCCGTGCGATGACGGGGGGTTAACCGCTAATTTAACGGCAGTGCATTTTTGCTTTTAATATATTTAATACATTGATTTTACTGGTATTAATATCTTTTGTTTTTGTGGGGTTTTAGGGTGAAATAATTGCGTGATTTATATCAAATTAATGCCGCTCAACCGGTGCGTGTTGACAGGTGTAAATAGAGATTTCAGATTTATGTGAAAGGCGTGAATTTACCGGTTGTCTGAAAGCGACATGCGTTGTGAAATTATCGTCTGAACCAGTGGGGGAGGCGGGAAATTCGCCGGCGATGAGGCCGGCGGTGCGGGGGAAATTGGTCAGGAAAAACCGCCGAAATTCGTCCTCAGGATGCGGATTTTTCCGGGTCTGCTATTTTGCGATACAGCCGCCTCGGGTGGCCGATATTTCCATACTGCATCTCGACGCCGATAAAGCCCATTTCCACGCAATATTCCAGATAACGGCGGCCGGTGGTTTTGCTGATCCCGACCTCTTCCACCACCTGTTCAACAGACCAGCTGACCTCCGGCCTGGCGTTAAATACCCGCTGCACCAGTTCCAGCGTATTGGGCTCGATGCCTTTCGCGGAAGGGGCGGGCGGCGTGTCGCTGGCGGGCAGGTTGAACAACCGGTCCAGCGCACGCTGATCGACTACTTTGACATGGCGCAGCGTTTGTACCAGCTGCATAAAACGTTCAAGCGAGCTGCGCAGGCGATGGAATGACACCGGTTTGATGATGTAATCGAACGCGCCGCTGCGCATGGCCTGGCTACAGGTTTGCATATCGCTGGCGGCGGTAATGAAAATCACCGAGCAGTCGAAGCTTTTCAGTAACGGGCTGTCAATCAGATCCACGCCCTGGCCGTCGGGCAAATAGTTATCCAGCAGGATCAACCGTGGCTGATGCAATCTCAGCTGCGTACGCGCCTGCTCAAGCGTCGAGGCCAGGCCGACCACGCGCAGATTGAAATTTTGTTCGATAAAATCGCGGTGCAGACCAGCAAGGTGCGGTTCATCTTCCACAATCACGACATCGAGTGCGCTGCTGTTATTCATGTTTCTTTCCTGTTGAAGCATCCGACGTCGTCGGGATAAACACTGAAAAAATCGTACCCTGCGGCGTATTGTCTGAGATTTCGATGCTGCCGCCCGCCTGACGGACGTAACTCGCCACCAGATACAGACCGATGCCATGTTCTGCACCGGTCATCTCATCACCGCTCAGCGGCTTGGTGGTGACGCCCTGTTCGAACAAATGCGGCTTGAGGGCGTCGTCCACGCCGCCGCCGCGATCGGCCACCTCAATCAGCAGTTCGTGGTTTCTGTCGGAGATGTACAGCTCCACCGGCACAGCCGCTGTCCCGGCGTTGAGGGTGGCGTCCACGGCGTTGTCCAGCAGATTACCGATAACCGACATCAGCTCGGTTTCACTGATGGCCGCCGGAATGCGCAGTAACTGACAGGCCGGATCGAACGCCAGTTCGACGCCTTTTTCCCGCGCGCTGACGTATTTCCCCAGCAGCAGGCCGCACAGTGCAGGCGACGTAAAGCGCGCCGACACAAAATCCAGCACGGCCTGCGCGCCTTCGGACTGTGCCTGAATGTAGCGCATCGCGTCGTCGTAGCGCTGCATTTGCAGTAAACCGGCCAGCGTCGCGGTCCAGTTAAGCTGTTCATGACGCATGATGCGCAGGTTATCCGCATAGCGTTTCACCTGGCTCAGCTGGCTGCTCAGCGTATTAATGTCATTTTTATCGCGAAAGCTGAATACCCATCCGCTCTCTTTGCCGGGCTCCAGCTCAATCGGAACGCGGTTAACAATCACCTGTCGCTGATTAAGCACGGTAATTTGATCGTGGCGGCTGCTGCTGGCGGGGTTATCTTCCGCGACACCGCTTTGAGTAAAGAATGTCGGCGGCGTTTCAAGCACCTCATCCAGCGGTTTGCCGAGCAGCTGGTTTTCGGGCTGGCGAATATCCAGCAGTTCTCTTGCCGCGCGGTTAATTAAAATCAGCTGCTTCTGGCCGTCAATCGCAAATACACCTTCATACATGGCTTCCAGTAACGCTTTCTGCTGGCGCACCAGCAGCGCAATATCTTTGGGCTCCAGCCAGAACATCTGTTTTTTTACATTGCGGGTAAACACCCACGAAAAAATAAACAGCAGCAGTAAAAGCAGCATGCCGTATAAACCGGCCTGCGCCAGACGGCGGCCATTGATATTGTCGATGTAAGACGTCAGATAACCGACGGAAACAATGCCGATCACCTGTTTACTGGCATTCAGGATCGGCGCCTTGCTGCGTAATGACACGCCAATTCCGCCCTGACGCACCGAAATAATGGTTTTGCCGGCCAGCACTTCTGCGTTATCCCCGCCAATCATCGGCAGATCTATTCGCTCCGGCGATTCGGAATGATAAAGATGTCGCTCGCGCACGTCGCCAATGACGATATAACTGGCATCGCTTTGATCACGCAGCGGCTGAATTAACCGGGCAATGCCCGCGACGTCGCGATCGGCGACTTTCTGCGCCAGCCCCGGCATCAGCGCGATTTCACTGGCCTGAACCCGCGCCCGCTGGCCAAGATCGTGATGCAGTTGCCGGTCGATCACGTGAAATAAAATCGCGCCCAGCAGCGCTAACAGCAGGCACGAAAATAACACCAGAGATAAGAAGAGTTTTACCTGAAAAGGTAATCTGCGTTTCATACAACCTGCCACGGAGAAAGTCACCTGCCACGGGGAAAATCAAAAGCCACATATCGAATAACCCTATCACGGCACAAATGCCATCGTCATCGGGCAACGGCAGAGTTGTGAACGGGCAATTAAATTCGTCTTTATTTCACGCAGTAATTACAGGGTTAATATGGGTTTTTACTACTAATCTGATAATCCTTATAAAGGCCGTCGCATTAACACCATAAAAACCATAACAACCTTAATCCCTGCGGATTTAATTTGAACAAACTCACATCCGCCCTGACGCCCTGTTTTTTATGCTGGCACTCTCAATAAAAAAGTCACGATAAGAAAAGGGCGATGTCATGAGCACAACCGACGATTCCTACATTGTTGTTAAAGAAGACACCAAAAAATCCACAGCCTCCGCCAGACAAAAATGGTGGCATATTTTGGATAACTACAAGATAGGGATTATTCCGCTGCCTTTCTTCCTGCTGGCGGGTGTGCTTATCCTGCTCGATTGCCTCAATGGCAAGCTGCCGAGCGATATCGTCGTGATGGTGGCCACGCTGGCCTTCTTCGGATTTGCCTGCGGCGAGTTTGGCAAACGCCTGCCGGTGGTGGGAAAACTGGGCGCGGCGGCGATCTGCGCCACCTTTATACCTTCAGCGATGGTGCATTACGGCCTGCTGCCGGACGTCGTGGTGGATTCCACGGTGAAATTCTACAAATCCACCAACATTCTCTATCTCTACATTTGCTGCATTATCGTCGGCAGCATCATGAGCATGAACCGTCAGGTGCTGATCCAGGGGTTTATGCGCATATTTGTGCCGATGCTGTGCGGTGAAATCGTCGGGATGCTTGCCGGGATGGCCGTGGGTACGGCGTTAGGGTTACCGCCGGTGCAAACTTTCTTCTTCCTGATCCTGCCGATCATGGCCGGTGGGGTGGGCGAAGGGGCGATCCCGCTGTCGATGGGTTACGCCACTCTATTGCATATGGAGCAAGGCGTGGCGCTGGGCCGTATTCTGCCGATCGTCATGCTGGGCAGCCTGACGGCGATCGTGCTGGCTGGCGTACTTAATCAGATCGGCAAACGGTATCCGCATCTGACCGGTGAAGGCCAGCTGATGCCCTCTAAAAAAGGCCAGATGGGCAGCGGCACCGACGAGTTTGAGGGCAATCCGGGCGTGAATGCGCTGGCCTGCGGTGCGCTGCTGGCGATCTTGTTGTACATGGTGGGCATGCTTGGGCAGAAGTGGATCGGCCTGCCCGCGCCGGTCGGCATGTTATTTGCGGCAGTGGTGGTGAAGCTGGCGAACGGGATTTCTCCGACCATTCAGCACGGATCGATGGCGGTTTATAAATTCTTCCGCACCGCCGTGACTTACCCGGTGCTGTTCGCGGTCGGCGTGGCGATCACCCCGTGGCAGGAGCTGATCGACGCTTTTACCGTGCAAAACCTGCTGGTGATCGTCACCACGGTGGTGGCGCTGGTGGCGACCGGCTTTTACGTCGGCAAGAAAATCGGTATGCACCCGATCGATGTGGCGATCGTCTCCTGCTGCCAGAGCGGGCAGGGTGGCACCGGCGATGTGGCGATCCTCACGTCCGGTAACCGCATGACGCTGATGCCGTTCGCGCAAATTGCCACGCGCATCGGCGGGGCGATCAACGTTTCCGTCGGGCTTTTCGTGCTGGCGAAGTTTTTCTCCTGAGCCTTTCTCCACGCCCTCCTGCGGGAGGGCGTTGTTTCATAGGATAATTTCGGTGAGTCCTATTATGGACTGTTTTTCGGCTGGTTATTTTTCACCTGTCGTTTATTATTTGCGCACTCAACGACGAGTCACCCGCCCCGTTTGCTGGTTTACAGGTAAGGAAGAATAATATTTTTCAGAAAAGACCTCCGACATGTTTCGTTTTAAAACATTTATCTCTGCATTATTAATTTCTTCTCCTTTATTAGTCAGCATGAATTCTTTTGCATTTGATTTGCCAGGTGAATTCAGGGCGATCGGTAACCATCAGTTTGCCGACAATGAACTTTTCAATATAAAAGAATCCGCCGTTTATGACGGAAATACAGGCCGGTCAAAAAACATTAAATCGGCGTTGTTATCTGAATATTCAAACTGGAAAGGCACTCAGTATCACTGGGGCGGCACCACACACCAGGGGGTGGATTGCTCCGCGCTGATGCAGCATATCTTTAATGATTCACTGCACAAAAAATTGCCGCGTACCACGTTTGAACAAATCAGGAATGGCCGGGCAGTCAGTAAAAATAATCTTAAACCCGGCGATTTAGTGTTTTTCAAAACCACGCCGGGGGATCGCCACGTTGGCGTATACATCGGTGAAGATCAATTTATTCATGCTTCCAAAATTGAAGGCGTCACTATTTCTTCACTGGATAATCAGTATTGGGTAGACCATTACGAAACGGCTCGCCGTTTAGAACTCACCGCATAACGCTTTATAAATAACCATAAAAGTTAAAACTGCGGGGTATTTATGGTTTCGATTTATATTTCGTAAATGATGAAATAAGTATTTCTAAATTGAAATACGACTATTTTTAGCAGAGAATTATTTAGCGGTTCGTCACTATCTCACTTGTTTAGGATATTTTATGAAGTCAGTTTCAACCCGAAGTATTGCAGGAATGCTCGCTGTTATTGTTATTGCAGGCTCCATGCTTGCAGGATGTGATTATAAATCTACCGGAGACAAAAATATGAAATTCGCAAATATTGAGCAAATCATGATCGACTCAGGCCTGGCAGCTCAGGAAAAAACGCATCTGGAACAGGTGCACCAGAGCCTGCAGGACGGCGCCAAACTAGTGGAGGAGAATTATAAAACGCTGCCACAGGATAAAGTTCCTCAGGCCCGTCAGGCTGATGCTAACGTACTGAATGCACAATGGCAGGCTCAACAAATGGCTGCGCGTAATGCTGTAGTCGCAGAAGTGAAAACGGTCACGGAGCAATACCGTGAAGCGCATAAAATTGATGCAATCATGCCTGTTCAAAGTGCAATGAGTTATTCAAAAGATCTGGATGTGACGGCGGATCTGGTGGCAAAACTGAAAGATGTGAAAATCAAATTTGGTGAAGTACCGACTATTTCTCATAAAGAAGCTGCACCGGCAACCGCTCAGCCTGCTAAAGAACCCGCTGAAAGCGTGAAATAATCAGCAGCACCCGTTGTTAATAATGTTTTAAATGAAAGCTAAGTGCCCCTAATTAAATGACCCTGTATCGGGGGTTTAATTAAGGGCACTTTTTTTTGCCATCTTATTTATCGGAAGATGCCTGCCACAGATTCAGTTGCCCGTCTGCCACATGCTTATCTATCGCCGTTAATTCTTCAGCTGTGAAACGCAGATTTTCCAGCGCTTTCACGTTTTCATCCAGTTGCTCAGGGCGGCTGGCCCCGATCAGCACTGACGTCACACGTTCGTCTTTCAGTAACCAGCTCAGCGCCATCTGCGCCATGGTCTGGCCGCGCTGTTGCGCCATCTCATTGAGCAGTTGCAGACTTTTCAGATTGGCTTCGCTGAGCATATTGGCATTCAGCCCGCGCACCTTATTCCCTTCCACCTGCATCCGCGACCCGTCCGGGATCCCGTTGAGATATTTACCGGTCAGCAGGCCCTGCGCCAGCGGCGTAAACGCGATACAGCCCGCGCCGTTTTGCTCCAGCGTATCCAGCAAACCGCTCTTATCGACCCAGCGGTTGAGCAAATTGTAAGACGGCTGATGAATAAGCAGCGGTACTTTCAGCTCACGTAACAGCTCCGCCATTTTCTGCGTGCGTTCCGGTGAATAAGACGAAATCCCGACATACAGCGCTTTGCCACTTTGCACCGCATACGCCAGCGCGGCGGCGGTTTCTTCCATCGGTGTTTCTTCATCCACACGGTGCGAATAGAAGATATCAACGTAATCCAGCCCCATGCGTTGCAGGCTCTGGTCGAGGCTCGCCAGCAGATATTTGCGCGAACCGCCCGCACCGTAAGGCCCCGGCCACATGTCGTATCCGGCTTTGGTCGAGATGATCAGCTCATCGCGATAAGGGGCGAAATCCTGTTTGAGCAAACGGCCAAAATTCTCTTCGGCGGAACCCGGAGGCGGGCCATAGTTATTGGCTAAATCGAAATGAGTAATGCCCAAATCGAAGGCTTTTTGCAGCAAGGCGCGTTGTGATTCCAGCGGGCTGACGTGGCCGAAGCTATGCCACAGGCCGAGCGAAAGGGCGGGGAGTTTTAAACCGCTCTGACCGCAGCGTCGAAATTGCATGGTTTCATAGCGGGAGGGGGAGGCCGTATAAGGCATGATGTTTCCTTTTCTGATCGTGTAGGGTTTTGAAACACTGTTTCTATACTAACGCTCAGAAAAATAACGGCAACAGCAGAAAGCGGGGTTTATGTCAGCCCTCCGCGATGAAGGGGAGGGCGAAGACATCAGAAATCCCAGTCCTCATCTTCGGTGTTAACGGCTTTGCCGATCACATAGGAAGAGCCGGATCCTGAGAAGAAATCGTGGTTTTCGTCGGCGTTAGGCGACAATGCGGAAAGGATCGCCGGATTCACATCCGCCATGCTGGCCGGGAACAGGGCTTCGTAGCCGAGGTTCATCAGCGCTTTATTGGCGTTGTAATGCAGGAATTTTTTCACATCCTCGCTCCAGCCTACGCCGTCGTACAGTTCTTCGGTGTAGCGGATCTCGTTGTCGTACAGATCCTGAATCAGATCAAACGCCTGCTCTTTGATCTGACGCTGACGCTCTTCGCTTTCCAGCGCCAGCGCTTTCTGGAATTTATAGCCGATGTAGTAACCGTGAACGGCTTCATCGCGGATGATCAGACGGATCAGATCGGCAGTGTTGGTCAGTTTGGCGCGGCTCGACCAGTACATCGGCAGATAGAAACCGGAATAAAACAGGAAGGATTCGAGGAACACGCTGGCGACTTTCTTCATCAGCGGATCTTCGCCGTCGTAATACGACAAAATGATCGCCGCTTTATTTTGCAGCGCGACGTTTTCTTCGCTCCAGCGGTAGGCCTCATCCACGTCCACGGTGGCGCACAGCGTCGAGAAAATCGAGCTGTAAGAACGCGCATGCACCGCTTCCATAAAGCAGATATTCGAGTAAACCGCCTCTTCGTGTGGCGTCACCGCATCTTTCATCAGCGTCGGCGCGCCGACCACGTTTTGCACGGTATCCAGCAGCGTCAGCCCGGTAAACACGCGGATGGTCAGCTGCTTTTCCTGCGCGCTCAGCGTCGCCCAGGACGGAATATCGTTCGACAGCGGCAGCTTTTCCGGCAGCCAGAAGTTGGAGGTCAGACGGTTCCACACTTCCAGATCTTTATCGTCCTGAATTTTGTTCCAGTTGATGGCTTTGCTGACTGGCTGCGGTACTAACAATTGTTTTACTGCACTCATTTTTTCGTCCTTTCAATCGGTTACAGCGTACAGGAAACGCAGCCCTGAACTTCAGTGCCTGCCAGCGCCATCTGACGCAGCCGAATGTAATAAATGGTTTTGATGCCTTTGCGCCAGGCGTAAATCTGCGCTTTGTTGATGTCGCGCGTGGTGGCGGTATCGCGGAAGAACAGCGTCAGCGACAGCCCCTGATCGACGTGCTGCGTGGCTTCGGCATAGGTATCGATAATTTTTTCCGGCCCGATGTCGTAGGCATCCTGGTAGTAATCCAGATTGTCGTTGGTCATAAACGCCGCCGGATAATAGACACGGCCAATCTTGCCCTCTTTGCGGATTTCCACGCGGGACACAATCGGGTGAATACTCGACGTCGAATTATTGATGTAAGAAATAGAACCGGTCGGCGGTACCGCCTGTAAATTCTGGTTATACAGGCCATGCTGCATCACGGAAGCTTTCAGCGCCGCCCAGTCTGCGGTGGTGGGAAGGGCAATTGCGGCGTTGACAAACAGTTCGCGCACGCGGTCCGTTTTCGGCTGCCATTTTTCGGCCTGCGCGTCATCGACATATTTGTCGAAATAGGTGCCGCTGGCGTAGGTGGAATCGTTGAAACCTTTAAACGACTGCTGGCGCTCAATGGCGATCTGATTCGACGCGCGGATCGCATGGAAAGCCACGGCGCAGAAATAGATATTGGTGAAATCCAGACCTTCTTCCGAGCCGTAATAAATACGCTCGCGGCACAGATAACCGTGCAAATTCATCTGACCCAGACCGATGGCGTGTGAATCCTGATTCCCCTGATCGATAGACGGCACCGAGCGGATGTTACTCATGTCCGACACAGCGGTCAGCGCACGCACGGCCATTTCCACCGTGTTGCCGAAATCCGGTGAATCCATCGCCGAGGCGATATTCAGCGAGCCGAGATTACAGGAGATGTCTTTACCGATTTCCTGATAGGAGAGGTCTTCGCCGTAGATCGTCGGTGAATTCACCTGCAAAATCTCCGAACACAGGTTGCTCATGTTGATGCGACCTTTGATCGGATTGGCACGGTTGACCGTGTCTTCAAACATCATGTACGGATAGCCAGATTCAAACTGAATTTCCGCCAGCACCTGGAAGAATTCACGCGCGTTGATTTTGCTTTTGTGAATGCGCTTGTCATTCACCATCTCGCGATATTTCTCGCTGATGCTGATTTCAGACATCGGCACGCCATACACTTTCTCGACGTGATACGGCGAGAACAGGTACATATCCTCGTTGTTCTTCGCCAGTTCGAAAGTGATGTCCGGAATGACCACGCCCAGCGAGAGCGTTTTAATGCGGATTTTCTCGTCGGCGTTTTCACGTTTGGTATCGAGGAAACGCAAAATGTCCGGGTGATGGGCGTTCAGATAGACCGCGCCCGCGCCCTGACGTGCCCCCAGCTGGTTAGCGTAAGAGAACGCATCTTCCAGCATTTTCATGATCGGAATGACGCCGGAAGACTGGTTTTCGATGCGCTTAATCGGCGCGCCCACTTCGCGGATGTTGGTCAGCATAAACGCCACGCCGCCGCCGCGTTTGGACAATTGCAGTGCCGAGTTTACCGAACGCCCGATGGATTCCATGTTGTCTTCGATACGCAACAGGAAACAGGACACCAGCTCGCCGCGCTGTTTTTTGCCGCAGTTGAGGAACGTCGGCGTTGCGGGCTGGAAGCGGCCGGAAATGATCTCATCGACAAAATGACCGGCGAGCTGAATGTCGCCGCGCGCCAGCGTCAGCGCCACCATGCATACGCGATCTTCATAACGCTCGAGGTAACGCTTGCCGTCGAACGTTTTCAGCGTGTAGCTGGTGTAATACTTGAATGCGCCCAGAAAGGTCTGGAAGCGGAATTTTTTGGCGTAAGCCTGTTTGAACAACGCTTTAATATCGTCAAATGCGTACAGATCCAACACCGCAGCTTCGTAATAGCCTTCTTCCACCAGATAGCGCAACTTCTCTGCCAGATTATGGAAAAACACGGTGTTTTGATTCACGTGTTGCAGAAAATACTGACGCGCCGCCAGCCGGTCTTTATCGAACTGGATGCGACCTTCGGCATCGAACAGATTGAGCATGGCGTTAAGCGCGTGATAGTCCGGGCTGGAGGTGTCTGCCTCGGTGAGATTCATTTCTGTCGTTGCCAAAATTCAGTAACTCCCTGTGTAACCTTTGCAACGTCTTCCGGCGTACCCAGTAATTCAAAGCGATACAGGTAAGGGACCTGACACTTCTGGGCGATGATGTCACCGGCAATGCAATACGCTGCGCCGAAATTGGTATTCCCGGCGGCGATAACGCCGCGGATGAGTGAACGGTTGTGTTCATCGTTCAGAAAACGGATCACTTGTGTCGGTACCGCGCCTTTGGCCGATCCGCCGCCGTAGCTCGGCACCACTAAAATGTACGGTAAGTCGACACGCAATTTTTCTGGCTGGCGATCTATCGGGATGCGGATCGCCGGCAATCCTGTTCTGCCGACGAAGCGATGGGTGTTTTCTGAACTGCTGGAAAAATAGACCAACGGATTCATCCGCCGGCCCTCAGAACGCGTTCTGAAGCTGGCGCAGGGCGCTGATTTTGTCCGGACGGAAACCGGACCAGTGATCGTCACCGGCGACAATCACCGGAACCTGCTGATAACCCATGGCGCGAACCTGGCCGAGCGCCTGATCGTCCTGAGTTAAATCGATCACTTCATAGGCAATGCCATGTTTATCTAATGCACGGTAAGTCGCATTGCACTGGACACAGTCTGGTTTACTGTAAATAATAATGCTCATGATTCGTATTTCCATTTGGTAAGAAATCAGAGACAATTTTTGCCTTCCCGCTGTGCGGCTGCTTCAGCCGGGGGAAAGACGCGAGAGTCGGTGCCTTCATGGCGTCCCGATGGATTGAATACTAGATGTGGTAATTAAAATATTCAACCACACAATATGTAGATATTTCAAAAATGCTTATTGCAAAAATGACAAAGCCCGCAGGCAGCGGGCTGGAGAGAGAAAACTTTTTTTGACCCGATTTGTTGCGCAACGTGACGCAAGAATATGTTCAAAAAATAAACACTACACTTTCAAAAAGTTACTGGCGCATGCCGACGGCGAGGCGGTTAAACGCATTCATTAGACCAACCGCAAATGTCAGTTCTGAGATTTCCACGTCGCTGAACTGTGCTTTCAGTGGCGCAAATGCCTCATCCGGTGCGCCGGTTGCTGCCACAAGCGTCAGGGATTCCGCCCATGCCAGCGCCGCACGTTCACGCTCTGAATACGCATGGCTGACCTGCCAGCCCGCCAGCTGATCCAGTTTGGTCTGCGCGACATCCATTTTGCGCAATGCTTTGGCATGCATATCCAGGCAGTAGGCGCAGCCGTTAATTTGCGAAACCCGCAGGAATGCCAGCTCGATGATCACATTATCCAGCGGGCCGTTTTCCAGCGCACCGAGCGCCGCTTTCATGGGTTCCATCACGGAAGAAGACAGGGAATAGTAAGGCAGGCGAAGTGCGGTCATGATGATTTCCTCTGGGATTTTGGTGTAAACAGTGACGCACGGCGCGTCTCAATGAACGCCACTTTACGCTGTACATGGTCTACACTACAGGGCCATAAAATGTCTATTTAAGCAGGTCATGAATGAGCCGTTTCAGCCTTGCCTTTCAGCTCGATCCCCGACACAAAGAACCGCTTTACCGGCAGATTTATCAGCGGGTAAAACAGGCGATCATGACAGGGCAACTTAAACGCGACAGCCGCGTGCCGTCGGTGCGGGCGCTGGCCAGTGAACTCGGCGTGGCGCGCGCCACCGTTGAAAATGCCTATGGCCTGCTGACGGCAGAAGGGTTTCTGCAAAGTCGCGGACAGGCCGGAACGGTGGTCAGCGCGCCGCAGAGCTTATCCGCCCCCGCGTCCTCGCCGGTGAGAAAAAACGCCGTGCCCAAACCCATTAACCCGATGCTGCCATCCGTGTCTTCGCTGCCTTTTCAGCTCGGCCTTCCGGCGCTGGATGCGTTTCCCCGTGCAATCTGGTCGCGCATTGTTTCAAGGCAAATCCGTCACACCAGCATGAACGATTTAGGCCATCCGCCGCTGGCCGGTACCGACGGTTTACGCCATTCCATTGCCCGTTATTTGCAGCTTTCCCGGGGTTTCACCTGCCGTCCGGAACAGATTTTTATTTGCGCCGGATATGCACCCCTGTTGGATCTGGTCATCGGCAGCCTGTTACAGCCGGGCGATGGCGTATGGCTGGAGGATCCGGGGTATCCGGTGACGCAGGCATTTTTCCGCGCAGCCGGGGCGGTGCCGATGGCGGTGAATGTCGATGAGGAAGGCATGTATGTGCCGCAGGCGGTGGCGCAGCACCCCCATGCGCGTTTCGCCGTGGTGACACCCGCGCATCAAAGCCCGACCGGCGTGACCATGAGTTTAGCGCGGCGCATGGCGCTGCTCGACTGGGCGGCGAAACAGCAGGCGTGGATTATCGAAGATGACTACGACAGTGAGTTCCGTTATCACGGCCAGCCGCTGCCGTCGCTGAAAAGCCTGGATACGCAGGGGCGTGTGATTTACGCGGGGACGTTCAGCAAAGTGATGTTCCCGGCGCTGCGCTGCGGTTATCTGGTGGTGCCTGAAAGTCTGGTGGAAAAGATCGAGGCGTATTGCCCGCTGCGCATTTGCGGCACGCCGCCGCTGATACAAAACAGCATTGCGGAATTTATCGAACAGGGACATTTTTACCGGCACCTGAAACGGATGCGTCAGCTGTATGCAGAGCGGCGCGGCTTTCTGGAACAGGCCCTGACGGCAACGTTTTCGCCGGACATCCTGCGGGTAAATCAGCAGGCCGGGGGGATCCAGCTTTGCGCCACACTCAGCCCGCATCTGGATGATGCGGCAATCGCCCGCGCAGCACGGGAGCAGGGGCTGGCAATACAGGCGTTGTCCGACTGGCAGGTGTTACGCCGCGAACGGGGCGATGCCCTTCGGCCAAACGGGTTACTGATGGGGTTTCCAAACATCTGTTCAGCGGAGCAGGCGAAGCAGTGGGTTACGCGGCTGGCAGTGGCCTTTGCAGGTGCCTGAAAATAGAAAACGGAGCCCGGAGGCTCCGTCGTCTTTTTAGCAATCGCGCAGCAATGAGGGAAGCCGCGCTGGTGTCTGTGTTTCAACCATCCCGACACAGGAGTGAGACACCTTAAATTGCCCTTTCAGTGACTAGCGACGTCCTAACAGGACACCGATCACAATACCGACTGCTGCACCGGCACCGACGCCATACCACGGATTATCTTTCACATAATCATTGGCCTGAGCGGCAGCATCACGGGCATGCTTGCTGATTTTATCGCCGTTAAAGCGTGCACGTGTATCACGTAAAACGCCCTGGGCTTTGCTGCGTAGCTTATCCAACTCATCCTTGGATTTGTTCCCGGCAGACTGAAGAACTTCATCCAGCGTGTCAGCCAGTAAGGTCACATCCTGATCAATGCTTTTTTCTACTTTATCTGTTTTCTTAAACATTCGGCCTCTCCTTGTTGAACGATTTTTTTCAGTTTTTTACTGTGTTTAAAACTGATACTTAAAGCATAGACCAAAATCCTGCATCAGCGGGTTCCACGAGAACAAATGCCTGTATTTGCAGGGGTGAACAGGCCATGAGGCTGGTCGGAAAAGTCAGGCGTGGCGGGGACTTGCGTGACGCGGATCAGATTTTTCTGCAAGTGACGATGACGTTACAGCCAATAACATTTTTACCCCCGTTCAGCCGCGAAAACCTGTTTATACTGTTGATCCCAGTCTCAGTATTCACATCCGGTTTTGCTCATGTCTTTAAGTACGCTTCGCGCCAATCTTCAGCTTAATAAACGCATTTTGTCGTTTATGTTATTCACCTTTGTGGTCTATCTGACGATTGGCCTGCCGCTGGCCGTATTGCCGGGGTTTGTACACAACACGCTCGGTTATAACTCGGTTCTGGCCGGGCTGATTATCAGCGTTCAGTATTTCTCCACCCTGATAAGCCGCCCGCATGCCGGACGTTATGCCGATCAGCTCGGCCCAAAACGGGTGGTCATTTTTGGCCTGATTTGCTGCGGGCTCAGCGGCGTTTTCTACATGCTGGCATTTATGTTTGCGCACGTTCCGCTGGCCAGCCTGCTGCTGCTCTGCGTCGCCCGTATTTTCCTCGGCGTCGGAGAAAGCTTCGGCAGCACCGGCACCACCCTGTGGGGGATCGGCGCGGTCGGCCCGATGCACACCGCGCGGGTGATTTCCTGGAACGGCGTTGCCACCTACGGCGCAATGGCCGTCGGCGCACCGCTGGGCGTGATGCTCAATCACGGCTTTGGGCTGCCTGGCGTGGCGGTGCTGATTGTTGTTGCCGTGGTGATTGCCGCTCTGGTCGCCTGTCGCAAAGCGGCGATTTCAGTCACCGCCGGTAAACGGATCGCGTTCAGATCGGTGATCGGACGGATCGGGTTGTACGGTCTGGGTCTGGGCTTTGGCACCATCGGTTTCGGGGTGATCGCCACCTTTATCACGCTCTATTATGCCGATAAGGGCTGGAGCGGGGCGGCGTTTACACTCACTTTATTCAGCCTCGGTTTCGTCGGCGTGCGGCTGGTGTTCGGCAATATGATCAACCGGTTCGGCGGTTTGCGCGTGTCGCTGGTGTCGTTTGTTGTCGAAATCGCAGGCTTGCTGATGATTTGGCTGGGAACCGATCCTGTCACGGTGCAGCTGGGGGCATTTCTTACCGGCTCCGGCTTCTCGCTGATTTTCCCTGCTCTGGGCGTGGAAGCTGTGAAACAAGTTCCCCCGCAGAATCAGGGAACGGCGCTCGGGCTGTATTCCGCTTTTCTCGATCTCGGGCTTGGGATCACCGGGCCGGTAGCCGGACTGATGATTGCGCATCTGGGTACCCCTTCTATTTATCTGGCGGCGGCTTTTATGGTGGTGATTGCCTGGCTGCTGACCCTGAAACTCTGGCTGCAAACATCGTCCCGCTAGCTTTTTTGATGTGTTTAGATAAATCCTAAATGCGCCAAAATTGGGGATAAAGGCATTGTCTGGCAGAGTTATTGCGGTAAGGTCGCCTTGCGGTTAAAGAAGCGAGGAGCAACCATGTATTTACGGCCAGATGAAGTGGCACGCGTTTTAGAAACATCAGGATTTGAGCGCGATTATATTGATGATAAAGCATACGGTTATCGCCGTGGCGAGTTCTATGTGTATGTGAACCGGGAAGCGCGGTTTGGCCGGACTGCCCTGGTAATACACCCGGCGATGAAAGAACGCAGCGAGCGTTTTGCCGAGCCAACGGCATCTTTTCGCAGCAGCGATGCCTACAAGAATTTCCCGCTGGATGTGTCCAGCGACAACGAAACCTACTACGGCATTTGCCACGGTTTCAGTTCACGCCAGATTTTGGCGAGTTATCTGGATAACGTGTTCAGATAAGCAGTCAGTTAAATCTGATGAGAAAAAGCCGCTGACTCAGCGGCTTTTTTGCATCTAAACCAGATGGATCTGATTATAGGTTTCGTTATAGTCGCGACGAAATTGCGCCAGCTCGAAGGGTTCGATATCCAGTTCGGCGAAGTAAAACAGCGCCAGCTCGGCGTGTTCACTGCTCAGCTGCGGGGGCAGGTGCGCACGCACCAGAATATTTCGCCAGCGGACAATATTTTCAGCCGACGCATCTTTAATAAACGTATGATAGATGAACACGACGTAGGCGGCCTTGCGGATCTCTTCCGCATAGCCACCGCTTATGGAGCGGATAAACATCTGACTCTGTCGTTTGCCCATTTCCAGCAGCATAGAATCGATATAAACCGGTTTAATTTTCAACAGACTGGCGAGTGAATCATTCGCTTTACGGGTGTCTGCCGTCATGAACCAATAACCCACAATAAAAACCACAACAATTGCAGCAAGCATAATCCATATCATTCTGGACTCTGGCCTCCGGCCTTTTCTGGCGTGATGTAAAGGTGCATGCAACACCCGATGCTGCGAGTTTATCTGCTAATGGAAAGAAATACGTGAAGGTGTGACAAAGAATTTGCGCCTGCCGGGCAGAATGTCATTGTAGGGACATGAGATATTGATGAAATCAGCCCAAAAAGCATGACCTTTTAAGGAGTCAACGATGGCCAGAAACATTGAAATCAAAGCAAAGGTAGATGATTTTTCAGCGCTGTATGAAAAGCTGGCGCTGATAAGTGACGGGCTGCCGGACATTATCGATCAGGACGACACCTTTTTTATCTGCCCGCACGGACGTCTCAAATTACGCACACTGGCACCGGATCGCGGTGAACTGATTTTTTATCAGCGCCCGGATCAGGCGGGCCCGAAAACCAGTTTTTACACGCTCACAGAAACTCAGGATCCTCACGGCCTGCGTGAAACCCTGACGCTGGCCTATGGCGCGGCTGGCCGCGTGATCAAGCAACGTACGCTGTTTATGACCGGGCAAACTCGTCTGCATCTCGACCGGGTAAAAGGTCTGGGTGATTATCTCGAGTTTGAAGTGGTGCTGGCAGATGAAGAAACGCCGGAGCAGGGCATTGCGATAGCGGAAGACTTACTGGAACGGCTGGGGATTGATCGTCAGGAACTGGTGGATCAGGCGTATGTTGATCTGCTCAAACACAAAGGGCAGCATCACACCGGCTGACCCGGCACCGCATGCTGTTTGACCGCCTTCATGTCGAAGATGAAGGCGGTTAAGAAGTGATGACTTTATTTCTTTTCTTCCAGCGAATACGGCAGCGGCTGAATGGCCAGGTGGCTGGTCACATCTTCACGGACACGCAGTTTTGCATCGGCTTCCAGATCGTTATTCAGCACGGCCTGAACCCAGACGGTGCCGTCGTTAAGCTGTACCGCTGCCAACACCGTGCCGGTACGACGCCAGTTTTCACCGAGTTGCATTTCGAGATCGTCTGCAGGAGCGGGCACTTTGCTGGCCTTGCCTGACAACCAGAACAGCGCACGTTTGTTGGCACCGCGGTATTTCGCGCGCGCCACCATTTCCTGACCGGCGTAGCAGCCTTTGGTAAAGCTGATGCCGTCCAGTGCCTGAATGTTAGTCGCCTGCGGAATAAACTGCACCGCGTTGGCGCTGTCAATCACCGGGAATCCCGCTTCGATATCCAGCGCCAGCCACTGTTGGCTGTCATTGCGCTGCGCCTGTTCTCCCAGTTCCTCTGCCACCTGCCGGGCTTTTTCCGGGCTGGTGATAATCAGATAACGTTCGGCGGGCAACGAAAAATGCAGCAGCGTCGTTTCATCCTGTTGCACCACCGGCTGTTCAGCGGTCGGCAGCGTTGAGAACAATCCGGTCAGCGCTGCGCTGGCCTGAAAACCTGCCACGCCCAGCAGCACCACATCGTCATCGGCGGTAAAGGTGATCTTGGAAAAGACCGCATACTTTTTGATTTCAGCTAATTGCGTATCACGCAGGTTACGGCGTTCGAGATAAGCCATACCGTCGCCGCGTTTGAACAGCCGCAGGTTACTCCACATTTTGCCTTTAGCATCGCAATGCGCGCACAGCACATGGTCATCGGCGGCCAGCGCATCGACGTCGGCGGTGACCTGACCTTGCAGATATTTCATCGTATCCGCACCGCTCAGGGTGACCATTGCCCAGTCTTCCAGCGAAATGAGGGTCAGCGGCAGGTGGGAGGACGCAGAAGGTTTTTGCGGTGGAAACGGAAATTCGTGAGTCATTTTCTTATCCCGGTCTATGAAATGTGACTGATGCCTCATGGTAAAAGAGGCCATCACCTTTTAAAACAGTTATTGGTGCCTTTTACGGGATGCCTTCCGGAGAATGTAAAACATGCGACAGGTTTGCATCAGGTTTTACGGCACATCACGTAGATTGACAAAACAAGGCACTGAAAAGTTACTTCACATGCCAAGCGGCTGTTAGAATCGAAAAAATTCCCTTTTCGTCCCTACAAAAGAGTCTCGTTATGGAAAGCAAAAACCAACTGGATATCAATAATCGATCACAGATCCACTGGGCCTGCCGTCGCGGAATGCGCGAGCTGGATATCTCTATCATGCCGTTCTTTGAGTACGAATATGACGGTCTGGATGAGACAGATAAAGCCCTGTTTGCCCGTCTCCTGACCAACGATGATCCCGATTTATTTAACTGGCTGATGAATCACGGCGCACCTCAGGACGCTGAATTACAACGCATGGTGGCTCTCATTCAGACCCGAAATAAAGACCGTGGCCCTGTGGCGATGTGATTTAAGGGTGTCCTGGCGCAGTCAGTTGATTTCACTGGCCATTTACGGCGCAGTGATGTTGCTGATTTTGCTGGCACCCTGGCCGCCAGGCTACTGGCCCGCATGGATGACGTTGCTTTTGCTGATGCTTTTTGAATGTATCCGCAGCCAGCGGCGCATCACTGCACGCACCGGGGAGGTGATTCTGCTCGATGAGCGACGCCTGATTTGGCGAGGCCAGGAATGGCAACTCAAACATCCGGTGTGGATGATAAGCCACGGCGCGTTGCTGTCTTTGCGGCGTGAAAAACGTAAAGGGGGTCTGGCGCAGGCGATGCGCAGTTCACGGCACCGTTTATGGCTGGCATCGGACAGTATGAGCGTGGAAGAGTGGCGGCGTTTACGCCAGATATTACTTAACTGCCGCCCACCGAACCCGAAAGAGCAGGGCTGAGGGCGGCGTCAGACGCGAAGTGCCGGAAGGGTTACAGCAGCGCATCCATTTCCAGCAGGATTTGCTCGCACCACTGTTGCAGGCGTTCGTCGGTGAGATCGAACTGATTCACATCATCGAGCGCCAGCCCGACAAAATGTTTACCGTCCGCACTCAGCGGTTTCGGGCTGGTGAACTCAAAACCTTCCGTCGGCCAGAAACCGATGAACTTCACGCCCATTGGCACCAGCTGGTGGTACAACATGCCGAGTGCATCGAGGAACCATTCGCTGTAACCGAGCTGATCGCCCATGCCATACATCGCCACGATTTTGCCTCGCAGTTTAAGCGTCGGCAGTTGATTCCAGACGGCCTCCCAGTCTTCCTGGATCTCACCGAAATCCCATGTCGGGATGCCGAGGATCAGGACGCTGTAGTCTTCCATTTTTTCCGGATCGACATCTTTGAGGTTGTGCAAATCAACCAGATCTTCGCCCAAAATATCGCGAATTTTCTCCGCGGCCATTTCGGTGTAACAGGTGCTGGAGCCGTAGAAAAGACCAATCTTCATACTTGTTGCCATAACGTCAAAAGAATTCGAATGGTTAGCAGTGTATACCCAAAAGCACTATTTTTGCATCAGGGCTGCCCATTCCCAGGTAACCACCGTGATGAAAGGACGGGCAGATTTGGGCGGCGTTTCCTCTTAATGAAAGGCATAATGCCATCACACGCCCATTGCGCGGCCTGTACTTGCACAAAAGGAATCAGGATGCCAAACCAGGATAATGTGACCCGTCAGGGGGATAACCCTGAGCCGTCTGATCAGGCGGTGAATCAGGCCGATCAGAACCTGATGGAACAGTTTCTTGATACGCTGTGGATTGAGCGCAATCTCGCAGAAAATACGCTGGCATCTTACCGTCAGGATCTGAAATCCCTGACCGGCTGGCTGCATCACCACAACACGGATCTGCTGCACGTCAGCGCCGAAGATTTGCAATTGTTCCTCGCCGAACGTGTCGAGGGCGGCTACAAAGCCACCAGTTCAGCGCGGCTGCTCAGCGCGATGCGACGACTGTTTCAATACATGAACCGCGAATCCGTTCGTCAGGATGATCCTACCGCGCTGCTCTCCTCACCCAAATTGCCACAGCGTCTGCCTAAAGATCTCAGCGAAGCGCAGGTGAGTACACTGCTCGCGTCGCCAAGCGTCGATGTACCGCTTGAGCTGCGTGACAAAGCCATGCTCGAGTTGTTGTATGCCACCGGTTTGCGTGTTTCCGAGCTGGTCGGGCTGACGCTCAGCGACATCAGTTTGCGTCAGGGCGTGGTGAGGGTGATCGGTAAAGGGAACAAAGAGCGGCTGGTGCCGATGGGAGAAGAAGCGGTCTACTGGCTGGAAAATTATTTGGAGCACGGAAGGCCCTGGCTGCTGAACGGGCAATCGCTCGATATCGTGTTTCCGAGTAACCGCGCGCAGAAAATGACCCGGCAGACATTCTGGCATCGCATCAAACACTATGCGATCCTTGCGGGTATTGATGCAGAGCGGTTATCCCCCCACGTGTTACGCCACGCTTTTGCCACTCATTTACTGAACCATGGCGCGGATCTGCGCGTGGTGCAAATGTTGTTAGGTCACAGTGACTTATCGACCACTCAAATTTATACGCATGTAGCGACTGAACGACTCAAACAGCTACATCAACAACATCATCCCCGCGCCTGACTGGCCGGGAAAAAGGACGAAATGATGAAAAAAGGTTTAATGCTGCTCACTTTTATTGCCGCGTGTATGAGCTCCGCGGTGCAGGCTGATGATGCAGCAATCAAAGCAACGCTGAATAAACTGGGCATGAGTCAGGCTGATATTCAGCCCACTCCGGTGACCGGCCTGAGCGCGGTTTCCACCAGCGGCGGCGTGATTTACATCACTGATGACGGAAAACACGTATTGCAGGGGCCGATGTATGACGTCAGCGGGGCTCAGCCTGTCAACGTGACCAACAAAACGCTGGTGAAAAAGCTGGATGCGTTGAAAAACGAAATGATCATCTACAAAGCTAAAAACGAAAAACACGTGATCACAGTGTTTACCGACATCACCTGCGGTTACTGCCACAAATTGCATCAGCAGATGCAAGGCTATAACGATCTGGGTATTACCGTGCGTTATCTGGCGTTCCCGCGTCAGGGGCTGGATTCTAAAACCGAGAAAGACATGCAGTCGATCTGGTGCACCGGTGACCGTAATACCACCTTTGATGCGGCAATGCGCGGTGATGACATTACTCCGGCAACCTGTAAAACCAGTGATATCGCGAAACATTATGAGCTGGGCGTGCAGTTTGGCGTGACCGGCACGCCGGCGATCGTGCTGGAAGATGGTTCTCTGATCCCGGGTTATCAGCCGCCAAAAGAACTGGCCGCCGCGCTCGACAAGCGTGCTCTTTCACATAAAACCGGTGGCTGATTTTTCGTGACCCTTAAGACTCAACTTCGCCGCCGTGAGGCCGCGACCGGCGTGGAACTTCCCGCTGAACTCTCCCCGTTATTACGCCGGTTATACCTCTCGCGTGGCGTGAAAGACAGCCAGGAACTGGAGCGCAGCGTGCGTGGCATGCTGCCTTATCAGCAACTTGATGGCATTGATGATGCGGTCAGGCTGTTGCAAAAAGCCCTGACGGAGCGGCTGCGCATTATCATCGTCGGCGATTTCGACGCCGATGGTGCCACCAGCACCGCGCTGGCGCTGCTTTCCCTGCGCAGTATGGGCTGTGGCAATCTCGATTTTCTGGTGCCAAACCGTTTCGAAGACGGTTACGGCCTCAGCCCGGAAGTGGTGGAGCAGGCTGCGGCGCGTGGTGCTGAGCTGATTCTGACCGTGGATAACGGCATCTCTTCTCATGCAGGCGTTACGCTTGCCCACGAGAAGGGCATTCAGGTGCTGGTCACCGATCACCACCTGCCGGGCGATGCCTTGCCGGATGCCGAAGCGATCATTAACCCGAATCTGCACGGATGTGCGTTTCCTTCCAAATCGCTGGCGGGTGTCGGTGTGGCGTTTTATCTGATGCTGGCGCTGCGCAGTGCGTTACGCGACAGCGGCTGGTTCGAGAAAACCGGTCTGACGCCGCCCAATCTGGCGGAACATCTGGATCTGGTGGCGCTCGGTACCGTGGCAGACGTGGTGCCGCTCGATGCCAATAACCGCATCATGGTGTATCAGGGGTTGAACCGCATCCGTGCGGGCAAATGTCGCCCCGGCATCCGCGCGTTGCTGGAAGTGGCCGGTCGTGAAGCACGCACGCTGGGGGCGAGTGATTTAGGTTTTGCTCTGGGGCCACGGCTTAACGCCGCCGGGCGTCTTGACGATATGTCAGTGGGTGTGGCGTTGCTGCTCACCGAAGATATCGGCCAGGCACGCGCGCTGGCGAGTGATTTAGATGCGCTTAACCAGACCCGTCGCGAAATAGAGCAGGGCATGCAGGTGGAAGCGCTGGCGCTGTGCGACAAACTGGAGCAGGGCACCGAGGCGCTGCCGTACGGGCTGGCGATGTACCACCCGGAATGGCATCAGGGCGTGGTCGGTATTCTGGCATCTCGCCTGAAAGAGCGTTTTAACCGCCCGGTGATTGCGTTTGCGCCGGCAGGTGAAGGTATTCTGAAAGGATCAGGCCGTTCTATTGCCGGTTTGCATATGCGTGATGCGCTGGAACGCCTTGATACCCTCAATCCGGGCCTGATGATGAAATTCGGCGGGCATGCGATGGCCGCAGGCTTATCGCTGGAAGAGAGCAAATTCGACGAGTTTCGTGACAAATTCGCCGAACTGGTCGGTGAATGGCTGGATCCTTCGCATCTGGAAGGCGTGGTGTGGTCCGACGGCGAACTGGCCGCGCAGGAACTGACGCTGGATACCGCTGAAATGCTGCGTGACGGCGGCCCCTGGGGGCAGTCATTCCCTGAACCGACGTTCGACGGCACTTTCCGAATCCTGCAACAAAAGCTTCTGAAAGAGCGTCATCTGAAACTGATGATTGAACCCCTCGGCGGCGGCCCGCTGCTTGACGGCATTGCGTTTAACATCGATCCGACCTTCTGGCCCGACAGCAGCATCCGTGAAGTGCAACTGGCATACCGGCTGGATATCAACGAATTCCGTGGAAATCGCAGCGTTCAGTTGATCATTCAACATTTGTGGCCGAAATAAGCCTTTTGCGTACGGAATAAACCCTGCAAAAAAACGGCTCGTTGCTATAAAAAGACCGCTAATTCCGTTAGAATCGGCGGTTCGAATGGCATTGGGCCAACTCCGAATCTAACGTAAGACGCGAAAAAATTATGTTTGAAATTAATCCGGTTAAAAACCGCATTCAGGACCTGTCCGAACGGACAGTCGTTCTTCGGGGGTATCTTTGACTATGATGCCAAGAAAGAACGCCTCGAAGAAGTAAACGCCGAGCTGGAACAGCCGGATGTCTGGAACGAACCTGAACGCGCACAGGCGCTGGGTAAAGAACGTTCCGCTCTGGAAGCTATCGTGGAAACCATCGATGAGTTGTTGCAGGGCGCGGAAGACGTGACCGGCCTGCTCGAACTGGCAGTTGAAGCCGACGATGAAGACACCTTCAACGAAACGGTTGCCGAACTCGATGTACTGACCGCCAAACTGGAGCAGCTGGAATTCCGTCGCATGTTCTCCGGTGAATACGACAGCGCAAGTTGCTACCTCGACATTCAGGCCGGTTCCGGTGGTACGGAAGCGCAGGACTGGGCGAGCATGCTGCTGCGTATGTATTTACGCTGGGCCGAAGCCAAAGGTTTCAAAACGGAAGTGATTGAAGAGTCTGACGGCGAAGTCGCAGGCCTGAAATCCGCCACCATCAAGATCATCGGTGACTATGCGTTTGGCTGGTTGCGTACCGAAACTGGCGTGCATCGTCTGGTACGTAAAAGCCCGTTTGACTCCGGTGGCCGTCGCCATACCTCTTTCAGTTCCGCGTTTGTTTATCCGGAAGTGGACGATGACATCGCTATCGAAATCAACCCGGCCGACCTGCGTATCGACGTATACCGCGCGTCGGGTGCGGGTGGTCAGCACGTCAACAAAACGGAATCTGCGGTACGTATTACCCACCTTCCGACCAACATTGTGACCCAGTGTCAGAACGACCGCTCCCAGCATAAAAACAAAGATCAGGCCATGAAGCAGATGAAAGCGAAGCTTTATGAGTATGAGATGCAGAAGAAAAATGCGGATAAACAGCAGCTGGAAGACAACAAGTCTGACATCGGCTGGGGCAGCCAGATTCGTTCTTACGTGCTGGATGATGCTCGTATCAAAGATTTGCGTACAGGCGTCGAAACACGAAATACGCAGGCCGTGTTGGATGGCGACCTGGATAAATTCATCGAAGCCAGTTTGAAAGCCGGGTTATAAGGAACCAACATGTCTGAACAACAATCGCCTGCTCAACAGCAGCCAACAGAAAACGTACCCGATCTTAACAACGAGCTTAAGGCGCGTCGTGAGAAGCTGGCTTTGCTGCGCGAATCCGGCAATGCGTTCCCTAACGATTTCCGTCGTGACAGCATCTCCGATGAACTGCACGCGAAATACGGCGAAAAGACCAACGAAGAGCTGGAAGCCTTAGACATCAGCGTTACCGTCGGTGGCCGTATGATGACCCGTCGCATCATGGGCAAGGCATCTTTCGTGACCCTGCAAGATGTGGGTGGCCGTATTCAGCTTTACGTTGCGCGTGACGATCTGGCAGAAGGCATCTACAACGAGCAGTTCAAGAAATGGGATCTGGGCGATATCCTGGGTGCGACCGGTAAACTGTTCAAAACCAAGACCGGCGAACTGTCGATCCACTGTTCTGAACTGCGTCTGCTGACCAAAGCACTGCGCCCGCTGCCGGACAAATTCCACGGCTTACAGGATCAGGAAGCGCGTTACCGTCAGCGTTATCTCGACCTGATCGCCAACGATGATTCCCGTAAAACCTTCAAGATCCGTTCTCAGATCATGTCAGGTATCCGCAGCTTCATGGTGGAAAACGGCTTCATGGAAGTCGAAACCCCGATGATGCAGGTGATCCCTGGCGGTGCAGCGGCGCGTCCGTTCATCACGCACCACAATGCACTCGATATCGACATGTACCTGCGTATCGCGCCGGAACTGTATCTGAAACGTCTGGTGGTGGGTGGCTTCGATCGCGTATTCGAAATCAACCGTAACTTCCGTAACGAAGGCGTTTCTCCGCGTCACAACCCAGAGTTCACCATGATGGAACTCTACATGGCGTACGCGGATTACAAAGATCTGATCGTTCTGACCGAATCCCTGTTCCGCACGCTGACCGAATCGGTTCTGGGCAGCAGCGTTGTGCAGTACGGCGAGCAGACTTTCGATTTCGGCAAGCCGTTCGCCAAGCTGACCATGCGTGAAGCGATCTGCAAATACCGTCCGGAAACCAACGTTGCCGATCTCGACGATCTGGCTAAAGCGACCGCTATCGCAGAATCTATCGGTATCAAAATCGAGAAGAGCTGGGGTCTGGGCCGTATCGTGACTGAGATCTTCGAAGAAACCGCAGAAGCGCAACTGATCCAGCCAACCTTCATTACCGAGTACCCGGCAGAAGTTTCTCCGCTGGCGCGCCGTAATGACGACAACCCTGAAATCACTGACCGTTTTGAATTCTTCATCGGTGGCCGAGAAATCGGTAACGGTTTCTCCGAGCTGAACGATGCTGAAGACCAGGCACAGCGCTTTGCTGACCAGGTTTCTGCGAAAGATGCAGGCGACGACGAAGCGATGTTCTTCGACGAAGACTACGTGACAGCGCTGGAACACGGCCTGCCACCGACCGCCGGTTTGGGTATTGGTATCGACCGTATGGTTATGCTGTTCACCAACAGCCACACCATCCGCGACGTTATCCTGTTCCCGGCAATGCGTCCGCAGACACAGAAATAAGCTTCCTCAGAAACAACAAAAGGGCGCTCCGGCGCCCTTTTTTATGTTGCAGATCACGCCACACGCTAACTGCTTAAAACTCCAGCGCTTATCCGCAATCACGCCTTGCTCCGCCGCTGTAACCGGTTATAATGCCCCTCGCACACCGATGCGGGTGTAGTTCAATGGTAGAACGGCAGCTTCCCAAGCTGCATACGAGGGTTCGATTCCCTTCACCCGCTCCAGAATCATTTCCCAGACCTTCCGTAATCATCCAAAAAAACCAATAAAATCAAATGTATTATCCATCTTATTGTCCGCTTGCGTCCGAGCACATCCCTTGAAAGCCAGTATTTGATGTGTATATGATCGCGTATAGTTTTGATCAGTTCCCCGTAGCGGCCTGTAGTCCCTGTTGCAAGCTACTGCCGGTGCCGTATTTCGCCATCTCTGCTTTGTAAGCATCAGTCTGGCGCAGTTGGTCGGCGGTCATGTCAGGATGCGCCTTTTTAGCTTCACTCAGCCCATTCAGGTCGCCCTGCGTCAGCGCAATATCCATCATGGCCGGGATTCTTGTTATTTTTTAGGCTATTGTAAAAATGCAGAACACTATCTAGATCCGTATTCCACTCCGAGATTTTCATACCATCTTCATTATGGGTAGTCCGAGGCTCTATAAATTCATTTATCTTATCCGGCATGAAATCCGGATGTTCATCCAAAAAAAGAATGCTGTTTTGTAAGTAAGCATTTTTCTCTTCAAAATATATCACCCATACAAAAATAAAATTACTTTGCCCTGGCTCATACATTGAAACAGCTAGCACGGCATGATCTTTATTAGCAAGGCCGCTCTCAAGTGACTTGAGCCAACTTTGTTTATAATCACTTAAACCCCAGTAACTTATTGGGATATTTAGTTTTTCATTAAAATCATCAATGATAATTTCAGCAGGAAAAACCGGCTCATCTTCCATTGTCACGGGTGTATCTTCGGGGAATATACCAAACATATAATTAATCCTGAATCCGGTTCAGATCACTGTCGTAAGTGCCAATACGCTTACCTTTACTATTGAACATCTTCCAACCATTCGTCACATTATGGCTGTCAACATCGGGGCTAATATAATTTTTTCCGTTGTAATATACCGGCTGACCGTGTGAGTCAAATGGCGCTTTTTTGCGGTGGGATTCGTTGTCCATAACCTAAGTTCTTTGTCACTATTACCGTTAGCGGAATCAGCATTATAGCTGAGGCTATAGAATAAAATTCCGGCTCTAGGGTCGGGACTTATTCAGCATTTTAATTTGCCAAAAAAATCGTCAACATCAAAAAAATACCGCCAAGTTTCATTGTCTGTAAATAAAGAAATTTCATGTTTACTTACTAACTTCCCAATATAAATCTCAGGAAAATCAACTCCACGACATGCAAATCTAAGGCAATGGGATGTTCTATAATCAAACATTGCATCAATGAGATCATCGTCATCTACGTCCACACTCTCATAAAAGCAATGGATTTTTTTTGCTAAAGAGTCTTCAGTTAAATTAACTATCGGAAAGTCCGCTTTTCGAATTGCATCTTCATTTTCTTTCAACCACTCAATTAATGCTTGAAAATCGACTATCCCGGTAAACAATGCATGCAAAACGTCATTGCTTTTTATCGATATTTCAACAGCTTGTGATTTTTTCGCTTCAGCGGAATTAAACAAAGTGACATTCAGCTTATTCATAACTATTTACCTTTAATCATATTATTGTATTCGGCTTTGTTAATATCACCTCTAGCAAGAATCTCACGTAATACTTTTGGTGGTGCTTCTGTCCCAGGCACTGGATAACCATGTCATCCTCCAACATTATCAGGTTGAAATTCATAGATTTTACCAACACTAACTCCATATTTTTGCTTACCACCTTGAATGGAGTTATTTAATACTTCCTGAGCCTTCGAATCACTTAAGTCCATAGGAGTGCCCCAACCTCCAGCAGCATGTTTGGGGCTAGGAACATATTTACTTTTCTCTGGTGTATAAGCCAAATCATCCGGATTCTGCTCTGCAACCGGCGTGGTTGTAGTATTCCCGCCCACAACCGGTGCGCCATCAAGATTACCGGTATTCGTTGCCCCCTGATCACCGCCGGTATTACTCGGGCTTTGGGCTGACTCTTCGCCGTCGCCATCGCAAGCAGCTTGGATTCGCTAAACACGCAGCATCTAATCCTTCTCTGCCTGCGCTTTCTTTTCACCTCCAAGATACGGTAGTGACCATTTCACATCCTGACGTTTCTGATCATCCGGCGCTGACAGCGCATTAGTCTCCCCAACATACTCTTTCCGACGCAAGCTTAGCAAGAACAGCACTATTTTCCCTTTACAGTCAGCAGGTTACAACCCATTTTTGCCAGTGCATTCTGATGTACGGATGTACAAGCCCCGATGAGCGTTTTCTCCCCCCGTTTGCCCAGCCTGCATTTGAAGGGTAACTGGCTGGAAGAGGCAGGATTTGGGACAGATACGCCGGTGACTATTGCTGTAGAGCGGGGCAACTGGTTATTCGGCCTGTAGGTGAGTGATAGACAAAAAGATCCCGGCTCAGAAGTGAGCCGGGATTTGAGCTTACCTGTGACGATATAAATTAAATATATGCATAAGCCAAGTGCCTATACCACCGATAGTACCGCCTGCTAATCCTACTTTAAAACTTATATAAAGCAGTTCCTCGAATGGGATAGCAATATCATTAGACCAATATGTAAACAGTCGACTTAAGAAAGCGACAAGAAAAATGATAAAAGTACCCATTGCTATTACATATATAAGAATGGACAATTCTCGCTTCATTTAATTGGATCCTTTCTTTTTATTCTGCCTACCATTTTAGAACCGCCCTGAGCAGCACCTTCGGTGGTGGTTGAACCAGCTATAGTACCCCAAGTTCCTGGACGAGCATCAAATTGCAATGGCTTACTAATCCCCATCCCTATGTCGGTCCACTCATAATTTTTCCATGTAGGATTCAACACTTTATTCAGCGGCATTTCGATTAAGTATTTACCCATTCCGTAGCCCAGTGCGGCTCCACCTGCTGCCCAACCTGCACCTGCTAACGGATCATCCCCTTTCAGATAATTCGATGTCGCGCCACCTGCCGCATTCCAGCCTATAGTTCCCCATAGGCCAGTGTTAGCTGTAAATGCACCAACATAGGTCGCGATTAATACATCTGTTGGATTAACTGTTCCGTTAATCGCATATTGAATACCAGCATTTGCTGTCCCACCAAGGGCAGCTGTTACCTGCATTCCACCCGGTAAATAAATCAGCTCCGCTGCTGCCAGCGCCCCTGCATACGCTTTATTTTCTGCGATCCCTCGCTGGCAGGCTGCACCTGACGGGTTATCTGCACAGGAGAGAACATCTGCTCCGTGCCTCTGTACAGCTTTAATTTGATCTTCTTCCGTACCCAGGAAGTTATTCTCAACCGCATTCTTCCCAGCCTGCGCTCCCACTACAGCATCCGCTGAACTGTCCCCCGTCAACCCGCCCGCCAGTCCGGCGGCCATCGTGCCTAACGCGCTGATAGTTTGCCGCTGCTCTTCGGTTAAGTCTTCACGCTTAATATTCGGGTAAAGCTGCTGCGCGATAAATTCACTGACGTGGCCCCAGCGAGCAACTGCGTTACCAGTTTGAGACGATTTCACAGATGCCGCAGCATGAACAGGATGTGATCCGTGAGTTGCTGGATGCGATGATTATCAAGAACTAGGTCGCCGGGGCGATGGCCCGAGTATCGCAGACAACGAAAGAAGAGAGTTAATACTAACGCGGGGCTGACGTGCTCGAACACCTCAGCCCCGCTAACCATAAGCAACTAAACAGGAGTTGATCATGACTGAGCGCGAACTTACCGCAGAACCCGCCACACCCCAAGCACGCCGTTACACCGTCGGTTATTGCCCCAACAGCGGCAGACCCAACCCGCTGCCGCAACTGACCCTCAAGGGGCGCTGGCTGGGCGAACTGGGGTTTAATGCCGGTCAGCCGGTGACCATCACCGCACAGGACGGCGTGTTGATCATCCGGGCCGAGATGGCGGTGTGGTAGGGGCAAGATAAAGGCACCCCGGCACTGACCGGGGTGATTTGACGACTACGGGTTATCAGGGGGATCGGTGGGATCTTTTTTATTTTTACGGGCGTTGTATTCGTCGATTTTGTTAAAGATTAATGCAGCGAGTGTTCCCAATAGCCCCCCAATAAAGCTCATTTTTGCTGCTTTAATAAGCTCTCCAGGAAGCAAATATATTTGTCCAGAATACACAACACCTGTGATAACTCTCGCTGCCACACCTAGAATAAATAAAGCAGCACAAAGATAAAGCAACAATAAAAGAGATATTCGCAATGTCATTTTTCTCTTCACTATTTCTTTTCCTCACTTTTCAATATTTTTTTCGCTCTATCATTTATTGATTCAAAAGTTAATGCGCCACCTATATCACCTAAAACGCCAGAAGCGCTACCTGCATATGGCGCAAGCAAACTTGGCGCATATTTCCCAAAGCCCCCGCCAGATCCTGTACCGCCGCCGTTGCTACCCATTGTCAGGGGTAGCTCTTACAAGTAATGGCGGTAATTTAGTCGAAACAAGAACCAATTTGCAATACTAAAAAGTAGACCAATTACCCCTCCATTTTTGAAAATTCGCCACCAGTCAAACTGGAGGATTGGTTTGTTTGTTTACAGCCACTCGATGAAAAAAGCAGTAACAGAAATAATCGTGATCCATATAAAGATCATGGCCAAAAGATACAAAAGGATCGTTTCATTTTGTGTTCATTTTTAATATTTTCGCATTGATAAGTGCACTACTATATTCAAGGCCAAAAGCACCTGCAGCTCCTCCCGAAATCCCGGGGATTTGGCCGGGATTTACTTACTTGTAGGATCTGTAATGACGATAGTAGATAAGCCAGCTTCCTGAGCCACAAATAGGCCCAGCAAATAGACTAATACGGTAAGCTCTTCGAATATCTTCAAGTGAAAAAAGAAAATCTCCACCAAAAGAGAACCATACAAATGTTCTCAGCATTAAAAAAATAACCACAGCCATAGAAAGAACAGCCAATACCCATATGATATTGAACATAAAAAAAGAAAACACTGCCTTCATATTCATTATTTTTTCTCCTGAAGACTATTTATTTGCTCGTTAATAATGGCACCAGACCCTTCTGTTGCAATAGCAGTTCCTGTATTACCTGCTATACCGGGAATAGAACTTGGTGTTAATGGTTTTGATATGCCCATTCCCATATCAACCCATTCATAGCTTTTCCAGTTCGGATTAAATATGTTGTCCAGAGATCCCTGTGCAAATTTACCGATCCCGTAACCCAATCCCGAAGCGGCACTGTAAGGATCCCAGCTTTAGTTCCACGCACTTTTTGAGATTTCCAGTTTCTCTGCCATCAGCCGATATTCTTCCGACGTCAGGTTATTCAGGGATTCATGAGGCCGCTCACTGTTATATTCATTCAGCCACCGTTCCGTGATTTCTCGTGCTTCATTCAGCGTTCTGAACAGATAAAAATCCGGTATTTCGGTCCGGTACGTTCGGTTAAACCGTTCTATAAACGTGTTCTGTGTTGGCTTACTCGGCTTGATAAATTCCAGCATCACGCCATGCTCTTCAGCTCATTGTGCCAGAGTCAGTGATATCAGTTCCGGCCCGTTATCTATGCGCATCTTCAGTGGATATCCACGGTTTGCTACTATTCTGTCTAGCACCCGCACGACCCGCTGTGCCGGGATATTCAGGTCAATTTCTATCGCCAAAGCCTCACGGTTAACATCATCAACGACATTGAAAGTCCGAAAACGTCGGCCACATGTCAGCGCGTCGTGCATAAAATCAATCGACCAGTTGTGGTTCAGTGCTTCCGGCGTTGCCAGCGGGGCCGGATTGCGCACCGGCAGGCGTTGTTTACCCTTACGACGAAAATTCATTTTTAACAGACAGTAAATCCGGTGTACCCGCTTGAGGTTCCAGACGTGCCCCTGCCTGCGAAGCACCTGAAAAAGCTTCTTAAAGCCGTAGCGAGGATAACGCTCGGCCGCCTTAGTCAGTCTCTGGATCACCGCTTCATCACGTCGCGTATCCGGTTGGTAACGAAACACCGTCCTGCTCAGCGATAACGTCCTGCACGCCTGGCGTATGCTCATCGTAAACTGTGTGGTCAGATAGCTAACGAGCTCACGCTTTATCGCTGGTTTTAAAGCTTTTTTTCGATGATGTCTTTCAGCGCCCGGCATTCCAGACTCAGATCGGCAAACATCTGCTTCAGACGACGATTCTCGTCCTCAAGATCTTTGATTTTTCTGATATCAGCGGCTTCCATCCCGCCATATTTTGCTTTCCAGTTGTAGTAGCTGGCTTCGAAAATAGCGGCTTCGCGACAGACATCTTTAACGGTCCTGCCATCCTCGACTGATTTCAGGACGGCGATGATCTGGTGCTCGGTGAATCGGATCTTACGCATAGCGATCTCCTCAGGTGACATAATCAGTATGTCGGAAGATCTCTAAAAGTGCGTGGAATTAAAGCTGGGATTCTTTCAGTTATTCGGCCTGTAGGTGAGTGATAGACAAAAAGATCCCGGCTCAGAAGTGAGCCGGGATTTGAGCTTACCTGTGACGATATAAATTAAATATATGCATAAGCCAAGTGCCTACGCCACCGATAGTACCGCCTGCTAATCCTACTTTAAAACTTATATAAAGCAGTTCCTCAAATGGGATAGCAATATCATTAGACCAATATGTAAACAGTCGACTTAAGAAAGCGACAACAAAAATGATAAAAGAACCCATTGCTATTACATATATAAGAATAGACAATTCTCGCTTCATTTAATTGGATCCTTTCTTTTTATTCTGCTCTACCATTTTAGAACCGCCCTGAGCAGCACCTTCGGTGGTGGTTGAACCAGCTATAGTACCCCACGTTCCTGGACGAGCATCAAATTGCAATGGCTTACTAATTCCCATCCCTATGTCGGTCCACTCATAATTTTTCCATGTAGGATTCAACACTTTATTCAGCGGCATTTCGATTAAGTATTTACCCATTCCGTAGCCCAGTGCGGCTCCACCTGCTGCCCAACCTGCACCTGCTAACGGATCATCCCCTTTCAGATAATTCGATGTCGCGCCACCTGCCGCATTCCAGCCTATAGTTCCCCATAGGCCAGTGTTAGCTGTAAATGCACCAACATAGGTCGCGATTAATACATCTGTTGGATTAACTGTTCCGTTAATCGCATATTGAATACCAGCATTTGCTGTCCCACCAAGGGCAGCTGTTACCTGCATTCCACCCGGTAAATAAATCAGCTCCGCTGCTGCCAGCGCCCCTGCATACGCTTTATTTTCTGCGATCCCTCGCTGGCAGGCTGTACCTGACGGGTTATCTGCACAGGAGAGAACATCTGCTCCGTGCCTCTGTACAGCTTTAATTTGATCTTCTTCCGTGCCCAGGAAGTTATTCTCAACCGCATTCTTCCCAGCCTGCGCCCCCGCAACTGCATCCGCTGAACTGTCTCCTGTTAACCCGCCAGCAAGGCCCGCCGCCAGCGTCGACAACGAGGAGATAGTTTGCCGCTGCTCTTCGGTTAAATCTTCACGCTTGATATTCGGATAAAGCTGCTGGGCGATAAATTCACCCATCGCCGCGCCGGATGCCCCCGCTAACGCGCTGTTACCGTTAATTTGTGCAACTACCGCACCAACGACTGCATGGGCCATCAGGTTGGCTTCGGTGTTCACTTTGCCTGTCACCGGGTCCGTGGTCATATTATGGATCACTTCCGCCAGATACGGGCTGGCACCCCGCGATAGCCTTCGCCATATCGCCATATCGCCACCCGCCAGACCCTGTACCGCCGCCGTCGCGGCCTGGAGTCCCTGCTGGATGGCGCTGCCGGTGCCGAATTTCGCCATTTCGGCTTTATTGTTTCCGGTGTTGACGGTGGTTTCGGTATGCGTGAGGCCGTTGCCGCTCTTCGAACCTTTGCCTTTGTTGCCGCTAGCGTTGACCGTCAGACCGCTGCTGTCGTGCCCAAAGTTGAAGCCAGCACCTATCGAGCTGCCGTCCAACTCCGAGGTGTATCACATAATAAATTTCCACCATATGAAATTACTATCATTGTTGAGTTAGAAAATAATTTTTTAATACACCCTGTCGACCTAAGGCTACAAGCTCACAGTCTTTTTCATCAAAATATCCCATGAGCATAAAGACAATACCATTTATTTCCCAAACACTCTCCATCCAACCGGATAGAGAATTTTTATTAGGAGTCCATCTATACTTGGGGCTAAAAAGTAAAATCCCGGCGACTTGGCCGGGATTTTTTAGCAAAATGAATTCATAAAACAAGCCGGTAAATCCAAAAAATATAGAGAAATCTGGCTAGCCATAAAAGTAAATTATGAGTATTAACTTTTCTTTCGAAAAAGAATTCTTTTAAAAACTCAATCCCATTTACATTTAAAAACCTTCTTTTTGATAAAAATCTACAGTGCAATATAAATAAGATTATTGAAAGCACCCCGATGGCATTCGAAAGAACAAAGCTAAACCCATCACCTCTGACAACGCTGAGGGCAATTCCAAAAATATAAGTAAACAAAAGTAGCACTATCGAACTATTTGAAATAGTCCCTCGTTCAAAAAAACAGAAATCAAAAAATTTTAACGGTGCCATTATATCTCTAAAAGAAAAGTTCCTATAATGACAAAACAAAATGAAACATGCTACTAACCCTATTAAATTCAAGGTCATAAGGAAAAACACAATATATATAGTCATTATTTTTTTCCTTTAAAATCATAATGATATATTTCAGATCCTGCGGTTCCATTCATGTCCACCTCTCCCAATGGGGTATTCTTTGAAAACCCAGTCCACCCAAAGGACGGCCCAACACCAAATGATAACCCTATACCGTCTTTTCCTGCTGACATACCAACCGAGCCGTAACCCAACCCTATATCGAAAGAGTAGATTTTATCAGGTGCTCCTACTGCACCAGGAAAATATGGTCCAAATGTTAAACCAACGGCCGCACTTCCTTTCACACCAAGCGCTGAAGTCATCCCACCGTTAATTGAAAACTGGCTTGGATCAATATTTGCTTCAGCAAATCCAGCTGGTCCTAAACCTCCAGCCACATCAGTTTTAGCAAAAGGTTTAACCTTATAAGTTACCCCCCACGATGGCCCTTCTCCTATAGCAATACTATCCAGCCCAGCCTGTGTCTGTTCAGGTGACAGACTATTGTCCACCGCATATTTGTTCCACGATGCTGCCGCCTGACCGTAATCCATCATCCCAGGCGGCAATGAGAGATTATTGTTCTCAGACGAGTTCTTCCCAGCCTGCGCCCCCGCAACTGTATCCGCTGAACTGTCTCCTGTTAACCCGCCAGCAAGGCCCGCCGCCAGCGTCGACAACGAGGAGATAGTTTGCCGCTGCTCTTCCGTTAAATCTTCACGCTTGATATTCGGATAAAGCTGCTGCGCGATAAATTCACCCACGGCCGCACCGGATGCGCCCGCTAACGCGCCGTTGCCGTTGATTTGCGCAACTACCGCGCCGACGACGGCGTGCGCCATCAGGTTGGCTTCTTTGTTCACCTGACCAGTCACTGGATCGGTGGTCATATTATGGATCACTTCAGCAAGATAAGGCGCACTGCCGCCCGCTATCGCAGACTTCAGGTCGCCACCCGCCAGACCCTGTACCGCCGCCGTCGCCGCCTGAAGTCCCTGCTGGATGGCGCTACCGGTGCCGTATTTCGCCATTTCGGCTTTGTAGACATCGGTCTTGCGCAGCTCGTCAGCGGACATTTCAGGATGAGTTTTTTTCGCCTCGCTCAGTCCGTTCAGGTCACCCTGCGTTCTGGCGATATCCATCACCTGACTCCCGATTTCCCCAATCTTTTGCGCTTCCTGCAACCGCTCCTGCTCTTTCTCTTTGTCGAAGATAGGGGAGAGGGTCTGGTTGGCGTGCTCGACGTCGCGGCTCAGGTCGTTTACATCCTGCGTCTGGTTATCTTTGTCACGGACAATAATGGTGCCACCCGAGATGGCGGCTTTGGTGGTCGAACTGTCGCTGCCGCTGCCGTTGACGCCCACCAGCAGGCCGTTGGCCATATTGCCTGCGAACTGGCCGCCGATGTTGCCACCGGTGCTGACGCCCACGCTCTGGTGCTCGACTTCATACGCGGCGCTGTTTTTGATATCACTGAACCCCAGCGTGCCGGTGTCGAGCTTATTCAGGCTGGCATCCCCGGTCGAGCCGATAACCGCGCCGTTAAGCTGCGTGTGGTCGCCGACGGTGATGTCAAAGCCGCCTTTGCCGGCAAAAATACCCGTCTGCTCCTGCACGCTCTCGTAGGTGCTGTGCATCTTATCTTTGCTCAGATTCACCGAAGCGCTGCCGCCGCCCATACTGATACTGCCGCCGGCGCTGGCATTTTGCTGCTTCGAGTCGTAGTTGTCGGTGTCCTGTTCGCTGGTGAGGGTCAGGTTACGGGCCACGTCCATCGTTACTTTTTCACCGCTGACCTGTGCACCGGTCAGCGTGGTGTCGCGGCCGCTGACAATGTTCAGGTTGTTTCCGGCGTTGACGGTGGTTTCGGTATGGCTGGTGCCGTTGCCGGTTTCACTGCCTTTGCCTTTATTGGCGCTGGCGTTGATGGATAACCCGTTCGCGCCCTGACCGAAGTTGAATCCGACGCCCACCGAACCGCCGTGGCTCTCGTTCGAACCGTCGAGTACTGAAGTATTGACGCCCGACCACAGATTCACGTCGCGGTTAGCTATCAGCCCGATGTCTTTACCGGCCTGCAACTGGCTGCCCTGAATGTTAATGTCGGTGCCGGTCGCCCGAATATTCAGGTTATTGCCCGCCGTCACCGTGCTGCCCTGGCTCTGGTTACTGGTCTGGGTCTGCGTGGATTTCGACGACTGGCTGCCGTAGGAGAGATTGACGCCTATCATGCTGCCTTCGCTGCCGTCCGCTTCAGCCAGAGATTTGCCCTGATACGCCTGCGCGCCGCTGAGCGCCGCCTTCATGCCATCAAGGGCTGCGAGCCTGTCGCTGCTTTGCTTGCTGGCGTCGTTGGCGCCCGAGACCGCCGTGTTAATCGCGCTGCCGACCGTGCCGGACAGGGCCAGCGTCAGCCCGCTCTGTTTTTGCTCCACGGTGTGCGTCTGCGAACTCTGGTTATCTGCCGCCAGAATGTTCACTTCGCTGCCGCTCAGATTGATGTCCTTCGCGGCCAGCACGTCCGAACCTTTGACCGTCAGGTTGTTGCCCGCACTCAGCGTGGTGTTGCCGTTGACGCTGCCCACCGTGCTGCCGGCACTGTAATGCGTGACGCCGTCGTCGGTGGTTTTCAGGCTCTGCTGACCGTAGCTGAAACCAATGCCGCCGGTGCCGGAGAGGCCGGTATTCTTCTCCTGATATTGATGGTTCTCCTGACGCGTTTCATCAGCGGTGGTGACGGTCAGGTTGTTGCCCGCCGCCAGCGTGACATCGTGAGTGCCCGCCACGCTGCTGCCTTGCACTAACAGGTCATGCCCGGCCTGCATCGTCACCTTATCGCCGCCGAAATTGCTGCCGATTGCGCTCTGGCTTTGCACTTCGTCGTGCGTGGTAATGGTCTGGCCCGACACTATCCCTTTGCTGCTTTGACGGCTGTTCTCGGTTACATGGTAGCTGTCGTTGCCGCTGGTCAGGTTGATATCATGGCCTGCGGTTGCCGTGAGGGCGTCTGCGGCATTGACCGTCGCCGCGCGGGCGTTAAGGTCGTGGCCCGCCTGCAAAGCAATGGCGCCAGCGCCGTTAATCTGCGTGCCGACATCGGTGCTCTGCGTCACGCTGCGGTCATTGCCTTTGCCCCAACTGCCGTTTTCGCTGTGGGTGGTGGTCAGGGTGTTGAGATTGATATCGTTACCGGCAATCAGTGTGGTCTGGCTGTTTTTACCGGCATTGCTGATGTCGGTCGCCGTCAGGTTCAGGTTATTGATGGCCTGAAGGCCCAGTTGGCCGTTGTCGTTTTGCACATAGATGCCTGCCACCCGGTCAAGGTAGCGGTTGGCGTCGGTGCCGCGCAGTGTGCTGCTGCTGGTCAGGTCGCGGCCGGCGATAGCCACCAGGCTGTCTTTGGCCTGTAAGGTGCCGCCGAGGTTAGTCAGGTCGGTACGCGCCATCAGATTGACCCGGTCGCCGCTGATTAAGCCGCTGTTGGTCAGATTATCCGCCGTCAGCTGGGTCACTTCACGTCCGGCGATGGTGCCGCTGTTGGTCAGGTCATGGCCGACACTCAGGGCGACCTGCTTACCGGCGAGCAGGGCGCCGCTGCCGTCCACATCCCCTTGTTGCACTTTGGCATACAGCTGCGGCACCAGTACCTGTTGGGTGCTGCCATCCGGCAACGTCACCGTCTGTGCGACCAGCCACACCATGTCGCCGGTCAGTAACGCCATCTGCACCGGGCTCAGTGCTATACCGGGCGTCAGGTGGTACTGCTGACCAAAGGCGATGCCGTTGTCCATCAGCGCTTTGAACTGATCTTCATCGTTGCCATAACCGTCCAGATAGCGCTGACCGGTGAGGCTGATAATCTGCTGACGTATCAGTTGCTGCTCGTAGTAGCCGTCCCCCAGGCGTTTCAGCACGTTGTCATTGTTGGTGGTAAAGGCGTTCTGCATATAGTCACTGCCCAGCCACTTCTTCTGGTTAGTGAAGCGCGGATCGGTCTCTACCAGATACGACGCCGTGCTCTCCGGGTGCAGCTGGAACAGGCTGTTATCTGGCAGTCGGGTATTCGGGCTGACCATACGGATAACCGGAGTTATCCCGTTCACCGTCGGTAAATCGACGTGGAAAGTCTGACCGGCTGGCAGCACCAGCGGAGTGTCGAGCGGGATAATACCCGGTTGCCACAGTCCCCCGGCGCTATCCTGTGAGCGAAGCGTGGCCGCATCGATATTGCTCAGCCCGCGCGTATCACCGGCGCCTGCGATATCACCGGTCAGGGCAGTGGTATTGCGACCGGAAATGGTGGTACCGCTGCCGCTGACATTGGTATTGCCCTGATAGGCCAAGGTTTTCAGGTCGATGGTCTGTATCACCGGGGCAGGGGCATAATTGCTTTTATCCTTGCCCTGTGAGGTGGTGGTGCCACCGAAGCTGTGTTTGGTCTTCTTGGCATACCAGCGGGTCTGAGTACCGATGTCAGTAGTGATTTTCTCACCCTGAGTGGCGACGTTATTCAGATAGCCAATCACACCGGAGAGCAATCCGCCTGCGACGATGCGGCTGTCGAGGTTATTGACCGTATTGCTGTTAATAGCCAGATTACCGCCCGCGATGATCTGCCCCGGATCACTCTCGATAACCTGGGTCTCGGTCACCGTGCGGTCATACTGGTATTCATAGAAGGTGTTACCGCTGGTGCCGTCCGGCATGATGGCCTTGTGTACGCCGTATTTGTTACTGGTAGAGGTATTGATGTCGGCCCAGTCAAAGCGGTTCGGCGAACTGGAAAGGGCGGCTTCATGGTGCGCCGACTTTTCGGTGATAACCGTAGCGGTCACCAGATGGTCATTGACGTTGTTAATCTGGGCAATGTTCAGCCACATGTCCCCGGCGGATTCCACCGTCGAACTGTGGTTATTGAGTATTCCGGCCTGACCAGTAGCGTTAAGGTTATCGTCCAGCGCACCGCCAATCGCCAGCGAATCCGCGGTGTAAATCAGCCCGTGGTCGAGGTTGTTGATGGTCTGCGCACCGATATCCAGCTGTTCGCGGGCAGCAATCGTGGCCGCCGTGCCGCTTTCGGCCAGGTTATTCAGAGTGTCACTCTTAATCGCGATATGGTCGCCGTAAATCCGCCCGCTGCCGATATTGGTCAGCGTCGCGGTGTCGATATGGGTCAACCCGCCGTCGATCAGCCCGCGGTTGGTCAGGTCGTTATCAACTGTGAGGTGAGTTGCCCCAGCGCTAATTTCCGCCGAAGCGTTATTGGTCAGTTGGCTGGCATGCATATCCAGCACACCACCGGCTTTTATCAGGCTGTTATTGGTGAGTTGCTGGTTAAGGGTGAAGGTCAAATCGCCATTGGCAACCACCTGGCCCTGATTAACGAAATTCTGATTGAGTGCAAGTTGCATATCTCCTTGCGACAGCACATTGCCGTCGCCGGTCAGAGAATCCGCCATCAGGTCAAACGCGTTACCGGCAATCAGCGTGCCGCCGGTGTTGGTCAGTGCCAGCCCGTTACCACTGATGTTTAACCGGTTGCCGGAGGAGGCCAGACCGCCGGTGTTATCCAGTGAGCCGGTAGTCACTACCAGCGCATCATCACTGCGCATCACGCCCTGATTGTTATCGACCGCTGCGGCGCTGATGTGCACCGACTGACCTTCAATCCCTTCATCCGTACCTTGCGTCTGACGGTTAATCAGCTGGGCGCTGTTGATCACAACGCTGGCGCCGGAGCGGATAAGCCCGGACTGGTTGGTGAGGGTGGCATTCCAGGCATTGAGCGTCAGTGCACCCACCGCCTGCAACTGCCCGCGGCTATTATTCAGCTCACCACTGTCAATGTGTAAACTGTCGCCCGAGAGCATCAGCCCGTTCTGGTTATCCAGTAACTGGCCCTGTGTATTGATACTCAGGCTTTCACGACTTTGCAGCTGGCCACTCTGATTAAGCAGCGCCCCGGTCAGCAGTTGCAAAGTATTGCCAGCGCTTATCAGCCCGCTGTTCTGGTTATCCAGTTGCTGCCCGTGGGTGTCCAGCGCCAGGGTTTGCCCGGCCTGTAAGGTGCCCTGTTGGTTGGTCAGCGCGGCGGTGGATAAGGTCAGATCCAGACGGCTGCCGAGCAGGCCGTTCTGGTTGATAAACTCACCGCTGGTGATAGCCGCCTGGGCATTGCTGGCAATAAAGCCCTGCGTATTGTCGAACTGGCCGGTGGTCAGTGTCAGATTGCCCTGGCTGCTGATACCGCCGCTCTCGCCACTGTAAGTATTGTTGAGCGACTGCCCGTGAGTATCGAGACTCATTGCTCCTTGCGACTGCATCAGGCCGCCGGTGTTATTGACTGCCTGCGTCAGCAGGGTGAGGTCGCCGCCGCTGGCCAGTTTGCCGTTCTGATTATTGAGCGTCTGCGTGCTGATATTGGCCGATTGCTGGCTAACGATAACGCCTGACTGGTTATCGACATCACCTGCATGTAGCGTCAGGTCGCCCAGACTGAACAGGCCGCCGGTCTGGCCGCTCGCGGTGTTAGTCAGGCGCTGGCCCTGAGTATCGAGCGTCAGCGACTGGCCGGATTGTATCAGGCCCGCGGTGTTGTCAAAGGCCTGCGTAGTCAGCGAAAGGTTGCCCTGTTGGCTGCCGAGTATGCCGTGCTGGTTATTGACCTGCGCCAGTGTCAGGGCGCTGTTCTGGTTGCCCATCAGCACGCCGGACTGGTTATCAAGATGACCCGCGCGCACCGTCAGGGTGCCCTGACTGAGAATGCCACCCCGATCGCCGCTGTTGCGGTTGCTGATAGCCTCGCCGTGGGTGTCGATGGTGAGCGCCGCCGCTGACTGCAACAATCCGCCATCGTTGTTGATTGCGCCGCTGTCGAGAGTTAGCGCGCCACGACTGGCAAAGGTGCCAGAAAGGTTATTGAGCGTATCGGCATGAAGGGTGGCGGTGACAGCCTGCCCGAGAATAAAACCGTTTTGGTTATTCAGGTTGCCGGTAGTGAGCGTCATCGCCCCCTGGCTAAGAATACCGCCCGCGTCGCCGCTGTCAGTATTGGTCAGGGTCTGGCCCTGCGTATTGAGTGCCAGCGTATCGCCGGACTGTACCAGCCCGGCCTGATTGTTCAGCGCCTGCGAGGTCAGGGTTAAGGCACCCTGACTTATCAGCTGGCCTTGCTGATTATTCAGCGCGGCGGTCGACAACTGGCTGGTGCTTCCACCGACCAGTACGCCTGAACTGTTGTCCAGTGCGCCACTGCTGATCAGCAGGTTCCCCTGGCTGAGTATGCCGCCATTATCCCCGCTGTTGCGGTTGCTTAACGCCGCGCCGTGCGTATTGAGGGAGAGGGCGCCCCCGGATTGCAACAGGCCGCCGTCATTGTTCAGGCTGCCGCTTTGTATCGCAAGCTGACTTGTGGCCGCAAACACGCCCTGCAGATTATTGATCGCCTGCGTACCGGTATTCACCGCGATGTTCCCGCCCGCGACCTGGCCCTGCTGGTTGTTCAACCCGCCCTTGCTGGTCAGGCTAAAGGTGCTGTCGGCGGCCGCCAGCAGTTTTCCCTGCGCGTTAGTGACCTGCACGGCCTGCACCGCCAGCGCGCCATTGCTGGCCATACTGCCGCCGCTGTTATCCAGTGCGCCCGTCACCGTGACTGTCATCGCGCCGTGGCCGCTTTGCGCCAGGCTACCGGCACGGTTGGAGAGCGTTCACGCATTGACCGTGATTTGTCCGGCCTGGGTGCTGGCGTTGTCCAGCGTCAGCGTATTCGCGCGTAAATTGAGCGCGCCGTTGCTGGTCAGGGTGCCCTGAGCATCGTTAAACTGCCCGGCGTCGAGGATCAGTTGCCCGTCACCCGCGTGCAGTATCTGCCCCTGAGTGTTGTCGAAAATGTCGGTGTTAAAGGTCAGGTTGACGCTGTTGCTGGCAATCGTCCCGCCGCTGTTATCGATACTGGCCTGATGCGACAGCGTCAGGTCGCTGGTGCCCAGTTGCTGGACGGTGCCTTGCCGATTGACCAGCTGGCGAGCCGTCAGGTTAAGTTTATCGCCCGCCAGTTTGCCGCCAGTGTTATTTAACTGACCGGGCGTCGTCAGGCTGAGCGTTTGCGTCGCCGACACGCTGGCGCGGGCGGTGGAAAGGTCGCCAGCGGATGCCGTAACCTGGATATGTTGGCCAGAAGTCTGGCTGTCGCTCAGGTCGACCGCGGTACCCTGAACATTCAGTTGCCCCGGAGCCAGATTCTGCCCGCGGGCGCTTAACATCCCCTGACTGCTGAGAGTTAAATCCCCGGTGCTGCCAAACTGGCCCTGATCATTCATGCCCGCGGCCAAAACGCTCTGCTGGCTGGCATTAATGGACGCCGCACTGACGCGGGTCTGACTGGCGCTGGCAATAATGCCGCTGTGGGTCAACGCGCCGGAGGCGGCTACCGTGGCGTACACATTGCCGCTGTTTTGGATATCCCCCTGAGCGGTGACCGCCAAATCCTGCGCGCTGTTGATCGTGCCGCTGTTCTCAATACGACCCTCAGCGGTCACTACCACGCTGCCTGCCGAGGTGCCGATATTGCCTGCGTTGCGCACGCCAACGCCGCCTTGCGTACCTATCAGGCGGATTTTACCGGCGTACATGCCGCCAAGCTGCGAAACGTCAATGGCCAGTGCCGGGCGCGTACTGCCATCGGCTGCGCTGGCGCGGATGCTTTGATGGTCGGCATCAACGTGATTACGTCCGGCAGTGACTTTCAGGTCATTGGCCCAAATTCCGGCGTTGATATTGACCGCGCGGGCAATCAAGTCGGTACTGTCCTGCCTGCTGCTGTCCATGCCCCGGCCCTGCACGGTGATATTGCCCTGACCGATGTCATAACCGGTGATTTGCCCGTTATTGAGCTGCGTCTGTCCGGTGGTCAGCGTGGCGCGATTGGCGTTGATAAACCCACAGCCGTCACAGGTGATGCCAGACGGGTTGGCAATCACCACCTGGGCTTTTTTACCCGCCACTTCGATATAGCCATTTAGCTGGCTGGGGTTGCGTGAATTGACTTCGTTGAGAATAACGGTGGCTTCTTTTTTGGCCAGCCACGGGTTGCCGGTAACCATGCCGCCCAACTGGGTGGAAGTATTGTTGTGCGAGTTATTGAGAATAACGCCCTGGTTATCTACATCGAACTGGCTGAATTTATTGTGTGAAACACCGCCTGCACCAGGCGTCTGAATATTGACCTGCGGGGTGCCATTGGCGCTGCCGATAACAGTCGGCTGCTGGTTACCCGGCGCACTGCCGTCGGCAACGATTCCCGCCTGTACGTTCAGACTGACGCAACCCAGCGCCAGTAACAGGCTAAAACTCAGGCTGGAGAGGCGGCTGAAACGCTGGCAGGTCCGCTGATTGGGCACAGCCTCGCGTGCGCCTCCCCCGTTATGGGCTTTGGCGATTTCGGCCACCACCATCAACAGGCCGCGTGTTTTATTAAAAATAATCCGATAGAGATGCTTGTTCATAGCAGCTTCCTTGCTAACAAAGGGTCCCCAACAATCTGTGGGGTGTGGGTCATGTTTCAGTACTGCCAGTTCAGGTTAAAGGCCAGCGACACCGGGTCGGTGGCGAAACCGTCCGGTTTGGACAGCGGAATACCGGCGAACAGGTCGTAATTAACGCCCAATAACGCGCCGCGGGTGCCTATTGCGCCACCGGCCAGGTGGTTACCCACCAGATATTCGCTGCCGTGACCACTGACGGCGCCGTAATCCACGCCAAGATAGAGCTGCTGATTTGGCAGCGGCGTCTGCCAGGCCAGTTCGTTACGCACCGTCCAGCCGTTGTCGGCGTTGAGCGTACGTTCGCCGTCAAAGCCCCGCACCGTCCAGCGGCTGCCAATGGCAAACTGGTCCTGTGGCGTCAGTGGGGTGTTACTCATCTGCCGCTGGTATTGCACGTTGTACTGGAACTGTTGTGACGCTAAGGCAAAAGGCAGATTGAGCTGGGCATTCATCTGAATGATTTTGCTCAGCGCCGTTGCATCTCCGTAAGACTCTTCCGGTGCTGGCATCGCACCAAACCAGCGGGTGCCGCGCTGATAACTTATCCCTGCATCCAGCGTGGCATCGGCAATATAGTGGCGGTGTTGCAGGCCGACTTTCCAGGCTGACGTGCGACGGCGCTGGGCATCGATTTCTGTGTCATTGATGAAGTTCTTCGATTCACGCGCCAGCACGTCATAGGTGAAGGTGGTTTTCTGGCTACCGCTGCGGTGCAGCACACGGCTCAGCTGAAAATCAAGATTGTTGCTGTCGCCGCTGTAGCGATAATCACTAGTGAGGCCGGCCACGGTCTGGTAATAACTGTTGCTGCTGGCGGTCATGCTGGCAGCCCAATAACCAAACGGCAGGGAGTACTGGCCGGTGTAGTTATGGGTGTTTTTGTCACTGTGCGGTTGCAATGCGGTGCCCGCTGACAGATACAGGGTATCGCTCAGGCTCAGCAGGTTATCGCCATATGCCGTCACGCCACCCTGATAGCGGCCAGTACTGCGGGTGCCGGAGTCATCCAGCGATGCCCCGACCCGCCATAAGCGCGACTGGTTCCATTTCAGCGCAATATCGCTTTCCCCAGGTTTAGTGCCCGGTACGATTTCCATGCTGGCCTGCACGGTTGGCACGCGCTGCAGGTTTTCCAGCCCCTGTTCGATATCACGTAAATCCAGCAGGTTGCCGTCATGGGCCGGGAAGGCGCTGTAGAGGGTGACGTGGTGATCGCTGTCGGGCGCAAGCTTGACCTGGCGGATGATGCCGGGCACCAGCGTCAGCATCAGGTTGCCGGATTTGAGATCCTGCTGCGGTGCCAGCACGCGGCTGGTGACATAACTGTGATCCACCAGGCGGTTTTGCAGCGTACTCATCACCAGATTGATGCCTTTCCCCCCGAGGCAGTGACCGACTGCCTGATCGGCAAGCGGCTGTAAAGGCAGCCAGTGCGGGAAAGCGCTGCGGTTTTGCAGCTCAATGTGGTGGATCGGGAAGCACGGAGTTTCCTGCGGGAACTGCAATTTGCCAAAAGAGGAAGACGGCGACGACAGACGCACGTCCGGCGTTGGCGGTGCCAGAGCGGCTTCACGGGCCCGCTGGTTTTCCTGCTGATGGATCAGTTCCTGCCCAGGCTGAGGTAAATCAGCGGCATAGGAAAAAGGTGTCAAAAATAATATTAACGCGATCCATTGGTCGCGATTATTTATTATTGTTATTGAATTCAAGGTAGTCCTTACCGCCCTTTAAAATAAAGGGGATTGTTACAAGTCCATTTGATCGGGGATAAGTTGTTGATGGGAAAATAATATTCATTCAGCAATATATTCCTGAATGAATATTATTTAATTCCCTTTCTTACAACGCATAACCTGAATGCAACAATCTCTACACAAGCCATCGCTGTGCCATTGTTCCGTTGCAACAGGTTAAAACCTCAAAGGTCCCGAGGTTGAGCCAGGGTATTGGCCAAATAATTTTGGGAGAGTGTACTCAAAAATAAAATAAGTAGAAGAGGGTAGCGTGATTTTTTTAGAAATTAGAGAAAGAAGATGCGTTATATAATGTCCGATTAGGAAAGAGGTGGGGTTATTTATAGGATAATTCGTATGTGAAGGGGGTTATATCGCGGGAGTCATAAATGAGTAGTTATCTGAAAAATATGAGGAGATAGGAATTTTTTCAGGGAAATAGAGTTGTCTCGTTAATTAATATGAGTGGCTTTGTTGAATAAATCGAGCTTTTGGTCGCAATCAGGACATCCCTGGCCTTGTAGCGATATCTCCTGATTGTCTGTAAATCCTGATCGCGAAAAGCAATGAATTACAAAGGGCTCACGTAATGTGAGGGGCTGCAAAGAAATGTATGCCGCGGTTTTGATCGCGATTTAAACATCGAGTTTACGGCCCGTCAGCCATTCGACCATGGCCGGATCGCGATGCGAGAAGAAGGCGCTGGTTGCGGTATCGAGAGCGGTAATACGCAGCATGTCTTCAGCATTAAGCTCAAAATCGAGCACAGTGATGTTTTCTTCCATACGCGCTTTACGCACCGATTTTGCCAGTGAAACGATGCCGCGCTGGAAGATCCAACGCAGGACTATCTGACCGACGCTTTTGCCATACTTTTTACCCATCTCAGCAAGGACGGGATGCTGGAACAAGCCATTTTTCCCTTCTGCAAAGGGCGCCCAGGCTTCAGGCTGGATACCCCGGCTTTGCATCCAGGGTGCGGCGTGCAGTTGCTGGTTGAAAGGGTTCACTTCAATCTGATTCACGGCGGGGATGACCTTATTAAATGCCACAAGATCGGCCAGTCTGTCGGGTTGGAAATTACTGACACCGATAGCGCGGATCTTGCCTGCCTGCTGCAGTTCTTCCATGGCCCGCCACGCCCCATGAACATCACCGTAGGGCTGATGAATAAGATACAGATCGACATAGTCGAGCTGCAGGCGGTTCAGCGAACGTTCGAACTGGGCTTTTGCCCCTTCGTAATGGGTATCCTGTAACCAGAGTTTCGTGGTGACAAAGAGTTCATCACGTGCGATCCCACTGTGCTTAAGGGCATTGCCGACCTGAGTTTCATTCTGATAGGACGCCGCGGTATCAATCAGGCGATAACCTGTTTCGACAGCATCAATAACCGCACGCTCGCATTCGGCGGCATCCGTCATCTGAAATACGCCAAAGCCCAGCAGGGGCATTTCAATACCATTGTTCAGTGTGACTGTTTGCATGACGTTATCCTCCGGCGATTGTGTCGGAAAAGCATAACGCAGAGTCATTTATTTTATTAGGTGGGGTAATGAGATAGGGTTAATTAGTTGTATTCATCAATATGGCCGTTAATGGAGTGTGAACTGGGTTGGGTGTGGCAGGAGACTCATGTGAAGGCGCTGTTTGAGTGTGCTATAAAATAATGCTCTAGAGATAAATGTTCGCAAACGGATAGTTTGTTTTGATATGTTGGATTTTCAAGGGAAACTGAACAAGGGATGGAAGTATGGAAATCACATCTATAGCCGGCGTCTGGAAAATATTTATACCCGCACTGCCTTATTTGAAAAAATTATTTATCTTCGATACTTTTTTTTCATTATCTTATGAGAAGAAAGCGGAAGCTATCACCTATCTGACAGAGTGTGTGGATGAAGAGGAAACTCTGGAGAAATATAAACAGGAACTCAAGTTATCAGAATATAAAATGTCCGGCAATTACTTGCTGAATATTTATATATTGAAGTATTACATTTTAAATCCTGCTAAGCATAAAAAATTCTGTAAGTCCCTGTTTCTTTTTAAAGGTTTTTATAAATACCGTGACCATGAAGTGACAATAAAAAAGAATGTCATCTGGATAATCATACTTATGTTTATTATAGGTTTTATTGCTGGCGCGGGCGCCTTGTTTTCCTGGGCGACAATTACATCAACCCCATTAAAATGGACATATTCTGTCGGAGGGTTAATCATTTTTACTCAGTATGTTTTTTATTCTCTCTATATGCTATTTAGCTACATCAGTCTCAGGCGTAACGCAATAAACTTTAATGTATTCATCTCCATATTACGTATAAAAAAGGCATTGTCCGATAACAATATTGTTTAGGCGGATAACTTAATTTTTCAAAAACAGTTTTAGTCGGGCATCAGATTGATAGTGTTTCGAAGAGAGTCACATCAACAGCCTATAAAAGGGGAAAACGTGCGGGCAGAAATGAAGGAAAAAATCATCAGAATCTGTGAGGCAAAAATCGTGGCGAAGGGCAGCCATGTAGGGCTGTCATTCTATGCATTTTTTGCGAATAAAAATGATGAACCGGAACTGCTGATGGAGGTGGCACATTGGTGGATTATGGAGATGAAACTGGATCACTTTGAAAAGGCTGAAAAGATAAAATCCCTCGTTTTAGCCCTGTAACGAACCTGCCAGGTTTACAGCTCTTTGGCTGAGAAATTTCTCCATGCGAAGGTCGCAGTTAATATCACGAGGGGAAGGAATATGCTTATTTTTTCTCACACCGCGATGCGCTGACCGCAACCTGGCACTTACCTGAACGGCGTCAGGTAAGTGCCAGAAACGGGCATTGCCCAGATTATTTCTTCTTATTAAGCATCGACTTTAAATCCGCAAACGGACTGTAAGTGGCTGCCTCAACATCATTTTGCGCGTCTTCACCCGCCACCACGTTTGTGCCGTACAGATCGGCTTCGGTGTACTTAGAGTGTTCGTTGTCGTGGCAGTACAGACACAACAACTCCCAGTTGCTGCCATCTGCCGGGTTATTGTTGTGATCGTGATCGATATGGTGAACCGTTAACTCGCGCAGGTTTGAATACACAAACTCGCGGGAGCAGCGCCCGCATACCCATGGATAGATTTTTAGTGCTTTCTCGCGGTAGCCGCTTTCCAGCCGCGAGTAGTTTTTTGGGATCAGAGCCATTGCCGACATTGCCTGTAATCAAGAGGTCATTTTACGAAAGTGCCCTCAATATATCCCATAAAGGAACGCAAGGAGAAATGAAAGAAGAGCGGCAAAGCGTTCATGTTATCCGGCCCGCTTAACCCTGGTGATCAGCGCCATACCCGCACTGGCCAGCGTAAAGACGGCCATTATCCAGCCCATCGTCCAGGGGGTGCCATCGCTGAGCAGGGCCAGTAAAAGGGATGAAATAATGCCGCTGCCGTATTGCAGCGAGCCCATCAGGGCCGACGCGGAGCCCGCGACGTTCGGCACCGCGTCCAGCGCACAGGCCGTCGAAGTGGCGGCAATAATGCCGTTCATGGAAAAGAACACAAATACCGCGACAATAATCAGGCCAATTCCACCGAAGCCAAAACCGGTCGCGGCGGCAAGGATAACGGCCGCGAGGGTGGCGGCGAACACGGCAAATCTGAGCAACGACTCCAGCGGATAACGATGCACCAGGCGGCGGTTCACCACGCTGACAGCCATCAGCCCGATGATATTCACCGCAAACAGCCAGCCGTAATGCTGCGGATCAACGCCGAAATAACGGATGTACACGAACGGAGAGCCAGTGATAAACGCATAGGCCGCGACGTAGTAGAAGGTCAGGCAAAGCGTAAAACGCATAAAACTAACGTTTTTCAGCAAGATGGCATAGTTCGAGAATGCGCCGGACAAGGAGGCTTTCACCCGTTTTTCGGCAGGCAATGTTTCCTCAAGCCAGAACAGCGAGACCAGCATCAGCACGCCGATTATCGCCAGCAGCCAGAAGATGGTGTGCCATGAGGTGACTTTAATCATCTGGCCGCCGATAAGCGGCCCGGCAATGGGCGCAACCGCCATGATGATCATCAGCGTTGAGAGCATTTGTGCAGCACGCGTGCGACTGAACAAATCGCGGATCATTGCCCGCGCCAGCATGGGACCTGTGCAGGCTCCCAGCGCCTGAAAGACTCGCCAGAAAACGATCTGCACGATGTCCGTCGACAGTGCGCATCCCACCGATCCCGCAATAAACAACACCATGCCAATGAACAAGGGCAGGCGTCGGCCAAAGTGGTCACTCACAGGCCCCCAGACCAACTGGGCAATGCAAAAGCCGATCAAAAAGCCGGTGATCGTTAACTCCGCGTCACCCTGTAAATCTGTTGCCATCACCGGCATCGCAGGCAGATAGATGTCGGTGGATAAGGAGGTGATCGCCATTAACGCGCTGAGAATTAACACCAGTGAAAGGCCGGTCGTTTTTCCGGCAGCGGGCGGCGATAGCGCCTGTGAAGGGGTCATGGTTATCCATCGGGACAGTAAAAGAAGCAGGCATAGTAGCGGGTTTACGGGCGCAGATAATGGCGTCCGGCAGGATAGGCACTATGAGCTGAATTCATGAATGGGGCCTCACTGTGTTTGTGGGCGAGGTAATTATTATTGATGATGATTGTAATCAAAATGAGTTGACACTTTAGATGATGATTATCATTATTAATGCACCTCATTGAACACAGCGCCAAACGTGCTGCGGCGATGCACAGCCCGCCAACGATAAATGACACTCATCAGAGAACAACGTATGACTCAAACACATTCTGCAGTGCTGATTACCGGTGCCTCCAGCGGCTTTGGCGAAGAGTTTGCCAGACAATATGCCAGGCTCGGCCACCGGCTGGTGTTGGTCGCGCGCCGGCTGGACCGGCTCGAAGAACTGGCGGCCTCGTTGCGGCAGGAATACACCATTGAGGTGCAGGTTGAACAGGTCGATCTGTCAGACATTCAGGCCGTCACTGAGCTTCACCAGCGCCTTGCAGCACAAGGCGTCGTCATCGATATCCTCATTAATAATGCCGGGCACGGTCTTCAGGGAGCATTTCTGGACAGCCCGGCGGAGGCTATTTTGTCGATGATCCAGCTCGACATCACCAGCCTGACGCTGATGACACGCCTGTTCGGCGAGGACATGAGAAAGCGTAAGCAGGGTAAGATCTTACAGGTTGCGAGTATTTTAGCCTTTCAGGGGGTTGAGCATTTTGCAGTGTATTCAGCGGCTAAAGCCTATGTGCTGCGTCTTGGGGAAGCGTTACACCGGGAATTCCGGCGGGACAATGTGACGGTAACGACCCTGTGCCCCGGACTGACTGACACGGGCTTTGCCAGCGTAGCGCAGCAGAAAGTCACGCCGCTAATGCGTATGACCATGATGCAAACGCCTCCGGTGGTCCGCGCCGGTATCCGTGCGCTGGACGCGGGACGGATAAGCGTGGTGGCGGGGTTTGGCAATAAACTAAACGCGGTATTCATGTGGGCAACCCCGCGCTGGATCCATCAGGCTTTTTTATCCAGAATCATGAATGCCTGATTTCTGACAGTGGCAGGTAAATGTGCAAAGCCTGTGTATTTGCCTGTCATTGCGTCGCGTTAAATACCGCCAGGAAAACGTCGGCGAGAAATAAAATCGGTGCAATTAATATCTTTCGCTAATATAAATAAAAGTAATATATAAATTATCAATGAATCATTCCTCTCTGCTCCCTGTTTCTCCTCCTGTGTTGCGTTAAATTATTATACATTTAGTGCGCCTTAAGATGATTATTATGTAACGCAGCTTTTATAGATGTGCTTCTCACGCGCTGCGTATTATCGGGGAGGTGCTTTTTTCCTGTCTGTATGACAGCGTTTTCTGGCTATTCATATTAAGTTACTATTTATCCTAATACTGTAATTTGTTGATTTTAATGATTTAAAATATCTTATTTAAACCTGATATAAATCAATTTTTCAGGGTGTCAGCGGCGCCTGCTCCCGTTGTTACTGCGTAATTCTGATGAGTTTACAACCTGTGATCGGCAAGTTTTTTTATTTCATATCAACTGATTGGAATTCCAGTTGCGATGATTTTTTTAATTATCAGGTGTGATATTTTTTTACAAATTAATGCCGCAAAACGTCTTATTTTTTACACGCTGAATAAGGCCGGTTAATAACACTCTTTCTTTTCCGTGAATATAAATTGAGCTATTTTGACCTGCCATTTCAAATGTTGAACCTACGTGCTGACATACTTTAAATCCTTTTTGCGAATGACCTGGATCAGTGATGTCAATGAGGTGAACAACTAATACAGTCGTTTGTGATCCGCAGGAAAAGTGTATGAACAAGTCTTATAAAATCGTCTGGAGCGAAGCTGCGCAGGATTGGGTGGTTACCAATGAGCTGGCGGGCGCAAAGAAAAAAACAAAAGTCTCTAAAATTGCCAAAGCCTGGAAAACGGCATTGTTGTGTGGCGGGCTGATAGCGTCACCTTACTCTCTGGCGGTTGACTGGGACGTTGCAGATACCGATCCTAAAAGCGCTACCACGATCTTTTACGGCAGTGTTGATCTTGTTCAGGGCGGAGGCAAAGGATTTGCCGGACTGAAAAAAGGGGACATAGGCTACACCTCGATGACGCTGTCTCAGGCGCGTGACCGGGGGTTGATCGGCGAAGGTGCTGAGTATGTGGACTGCGACAGTGTGCATTTAGGCGGCAAGACGAACGTGGTGACTTACACCGACGCCATTACGCACAACAAAACGACCATTAACGCTTATGACAATAACTCCATAACAGCCGGGAAGCTGAATACTACCTACGCCTATTCCCATGACGTGGGCGCTGGCGGCCAGTATCTCGATAAGGCGATTTACAGCGTGGCCTCCGGAGGAAAACTGGATGTGGATGTCGGGTCTTCCGATGCTAACTGGATGAAAAACAGTGCCAATCGGGTGAATCTGATCATGAAGAGCAGTGATCCGAACAAGGTCAACTCGGCGGTATTTTCCGTAGATAACGGTGGAACGCTGAATTACAACGCCAAAACCCTTGTCAGTCTCGGCAACCATAAAAACGTCAATACGTCGGTCACCGGTGATGTCTTAATTTCCACCTACGCCGGAGAAGTGAACAGCAAAATTGGTCACTTCTCAATTAACACCCTCGACAGCTTCAAAGCCTATAACACCGCGTTGATCGAAGCGGTAGAAGACGGGCGTCTGGATCCTGATGATTACGATGGTCAAATCGCGTTAGGCGTCACCCCAACGATCTCTATCCGCCAGCTTGATGTGACCACGCCCGGAGACCCGGTGAACGCCAGTGTCAGCGCCACCAGCGTGGCCTATATCAAAGCGTCCGGAAGCTTTGCCCAGGTCAATTTAAGCCATGATGCCAATCTGCAACTGACGGAATCCGATGCGAGTCTGATCTACGTTGAGCAGGGGGCGAAACTGGACAACAGCGGGACGCTCAGCACCCTGCGTAATCTCTCCAACCCTGGTTCGAATGTGATCAGTGCCGCCTCCGGTGCGTCAGTTCACAATGCCAGCAGCGGCGTCATCTATGTTAACGATGATCTGGCTGCCGGTGCGGTGCTCGGCGAGACTAACACCCAGTACGGTTCGGGGGTGGGGATTTACGCCGTGGATGCGTCGGTCGTCAATGACGGGGTCATCAATATCGCGCCGCAGGGGTCACATAGCCGAAGTGTCGGTCTGATACTCGATGGCAGCAGCAACGCCCGCAATAACGGCAATATTAATCTGGCGACGATAGATCAACCCGTGGGTGTGCGTGGCTATGAGGATATCGGTGCCATGGTGGGCGGAAACAGCACGCTCACCAATGCGGGCCTTATCTATGTCGGGCGCAGCGCACAAACCTCCTTGTCCGACTCCGCCAAAGCCACCAGCATTATCAATCCCGGCGCCATTGCCGTGTCGGTGAGTGATCACGGCACATTTGAGAATGCGGTGGGTGGCATGATCAATCTGGGAGGGAAAACGCAGGGCGCAACCGCCATTCTGGCGAGCGGCGCGGATGCTGTGGTCGATCAGAAGGGCATGATTAACCTTTCCTATAACGCTATCGGTGGCAAACCGGTGGCGCAAAGTATCGCGATGGATGTGACTGGCGGTGCTACCCAGGTCAACAACAGCGGCACCATCAATATGATGGGGATTAATGGCGTCGGGCTTAACGTGCGGGCCGGCAGCCATGCGACCAACAGCGGCACCATCTTTGTGACGGAAGGGGTGGATGCCGCCACCAAAACGGCGAACTACGGTATTCAGTCTCAGGGGCAAGGTGCGGTGGCGACGGTGACCGGGGCAGTAAAACTGACCGGTAACGGCGCGATTGGTGTGTATGTCAAAGACGGCGGCGCGGTTGATGTCGATGGCGACGGCGTGAGATTTATGAGCGGGGTCAAGCAGACCGGCTTCCTGATCTACGGAAAGGGTTCTGCCGTCAGCGTGCAGAATTCCTTTCAGGATGTCTCGACGCAGGATTCCACGCTCTACCGCATCGACGGTGGCGCGAGTTACGGCTCCCTCGGCGCAACCTTAACGGGCAGCGGCCAGAACAGCACCATCCTTCTGGCGACAGGAAAAGACAGCAGCATAGACGCCACCGGCATGAATCTGATTGCCAGCGGCCGGGATGCCACGGCGGTCAGGGTTGAAGGCGGTGCCTATGGCAAAATTGACGCCACAACGGATATTGATCTGACCGGTGTCGGATCCCTTGCCGGCAGCGTTCAGGGCGCATCGACCACCATTTATGGCGACACGGACACGACGGGCGCCTCGGTGCTCGACAGCTATGCCACCCTGCGCACCTCCGGCGGCGTGGCCGCTGGCGCAATGGGATATAAAGTCGCGACCGGCGGTACGCTTAATCACCACGGTATCGTGACCCTCACTGCGGCGGACAGCGTCGGCGTTGAAATCAACGGCGGCAGCATGAATAACGACAGCAAAATTACGGTGAGCGGCACGGCGGTCGATATCATCGGCGCGAATTCCGTGGTGAATAATACCGGCGCGACCACCGCCATAAACGGCACGGCGGCATATCGGTTGTCTGACGGCGCGTCGCTGGCGCTCAGCGGTTCCGGCTCGACCAACGCGGCAGGCACGGCGCACGGCATTCTGCTCGATACCGGTGCTGTCGGTCTGATCGTCAACGGCGCCACCATCAATATGGCGGCGTCAGGTTTCGGAAACGGCATCGAAAACAAAGCTGAAATCAGCGGCATTCAACTGCTCAATACCACTCTCAACGTGGGACGAGGCGCGGGTGTGCGCACTGCCGCCTCTCTGGCACAAACCAACAGCGGCACCATTAACGTCAACGGGACGGGAACCGGTCTTCTGCTTGAAAATGCCGATGGATCCGCGTCGGCAGCGGATTACGACATGTCCAAATCGCAGGGGCTGGTGATCAATATCAACAGCGCTGACGGCAGCGGCATGACCACCAATACCTCCGGCAACATCAAATCCGGGGTCAGTATTCATGTTAATGATGTCGCCGGAGGATCCGCGCTGGTGGTGAACGGTGGCACGCCGCGCGTCGAGCAGTCCGGGAATATCATTTCCGCGTCGGCGGCTCAGATGGTGGATATCAATAACGGCCACACCACGGCCTTCAGCAACAGCGGAAGTATCCTCTCCCGTGCGGCAAACGGCGTGGTCATGAACATTGACAAGCAGGCGGTAGACTTTACTAACGCCGCGGGCGGCAGCCTCGCGGGCGCCGTCAATCTGCTGGCGGGTAACAATACCGTGACGCTGGCGCATGGCAGTCAGGCGGCCTCCGTCTTTACCACCGGCACCGGCGATGATCAGTTCAACCTGCAAGACATTACTGCGAACGAAAACGCCACCTTGTTCGACGTGCTGGATGGCGGGCAGGGCAACGATGCGCTGAACCTGAATCATTCGGTCTATACCCTCCCGGATTCATCAAAAATCAAGGGGATAGAGAATGTGTATCTGGCTGACCGTTCCCGCTTTACTCTCGACCATGCATCGCTCGATTTAACGGCTGCCGGCTCCGCCTGGAATATTGACAGCACCAGCCAGCTCATCATCACTGACGACAAGGCCATGAATTTTGCCAGCCATCTGGCCGGCACCGGTCTGGTGACCGTGGATTTGGGGAGTGATGCCAATGCCTTTGCCTTTACCGCCAACAATGCGACAGACCGTTTTACCGGAAAGGTTGAATTGACTCACAGCCAGTTTGTTCTGAATGGCACCACCACGCAAAACAATCAGGCGCTGTCCGATGCCACCCTGGTTCTGGGCAACGGCAGCATAACGGTTGTCTCGAAAGGGTTGCAGCAAATCGGCAGCCTGTCTTTTGATGGCGGCATGATGAACGTCGATACCGATACACTGGGACGCAGCCGGTCGGAAGCTTTCCTGATGACCAGCAACGATCTGAATATCGGCGGAAGAGGCGTGGTGAAGGTGTTAACCAATGACGTGATGAACGCGCGGGCATTGCCACCTGACACGCTGGCGTTAACGATGCAGGATGACGCCAATCCGATCCTGAAACTGGCCGGCAGCCTTGGCACGGTCAGCGGCTACGGCTCTAATCTGGATCTGCTGAAAGCAGACGGCACCACCATGAGCGATCCGACCTATTCAGATGTCATTCAAAAAGGGCAGGTGGCAGCCAACGCGACCTTTGATTTTGGGCTGACGTCCGGTGCGTCCGACGACGGTCTGTATATCAACTACGGTCTGAAAAAACTGAACCTGGTGACGTCGGGTGCGGATGCGCTGGTGATCAACGCTAACGGCGCGAGCGGTGCCAGTGCTGACCTCGCAGCCCGCGTGACCGGCGGCGGTGACCTGACGATTGCCGCAGGATCCGGCCACACTGTCTCACTCTCCAACATGCGCAATGATTATACCGGCGTGACGTTTGTGCACAGCGGTACGCTGCGGGCGGAAAGCGACAATATTCTCGGCAACACCAGCGAACTGCGTCAGGCTGGCGACGCCAGGGTGGATCTGAACGGTTACTCGCAGACTGCCGGCAGGTTCAATACCGACGCCGGTGCGGTCACGGATTTCAACGGCGGCAGCCTGACGACGCTCAATGGCGGCACCGTCAGCGGGGCGCTGACCGGCGCCGGTGAACTGATCGTAAACAACGGCATTCTGACGGTCAGCACCGCCAATACAGGCATGACGGCATCGACCACCCTCCGTCAGGGTGCCGAAGTGGCGATCAATGAGACGAGCGGCATCGGCAGCGGAGATATCCTCAACAGCGGCCTCCTGTCGCTGAACGGTGCGCAGGGCGTGATGGCTAACAACATCACCGGCAGCGGCGATCTGCATAAAAACGGCGCGGGTCTGGTGGCGCTGACCAGGGCTTCTGCGCAGTACACCGGCCACACGGATATCACCGGCGGCGGCCTGCAACTGGGCGACAGCGCGACGAACGTCCTGCTGGCCTCGGATACCGTCAATGTGGCGCAGGGTGCCGCCTTCGGTGGCTTCGGCGGTACCGCCGGGGATGTGAACAACGCGGGCGCGTTCAGCCTGGGCGATCTCTCTTCCCCGCTGACAGGCGATCCTCAGACCTTCACGGTCGGCAACAACCTGACCAACAGCGGGTTCATCACTCTCAGCCAGCCGGGCACTTCGACTGCGGGCAATATCCTGCAGGTGAAAGGCGACTACACCGGCAACGGCGGCACGCTGCGCCTCAACACTCAGCTGGGCGATGACGATTCTCTGACCGACAAAATGGTGATAGAGGGAAGCACGCGCGGCACCACCAGGGTGTCAGTGAGCAATGCGGGCGGCCACGGGGCCGCGGCGATTAACGGCATCGAAATTATCTCTGTGGGCGGCAGTTCTGACGGCGAGTTCACCAAACAGGGCCGCATTGTGGCGGGCGCTTACGACTACGATCTGGTGAAAAAAGGCGGTAACTGGTATCTGACCAACAACGGGGAAGTGCCGGATAACGCTGACAATGCCGCAGGCGGCGATACCCCGTTCAGCGGGGGCGACGCGGCGGATAACGCAGCAAGTCTTCAGCCAGCCGCGAATATCCGCCCGGAAGCCAAAGCCTACGCCAGCAATCTGGCCGCCGCCAACAACATGTTCAGCATGACGCTGCACGATCGTCTTGGCGAAACCCATTACGTCGATCCTTTCACCGGAGAGGAAAAAGTCACCAGCCTGTGGCTGCGCCAGGTCGGTGGGCATCAGCGATCTCATGACGACAGTGGCCAGAACAACACCCAGGCAAACCGTTATGTCGCGCAACTGGGCGGGGATATCGCTCAGTGGAGCCGCAGCGGCGAAGATCGTTATCACTTTGGGGTGATGGGCGGCTATGCCAGCCAGCACAGTAACACCCGAAACCATCACACCGGTTACAGCGCGGATGGCTCAGTTCACGGCTACAGCGCAGGCATCTACGGCACCTGGTTTGAACACAACGACGAGAAGACCGGTGGCTATGTCGACAGCTGGGCGTTGTACAACCGGTTTGATAATGGCGTCTCGACGAAAGACGTCGGTTCGGAAAGCTACCGCTCCGGCGGTGTTACGGCGTCCGTCGAGAGCGGTTACACCTGGAAAACCGGTGAAAAGAACGACCACGAAAGCTACTACTTACAGCCGCAGGCACAACTGACGTGGATGGGAGTGAAAGCAGACGATCATCAGGAAGCCAACGGCACCCACGTGCAATCAACCGGCGACGGTAATCTCCAGCTTCGTCTGGGTATGCGTGCCTTTATCAAAAGCATGGATGCAAAAAGTCAGGACGGAAAGGATCGGGTCTTCGAGCCTTTTGTGGAAGTGAACTGGCTGCATAACACCCATGATTTTGGCGCAAGCCTTGACGGCGTGAACGTGAAAGAGGCGGGCGCGCGTAACATCGGTGAGCTCAAAACCGGTGTGGAAGCAAAACTGAACGACACCGTGAATCTGTGGGTGGATGTCGCCCGGCAGATCGGTGACGAAGGCTACAGCGACACGCGGGCCATCGTCGGTGTTAAAGCAAACTTTAAATAATGTGTGCCCTTCAATTTCAGCGAAGGGTGAATCTGAGAATATTCAAAATGAAACAACAAACGTTACTGATTATCGCCGCCACCCTCGCGGTCAGCAGCCTGGCGGGATGCGATCAAAAAGAGGCACCTGCCCCCGATATTGCCGTGGTGAATATTGCGCAGGTACTGAGGGATTCTCAGGCAGGCAAACAGGAAGCCGAACATGATAAGCAGGTGCAGGCATTGCTGCTTAACGTGTATGACGATGCCAGTTCAAAATATGCGCGCCTTCCCGCTGCCGGGCAGCAAAAAAGTCGGGATGCCGATGCCGATACGCTGAACAACCAATGGCGGGCTGAAAAGAATGCGGCACGACAGGTCAGCCTGAACGCCATAACCAAGGTGGTCGATGCCTACAGACAGGAGAAAAAACTGCGGCTGGTGATCGACAGCCAGACGGTGATCTCGCGGGATGATAACGCGGACATCACGGCAGAGATCATTTCGCGCCTCGATCAAACCGAAGTGGATTACGGGCCGTTGCCGGTCATCTCGGTGAAAACCCCGGCGGAAGCGCCGGTGAAACCGGAAACACCGAAAACACGCAAAACGCACAAATAACGGCCATTATCCTTTTCAGATAATTATCACGGGCACTGTCATAAATGCCGGAAATTTAACGCGTTCTTTTATTATTAAAAATAATCATCGTCTAAATGAATAACGAATTATTGAGTGGTCAGGATTATTATATATAATTCAGGCCATTTCTTTCGCAACGTGACAATTAATTTGTATGAATATCAAATTATATATTCATCAAGTGTATTGTTGTTTTTCACAGGCGTGAATAACAGGCACGGCAGATAAACTTTCATTATGGTGAAACTTATAGCGGAGGATTATTAATAGTAAAAGGATTGAGTTGAAATGGATAAGAAGTTTGAAAAGGCGTTAATGCCTCATTTATTAGCCGCTGTGAAGTATGCACGTTCAAGATTACCCCTTAAGGCCACCAATAAAATTTACACCGATAAACGGATGGTGAGCCATATGATGCCTAAAGATCCTAAGCGCTGGAGTTTGCATACGGCAGAAGCGGATGAAATAAGAACGAAGAATATTCGTGCCTTGCGCGCGCTGAAATTAGCGCCACGGGAAACCGCGAACAAGCTTGAGCATGATTACATCAACAGAATCCCCCATGCGGGTAACTGCGGTGAAAACGCCATCCTTGCTTATTATTACCTGTTAGACAGGGCCCAGCGCCTGGACAGCGCTGCCAAAACGGAAGTGCAAATCATGAGGGTTTACCTGCCCGCGCCAGTCGATCACGCCTTCGTGCTGATCGGTACCCGGCCAGCAGGGTACTCCAGGCTGTTACTGGAAAATACGCTGGTCTGCGACCCTTGGACTAAAATTGTCTGCCGGCTGGAGGATTTCGACAAACTCTGGCGATTAAAAATGGAAAAGTGGTCATCCAGAGGGTTAGCGGGACTTTGTGGTGAAGGATATTACAGTCACCACGGAGACAGCTGTTCTCTTAATACGGTCAGGATAGGGAAATTACAGGTAGATCAGGAGCGGAATGAATCAAGATATTCCGCGGGGCAGCATTCACTGGTCGATGGTCAGTCTTTCCGCTAAATACATTATTATTATTTATCAGTTTATGGCTGTTTGAAAAATACCGGGCGATGGAATGGCATTAATAGATATTCACCCTGTGAATAATAATGGGGACTGTTTTATTACTGTGCCGTATTAATGCCCCCAGAGGTCCGTTATCCGCAATGGAAGCGCAGTGCTTCCATTGCGGGATATTTTTTACAGCGGCAAGACATCCAGCGGTTTCACTTCCCTTAACACGAAGGATGTCTGCATTTCTTTAATCCCCGGTAAGCGCCGCACCACTTCCATCGCGAAAGTGGAAAAACTGTCGAGATCTTTTGCGACCACCTGCAACAGAAAATCGGCATCTCCGGCAATCGCATAGCAGGCAATCACCGACGGCAGCGCGCCGACCTGCTGCTCGAACCGTTGCGCATCTTCCTCACTGTGGCTGTCGATTTTTACCCGGATAAAGGCCAGCAGCCCGAGGCCGACGGCTTTACGGTCAATCTTTGCCTGATAACCGGCGATCACGCCGCTCTCTTCCAGTTGCTTCACGCGTCGCCAGCAGGGTGACGCGGCCATGCCGACTTTTTCTGCCAGCTCCTGGTTGGTCATCCTCCCGCTTTGCTGAAGTTGCTTAAGAATGCGAAGGTCTGCCGGTAAAATTTCAGAGAGTGACATAATCTGCCTGTTATACGGTCATTCGGGAAAAAGTTAACCAGATTAGGGCATTTTCTGCCGATAAAAGAAAGCACATTTCAGCGCCAGATCGTTATGCTTTGTGTTAACGCTGAAAACGAAAGGGCTCAAAAATGACAGACACCATCCGGCTGGCGATTATTCTCAATCCTGAACTTCCGCCGGGATTACTGGCGAACACGGCGGGGGCAATCGGTATAGGGCTGGCTGCGAAATTCCCGATGCTGGCGGGCAATGCCCTGACGGATGCGAAGGGCGCGACCATCGATGTCAGCTCAAAATACCCGGTGCCGGTATTGCAGGGAACGCCGGATCACATTAAAGCGCTGATGTTTAAGGCGCTGGATGCGCAGGGCGAGCGCGGGGTGGTGGCCTTCCCGGCTTTTGCCAGGGCGCTGCATACCTTTGCCGACTACGAGAACCTTTTCCCGCTGCGCGATTTGCATGATGAAATCATCGACGGTTTGGGGCTGGTGGGGCCGGAAAAATGGATTAAATCCCTGACCGGAAATCTGAAACTGCTGCGCTAAACGACGCGCCGCGAAAACCACTCCCCTCTGCTGACCCGTTATCGCGCGGGTCAGTCACATCAAAAATTCTTCCTTAAATTAAATCCTCTGCCTTTTACATGACACTTTCTCACCTGTTGCACTTTATATAGTTACATAAGGTGATATTTCTCCTAATCATTATAACGATCATTAATTAATTCTCCTTTCCTGCCGATAACGCAAAGGCATTGCGTAACACCTGCATATTTAAACAATAATGGAGAGTCATTTGTTATGAGAAGGTTATTAATTAGTTTTGAAAACGTCCGGGTAGGGAAGAAACTCGCACTGGGTTTCGGGCTTGTTTTGTTGCTCAGCGTCGCGGTAGCGGTGTGTGGCATTAAAAACCTTAATGATATCTCCGTTCGTGCGGAGAAAATCAGCCAGCTGAAAGCCATTACCGATCAGTTTGCTCTGGCAAGAGATGCGCGGATGCAGTACGTCAAAACGCATGACGAAAAGTTTATCGCCGCCAATGAAGAGAGCTTAAAACAGGTAGATGAAAAGATCGCCAGTTTGCAGACCTACCCGTGGCGTGGCGAACAGTTGCAGATGCTGCAAACGTTGCCGGGCGCGATGCAGGGTTATCGCGAAAAGCGTGCGGAAACGGTCAGCGAAACCCGCAAGCGTGAAAGCATTGTCGGGGCGCTGGTGCTGACCCGAGAAGAAGCTGACGTCACGCGTCTGGCGCAGTCTTACACTCAGGATCCTGCCACCGTGGGCACCGCCAATGCGCTGAATGAAATCAGTAAACACCTCACCGGGGTGGCCGTACGCGTCAAACTGCTTGAGTTGCAAAATACTGAAGAGGCACAGCAGGCATTAGTCGGGTTCATCGCTGAATCGATTCAACTGATGGACGCCATTAAACCGCAACTCAGCGCGGCAGATGTGAATGCACTGACCGAGGTCGAGCGTTCAGTGACCGGTAAACAGGAAAGTGCGCAGGCGTATCTGGCGTCGTATCTTGCGGAAGAGCAGGCGACCAAAGAGCTGGCGAAATCGGGCGCGGTGCTGACGACGGCGAGCAGTTCGCTGTTTCAGGAAGAGCTGAAAGCCACGCATTCAGATATCAATCAGGCAATTTTATGGATGTCGCTGATCACCGTGGCTGCCATTTTGCTGAGCATGGCTACCGCGTTCATCATCACCCGTCAGATCACCACGCCGTTGTCCGCGACATTACGCGTGGCTCAGCAGATTGCCCGTGGCGATCTCAGAGCGGATCTGCATACATCGCGCCGCGATGAACTGGGTGAGCTGATGCAGGCGGTGGGTGAGATGAACGACGATCTTCGCCGCATTATCGGGGATATTCGCAGCGGTGTGTCTCAGGTCAGCCATGCTTCGGCCGAAATCGCGGCGGGAAACAATGATTTGTCTGCGCGTACCGAAGAGCAGGCTGCGGCGCTGGAAGAAACGGCGGCCAGCATGGAGCAGTTAACCGCCACGGTGAAGCAGAACGTCGACAACATTCATCACTCCAGCCAGCTGGCGCGCGCCACGTCTGAAACGGCGAACAAGGGCGGCAAACTGGTTAATCATGTGGTGAAAACCATGAATGAGATCACCGCCAGTTCCGGCAAGATTGCGGAGATCACCACGGTTATCAACAGCATTGCCTTCCAGACCAACATTCTGGCGCTGAACGCTGCGGTAGAAGCGGCGCGTGCCGGTGAACAGGGGCGGGGTTTTGCGGTGGTTGCCAGCGAAGTGAGAAGCCTCGCGCAGCGCAGCGCACAGGCGGCGAAAGAGATTGATGAACTGATTGGCGAATCCGTCGAGCGCATCAGCGCCGGGTCCGAGCTGGTCGAGCAGGCCGGTGCCACCATGCATGACATCGTGACGTCTGTCGGCAATGTCACTGAAATCCTGAATGAAATTGCTCAGGCGTCGGATGAACAGAACCGGGGTATTTCGCAGGTGGGGGAAGCGATTGTCGAAATGGACAACGTGACTCAGCAAAACGCCGCGCTGGTGGAAGAGTCTTCTGCCGCAGCCAATGCCTTACGCGATCAGGCGCAAAGCCTGGCGGGTTCCGTTTCACGTTTTGTCACTGAGTAATCACTGTGATGCTCACTGCGCCAGGGCGGCACAGTGAGCATTTTTACTTCAACGGCGGGCGATCAGCTGGTCGTTTTTAACTGCGGATAGCGCCGGAAAATCGTCAGGCACCAGACAAACGCGATACATCCCAGCACGCCACCGGCGTAACCGACGTTGCTCATTTCCAGATGCAAACTCACCTGATTGCCTAACAGCGCGCCCGCGCCGATGCCGATATTGTAGATACCCGACAGCAGGGACATCGACACGTCGGTGGCGTCGGACGCCAGCGCCAGTACGCGCACCTGCAAGGCCAGGCCGATAATCATCATGGCCAGCCCCCACACCACGCACAGCACAGAAATGCTGATCGGGTTCATCACCGCTACAAACAGCAGCAACATACTGAGCGTCACCATCAGGATCGGGCCGCTGAGCATCGCTGCCGGGAAGCGGTTGCCGAACATGCTGAAAATGATGCTGCCAAAGATACCCGCGCCACCAAAAATCAGCAGCAGGAAAGTGGTGAAGTTTTCACCCATATTGGCGACGGTCTGAATAAACGGTTCGATGTAGCTGTAGGCCGTGTAGTGAGCGGTCACTATCAATGCAGTCAGAACATACATGCCGACCAGCGCCGGGCGGCGGAACAGCATCGGCACACTTTTCAGTGAACCGGTATGTTCGCTTGGCAGCGGTGGCAGCAGTTTGATCAGGCAAATCAGCGTCAGCAGCGCAACCACGCCGATGCTCATAAAGGTGGTGCGCCAGCCGAGATACTGACCAATGATGCGCCCGAGCGGTAAGCCCAGCACCATCGCCAGCGCCGTGCCGGTGGCTAACATACTGAGCGCCTGCGTTTTTTTACCCGGAGGGGCGACGCGAATGGCCAGCGAGGCAGTAATCGACCAGAAAATCGCGTGGGAAAGGGCGATACCGACGCGGGAGGCGACGAGGCTCCAGAAATCCCAGGCCACCACCGATAACACGTGGCTGACGATAAACAGGCTAAATATAAAGATCAGCAAGCGTTTACGCTCAACCTGCCGGGTCAGCAGCATCAGCGGCAGCGACATCAGCGCCACCACCCAGGCGTAGATGGTGAGCATCAGGCCGACCTGCGCCGTCTTCATATTGAAACTGGCGGCGATGTCGGAAAGTAATCCGACCGGCACAAATTCGGTGGTATTGAAGATAAAGGCGGCGATCGCCAGCATCACAACGCGAAGCCATGCTGTCCTGCGCGAAACGGTATCTGATTGCATTGAAATTGATAACTTATTAGAAGGTGTAAAGACCAGGCTCTCTGCAACAGGAAGCCTTTTGAACGCATAGTGTGTTTTATTTGTTCTAAAAATGGAACAGAAAACTGGCCTAACAGATAAATGTTTGAGGGACAATTTTCATGGCGGAAAGTGAGAGGCAGATCACCTGACGACGTAAAACAGCGCCATCACGGGTGCCAGCACCAGTGCCAGGGTTCGCAGATGAATCCCCACGGATTATTCTGCGGGAAGGACATCACAAAACCGAAGCGGGCGGCATTGGCCTGTAACCAGACAAACGCGCCGGTTTCGCCAAACACGCCGGTCACTTCGTCGCAGCCGGGCGTATTGATGTCCACGGCGCGGCCGGTGTGATGCTCGCTGCATCCGGGCGGTGCCAGAGACGTGAAGAAATCTTGCGGGGGTATTCCGGCTTGCTGTTTGGCGCGGATCAGCTCTGCCTGATACGCCAGGCTGCGGTACGCCGAGACCAGATAAATGCCCACGCCGTCTGCGGCTGCCTGCTGTTGCATGGCGCGCCATGCCTGAGCGGCGGGGGAGATCAGGCGGTAAACCTTACCGGTGTCCGCATTCATTTCTGCGTCCACCAGTAAGTGCTCACTTACCTCTTCGAAGTAGGGCAGCGTGCGGTGCGCGATCACCTGCGGGTCAATATTCAGGTCACGCAGTCTCTGCAGAGTCTGCGCTTTCAGCACCGCCTGATTCATGCCTCTTCTTTACCTTTGCGCGTCATGGCGTCGGTCATTGCCCGCGCAGAACTGCGCATGGAGTGTTTGTAGCGCGAGGCCGCCGACACCAGCGCCTTCAGCAATTGTGTATCCTGCTGATGTTGCTGATATTCAGGGTGCCACTGCACGCCGAGACAGAAATCATAGCCTTCGCATTCAATGCCTTCGATCACCCCGTCCGGCGCGTACGCGTTGACGATGCAGCCTGGCCCGACGGATTTCACGGCCTGGTGATGCGAGCTGTTGACCTCATAATGCGTGCTTTCAACACAGCGGCTCAGCAGCGACCCTTCGGCGATCTGCACCGGATGACGGGCGCGCTTTTTGCCACCGGCATTTTCGGTGTCCACCGTGGTGCTGTGTTCAAGGGCGTCGGGGAGTGCGTCGGGAATGTGCTGATGCAGCGTGCCGCCGGTTAATACGGCCAGCAGTTGCTGACCGCCGCAGATGCCCAAAAGGGGCAGGTTGCGCTGCATGGCGCCTTTCACGATGGCTTGTTCGAACCGGGTGCGGGCCGGTTTCAGGCGCACCTGATCGCTGGTTTGCTGTTCGTTGAACAGCTCAGGGGGAACATCAAACGCGCCGCCGGTGACGACAATCCCGTCGCACAGCGCGAGATATTCATCCGCCAGATCGGCGTGATGTGGCAAGGCCAGCGGCACTGCGCCCAGCGCTGCCAGACTCTCCATGTAGTTCTGGCGCAGGGCGTACCACGGGAAATCGGCGTAACCACCGGCTTCCTCGCTGTCGAGTGTGACACCGATAACCGGTCTGGATTGAAATTTAGTATGCATGAGCTCCAGCCATGAGTATGAAGATGAATAACAACCAGAAAATTAACCATATCAAGGGGGGCGTAGCTCAAACAATATAAATTATCAATAGATGCAATTTTCAGGATTTAGCTCTGGTTTTTTAAACCCTTCGGGGGATATGAGGAGGTGTTTTTTGGGCCAAACCGGCGTTTTCCTGACAAAATTACGGCCTTCGCTGACAGTTCCTGATAATTTTCTGTCGTCTTCTTCAACATTCATTCTCATTTAGTCCTTAACATTACCTGCCTCAAAAGGATAAATTAGCAGGTATGATTCATCCGGTTGATTGAAATACTCATTCTTAATTACTCACAAAATCTTTACGTTGTCCTAAAAACAGCCAACCGTGTTTTTCAGGGATAATGGCTTTTTGACGAATAATAAAAAACTCTGGTTGAAGGTCATTTTTCAGCTGTTTTCTCCTCATCAATACTGCGAAATCAAGAAATTTATGCTGCCGACTGCCTCATCTCGTTCCAAAAAACGCACATTTGTGTGGGTTATCATTGCCATCATCGTTGCGGCGATCCTGGTCTGGTTCTTTGCTTTCCATCAGGGATCCTCTGACCCGGCCGGGAAAAAAGGCGCGGGGCGGGGCGGTATGCGCGCCATGCGCGGCCAGATGATGATGGGCATGGACACGCCGGTGCAGGCGGGAAAAGCCACCCAGGCGGATGTGCCGGTCTATTTACGTGCGCTGGGTACGGTGGTGGCGAACGCCACAGTGACGGTCACCAGCCGGGTCGATGGTCAGCTGATGAAGGTGTATTTCACCGAAGGGCAAAAAGTGGAGCAGGGGCAGTTGCTGGCGCAGATTGATCCGCGCAGCTATCAGGCGACACTCGAGCAGTATCAGGGCTCGCTGGCGCAAAATCAGGCGCTGTCGAGAAGTGCCGAGCTGACGCTGGCGCGTTACCGCAAACTCTATGCACAGGACTCCTTAGCCCGTCAGGATCTGGAAAGCCAGATTGCCACCGCCGGGCAGTACGCCGGGGCGATGAAAGCCGATCAGGCGCAAATTGACGCCGCCAAACTGAACCTCGAATTTGCCAAAATCACCGCGCCGGTCAGCGGCCACGTGGGCTTGCGTCTGGTCGATCCGGGCAACATGGTCACCAGCAGCTCCACCACCGGCATTGTGACGATCACCCAGACTCAGCCGATTGCCGTCACGTTCAGCGTGCCACAGAGCAATCTGCAAACCCTGCTCAAAGCCTTACGCGGCGGCAATCAGTTGCCGACCACGGCCTTCAATCAGGACGGCAGCGAGGTGCTGGATCAGGGCAAACTGCAATTTATCAGTAACGAAATTGATTCCAGCACCGGCAGCATTAAGCTGAAAGCGCTGTTTAACAATGCGGATGAAAAACTGTATCCGAACCAGTTTGTGAACGCCCGCCTGCAGGTGTCCACGCTCAAAGACGCCACGGTGGTTCCTGCGGCGGCGGTGCAACTGAGCAGCGACGGCGATTTCGTTTACGTGATCAAAGCAGATAACACCATCGAACGGCGCGCCGTGAAATCCGGCCCGGACTTTGGTGACAATCAGGTCGCCATTTTATCCGGCGTGAAGCCGGGCGAGCAGGTGGTCACCACCGGGATTGACCGCCTGACCAACGGCGCGAAAGTGCAAATTGTGACCGCCAATACCGAAGACGCCGCCGCCGCCGGTTCGTCGAAAGCGCGCGAACAGGGTGCAGGCGTTGATAAAGCCACGACCGGTAAAGACAGCGGGCCGAAATGAATCCTTCACGCCTCTTTATCCAGCGGCCTGTCGCCACCATTCTGCTGATGGTCGCCGTGCTGTTGTCGGGCATTTTTGCCTACAACATGCTCTCGACCTCCGCACTGCCGCAGGTTGATTACCCGACCATTCAGGTCACCACCCTCTATCCGGGTGCCAGCCCGGATGTGATGGCGTCCGGCATTACCGCGCCGCTGGAGCGTCAGCTCGGGCAGATGGCCGGCTTAAGCCAGATGTATTCCACCAGCGCCAGCGGCTCGTCGATCATCACGCTGAAATTCTCGCTGGATCTGTCGCTCGACGTCGCCGAGCAGGAAGTGCAGGCCGCGATCAACGCCGCCGACAGCCTGCTGCCGAATGATTTACCGAATCCGCCAACCTATAAAAAGGTTAACCCGGCGGATGCCGCCGTGCTGACGCTGGCCGTGACCTCCGAATCACTGCCGCTGACCAAAGTGCAGGATCTGGTGAACACCCGCGTGGCGCTGAAATTGTCGCAAATCTCCGGCGTCGGTATGGTGACGCTGGCGGGCGGACATCAGCCTGCGATCCGCGTTCAGGTCGATCCGCGCAAGCTGGCCGCACACAATCTGACGCTCGAAACCATTAACACGCTGATCGGCAACAGTAACGTCAACGGATCGAAAGGCGGTTTCGACGGCCCGCATCACTCGATCACCATTGATGCCAACGATCAGCTGCGTACGGCGGCGGAATACGCCAACCTGATTGTCACTTACGAAAACGGCGCAGCGCTGCGGTTACGTGATATCGCCACGCTGTCCGAAGCCCCGGAAAACCAGTACCTGTCGGCGTGGGCCAATAAAGAACCGGCGATCATTATCAGCGTTCAGCGCCAGCCGGGTGCCAACGTGATTCAGGTGGTGGATGCCATTAAGGCCCAGTTGCCGAAGTTGCAGGCCGCGCTGCCGGAATCGGTCAAAGTCAGTATTCTCTCAGACCGTACCCAGACCATTCGCGCCTCGATAAGTGACGTGCAGTTCGAGCTGCTGCTGTCGATCGCGCTGGTGGTGATGGTCACTTTCCTGTTCCTGCGCAACGTCGCGGCGACGCTTATCCCAAGCGTGGCGGTGCCGCTGTCGCTTATCGGCACGTTCGGCGTGATGTATCTGTGTGGTTTCAGTCTGAACAACCTTTCGCTGATGGCGCTGACCATCGCCACCGGCTTTGTTATTGATGACGCCATTGTGGTGGTGGAAAACATTTCGCGACGGCTGGAAGAGGGGGAAACCCCGATGCAGGCGGCGCTGAAAGGCTCGAAGCAAATCGGTTTCACCATTATTTCCCTGACGTTCTCCCTGATCGCCGTGCTTATCCCGCTGCTGTTTATGGGCGACGTGGTCGGGCGTTTATTCCGCGAGTTTGCCATCACTCTGGCGGTGTCGATATTGGTGTCGATGGTCGTCTCGCTGACGCTCACCCCGATGCTGTGCGCCTATTTGCTGCGCCACACGCCGGAAGAAAAACAGAGCAAGTTCTACCGTAAAGGCGGTGAGTTCTTCGACAAAATGATCGCCGGTTATGACCGGATGCTGATCGTGGTGCTCAATCACCAGCGGATCACGTTACTGGTCGCCGCCGCCACGTTGGTGTTCACCGCGTTGCTGTATGTGATTGTGCCGAAAGGCTTCTTCCCGTCGCAGGACACCGGGATGATCCAGGGCATCACCCAGGCGTCGCAGGATGTTTCCTTCAGTGAAATGGGGCGTCGTCAGCAACTGCTCGCTGCCGCCATTTTGAAAGATCCGGACGTGGAAAGCGTTGCATCCACCATCGGCGTGGACGGCAATAACACCAGCCTGAACAGTGGCCGTTTGCAGATCAGCCTGAAATCTTTTGACCAGCGCAGCGAACGTGCGCCTGCGATTATCGAGCGTCTGCGGCAGGAAACCGCCGGTGTGCCGGGCATCGATCTGTATCTGCAAGCCTCGCAGGATCTGACGGTGGACGATCAGGTGACGCCGAGCCAGTACCAGTTCACGCTGGATGATTCCGACAGCGAAAATCTGGTGGAATGGACGCCGAAACTGCTGGAAAAACTCAGTCAGCAGCCGGAGTTCAGCGACGCGGTCAGCAACCTGCAAAATCAGGGGCAGATCGCCTACGTCGAGCTGGATCGCGATGCCGCCGCCCGTTACGGCATCACCGCATCGGACGTCGATACTGCGTTGTACAACGCGTTCGGCCAGCGCCTGGTGTCTACCATTTTTACCCAGGCGAACCAGTACCGCGTGGTGCTGGAAGTGGCGCCGCAGTTCCAGCAGTCTCCGGCCTCGTTTGATGACATCTATCTGGCGAGCAACGTCAGCACCTCGGCGGGAAGCACGGCGACCACCAACAGCAACGCCGCGTCCTCAACGACCACGGCGTCCGGCAGTTCAACTACCTCTACCAGCACCAGCAGTTCAACTAACGGCATGGTCAAACTGACGTCGATCGCCAAAATCCACATGCGCACCGGCGCGCTGTTGCAGGCACGCCTGAATCAGTTCCCGGCGGTGACCGTGTCGTTTAACCTCAATGACGGCTATTCGCTGGAGCAGGCGCAACAGGCGATCAAAACCACCGTGGCGGATATCGCCATGCCAGACAGTATTACGTTGCGCTATCAGGGCGCGGCGGCCTCGTTTGAAAGCGCCACCGGCAATACGCTGTGGCTGATCCTCGCGGCGCTGATGACCATGTACGTGGTGCTCGGCATTCTGTATGAGAGTTTTATTCATCCGGTGACCATTCTCTCCACGCTGCCTTCAGCGGCGGTGGGTGCGCTGCTGTCACTGATCTTTGCCGGAACGGAGTTCAGCCTGATCGCCCTGATCGGGGTGATCCTGTTGATCGGCATCGTGAAAAAGAACGCCATTATGATGATCGACTTTGCGCTGGAAGCGGAGAACAAGCAGGGATTATCGCCGCGTGAGGCGATCCACCAGGCCTGTTTACTGCGTTTTAGACCGATCATGATGACCACCATGGCGGCGCTGCTCGGTGCATTGCCGCTGATGCTGGCGAGCGGATCCGGCGCTGAACTGCGCCAGCCGCTGGGGCTGGTGATCGTCGGGGGGCTGATCTTCAGCCAGATCCTGACGCTGTTCTCCACGCCGGTGATTTATCTGATGTTCGATAATCTGTCGCACCGCTTTAATCCGCGCCACCGTCGGGCTGCGCAGCGGGCGGAGCACTGATGAACATCTCGCGTTTCTTCATTCTGCGTCCGGTGGCGACCCTGCTTCTGACGCTGGCTGTCCTGCTGCTCGGTTTGCTCGGTTACCGTTTGCTGCCGGTCGCACCGCTGCCGCAGGTGGATTTCCCGACCATTCTGGTCAGCGCCAGCCTGCCGGGGGCCAGCCCTGAAACCATGGCGGCAACCGTCGCCACGCCGCTGGAAAGGGCGCTCGGGCAAATCGCCGGGGTGAGCGAAATGACCTCGCGCAGCTCGCAAAGCTCCACCAGCGTCATTTTGCAATTCGATTTAGATCGCGACATCAACGGCGCGGCGCGCGACGTGCAGGCGGCGATCAACGCGTCCCGTGCGCTGCTGCCGAGCAGCATGCCGTCGCTGCCGACCTACCGTAAAGCTAACCCGTCGGATGCGCCAATCATCATGCTGGCGCTGACGTCTGCTACCCGCAGCAAAGGCGAACTCTACGACATCGCTTCCAGCCAGCTGCAGCAGAAAATCGCGCAGGTGAACGGCGTCGGGCAGGTTTCTCTGGTCGGCTCCGCACTGCCGGGCGTGCGCATTGATTTACGCCCGGAAGCCGTCACCTCCTACGGCATTTCTCTCGACACCATCCGTTCGGCGATCGCCAACAGCACCAGCAACCTGCCGAAAGGCTTACTGCAAGGCTCGAACCAGTCGTGGATGATTGAAGGCAACGGCCAGCAAAGCACCGCGGCGCAGTATAAAACGCTGATTATCACCTACATCAACGGGGCGGCGATCCGTCTCAGCGACGTGGCCAACGTTTACGATTCGGTGGAAGACAAATACAACGTCGGCTATTACAACAGCACGCCGTCGGTGATGATTGGTGTGACCCGTCAGGCTGGCGCCAACATGCTGGAAACCATCGAGGCGATTAAAGCGGCACTGCCGCTGATGAAAGAAAGTCTGCCGGGCGATGTGCAGCTCAACCTGGCGCTCGACCGCTCGCCGAACGTGTCAGCCTCCCTGCGCGATACTGAAATGACCCTGCTGGAAGCCACGCTGTTGGTGATCGCGGTGGTGTTTGTGTTCCTGCGTAACTGGCGCGCGGTGTTGATCCCCGCGCTGGCGCTGCCGGTTTCGTTGATCGGCACCTGCGCGGTGATGTATTTGCTCGGCTACAGCCTGGATAACCTCTCGCTGATGGCGCTGATTATCGCCACCGGTTTTGTGGTCGATGACGCCATTGTGGTACTCGAAAACATCACGCGGCACATCGAAGAAGGCATGGGGCCGGTGCGTGCGGCGATCAAAGGCGCGCAGGAAGTCAGTTTCACCGTGCTGTCGATGACGCTGTCGCTTATCGCCGTCTTTATTCCGATCCTGCTGATGGGCAGCATCGTCGGGCGTCTGTTCCGCGAATTCGCGGTGACGCTCAGCGTGTCGCTGATTATCTCCATGCTGGTGTCGCTCAGCCTGACGCCTATGCTGTGCGCACGTTTCCTGAAACGTAAACCGCCGGTGGAAAAACGTCAGCCACGTATTTACCGCATGATCGAACGCGGGCTGAATAATCTGCTGGCTGCCTATTCGGCAGCGCTCGGCTGGATAATGCGCCATCAGCTGATCACGCTGGTCGGGCTGTTCCTGACCGTGCTGCTCAACTTTTATCTCTACACCGTGGTGGAAAAGGGCTTCTTCCCGGATCAGGACACCGGCATGCTGATGGGGATGCTGCGTGCGGATCAGAACACCTCGTTCCAGTCGATCCAGCCGCAGGTGCTGAAATACAGCAAGATCATTCAGGATGATCCGGCGGTCGAGGCGGTGATGAGCTCGGCGGGCAGCGGCGGATTTGGATCGCGTAATACCGCGACCTTCTTCGTGCGCCTGAAGGATTTCGACAAACGCACCGCCAACGCCAATCAGGTCGCCAACCGTCTGATGATGGCGACGGCCAAAGTGCCGGGCTCGCAGCTGTTCCTGATGGCTGCACAGGATTTGCATATCGGCGGGCGCAGCGCGAATGCCCAATATCAGTACAGCTTACAGGCGGACGATCTTTCCCTGTTGCGCGAATGGGCGCCGAAAGTGAAAGCCGCGCTGGCCGCTTTACCGGAGCTGACCGGCGTGGATTCCGATTCGCAGACCGGCGGGCAGGAAGTGATGCTTAACATCGATCGCGATCGCGCCACCCAGCTCGGCGTGAACGTTAAAATGATCGACACGCTGCTCAATAATGCTTTCAGCCAGCGGCAGATCGCGACGATCTACAAAACGCTGAACCAGTATCACGTGGTGATGAATCTGACCTCGGATTACACCGGCAATCCCGATGTGCTTAATCAGCTGTATGTGGTGACCGATGCCGGTAAGCAGATCCCGCTTTCGGCGTTTACCTCTTTCAGCGGTGCCAACGCGCCGCTGTCGGTGGCGCATCAGGGGCAAACGGCGACCACCACCATCGCCTTCAATCTGGCCGATGGTTACGCGTTGGAACAGGCACAGACCGCGCTGAAAACCGCGATGGCGAAAATCGGTTTACCGGACACCATTCAGGGCAGTTATGCCGGTACCGCGCAGGCATTTGAAGCTCTGAGTAAATCGATGCCGTGGCTGATCCTCGCCGCGCTGGCCGCTGTGTATATCGTGCTCGGCGTGCTCTATGAAAGCTATATTCACCCGCTGACCATTCTCTCCACGCTGCCGTCTGCCGGGCTGGGGGCGCTGCTGCTGATGCTGATGACCGGCACGCAGCTGACGGTGATCGCCCTGATCGGGATCCTGCTGTTGATCGGCATTGTGAAGAAGAATGCGATCATGATGATCGACTTTGCCCTCGACGCCGAACGACGGCTCGGCCTCACGCCGCAGCAGGCGATCACTCAGGCCTGTCTGATGCGTTTTCGCCCGATCCTGATGACCACGCTGGCCGCGTTCTTCGGTGCGCTGCCACTGGCGCTCGGCAGCGGCGGTGATGCCGATCTGCGCAGCCCGCTGGGGCTGGCGATCGCGGGCGGGCTGGCACTGAGCCAGATCCTGACGTTATTCACCACGCCGGTGGTCTATCTGTATATGGATCGCGCCAGCCGCGCCACGCACCGTTTATGGGCTCGCCTGCGCCCGCACACAACGCCGCCGGAGGCCCGTTCACATGACTGAACATCACTCCCTTAACGTTAAAACGAATAACCCTGAAGCGAATCTGATGACTCTGCAAAAACCACGTTCTATGGCGTTCCGTCTTGTTCCACTGGCGCTGGCGATACTTGTCAGCGCCTGTACCGTCGGGCCGGATTACCAGCGGCCTGACGTTGCGATGCCCACGGCGTTTAAAGAAGCCAAAGGCTGGACGGCGGCGATCCCGAAAGATAACCAGAGCAAAGGCGACTGGTGGACGGTCTATCAGGATCCTGAGCTGTCGTCATTACTGAGCCAGGTGCAGATTTCCAACCAGAACGTGGCGCAGTACGCTGCGCAGTACCGTCAGGCGCAGGCGTTAGTCACCCAGGCGCGTTCAGATCTCTATCCGTCGGTAGACGCCAGCGCAGGCAGCACCCGCAGCGGGACCTCTTCGTCCGTCACCAAAAAACAGTCGGCAGAACTGAGTGCCAGCTGGGAACTGGATTTGTGGGGCAAGCTGCGCCGCTCAGCGGAAGAACAGGATGCCAGCGCGCAGGCCAGCAAGGCCGATCTGGCCGATGCCACGCTCAGCGCGCAGTCTGAACTGGCGCAGGATTACTTCCAGCTGCGCGTGATGGATCAGCAAATCGCGCTGTACCAGCGCAGCATCGACGCCTATCAGCGTTACCTGACGGTGATTCAGAATCAATATGCCGGTGGCAACACCTCACGGGCCACGCTGGCACAGGCGCAAACGCAGCTGGAAAGCACCAAAGCCTCGGCGCTCGACCTGCAATGGCAACGTGCCCAGCTGGAACACGCCATCGCCGTGCTGATCGGAAAACCGCCTGCGCAGTTCAGCCTCGCCGCGCGCGATGTCAAACTGACGCTGCCACAGGTGCCTGATGCGCTGCCTTCGCAACTGTTGCAACGCCGCCCGGATATTGCCGCCGCCGAGCGCACCATGGCCTCGTCCAATGCCGCGGTCGGTGTCGCCACCGCCGCCTATTACCCGGATCTGACGTTAAGCGCCAGCGGCGGGTTTGCCAGCTCCGCGTTCCACAATCTGTTCTCACTGCCAAACCGCGTCTGGTCTTTGGGCCCTGAACTGAGCCAGACCGTACTGGATTTCGGTTCCACCCGTGGCAAAGTTGCCCAGGCCGAAGCCGCGTATGACGCCGACGTGGCCGGTTATCGCCAGAGTGTGTTAACCGCGATGCAGGAAGTGGAAGATTATCTGGTGGAACTGCATACGCTGGATAACGAATTGATTGCCCGCCAGAACGCCGCCGATTCCGCCAAAGAATCCGCCCGCGTCACCTACAACCAGTATGAAGCCGGGATGATCGATTATCTCGACGTCGCCAGCACCGAAAACACCAGCCTGACTCAGCAGCAAAGCGTTTTATCACTGGTCAGCACGCAGATGGTCACCAGCGTGAAGCTGATCGCCGCCCTGGGCGGTGGATGGAACGGTGATGTGGGGAAATAGGAGCGTTTATGATCTCTGCATCACGGGCTGATTTATCAGGTTTCTGAGCAGAGACGTTCTCTTATTAAAGACCCGGAAAACGGTGATGTGGGCAGGACAATGAATAAGCGTAACCTGTGCGGATGAAAAACAGATAGACGAATGCGCTAAAAAGCTCCTTCGTTCAGAAGGAGCTTTTCCAGTTACTTCCCAGCTTTACGCGCTTTAGCCACATCACCGGCGGTCACTTCGCGGGCCTGATTTCCCCAGCTGGCGCGCAGGGTGTTGGTTAACTCTGCGGTCTGCTGGTCGGTCAGTGTCCAGCCGTAGCCTGGCATGGTGTTGGACATGTGCGCGGCGGTAACCGGCGTCTGGCCGCCGTTCAAAATCACACGCAGCAGGGTTTGCGGATTATCAGCGTTTACCGTCAGATTGCCCGCCAGCGCCGGAATAGCAGAGGCATTCCCGTCGCCCTTCACGCCGTGACAGGTCGAGCAATAACGCATAAACGTCTGCTGCCCGCCGGAAGTGACTGCCGCCAGTTTCCCCGGTTTCTCCTGCGCATCTGGCTTCAGGCTCAGCAAATACACTGCCATGCTGTTGAGATCTTCCTCCGTCATAAACTGTGTGCTGTTGGTGATCACCTCGCCCATCGGCCCGCTGACGGCGTCATGCGCGTTGCGACCGGTTTTCAGCAAGGTCACCAGCTCCGGCTGGCTGATCTTCAGGCCGCGCAATGAAGGGGCGGACCAGCCATCCAGTTCGCCGCCGCTGAGAAACGCGGTGCTCTGCTGATCGACGGCTTTTTCCTGCTGCGCCCAGCCGCGCGGCGTGTGACAGGCTCCGCAGTGTCCGGCGCCCTGTACCAGATAGGCGCCCCGGTTCCATTGCGCACTCTGATCGGCCTGAGGTTTATATTCGCCTTCTTCCAGAAAAATGCTGTTCCATACGTGTAGCGGCCAGCGGATCGACATCGGCCAGCTGATGTCGTTATCGCGATTGGCAACCGCCTGCGGCTTCACCTCTTTCATCAGGTAGTCATACAGCGCGCGCATATCCTTGTCGCTCATTTTGACGTAAGAGGTGTACGGCATTGCCGGGTACAGCGGGTGACCGTCTTTGGCAATCCCCTCGCGCATCGCTTTGTCGAACGCTTCAAAGCTGTAGCCGCCGATGCCATTTTTCACATCCGGGGTGATATTGGTTGAGTAAATCTCTCCCAGCGGCGTCGCAAAACGCACGCCACCGGCGAGATCCGCGCCCTGCGACGAGGTGTGGCACGCCGCACAATCAGCTGATTTAGCGACATATTCTCCCTCGGACATCGCCATGGCAGAGCCCGCCGTTGCCATCAGCGTGGCGAAAATCATCAGCTGTTTCATGCATTCACCTTTTTCATCGCCGTCAGTTCGTTCACTGCGCGCCACGCCTGGTCCACCGCCGAGTTGGCGTACGGGCTCCAGTCGGAATCTGAGTTGGCAATGGTGATACGCCCGACCGGCTGACGGGCGAGCTGGATGGTTTTCTGCGACTGTTCTTCATCATCGAACATTCCGCTGAGGAAGTAGGAATAGCCGTGCGACCAGCGGTTAACGGTGATCGCCATGATGTCGCGCTGATGGTCAAAACCGGCTTCCCCCAACATGCCCTGTAACTGATCGCGGATCATTTTTTCGTGCGCGTCGAAGGAGGTGCCGAGTAACAGCGCACGACCTTTGCGTGACTGCTCGCGCGGGCTGAGACCGCTGCCGGGCAGAGTGGGCACATACACCATGTGCAGGCCAATGGGCTGATTGGGATCGCGCGGATGCTGATAACCGCCCATGTCCACCGGGTAATCGAGCTTCACGCGGCTGTATGGCGCACCGGGGGAGTAAATTTCGTGGACGCCCAGTTTGATAAACGGCTGCCAGTTGCGGATCACCACTTTGGTGTACACCAGCGGCGCTTTAACATTCTCTTTCAGCGCGGCTTTTTGCGCGTCGGCAATTTCCGGGACCAGATACGGGATCATCATATTGTACCCGGCCATCACCGCCTGACCGGCACGGACGCGGTGCAGCTGCGAGCCGGTCATGTAGGTCACGTCCACCGCCGGTTTGCCTTCATGCTCAACGTTGGCGACATGCATACCGGTGCTGTTCAGGCGCAGGCGCACCGGTTGCCCGTCGCGATCCAGCTGGCTGTAATCGAATTTCGCCAGCACGATATCTTCCATGGTATTGCCCGGTGCGACCTGTGGGATCAGGTGACGCACCATCAGGCGCGCTAACCCGGCGTTACCGTCCGGGAAGTGGAAAATGTACGGCTGATCGAGATCTTCCAGCGATTCAGCATCCAGCGGCGGCAATCCCATACTTTCCAGCCCCGGCAGGGCGCAGATGCGGGCATCACTGCACGAGGTGGCATCAATGCCCACCGCCTGAAAATCATTGGTGCGCTGTTGAAAATAGCGGATCGCCATTTCGCTCAGCCCGACTTTCTCGCGCAGGAACTGCGTGTAGCTGTGGCCGTCCACCCACGCGACTTTCTCTTCCTGACTCATCCCCTGCAGATAATCTTTGGGTTCGGTATGCAGGGCGATCAGGGCCGCACGGTCGGATTCGGGCAGCGGGAAATCGCTGATGAAATCGCGGATATCGCGCCCGTTGAGGCGATCTGGCGGAATGTCATCGGCCACCGCCCGGCCAGGATCACCGCTGACAATTTTATCGACGCCGAAGTTTTTGCGGTCAAAGTACACGCCACGGCTGAGATGCAGATCCGGGTAAAACGTGGTGTCGAAGTCTTTTGCCATGGTTTCAATATCGACATTGAGCGTTTTCAGCAGACCCATCGCCACCGGGCTGAAGTTGGTACGTGGTGACTGGAAGGATTCACTGCCGCCATAGCCGAGCAGGGTTTTATCCTCGACATGGAATTCATTACGCTTGGCGTGCCCGCCAAAATCATCATGGTTATCCAGCAACAAAATGCGCTGCTGCTTTCCGTGTTTTTCCTGCCAGAAACAGGCGGCCGCCAGACCGCTGATCCCGGCACCGACGACGACCAGATCGAATTCATCTTCCACCGGTAAACTGGACGGATCGACCTTTTTGCCTTCGCGCCCGAGAATGTGCGCCGCCTCGTAAGAACCCTGATGATTCCCGCGTAACCCGGTCAGGGAAGGCGGGTAATACAACGTCTGAGCCGCCGTTTGTGGCGACGCCTTCAGCGCCTCAAACGGAGTCATTCCGGCAGTGACTGTGATCGCCACACCGTTTAAAAAATCACGACGAGTGATACCCATATTGTTTCCTTAAAATGTACTTCATCAACCCGCACGGAAGCCGCGCGGCAAAGGTCATGCGCTTAAAAATGTCTCAATGTTTTAACAATTTTAACATAAAGAGCGACTTACGAAGAGTGATGGCGGGCGCAAAATAATCAGGATGAGATTTTGACGAGCACAAAGGCAGACGGGGGACTATTAAGAGCAGCTCCGGCGAGCCTTCTTAAATAACAAACAGATTTACAACCGTTGTCCTCTCCCCGTAAAACTGTGATCCCTTTCATAAAGCTGGCCTCTATGTCTATACAACTATACATTCTATGACTTAACTCAATGAAAGCGCATTTTTTCGCCAGTGAACAGAGGGGATACAGATGATGAAACTTGGCAGCAAGATCCACGATCTGGGTAAAGCCCTGATGACGCCTATCTCGGTGATCGCCGCCGCCGGGATTTTTCTCGGGCTGGCCGCGGCGTTGCAGAACCCGTCGGTGACCGGTGAAACCTTCACCCAGATGAAAACATTGCAGCTGGTGATCGGGTTTATCCGGCAGGTATCGGGGGCGCTGTTTGCAAACCTGCCGCTGTTCTTTGCCGTCGCAACCGCGATGGGACTGGCCAATGCAGAGAAGGCCACGGCGGCCTTTTCCGCAGTGATCGGCTTTGTCGGGTTGCACGTGGGGGTTAATTACAGTCTGCTGGCGCAAAATATCACACCGGAAACAATCAGCATCGCGAAGCTGACCGCCAGAGGAATGACCGAAACCGATGCGATGATCTACGCCGCCGAATTCACCAACACGTTGGGGATTTTTACTTACAACATGAGCGTGCTGGGCGGGGTGCTGGTCGGCTTAATCACCATGTGGCTGCATAACCGCTTTTATACCATCGTGTTGCCAACGGCGATCGCTTTCTTCGGCGGACGACGTTTTGTGCCGATCGTCACTATTCTGGTGCTGCCGATCGTCGGTGTCCTGATGTCGCTTATCTGGCCGACGATAGCGCAAGGGATCCAGTGGGTTGGGGAGCTCATCGGGCGTACCGGCGAAGCCGGCACCTTTATCTATGCCACCTCTGAACGCTTGCTGATCCCGACCGGGCTCCATCACATCATCAACGAAACCGTGCGCTTCACGCCGATCGGCGGGGTGACCACGGTGGATAATCAAAGCATCGTCGGTGCGCTGAATATCTTCAACGCCGCGCTGGCAAATCCGGGGATGATTTCTGACGCGGTCACGCAGCAGGCGACGCGGTTCCTGGCGCAGGGCAAAATTCCGGTGATGATGTTCGGGTTACCGGCAGCAGCGCTGGCGATGTATCACTGCGCCCGCCCGGAACATAAAGGCCGGGTGAAAGCGCTGATGCTGGCAGGCGGACTGGCCTCGTTTACCACCGGTATCACCGAACCGCTGGAATTCTGTTTTATTTTCGTCTCGCCGGTGCTGTATGTCCTGCACGCGGTGCTGACCGGCCTGTCATTCGTGCTGATGCAAATGCTGCATGTGATGATTGGTAACGTACAGGGCGGAGCGATCGATTTTCTGATCTTCGGCGTGCTCGGCGGCAGCCGGACCCACTGGTGGTATCCGCTGATCCTCGGGATGATCTATGCGCCGGTTTATTACTTCAGCTTCCGTTGGGTCATCTTACGGATGCAGGTGAAAACGCCGGGGCGTGAAGATGAAAACGACGCTGAGGAACGGGCGAAACCGGCTCAAGGCACCGGTGAAAAAACCAAAAACATTATTATCGGGCTGGGCGGTGAAGGGAATATTACCGCGGTCGATTGCTGTTTCACCCGTTTGCGGGTGAAAGTGAAGGATATGTCGCAGGTACAGGATGGCACATTGATGAAAACCGGTGCGGCAGGGGTGAAGCGGATCACCGATACCGACATACATGTGATTTACGGGCCGCAGGTCGAACAGGTCGCGAATCTGGTGAAAGCCGAGCTGTCCGGCATCGCTTAAATTTTGACTTTGGCATGGACGCTGAAGCTGTAGTTTTTCTGGTTGTAGTACACGTCGGAGACTTCAAACAGTGAGCCGTCGGTGAAGGACACCACGGCGTGCGAGTGCAGGACGGGCTGATCCCGTGACAGGTTCAGCGCGAGGCGGATCTCGTTGGAGGGCAATTCGGCGGAAATATGCTTGGTGCTGCCCGAAGGCTGAAAGCCTTTCGAGCGGATATAGGCATATTTCGACGAGGTCATGGCGGCACGGGTGATGTCCGGGAAGCGGTCGCACAGCATCCAGCACTGCTCATACACAAAGGGTTCGTCCCCCAGCAGGCGCAGACGGATCATGAAATACACGTCGGTGCCTGAAGGCACGTTCAGCTCGCGGGCCACCTCTTCGCTTGCGGGAATGCGGCGAAATTCCAGCACCTGATTTTCAATCTGTTGGTTATTTTCCTGCGCCACTTCGCTGGCGGTGAGATGCCGGTCGAGGGGCAGAATGATTTTCTGCTGTTGTGGCGGCTCGACCACAAAGGTGCCGCGCCCGCGAAAACGCGCCACTCTTCCCTGACGCACCAGATAATCCACCGCTTTACGCGCCGTCATTCGCGACACGCCGTAGATCTCACACAGCGCGGCTTCCGTCGGGATCGGGTCACCAGGTTTGATATCGCCTGCGCTGATTTTTTCGGTCAGTTGCTGCTCAATTTGCAAATAAAGCGGCGTGAACGAATTCTTATCAATTTTCATCAAACCCCCGGACACGTAAGAAAAGTTGGTAATAATAATTGTATAGCGGGGTATACATTTGAACAAACCGCGTTGCTGGTTTTGTGCGCTAAACGGGGTTATGAAAGCAAAAAAAGGTTGCTGTTATCAGCAACCTTTATGCGTTCAGATACCTTGAAACGTCAGGCGTGACGGATCAATTATTCAGGTAACAGGGCGCTGGACGTGAATCCGCACGGACCGTTTTCCTGTTTTTTAAACCGCCAGCAGTGCTGATGATATTTCGCGACCGTATTGCGGTGCGCGACGCTGACCACCGAGGTTTCCGGCAGTTCGCTCAGCAGCAAGGCGTAGACCTGATGTTCGGTTTCTTCATCCATCGCGCTGGTGGCTTCATCAAGGAACAGCGTATCCGGTTTGATCAGCAGGGCGCGGGCAAACGAAAGACGCTGTTGCTCACCCGGCGACAGGCGCTGGCTCCAGTTAGCATAATCATCAAGATGATCGACCGTGGCCAGATGCGGCAGGCGGCACTGCGTGAGGACCTGTTGCAGACGCTCATCCGAATATTCGCGGCTGGCATCCGGATAACTCAGCGCATCCCTCAGCGTCCCAATCGGAATGTAGCTGCGCTGCGGCAGGAACAGATAACGCTTGCCCTGCGCCAGCGCAATATTGCCGGAACCGTAAGGCCAGATACCGGCGATGGCGCGAAGCAGTGTCGATTTACCGCAGCCGGACGGCCCGGCAATCAGCACGCGTTCACCGGGTTGCATTGCGGCAGAAACGTTGCAGAACAGCGAATTGCCATCCGGCAGATTCAGCGTCAGATTGTCGAGTTGCAGCGCATGTTGCGTGCTTTCACCGACTTTGATCCCGCGCGGCTGGGCATTCACCTGATCAATCGCTGCGTTGAAACCGGCAAGACGGTTCACCGTGGCTTTCCAGCTCGCCAAATTGTCAAAGGCGTTGATGAACCAGGATAAGGCGTCCTGAACCTGGCCGAACGCGGAGGCAATCTGCATCAGCGCACCCATCTGGATCGCACCGGAGAAATAGCGCGGCGATGCCACCAGAATCGGGAAGATGTTGGCAAACTGGGCATAGAAATTGGAGGCAATGTTCAGGCGACGGGTTACGCGCATGATCGACCACCAGTTGGTTTTGATCGAATCAAATTTGCCGGTGAGCTGATCGTGTTCATTTTTTTCGCCGTGATACAGCGCGATAGCGTCACTGTTTTCGCGAATACGGATCAGCCCGAAACGGAAGTTTGCCTCAAACCATTCCTGATTAAAGCCTAAACGCACCAAAGGTTTACCCACATACCAGATGAGGGCGGAACCGACGGCTGCATACAAAATCGCAAACCACACCATGTAGCCAGGAATGGTGAATTCATGCGAGGCGATGGCAAAGTGGAGCGGGCCACTGATGGACCACAGAATAAAGACGAAAGAGAACAGCGTCACAACGCTCGACAACAACCCGAGGACCAGAGAAAGGGTGCCGCTGGTCAGGGCATTCAGATCATCTGAAATACGCTGATCGGGGTTATCCACCTGATGCTGGTACTCCGTGTAATAATAGGCGTGATTGGCCAGCCACTTATCCATATACTCTTCGGTCATCCAGCGCCGCCAGTTCATTTGCAGGCCTTGCGTCAGATAGATCCGGTAGACCGCAATGACGATACTGAGTAACGCAAGCCAGGTGAATTTAAACAGCTGGGCTTTGAAAACCGGATAGTTTCTGTTTTGCAGGGCGTCATAAAACACGCGGTTCCATTCGTTGAACTGAACGCTGATGTAAACGCCTGCAAGTGAAAGAATGATGATAGTGGTTAACATGCCCCAGGCACGCCACTTTTCTTATGAGCGCCAGTACGGCTTAATCAACTGCCAGACGGCGCCCCATTGCGCCGATTTCCCAGGTTTTTTAGTCATAATTGCCATGTGTGTTCGATATGTTGTGAAGCCTAATCATCCCAGAATGAGTGCCTTAGCGCGATAGGGCAATAAAGCACTTGTAAGGATGTTTTTCCAGCACGAAGCTCTGTAGACCACAAAAGTAGAAGGATGTTTGATGAAAGTCGCAGTGAATTTTCTGCTGGTGGCAGGATGTTTTACCAGCGTTCAGGCGCTTGCTCAGATTGATGAACCGGACATTAATGCTGATTGCGTGAAGGCGGGGATTTACGCCTCTGCCGGGAAAGTCGCGTATCAGCAGGGTGAATTCGCGAAAGCGCGGGACATTTTCCGCAATCAGGTCGCCTGGAGCGAGTTCTGCCAGAAGCCGCAGGATCAGATTGCGACGGCGTATAACAATATTGCGCTGACCTATATCCGGCAGGGGAATTATCGCAAAGCCAAAGCCTGGCTGATGCTGGCGCCCGCTGACAAAAAATCACAGTACAACCTCAGTCAGATTCAGCCCAAACTGGATGCGCTGCCGCAACCTGAAAGCGCGGCGGGCGAATACTGGCAATATGCCGGTTATGGCAGCTGGAATCTGGTGGACGTAAAAGCGGAAGAAGCACAGTTCAGAATCGATTTCTCCGGCCAGTACATGGGGCAGATGTCGTTGTACTACGGCCCGAATATCGGTGAATTCTCCGTGGTCACTGCCATTAAGGATAATCACGCGGTTTATCATGAAACCGACGACGCGGCCGCCGGCGACGGCAATTGCGATGTCGATATGGCGTTCGGGCAAGAAAACGTCAAACTGCATACCACCGGGGATTGCGGTTTCGGCCACAACGTCCGGGCCGAAGGAGAGTTTGTGCGGGTGACGCCGTAGATCTGAGAAGGTGTTCGGGCAGATCTGAGGCGCTTTTTTAACGCCTCCCCTTTGCAGGGGAGGAGCAAATCGCCTCTTTGCTATGCCTGAGGGTCCACCACATAGGGACCGAAGCGGTTATCTTCAGGATCGCTTTTGAAGAACAACAGAATCAGATTGAAGATTGGGCACAAAGTCCACCAGCCACTGTATCCTGCATCGTGATTACGACGCACAGTTAACCCCATGCCAGGCAGAAAGACGAAGAGTGAATAGAGCAAAGACATTAAATATTCATCACCAAACATCATGGCAATAATACTCACGCCCATTGACACAAGAAAATTGAATAACACGAACCACCAATACTCACGTCGCTGAGCGCGACCAGAAAAATTGGCGTAGTTTTTTAATGCCTTTATATACCAGTTCATAATAATCCTTTATTAAATAAGGCATGCCCTTTGTCCGAATGGCAGAAGGTGCTGACCTTTTGTTGGCCGAAAGAGTCTATTATGAGGAGGGGCTGCATTCAATGATTTATGAGCGAATAGAGTGTGTTACGTAGGTGTGTATTCGGCTTTTTTTTGGGAAGGTTTGTTTTAACTGAATGATTTTTTTGATCAGTTTTCTTTAAATGTTTTTTATGAATTTTTTATAAATAAAACCACGGCAGAAAATTTTCTGCCGTGGTGGAGATATTAATTATTCAATGTTTATATATATTAAGGCCACTGCATTTCACCTTTCAATACTTTCGCACTCAGCTGTAATGACGAATCATCTTTCAGCTGTGGGTAATGTTTTTTCATCGCAGCGATAAGCGCGGCAGAATCTTTGGCTTTAGGTAATTCCTTTTCCAGCGTCAGCAGGTAATCGCGGGTAAATTTCACGGCTTCCACGGTGTGCGCTGCGCCTGGCAGGAAATGCCCCGGCACGACGATTTGCGGCTTCAGGGCGGCGATTTCATCGAGGGCTTCCACCCACTGCTTACGGGATTTCGCCGTCTGGGTATCCGCCGTCCAGATGTGCATGTTGTCACCATTCACCAGTACCCCGCCAACCACTGCTTTGAGCGAAGGGATCCAGACAAACGTCCGTTCTTTGTCCACGCCCTGAACTTCAAATTTATGGCCTTCCAGTTCAAACGTAGTGCCTTTCAGCGGCTCGGGAACCACGACAGATTTTGGCGCGTTTTCTTTAAGCTGCGGCCCCCAGAAAGCGACTTTGCCGTCTTTGCTGGCGTTGATCTGATCGATGGTCGCCTGCGTGGCGATGATTTTGGCCTGCGGGAACGCCGCATGGATCACGTCCAGCCCGAAGTAGAAATCCGGATCGGACTGGCTGATGTACACGGTGGTCAGTGTTTTGCCGGTGGCTTTGATCATCTCTACCAGCTTCTCTGCGTCATTGCGCTGGAACTGGGCGTCGATCAACACCGCGTCTTTTTCGCCGGTGATGATTTCAGAGGACACCGGGAAAATACTTTTTTCACCAGGGTTGTACACGTCCATTTTCAGCGCGCTGGCGGCGTGAGCGGAAAGGGAGCTGCCGAGAAGGGCGGCGATCAGCGTCAGATGTTTCAGTTGCATGGTTTTTCCTCAGAGACGTAAATAATCACATTCAGTAAGTATCTACTGTACGTTGCATAATCCGCGGGAAAAACCGGATAATGTGCAACTGTTTGTTGCATAAACCGGACGAATCATGGACAGAATTACCGCTGCACAAGTGTTTGTTGCCATCGTTGAACGCGGGAGCATGGTCAGTGCTGCCGAATCGCTGAATATGTCGCGGGCGATGGTGACCCGCTATCTTTCGGAGATGGAGAAGTGGTCGGGGGCGCGCCTGCTGCACCGTTCCACCCGAAAACTCAGCCTGACCGATGCAGGGGAAAACACGCTGGCGCGCTGCCGGAAGATGCTGTCAGTCGCGGCGGAAATGGGCAGCGTGGCAGACACCGGCAATGAAGCGCTGCGCGGTTTGCTACGCCTGAGTTGCTCACAGTCTTTCGGGCAGGGCGCGGTGGTGATTGCGGTCAGCGAATTCTTACGCCGGCATCCGCAGGTGAGCATCGATCTTCAGCTGGAAAGCCGGGCGATCAATCTGGTCGAAGATCGGATCGATCTGGCGCTGCGTATCACCAACGATCTCGATCCGAATCTTATCGCCCGGCCACTGGCGCTCTGTCCGTCGGTGGTGTGCGCGTCTCCGGCGTATCTGGCCGCGCAGGGCACACCGCAGCATCCGCAGGATCTGGCGGTTCACAATTGCCTGACCTACACCTGGTTTGGCAAAAGTCTGTGGCAGTTTGAGCATCAGGGGGAAAAAATCTCGGTGCCGGTCAGCGGCAATCTGAGCGCCAATGAATCGCTGGTGCTGCTGACCGGCGCGGTGGAAGGGGCGGGCATCGTGATGCAGCCTTATTACTCGGCGGCACCGCTTATCGCCGCGGGCCAGCTGGTGTTACTGCTACCGGAATGGCAGCCGCAGGAAATGGGGATTTATGCCATTTACACCTCACGCAGACAAATGCCCTCCGCGTTGCGTGCGCTGCTGGATTTTCTGGTGGAGTGGTTTAAAGGCCATCCGCGCTGGCTGTCGCTGACCGATGAAAAACACGGAGCCAGCCGGGGAAGATAAAGACTGGAATCGGTTCCTTTTTCGCTGCCAGCGCATTACCTGCAATGTATTGTTATATAAAGATTAATCAGGGTTCCGGCCATTTTTCAGGCAGTAAGGGCACAGACTGCGTCTGGTCAAAAGTGTGATCAACGTGGTATTTAAGCCAGTCCGGTGTCATACCGGCGCCTTTACTCATCACTAAAAAATTTCCGGAGTTTTTATGCCTGTCGCACTCCTGGCACTGGCGCTCAGCGCGTTTGCCATCGGTACCACTGAATTCGTCATTATGGGGCTGCTCCCCAATGTGGCGGGTGATCTGCATGTCAGTATTCCTTCTGCCGGTTGGCTGATCAGTGGATATGCGCTGGGCGTTGCCATAGGCGCGCCAATCATGGCCGTGCTGACGGCAAAACTGCCGCGTAAGAACACCCTGCTGCTGCTGATGAGCATCTTTATTATTGGCAACGTGATGTGCGCGCTGTCCTACAGCTACGGTTTCCTGATGCTGGCGCGTGTGATCACGGCGCTGTGTCATGGCGCATTCTTCGGGATTGGTGCCGTGGTGGCAGCCAGTCTGGTCGCGCCGAACCGCCGTGCTTCGGCCGTTGCGCTGATGTTCACCGGCCTGACGCTGGCTAACGTGCTGGGCGTTCCGCTCGGTACCGCCCTCGGACAAGTGTTCGGCTGGCGCTCAACGTTCTGGGTCGTCGCGGTGATTGGTGTGGCGTCCCTGTTCGCGCTGTATAAAAATCTGCCGGATAAGAAAGAAGAAGAACCGACCGATCTGCGTAAGGAAATCCGTGCGCTGGGCAGCCTGGGGTTATGGCTGTCGCTGTCGATCACCATTTTCTTTGCGGCGGCAATGTTCGCGCTGTTTACCTATATCGCGCCGATCCTGACTGAAATTACCGGTGTCTCTGAGCACGGCGTCAGCTGGACGCTGCTGCTGATCGGCCTCGGTCTGACCATCGGTAACGTCGTGGGCGGGCGCCTGGCGGACTGGCGTCTGGGTGTTTCGCTGACCACAACTTTCCTGCTGATCGCAGTGTTCTCCGTGCTGTTCAGCTTCACCAGCGTTCATCTGGTGGCGGCGGAAATTACGCTGTTTATCTGGGCGATGGTGAACTTTGCCGCGGTGCCCGCGTTGCAGGTTAACGTGGTGACGTACGGCAAAAACGCGCCGAATCTGGTTTCCACGCTGAACATTGCGGCGTTTAACGTCGGGAACGCGCTGGGGGCGTGGGTTGGCGGTGCGGTCATCGAACGCGGAATGGGGCTGAGCACCGTGCCTCTGGCGGCGGGCGGACTGGGCGCAATCGGCTTCGTGCTGTGCGTGATCACTTTCCGTCGTGCGGCGAAGAAAGCGGTGAAAGCAGCGGCGTAATTCAGCAAATGAATATCAGCCAATGACGAATGGAAAGGCCACGCACAATGACGCCTGCGTGGCCTTTTTTATTTCTGCTTTGACCGGTCAGTGGCTTATCAGAAACGGACTTCGCCGCCCACCAGATAAGTTCTGCCGCGCGCCGTATTCACCGCCGTGCCCGGATCGTTCTGGCCATACATCGAATTCAGTTTATTCAGTGCTTCTGAATAATCCTTATCCATCAGGTTCTGCACGGAGAATTTCAGCATCAGATTACGGTTAAATTCGTACGTGCTGTAAAGGTCGATAATGGTCGGAATGTTGGGCATATCTTCATTTTCCAGCGCACCGGTCGTCTCATTGAAATTCTGATCCGGCGAGGTGCGGCGGGTTTTGCCGGTGTATTTCACCAGTGTTCCGACGGTCAGGCTTTCATCAAGGAAGCGCACGCCGGTATCGACGGTGAAAAACATCTCCGGCAATTCATTGATGTTGCCGACGCCAAACGAACCGGTGGCAATCGACGTGGGCTGATTGGTGTGTTCCTTGCTGAAAGAGAGCCGGGTGAAGGCCCAACCGGTATCATATTCCGCCTCAATTTCCACGCCGTGCGTGCGCACCGGAGACAGGGAATTGACGTAAATGTACATGTTGTCGGAATAGTCTTCGCTCTGATCTTCCCAGTCGTTTTGCAGATTCTCGCCGATGCTGCATTTACGCCCGTTGCGGCACACCATAAAGGAATCACTGTAGATGTAATTCTTGATTTTGCTGGTGTAATACAGGGCTTTCAGGCGGAAGGAATCCTCTTCAAACAACAGGTTACCCGCCGTGGAGTTAAAACCGATCTGATACGTTTCCGCACGTTCGCCTTTGAGGAACGGGTTCATCGAGGCGCCGCCGGAGTTAGAGAAAAACACTTCCTGCACGTTCGGGCCGCGCATGGATTTGCTGTAACTGACGAAGGGTTCGAACCACGAACGGATTTCCGCCGAGAGCATCACCGACGGGTTAAAGCCGTCTTCGGTCAGGCTGATATTCTGACCGCCCTGCGGGAAGCAGGTGACGCGCGGGTCGCACGCCGGTTTGTAACCGCTGAGATCGTAATAGCTGTAGTTGAGATCAACGTTACCTTTCCAGATGCCTTTTTTCAGCTCCAGCCCGGTGTACAGGCTGTAAACGTCCTGCTTGCCGGAAGGCTGGAACGTATTGTTCTCAATCGACTGCTGGCCGGCGTCGGGATTATCTTCAGACCAGGCATTGCTGTTGATATTTTTATCGTACTTATTGCGCATGATTTTACTGCCGTAACTCCAGGCGGTATCGACTCCGGCAAACGCAAAGCGCGAGGTATTATTGATATCGACAGCATCTGACTGATTGCTGGCATCTGTATTATAAAACGTATACAAGGTGTTGTTATTGTATTTCTGATTTCCGCGGCTGGTGCTGAGCATTAAATTAAAATCAATCAGCTCGGAGAACGGCGCGTAATGATATTTCACATAGAAGTCATCGCTGGTGATATCACGCTGGGTAAATTTATTCCCGTAGTGTCTGCCGGATAATTCGACGCTGTTAAATTCATCGGGCTTAATATCCACTTTAACTAACTGGGATTTCGGATTCTGGCGATAACTTTTTTCGTAACCGAAATCGCTGCTGCTCTGGCCGTCGCCATTTTTAAACTGGGCGTCGATGGCGCTGCCGCTGATCGCCGTCATAATCCCGAAACTGCCGGTGTCGGTGAACGCATCAGTTTTACCGGCGACGGCGACCATGCCACTTTCGCCAATGCCGTTATTGCCCGCCGAGAAACGGGTGCGGATGCCAAACGGATTGCCGGAAAAAATCACATCGTCCACGCCGATAGTGCGCAGGTTAGCGCTGCCCGCCAGGGCGTTGACGCCCGCCGAACCGGCGCTGGTGCCGCGCGAGACATCAATGCCCACCAGGAAGTTCGGGTCGATTAACGCGCCCGATGCGCTGCTGGTGGAGCCATGCGAAATACCGCCCGGCACCGAAGAACCGTAGAAGTTTTGCGTCACGCCGTCGATCATGGTGTTGACGCGACCAAAGCCGGACATGCCACGAATATTGACGTCTACCGTGCCCTGGCTGGGGTCAATTTGCGTGAACGTGCCCGGCATACTGCGTAATACAGAATCGGTGGATTGCAGATTGGTATTTTCCCCGCGTGAGCTGAATGCGCCGGGTTTCGCCATCGCTTCATGTTCACTGCTGAGTTTATCCGCCGAGACTTTCAGCGGACTGAAAGTGACCGATTCTTTATTACTTTCTGTTTCTGTGGTGTCAGCAAATGCAAGCGGTGCAGCCAGCACTAAACCGGCACTGAGCATGCCGGTTAAAATGTTATTTTTCATATTCCCTCAGGAGGCTTTATTTTCTAATTGTTATTGCTCAGCGTTGCTTTCTAATTAATTACCAATGGGTGTTACGGTTATTATTATTTTGGTCCATCTGAATAATGAAACTGTATTCCTGCGCGGTATTTCTAAGCCGGTTAAGGCGACCTGATTTTCCGCCATGACCGGCCGCCATCTCGGTGGTCAGTAAAATCACTGACGATCCCTGATTCAGGGTACGTAAACGCGCGACCCATTTGGCCGGTTCCCAGTACGGCACCTGCGAATCGAATAGTCCGCCGGTGACCAGCAGGTTGGGATACGCCGCCGCATGCACATTGTCATACGGGCTGTAAGATTTAATGCGCTGATACGCGGCAGGCTCAGCCGGATTTCCCCATTCCTCATATTCGCCTTCGGTCAGCGGCAGCGTTGGATCTGACATTGTGGTCAGCACATCGACGAACGGCACCTGCGCGACCACGGCGTGAAACAAGCCCGGTTGCTGATTGATGACCGCACCCATCAGCAGGCCGCCCGCGCTGCCGCCCATGGCATATAAATGTCCCGGCTGGCCGAAGCCTTGTTGCGCCAGCGCCTGAGTTGCGTCGATAAAATCATTGAAAGTATTGGCTTTATTCTCCAGTTTTCCTTGCTGATACCATTGCCGACCCAGTTCACCGCCGCCGCGCACGTGGATCAGGGCAAAGACAAATCCGCGGTCTAACAGGCTGATGCGGCTGGCGCCAAACGCCGGATCCATACTCATGCCGTACGCGCCATAGCCGTAAGCCAGCAGCGGATTCTGGCCTTTGCGGAACAGCGATTTGCGGTACACCAGCGAAACCGGCACCTGTACGCCGTCGCGCGCGGTGATCATCACCCGCTGGCTGGCGTAATGAGCCGGATCCACGCCTTCCACCGGTTTCTGCTGCAACAGCGTGCGGGTGCCGGTGGACATGTCCCATTCGTAAATCCGCGTCGGGGTGGTCATGGAGGAATAGCCGTAGCGCAGTTTGTCGGTGTCCGGCGTGGGATTTGAACCGAGCCACGCCATGTAACTGTCTTCGTCAAACGTCACGTTGCGCGTCTGTCCGGTTTTCCAGCCGATCATTTCCAGCTGAACGCGCCCCTGACTGCGGACTTGCAGCACCAGCTGATGGCGGAACAGGGCAAAGTTTTCCAGATCCCGCTGATCATCCGGCGCGACCAGTGTCTGCCAGGGCGATCCTGCTGACGGCGTTGCATACAATCCAAAATGCGGACTGTGCAGACTGGAGCGGATGTAAAACTGACCGCGATAATGGTCCAGATAATATTCCACGCCCGGACGACGCGCTGCGAATAGCTGCGGCGCAGCCAGCGGTTCACCGGCAGGGATCAGCCGCACATCGGAAGACGTGTTACCGCTGCTGACGATCATCAGATAATCGTCTGAGGCCGTGCGCGAAAGACCGAGGTAAAAACCGCCGTCCTTTTCTTCATACACCAGCGCATCCTGAGAAACCGGTGTGCCCGTCTTATGACGGAAAACCTGATACGGCATCAGCGTTTGCGGGTGATTGCGGATATAAAACAGATACTGACCGTCCGCCGACCACTGCATATTTCCCGAGGTGTTTTGCAGCACGTCATTTTGCCAGACACCGGTATTAAGATTGCGCAGACTGATGCTGTACTGGCGGCGTCCCTGGGTGTCTTCGGCGACGGCCATCTGCTGATTGTCGGTGCTGATTTCCAGCCCGCCAAACTGATAATACCTGTGCCCGGCGGCGCGCTGGCTGGCGTCCACCAGCGTCTGCCAGACCGCATTGCCGCTGACCGGCTGACGCAGATATTGCGCATAATCTTTGCCGGGCAGATAACGCTGCTGATAACGATAACCGTGCAGTTCATACGGCACAGATTCGGTGTGTTCCCCCTGGCGGGCGCGCATTTCCTGATACAAGGTTTCCGTTAATGCTGCCCAGCCGGACATCATCCGGGCGCTGTACTGATTTTCGGCACGCAGATAATTCAAGACTTTCGGGTTCTGACGGCTGTCATCGCGCAGCCAGTAATAATCGTCCGTCCGGCTTTCACCGGCCATCTGCAAAATATGCGGATGCTTTTCGGCAACCGGCGGCACGGGTTGCGCTGAGGGGGTGGTACAGACAAAGAGCGTTCCCGCCGTCAGCAGCGTCATCAATCGTGAAAGAGTCATAATATTCCGTTAAGACTTGCGGCTGTTTGCGCCGCTCAGGGTAAATTCCAGTGGCATCGTCACCGGCACCTGACCGGCTTTCAGCATCTCGCCCGGCGGTTGCGGCAGCGGGCTGGCGCGTTGTAGAACCGCCAGCGCTTCGGCGTCCATCGACATCGTGCCGGATGATTTCACTAACCGGCTGCTGATCACTTCGCCGCGCTGATCGACGACAAAAGCCACCAGCGCGACGCCGGTGCGGTGGCGCGAAATGGCGTCCGGCGGATATTTTTTCAGGCGGTTAAGTTGCACTTTCACCCGTGTTTCCCAGGTCACTTTGGCGTCGCGGGTCTGTGAGGAATCGCTGTTCATCGGCGCGGCAATTTTATCGGAAACCGCCGCCGTGACCGGCGGGGCAGCCGCGCTGGCGGCGGAAGCGCGGGTGGGATCCTGCTGGCGTTCCTGCGTTTTTTGAACCGGTTTGCGGCGTTTGGGCTGTTCTTGCGGTTTTTTACGCTGCTGAACCAGTTTGATTTCCGCGCTTTCATTTACCGGCGGCGTGATGTTTTTCTGCAACTGCGGCGTTGTTTCCTGCTTGCTGGACGCAGCCGAATCCACCGCCTGCTGAAGGCCGACGGGCAGCGGTTTGGTGGTTTGATTATTTTCGACGCTGGCAGAAAGCGTCACCATCACGGCGGGTGGCGGCAGCTCGTACGGCGGCGGCACGGGCGCTGACCACAATAACCAGGCGGCCAGCGCGCCGTGTGCTGTCAGGGACAATATCAGCCCGATAATGCGGCGCTGAGGGCGCAAAACAAACGCCGCAGCGACCGGTGTACCGGTAAGAAAGTGAGTGGTCATTTAGTCCATTAAAATGATAATGAGATTCAATATTATTTGATAATAGTAATCATTTGTAATGGCTCTTTACAAGAAACTTTCACAGTCTCCACATTTTTAATTCAGTGAGCACAATAACTTAAGGGTTATTTCTCGGCGGGTTTAGCGGCTGCTGCCGGGGTTATCCACACGAAATCGGCCTGGGATTTATCGACCGTCACGCCCGTTTCCGCCAGAAGAAGTACAGTGACGGACGCCGCTGCATCGAGATCTTTCACATGCACCGGCACGCCGATACTTCTGCCTGCGTGATAACCGCCAGCGATCAGCAAAGCCGGGGCGGGGGCGGCCAGAAGACGCTGGGCCATGCGACGGTCGCGCTGCTGCTGAATCGCCAGCATGGCGTGCAGCTGTTCTGCGCCGATATTTTGCTGATGAGAGGTACGGATGGTGTCGCTGATGGCGTTTCTTACCGCAGGATCCGCCGAACGGGCACCGGCCGGGAACTGCGGATTTTCATAAAACGCCATGATTTCACTGCGATCCAGATTGGCAGAGAGCAGCGGATACGGCGCTTTCATGGCGCTCATCACCACATCGCCGTACATCGACCAGTCCCAGCTTTTTTGCCAGTTAATCAGTTCTGCGACATGCGCAGGGCGGGCGTCCGGCCCGGTTTGCAGCCAGGCCTTCACCTGATCCACTTTCGGCTGTTGATCCGGCGTCAGCATTTCCATCAGCACGCTGCCTTGCGGACGCACTGCCGGCAGGCTTTGTACCAGCCAGTTTTCAATCTGATGATGTGTCGGGTTGTCGTGCTTTTCACCGACGATAACGCGGGGTTGGGCAGCCAGTCTGCTGAGCAACTCAGACGGAGAAAGGGTTGCGCCGGTGTGCAAATCAGTGATGGTGCCGCCCGGCGCCGTCAGCGGTTTGGCGGTGTGGCGCGGGGCGGTGGAGCAGGCGGTCAGAGCCAGAATGGCCAGAAGTAAAAACTTGTTCATGGTGATCCTCATTTTCCATAGCGGGATGCTGCTCGCATGTTATGGATAATGATTATCATTTACAAGTCAGCGCATCAGCGCATCAGCGCGGCCTCAAGGCGTCCGGCAAAACGTTGTGCCTGCTGATGGCAGTGTTCAATAAACGTGGTGACCAGCGCGGAAGCGGGGCGGTGCAGCGGGCGGATCAGGCTGACGGTAAACGGCACGGCGATGCTGAACTCCCGTAATACGACGCCGTTTTCGCTGTTTTTAGCAGAATAGTCCAGCGCAGTCAGCGGGTTAACGATGGAAACGCCCGCACCTTCACGCACCATGCTGCACACCGACGCGGCGCTGTGAGTTTCCATCACCAGCCGCCGCGAAACCTGTTGTTCCGTAAATAAAGTGTCGAGCAGATGGCGGTAACTGTCGGTGGCCGACAGGCTGATAAAATTCAGGCCGCTGAAATCCTGGGGTGTCAGACGTGATTTTTCCGCCAGCGGATGCCCGGCGGGCAGTACGCACACTTCGTTCAGCGTGAGCAGCGTCTGGCGCTCGGTTCCTGCGGGCGTCTGGATGTTTTCCGTCAGTCCTAAATCATGACGCTGCGCCGACAGCCACTCTTCCAGCAGCGGCGATTCCTGCGGCACGATGTTGAAACTCACGTCGGGGTAGCGGTCGAGAAACGGCTTACACACCGCAGGCAGCAGCGACTGGCTGAACACCGGCAGGCAGGCGATCGAGAGTTGCGCCTGCTCAAACTGACGGATGCCTTCCGCCGCGCTGACGATCCTGTCCAGCCCGTAATACGATCGCTGCACTTCCTCAAACAGCCGCAACCCTTGCACCGTCGGGTATAAACGCCCGCGCAACCGCTCGAACAATTGCAAATTCAGCAGCTTTTCGCAGCGCGCCAGCTCGCGGCTGACCGTCGGCTGCGAGGTATTGAGCAACGCGGCGGCTTCGGTCAGATTGCCGGTGGTCATGACCGCATGAAAAATTTCGATATGGCGCAGGGAAATCGCAGGCATGGATTTATCCGGTGAGCGAAGGAACAGCCCATATCATAAATGAATAGACTGGCCTGAAATAGATATTTTATCGCCGGTCAGTGACGCGGCATACTGAGGGAAATATGACTGAATTCACCTGACGGAAAATCTTATGCCACGCGCCCTGAACGACCTGTCTACCGCGCTTAATGCCGCGAATTTACTGGCTCTGCCGCAACAATTTGGCTGCCCTGTGTGGGCGTATGACGCTGAGATCATCAAAGCGCGCATCGCGCAGTTGCGTCAGTTCGACGTCATCCGTTTTGCGCAAAAAGCCTGTTCCAATATTCATATTTTGCGTCTGATGCGCGAGCAGGGCGTGAAAGTCGATTCCGTTTCACTGGGTGAAATTGAACGTGCGCTGGTGGCCGGTTTTATTCCGGGCCGTCAAGACAGTGAGATTGTCTTTACCGCCGATGTGCTGGACCAGCCGACGCTGGAACGCGTGACGGCGCTGGATATTCCGGTGAATGCCGGTTCCATCGACATGCTCAGCCAGATTGGTCAGCACAAAGCCGGGCATCCGGTGTGGCTGCGCGTGAATCCGGGCTTCGGTCACGGTCACAGCCAGAAAACCAATACCGGCGGCGAAAACAGCAAACACGGGATCTGGTATGCCGATTTGCCCCAGGCAATGGCAGAAATCAGTCGGTACGGCCTGAAACTGGTGGGTATTCATATGCATATCGGTTCAGGTGTGGACTACGGTCATCTGGAGCAGGTGTGCGATGCGATGGTCAGTCAGGTGATTGAAACCGGACAAGATATTGAAGCGATTTCAGCCGGTGGCGGTCTGTCGATCCCGTATCATTTTGAAGAAGAATCCATTGATACCGGCCACTACTATGGCCTGTGGAACCGTGCGCGTGAGCAAATCGCCGCGCATCTGGGGCATGACGTTAAACTGGAAATCGAACCGGGGCGTTTCCTGGTGGCGGAATCCGGCGTGCTGGTGGCGCAAATCCGCGCAGTGAAAGACATGGGCAGCCGTCACTTTGTGCTGTGCGACGCAGGCTTTAACGATCTGATGCGCCCGGCGATGTACGGCAGCTATCACCATATTTCGCTGTTACCGGCAGATGGTCGCGATGTGAGCGGACAGCCGCTGACTGATGCCGTGATCGCCGGGCCGTTGTGTGAATCCGGCGACGTCTTTACCCAGCAGGCTGGCGGCGGAGTCGAAACCTTCCCGCTGCCGCCGGTACAAATCGGTGATTATCTGGTGTTCCACGACACCGGGGCGTACGGCGCATCCATGTCATCCAACTACAACACCCGCCCGCTGCTGCCGGAAGTGTTGTTTGAGCATGGCGTACCGCGGTTGATTCGTCGTCGTCAGACGGTAGAAGAGCTGATCGCCTTAGAACTGTAATCCCCGTCATCCTTCGCGCTGACTCTGCGTTGGCTGCCTTTCACGAACCCCGGTCACATACTTGTGTATGTGACCGGGGTTTCATTGCGTTGCCGCCCTGATGCCACTCAAAGGATTCAGGGGAATTCCTGAGTGATAAAGTCATTACTTATCAAACATCTCTTTTCGCAGTAACACGATCTCTTCGGCCAGTTCACGGCACAGCATGGCGGTCATCAGGTGATCCTGCGAATGCACCATGATCAGATTCACCGGAATTTTGCCCACGCCTTCATCCAGACCAATCAGCTGCGTCTGCACTTTGTGCGCGATACGCGCCGCATCGTCTGAGGCTTTCAGCATGGCATCAGCCTGTTCCCACTCTTTTTTACGTGCGTGCTGAATCGCCATCATCGCGTTAGATCGTGCTTCTCCGGCGTTGATCAATAACTCCATCACCGTTTGTTCCAGATCGAATTCCATCGAAAACTCCAAATTGGTATACCAGAAAAGGGTGAATTCATCATATTGGAATTCCAATATTCACATGTGAGAACAATGTCACAGAAATTAATTCTCATTCAGCTATTTTTTGGCATGCCACATTTCGCATTATTGATGAAATAACGCCGACATGTGGCCGACAGGATCACTCTCAGAAACGGAATCTGGCTCTACTTCGCGCGACACCTTTTCTTTCAGATGCATAAAAGGTCAATGCGAAACAAACACCTGCAAAGCGTGAAACAAAATTAAAAGAGGTGGTGTCATGTCATTTAAAGACCGTTTTATCGATTCTCTCGGGGGATTCGCCAATACCTTTAATAGCTACAGATACATTATGGCTATCAAAGCTGCTTTTATCACATTAATGCCCGTTATTATTGTAGGGGCATTCTCCGTATTAATTTCTAACATGGTGATGGATCCGAAAAACGGATTGGCTCACTTTGAAATGTTGTCATGGCTGGCGACGCTCAAACCGATTATGAGCAGCATTAACTACGCCACGCTGAGTTTCCTGACCATTGGTGCCGTCTTCCTGATCGGTATTGAATTAGGAAGAATTAACGGCTCGCGATCATTATTTCCCGGCCTGCTGGCGGTCATTTGTTTTATTGCCGTGACGCCGACCACTGTCGATATGATGGTCAATGGTCAGATGCAGGAAGTGAAAGATGTGCTGGCTAAACAATTCTCCGATACGAAAAGTCTGTTCCTCGGCATGTTTATTGCCATCCTCTCCGTAGAAATTTATTCCAAGCTCGAAAGCTACAGTGGCCTGCGAATTAAGATGCCGGAAAGCGTGCCGCCGAATGTCTCGGCGTCATTCTCCGCATTAATCCCCGCCATTATTACCGTGGTGATCATTGCCACCTTCGGTTTTGTGTTCCATCAGGCCACCGGCATGTATTTGTACGATGCGGTGTATCAGGTGATCCAGCGTCCGCTGGAGTCGGTGATGCAAAGCCTGCCGGGCATTCTGCTGCTGATGTTTGTGGCGCAACTGTTCTGGGTGATCGGTATTCACGGCAATCAGATGATCAAGCCTATCCGCGAACCCCTGTTGCTGGGCGCGATCATGGTCAACATGACGGCCTTCGAGCAGGGTCATGAAGTGCCGAATATCATCACCATGCCGTTCTGGGATGTGTACATGAGCATCGGGGGTTCCGGTTGCACCATCGGTTTGTTGCTAGCCGTCATGCTCGCCACGCGTCGTAAAGAGATGCGCGAAATCTCCAAACTGTCACTCGGGCCAAGCGTCTTTAACATCAATGAACCGGTGATTTTCGGTATGCCTATCATGCTGAACCCGATTCTGGCGATCCCATTCATCATCACGCCGCTCATCACCGGGACCATCGGTTATTTTGCCACCAGCCTCGGTTTTGCCGGACGCGCGGTTGTCATGGTGCCGTGGACCACGCCGCCTATCATCAACGCCTGGCTTTCTACCGCGGGTTCGATGGGGGCTGTGATCACGCAGGCCGGTTGCATTGTGGTGTCGGTGCTGATTTATCTGCCGTTCGTGAAAGTGGCTTCCCGCCGCGCCGAACAGGCACAGCTTGAAGCGATGCAGCAAAAACAGGCGGCGACGGCCTGAGTCAATTCATCCGGACAAAGAGGACTGTTATGAGCAAGGTTACCATCGCCATTCCTGAAGGATTTATCCTCGGCGCCGCGGCTTCCGCGTGGCAGACCGAGGGCTGGAGCGGCAAGAAAGACGGGCAGGATTCGTATCTGGATCTCTGGTACAAAAACAGCCGTCACGTCTGGCATAACGGCTACGGCCCGGCGAAAGCCACGGATTTCATCAACCGTTATAAAGAAGACGTGGCGCTGATGAAAGCCAGCGGGCTGAGCCACTACCGCACCTCGATCAACTGGTCGCGCTTTCTCACCGACTATGAGCTGGGCACCGTCGATGAAGCGTACGCCGCTTACATCGACGACCTGCTCGATGAGATGAAACGCAACGGTATCGAGCCCATGCTGTGCCTCGAACACTACGAACTTCCGGCGTATCTGATTGAAAAATATGACGGATGGAGCTCAAAGAAAGTCGTCGAACTGTTTGTGTTGTATGCGGAAAAGGTGTTTGAGCGTTACGCCCATAAAGTCAGCCGCTGGTTTACGTTTAACGAACCGGTGGTGGTGCAGACCCGCGTGTATCTGGACGCAATCCGCTGGCCGTTCGAGCAAAACACCGCAAAATGGATGCAGTGGAATCACCACAAAGTGCTGGCGACCGCTAAAGTGGTCGAGCTGTTTTACCGCAAAGGTTATAACGCCTCAGGCACCGTCGGAGTGATTTTAAATCCGGAAGTGACCTACGCCCGTTCAACCGCGGCGCACGACCAGCAGGCGGCACGCATATACGATTTATTTTATAACCGCGTATTTTTAGACCCGATGATTAAAGGGGAATACCCGCAGGAACTGCTGGCATTACTGGAAAAGCACGGCGTGCATTTTGATTATTCACAAGCTGAGCTGACGGTGATTCGCAATAACACCGTCGATGAAGTGGGGATTAATTTGTATTACCCGCACCGGGTAAAAGCCCCCTCCCGCGAATGGAATAAAGAGACGCCATTCCATCCGGCGTATTATTACGAGCATTTTGAATTGCCGGGCCGGAGGATGAATAAATCCCGTGGCTGGGAAATTTATCCGCGCGTGGTGTATGACATGGCGATGCGCATTAAAACCGAATACGGCAATATTTCGTGGTTTGTAGCTGAAAACGGCATGGGTATCGAAAACGAAGGGCAGTTCCGCGACGCAATTTCCGGCGAAATTCAGGACGATTATCGGATCGAATTTATCGCCGAGCATCTTTACTGGACGTTAAAAGCGCGGGAAGACGGCGCAAATTGTCAGGGATATATGCTGTGGGCATTTACCGATAACGTCTCGCCGATGAATGCGTTTAAAAATCGCTACGGGTTGATTGAAATTGATCTTGATGACAACCGTAACCGCCATCAGAAAAAATCATCCCGCTGGTTTAAATCCCTCAGTGACAATGGCGTGTTGTCTTTGACGCTGGATGACGAAGATAAATAACCTAAGGAAATACTATGAAACGTATCGTATTAGCGTGTTCAGCAGGCATGTCTACCTCGCTTGTGGTCACCAAAATGGAAAAAGAAGCCGCGGCCCGTGGCCTGGAATTTAAAATCTACGCCATCCCGGAAAATAACCTGCGAGATGAGCTGGAAGCCTATGGCCGGGATATTCAGGTGGTGTTGTTAGGGCCGCAGGTGAGATTCAAACTGGCGGAAAATAAGAAGCTGACCGACGAACAGGGTATCCCGATTGCAGTGATCGACATGGTGGCTTACGGCACGTTAAACGGTGCAAAAGTGCTGGATCAGGCGTTATCTCTGATACAGTAACATCCGGTCTTTTTTGGTTTATGCATCAGGGTGATTGTGTGGAAAAGGGTGTGGTTTCGCAGGACAGAAAGCAGTATCAGGAAATCGGGCATGACCTGCGCGAGCAAATCAAGCAAGGGCATTTTGCTGTGGGATCCCGCCTGCCGCCAGAACGCAACATGGCGGAAACCTACGGCGTCAGCCGGACGATTGTGCGCGAAGCCTTACTGATGCTGGAACTGGAAGGCACGGTGGATATCCGTCAGGGTTCCGGCGTGTACGTGATCCGCATTCCTTCTCAGGAAGAAGGCGAAGACGAACTGATGTATCAGGGGCAGATCGGCCCCTTTGAAATCCTGCAGGCGCGGCAGTTGCTCGAAAGCAATATCGCCGCGTTTGCCGCCAAAATGGCGACCAAATCTGATATCGAAAATCTGCGCCGTACGCTGGAGCAGGAGCAAACCGCAATCGTTGCCAACGATGAGAGCGGCGACAATGACCGGCTGTTTCACCTGCTGATTGCCGGGGCGACGCAAAATCAGATGTTGCTCGATTCCGTCAAAAATATTTGGATGCACCGTGACTCCAGCCCGTTGTGGAAACAGTTACACAGCCACATCGCTACGCGCGGTTATCGTTTGAAGTGGCTGGCTGATCATCAGAATATTTTGGCGGCACTGCGACGTCGCGACGTGATGGGCTCGTACCAGGCGATGTGGCAGCACATGGAAAACGTGAAAAATACGCTGATGGAATTGTCGGATGTCGATGCGCCGGAGTTTGACGGTTATCTGTTTGAATCCGTGCCGATTTTTCAGGGTAAAATGGTTTGAGTGCCATGAAGATCATTAACCTCAGCGACCGGCCTGAATTCAAAGAACAGGTGACGGACTGGTTATGGCAGGCTTTCGGCAGCGAGAACAGTCGGGATTTTTTTGCAAGCGTAGTGCAAAGCAGCCTGAGCGGCGCGGATCTGCCGCAAACGTTTATCGCGCTGGCAGGCGAGACACTGGCGGGAACGGTGGGGCTGTGGCGCTGTGATCTGATCAGCCGCCAGGATCTGACCCCGTGGCTGGCGGCGCTGTACGTCGATGAAGAGTTCCGGTCACAGGGGCTGGGGCAACAGTTGCAGGCATTCGTTCTGGAACAGAGCCGCCGCAGCGGCTTTCGTGAGGTGTACTTGTACGCTGAATTTACCGGCTATTACGAGCGTTTTGGCTGGCAGTATATTGGCGATGCGCTGGATTATCCTGATAAACCAGTGCATCTGTTTCGCCAATTTCTTTAGTTGCCTGCCGGGTTGCTCACCGAGTGTCGGCGCACCAGCGTCGGGCTGAACATGTGGGTGGTTTCCGGTAACGGCAAGCCATTGGCCAGCGCTAACGCCAGCTGCGCCGCCTGATTCGCCATCGCCACCACCGGATAACGCACGGTAGTCAGACGCGGACGCAGATAGCGTGAAATCAGCACATCATCAAACCCAATCAGTGAAATTTCTCCCGGTACATCAATGCTGTTATCGCTTAACACCGATAATGCACCGGCAGCCATCGAATCGTTATAGCAGGTCACCGCAGTAAATCCTTTTCCCAAACCGAGTAAATCCGCCATGGCTTTTTCACCGCCGATTTCATCGGGTTCGGCGTAGGCGATCAGCTTGTCATCCACCGGAATATTATTCTCCGTCAGGGCGTCGATATAGCCCTGCAGGCGATCGCTGGCGTCGGAAATGCCGTGGTCAGAACACAAAATCGCGATGCGTTTATGCCCGGCCTGAATCAGATGGCGGGTTGCCAGCCAGGAACCGTAACGGTCATCAAGGGCAATACAGCGCTGCTCAAAACCCGGCAGCGTACGGTTAATCAGCACCATACCGGGGATTTGTTGCATCAGGCTGGTCAGTTCATCCTCGGGCAACATTTTGGCGTGCACCACTAACGCGGCACAGCGGTGGCGGATCAACTGTTCAATGGCCTGACGCTCTTTTTCGACGTTGTGATAACCGTTACCAATCAGCAGAAAATTGCCGGTGGCGTAGGCCACCTGTTCCACCGCTTTGACCATCGCGCCGAAGAACGGGTCAGAAACGTCTGCCACGATAAGCCCCAATGTTTCGGTCGCCTGTTGAGCCAGGGCGCGCGCATTGGCATTCGGATGATATTGCAGGTGTTGCATGGCGCTCTGAACCGCATCCCGCGAGCTTTCGCTGGCTTTCGGGGAATGGTTAATCACGCGTGAAACGGTCGCAACCGATACGCCTGCCAGTTTTGCTACATCCTTAATCGTTGCCATAACACTTCCGCTATTCCGTGAGGGTAATCGTTTACACTGACCAGTTTTGCGGAAAAGACCGGTCGCTGCAAGGAGGCTGATCGCAACTTTTAGATGTAAGGGCGATGTAATAGAAAAAGATCGTTGTGATTAACGGAAATCCCAGTGCGATAGGGCGGAAATGCATTTTATTAAGATTATTTGTTCTTTGAACTGCCAGCGTCCTGAATGGTATTTTTAAGGTCATTCATCTGCGCTGAGAAAAATAGAAATTATGTCGATAAAACGCTATCCGCAACTGGCTCACTGGGGCGCGTACACCGCCGTGGTGGAAGATGGCCGCTTGATCCGCTGTGAACCTTATAAAGCGGATGCCGATCCCTCGCCTTTACTGGATTCTATTGTGCCGCTGGTTTATTCCGACAAGCGTATCCGTAAACCGGCTGTGCGCCGCTCGTGGCTGCAAAAACGCGAAAACAGCGATCGCTCGCTGCGTGGCCGGGAAGATTTTGTCGAAGTGGACTGGGATCTGGCGTTGGATCTGGTGGCGGAAGAAAACCGGCGTGTTCGCGACCGCTATGGCGCTTCCGGCATTTTCAACGGCTCTTACGGCTGGTCCTCCGCCGGGCGTTTGCATCATGCCCGATCGCTGGTGCGTCGTTTTTATTTCACCGGCGGCGGTGGCGTGGATCAGCTTGGCAACTACAGCTGGGGCTCGGCGCAGTTTTTCCTGCCTTATGTCATCGGCACTTTTACACCGCTGACCGGCCGGGTGACTTCCTGGCCGAGCGTGGTTGAACACGCAGAAATCCTGCTGGCCTTCGGGGGCCTTGCGCTGAAAAACGCGCAGGTGGCGTCAGGTGGCGCAGTAGAACATACGCTGAAACCGGCGCTGGAGCAGCTGGCGAAGAAGGGCACCCGCGTCATTAATATCAGCCCGATGCGCGACGATTGCCCGGCGTTCCTCAATGCTGAGTGGATCCCGATCCGCCCTAATACCGATGCGGCGCTGATGATGGCGATCGCGTTTGAAATTCAGCGCAAAGAGGCGCAGGACGATGCGTTTCTCGCCAGTCACTGCGTCGGTTATCCGCAACTTGCCGCCTATCTGCGCGGCGATTCGGACGGCATCGCGAAAGACCCGGCGTGGGCGAGCCACATTACCGGTATTCCGGCGGAGCGCATTGCGCGTCTGGCCGATGAGTTGATTGGTGTACGCAGCTTTATTACCTGTTCGTATTCCGTGCAGCGTGCTCATCGCGGCGAGCAACCTTACTGGATGATGATCGCCATTTCCGCGATGCTCGGCCAGGTGGGTTTACCGGGCGGCGGTTTCTCGTTTGGTCACGGTTCGATGAACAGCGTCGGGAATCCGCGTTATGACACGCCGGGGCCAGCGGTCAGCGCAGGGCCAAATCCGTCCGGCCTGTCGATCCCGGTCGCCCGTATCAGCGACATGTTGCTCAATCCGGGGCAACCGTATGAATTCCAGGGCGAAACGCAGCATTATCCTGATATCCATCTGGTGCACTGGGCGGGCGGAAATCCTTTCCACCATCATCAGCAGCTTAACCGGCTGGTCGAAGGCTGGCAGAAACCGGACACCATTATCGTGCAGGATAACGTCTGGACGCCTGCCGCGCAGATGGCGGACATCGTGCTGCCTGCCACGACGTCGCTTGAGCGCAACGATATCGGCGGTTCTTCGAGGGATCGCTTCGTGCTGGCGATGCATCAGGCGATTGCGCCTCAGCATCAGGCGCGTAACGATTTTGATATTTTTGCAGACATCGCTGACCGACTCGGTTATCGCGAACAGTTTACGCAGGGGCGTAATGAAGATCAGTGGCTGCGCCATATTTACCGTCAGTGCGGCGAAGCGCAAAAAGGCACCGGCGTGGAATGGCCGGACTTTGAAACGTTCTGGGAGCGCGGTTTTGTTGAACTGCCGATGCCGGAAAAAGATTTTGTGTTCTTCGAGGAGTTCCGCAAAAGTCCGCGTGCAAATCCCCTCGGCACGCACAGCGGAAAAATCGAACTGTTCTCGGAAACGATCGCCGGTTACGGTTACGCAGATTTCGCGCCACACCCTGAATGGCAGCCGCCGGTAGAATGGCTGGGCGCTGAAACAGCCAAAGAGTGGCCGCTGCACCTGATTTCCATTCAGCCGAAAGATCGTCTGCACAGCCAGCTCGATCAGTCTCCGCTGGCGCAGTCCAACAAAACGGCCGGCAAAGAAACGCTGTTTATGCACCCGGAGGATGCCGTCAGCCGTCAGCTGAATGAGGGCGATCGCGTAAAAGTGCATAATGCACGCGGCAGTTGTCTGGCCGGAGTGACGTTTAACGATGGCATAACGCGCGGTGTGGTGCTGATGTCGACAGGTGCCTGGTTTAACCCCGGCTTTGGCGGCAAATGGCAGGAGACCGAGCAGGCGGGTAACCCGAATGTGCTGACGCTGGATATCGGCACTTCACGCCTTACGCAGGGTCCGAATGCCATGAGTTGTCTGGTGGAAGTCACGCAGTGCGCACTAAATGATTAAAACCGGGGACATTTTCACCACTCGTTACACTTTGCGGAATTATGTTTCGATTGCCCGCTGGCTGTGATTACCACAAACCAGCTAGATTGAACGTCCCAGAGGTATTGATTGGTGAATCATCAACGTGCTCTGCATGTTGATACCGATTAGATTTGCACCAACCTACGCAGATGCGTAGGTTTTTTTTTGCCTCCGGTCCCCACTTACTCATCCTCCTCCTAAACTCACTGCTGACTGTCGTCATTATTCTGCGGCTTATAGTATGCTGTTTCCCCAACCTTTTTCTTTCAGGATCAGGGATGACACATAAGGAGATGGCACACATGTATAACTTTCTTTTCGCTGCGTTCAGATGGCTGTTCCGCATCGCGTTTCGGGTCACTGTGACGCCGGCCACATCCTCATTTGATTACCCGCGTTTATTGCTCACCCCCAACCATGTTTCTTTTATTGATGGCATGCTGCTGGTGCTTTTCCTGCCGGTGAAGCCGGTTTTCGCCGTCTATTCCAATATTACCGACACCTGGTATATGCGCTGGCTGAAGCCGTACGTTGACTTTATGCCGCTCGACCCGACCAAACCGATGGCGATCAAGCATCTGATCCGCCAGGTCGAGAAGGGGCGTCCGGTGGTGGTCTTCCCGGAAGGGCGTATTACGGTCACCGGATCACTGATGAAAATTTACGACGGCGCGGCCTTTGTGGCGGCGAAGTCTCAGGCGACAGTGATCCCTGTGCGTATTGATGGCGCCGAATACACGCCGTTTGGTCGTCTGTTCGGCAGCTTTAAGATTCGCTGGTTCCCGAAAATCACCATCAACGTGTTACCCCCGCAGACTATCCCGATGCCGGATGCGCCGCGTTCACGCGACCGCCGCGTGCTGGCCGGAGAGCAATTGCATAAGATCATGATGCAGGCGCGCATGGCCACCCGCGAACCGGAAACGCTGTATGAAGCGCTGCTGTCCGCGCAGACCCGTTATGGCCGCCGCAAACCCTGCATCGCCGATATCGCGTTTAAAGAAGATACCTATCAGGGGCTGCTGAAAAAATCCCTCGGCGTCAGCCGGATCCTGCAACGTTTCACCCGCGAAGGGGAACACGTCGGCATGCTGCTGCCAAATGCCACCATCATGGCGGCGGCGCTGTTCGGTGCCTCTGTGCGCAACCGTATTCCGGCGCTGCTTAACTACACCGCCGGGGCGAAAGGCCTGCAAAGCGCAATGAAAGCGGCGCAGATCAAAACCATCGTCACTTCCCGTCAGTTTCTGGAAAAAGGCAAACTGACGCATCTTCCTGAGAATGTGCCAGAAGCGAACTGGGTGTATCTGGAAGATTTAAAAGACACGGTCACCACGCAAGATAAGCTGTGGATCCTGTTCCATCTGATTTTCCCACGCCGCGCCATGCTGCCGCAAAAAGCCGATGATGCCGCGCTGGTGTTGTTCACGTCCGGCTCGGAAGGCAACCCGAAAGGCGTGGTGCATTCCCACGCCAGCCTGCTGGCGAACGTCGAGCAAATCCGCACCGTGGCAGACTTTACGCCGCGTGACCGCTTTATGTCGTCGCTGCCGTTGTTCCACGCATTTGGTCTGACTGTTGGTCTGCTAACACCGCTGCTGACCGGTGCCCGCGTGTTCCTCTATCCCAGCCCGCTGCATTACCGCATCGTGCCGGAACTGGTTTATGACCAGAACTGCACCGTGCTGTTTGGTACGTCGACCTTCCTCGGCAACTACGCCCGCTTTGCCCATCCTTATGATTTTGCACGCCTGCGTTACGTGGTGGCGGGCGCGGAGAAACTGGCGGAAAGCACTAAGGAAATCTGGCAGGACAAATTTGGTATCCGCATTCTGGAAGGCTACGGCGTGACCGAGTGTGCGCCGGTGGTGGCGATTAACGTGCCAATGGCGACCAAAGTGAACACTGTCGGGAAGATTTTACCGGGAATGGACGCGCGCCTGATTAACGTGCCGGGCATTGAAGAGGGCGGACGGCTGCAACTGCGCGGCCCGAACATCATGAAAGGCTATCTGCGCGTTGAAAATCCGGGCGTACTGGAAACCCCGCAGGCTGAAAATGCCGAAGGTGAAATGCAGGCTGGCTGGTATGACACCGGTGATATCGTCACGCTGGATGAAAAAGGCTTCTGCGCCATTCGTGGGCGCGTGAAACGCTTCGCCAAACTGGCAGGCGAAATGGTTTCACTGGAAAGCGTGGAACAGCTGGCGATCAAGGCGTCTGCGGATGCGCAACACGCCGCGACGTCGCGCAGTGACAGCAGTAAAGGCGAGGCGCTGGTGCTGTTCACCACAGACCCACAATTACGTCGTGATGCGCTGAGTAAGGCTGCCCGTGAACTGGGGCTGCCGGAACTTACCGTGCCGCGTGATATTCGTGTGGTAAAAGCCCTGCCGTTACTCGGCAGCGGTAAACCTGATTTTGTCACCCTGCGCGAAATGGCAGAAAAACCGGAGACTGAGGCATGAGTAAACCTTTAGCGGCGGCCTCGCCGCTGATGTCCAAAAGCATGACGGCGGTGATCGTGGCGCAGTTCCTCTCTGCTTTCGGCGATAACGCGTTGTTGTTTGCCGCGCTGGCGTTGATCAAACAGCAGCTTTATCCCGACTGGAGCCAGCCTGTTTTACAGATGGCCTTCGTCGCCACCTACATCATTCTCGCGCCGTTTGTCGGGCAGTTCGCCGACAGCTTCTCCAAAGGGCGGGTAATGATGGTGGCTAACCTGCTGAAACTGGGCGGCGCGGCGGTTATCTGTGCCGGTCTGAATCCTTTCCTCGGCTATACGCTGGTCGGTATTGGGGCCGCCGCGTATTCGCCGGCCAAGTACGGCATTCTGGGTGAAATCGCCAGTGGCGAACAGCTGGTAAAAGCCAACGGTCTGATGGAGGCGTCTACCATCGCCGCTATCTTGCTGGGTTCTGTGGCGGGCGGTGCGCTGGCGGACTGGAATATCCTGGCGGCGCTGGGGATCTGTGTGCTGGCCTATGGCGCGGCAGTGGCGGCGAACTGGTTTATCCCGAAACTGACGCCGGCGCGCGCCGGGCAGTCCTGGCATCCGGTAAAAATGACGCGGACATTTTTCGCTGCCTGCACCACGTTGTGGCGCGACGGTGAAACCCGTTTCTCGCTGGTGGGAACCAGTCTGTTTTGGGGCGCGGGCGTGACGCTGCGCTTCCTGCTGGTGCTGTGGGTGCCGGTGGCGCTGGGCATTACCGACAATAAAACGCCGACGCTGCTCAACGCGATGGTGGCGATCGGGATTGTGTTTGGTGCCGGTGCGGCCGCGAAATTGATTCGCCTGGAAACGGTGAAACGCTGTCTGCCTGCGGGCGTGGCGATCGGTGTCGCCGTGGTCGTCTTTGCACTGCAAACCAGTATGCTGAGTTCTTACATCGTGCTGATCGTGGTCGGTGTTCTCGGTGGCTTCTTTGTGGTGCCATTGAATGCGTTGTTGCAGCATCGCGGTAAGGCTTCGGTCGGTGCCGGTAATGCCATTGCGGTGCAAAATCTGGGCGAAAATACCGCCATGTTACTGATGCTCGGCCTGTATTCGCTGGTGGTGATGGCAGGAGCGCCGGTGGTGGCGATCGGTATTGGTTTCGGTGTGGTCTTCGCGCTGGCGATCACCGCGCTGTGGATCTGGCAGATTATGCAAAAACGACGTCACGCCTGAGGCTTGTCTGTCATCTCAAAAAACAAAAGGGCGCTGAGCGCCCTTTTTTAATGGCTGAGATCCGGCGTTACGGTGCAGGGATCGTGAAACGCTTATGAATATTTTCCAGTTCGCCCATGATGTCGGCATCCAGCGTTAACTCCTGGCTGTCGATATTGATCTTCAGCTGTTCCAGCGTGGTTGCGCCCAGCAAGGTGCTGGCAACAAAAGGTTGCTGACGCACAAAGGCCAGCGCCATCTGAGAAGGATCCAGATTGTGTTTTTTGGCCAGCGCCACGTATTCCGCCACCGCGCCTTCGGCCTGCGGTGAAGAGTAACGGGTGAAACGGCTGAACAACGTATTACGCGCGTTGGCCGGTTTTGCGCCGTTAAGGTATTTTCCGCTCAGGGTGCCGAACGCCAGGCTGGAATACGCCAGCAGCTCGACCCCTTCGTACTGGCTGATTTCCGCCAGACCGATTTCGAAACTGCGGTTCAGCAGGCTGTACGGGTTTTGAATGGAAACAATACGCGGCAGATCGTGTTTTTCCGCCAGTTGCAGATAACGCATCACACCCCATGGCGTTTCGTTGGAAACGCCGATATAGCGGATTTTACCGGCGCGAACCTGTTCATTCAGCGCTTCGAGCGTTTCCAGCAACGTGACCGGAGACTGCTCTTCGGTGTACTGATAACCCAGTTTGCCGAAGAAATTGGCCTGACGCTGTGGCCAGTGCAACTGGTAGAGATCGAGATAATCAGTGTTCAGACGTTTCAGGCTGGCATCCAGCGCTGCACGGATGTTTTTACGATCCAGCATCTGCGCCGGGCGGATCGCGTTGTCGCTGCCGCGGGAAGGGCCGGAGACTTTGCTCGCCAGAATGATTTTTTCGCGGTTACCACGGGCTTTCAGCCAGCTGCCGATATAGCTTTCCGTCAGACCCTGCGTTTCCGGGCGTGGCGGAACAGGGTACATCTCTGCGGTATCAATCAGATTGATGCCCGCGGCGACGGCGTAATCGAGTTGCTGGTGGGCGTCGGCTTCGCTGTTTTGTTCACCAAAAGTCATGGTGCCAAGACCCAGTAAGCTCACTTCTAAAGAACTGTGGGGTATACGGTGATATTGCATTGCCGGTCTTCCTTTCTTCTGAGAATGTCAGGCGGAGAAAAAAAATGCCTTAACTGACTATATACAAGGCTGGCAGAAGGGGGAAGTAGCAGAGAGTGCCGGTAACGCGGGCGGAAAGGGGCTGACAGCAAAAGAGCCAGCAAAAACTGGCTCTTTGGGTTGCGGGTAACAGAATTTGCTTAACGCTTCATGACCTGGCTGACATTGTCGTTATTGATCTGACGTTCGTTGCCTTGCTCATCGGTATAACTGAGCAGACCGGTGGATTTATCCAGCTCCGGTTTGCCGTCGGTCAGGATCATGCTGCCGTCCTTGGTGGAAATTACATAGTCACTGGCGCAGCCTGCAAGCCCGAATACCAGCAGAGCAGCACTGGTCATCATCAACGCTTTCTTCATCATTGTTGTCATTCCTTTTATGTACGCGACGTAGTAGTGAACGTGAAGTGTGACAAAGTCGAACTTTATACACTCCAGACAGAATCACATTCTAGCGTAGCAAAGGCTTTTAAAAGTGACATAAAAGGTGCCGGTATTTTTAAAATGATGATTCAGAGCTGAAAATGATGCGCCAGCAACGCTGCGGTAAAACGTTTCTTCAGATAAAAGCCGCGTGGCAGGGTCATAATGGGCTGGCCAAATTCACCGATGGCCTCAGTTAACGCTTTGCTGTTTGCCGCTTTCGGGCGCAGTTGCAGGAATTCTCCGTGGCGCGCCGTGATGCTTTCGACTTTGCCCAGCACGATCAAATCCATTAATTCTTCCCAGTCCTGACGCAGTTGCTCATCTTCTTCCTGCGTGGGTTGCCACAGCAGAGGCGCGCCGATGTGGCGTTCGGCCAGCGGGATCTGACGTTCCCCTTCCACCGGGATCCACAATACCCGCGCCAGTTTGTGGCGGACGTGGCTGCTCTCCCAGGTCACACCGCTGTTGCCGGTCAGAGGGGCAACGCAGACGAAGGTGGTTTCCAGCGGCTTTCCCTGAGAATCAATGGGGATCGTTTTCAGCTCGATGCCGATATCAGCAAAATCCTGCTCCGGCTTACTGCCGGCACTCGCGCCGAGATACACTTCCAGCAGCATACCCACCCAGCCTTTTTCACGCTTAAGGTTTGCCGGTATCGGCAATCCGGCACGGGCCGCCAGCTCACCCAGCGTATGCCCGGCGAGCGACTGCGCGCGATGCAGCAACGCATCTTCGTGACGTGGCGGTTCAGTTGCAGGTAAAGGAATAGACATAAAAAACAACACTCATGAAATTAGGTTAAATTTTATACTCACCCTGCGTAATGCAGTGCATAAAAAGTTATACCCGTGGGATGGCCGAATAATAGCATGATTTAATTTGATTTTTTTTACCCTTCTGACCGGTTTATCACAAGCCGTTTTCAGGTTGACCACCTGTTGAAGGCGACAATGAACAGGATCTTCCCCCTACTTATCCACAGATTTCTTGGATAACCCTGGGTAAATTCGATCACTGGTTCGATTTACAGGCTTGACGGACCGGGTTTTATCCAATTTCAGAGCAGGTAACGTCAACTTTTAGACGATCGCTGTGGATAAAAACGTCATTGGTGGATCTTTCGCCAGATCATGTTCGAATGTGACTTGTCTCACTTTTTTAGTCCCGTGATAACCTCATTTTCACGATATAACTCAATGTTTATTAACGATTTTATAAATTTTAATTTTGAGGCTGGGGATAAGTTCACGAGAGTTTTACCCTGCTTACTCTTAAGTTCTGCACACATCTATCCACAGAAAAAGTGAATAAAATCGCGGGCGTCGAACAGAATCTGTTTATAACTTTGCTGTTAAGTGAAAGTTATCCCATTTTTATTCGTGCGGATCAGCGCTAACCAGTGGTTTACCGCCTGTTGGTAGTGTGAAACAATCACAACATCTATGATTTTAAGCTATTGAGGTAGTCCGGTGATCGATGATGATGGCTACCGCCCGAATGTTGGTATCGTAATCTGTGACAAGCAGGGTCAGGTGTTATGGGCCAGACGATACGGTCAGCACTCCTGGCAGTTTCCTCAGGGAGGCATTAACCCCGGAGAAACCGCTGAGCAGGCAATGTACCGCGAGCTGTTTGAGGAGGTAGGTCTGAGCCGTAAAGATGTGCGTATTCTGGCTTCGACCCGCAACTGGTTACGATATAAATTGCCAAAACGTTTGGTGCGTTGGGACACAAAGCCGGTTTGTATCGGCCAAAAGCAAAAATGGTTCTTGCTGCAACTGATGTGTAACGATGCTGATATCAATATGCAGCGCAGCAGCACGCCTGAATTTGATGGCTGGCGTTGGGTGAGTTTCTGGTATCCGGTTCGTCAGGTGGTGTCATTCAAACGCGATGTTTATCGTCGCGTGATGAAAGAGTTTTCGACAACCATTATGCCGATGCAGGAAATCTCCCTTCCCAAGACATCGCCCGCTTATCGTCGTAAAAGAGGCTAAGTCGCGAAGAGATGCTCACGCGTTTGCGAGAAATTGTTGAAAAGGTAGCAATGGCGGCCAGCCTGAATGATGCGCTGGACGTTCTGGTCAATGAAACCTGCCTGGCGATGGACACTGAAGTGTGTTCTGTTTATCTCGCAGATAATGACCGGCGTTGTTATTACCTGATGGCGACGCGAGGTTTGAAAAAACCTCGCGGGCGCACGGTTACGCTTGCGTTTGATCAGGGGATCGTGGGTCTGGTTGGCCGCCTGGCTGAACCAATCAACCTTGCCGACGCACAGAGTCATCCAAGCTTTAAATATATTCCCGCCGTAAAAGAAGATCTTTTCCGATCCTTTTTAGGTGTGCCGATCATTCACCGTCGACAGCTGTTGGGCGTGCTGGTTATTCAACAGCGTGAACACCGCCAGTTCGATGAAAGTGAAGAGTCATTTTTAGTCACACTGGCAACTCAGCTGGCGGCGATCCTTTCGCAGGCGCAGCTGAATGTGCTTTATGGCCGTTTTCGCCAGACGCGCGTTCGTGCGCTGGCGGCTTCGCCGGGTGTGGCGATTGGTATCGGCTGGCAGGACAGTTCGCAGCCTTCCCTCGAACATGTCTATATGGCATCCACGCTGGATACGGTACGTGAACGTGAGCGGCTGACCCGCGCGCTGGAAGATGCCGGTGCCGAGTTCCGCCGTTTCAGTAAACGCTTTACCGCCAGCGCACAAAAAGAAAGTGCCGCGATTTTCGATCTCTACTCCCACCTGCTCAATGATGCCCGCCTGAAACGTGAACTGTTTGCTCAGATCGATCAGGGCGCAGTGGCCGAATGGGCAGTAAAAAAGGTGGTTGAGGAGTTTGCGGCGCAGTTTGCCAGCCTGCAGGATACCTACCTGCGTGAACGCGGCAGTGATTTACGTGCGCTCGGGCAGCGTCTGGTTTTCCATCTCGACGATTCAATTCAGGGCAATACTCAGTGGCCTGAACGCTTCATTCTGGTGGCCGACGAACTGACCGCCACACTGTTAGCCGAAGTCCCTCAGGACCGGCTGGCTGGCGTAGTGGTTCGCGACGGTGCGGCTAACTCTCATGCCGCCATTCTGGTGCGCGCAATGGGCGTGCCGACCATTATGGGCGCAGATATTCAGCCTGCGCTGCTTAGCCAGCGTCAGCTGATTGTCGATGGCTATCGCGGCGAACTGCTGATCGACCCTGAGCCGGTACTGGTCGCAGAGTATAAGCGGCTTATCAGCGAAGAAATGGAACTGAGCCAGCGTGCGGAAGACGACGTTGACCAGCCAGCGGCGCTGAAAAGTGGCGAAAGAGTGCATGTGATGCTCAATGCCGGTCTGAGCGCCGATCATGAAAAGTTGTTTGGCAGCCGCGTTGACGGCGTCGGGCTTTACCGCACCGAAATTCCTTTCATGCTGCAAAGCGGTTTCCCTTCTGAAGAGGAGCAGGTGGCGCAGTATCAGGGCATGTTGCAGCTGTTCCCGCAAAAGCCTGTGACGCTGCGAACGCTGGATATCGGCTCTGATAAACAGCTGCCCTATATGCCGATCAGCGAAGAAAATCCGTGTCTGGGCTGGCGTGGTATTCGCATTACGCTCGATCAACCTGAAATCTTCCTGATCCAGGTTCGCGCGATGCTGCGAGCCAATGCGGCGACCGGTAATCTTGGTATTTTGCTGCCCATGGTCACCAGCCTGGAAGAAATTGATGAAGCGCGCAGGCTTATCGATCGCGCCGGTCGTGAAGTGCAGGAACAACTCGGCTACGAGCTGCCACGCACGCGTATCGGCGTGATGATTGAAGTGCCCTCGATGATCTTTATGTTGCCTGCGCTGGCCGGAAGAGTGGAGTTCATCTCTGTCGGCACTAACGATTTAACGCAATACCTGCTGGCCGTCGATCGCAACAACACCCGCGTTGCAGGGCTCTATGACAGCCTGCATCCGGCGATGCTTCGTGTGCTCAGGCAAATCATCACCAGTGCAGAAGCTATCGGGCTCGACGTCAGCCTGTGTGGTGAAATGGCCGGTGATCCGATGGGCGCCTTGCTGCTGACCGGCATGGGTTACCGTAATCTCAGCATGAACGGGCGCAGTGTCGCTCGTGTGAAATACTTGCTGCGCCGCATCGATTTAGCGGATGCCGAAGAACTGGCTGGCCGGGTTTTACAGGCCCATTTCACCACGGATGTACGCCACATGACGGCGGCATTTATGGAAAGACGCGGTTTAGGCGGACTGATTCGCGGCGGTAAATAACCTTCGGGCGCGGCATTTCCTGTCGCGTCGTTTAAGCCCGCATCTCAGGCCGGGCAAACTGAGACGATTTTTTACAGAACTTTTCCCCCGGCGTAGCCACGGAAAACCTCCGGCTTATGCTACTATTCGCCTCCTGCTGACCCCTAACCGGGCTAAAACAATAAACAATTTGTGGTGATAGATGAGCAACAGCTATCTGGCGTTTCCCCAGTTTGATCCGGTGATTTTCTCTATCGGACCGGTATCCCTTCACTGGTACGGACTGATGTATCTGGTCGGGTTTGTCTTCGCAATGTGGCTGGCCGTGCGCCGTGCGAACAAACCGGGCAGTGGCTGGACAAAAGACGAAGTTGAAAATCTGCTGTATGCCGGTTTCCTTGGCGTATTCCTTGGCGGCCGTATTGGCTACGTATTCTTCTACAATTTGCCTCTGTTCCTCGACAATCCGCTCTATCTGTTCAAAGTGTGGGACGGCGGTATGTCCTTCCACGGCGGTCTGCTTGGTGTGATCGTTGTGATGCTGGTCTTCGCCCGCCGCACCAAACGTAATTTCTTCCAGGTTGCAGATTTCATCGCGCCACTGATCCCGTTTGGTCTTGGTGCCGGTCGCCTTGGCAACTTTATCAACGGCGAGCTGTGGGGGCGTGTGACCACCGATGTGCCATGGGCAATGCTTTTCCCGGGTTCCCGTCAGGAAGATATCGCCATTGCCGCTGCGGATCCTAAATGGCAGCCGCTGCTGAACCAGTACGGTGTGCTGCCGCGTCATCCTTCTCAGCTGTATGAATTGCTGCTCGAAGGTGTCGTGCTGTTTATCATCCTGAATGTCTTTATCCGCAAATCACGCCCGATAGGTGCGGTATCAGGTTTATTCCTGATCGGTTATGGCTTATTCCGCATTATCGTTGAGTACTTCCGCCAGCCGGATGCACAGCTTGGGTTGTTCGACGGCGTCATCAGCATGGGACAGGTTCTGTCCATCCCGATGGTGGCCATCGGCCTGATTATGATGGTCTGGGCATATCGTCGTCCGCAGAAACAATTGTCGTGAGGTAACATGAAACAGTATCTGGATTTAATGCAGAAAGTGCTCGATGAAGGCACACCTAAAGCCGACCGTACGGGTACTGGCACATTGTCGATTTTCGGTCATCAGATGCGTTTCAACTTGCAGGAAGGTTTTCCGCTGGTCACCACCAAACGCTGTCATTTGCGCTCAATCATTCATGAACTCCTGTGGTTCCTGAAAGGTGAAACGAATATCGCCTATCTGCGTGAAAACAACGTCAGCATTTGGGACGAATGGGCCGATGAAAACGGCGATCTCGGCCCGGTATATGGCAAACAGTGGCGCGCCTGGGGCGCAGCCGACGGTAAGCAGATTGACCAGTTGACGAATGTTATCAATCAGCTGAAAAGCGACCCTGATTCCCGTCGTATCATCGTATCGGCGTGGAATGTGGGCGAGCTGGATCAGATGGCGCTGGCGCCTTGCCATGCCTTCTTCCAGTTTTACGTGGCGAACGGTAAATTGTCCTGCCAGCTGTATCAGCGCTCTTGCGATATCTTCCTCGGCCTGCCGTTTAACATCGCCAGCTATGCGCTGCTGGTACATATGATGGCGCAACAGTGCGATCTCGAAGTGGGTGATTTTGTCTGGACCGGTGGTGACACCCATCTCTACAACAACCACATGGAACAGACGCATCTGCAACTGAGCCGTGAACCTCGCGCAATGCCAACACTGATTATTAAACGCAAACCTGCCTCCCTGTTTGATTACAACTTCGACGATTTCGAAATCGAAGGATACGACCCGCATCCTGCAATCAAAGCACCTGTCGCTATCTGATCGTCTGCTGCCTGACCCCGCGTCAGGCAGCGATCCCTCTGACGTACCGCCTTTCTGTTGCGCCACTTTCTACGCTTTTTTCTGACGATTCCCACCGCTATTTCGCCCTGACTATTGTTTCTGCGAGACGCCCCGCAACATTTTTGTTTAGGGTGCTTTGTTGCACATTTTCTTCTGAAGGCATCGCGGAGAAAGGTTTTTTGCCTGTGGCACCGAAAATTTAAATGCTTACCCTGACCGCATGAAAAAAAACGAACGTTCAGGGGAGCAGGGAATGTCGCTGATAGAAATGATGGTCGTCGTTGCGCTGGTGGCAATGTGCACTCTTTGGGGATTGCACAGCTGGCGAGGTTACCAGCAGGCGTTAAAGCTTGAGCAACAGGCTCAGCAGTTACGTTTATATCTCTATGGCCTGCAGGCCGAAGCCAATAATTACAATCGCTCCGCCGTGTTGTGGGCCATCGGTGGAACCGCCGGTTGCGTGGGCGCAGGGCTGCGCCCGGCCGACTGCCATGCGGCCAGTGGCAGAGTATTTGCTGTCGGCGAAGCGGATATAGAATTGCTCGATTTTACCGATAAATCGATGGGCTTTTACGGGCTGCGTAATGCCGCACTGGCAGGGCATCTGACGTTAAAAAATACCGCCGGAAGTTTGCGCGTGGTGCTCTCAGCCAGAGGGCGGCTGCGTATCTGCAGCGAGAATCAGCCTGTACTGGGCATCGGTGTGTGCCAGTGATTCATCATCGTGCCAACGGATTCACCCTGCCGGAAGTGATGATGGCGATGGGTGTCGGCAGTATGCTTATGCTCAGTGCCGCGCAAATTTATCCGCTGATGCGCCAGCGCAGCCAAAGCCTGGGGAGACATTATCAGCTTGAGGAGTTACTGCATCAGACCGCTTTTACCATCGAAAAAGATGTGCGGCGCGCCGGGTTTTGTAATGGTATCTGTCAGGGCAAAACAGTCATCATCGGCAATGCGTCCGGTGAGCCCGCGGGTTCCTGCATCATTGTCATCTATGATCTGAATCGCAACGGGCGCTGGGAGAAACCGGGCACCGCGGAATCAGAGTATTTTGGTTATCGCCTGCGACAGGGAGGGATTGAAATGCAGCGTGGCACAGAGTCGTGCGGCAGTTCAGGGTGGGAGAAATTACTCGATCCGGCGGAAGTCACCGTCACGAAATTTGTTGTAACTGAAAGTTCTGGTCTGCATTCAGGAAACTTGTTTTCTCTGCAAATTGACGCCCACTGGAGTAAAAACCCGCTTATTCACCGGCAGGTTGACGCTCAGATTGCAGGGCATTCTCTGTGAACTCATTGGAAAAGAACACAGCGAAAAATCATCCTGATCGCCAGCAGGGCAGTGCCATGATTTTAAGCATCATGGTGATGATGGGGTTGGGGATCATTGCCCTTAATGCTTTACAGCAACAGCTTTCCGCCGGACTGGCGCTGACCTCAAACCAGCACCGTTATGTGATCGCCTGGGAAAATGCCGCATCGTCATTAAGCTGGGGAGTCAGCCAGCCCTGGAAGGCGTTCAATGATGCTAAGTGGCAATGTCAGGACGTCCCGGCAGTCGTTGTTGGCGCCGGATCCGGGCGGGCATGTGTACGCCCTTCGCTGAGAATTGACGTTTTTGTGGTTCGCGGGGAAGGTGTATTGGCCCAAGGTGGGGAACCTGTGAGGCTTTATCAACAGGTCAGCATGCAAAAACAAGCGGACGGTTCACTGGCTTTTTCACCTCTCAGACAAGGCTGGCTGGATTTCTGCCCGGAAGCTGATGAGCAGTTTTGCAATGAATAAGGCTGAGAAGAATCAGCAGGGGTTTAGCCTGCCGGAAGCGCTGATCGCCGCGCTGCTGCTTTCGGTATCTGTTCTGGGATTGCTTAATTATTTTCAGTCACTGAGTCATGGCTTTATGCGTCAGTGGCAGGTGCAGCAGGCGTGGTCGGAGGCTCACTCACAGTTAGAAGCCTATTCGGCCACCGGAAACGTGACTGAACCGCAAATTAAAGGCTGGGAGTATCAGTTGTCGGTCTTTCCCGTGGGGCAACGCTGCCAGCGGATTAACGTGGTGATCCTGACTCCCACACATTATCAGGCACGTTTACAACGTTTACTTTGTGAGCCTGGCACGGGGAACCCCGCCGGCTAAGCAGGAAAAATACCGCCAAGCCGCTTGCAATAGCAGCCCAACTGCATAGAGTGGTTTAAGACCGAGGAATTAACCGGGCGTGTAATATCGCGACAGGTCGCAAACTGTGACATTACGCCAGAATGCACATCACGGTACTGAGATTGTGACAACTATCCTGCATCCGCGGGGTCTTATCAGACTCAACGGCATAAAACAGCAGGTTGAGGTTCATCAGTTGGTGAACCGTTATTTTTGCCCACGTGGCATGTTTATTTGATTGAGGGAGAGTGGCAATGTTAAAACAGGTTACCCGAATTTCAGGGTTACTGTTGTTATTGACCTTTTGGGCCCCTGTTGTTTCAAGCGCTGCCGGTTGGCAGCCTTATGCACAAGCTATCAATAAAAGTCAGAACGACCCGCGTCAGTATCAGGCGATAAAGCTGGCCAATGATATGACGGTTTTGCTGGTTTCTGATCCTGAGGCGCCCAAGTCACTTGCCGCTCTGGCTATCCCCGTAGGCTCGCTGGAAGACCCGAATTCACAGTTAGGTCTGGCTCACTACACCGAACACATGTTGCTGATGGGCTCAAAAAAATATCCTCAGCCTGAAAGCCTTTCTGAATTCCTCAAAAAACACGGCGGCAGCCACAATGGCAGCACGGCTTCCTACCGCACAGCCTTTTATCTGGAAGTTGAAAATGATGCCCTGCCGGAAGCGGTAGATCGCCTTGCCGATGCTATTGGTGAACCTTCACTGGATCCTGCCAACGGCGATCGCGAGCGTAACGCGGTGAATGCTGAGCTGACCATGGCGCGCTCGCGCGATGGAATGCGTATGGCCCAGGTGCGGGCTGAAACCCTAAATCCCGCGCATCCCGGCTCCCGTTATTCCGGCGGGAATCTGGATACTCTGAAAGACAAACCAGGCAGCAATCTGCACGAGAAACTGACGGAATTTTATCACCGTTACTATTCGGCGAATCTGATGGTCGGTGTGATTTATAGTAATAAGCCGTTGCCGGAGCTGGCTGAGCTGGCCGGGAATACCTTCGGGAGTATTGCCAATCATCATGCTGCAGTACCACCGATTACCGTTCCCACATTAACGGACGAGCAAAAAGGTGAATATATCCATTTTGTTCCGGCACAGCCCCGCAAAGAATTGCGCGTAGAGTTTGCCATTGATAACAACAGCGCAGCGTTTCGCAGTAAGACAGATACCTATATCAGCTATCTGATCGGAAACCGCAGCCTGAATACATTATCTGACTGGTTACAAAAGCAAGGTTACTCCGACGGTATCAGTGCGGGGGCAGACCCGATGGTTAACCGCAATCAGGGCGTATTTAACATTTCGGTATCCCTGACGGACAAAGGTCTGGCTGAGCGCGACAGAGTGATTGCCGCCATTTTCAGTTATCTCCAGGAGATGCGCGGGCAGGGCATTAACAAAAGCTATTTTGATGAAATCGCGCATGTGATGGCGCTTGATTTCCGGTATCCCGCGCTGACGCGGGATATGGACTACGTTGAATGGCTGGTGGATACCATGCTGCGCGTACCGGTTGAACACGTTCTGGATTCGCCATATCTGACGGATCAATATGATCCTAAAGCGATTGAATCGCGTCTGGATGAAATGACCCCACAGAATGCGCGTTACTGGATTATCAGTCCCAACGAGCCGCACAACAAAGTTGCCTATTTTGTGAATGCGCCTTATCAGGTTGATAAAGTCCCACCGCAAACCTATGAACAATGGAAAGCGCTGGGGAAGGACATCAAACTTTCTCTGCCTGAGCTGAACCCTTATATTCCCGACTCGCTGGCGCTGGTGACTAAAAACGCCACGGCCACCAAACCTGAACTTCTGATTGAAGATAAAGGCCTGCGCGTTTTCTATATGCCAAGCCGCTACTTTGCCGATGAGCCCAAAGCCAATGTGACGGTTTCTTTTCGCAATGAGCAGGCGTTAAGTACGGCGAAAAACCAGGTACTTTACGGTCTGACTGACTATCTGACCGGTGTGGCATTTGATCAGCTGAGTTATCAGGCTTCTATCGGCGGGCTGAGTTTTGGGACGTCGCCGGATAATGGACTGCAGTTTACCGCCAGCGGTTTCACCGAATGTCTGCCAGATCTGCTGGCTACGCTGGTGGAGAGTTACCCTGATTTTAAACCGACGCAGGAACAGCTGGATCAGGCGAAATCGTGGTATCTGGAACGTCTGGCATCGGCGGATAAAGGTAAAGCTTTCGAACTGGCGCTGCAGCCGGTTCAGTTATTGTCGCGGGTACCTTACACCGAACGTTCAGAACGGGAGAAACTGGTTGCGGGTATCACACTGGAAGATGTGAACGCTTACCGTGAGCAACTTATTCACCACGCCGCCGTTGAGATCATGGTGGTGGGGAATATGACCGGGGATCAGGTGAAAGCCATGTCCCTGCAGATTATGCAGAAGCTGGGGGCGCACGGCACACAGTGGTGGCGTGGAACGCAGGCCGTCGTCACGGAGCCGTTGAAAGCCAATATTCAGCGGACGGGCAGCAGTTCTGACTCGGCGCTGGCCGCCGTGTATGTGCCAACAGGTTATGATGAAATTCAGAGCATGGGCTACAGCGCATTGCTCGGGCAAATCATCCAGCCATGGTTCTATAGCCAGCTGCGCACCCAGGAGCAACTGGGTTACGCGGTGTTCGCCTTCCCCATTCCTGTTGGCAAACAGTGGGGTATTGGTTTCCTGCTGCAAAGTAACAGTAAGCAACCGGACTATTTGTATCAGCGGTACCTGGCCTTTTACCCACAGGCTGAGAAGCGTTTGCGGGAAATGAAAGATGCCGAGTTTGTTCAGTACAAACAGGGTCTGGTGAATGAAATGCAGCAGCGTCCGCAAACGCTGGATGAAGAGTCAGACCGCCTGGGCAATGATTTCAGCCGTGGGAATGCGCAGTTTGATACGCGCACCAACGTCATTCGAGTCATTGCGGGGCTGACGCAGACGCAGCTGGCGGACTACTTCCATCAGGCAGTGATTAAACAGGACGGACTGGCGATGTTGTCGCAAGTTTCCGGCAATGACAGTAAGACGCCGCAGTATGCGGCGCCGGAAGGGTTCAAAACCTATGCCGACACCTCGACACTGCAGCAAACCCTGAAATCTCAGACTTCACATTAATGTGAGATTAGTGAGCGGGGAAACTAAAAAGGGCGCATTTGCGCCCTTTTTAGTATGTGCACCAGAGCGCTTACAGTTCGGAAATTAAGATCTTCGACCGGCGCTGATAGTTGTACATTTCCTGCTTTTGAATCGGCAGAACATCAACTTCAGCCGGTTTGAAGCCGCGTTCCTGGAACCAGTGAATGCTGCGGGTCGTCAGCACGAACAGGCGGTTCAGCCCCATTTGTTTTGCCTGACTGGCCACCCGCTGCAACAACATTTCACCGCGTGACGAACTGCGGTAATCAGGATGAACTGCCACGCAGGCCATTTCCCCGATACCTTCATCGTGGAACGGATACAGCGCCGCACAGGCAATGGTCAGGTTATCCCTTTCAATAATCGTGAATTTATCGATTTCCATCTCTAGCTGCTCGCGGGAGCGACGAACCAAAATACCTTGTTGTTCAAGCGGGCGGATAAGCTCGAGGATCCCGCCGATATCGTTGATCGTTGCACGGCGTACCTGCTCCGCACTCTCCATCACAATTTGGGTACCGATACCGTCACGCGAGAACAGTTCCTGAATCAGCGCACCGTCTTCCTGATAGCTGATCAGGTGGCTGCGACGCACACCGCTGCGGCAGGCTTTAACAGCGCCACGCAGGAAACGCACTGTTCCCGAAAGGTAATCGCCGCTGGCTTCCATCTTATCAATGCGTTGCTGCGCATCGTTCGGGAACAACTCAGAAATGATATTCCCTTCCTCATTAATCACGCCCTGCGACGAGCAGAAACCGATCATCTTTTCGGCTTTCAGCTTGATGGCCAGTTGCGTCGCCACTTCTTCAGACGTCAGGTTAAAACTTTCTCCGGTAACGGATACGGCTACCGGCCCCATCAGCACGATGGCATTGCTGTCGAGCTGGCGGTGAACGGCCTCTTCATCGATGCGACGGATACGGCCACTGTGGCAATAGTCGATACCGTCATCTACGCCCAGGGGTTGCGCGATAATAAAGTTACCGGAAACAACATTGATGTGCGCACCCTGCAGCGGAGTATTATTCAGGCTCATCGACAGGCGGGCGGTGATATCCAGCTGTAACAACCCCGCAGCCTGCTTCACCAGCTCGAGTGTACGGGCATCGGTAACACGAATATTTTTATGATAAATCGGCTCGCAGTGATGCTCTGCCAGATTCTCATCGATTTGCGGACGGGCACCATACACCACCACCAGCCGGATACCTAAGCTATGTAACAGCCCGATATCATTGACGATGTTGCTGAAGTTCTCATGTTCAATGGCTTCACCACCGAGCATGACAACGAATGTTTTGCCACGGTGAGCATTTATGTAGGGAACGGAGTGGCGAAATCCCTGGACCAATTCAGTGCTACGTTCCTTCACGGCAAAACCTCATTTGAATTTTTATTCGTAATTTTTGTATTTTTATTCTTTTGAGGCTGTGTGGCAAGTAAGAAATCTCTGTTTTTCTATTAACAACGATTACAAACACTCAACAAATTGATTTATCAAAATAATGTTAAGGAATGACATGCAGGGAAGGATTAGTTAAAATTCCCAAACTGAGTTTTTTATCATCACTTTTGATTTTTGTAACCTGTTTGAGATTGCATGACTGACGATAACCACAACCCCGGAAGACGACGACTTCTTCAGACCGTAGCGGCTTCCTGGATGCTCAGTGTGAGTAAAGTGGGGTTTGCCGCCAGTTCACAGGTTATCGCCGTGCGCATATGGCCTTCCTCGACGTACACCCGCATCACTCTGGAATCCAGTACTCCTCTGAAGTATAAGCAGTTTCTGCTGAGTTCACCTGCGCGTGTGGTTGTGGATATTGAGGGTGTACAACTGAATAGCGTGCTCAAAGGTTTGGGCGAAAAAGTTCAGCAAACCGACCCGTACATTCGCCAGGCGCGGGTAGGTCAGTTTGATGCCCAAACGGTGCGCATGGTGCTTGAGCTCAGGCGCCCCATCAATCCCCATGTGTTTACACTCAAACCGGTCGCAGAGTTCCACAATCGTCTGGTGGTTGATTTGTACCCTGAAGAGGGGGCGGTCAGCGCTGAGGATGATCCGCTGCTGGCATTACTGGAAGATTACAACCGCGGGGACGTGGCCAGAACATTGCCGCCGGAAACGGCGAAAGATGGGCAGGCAGGGCACAGCCGCCCTCTGGTCATTATGTTGGATCCCGGTCATGGCGGTGAAGACCCCGGCGCAATCGGCAAATATAAGACCCGTGAAAAAGACGTTGTCTTACAGATCGCGCGTCGTTTACAAAAACTGATCGCCCGTGAAAAGAACATGAAAGCCTACATGACCCGTAATGAAGACGTGTTTATTCCGCTGAAAGTGCGGGTCGCCAAGGCACGAAAGTTGCGGGCTGATTTGTTTATTTCCATCCATGCTGATGCTTTTACCAGCCGTGCCGCCAAAGGTTCATCCGTTTTTGCTCTGTCGACCAAGGGCGCTACCAGCTCAGCAGCACGTTTTCTTGCGCAGACTCAGAATGAATCCGATCAGATAGGCGGTGTCAGTAAAAGTGGCGATAAGTATCTCGACCATACGATGTTCGATTTGGTGCAGACCGCGACAATCAACGACAGCCTGAAATTTGGCAAAGAAGTGCTGACACGGATGGGCAAGATTAACCCGCTGCATAAAAACAAAGTGGATCAGGCCGGTTTTGCGGTACTGAAAGCGCCGGATATTCCGTCGATTCTCGTGGAAACCGCGTTTATCAGTAACATCAATGAAGAGAAAAAACTGCGCACCGCGCATTTTCAGCAGCAGGTTGCAGAATCAATACTGGCGGGGATTAAGGCGCATTTCGCCAATGGCTGAGTGCCTGCAATGAATTGGATATTAAGGATAATGTGAGGAAAAATGTCGGGGCTGGTGCGCTGTTAACTCAATCTTCAGATACAAAAAAACACCCGTTAAGGTGCCTGATGTTTACGTCTTACTGATTATTTTAGTAGTTGGTTGCGGGGGCCGGATTTGAACCGACGACCTTCGGGTTATGAGCCCGACGAGCTACCAGGCTGCTCCACCCCGCGTCCGTCACTACTTAATACTGCATTTACTTCTTCACATTATTCGAACTCAGCGTAATAAGCATAAGTCTCGAATTGGTTGCGGGGGCCGGATTTGAACCGACGACCTTCGGGTTATGAGCCCGACGAGCTACCAGGCTGCTCCACCCCGCGTCCGTAGCACTTCTTACTTCTTTACTTCATCGTTCAATTCAATCGGGCATTTTATTGCCTGCGAATCGAATTGGTTGCGGGGGCCGGATTTGAACCGACGACCTTCGGGTTATGAGCCCGACGAGCTACCAGGCTGCTCCACCCCGCGTCCGATGGAGGCGAACTATACTCCCCATGAGATTTCGCGCAACCCTTTATTTGGATTTATTCAAATAAACCACCTGGTTGCTGACTTTTTAGGCATAAATTCCTCTATTGCTTCCCAATTTGGCCGAGGGCACTTTTTTCGGCTATTGCAATTCCTTTCTGATAGGCCGTTTGTTATCGTTTCGCCAGTCAATTCCCATGAAAGTAAGAGAGCGCGGCAATAATGAAAGGACGTTGGAGTAAATTTCTGCTGGGTGGTTTGGTTGTTGCGGTGCTTGCAGGTTGTTCCTCGCGCCCGACCGACCGGGGTCAGCAGTATAAAGACGGGCGGCTTGATAACGCGCTTGAATACGTCAATGAGCCGAATGCGACAGGCAAACCCGTCAATGCCCTGGATTACTCCAATCAGGTCGCCGCGGTACAAATTGCCTCTTCTTCCTTATATGGCAGAAATAACCCCACTTTCCAGGCCGTCCAGCAATGGCTGCGTTCCGGTGCTGATACCCGCAACCTGAGCCAGTACGGTATCAGCGCTTATCAGATGGAAGGGGCTGATAACTTCGGTAACGTGCAACTGACCGGCTATTATACGCCGGTGGTACAGGCGCGTTACACGCGTCAGGGTGAATTCCAGTATCCGTTGTACCGTATGCCGCCTAAACGTGGACGTCTGCCTGATCGCGCCTCGATTTACTCAGGTGCACTGAGTGAAAATTACGTAGTGGCCTGGACTAACTCCCTGATGGATAACTTCATGATGGAAGTGCAGGGCAGCGGCTATGTGGATTATGGCGACGGGCGTCCGTACATGTTCTTTGGTTATGCCGGGAAAAATGGTCACGCTTACCGCAGTATCGGTAAGGTGCTGATCGATCGTGGCGAAGTCGCGCGTGAGAATATGTCGATGCAGGCGATCCGCCAGTGGGCGGATACGCACAGTGCCGCTGAAGTCCGTGAGTTGCTGGAACAGAATCCCTCATTTGTATTCTTTAAACCTGAACCTTTTGCCCCTGTTCGTGGCGCAAGCGGCGTGCCGCTGATTGCCAAAGCATCCGTGGCGTCTGACCGCTCGCTGATCCCGGCAGGAACCACGCTGCTGGCGGAGGTGCCGGAGCTGAATGATAAAGGTAAGTTCACCGGTAAATACCATATGCGTCTGATGGTTGCGCTGGACGTCGGCGGTGCCATTAAAGGGCAACATTTCGATATGTATCAGGGGATTGGTACCGATGCCGGACACTCAGCAGGATTTTATAACCACTATGGCCGCGTCTGGGTGTTAAAATCAGCGCAAAATGGCAAACCGCTGTTCACAGCCTATGCTCAGCCAAATTAAGTTTCGACACGTATTGAGGTTCAGAAGGTCATGACAGCAACATATTCCGACGCCTACCAGCAACGCTTTGGCGGCACTGCACGTCTTTATGGTCAGCAGGCACTGGCGTTATTCTCACAGGCACATGTCTGCGTGATTGGTATCGGCGGAGTGGGTTCCTGGGCTGCGGAAGCGTTGGCCCGCACCGGAATTGGCGCCATTACGCTCATTGATATGGATGATGTGTGCGTGACCAATACCAACAGGCAGATCCACGCTCTGCGGGAAAATGTCGGGCAGGCGAAAACCGAAGTAATGGCCCAGCGCATTCTGGCGATAAACCCGGAATGCAAAGTGACCTGTATCGATGATTTTATTACGCCGGACAATGTTGCTGAAATGCTCAACAAGGGATTTAGCTACGTGATTGATGCCATCGACAGCGTGCGGCCAAAAGCCGCGCTGCTGGCATACTGTCGTCGTTTTAAGATCCCGGTCGTGACCACCGGCGGGGCGGGCGGACAAATCGATCCGACGCAGATCGCCGTCGTGGACCTGGCGAAAACCATACAGGATCCGCTGGCAGCCAAACTGCGTGAGCGCCTGAAAAACGATTTCAACGTGCTGAAGAACAGTAAAGGTAAGCTTGGGATTGACTGTGTATTTTCCAGCGAACCGCTGATGTACCCGCAGGCGGATGGTTCAGTCTGCGCATCGCGCGCGACGGCAGAAGGCCCGAAACGTATGGACTGCGCTTCAGGTTTTGGTGCGGCGACGATGGTCACCGCCACGTTTGGTTTTGTCGCGGTTTCTCATGTTCTTAAGAAGATGATGGCAAAACAGCAGCGTCAGGCTCAGTCTGCCTGACGGGCGAGATGTAAAACACCTTCAGCCAGCGCGTTCAGCCCGCTGGAGCGGCTGGTGCTCAGTTGCTCCCTCAGGCCCAGCACATCGAATAACGCCAGCGGATCCCGACTCAGGATCTCGTCTGGCGTTTTGCCTTCTACGGCGGTCAGCAGCACTGCCAGCAAACCTTTGACGATCCGTCCCTCGCTGTCACCGTAAAAATGCATTCTTCCATTTTCTGATTTTTCCGCTCCCAGCCAGACCCTATTTTCGCATCCCGACAGCTCATTCTCCGGTACCTTCAATGATGCCTCCAGCGGTGGCAGAGATTTCGCCAGCAGAATTAACTGGCGATAGCGGTCCTCCCACTGACGAAATGAAGCAAATTTTTCTGTCAGCGAAGCTTCGGTAATTTCCTGTCCAAAAGGGTGTGGCGCGAGCATTGTGATCCTTAAAAAGCGTATGTCTCAGAAATGTGATTAATCAGCCAGCAGGCTCATCGCATATTTTACCGCCCCGACCAGGCGTGCGACATCTTTTTCATTATTATAGGGCGCGAATGATGTGCGCAGGGTTCCTTTGACGCCCAGTGCGTCCATCAGTGGCTGCGCGCAGTGTTGCCCGGCGCGCAGCGCAATGCCTTGCTCCGCGAGTAAGGTGACCAGGTCGCTGTGATGCACGCCGGCAATATCAAATGCAAGCAGCGAAGCGTCCTGTGCGCGGAAACTTCGAAAACCTTCAATCTGCGACAACTGTTTCTCCGCCATTGCAGCCAGGTTTTGCGCATGTTTCTCGCCAGCCTGTAGGTCTTGGGTTTTCAGCCAGGTCAGCGCAGCGGCCATGCCGATCACGCCGGCAATATTGGGGGTACCTGCTTCAAAGCGATGGGGCACCTTCTGCGGCGTAAAGCCGGTCATTGTCGCATGGGTCAGCATTTTTCCGCCGCCGTGCCAGGGCGCCATGCTGTCGAGCAATTCTGTTTTGCCGTACAACACGCCAATCCCCGTCGGGCCATACAGCTTGTGGCCAGAAAAAGCATAGAAGTCGATATCAAGTTGCTGTACGTCCGGCGGGCAATGCACTACGCCCTGTGCGCCATCCACCAGAACCGGCGTGCCGTTGGCGTGTGCCAGTTTAATGGCGAGTGAAAGATCGGGCATACCGCCGGTGACGTTCGACATTTGTGTGATCGCCAGCAGACGCGTGCGGGTATTCAGCAGGGCGGGAAGCTGGCTGATATCTGCAATACCTCGCTCGTCTACCGGCAACGTGATAACCCGCGCCTGACACTGTTCTGCCAGCATCAGCCAGGGGATCAGATTCGCGTGATGCTCGGCCTGACTGACAATAATCTCATCTCCGGCCTGCAACCGCGGGCGCAGATAGCTTTGCGCGACAAGATTGACTGACTCGGTGGTGCCGCGTGTCCAGACAATGTTCTCTGCGCATGGCGCATGGATCCAGTCAGCCACCTGTACGCGCGCCTGTTCGTAGGCATCAGTAAGTGTTTGTGCCGCACGGTGCTGACTGCGGTGGACTGTCGCCCCCTCCTGTGAATAAAAATCCACAGTGGCGTCAATCACGGCCTGCGGTTTGAGCGCCGTGGCTGCACTGTCGAGGTAGCACTGCCCCTGCGACAGGGCGGGGAAGTGTCGCCGGAAATCAGCGGCGTTAAAGTCGGTCATGCGAGGTTATATCCTTCGGCTTCAGGGTAAAGAGTACAAACTTTGAGCTAATGCAAACCACCTATTCATTTTAGGAATGGTTACCTGGAAATATATCAGAGGTTTGTTATGCTGAATTACGAACACTAGACAAATTAGCCTGGGGGCTTCCCGGGAATTGAAAGCATTTTAATCTGCAAGGAGTCTACAATGAAAAAGATCGTCGCCGTAATTTCAGCCGCACTGCTGACCACAACACTTGCCGCCTGTTCAAGCAACTACGTGATGCACACCAACGATGGCCGTACAATCGTTGCTGAAGGCAAACCAAGCACTGACAGTGATACCGGTATGATCAGTTATACCGATGCGTATGGCAACAAGCAGCAGATCAATAAATCTGAAGTGAAAGAAATGGCCGAAGGGAAATAATCCCTTGCGTGACACCACCTTCGGGTAACCTCACTGCGCCTCACGACAAAACCGGATACGTATGCGACGTAGCCGGTTTTGTCACATATGAAGGGCGCTCATTGGCAGGCATCCCAAAATTCGGGCAAAAAAAAGCACCGCAAAATGCGGTGCTAAAAAATCACTTTGGACAGACAGGGTAATGTACAGGAAGTGAAAAGTTTGTAGCATTCAAGCTACGTGTCCGGATTGCCGGACAATTGCAAACACAACATCACAACCACAAGCCAAAAGTATTTCAGCATCCTCATACCAATCTACTTTTCGTTCCGGCTCAGGAAGTGGCGCCACTATAGGTTTTTGCCTGTACATCCTCAACGGACAAATTATAATGTCTCGGATTAAAAAAACTAATATCTGAACCTCCTGACAGGGGTTCCGCTGACCGCCACATAAGAAGTCTCTTATTTATGTCAAAACGTTTACCCCCTCTGAATTCACTGCGCGTGTTTGACGCCGCAGCGCGTCACCTTAGTTTTACTAAAGCGGCGGAGGAATTGTTTGTCACACAGGCTGCTGTTAGCCACCAGATCAAGTCACTTGAGGACTTTTTGGGGCTAAAACTGTTTCGTCGCCGAAATCGCTCTTTGTTACTGACCGAAGAAGGGCAGAGCTATTACCTCGATATTAAAGAGATATTCTCGTCTCTGAACGAAGCGACACGCAAACTTCAGGCCCGCAGTGCAAAAGGCGCACTGACCGTCAGTTTGCCGCCAAGCTTTGCGATTCAATGGCTGGTGCCAAGATTGTCTGGCTTTAACTCAGCTTATCCGGGTATCGATGTACGCATTCAGGCCGTAGACCGCGAAGAGGACAAATTGTCCGATGATGTGGACGTGGCGATTTTCCATGGCCGAGGTAGCTGGCCGGGGCTGCGTGCAGAGCGTTTATACGCCGAGTATTTGATTCCCGTTTGTTCTCCTTCCTTATTGATGGGCGATAATTTGCTGAAAGAACCGGCAGATCTCGGCCATCACACGCTGCTGCATGATGCCTCGCGCCGTGACTGGCTGGCCTACACCAAACAGCTTGGCCTGCAGCAGGTGAATGTTCAGCAGGGGCCGATTTTCAGCCACAGTGCGATGGTTGTTCAGGCCGCGGTTCACGGGCAGGGGATTGCACTGGTGAATAATGTGATGGCGCAAACCGAGATTGAAGCTGGCCGTCTGGTGTGTCCTTTTAATGAAGTTTTAGTCAGTAAAAACGCTTTTTATCTGGTTTGTCATGACAGTCAGGCAGAACTGGGTAAAATAGCCGCCTTTCGTCAGTGGATCCTCGCGCGGGCCGCCAGTGAGCAGGAAAAACTGCGCTTTCGGTTTGATCAGGCCTGAAACCTGAAATACAGAAACCGATGACCATGAACGTACTGATGAGACGGATGAGTAGACGTTTTCATCATTAAAAAACGATAACGGGTAACGTATAATGACCAGTCGTTCAATGCTGATTTTTGCCGCGATAAGCGGTTTTATCTACGTGGCGTTTGGTGCTTTTGGCGCGCACGTGCTGAGCCAGTCGCTGGGAGAGGCCGAAATGGCCTGGATCCACACCGGGCTGACCTACCAAAGTATTCACACGCTGGCGGTGATGATTTTAGGCGTTGCCATGCAGCGTCAGCGTAATGTGTGGTTCTACTGGAGCAGTGCCTTCCTGGCGCTGGGAACCGTGTTATTCAGCGGCAGCCTTTACTGTCTGGCGCTGTCGCACCTCCGTTTATTTGCTTTTGTGACTCCGATTGGCGGTACCTTGTTTCTGGTCGGTTGGATTTTGATGTTGATAGGCGCATTGCGTCTGAAGAAAAAGGCCGAACGCCATGAATAAAGTTGCCCTCTACTGCCGTCAGGGTTTTGAAAAAGAATGCGCAGCAGAAATCACAGATAAAGCTGCGAAGATGGAAATCTTCGGTTTTGCCCGCGTAAAAGAAAACAGCGGGTATGTGTTGTTTGAATGCTATCAGCCTGATGATGCTGATCGTCTGGCGAAAGAGCTGCCATTCCGCGAACTGATCTTTGCTCGTCAGCTGATCGTCGTCGGCGAATTGCTGAAAGATCTGCCGCCGGAAGATCGCGTTTCGCCGATCGTGGGCATGGTACAAAACGTGGTGACCAACGGTGGTGAACTGCGTGTAGAAGTGCCGGATACCAATGAAAGTAAAGAACTCACCAAGTTCTGTCGCAAACTGACAGTGCCATTACGTACCGCGATGCGCGAACGCCGCGTGCTGGGAAAACGTGAAAATCCGCTGCGCCCTGTCGTGCACGTCTTCTTCATTGCATCAGGTTGCTGCTACGTTGGTTATTCCTACAGTAATAACAATTCCCCGTATTACATGGGGATCCCGCGTCTTAAGTTTCCGTCAGAAGCACCAAGCCGCTCCACGCTGAAGCTGGAAGAAGCATTCCATGTGTTCATTCCTGCTGATGAATGGGAAGAGCGTCTGGCGAGCGGGATGTATGCGGTAGATTTGGGTGCCTGCCCGGGCGGCTGGACCTATCAGCTGGTACAACGCAGCATGATGGTTACCGCCATTGATAACGGCCCGATGGCGCCAAGCCTGATGGAAACCGGTCAGGTTATTCACTTGCGTGAAGATGGCTTCCGCTACAAGTCCACCAGTACCAAAAACTACTGGCTGGTGTGTGACATGGTAGAAAAACCGGCGAAAGTGGCTGCGCTGATGTGCGACTGGCTGGTTAACGGCTGGTGCCGCGAGACGATTTTCAACCTGAAATTGCCGATGAAAAAGCGTTACGAAGAAGTGTCTAACATCCTCGCGCGAATTGATGAACGTCTTAAAGAAAATGGCATTAATGCGGAGATCTTTGCCAAACAGCTCTACCATGACCGGGAAGAGGTAACGGTGCATATTCGTCGCTTCTGGTCCGCCATCGGTGGCCGTCGTGATGAACGCGATCGTTGATTTACGCTGAATGGCGTTTGATATGATGCGAAAAGGCGCTTTCTTCGGGAAGCGCCTTTTTTCTTTGGCAGACTTACGGCAAGCGCAACTGCTGTAAATTCCCGTCGAGAGCGATATCAGTTTGCAGCGCAGACACCCGTTTGCAGGCGTATGCCAGATCCCGATGCTCCCGCAATTTTGACTGCCACTTTTCCGGCACCGCACTGAGATTGTCATACAGCGCGTCCAGTGAACCGGCCTGAGCCAGCAGAGTCACGGCTGTTTTTGGGCCAATACCGGGTACGCCAGGGATTTTACTGCTGCTGATCCCCGCCAGCCCCCAGTAGTCTGTAAGCTGGTGCGGTAATACGCCGAATGTTTCCTGCACAAACGGCAAATCAAGCCAGCGTTTTTGGAAATAATCGCGGATCTGAACGTTAGGGGCCAGCAACTGGCAATACCCTTTATCCGTTGAGACGATGGTGACCTGATGACCGCCGGAGGCGACTTTTTCCGTCAGCGTCGCCGCGAGATCGTCAGCTTCGTTGCCGGCTGAATGCCAGCAGGCGATCCCGTGAGCTTCAAAACCGGCCTTCAGACTGGGCATTTCTGCAAACAAATTGTCCGGCATCGGTGAGCGTCCTGCTTTGTAATCTGGCAGGCACTGATGACGCCAGCTATCAGCGCGATCGTCTTCATCGAAAACGGCTACAGCGTGCGTTGGGCGGGTATGCTGAATCAGCTGCGCGATCGCATTCTGACAGGTAATCAGGCAGGGCGAACCCTGAACCGCATGAATGCGGCGGATAAGATTCAGGGCATCAATAATCAGCAGATGTATTGCCATCGACAAACTCCATAATAATCAGGGCGACATCGCGTCGCCCTGAAAAACCCTTATTCTTCAAACTTACCGTGACATGTACCGGGCATCCGAAGGTGTTTGGGTATCCATTTCTATGCACAAATCTCGTAGCACGGAATGTACGCGCTGCCCGGTAATTTCATGCGGTGCTGAGCGACAAAACCTTGCAACAAACTGTCCATTTTCTTCATCAGTGCCGGATCACCATGCAGCTTAAAGCGCCCGTACTGTTCAATGGCGTGGATGCCAAACTCTTTGACGTTACCGGCCACAATCCCGGAGAAGGCGCGGCGCAGGGCAGCGGCCAGTTCCTGTGGGGGTTGGTTTGGATAAAGATTCAGGTTAGCCATATTTTCATGGCTTGGTTCGAACGGATGCTGTAAGTCAGGTGCAATACGAATCGACCAGTTAAAGCTGTAAGCATCACCGCTGTTACGACGGTTTTCCTTGACCAGCGGCATAGCCCGTTTCATCTGGCGTGCCACTTCGGTCGGATCGTCAACAATGATGGTATAGAACTTAGAGGCTTCTTCGCCCAGCGTTTCTTTGATGAACGCATCCAGTACGTGGAAGTAGTCTGCACTCTCTTTCGGGCCGGTCAGAATCAGCGGTAACACCTGATCGCTGTTTTGCGGATCCATCAATATGCCCAGTAAATAGAGCAGTTCTTCCGCCGTGCCGACGCCGCCAGGGAAAATGATAATACCGTGGGCAATACGCACGAAAGCTTCCAGCCGTTTTTCGATATCCGGCATGATGATCAGTTCATTGACCAGGGGATTAGGCGGTTCTGCGGCAATGATCGACGGTTCGGTCATTCCGATAAAACGACCGGCTTTGTAACGTTGCTGCGCGTGGCCGACGGCCGCACCTTTCATCGGCGCTTCCATTGCCCCCGGACCGCAGCCGGTGCAGATGTTCAGTTCACGTAAACCAAGCTGGCTGCCGACGTTGCGGGCATACTGGTATTCAATCTCATTGATTGAGTGCCCGCCCCAGCACACTACCATGTTCGGATCTTCATCCAGATGGAGTGCGCGGGCATTACGTAAGATGGAGAACACCATATTGGTCAGGTGTGCAGAATCGTTATCGTTGAAGTTCTCAAAGCGCGGGTTATTAGAGATTTGCGCATTCACAAACAGGATGTCACGCAAAACAGCGAACAGGTTGGCCTGTAATGAGCGGATAATCCGGCCATCGACAAAGGCATCTTCCGGCGGGTTTACCAGCTCGAGTTTTACGCCGCGCTCTCTGCGCAGCACATTGATATCAAAACTTTCGTAACGTTCGAGGAGTTCTTTGCTGCTGTCGGTCTGGCTGCCGCTGTTGAGTACGGCCAGTGAGCAATTTCTGAAAAGACGATATAAGTCGCTGCTCGCCGTGCGCTTGAGCATGTCGACTTCCAACTGCGACAACAAATCCATTGAGCCCAGCGGGCTGATGTGAGTAATCAAAGTTGCTCCTTGACACCTAAGGGTGCAGTGATTCTTTCTGCCTGCCGGGCGCGATGCATGATTTTTCGGATCATGTTTTTTGCGTCGCAAAGCGTGAGCAAACAAAAACAATTGTCTGTTAGCAGAAAGGATTACCGGTACTGTTTTGCCCCGTAATCTCTTTCTGATTTAACAGTAACCTTGTCACCAGGCTTTTACCAATACTCACAGAGCGTTAGCGCAAATCTTGAGCAATGCCTCGCATTATTGCCTGACGAGTCTTGCTGTTACCGGTTCAAACGGGAAGTTAGATCGCCATGGATTGATGTCCAGACCGCCGCGGCGGGTGTAACGCGCATACACAGCGAGCTTCTCTGGCTGACAAAAATGCAGAATGTCGTTAAAAATTCGCTCCACGCATTGTTCGTGAAATTCGTTGTGATGACGGAATGACACCAGGTAGCGCAGCAGGGCTTCGCGGTCGATTTTCGGGCCACGGTATTGGATCTGCACTGAACCCCAGTCGGGCTGATGGGTGATCAGACAGTTTGATTTGAGCAGGTGGCTGACCAGTGACTCTTCGACGAACTCTTCGCCCGCAGCATTCGCAAGATAGCCGGCATTGAATTCGTAGCTGTCGATTTCAATATCCTGATCGTCGATGCAGTCGCCTGCGAAATGCCCGACGGGCGACCCTTCTATTTCTGACAAGCGACTGACGCTTACCGTCACCTCACCTTCAGCGCAGGCGCTTAAATCACGTGTTAACGTTTCCTGTACTGTCTGCCAGTCCGGGAATACGGTCTGGTTGAAGCTGTTGAGGTAAAGTTTAAAGCTTTTGGATTCGATCAGATTTTGACTGTCGGCCTTCAGGCTGATTTCACCCACAGCGACCTGAGGTAATCCTTTTGCATTGAGCCAGGACAGTTCATACAGCGTCCAGATATCTGCGCCATGAAAAGGCAGATTATCCGGAAATAAACCCAGGGGTTCGCGGTTCATACTGCGGGGAACGGCTTGTAATAAGGAGGCGTCGTAGTGATCGACGTAGGCCGTGCTTTTGCCCAGCGTCAGTTGCGCCAGTGCGGGGTTATCCTGATAAGAGGACATGCTGTCACCTTGCTAAGAGATCGGTACAATAGGGAATAGTGACTAGTTTAACCCAGCCTTACCTGAAGATGAGAGAATTATGGAGTCTGAAGTTTCTGTAGCATTGCGTGAATTTACTCAGCGTTATGTCGATCTCTGGCAGCGGGAAACCGGGATGCCGCCATCAAGTGAAGCATTATTGGGTGTGGAATCACCTTGTATCGTGAAAACCGATGAAGACAAGGTGTTTTGGCTCACTCAGATTTTCAGCCCCGATGACACGCTGCAAAACGTTGAACGGGCGATGGAGTTGCAGCTACGCCATGAAGCGCACGTGTTTTATACCACGCAGTTTGCTGGTGATATGACAGCGCAATGGCAGGGCAATACGCTGACGCTGTTACAGGTCTGGAGCCCGGAGGATTTCACCCGTTTGCAGGAAAATCTGATAGGCCATCTGGTGACGCAAAAGCGCCTTAAGCTGACGCCAACCGTGTTTCTGGCGACGACCGATTCTGAGTTGGATCTCGTATCGCTGTGTAATGTGACGGGGAATGTTATTCTGGAGCAGTTCGGCAGCAAAAAAAGAACGATACTCTCGCCATCGCTATCTGAATTCCTTACAATGCTGACCCCTGTTTATCCCGCCTGATGCCGTTATTCAGAAAAACATTTTCCCGCAGAGCTTAAATGGCTCACATGCGTGTGAGAGATCTCTCACAAAGACTGTAAGAGATCTCGCTAATTTGACTTATCCTCTCGCCGATATTCTTGTTAAATTTCTTTTTAATGAATGAGTTAAGTGTTTTTATGCCTGTGAGATGGCTTACCCGTTTCTCTTTTGGCTTACAGCCCTTATTGCCTGAGAGGGCAAAATCAACGATTCTAGTCGGGCAGAAAGGAAGCATGAATCGGAACATCAGGATGATGGCTGATTCATAAAGCAGGGGACGGCTCAGGAAGAGTCAGGACGGCATCGGATTATGCCAGGATGTTTCAGGAAGAAACCAGGGACACCTCCAGGACGGAGAAGAGAGCTCACAAAGGAAGCTGAGCGGGTCACAGATGACCAGGATGCAAGTCGGGATGACTTAGGATAAACCGTCAGGATGAAAGTTGGACGATGCAAAGGACAGCCGGTTAGGATAACCGCAGGAAAAGTTTTCAGGGATTGAGCAGGGAGCACTTAGGTAGCTGGATTGCTATAAAACGAACCGGGGGCACTGTGTAAACAGTGCCCCCAACTTTTTGTCTGAACCCTGAGATTTTGCTACACACTGAACGGCGCCCCGAAGTTCACGGCGCGCCTCTTAGCGACAAGGGCTAGCCAATCGCGCCCAGAACATCATCCTGACCCTGCTTTTTCGGCAGCAGGAACAGCGTTGCGAAGATATCCAGCAGGTAGATAGCCGCCAGTAACGTTATGGCGGCTGTGAAGGAAACCTGCGCGACCAGCATACCGATCACCAGCGGACCAAAACCTCCCACGCCGCGCCCCATGTTGAACAACAGATTTTGTGCCGTCGCCCTGACGCGAACCGGATAGAGGTCTGAAATTAATCCGCCGTATCCCCCAATCATGCCATTGACGAACATGCCCATAAGCGCGCCTGCAAACAACATCAGTGTTGGATCGGATAACTGCGCGTAACAGACGACCATGATTACGGCACCCACCTGATAAATCAGGAAAATTTTCCAGCGCGGGAAGCGGTCAGACAATACGCCAAACAGCCAGATGCCGAAGGTCATGCCGATAACGGTTACCGCCGTCCACAAACCGGATTTAGTCAGCGAGAAGCCAAAGTTTTTGGACAGATAACTCGGCATCCAGATCATCAGGCCGTAATAACCAAAATTTTGCACCGAGCACAGAATGAAAATACCGATGCTGGCTTTGGTCGTGGCTTTATCGCGAAACAGCAATTTGATGCGGCTGAACAATGAACCGTCGTTATCAGTTGACGCACTTTTGACAAAGGCTTCAGGTTCGCCCATGGTGCGGCGGATAAGGAAGGAGGCCAACGCTGGCAGCAGGCCGACCAGAAACATTCCGCGCCAGCCAATGATGCCGAGCAGCAGCGGAGTGAGGAATGCCGCGAGCAGTACACCGAGCTGCCAGCCCATACCGACGTAGGCCGATGCCCGGTTACGTTTTTCTGCCGGCCAGGCTTCGGCAATCAGCGCCATGCCAATTCCAAACTCACCGCCAAGTCCGATACCGGCCAATGTGCGATAAATCAGTAAATCCCAGTAACCCTGTGCGAAGGCGCATAAACCGGTAAATACTGAGAACATCAGTATCGTAAAGGTCAGGACGCGTATGCGGCCAAAACGATCGCTGATCGGCCCGAAAATTACGCCACCGAGCACGGCGCCAATCAGCGTCCAGGTCACCAGTGAACCGCTTTGGGAGGCCGTCAGGCCAAATTCGCTGGAAATTGCCGGGAGCATGAAGCCGAGGATGAGCAGATCAAAGCCGTCCATGGCGTAGCCTGTTACCGAGGCCAGCATGGCTTTTGCGGGTGTTGCGTGTGTTTTTTGAGTGTGTTGAGCAGACATGGATACACATCTTGAGAGAAAAAAGTGGCGGTAGTTTGCCCGTATCGGGCATCTTTCGCTACCACGAAAAACGTATGGTTGAAGGGATTAACGCAGCCGGATGCAGAAAGTTGGGGCAAAAGGTCTTCAATGTTATGCTTTGCGCCCCCGAACGGACGCTGGCCGGGGCCATGAATGAAGAGAGCGACTCATGAATATAGAAAAACAGGTTCGTCAGATTTTAGAAGATATTGAACAGGTAATGCGTGACGATAAACTCTGGCACGCCACGCCTCCTGATGCGGAAGCTTTTGAGAGTAAAGAACCGTTCTCGGTCGATACGATGTCTGCTGAACAGTGGCTGCAATGGGTGCTGGTTCCCCGTATGTATGCGTTACTGGCTGCCGGATCGCCAATGCCTACCCGCTTTGCTATCACTCCTTATTTTGAAGTGGCGATGCCTGAAGCAACCCTGTTGTTGAGTCAGTTGCAGCGTCTCGATGACTTGCTGAATATAGAAGACTGACATGCTGGAAATTTTGTATCAGGACGAACATCTGGTCGCAGTGAATAAACCTGCGGGCATGCTGGTTCATCGCAGTTGGCTTGACCAACATGAAACAGTGTTTGTGATGCAGACATTGCGTGATCAGATTGGTCAGCATGTGTTTACCGTTCACCGGCTGGATAAACCAACTTCAGGCGTTTTGCTGATGGCGTTATCCAGCGACGTGGCAAGGTTGCTGTCCCAGCAGCTTGAGAATCACCAGATGAATAAGGTGTATCACGCGGTGGTTCGCGGTTATGTCAGCGAGGACGGAACGGTCGATTACGCACTGACCGAAGAGCTGGACAAAATTGCCGATAAGTTTGCTAACCCCGATAAAGCGCCGCAGTCAGCCGTCAGCCATTATCGCGTGGTAGCACAGGCTGAGATGCCGGTCGCCATTGGCCGTTACGATACTGCCCGCTACAGCCTGGTAGAGCTCAAACCCGAGACTGGCCGTAAGCATCAGTTGCGTCGGCATATGTCGCATCTGCGCCATCCTATTATCGGGGACAGCGCGCATGGCGATTTGAAGCAAAACCGTGGCATGACGGAGCATTTCGGTTGTTCCGGTTTGATGCTGCACGCCAGCCACATGACGCTGCCGCATCCGGTTACGGGTGAGCTGCTGTCTTTACAGGCTCGCTGGGATAACCGCTGGCAAAGTGTGGTCGAACAGTTCGGCTGGCAGGGAAAAATCCCTGAACTTGAAAGGGTTGAAGTTACCCCCGCTTGCGGTCAGGATAGTGAACAAATTTAAGTTCTACGGACGAAATCGTCGAATGACACAGGAGTGAAGCCATGGCAGAAGTCGGAATTTTTGTCGGTACGGTGTACGGCAATGCGTTGCTGGTTGCGGAAGAAGCGGAAACCGTGCTCAAAAGTCAGGGGCATGAGGTAAAGCTGTTCGAGGAAGGATCGCTCGAAGCCTGGCAGTACTATCGTCATCATTTCGTTCTGGTTGTGACGTCGACGACCGGGCAGGGCGATTTGCCTGACAGCATTGCGCCGCTGTATGTGGCCATCCGGGATACTGTCGGATATCAGCCTGAGCTGCGTTACGGTCTGATTGCGCTGGGTGACAGCAGTTATGATCATTTTTGCGGCGGCGGGCACAAGCTGGATGATTTATTGCAGGAGCAGGGCGCTGCGCGTATTGGCGATTTGCTGGAAATTGATGCCATGGAAAATCCGGAGCCGGAAACAGTGGCTATTCCATGGGTAGAGAAGTGGGCGTCGCTGCTGAAATAAGGTGCACTTCTGCATATATTAAAAGGTCAGGTAATTCACCTGACCTTTTGCATTTCTGAATGGCGAAATAATGCCAGACATTAACCGCGTTAACGACCGCTGGTCAGTTTTTCCAGATCGGATTCAATCTCGGTAATTTTATTGGCCACCACGGATTCCAGATGACGTAAATCATCCAAAATTTTACGTTTCAGGTCGACTTCCACCTGGTCGCGCTGACAGATTTGATCTAACTCATCTATGACATAACGCAGATTCGGGCTGATTTCATGAATTTCTTTATAACCCTGCCCTGCATTATCGGCAACGATGGTTTTACGCTGGCGCGGATATTTAAATTTCACGCTTTTAGCGAAGAATTCACCTTTATCACGGCGGAAATAAATCTTCAGGATGTCGTTATTAGCCTCCTGACGCAGGCTGTAACGATCAATATCGTCGGGATTATTAATGCCCAGGCTTTTCAGATTGTCATACATAGCGCTACCTTCGTTTAGGAGAATATTTAAACATCATGATGAACCGAACGGCGGTTCGAATCGTTGATTAATGACACAATTTGCTATCAACAAGATAAAAAAATAGCGGGTATCGTTGTAAACACAAAACTTAACCCGCTATTTCTCAGTTTAGTCGATGTTACGTAATAACTCATTCAGACCGGTTTTGCCCAGCGTTTTAGCATCGACTTTCTTCACGATGACTGCGCAGTACAGGCTGTAGCTGCCATCTTTAGAAGGCAGGTTACCGGAGACGACAACAGAACCCGCTGGCACGCGGCCGTAATGCACTTCGCCGGTTTCGCGGTCGTAAATTTTGGTGCTCTGGCCGATGTAAACGCCCATCGAAATCACGGAGCCTTCTTCAACGATCACGCCTTCAACGATCTCTGAACGGGCACCGATAAAGCAGTTATCTTCGATAATGGTCGGGTTAGCCTGCAGAGGCTCCAGAACGCCACCGATGCCGACGCCGCCGGAAAGGTGAACATTTTTACCGATTTGCGCACAAGAACCAACGGTCGCCCAGGTATCTACCATGGTGCCTTCATCTACATAAGCACCAATGTTGACGTAAGACGGCATCAGCACAGTATTGCGTGCGATGAACGCGCCTTTGCGCACCGCGGCTGGCGGCACTACGCGGAAACCTTCACGCTGGAAACGCGCTTCATCATAATCGGCGAATTTCATAGGGACTTTGTCGAAGTAACGGCTTTCACCGCCTTCCATCACCTGGTTGTCATTGATTCTGAAAGAGAGCAGTACCGCTTTCTTCAGCCACTGATGCGTTACCCATTCGCCATTAATCTTTTCAGCCACGCGCAGTTCGCCGCTGTCGATTTTGTTAATGACCTGAGTGATGGCGTCGCGCGTTACGCTGTCTACGTTTGCCGGGGTAATGTCTGCACGGCGCTCGAAGGCTTGTTCAATAACGGTTTGTAGTTGCTGCATCCTGTTCTCTTTCCTGAAGTGATGTTAAATAGACAACCGTACTTGTATCACATTTTGTCGGCTGGGTTGAGTGCCTCGGTTAATCGGCGTGTGATTTCCTTGCGCGTCGGCTTATCAAGGGCACGACGTTCTGAGTTCGCCAAAATAAATAAGTCCTCCACCCGTTCGCCGATGGTCGAAATTCTTGCACCGTGCAGCGATAAACCTAAATCAGAGAAAACTTCGCCGACACGGGCCAGCAGGCCGGGTTGATCCAGCGCCACCAGTTCCATATATGTGCGGCGATCGGTGTGCGTCGGCAGAAAACTGACGTCGGTCTGCACACTGAAATGGCGAAGTTTTGGCGACGGGCGTCTTGCCCGCGGCGGCTGATATGCCTGCGTCATTGACTGTTCCAGCGCATAGCGGATCGCCTCGTGGCGATCCTGCGCAAGCGGGCTGCCGTCCGGCTCGAGCACAATAAAGGTATCCATTGCCATGCCGTCGCGGTTGGTGAAAATCTGTGCGTCATGAATGCTCAGATTGCGGCGGTCGAGCTCTCCGGCTACGGTTGCGAACAGATATGGACGGTCCGGGCTCCAGATAAAGATTTCTGTTCCGCCGCGGGTAGCCTGACGGCTGACCAGCACCAGCGGTTTAGTGGAATCATGTTCCAGCAGGTGCCGGGCATGCCACGCCAGCTGATTAGGAGAATGGCGCAGGAAGTAATCTGCACGACAGCGGCTCCAGATCCGGTGCAAGGCTTCTTCATCAATGTTGTCCATACGCAACAAGGCCAGCGCCTGCAGGCGGTGATGGCGCACGCGTTCCCGCAGATCCGGCGTATTTTGCATTCCCCGCCGCAATTGTTTTTCGGTGGCGAAATACAGTTCGCGTATCAGGCTCTGCTTCCAGCTGTTCCACAACGTTTCATTGGTGGCGCAGATATCGGCAACGGTCAGGCTCACCAGATAACGGAGACGGACCTCGGTTTGCATTTCTGCTGCGAACTGCTGGATCTCGTTGGGATCCTGAATATCACGGCGCTGCGCGGTGACGGACATCAGCAAATGACAGCGAACCAGCCACGAAACCAGCTGCGTTTCCCGCGAGTTCAGCCCGTGCAGCTCGGCGAATTCCAGCACATCCTGCGCGCCAAGAATCGAGTGATCGCCACCGCGACCTTTAGCGATATCGTGGAAAAGCGCAGCCATCAGCAGCAATTCGGGCTGCGGAAGGCGCGGATACAATTCCACGCACAAAGGATGTTTAGGGCGAGTTTCTTCATGCGCAAAGCTTTCGATTTTCTGCAGAACGCGGATCGTATGTTCATCCACCGTGTAGGCATGGAACAAATCGAACTGCATCTGGCCGACAATTTGTCCCCACTGCGGCATGTACGCCCACAACACGCTGTGCCGGTGCATCGGCACCAGTGCGCGCGAGACAGCGCCCGGATGGCGAAGGATCGACATAAACATTTCCCGCGCCTGGGGGATCATACAAAGCGGTTCTTTCAGATGACGGCGCGCATGGCGCAAAAGACGTACGGTGGTGGAGTAAATCCCTTTGATTTCGCGATGACGGACCATCAGATGGAACATACCGATGATCGTTTCCGGCTGGCGTTCAAACAAAGAGTCGTCGCGCAGATCGATCAGATCCCCTCGCAGCTGGAAATGCTCATCCAGTGGACGCGGTTTCTCGTTCGGGCCTATCGCGAGAATCGCTTCATCGAACAGCTGCAGTAACATTTGATTCAGCTCGCCCACCCGGCGGGTCATGCGATAGAAATCTTTCATCATCCGTTCGACAGGCTGATTGCCTTCGCCCTGATATTGCAGGAGCTGGGCGACGTTAAGCTGTCTGTCGAAAAGCAGGCGGTTATCGTAACGCGGCAACACCAGGTGCAGGGCAAAGCGGATACGCCACAGGAAACTCTGGCACTCCAGCAGCTCGTTGCGTTCGGCTTTCGTCAGAAATCCAAAAGCGACCATTTCATCCAGCGACGTTGCGCCGAAGTGACGACGTGCGACCCACAGAATGGTATGGATATCGCGCAGGCCGCCCGGGCTGCTTTTGATATCCGGTTCCAGATTGTAGCTGGTGCCGTGATAGCGCAAATGGCGCTCGTTTTGTTCTTCAATTTTGGCACGAAAGAAGTTAGGGGAAGGCCAGAAGCCATCACTGAAAATGTGTTTTTGCATACTGAGAAACAGCGCAACATCCCCGCAAATCAGGCGGGATTCAATCAGGTTTGTTGCGACGGTAAGGTCCGCAAGCCCTTCCAGCAGGCATTCTTCCAGCGTGCGGACGCTGTGTCCGACTTCCAGTTTCAGATCCCACAACAGGGTGATCAGCTCTCCGATGCGCTGCGCCTGTTCATCGTTGAGGCGCTTTTGGCTCAGTACCAGGACGTCGATATCGGAAAGCGGATGCAGTTCTCCGCGGCCATAACCGCCAACGGCAACCATCGCCGTCTCCGGGATATTATCGAAACCGTAGAATGTCCACAGGCGTTGCAGGAGCTGGTCGATGTAATGCGCTCGCGCATCCACCAGTTCCTCGGCGCGCAGCCCGGCATTAAAGGCGTCCGCCAGCCAGCCCTGAAACTGTTCCATATGTTGTTTGAGGCTCTGACGATTTAACTCGTCGTCCGGATAAACGGAGGGGGAAACGGGCTGTGGCGGGCAGGAGCAAGGGGGGTTCTGCATTAATTCTGGTTGCAGGCTCTTTTCAGCAGAGAAGTTTTCAGTCATAGAAGCGCAGCCCATTCCTACACGTTAAGATAAAAAAAACCGGCTTTCGCCGGTTTGATTGACAGATTTATACCCTCTGCGCCGAGCGGGTCACTGTTAGTCGTGCGTCAGGATAGCCGGGATGGTGTCATCCTTACGCAGCGTCATAATTTCACAACCGTTATCAGTCACCACAATAGTATGCTCGTACTGAGCCGACAAGCTGCGATCTTTAGTTTTTACTGTCCAGCCATCTTTCATGGTGCGGATGCGGAAATCACCGGCGTTAACCATAGGCTCAACGGTAAAAGCCATACCGGCTTGCAACACTACGCCGCTGTCGTCGGCATCGTAGTGCAGAACCTGAGGTTCTTCGTGGAAGCCTTCGCCAATACCGTGACCACAATATTCACGGACTACGGAGAATTTTTCAGCTTCCACGAATTTCTGAATCTCTTTGCCTAACGTCCGCAAGCGGATGCCCGGCTTGATCAGACGCAGCGCCAGATACAGGCTCTCCTGCGTTACGCGGCAAAGGCGCTCACCGAGAATGGTCGGTTTCCCCACGATGAACATCTTCGAAGTATCGCCGTGGAAACCCTCTTTAATCACCGTGACGTCGATGTTGACGATATCGCCGTCTTTCAGAATTTTGTCGTCACTCGGGATACCGTGACAAACGACTTCGTTAATCGAGATACACACCGACTTAGGGAAGCCGTGATAGTCGAGGCAGGCAGAAATGGCATGCTGTTTGTTTACGATGTGATCAGAGCAAATGCGATCCAATTCACCGGTGCTGACGCCAGGTATGACGTAAGGCTCGATGATTTCCAGCACTTCGGCAGCCAGACGGCCAGCGACGCGCATTTTTTCGATATCTTCAGGGGTTTTGATTGAAATGGCCATGAGTCATCCTGCAGGTTTGTACATCCGGTGTGCTGTATTTCTTCACCGTTGTCGTCAATAATTAGCTGTGGCTTATGGTATCAGCCCTGATATTAGCTGCCAAACTATCATTTCCCGGTGCGTAATCCGCTGAACAAAAGTTGCTGCCCGACCGTTATTTGTGGTATAAAACGCGCCGGCAATCCGCTCTGGGTCCCAGACTCCGGGGGATTAAAGCCAAATTCACTCATATGTGTACTTATTAACGTAAGTAATAACACACACGTATCGACACATACGCCGGGGTGCCTTGGGAATTCGTTCTGCAGGGTCGGTTGTATGGGATACGTGGAGGCATAACCCCAACTACTTAATAGAGGTTTTATCATGGCAACTGTTTCCATGCGCGACATGCTCAAGGCCGGTGTTCACTTCGGTCACCAAACCCGTTACTGGAACCCGAAAATGAAGCCATTCATCTTCGGCGCTCGTAACAAGGTTCACATCATCAACCTTGAGAAAACTGTTCCAATGTTCAACGAAGCTCTGGCTGAGTTGCAGAAGATCTCTGCCCGTAAAGGCAAGATCCTGTTCGTTGGTACTAAACGCGCAGCAAGCGAAGCGGTAAAAGACGCTGCTCACAACTGCGACCAGTTCTTCGTGAACCATCGCTGGTTGGGCGGCATGCTGACTAACTGGAAAACTGTTCGTCAGTCCATCAAACGTTTGAAAGACCTGGAAATTCAGTCTCAGGACGGCACTTTCGAGAAGCTGACCAAGAAAGAGGCGCTGATGCGTACTCGCGAACTGGCTAAGCTGGAAAACAGCCTGGGTGGTATCAAGGATATGGGTGGTCTTCCTGACGCACTGTTCGTTGTTGACGCTGATCACGAACACATCGCTATCAAAGAAGCTAACAACCTGGGTATCCCGGTATTCTCCATTGTTGATACCAACTCCGATCCGGATGGCGTTGACTTTGTTATCCCTGGTAACGATGACGCAATCCGTGCAGTAAATCTGTACCTGAGCGCTGTTGCTGCCACTGTCCGTGAAGGCCGTTCGCAAGATCTGGCTGTTCAGGCAGAAGAAAGCTTCGTAGAAGCTGAATAATAAGGCAAGCTCAGCAGAGCCCTTATTAACCAGGTATTGAAATATGTTGGTTAGGGGGCCTTTATTGGCCCCCTTTGCTTATCTTAAATGCGAGAAATATCTCACCGCAAAAAGCCTTTTTGCACTGAGATAATCGAGGAAAATACAATGGCTGATATTACCGCTGCCCTGGTAAAAGAACTGCGCGAACGTACTGGCGCTGGCATGATGGATTGTAAGAAAGCTCTGGTTGAAGCTAACGGCGACATCGAGCTGTCAATTGAAAACATGCGTAAATCTGGCGCGATCAAAGCGGCGAAAAAAGCAGGCAACGTAGCTGCTGACGGCGTGATCAAAACCAAAATCGAAGGCAACTACGGTGTGATTCTGGAAGTTAACTGCCAGACTGACTTCGTTGCTAAAGATGCCGGTTTCCAGGCATTTGCTGACAAAGTGTTGGATGCTGCTGTTGCAGGCAAAATCACTGACGTTGAAGTGTTGAAAACACAGTTCGAAGAAGAGCGTATTCAGCTGGTTGCTAAAATCGGTGAGAACATCAACATTCGTCGCGTTTCTTCTCTGGAAGGCGATGTGTTGGGTAGCTACCTGCACGGTGCTCGTATCGGTGTTCTGGTTTCTGCTAAAGGCGCTGACGAAGATCTGGTTAAACAGCTGGCTATGCACGTTGCAGCAAGCAAACCAGAATTCGTTAAACCAGAAGACGTGTCTGCTGAAGTGGTAGAAAAAGAGTACCAGGTTCAGCTGGACATCGCGATGCAGTCTGGCAAGCCAAAAGAAATCGCAGAGAAAATGGTTGAAGGCCGCATGAAGAAATTCACCGGCGAAGTTTCTCTGACTGGCCAGCCTTTCGTTATCGACCCAAGCAAAACTGTTGGTCAGATGTTGAAAGAGCATAACGCCGACGTTATCAACTTCATCCGCTTCGAAGTGGGTGAAGGCATTGAGAAAGTTGAGACTGACTTTGCTGCTGAAGTTGCAGCGATGACCAAACAGTCTTAATCAGTACCTGATGCACAATAAAACGGAACCGCTGCATGTTGGCGGTTCCGTTTTATCCAGCCCCAAATTCCAATGACATTGTGCGATGTACTGTAGAACATCCGGTAACAACGCTATGATGTAAAGATTGAATTCTCATTAAGACACATTGCTTCTAGGACAGACACCATGGCTACCAATGCGAAACCCGTTTATCAGCGTATCCTGCTCAAACTCAGTGGCGAAGCCCTGCAGGGCAGTGAAGGTTTTGGTATCGACGCGAGTGTATTAGATCGTATGGCTCAGGAAGTGAAAGAGCTGGTCGAACTCGGCATTCAGGTAGGCGTTGTGATCGGCGGCGGTAACTTATTCCGTGGCGCGGGTCTGGCGCAGGCGGGCATGAACCGTGTTGTAGGCGACCATATGGGTATGCTGGCGACTGTCATGAACGGCCTGGCAATGCGTGATGCATTACACCGTGCTTATGTTAACGCGCGTCTGATGTCTGCAATTCCTTTGAACGGTGTTTGTGATAATTACAGCTGGGCTGAAGCCATCAGCCTGCTGCGTCATAACCGCGTGGTGATTTTCTCCGCGGGGACAGGCAATCCATTCTTTACCACCGATTCTGCAGCGTGCCTGCGTGGTATCGAAATCGAAGCCGATGTGGTATTAAAAGCCACCAAAGTCGACGGCGTATATTCTGCTGATCCGGTCAAAAACCCGGAAGCAACGCTGTATGAGACATTGACCTATCAGGAAGTGCTGGAGCAGGAATTGAAAGTGATGGATCTGGCGGCGTTTACGTTAGCCCGCGATCACAATCTGCCAATTCGTGTATTCAACATGAACAAACCTGGCGCACTGCGCCGCGTGGTGATGGGTGAAAATGAAGGGACGCTGATTTCTAACGCTGAGTGATCCTTCGCCATTGAACATTGTGTTCAGCCAGCCTGTGCTGGCATAAGTATTCACGGACTATACTGAGTATGGTCTGCCAGGTAACCAGCTCTCAAGGGTTCACATCGTGATTAACGACATTAAAAAAGACGCTGAAATTCGTATGGACAAATGCGTAGAAGCATTCAAAACCCATATCAGCAAAATTCGTACCGGTCGCGCTTCTCCGGGTATTCTTGACGGCATCATGGTCGAATACTACGGTTCTGCAACGCCACTGCGCCAGTTGGCTCAGGTAACGGTTGAAGATTCCCGTACCCTTGCTATCTCCGTCTTTGACCGTTCTATCAGCGCTGCTGTTGAAAAGGCGATCATGACATCTGATTTGGGTCTGAACCCTTCTTCTGCGGGCGCGACTATCCGCGTTCCATTGCCAGCACTGACCGAAGAGCGTCGTAAAGACCTGATCAAAGTCGTGCGTGGTGAAGCAGAGCAGGGCCGTGTTTCTGTGCGTAACGTCCGCCGTGACGCTAACGACAAAACCAAAGCGCTTCTGAAAGATAAAGAAATCAGTGAGGATGAAGATCGTCGTTCCCAGGACGATATCCAGAAACTGACTGATATCTTCATCAAGAAAATCGACGTTGCGTTGAGTGAGAAAGAAACCGAGTTGATGGAGTTCTAATCAGACTCGCTCGTTTTCTCCGATAAAGCGTCGCAAATGCGGCGCTTTATTTTTTACAGGCCTCAGATCTTTTATCTGTTTCCACAATCTCATGGACAAGCCGGATAAGAGGTTTCAGACTGTGCACTATTCTGAATTAATGGCGTTATCCCGGGCATTTTCATGAAACAAATGACTATTCTTGGTTCGACAGGTTCTGTCGGCACCAGCACGCTTTCCGTTGTCCGGTCTAATCCCGACGCCTTTGTGGTGAAAGCCCTGGTAGCAGGATGTAATGTGGACGTGATGGCGCAGCAATGTCTGGAGTTTCGTCCAGCCTATGCGTCAATGGCCGATGAACCGTCAGCCCGCGCACTGCGCAACATCCTGACTGAACATGGCGTCACCACTGAAGTGCTTTCTGGCGAAAAGGCGGCAATCGAACTGGCCGCGCTGGATGATGTTGATCAGGTCATGTCAGCCATTGTCGGAGCCGCAGGGCTTTTGCCGACGCTCGCCGCAGTGCGTGCCGGTAAGCAGGTCCTTCTGGCGAACAAAGAGTCGCTGGTCACCTGTGGTCGTATTTTCATGGATGCCGTCCGGCAGAGCCAGTCTCAACTCCTTCCTATCGACAGTGAACATAACGCGATTTTCCAAAGTTTGCCTGAAGCTGTGCAACAGCAACTTGGCTATGCTTCACTCGAAGAAAACGGCATCTCCCGCATTATTCTGACGGGGTCAGGTGGACCGTTCCGCGAGCTACCTTTGAACCAATTTAATGATGTGACGCCGGATCAGGCCTGCGCGCATCCGAACTGGTCTATGGGGCGCAAAATTTCAGTCGACTCCGCCACCATGATGAATAAGGGGCTGGAGTACATCGAGGCCCGCTGGCTGTTTAATGCGTCGGCTGCAGAGATGGAAGTGATCATCCATCCTCAATCGGTCATCCACTCGATGGTGCGTTATCGCGATGGCAGTGTGCTGGCACAACTGGGCTCTCCGGATATGCGCACGCCTATCGCACATGCAATGGCTTATCCTCGACGGGTTGCTGCAGGAGTGGAAGCGTTGGATTTCTGCAAGATGGGGGCACTGACCTTCTCTGAGCCGGATTATACACGCTACCCTTGTCTGCAACTGGCTATCGAAGCCAGTAATACCGGTCAGGCAGCGACAACTGCGTTGAACGCCGCCAATGAAATTTCTGTTGCTGCATTCCTAAACGGCGAGATCCGTTTCACTGATATTGCATCGGTCAACCGGGATGTCATGGAACAGCTGGTAAGTGCTGAGCCGGGCTCGGTGGATGAAGTTCTGGATATCGACAGGCAATCGCGGGCTTTAGCCAGGCAGAAACTTCGCACATTTGCGGTCTGACGCTAATTTTAGTGCTTATGCAGCAGTTTGTTAGCATCACATTGAAATGGTATAGTCTGCGCCACGCTGACAGTGGATTCAGGTTTTTAGTGCCTGGATCCCGTAAGTGGAATCGGTAAGCTGTCAGTGTAGCCGTGCCCGCAAGGGAGACACGGCTTTTTTGCGCGTGTTACAGCGCCAGCGTTTGATGTACAACGCCAGCTAAAAAGCCGTCGTGTTCTGATAAAAGGAAATGAGTACGCGTTATGTCCCTCGAAAATCAACAGATGTCTGATACGTCTTGCGCTCAGCCGCGCCATGTTGCCATTATTATGGACGGCAACGGTCGTTGGGCAAAACGTCAGGGTAAAATGAGGGTCTTTGGTCATAAAGCGGGCGTAAAATCAGTGCGTAAAGCCGTGAGTTTTGCTGCCAACCATCATTTAGATGCTCTTACGCTTTATGCCTTTAGTAGTGAAAACTGGAATCGCCCGGCTCAGGAAGTCGCCGCGTTAATGGAACTGTTTGTTCGTGCACTCGACAGTGAAGTTAAAAGCCTGCATAAACACAATGTCAGGTTGCGGATTATTGGCGATGTCAGTCGCTTTAGTGCTCGTCTGCAGGAACGCATTCGTCGTTCAGAAACACTTACACAAAATAACGACGGTCTTACGCTAAACATCGCTGCGAATTATGGCGGACGATGGGATATTATTCAGGGCGTTAAGGCACTGGCCGGTCAGGTTGAAGCTGGTGCGCTGCGGGCAGAGCAAATAACAGAAGACATGCTGGATTCAGCCGTCTGTATGAGCGAACTGGCACCAGTCGATTTGGTGATCAGAACCGGTGGGGAACATCGAATCAGTAACTTCTTGCTGTGGCAAATTGCCTATGCGGAGTTTTACTTTACGGATGTCCTCTGGCCTGATTTTGATGAAAATACCTTTGAAGATGCGCTAAATGCTTTTGCACAACGCGAGCGCCGCTTTGGAGGGACTACACCTATCGGCGCCAATGCGTCCTAGGGAGAACATTTGCTGAAGTATCGCATTATCACAGCTCTGATTTTAATACCGATTGTTATTGCAGCACTCTTTTTGTTACCACCGGTAGGTTTTGCCATTGTCACGCTGGTCGTGTGCATGTTGGCGGCGTGGGAGTGGGGGCAATTAGCGGGTCTGGGAACACGTAATCAGCGGATCTGGCTGGCTATCCTGTGTGGTTTTCTGCTGGCAGTCATGCTACTGAGCATTCCGGCCTATCATCACAGCGTGCAGTTGCCGCAGGTGAGTGGATCGTTATGGGCTGCGCTTGCCTGGTGGTGTGTCGCTCTGGTGTTAGTCGTGGGCTATCCTGCGTCCGCCGCATTCTGGCGTAATTCACGCGTGCTGCGTGTTTTGTTCGGTGTTCTGACGATTGTGCCGTTCTTCTGGGGCATGGTTGCGCTGCGCCAGTATGGCTATGCAGAGAATCCGCACACTGGCGCCTGGTGGCTGTTGTATGTGATGCTACTCGTCTGGGGCGCAGATTCCGGGGCTTACCTGTTTGGGAAGTTGTTCGGTAAACACAAACTGGCGCCTAAAGTCTCTCCCGGAAAAACCTGGGAAGGTTTCTTCGGCGGGCTGCTGACGTGTGCTCTGATTGCCTGGTTGTTTGGTCGTTATGCACCGTTGAGTGTTCAGCCGTCTGTATTACTCATTTGTTCCGTAGTCGCTGCGCTGGCTTCTGTACTCGGCGATCTGACGGAGAGCATGTTCAAACGCGAAGCTGGAATCAAAGACAGTGGTCATATGATTCCCGGGCACGGTGGAATATTGGATCGCATCGACAGCCTGACTGCTGCCGTTCCTGTATTTGCCTGTCTGATGCTGTTAGTGTATTAATCCGTCGCTGAGACGGTGAAGTTTTCTAAGGAATAGTTGGACATATGATGAACATACTCTGGAGCCTGGCCGCCTTTATCGTTGCATTGGGGGTGCTTATCACCGTGCACGAGTTCGGCCATTTCTGGGTTGCTCGTCGCTGCGGGGTGCGTGTTGAGCGCTTCTCTGTCGGTTTTGGTCGCGCACTGTGGCGCCGCACCGATCGCCGTGGAACCGAATATGTGCTTGCTATCATCCCCCTCGGTGGATACGTCAAAATGCTCGATGAGCGTCTTGAGACGGTTCCACCTGAGCTTAAGCATCTTACTTTCAACAGCAAGACGGTGTGGCAGCGTGCTGCTATTATTAGCGCGGGCCCGATTGCCAACTTTATTTTTGCTGTTTTCGCCTACTGGGTCATCTTCGTTATTGGCGTTCCCTCGGTACGCCCGGTTGTGGCTGAAATCACGCCGCAATCTATTGCTGCGCAAGCCAAAGTTTTGCCCGGTATGGAACTAAAGTCTATTGGCGGTATCGAAACGCCTGATTGGGATTCAATTCGTTTGTCGTTGATGGGTGAAATTGGCAGTAGCCAAATGACGCTCGGGGTCGCCGAGTTAGGTTCATCAACGGTAATTGAAAAAGTCGTCGATTTGCGTGAATGGACATTTGATCCTGAAACGCAAGATCCTGTGGTTGCGTTGGGTATCATTCCGCGTGGTCCACAGGTGGAGCCCGTTTTAGCTGAAGTACAAGCGGGTTCTGCTGCTCAAAAAGCAGGTTTGCAAGCGGGCGATCGGATCGTTAAAGTTGACGGTCAGGTTTTGTCGGGCTGGCGTAATTTTACGTTGCAGGTGCGCGATAATCCGGGCAAGCCTATGGCGCTGAACATTGAGCGTAATGGTGAGACTCTTGAGTTAACCCTGACACCGGAAAGTCGGACAGTAGGTAAAGGTATCGTACAAGGTTTTGCTGGGGTGGTTCCCAAAGTCATACCGTTACCTGAAGAGTACAAAACAGTTCGCCAATATGGTCCGTTTGTCGCTTTTTATGAGGCCGGTGCAAAAACCTGGCAACTGATGAAGCTGACGGTAAACATGCTGGGCAAGTTGTTTACCGGTGATGTAAAGCTGAACAATCTGAGCGGCCCAATCTCCATAGCACAGGGCGCAGGGATGTCAGCGGAGTATGGTTTAGTGTCGTACCTGACGTTTTTGGCGCTTATCAGCGTCAATCTCGGTATCGTAAACCTGTTCCCATTACCGATATTAGATGGTGGACACTTGGTTTTTCTGGCAATAGAAAAACTAAAAGGTGGTCCAGTTTCCGAGCGAGTTCAAAACTTCAGCTATCAGGTCGGTGCAGTATTGCTGTTCCTGGTTATGGGGCTTGCACTTTTCAATGATTTCTCCCGTCTTTAAGGCTGGAGATTAGGTTAGGAAGAACGCATAACAACGATGGCGATCAAAAAGTTGCTCATAGCGTCGCTGCTGTTTGGCAGCGCCACCGTATACGGTGCAGACGGTTTCGTAGTGAAAGATATTCATTTCGAAGGCCTGCAGCGAGTTGCCGTCGGTGCGGCGTTACTCAATATGCCGGTTCGCGTCGGTGATACGGTTACTGACGATGACATCAGTAATACCATTCGTGCATTGTTTGCCACTGGCAACTTTGAGGACGTTCGCGTCCTGCGCGATGGCGATTCTCTGATTGTTCAGGTTAAAGAACGTCCAACTATTGCCAGCATCACTTTCTCCGGTAACAAATCGGTCAAAGATGACATGCTGAAACAAAACCTGGAGGCCTCTGGCGTCCGTGTTGGCGAAGCGCTTGACCGTACAACAATCAGCAGCATCGAGAAAGGTCTGGAAGACTTCTATTACAGCGTCGGTAAATACAGTGCGTCGGTAAAAGCGGTTGTTACCCCTTTGCCCCGTAACCGTGTCGATCTGAAACTGGTCTTCACCGAAGGTGTTTCTGCCAAAATTCAGCAGATCAACATCGTAGGTAACCATGCCTTCAGTACTGATGAACTGATTTCACACTTCCAGCTTCGCGATGAAGTGCCATGGTGGAACGTGGTAGGCGATCGTAAATATCAGAAACAGAAACTGGCGGGTGACCTTGAAACCCTGCGCAGCTTCTATCTGGATCGCGGCTATGCCCGTTTCAACATTGATTCGACTCAGGTCAGCCTGACGCCGGACAAGAAAGGCATTTACATCACGCTGAACATTACAGAAGGCGAGCAATATAAACTTTCTGGCGTTGAAGTGACTGGCAGCATGGCCGGTCACTCAGCAGAAGTGCAAAGCCTGACTAAAATTGATAAAGGCGAGCTGTATAACGGCGCTAAAGTCACCAAGATGGAAAACGACATCAAGCAGATGTTGGGTCGTTACGGCTATGCCTACCCACGGGTGAATACACAGCCAGAAATCAATGATGCCGATAAGACCGTTAAACTGCATATCAACGTTGATGCAGGTAACCGTTTCTATGTGCGTCATATCCGTTTTGAAGGCAATGACACCAGTAAAGACAGCGTACTGCGCCGTGAAATGCGTCAGATGGAAGGTGCCTGGTTAGGCAACGATCTGGTCGACAAAGGTAAAGAACGTCTGAACCGTCTGGGTTACTTCGAAACCGTGGATGTGGATACGCAACGTGTACCGGGTACTCCGGATCAGGTTGATGTGGTCTATAAAGTGAAAGAACGTAACACCGGTACTTTCAACTTTGGTGTGGGCTACGGTACAGAAAGTGGTGTCAGCTTCCAGGTTGGTGTCCAGCAGGACAACTGGCTGGGTACGGGTAACTCCGTAGGCATCAGCGGTACCAAAAATGATTATCAGACTTACGCAGAATTCACGATCACTGACCCTTACTTCACCGTCGATGGTGTGAGTCTGGGTGGTCGTATCTTCTATAACGACTTTAAAGCGGATAACGCGGATCTGTCTGACTATACCAACAGAAGTTATGGTATTGGCGGTAACCTTGGTTTCCCAATCAATGAGAACAACTCATTGCGTCTGGGTCTGGATTACGTACACAACGATCTGTCCAATATGGAACCACAGATCGCCATGTTCCGTTATCTGAACTCTGTGGGCCTGAAACCTGCGGTCACCACCAGCGATAATGCTGATGCCGATTTCAGTGCTGATGACTTCTTCGTGAACCTTGGCTGGGGTTATAACAACCTCGACCGTGGCTACTTCCCGACTTCAGGGACTAAAGCCAGCCTGAACGGCAAAGTTACCGTTCCAGGTTCCGATAACGAATATTATAAAATTACTTTCGATTCAACCAGCTACATGCCGCTGAATCAAGATCGTGATTGGGTGCTGATGGGCCGTGCTCGCGCAGGTTATGCGGATGGTCTTGGTGGTAAAGAAGTGCCGTTCTACGACAACTTCTATGCCGGTGGTTCAAGCAGCGTTCGTGGTTTCCAGTCGAACACCATTGGTCCAAAAGCAGCCTATTACAAATGTACTACAGCTAATACCTCGTACAGCGGTTGTCCGATTGATAATTCGGACGATGCGGTGGGTGGTAATGCAATGGCAGTACTGAGTGCCGAACTGATTGTTCCAACTCCGTTTGTTAGCGAAAAATACGCTAACTCATTGCGTACTTCTCTGTTCGTGGATAGCGGTACTGTCTGGGATACAGGTTGGGAAAACACGCCGCAGACTATGGCTGCCGGTGTTCCTGATTACAGTAAACCAGGCAATATTCGTGTTTCTTCCGGTCTTGCGTTGCAGTGGATGTCTCCTCTGGGGCCATTGGTCTTCTCATACGCACAACCTGTTAAGAAATACGAAGGCGACAAAGCAGAGCAGTTCCAGTTTAATATCGGCAAAACCTGGTAACTCTCTGTCTGAAAAGCGCTTATTCAGCAGAATCGCAATGACCTGATGCTGAATTTGATACACGGGTTTCGGCCCGTGTATTGTTATTGCGTCAGGTGTTTTGTGTAATTTACTGTGCCAGATGGCACAAACGGGTGATGGAAGGAGTTTATAGTGAAAAAGTGGTTATATGCCGCAGGCCTCGGTTTAGTTATGGCTTCTTCAGCTAGCGTTCAGGCTGCTGACAAAATTGCTATCGTTAACGTCGCTAGCATTTTCCAACAGATGCCAGCACGTGAAGCTGTGGCCAAACAACTCGAAAACGAGTTCAAAAGCCGTGCAACTGATTTGCAATCTCAGGAACGTGATCTGCAAACTAAAATGCAACGTCTGCAACGCGATGGCTCGACCATGAAAGCCAGCGATCGTTCTAAACTTGAAAAAGACGTAATGGCTCAGCGTGAAGCGTTCTCCGCTAAAGCGCAGCAGTTCGAGCAAGACAACCGTCGTCGTCAGGGCGAAGAGCGTAACAAAATCCTGAGCCGTATCCAGGATGCTGTGAAATCTGTTGCAAGCAAAGAAGGTTATGATGTTGTTATCGATGCAAACGCAATCGCGTATGCAAGCAATGACAAAGATATTACTGCTGATGTGCTGAAACAGGTTAAATAAACATGTCTTCAATTCGACTGGCTGATCTCGCACAGCAGTTGGATGCACAATTGCACGGTGATGGCGAAATTGCCATCACCGGCGTTGCTTCAATGCATTCCGCACACTCTGAGCAAATCACGTTTTTATCAAACAGCCGCTACCGTGAACAGTTGGCCTCCTGCAAAGCAGGTGCCGTAGTGTTGACGGAAGCGGATCTGCCATTTTGCCCTACAGCGGCATTAGTGGTTAAAAACCCTTACCTGACCTATGCGCGTATGGCGCAACTGCTGGATACCACCCCGGCACCGGCACAGGATATTGCTGCGAGCGCGGTAATTTCTGACAGTGCTTCTTTGGGTAAGAATGTCTCGGTTGGCGCAAATGCAGTCATCGAATCTGGCGTAGTGTTGGGCGATAACGTTATCGTCGGCGCGGGCTGCTTTATCGGTAAAGAAGCTAAAATAGGCGCAGGAACCCGGATCTGGGCCAATGTTTCTATTTATCACCGCGTTGAAATTGGTGAGCAGTGCCTGATTCAGTCTGGCACTGTCATCGGTGCGGACGGTTTTGGTTACGCGAATGAACGCGGCAACTGGATTAAGATCCCACAACTTGGCACCGTGATTATCGGCGATCGTGTTGAGATTGGTGCCTGTACCACCATCGACCGCGGTGCGCTTGATGACACGATTATCAGCAACGGTGTCATCATTGATAACCAATGCCAGATTGCACACAACGTCGTGATTGGAGACAATACGGCCGTGGCCGGCGGTGTGATTATGGCCGGTAGTCTGAAAATTGGTCGTTACTGCCAGATTGGCGGAGCCAGTGTTATCAATGGTCACATGGAGATTTGTGACCAGGCCGTTGTGACAGGAATGGGAATGGTAATGCGACCAATCACTGAACCTGGGGTATACTCCTCCGGTATTCCGTTACAACCGAATAAAGTTTGGCGTAAGACGGCTGCACTGGTAATGAATATTGACGAGATGAATAAGCGCTTGAAAGCTGTCGAGCGTAAAATCGAAAAAGACTAATTACCATTTACGGTGCTGCTTTGTGTTCACTCAGTGAGTGAACCTGCGGCATTCGTTCCTATTTGCGGCCTGCCTGATGACCTTTTTTTGGGGTCTGGCAGGCCGTGTTTTTGATGCCATCAGTTTTTATAGACAGGAAGAGTATTTTGACTACTGACACTCATACTCTGCGTATTGAAGAGATACTGGATTTACTGCCACACCGTTACCCGTTCTTGTTGGTTGACCGCGTGTTGGATTTTGAAAAAGGGAAATTTTTGCGCGCAGTGAAAAACGTTTCCTTTAATGAACCGTTTTTCCAGGGGCATTTCCCAGGCAAGCCGATTTTTCCAGGTGTACTGATTCTGGAAGCCATGGCACAGGCTACCGGTATTCTTGCGTTTAAAAGCGTTGGAAAACTGGAACCGGGCGAACTGTATTATTTTGCAGCAATTGATGATGCACGCTTCAAACGTCCGGTGTTGCCGGGTGACCAGATGATTCTGGAAGTTGAATTCATTAAAGAGCGTCGTGGTGTTGCTCGTTTTAAAGGTGTCGCGAAAGTAGATGGTGAGATTGCTTGCGAGGCATCAATGATGTGCGCCCGTCGCCGGGAGTCTTAATACATGATAGACAAAACCGCCTTTATACATCCAAGCGCTATTGTTGAAGAAGGTGCCGTTATCGGTGCTGGTGTTCATATCGGTCCTTTCTGTTATGTCGGTTCCCAGGTGGAGATCGGCGAAGGTACTGAGCTTAAATCACACGTAGTTCTTAATGGCGTGACCAAAATTGGTCGCGATAACCGCATTTTCCAGTTCGTTTCCATTGGTGAAATTAACCAGGATCTGAAATATGCAGGTGAACCAACACGCGTTGAGGTCGGCGATCGCAACAATATTCGTGAGAGCGTGACCATTCATCGTGGAACCGTTCAGGGCGGTAGTCTGACAAAAGTGGGTAGCGATAACCTGTTGATGGTGAATGCGCATATTGCCCACGATTGCGTCATTGGTAATCGCTGTATTCTGGCGAATAATGCGACGCTTGGCGGTCACGTAGAGATCGACGATTTCGCTATCATTGGCGGTATGACCGCAGTGCATCAATTCTGCATCATCGGTGCGCACGTCATGGTTGGCGGATGCTCTGGCGTAGCCCAGGATGTGCCTCCGTTCGTGATTGCGCAGGGTAACCACGCGACACCTTTTGGTATTAATATCGAAGGGCTTAAGCGACGTGGTTTTGAGAAAGCAGACCTGCACGCTATTCGTAATGCCTATAAATTACTGTATCGCAGTGGCAAAACTCTGGAAGAAGCTCAGCCGGAAATCGCTGCGATTGCGGCTGAATTCCCGAAAGCCAAACCTTTCAGTGATTTCTTCAGCCGCTCAACGCGCGGCATAATCCGCTGATCTGCCCTACGGAAAACAATGCAAAAGCCTGTTCTTACAATTGGCCTGGTGGCCGGTGAAACGTCCGGTGACATTCTTGGCGCCGGGCTGATTCGAGCCCTGAAAAAGCACCATCCGGATGCCCGCTTTGTCGGCGTCGCAGGTCCGCTGATGCAGGCGGAAGGGTGTGAAGCCTGGTACGAAATGGAAGAACTGGCGGTAATGGGCGTGGTGGAAGTGTTAGAGCGTCTGCCACGCCTGTTGAAAATCCGCAAAGATTTGACCCAACGTTTCAGCGAACTTAAGCCGGATGTCTTCGTGGGCATTGATGCACCTGATTTTAACATCACGCTTGAAGGGCGTCTGAAACAACGCGGTATCCGCACGATCCATTATGTCAGCCCGTCTGTCTGGGCCTGGCGACAAAAACGCGTTTTCAAAATAGGAAAAGCCACCGATTTAGTCCTGGCGTTTCTGCCTTTCGAAAAAGCGTTTTATGACAAATTCAACGTTCCCTGCCGTTTCATCGGTCACACGATGGCTGATGCCATGCCGCTGCATCCTGACAAACAGGCTGCGCGCCTGTCTTTGGGGATCCCTGATGATGTGCATTGTCTGGCGTTACTGCCAGGAAGTCGTCATGCGGAAGTTGAAATGCTCAGTGCTGATTTCCTGAAAACAGCGCTGCAATTGCGACAGACTTACCCGGATCTCCACATTGTTGTGCCGCTGGTGAATGCAAAACGTCGCGAGCAGTTTGAACGTATCAAAGCGGAGATTGCGCCAGACCTTCCCGCGCATTTGCTGGACGGCAAAGGTCGCGAGGCCATGATTGCCAGCGATGCAGCATTGCTGGCTTCAGGAACGGCTGCGCTGGAATGTATGCTGGCGAAATGCCCGATGGTTGTCGGCTATCGCATGAAGCCTTTCACCTTCTGGCTCGCTGAACGCCTGGTAAAAACGCCGTACGTTTCCTTGCCAAACTTGCTTGCAAGACGGGAAATCGTCACCGAGTTGCTGCAAACCGAATGCGTTCCGGACAAACTTTCCGCTGCGTTATTGCCGTTGCTGGCCGGTGGTGAGAAAAGTCACGAATTGCAGAGTACCTTCCTGGAATTGCATGAAAGCATTCGCCGGAATGCCGATGAGCAGGCTGCTCAGGCTGTGATGGAGCTGGCACGCCGATGAGTGACATCTTTATCTATCCGCAGGCCGTCTGTATCGCCGGTGTGGATGAAGTCGGGCGTGGCCCGTTAGTGGGCGCCGTGGTGACTGCAGCGGTTATTCTCGATCCGGCTAACCCCATCAAGGGCCTGGCTGATTCAAAAAAACTCAGTGAAAAACGACGCGAAGCGCTGTATATCGAAATTAAAGAAAAGGCGCTTGCCTGGAGTCTTGGCCGCGCTGAACCGCATGAAATCGATGAAATCAATATTCTGCACGCCACCATGCTGGCGATGCAAAGAGCCGTTGCCGGGTTGGCTATCACGCCCGACATGGTATTGATTGATGGCAACCGCTGTCCGTTTCTTCCGATGGCCTCTCAGGCCGTGGTGAAAGGGGACAGCAAAGTGGCCGAAATCAGTGCCGCATCCATCCTGGCTAAGGTCACCCGCGATCGCGAAATGGTTGAACTGGATCTTCAGTTCCCTGAATATGGTTTTGCGAAACACAAAGGCTATCCGACGCCGGTGCATCTCGAAAGCCTTGCCCGGCTTGGTGCGACTGCGCATCACCGTCGCAGCTTCGCCCCGGTGAAGCGCGCACTCGGATTGGCGTAACGCGTCATCTTGTTCCTTTCGTGCCTTAGCGGGAAATACACACTCTACACTCACTCATTTCTGGACTCTGGATATGGCCGAACCTCGTTTTATTCATCTGCGTGTACATAGCGACTATTCCATGGTGGATGGCCTCGCGAAAGTGGGTCCGCTGGTGAAATGCGCAGCGTCACTCGGTATGCCTGCTCTGGGGATCACTGACTTCACCAACCTGTGCGGCCTGGTCAAATTCTACGGTGCCGCGCACGGTGCTGGCGTGAAACCGATCATCGGTGCCGATCTGAACATTCAAAGCGAGATCCTTGGCGACGAACTGGCGCAGCTGACCGTTCTGGCAATGAACAATCAGGGATATCAGAACCTCACGCTGCTGATTTCCCGCGCCTATCAGCGTGGCTATGGCGCGGCGGGGCCGATTGTTGATCGCGAGTGGCTGGCAGAGCTGAATGAGGGGTTGATCCTGATTTCCGGCGCGAAAATGGGGGATGTCGGTAAATTCCTGATGCGAGGTAACGATTTACAAGTCGAGCTGTGTCTGGATTTTTATCAGCAATATTTTCCCGACCGCTACTACCTCGAACTGATCCGTACCGGCCGGGCTGAAGAAGAAAACTATCTGCACGCTGCCGTCGCGCTGGCAACCGAACGCGGTTTACCGGTGGTGGCAACGAACGACGTACGTTTCATGGTGGCATCGGATTTTGACGCCCATGAGATCCGCGTGGCTATTCACGACGGTTTTACGCTCGACGATCCCAAGCGTCCGCGCAATTACACTGCTCAGCAATACATGCGCAGTGAAGATGAAATGTGCGAGTTGTTTGAAGATATCCCGGAAGCTCTGCAAAACAGCGTTGAGATTGCCAAACGTTGTAACGTCACCATTCGTCTTGGCGAATACTTCCTGCCGCAGTTTCCGACCGGAGAGATGACGACTGAAGATTTTCTGGTCGATAGATCTAAAATCGGGCTGGAAGAACGTCTTGAGTTTCTGTTTCCGGATCCCGACGTGCGCGCGCAACGACGCCCTGAATATGATGAACGTCTGGATATCGAGCTCAAAGTTATCAACCAGATGGGCTTTCCCGGTTACTTCCTGATCGTAATGGAGTTCATCCAGTGGTCCAAGGATAACGACGTACCGGTAGGCCCTGGCCGTGGTTCCGGTGCAGGTTCACTGGTGGCCTATGCGCTCAAAATTACCGATCTGGATCCGCTTGAATTCGATCTGCTTTTCGAACGTTTTCTTAACCCTGAACGTGTTTCCATGCCCGACTTTGACGTCGATTTTTGCATGGAAAAGCGTGATCAGGTCATCGACCATGTGGCTGAAATGTATGGCCGCGAAGCGGTTTCTCAGATTATCACTTTCGGTACCATGGCTGCCAAAGCCGTTATTCGCGACGTAGGCCGCGTACTGGGCCACCCTTACGGATTTGTTGATCGTATTTCCAAACTGGTCCCGCCTGATCCCGGCATGACGCTGGAAAAAGCCTTTGCTGCAGAACCGCAATTGCCGGAAATTTACGAAGCGGATGAAGAAGTTAAGTCTCTGATCGACATGGCGCGCCAGCTTGAAGGCGTCACCCGTAACGCCGGTAAACACGCCGGCGGTGTCGTGATAGCGCCGACCAAGATTACCGATTTTGCGCCGTTATATTGCGATGCTGAAGGTAATCACCCGGTGACGCAGTTCGACAAAAACGACGTGGAATATGCCGGTCTGGTGAAGTTCGACTTCCTCGGATTGCGTACACTCACCATCATCGACTGGGCGCTGGGCATGATTAACGCCCGTCGTGCAAAAGCGGGCGAACCCCCGCTGGATATCGCCGCGATTCCGCTGGATGACAAGAAAAGTTTCGACATGCTGCAGCGCTCGGAAACCACCGCGGTTTTCCAGCTTGAATCCCGCGGCATGAAAGATTTGATCAAACGCCTGAAGCCCGACAGCTTCGAAGATATGATCGCGCTGGTGGCATTGTTCCGTCCGGGGCCGTTGCAGTCCGGCATGGTAGATAACTTTATTGACCGTAAACACGGTCGCGAAGAGTTGTCCTATCCGGATATCCAATGGCAGCACGAATCTCTGAAACCGGTACTGGAGCCGACGTACGGCATCATCTTGTATCAGGAACAGGTCATGCAGATTGCGCAGGTTCTGGCGGGCTATTCGCTGGGCGGCGCGGACATGCTGCGTCGTGCGATGGGTAAGAAAAACCCGGTCGAGATGGCAAAACAGCGCGGCGGTTTTGAAGATGGTGCCAAAGCACGCGGTATCGATGGCGAACTGGCGATTAAAATCTTCGATCTGGTAGAGAAATTCGCCGGTTATGGGTTTAACAAGTCCCACTCCGCCGCTTATGCACTGGTGTCTTACCAGACGCTGTGGCTGAAAGCGCATTATCCTGCTGAATTTATGGCGGCGGTGATGACTGCCGATATGGATAACACCGAGAAAGTGGTTGGCCTGGTGGATGAATGCTGGCGTATGGGGCTGAAAATTCTGCCACCGGATATCAACAGCGGTCAGTATCACTTCCACGTCAATGAAGAAGGTGAAATCGTTTACGGCATCGGCGCGATCAAAGGCGTAGGTGAAGGCCCGATTGAAGCCATCATTGAGGCGCGTAACGAGGGTGGTTATTTCAAAGAGCTGTTTGATCTCTGTGCCCGTGCGGATGTGAAAAAGCTCAACAAACGTATTCTCGAAAAGCTGATCATGTCCGGTGCGTTTGACCGTTTAGGTCCGCACCGTGCCGCATTGATGAGCTCTTTGCCGGATGCCCTGAAAGCTGCCGATCAGCACGCCAAAGCTGAAGCTATCGGTCAGGTAGATATGTTCGGCGTTCTGGCAGAAGCGCCGGAACAGGTAGAGAAATCCTACGCCAACGTCATGCGCTGGCCGGAACAAACGGTACTGGACGGTGAACGCGAAACGCTGGGGTTGTACCTGACCGGCCATCCGATCACCCAGTATCTGAAAGAAATCGAACGTTATGGCGGCGGCCAGCGTTTGAAAGATATGCACCCGACGGATCGGGGTAAAATGACGGTTGCAGTGGGACTGGTTCTCGCTGCACGGGTAATGGTCACCAAACGCGGTAATCGCATTGGGATCTGTACGTTAGACGACCGCTCTGGTCGTCTGGAAGTCATGTTGTTCACCGAAGCGTTGGAAAAATTCCAGCATTTGTTGGAAAAAGACCGTATCCTTATCGCCACAGGACAGGTCAGCTTTGATGACTTCAGCGGCGGGCTTAAAATGATGGCCCGCGATATTATGGACATCAGTGAAGCACGGGAAAAATATGCTCGCGGTCTTGCTATCTCGCTGACTGACAGGCAAATTGATGACCAGCTTTTGAACCGTCTCCGCCAATCGTTGGAACCTCATCGATCGGGGACGATACCAGTGCATCTGTATTACCAACGAGAAAACGCAAGAGCCCGGCTTCGATTCGGGGCGTCATGGCGTGTTACGCCAACGGACAAACTGTTGCTGGATTTGCGAGGCCTGGTCGGTAGTGAGCAGGTGGAACTGGAATTTGACTAAAATAGGAATGCTATGAGTCTGAATTTTCTTGATTTTGAACAGCCGATTGCGGAACTCGAAGCGAAAATTGACTCGCTGACTGCAGTCAGCCGTCAAGACGAAAAATTGGATATTAATCTGGACGAAGAAGTTGCACGCTTGCGCGAGAAAAGCGTTGAACTGACCCGTAAGATTTTCTCTGATCTGGGTGCCTGGCAGATTGCCCAACTGGCACGCCATCCTCGTCGCCCTTATACGCTGGATTACATCAAACATATCTTCACTGATTTTGATGAACTGGCTGGTGATCGTGCATTTGCTGACGATAAAGCTATCGTTGGCGGGATTGCTCGTTTGGGTGAACGTGCTGTGATGATCATAGGTCATCAGAAAGGCCGTGAAACAAAAGAGAAAGTCCGTCGTAACTTCGGTATGCCTGCTCCGGAAGGATATCGCAAAGCGTTACGCCTGATGGAAATGGCAGAACGTTTCAAACTGCCTATCATTACCTTCATCGACACCCCTGGCGCATACCCAGGCGTGGGTGCTGAAGAGCGCGGCCAGTCTGAAGCGATCGCCCGTAACCTGCGTGAGATGTCACGTCTGAATGTGCCGGTCATCTGTACCGTTATTGGTGAAGGTGGTTCCGGTGGCGCACTGGCAATCGGCGTGGGTGATAAAGTTAACATGCTGCAATACAGCACCTATTCGGTGATCTCACCGGAAGGCTGTGCCTCAATTCTGTGGAAGAGTGCGGATAAAGCACCTCTGGCAGCAGAAGCGATGGGTATCGTTGCGCCACGTTTGAAAGAACTGAAGCTTATCGACTCGGTGATCCCTGAACCTCTGGGCGGTGCTCATCGTAATGTTGAAGCGATGGCGGCCTCACTGCGCGCCCAGCTGGAAGCTGACCTGAGTGATTTGGATGTGCTGAGCACTGAAGAATTGCGTAACCGTCGCTATCAGCGTCTGATGACTTACGGCTACTGCTGATCCAGCAACCGCTTATGAAAAGGCCATGCAACTGCATGGCCTTTTTTATTGCCGCAAATCCCTCCCACATCGTTCCGGGATTCTGAATTTTCCTTCCGTCTGTCAGAAATAGTCGCGAAAGGGTACACACCTGGCGCTAACCGTGTTTCTATAAATATATGAGATACCAATAAAAGAAGGATTTGTCAGATGAATATCATCGCTGTCATGCGCCCGGAAGGGGCTTACTATAAAGAAGAGCCAATCCGCGAACTGGATAGCGCCCTGACGCTTCTCGGGTTCCAGGTTATTTATCCGCGGGATCGCGCTGACTTACTGAAACTCATCGAAAATAATGCCCGCATTTGCGGGGCGATTTTTGACTGGGACGAGCATAGCGAAGAGTTGTGTACAGAAATTAATGAACTGAACGAATACCTGCCCTTGTACGCTTTCATCAATACTCACTCAACGCTGGATGTTGATGTGAATGAGATGCGGATGGTTCTGTATTTCTTCGAGTACGCGCTGACCGCCGCAGAGGATATTGCCAAAAGGATCCGCCAGTACACGGACGAATATATCGATACGATCACGCCACCGCTGACCAAAGCGCTGTTTAAATACGTGGAAGAAGGGAAGTACACCTTTTGTACGCCGGGACACATGGCGGGCACGGCGTTTCTGAAAAGCCCGGTCGGGACACTGTTTTATGATTTCTTTGGTGCCAAAACGCTGAAAGCAGACGTATCCATTTCGGTGACCGAACTGGGATCGTTGCTCGATCATACCGGCCCGCATCTGGAGGCCGAAGAATATATCGCACGCACGTTTGGTTCAGAACAAAGTTACATCGTGACCAACGGCACTTCGACGGCCAATAAAATTGTCGGCATGTACGCCGCGCCAGCGGGCAGCACGGTGCTGATTGACCGAAACTGCCATAAATCGCTGGCACATCTGATGATGATGACCAATGTCGTGCCGATCTATTTGCGTCCTCACCGTAATGCCTACGGCATTCTCGGCGGCATTCCCAAGCGTGAATTCACCCGGGAAAGTATCGAAGAGAAAATCGCCCTCACGGACAATGCGACCTGGCCGGTACATGCGGTCATTACCAACTCCACCTATGATGGGCTGCTGTACAACACTGATTACATCAAAAATACGCTGGATGTACCGTCGATTCATTTTGATTCCGCCTGGGTGCCTTATACCAATTTCCATCCGATTTACGCAGGGAAAAGCGGGATGAGTGGTGAGCGAATTCCCGGAAAAGTCATCTATGAAACCCAGTCTACGCACAAGTTACTGGCCGCCTTCTCTCAGGCGTCAATGATCCACATTAAAGGTGATTACAACGAAAGTACCTTTAATGAAGCCTACATGATGCACACCACCACATCACCCAACTACGGCATCGTTGCCTCGGCAGAAACCGCAGCGGCGATGCTGCGCGGAAATCCCGGACGCCGCCTGATCAACCGCTCGGTTGAGCGTGCGTTACATTTTCGCAAAGAGATCCAACGACTGCGCGAGGAAACTGATGGCTGGTTCTTCGATATCTGGCAGCCGGAACATATTGATGAAGCTGAATGCTGGCCGCTGAATCCGGATAATAACTGGCATGGCTTTGCGAACGCAGATGCCGATCACATGTATCTGGATCCGATCAAGGTCACGATCCTTACGCCCGGCATGGATGAAATGGGCAAACTGGAACAGGAAGGGATCCCGGCGGCGCTGGTGGCTAAGTTCCTTGATGAGCGCGGCGTGGTGGTCGAAAAAACCGGTCCGTACAATTTACTTTTCCTGTTCAGCATTGGCATTGATAAGACCAAATCCATGAGCGTGATGCGTGGTCTGACCGATTTCAAACGCAGTTATGATCTTAATCTGCGCGTTAAAAATATGCTCCCCGATCTGTACGCGGAAGATCCGGATTTCTACCGTCATATGCGGATCCAGGATCTCGCGCAGGGGATCCACAAGCTTATCCTCCGACATGATCTGCCGCGCCTGATGCTGGACGCATTTGAAACGCTGCCAGAAATGAAAATGACGCCGTATGAAATGTTCCAACATCAGGTGCGCGGACATGTGGAGGAATGTGACCTCGACGAACTGATCGGCAAAGTCTCGGCTAACATGATCCTGCCTTATCCGCCGGGTGTGCCCGTGGTGATGCCCGGTGAGATGATTACGGAAGAAAGCCGCGCGGTGCTCGATTTCCTGATCATGCTTTGCTCGATAGGGGAACGTTACCCTGGCTTTGAAACCGATATTCATGGCGCACGTCTCACCGAAGACGGTCGCTATCTGGTGAAAGTGCTGAAGCTCCCCGACGCGCAGTAATGACAGCCCTCATTATGAGGGCTTTTTATTGACGTCTCCGGATACGCTGAGTAACGTGCACACCAGGAATCTACAGGACATCATCCATGCTTAACCTTCGACAAATTCATCATATCGCGATCATTGGTTCCGATTATCAGACCAGCAAAAGCTTCTATTGCGACATTCTGGGCTTCACGCTGGTAGAAGAGTTTTATCGGGAAGAGCGTGACTCGTGGAAAGCCGATCTGGCACTTAACGGCCAGTACACCATCGAACTGTTTAGCTTTCCTCATCCGCCGGCGCGTCCGAGCCACCCGGAGGCCTGCGGGTTGCGCCATCTGGCGTTCAGCGTTGATGATATCGCGCAGGCCATCACTGCATTGACTCAGGCTGGCGTGAACTGTGAACCGGTACGTATTGACCCTTACACCGGCAAGCAGTTTACCTTTTTCGCCGACCCCGACGGCTTGCCGTTAGAACTGTACGAATCCCGGTAACGTTATGAATTCACGTCTGGCGAGGTTTTCTCTGCCTGAGCATCTGCGGGATAAAATTGGCAGTGCGCGAAAGCTTTGTGTCGCGTTCAGTGGCGGGCTTGATTCCACAGTGCTCCTGGCCGCACTGGCAGAGCTGCGCGAAAATCTGCCGGATCTTCAACTGCGCGCGTTGCATATTCATCATGGCTTAAGCCCGCTGGCCGACAGCTGGGTGGCGCATTGCCAGACGGTTTGCGCCCGGCATCACATCGCGTTTTCAGTCATTTACGTGAAGGTGAATGCACAGGATGGCGGTATTGAAGCCGCAGCGAGAACGGCGCGTTATCAGGCATTTTCAGACAATCTGACGGAAGATGAAGTTCTGCTCACGGCGCAGCATCTGAACGATCAGTGCGAAACTTTGATGCTGGCGCTAAAGCGCGGCAGCGGCCCCGCCGGTTTATCGGCGATGAGTGCAGACAGCATGGCATCTCAGCACCGGCTGTTAAGGCCTCTGCTGGAACTCAGCCGTGAGCAACTTGAAGATTATGCCCGGCAGAATCAGCTGAGCTGGATCGAGGATGACAGTAATCAGGATGCGCGTTTTGACCGTAACTTCCTGCGTCTCAATGTCCTTCCGTTGCTGTACCACCGATGGCCGCACTTTGCACAGGCCACCGCACGCAGCGCGGCACTGTGCGCTGAACAGGAATCCTTGCTCGATGAACTGCTAAGTGAGTCCCTTAGTGCGTTAACAGATGCGCAGGGCAGCCTTTGCGTTGAGGGAATGCTCGGCTTTTCTGAGGCCAGACGTTCTGCTTTATTACGCCGCTGGCTGGCCGGACAGGGCGCGAAAATGCCTTCCCGGGAACAGCTGAAAAGAGTATGGGATGAAGTGGCGCTGAGCCGCGAAGATGCGCAGGCGCAGTTAAGGTTGGGCATCTCGACGGTTCGCCGTTTCCGCCAGCGCCTCTATTTATTGCCCGAATTCCAGCCGCTGAAAGAGCTTATACTCCGCTGGGAGACGGCGCAGACATTAACCCTGCCGGACGGTCTGGGTTTTTTAGCGGTCGATCTCAATGTTGCCGGGGCGGGTGAAGCGTTCATTTGTCGCCAGCCGCGGGCAGAAGAGAGTGTCTCGGTGAGATTTCAGGCGCAGGGCAATATAGAAAAAGTCGGGCGTGACCGTGCGCGTCAGGCGAAAAAATTGTGGTCAGAGTTAGGCGTGCCGCCCTGGCAGCGCGAGCGTATTCCCCTCATTTATTATAATGAGCAGTTGATCGCCGCACCGGGCTGGTTTATCACCCGTCAGGCGGTCGCCGGCAATCATGATGCGCAGTGGCGGATCGTCTGGTCCGCTGCCAAATAAAATTTAAGATCAACAAGTTAGGCGGAAATTCTGCCCGTGGGAGTGGTGATGCGTGTAGTTGCGGGCGTTTTGGCGCTGGTGCTGGTGAGTTTTTCTGTAGCCGCGAATGAAAATAGCGCGCTTGGAAACAGTGCTGATGGGCAGGCTAAATCGGCAAGCTGTGCGGCTTGCCACGGCGCAAAGGGCAAAGCGGCTAATCCTGTCTACCCGAATCTGGCCGGGCAAAATGGGGATTATCTGGCCCTGTCGTTACATGCTTATAAGAAAGGCGAACGCAGCGGCGGGCAAGCGGGGGTGATGCAGGCCTTTACGGCATCACTTTCGGATCAGGACATCAATGATTTGGCTGCTTACTATGCAAGCCTGACGCCGCTGAAATAGTCGGGTATCAGAAATGCAAACGGGCAATCCTGAGATTGCCCGTTAGTTTGGCCGGTGGAAAGTTGCGCTATTCTGCGCTGACCACCACGGTGCCAATTTCCGGATGGCTAAAGCTCTCGATGTAATCCAGACGCAGATCGCGCTGCTCGCCGTTCACCTCGGCCACCAGATATTCAACTTTCTTACGCATCAACAGGTCATTGGCCTTCGCCTCAACGACTTCTCCGCTGCGCAGCTTCAGTGTCAACACCAGGTGACTCTGGCAGGCGAGCTCGAGATTATCGTAGTCATCGCAATTGATGGGTTGGTACTCATCATTCATTGACATAATCGCTCACCAATAAGTTAGCGGCGGCATAGGCCGCCTGGTCCCTAACGGAGGACGGAAGGTCAGCGTTTGCTGCCACTTCGTCCAATGCTTTCAATACACAGCCCAACGCATCGGGCACATATCCCAGATCGCCACTGGCAATCTCTGAATATTTACGGCGTACCAACTCACAGTATTGCTGCATAGGTTCTCCCTTAAAAGCGTATCCCTCTGAGGAAAGCGCAGAAAGATAAGCTCTCAGTATTTATCGACTATAGCACAGGAGAGTCTCAGTTATTAGCCAACCTATAAAGGTTTATCGTTTGCGCTGAAACGGTTATTCAGGATGACCTGCGGGGTTAAACTGGTCGCGACGTGACGCTTTCAAGTACACTGTGCGTCTATCATCAAGAGGTTTCCCATGGCGTTAAAAGCAACTATTTATAAAGCAGTGATCAATATCGCTGATATGGATCGCAATTTCTTTCACGACGCCAACCTGACACTGGCCCAGCATCCCTCAGAAACAGAACAACGTATGATGCTGCGTTTGCTCGCGTGGATTTACCATGCCGATGAGCGGCTGACCTTTACGCGCGGATTAAGCGCCGAAGATGAACCAGAAATCTGGCGTAAAAATGATCACAACGGAATCGAGTTGTGGGTTGAATTAGGTTTACCGGATGAGAAGCGTCTGAAAAGGGCGTGCAACCAGTCGCGTGAAGTGGTGCTTTACGCTTATGGTGAGCGGGCTGCGAGGGTCTGGTGGTCACAAATTGAAGGGAAAGTCAGAGGTTTTGAGAATCTTCGCATCCGTTATATTGACGATGAAATGCTGACTCAGCTCACGGCTTTCGGCAGCAGAACCATGGATTTACAGGCGACTTTACAGGACGGAACTATTTGGCTTTCCGATGCTCAGAGTAATTTAGAAATTCATTTTTCGGAATGGAAAGAGTCTGTCGTAAAAGAAGCAAGGTAATCAGCGTGTTCATCCTTTCGGGTAAACTGGAAATTCCAGACAGTGAAATAGAATTAACCGCGATCCGGGCTCAGGGTAACGGGGGTCAGAACGTCAATAAAACGTCAACGGCAATACATTTACGCTTTGATATTAAGGCATCAAGTTTGCCAGACTACTACAAAGAGCGGCTGCTGGCGTTTAATCATCACTCGGTGACGGCTGATGGTTGGGTTGTTATTAAGGCGCAGGAATACCGGAGCCAGGAACAAAACCGTGAAGCGGCAGTGGCCCGGCTGAGTTCCCTGATTGCACAGGCGCTGGTGGTCGAAAAACCGCGTCGTGCAACCAAGCCGACCCGCGGGTCTAAAATTCGTCGGGTAGAGAGTAAAGTGCGCAAAGGGGCGACCAAAGCATTACGGGGCAAAGTTCTTTAGCCCGACATCGTGCCGCAGGACAATCTTTATCGCGGTACTAAGAAGAAAAAGCAGTAGGGGAGTGACTGTGAAAAAAATCATTATTACAGCGGTGCTTGCGCTCGGGGCGTTATCACTGTTCGGCTGCCATACCGCCGCCTATAATCAGGAAAAACCGTTGCAGGCAATGCAGCAAAGTTACAGCGGTGTTCTGCCTTGCGCTGATTGCGGCGGGCTGGAGACTTCTTTGTTCCTGCAACAAGATGGTACGTACATTTTGCAGGAAGTTTATCAGGACACCAAAGACGGCAATCAAACGTTTGCCAGTTACGGCAACTGGGCGAGAACCGCGGATAAACTGGTTCTGACCAATGCGAAGGGTGAAAAACGCTATTTCCATCCGAAAGATGAAAATCTCGAAATGCTCGATACGAGTGGCGCGCCGATTGTGTCTTCGCTCAATTACACGCTGAAACCGACTCAGCAGAGTTTACCGAAGACGCCAATGACGCTGACCGGCATGATGCAGTACAGTGCTGACGCGGCTTCCTTCAAAGACTGTGCGACCGGAAAAGTGTTCCCGATGTCAGCCAATAAATCGCTGGAAGAAGGGTATCTTGCCGCACGCCAGTCACCCAATCAGTTGGTGTTTGTGTCGATGGACGGGCATTTCATGACGGAACCGTCGATGGAAGAGGGGCAGATGCACAAGGCTGTCGTGGCGGATAAAAACGTAAAGTTTGATGTGACCAGGGCCTGCCCTTAAGCATCAGCCTCTGAGTCTGCTCCGCAAAAGAAAATGCCCGCACAATGCGGGCATTTTTATGCATGAACGATCTGCGTCAGATCCTTAACGCGGGATTTGGCTCAGCAGAGAGGCAACGATGTCGCTTTGCTTGATCATTTGTTTTTCGCCAGTGCGACGGTTTTTGTATTCCAGCTCTTCAGCGTCCAGATTACGATCGCCAATCACCACCTGATGCGGAACACCGATCAGTTCCATATCAGCAAACATGACGCCCGGACGCTCTTTACGATCGTCAAGGATCACATCAATGCCGTGTGAGCGCAGCTCTGCGTATAACGCTTCTGCCGCATCTTTCACACGGAAAGATTTGTGCATGTTCATTGGCAGGATAGCAACCTGGAATGGCGCGATGGCGTCTGGCCAGATGATACCGCGATCGTCGTGGTTCTGTTCGATAGCCGCTGCCACCACACGGGTCACACCGATACCGTAACATCCCATGGTCATCACCTGATTACGTCCATCTTCGCCCTGAACGGTCGCATTCATCGCTTCTGAATACTTGGTGCCCAGCTGGAAAATATGGCCGACTTCAATACCGCGTTTAATCACGAGCGTACCCTGACCATCCGGGCTTGGATCGCCTGCAACCACATTACGCAGATCAGCCACTTCTGGCAGCGCGGTATCGCGATCCCAGTTAATGCCGAAGTAATGTTTACCATCGATGTTTGCGCCTGCGCTGAAATCACTCATCGCAGCAACGGTGCGGTCTGCGACGACAGGCATTGGCAGGTTAACCGGGCCGAGTGAACCCGGTCCGGCAGAAACGATTTCGCGAATTTCAGCTTCGGTAGCGAAAGTCAGCGGTGTGGCAACGTGTGGCAGTTTTTCGGCTTTGATTTCGTTCAGTTCGTGATCGCCGCGGATCAGCAAGGCAATCAGTTTGTGCCCGCTCTCAGCTGTTGCGTGAACCATCAGGGTTTTCACGGTTTTCTCCACCGGAACCTGGAACTGTTCTGTCAGTTCAGCGATGGTTTTGGCATTTGGCGTTTCAACAATACGCATTTCTTCCGTGGCCGCCTGGCGTGCAGTAGCGGGTGCCAGTGCTTCCGCGAACTCAATATTGGCTGCAAAATCAGAGGAGTCAGAGAACACCACGTCATCTTCGCCGCTTTGCGCCAGTACCTGGAACTCATGAGATGCGCTGCCGCCGATAGAACCGGTATCTGCCAGAACAGCGCGGAAATCCAGACCCATACGGTTGAAGATCTTGCTGTAGGCTGCGTACATCGCATCATACGTTTCCTGCAGAGATTCCTGCGTTGTATGGAATGAGTAGGCATCTTTCATCAGGAATTCACGCGAGCGCATCACGCCAAAGCGCGGACGAACTTCGTCACGGAATTTGGTCTGGATCTGGAAGAAGTTCAGCGGCAACTGTTTGTATGAGCTGATTTCATTGCGGATCAGATCGGTAATAACTTCTTCGTGGGTTGGACCCAGTACAAAAGGACGATCGCCACGGTCAACAAAGCGCAATAATTCCGGGCCGTATTGTTCCCAACGTCCGCTCTCCTGCCACAAATCGGCGGGCTGCACCACCGGCATCGATACCTCGATGGCGTTCGCGTTATTCATTTCTTCGCGCACGATGTTTTCAACTTTACGCAGAACACGCAGGCCGGTTGGCAGCCAGGTATACAGGCCGGAAGCCAGTTTGCGGATCATCCCCGCACGCAGCATCAGCTGATGGCTGATGACTTCCGCGTCGGCTGGCGTCTCTTTCAGAGTAGAGAGCAGATATTGAGTAGTACGCATGATGTGTTGATTCCGTTAGCACTGCAAATTGCAATCAGGCTGCCACAGGCAGCCAAAACGTAAAAAAGTGGTTTAGTTTACCAGCGAGTTGCTGTTGTCAAAAGAGACGCAGAGGAAATTTAGTCGTTGCCGAGAGACAATACCTGATTCACCGGGCCCACAACCCGCCAGCGGACATTAAACTCGAGCAGGCGAACGGCGTAATCCCGTTCAGCTGCTTCACCCTTGCGGTAGGCCGGGCGAGGATCCTGGCCCAAAACCTGAGTGATGAAACGGCGCAGATGGGGATACTTACGCACATTATCTGCCAGCTGCTTTTCAGCCTGCGGTGAAAATTCCACCGGCATATCCGCTTGCGGCGCGTGCTGAGCAAATCCCGCACGGGCTTCAGGATGGCTTTCTGCAAAGGGCAGGTAGGGCTTGATATCGACAACAGGGGTGCCATCCACCAAATCCAGACTGCCAAGTTGCAAAATGACATGTTGCCCCTGGCAGTGGATCCCTTTGAGCTCAACGAGCGACATTCCCAGCGGATTCGGACGAAAGGTAGAACGTGTCGCAAATACGCCGGTGCGCGTATTGCCACCAAGGCGAGGCGGGCGGACCGTCGGACGCCAGCCGCCATCCATTGTCTGATGAAACACAAACATCACCCAAAGATGGCTGAACTCTTCCAGCCCGCGAACCGCTTCAGGCTGGTTATACGGCGCGTGAAGGTGTAACTCACCGCCGCCATCCTGGATCAAACCAGGCTGGCGTGGGACTGCAAATTTCTCTTTGTAGGGCGAATGAATTGTCCCTATTTGCTCAAAAGAAAATGAGGTCATTTAAAGGTGACGTTCAACGCAGAGCCCTGACAAATCGCTTGCTGGAAGCAGCCTGGAACGCCACCGAGAATTTGGCACTGATGTAACAACACGGCATTTGCCTTCATGTACGAAGCGCGGGTCAGCATTCTTTTACGTGCTGTGGCCAGGCTCGGAGGCGAATCATTCTGGTCCGCCTGGCAAGATTCTCCAGAGACTTCGCCTAAATCACGGAACGGTGTGCCGACCAGTGCTTCTGCATCTTTATACAGTTTCACAGGGGCCGGACGAACTGGAGCCGGTTTTGGTTTGACGGGTTTTGGCTCTTCTTTAACAACAGGTGCAATGGGTGTTGGCTGTGTGTGTTGAGTCAGGGAACAACCCGCCAGCAAAAGTGCCGACAAACAGAGAGGTAAAGCACGCATGGTAAATCCTCTGCTTTTTAATATGTTTACAGGAATGAATGTGGCGTTATTGAAGCAAGGTATTGAGGAAATAACAAGGCGGGCATATGCCCGCCTTGTACTTATTTCTGAAAAGAGTCTTTACATGATGAATGGCAGATAAATATGGCATTCATCACTGCCGGTTTTTACCAGCCTTTGACAGCGCCGCCGTTGAAGATTTTGTTCGCCGCAGCGTTCACTTCATCAGACTGGTAAGCCTGAACGAATTTCTTCACGTTTTCAGCGTCTTTGTTATCTTCACGCGCAACGATCAGGTTTACGTACGGTGAGTTTTTGTCTTCTACGAAGATACCGTCTTTTTCTGGTGTCAGACCAATCTGGCTGGCGTAAGTCGTGTTGATAACGGCCAGTGCGATTTTTGCATCATCCAGTGAACGTGGCAGCTGTGGTGCTTCCAGTTCAACCAGTTTCAGGTTTTTAGGGTTCTCAGTCACATCAAGAACGGTCGGCAGCAGGCCAACGCCGTCTTTCAGTTTAATCAGACCTTGTTTTTGCAGCAGCAGTAATGAACGGCCAAGGTTGGTCGGATCATTTGGCAGGGCAACCTGATCGCCTTCTTTCAGTTCATCAACAGATTTGATTTTTTTGGAATAGCCCGCGATTGGATAGACAAAGCTGTTACCGACGGGAACCAGTTTGTAGCCGCGGTCTTTGATCTGCTGATCAAGGTAAGGTTTGTGCTGGAAGGCATTAACGTCGATATCGCCTTTGCTCAGGGCTTCGTTCGGCAGGACGTAATCGTTGAATGTCACCAGTTCAACATCCAGACCGTATTTTTCTTTAGCAACTTTTTGTGCCACTTCAGCAACCTGCTGCTCAGAACCGACAATCACGCCCACTTTGATGTGGTTTGGATCCTGCTCTTTTGGCCCGCAGCCAACCAAAGCCAGCGATCCCAGAAGCGCGCCAACAACGGCAATGGATTTGAATTTATTAGACATTTCCTTTCCTCAATAAGCGGATAAAAATATACACAGGGTTATGTTTTACAGCTGTTTTTTCGTTATTTATGCGTGACTGCTTTTACGATGCGGTCGCCACAGAATTGAATTAAATACACCAAAACCACTAACAGAACCAATACCGTATTCATGACAGTGGCGTCATAACCGATATAACCGTACTGATAACCAATTTGTCCCAGACCACCGGCACCCACAGCACCGCCCATCGCAGAATAACCAACCAGGGTGATCAGAGTAATAGTGGCCGCGTTAACCAGACCCGGCAAGGCTTCCGGCAACAGAATTTTACGGATGATTTGCATTGGCGTGGCACCCATCGCGCGGGAGGCTTCAACCAGACCGCTTGGGATTTCCAGTAATGCGTTCTCAACCATACGGGCAATAAAGGGAGCTGCGCCCACAGTCAGCGGAACAATGGCAGCCTGTAAACCGATCGAGGTGCCGACAATCATACGAGTGAACGGAATCATCCAGACCAGCAAGATAATAAAAGGAATAGAACGGAAAATGTTAACCAGCGCAGACATCACGCGATAGACGTTCTTATTCTCAGCAATTTGTCCCGGGCGGGTGACATACAGCAGCACGCCAAAAGGTAGCCCGAGTACAAACCCAAAGAAGCCGGAGGTGAGTGTCATGATGACCGTTTCCCAGATACCCCGCCCCATTAACCACATCATTGCCTCAGACATAACCGAGTACCTCTACTTTCACCTGATTCTCATGCAGGAACTGAATCGCCGCCTGAGTGTTTTCTTCTGAACCGTGCATTTCTGTCAGCATAATCCCGAACTTCACGCCGCCGGCATAATCCATCTGAGCACTGATAATATTATTGTTAATGTCAAAGCGACGAACTGCTTCTGAAAGCAGCGGTGCGTCGACCGACTGGCCGGTAAATTCCAGCCGTAACAGCGGTACACGATCAGCTTCAGGTTCCGGCACCATGCGTACCGCGTAATCTTCCGGGATATCCAGATGGAGCGTTGATTGAATGAATTGCTGAGCCAGCGGAGTTTTAGGGTGGGAGAACATTTCGCTCACCTTGTCCTGCTCGATCAGTTTGCCATCGCTTATCACTGCCACCTGGTCGCAAATGCGTTTCACGACATCCATCTCATGGGTAATCAGCAGGATGGTTAAACCCAGACGGCGGTTAATGTCTTTCAGCAGTTCCAGGATGGCGCGGGTCGTCGCCGGGTCCAGAGCACTTGTTGCTTCATCACACAGTAACACTTTGGGATTGCTGGCCAGCGCACGGGCAATGGCGACACGTTGTTTTTGCCCACCGGAAAGATTGGCCGGGTAGGCATCATACTTATCTTCCAGACCCACCAGACTCAGCAGCTCAGAGACGCGCTTTTTGATGTCCGCTGAAGACAAATTGTCCAATTCCAGTGGCAGTGCAACATTGCCAAAAACGGTACGTGACGACAACAGATTAAAGTGTTGAAAAATCATGCCAATCTGGCGGCGCGCACGGGTCAGTGCTTTCTCTGAGAAGGACATCAGATCCTGGCCATCGACCAGTACCTTGCCTTCGGTCGGACGCTCCAGCAAATTGACGCAGCGGATTAATGTGCTTTTACCCGCGCCAGATGAGCCGATCACGCCGTATATTTGTCCTGCAGGGACGTGAAGACTCACGTCAGAGAGCGCGACGATTTGGCGCGAACCCTGCTGGAAAACCTTGGTGATGTTTGAAAGTTTAATCATATTATTTTTTATTCTGTCTTTTTGACGTGACGTGGTGAAATTAACTCTGCGGGGATAAGCCCGTAGCATGTCGTGGATGCTAAGGCGTCTAGACGTCTAAGTCAACCAGGTTAACATTCTCACTGACCCGTAAAACATGCGATACTGGCGCCGTTAATCAGCCATCAGGAGCAAATTCGTGGCACAACCTGTTTCAGCAATCTTTCTCGACCGTGATGGCACGTTGAATGTCGATCACGGCTATGTTCATGAAATCGATGACTTCCAGTTTATCGACGGTGTCATCGATGCGTGTCTTAAACTTAAGGAAATGGGCTTCTTGCTCGTACTCGTCACTAATCAATCGGGTATTGCACGCGGCAAGTTCACTGAAGAACAGTTTATGACACTGACGGAGTGGATGGACTGGTCACTGGCCGACCGCGGTGTCGACCTTGATGGGATCTATTTCTGCCCGCATCACCCGGAAGGTTCCGTTAAAGAGTTTACGCAGGTTTGCGACTGCCGTAAGCCATTACCTGGGATGTTCTTAACTGCCCGGGAAGAGCTGAATATCGATATGGCTTCTTCTTATATGATTGGAGACAAGCTTGAGGATATGCAGGCAGCCGCTGCTGCAGGCGTGGGCACTAAGATTTTGGTTCGTACCGGCAAGCCCGTTACACCAGAAAGTGAAAGTGCAGCAGACGCTGTATTGGAAAGCCTTGCTGCATTGCCTTCCTTTATAGCAAAAGCGCAGAAATAAGGGTCTTTGGATAAAAAAACGGCAAACGAAATAAAACTGTATTTATTCGCTTGCCATTCAAATCGAACTCCCTATAATGCCGCTCCATCGACAGGGAACAACGTGAACAACATCACGAAGTAACCGGGTCGGAAAGATTAAAAACAGTGATGACCGGATGAAATAAACGGTTGACACTGAATGAGGAAAGCGTAATATACGCCACCTCGAGTTAGCAAGCGAAAGCGCGTAACTCACTGCTCTTTAACAATTTATCAGACAATCTGTGTGGGCACTCACAAGACGATATCAGCCACCTCGGTGGCAAAAAATATCAAGTCTTAAAGAGTGACCAAGCAGTAATTCATTTAGTGAATTATTACGAAAGTTAATTTTTGAGCACCGCTTAACTTGTTTAAGCAAATCGAACTTTTAATTGAAGAGTTTGATCATGGCTCAGATTGAACGCTGGCGGCAGGCCTAACACATGCAAGTCGAGCGGTAGCACAGGAGAGCTTGCTCTCTGGGTG
>NZ_JBLZNY010000008.1:0-145616 GCF_049206505.1 Rahnella sp. EDr1-12
TGCTACCGCTCGACTTGCATGTGTTAGGCCTGCCGCCAGCGTTCAATCTGAGCCATGATCAAACTCTTCAATTAAAAGTTCGATTTGCTTAAACAAGTTAAGCGATGCTCAAAAATTAACTTTCGTAGTACTCTTATAAGTGAACAAGTCACCTAAATGAATTACTGCTTGGTCACTCTTTAAGACTTGATATTTTTTGCCACCGAGGTGGCTGATATCGTCTTGTGAGTGCCCACACAGATTGTCTGATAAATTGTTAAAGAGCATGCCGCGGTTCGCAAGGAATCTTATGCGGCGCGGGAGGCGTATATTACGTTTTCCCGCTGAAGAGTCAAGAGATTATTCATTCGAACTTTCATCTTTTTCTCTTCCTGTCCGAGCGACTTCTCAGTCGTTGTTCCCGGTCAGTGGAGGCGCATTATAGGGAGTTCTCAGAAGGCCGCAACCCCTAATTTCAAAAAAATTTCTGAGTGCTTTTTTTTTGGTCTAAACGTTGATAAAGACCGCATTACAGCGATTTTTTATACGATATTTGCCCAAAATCCTCAGCGAATTTGGCAACCTGCTGCCAGTCGGTGTACTCCACTTCTTTACGGGTATCCGTTTCCCCACCGGTCATACGCATAATAAGTTGGATCATGACCTTATCGAACCAGCGATATCGTGGATAACGTAATGCTCCGGCGAAAACGCCACAAATTGCCGGTTCCCACGGAGAGGCCAGCAGAAACTTACGCACATAGGCATTGGTTTGCGGGCTGCGCTTCTCAGGCTTACGGGCGGTGAGATTCACGCCAAAGAATGCAGACGGCATTTGATTCAAGGTGTCGGCATGTTTTTTAACGAATTTATCCAGCACCGGATTGAAGTGGCCGTAACGTATAGAAGCGCCAATCATCACCTGGTCGTAGCTTTTCAAATCCACATGCTCAGCGTGTGCCAGATCGATGACATCACAGTTGCACTTCTCTTTAAGCACACTGGCTATATAAGAAGAGATGGCATGGGTCTGCCCGTCACGACTTGAGTAAAGTATCAACGCTTTCATTCTTGTTTCCCTTTCATAAACTTATTCGCGCCAGAACGTCGGCGTGAACAGGACTAATAGTGTGAAGACCTCGAGACGGCCAAACAACATGGTGACGATCAGGATCCATTTCGCCACAGAGTTCATGGATGCAAAATTATCGGCGACAACGCCCAGACCCGGCCCCAGGTTATTGAGCGTGGCCGTGACCGCAGCAAACGCCGAGAAGTTATCGACCCCCGTCGCGACAATCGCCAGCATGCTGACTATAAATACCAGCGCGTAAGCGGAAAAGAATCCCCACACGGCTTCGATGATGCGTTCAGGCAGCGCACGGTTACCCAGCTTGATGGTGTAAACCGCATTGGGGTGGACCAACCTTTTCAGCTCGCGCGTCCCCTGTAAGTAAAGCAGCAGGATACGGATAACCTTCAGACCGCCACCGGTTGAACCAGCACAACCTCCGATAAACGCAGAGCACAATAATAGAAGAGGCAAAAACAGCGGCCATTTCGAAATACTGTCGGTGGTGTACCCCGCAGTGGTTGCCATGGAAACCACCTGGAAGAAGGCCTGATTAATGGTTTCCAGACCTGAGCCGTAAACATTGTGGATCCACAGAACCAGCGTACAGATGACCACCAGCGTAAATTGCACCCCGATGAACATCCGGAATTCCGGGTCACGCCAGTACACTTTGAGATTACGTCCGCTGAGTACCGCAAAATGCAGGCCGTAGTTACAACCGGATATCAGCAGGAACACAGCGATAATGCTGTTGATGGTGCCGCTGTGAAAATATCCAATACTGGCGTCATGGGTTGAAAAGCCGCCGATAGCGATCGTCGAGAAGCTATGCCCGATAGCATCAAACGCGGACATCCCCGCGCCCCACAGCGATAATGCACAGGCAATAGTCAGAAGTACGTAAATCAGCCAAAGGGTTTTCGCCGTTTCCGCAATACGTGGCCGCATCTTGTTATCTTTCAGCGGTCCCGGCATTTCAGCACGGTACAGCTGCATCCCGCCGACGCCCAATATCGGCAGAATCGCCACCGCGAGCACAATGATCCCCATACCGCCAAACCATTGCAGCATCTGTCGGTAGAACAAAATGGCTTTAGGTAATGAGTCCAGCCCCACCAGCGTCGTCGCGCCCGTCGTTGTCAGGCCAGAGAAGGATTCAAAGAAAGCGTCGGTCAGCGACAGATTCGGCCGCTCGGAAAACAGAAAGGGCAATGCCCCGACGCTGCCCAGCACCGTCCAGAACAGCACCACGATCAGGAAACCCTCGCGCGGCTTCAGCTCACTTTTCTGCTTTCGGTTGGGAAGCCAGAGGAATAAACCAATCGTCAGGGCGACAAAAAACGTCTGGCTGAACGCACGTCCTGCGCCGTCGCGGTAAATCAGGGCGACCAGGCCGGGAATAATCATCGTTCCGGAGAACAGGATGACGAGCACCCCGACGATGCGTGTTATGGCACGAAAATGCATGCTGGTGCGTTCCTCAGCGAATTAACCATAGAAAAAATTATGAAACCGGACGCAGGATGAGCGTGCCACGGCTGATATCGAATAAGTGACTGACGGTTGCTGTTGCCTCTGCAGCAGGCAGCGCCAGAACGAGATCGACAGCAGCGCCATACTCACTGCGTAAGATATGTCCGCCGACTTGCGAAAGCAGCGTTTCCACCAGCTGTAACTGGCTGTAATCACACTGCACCGCGTATTCTGCCAGCGGAACTTTTTGTTGCACGGTAAGTTGTTTTAAAGCTTGCTGAACGCCGCCACCATAGGCTTTCACCAGCCCGCCGGTGCCCAGCATAATACCGCCATAATAGCGCACGACGACGGCGGTGATCTCCCCGACACCGCTTCCCATCAGTTGGCTGAGGATCGGTTTACCCGCTGTACCTGCAGGTTCGCCGTCATCAGAAAATCCCAGTTGCTGAGAATCATCCGGCGCGCCAGCCACAAACGCCCAGCAATGATGACGCGCTGCCGGATGCTGATGGCGGATATCCTGAATAAACGCTTTGGCCGCTTCAACGCCTTCTGTTCGTGCCAGTAGGGTAATGAAGCGGCTTTTCTTTATTTCCTCGCTGAAACTGACTGACTCAGCGGGAACCCGATACGGCTGCATCAGGCCAGCTTCAGGTCACGGGTCATGTTTTCGATGCGATTATCGTGGATAACAATGTTGTCCTCGATACGGATCCCGCCAAAAGGCTTCAGCGCTTCAATGCGATCCCAGGCGAAGTGCTTACTGAATTGCCCCTCGCGCAACGGTGCCAGCAGCGAATCGATGAAATACAGACCCGGTTCAATGGTCAGCACCATACCCGGCTCAATCACACGGGTACAACGCAGGAAAGGATATTGCGAAGGGGCGGCCTGATGGGTGCCCTTATCATCCTGCATGAAACCGGCAACGTCATGCACCTGTAACCCCAGCGGATGCCCAAGACCATGTGGCAGGAAAGGCCCGGTCAGGTTCTGTTCCACCATGGCGTCTTCGCTGATATCAACCACCAGCTTGTGCGCTTTCAGCAATTTGGCGATACGGTGATGCATCTGAACATGATAGTCGGTGTAGCGCACACCGGCCTTGATCGTGTCAATTAAAGCCAGTTCCTCCGTATTGAGGTCTTTCACCAGTGCGGCGAAATCGCTGTCCGGCTTCCCGGCGTAGGTACGGGTCAGATCAGCGGCGTAACCGTTATATTCCGCACCGGCATCCAGCAGGAAGCTGCGCATGTCGGCAGGCGGCTGGTTATCAAGCGTGGTGTAGTGAAGTACCGACGCATGTTCATTGAGCGCAACAATATTGTCGTACGGCACATCGGTATCACGGTGGCCGGTGGCGGTGAGATACGCCAGGTTGATGTCGAACTCACTCATGCCGGAAAGGAACGCTTCTTTCGCCGCACGATGACCGCTGACCGCCACTTTCTGCGCTTCACGCATACAGGCCAGTTCATAGCCGGTTTTATACGAGCGATGATAATGCAGGAAATCCAGCACCGCTTTCGGGTTCACGTTGGCAGCAGGCACGCCCAGGCTGATAGCACGATCCTGGCTCGAACCGATGTAACCCACGCGCTTAAGATCCACCGGCAACTGGCCTTTGATCTCGTCGGCATTGGCCAGCGGCGTAATCGCGATTTCTTTGGTCCAGAATGAATCCGGCAGGGGCTCGTGGCTGTGCCAGTAGTCAACCGGCGAATAGAACCACAACTTAGGCGCATTCACGCCATCCACCCATAACCAGCAATTTGGCACTTTGGTGACCGGCACCCAGGCTTTGAATTGCGGGTTCACTTTGAACGGATAACTGTGATCATCAAGGAAGGTCGTTATCAGTTCACCGGAGTGAATCAGTAACGCATCAAGCTGAGAACGTTGCAGAATTTCGCGGGCACGCGACTGCAACGTGGCGATATGTTCTTTATAAAGCGTAGAAAGCGATTCCATCCAACTGTCCTTATTTCACCGGAAAGACGATGCAGCATCTTACCACAGCCTTACGGCTGCCATAGTCCCGGAAGGTTTGTGATCTTGCCTGCAAATAAAACACATCTCATTTGCAAATTATTAACATAATAACCACACTCGAAAGCATCTGGTCATACCAGATCATCACAGATGATTCAGGAGAGACACATGCTTTACCAAGGCGAAACATTACACCTGCACTGGCTCGACGACGGGATCGCCGAGCTGGTCTTCGATGCTCCGGGCTCCGTAAACAAGCTCGATACCCAAACGGTTGCCAGCCTGGGCGAGGCGATCGCAGTGCTCGAGAAACAGTCGGGTCTGAAAGGTTTACTGCTGAGCTCAGCAAAACCGGCATTTATTGTCGGGGCAGATATCACCGAATTTTTATCCCTGTTCAACGCGCCCGCCGAGAAACTGCATGAGTGGCTGAATTTCGCCAACAGCATTTTTAACCGGCTGGAAGATTTACCGGTACCCACACTTTCCGCCATCAGCGGATATGCCCTGGGCGGCGGCTGTGAATGCGTGCTGGCGACGGATTTTCGTATCAGTACCGCCGATGCGCGCATTGGCCTGCCGGAAACCAGCTTAGGGATAATGCCGGGTTTTGGCGGTTCCGTGCGTCTGCCGCGCCTGATTGGCACTGACAGCGCACTGGAAATTATCGCCGCCGGAAAAAATATCAGCGGGAAAGAAGCCCTGAAAATCGGGCTGGTGGATGCGGTTGTCGACGCCGACACACTGCGCGACGCCGGGATCACCATGCTGAAAAATGCCGTGGCCGGCAAACTGGAATGGCAAAGCCGTCGCGAACCCAAACGTCTGCCGCTGAAACTCAGCCAGATTGAAGCGACGATGAGTTTCAGCGTCGCCAAAAGCATGGTCATGCAGAACGCGGGGAAACATTACCCTGCGCCGATGACCGCGGTGAAAACCATTGAAGCCGCCGCACGTCTGGGCCGTGACGATGCGCTGAAACTGGAAACAGCCAGTTTCGTTCCCCTCGCGCAATCTAAAGAAGCCCGCGCGCTGGTCAGCATTTTCCTCAACGATCAGTTCGTCAAAGCGAAAGCCAAAAAACTGGCGCAAGGCAGCGAAAAACCAAAGCAGGCTGCGGTGCTGGGGGCGGGCATTATGGGTGGCGGGATTGCGTATCAGTCTGCCCTGAAAGGCGTACCGGTTGTGATGAAAGACATCAGCGACCAGTCCCTGACGCTCGGCATGAACGAAGCGGCCAAGTTGCTGAATAAACAGCTGGAGCGCGGCAAACTCGACGGTCTGAAAATGGCCAACGTGCTGTCGACCATTCATCCGACGCTGGATTACAGCGGAATCGAACGCGCCAGCGTCGTGGTCGAAGCCGTCGTGGAGAATCCGAAAGTGAAAGCTGCGGTGCTGGCGGAAGCGGAATCGCTGCTCGACGCCGATACCGTGCTGGCTTCCAACACCTCAACCATTCCGATCGACCAGCTGGCTTCTTCACTGAAACGCCCGGAAAACTTCTGCGGCATGCACTTCTTCAATCCGGTGCATCGTATGCCGCTGGTTGAAATTGTGCGTGGCGCGAAAACCTCAGACAAAACCCTTTCACGCATTGTCTCTTACGCGCTGGCAATGGGTAAAACGCCGATCGTGGTGAACGACTGCCCGGGCTTCTTCGTCAACCGCGTGCTGTTCCCGTATTTCTCCGGTTTCAGTTTACTGCTGCGTGACGGGGCCGATTTCCGCCAGATCGACAAAGTGATGGAAAAACAGTTCGGCTGGCCGATGGGCCCGGCATATCTGCTGGACGTCGTGGGCATCGACACCGCGCATCACGCGCAGGCCGTTATGGCCGCCGGATTCCCGCAGCGTATGGCGCGAAACTACCGTGACGCCATCGACGTGCTGTTCGATAACCGCCGTTTCGGCCAGAAAAATCAGCTGGGCTTCTACCGCTACAGTGAAGACAGCAAAGGCAAGCCGCGTAAAGACGTCGACGAACAGGCTGTCAGCCTGCTGGCTGATAATCTGAAACCGGCACATGCAGAATTCTCACCGCAGGACATCATTGCCCGCATGATGATCCCGATGATTAACGAAGTGGTGCGCTGCTTCGAAGAAGGCATTATTGCCAGCCCGGCCGAAGCCGATATGGCGCTGGTATACGGCATCGGTTTCCCTCCGTTCCACGGCGGCCCGTTCCGTTATCTGGACACGCTTGGCACGGCTGAGTATCTGAAAATGACCGAACATTACGCGCACCTGGGGCCAATGTATCAGGCACCGGACGGGCTTCGCGCCAAAGCGCAAACCAATGAAAGTTACTACCCGGTTGCGGCTGCGCTGGAAAACATCAGCACCGGCAATCAGGCATAAGGACCGAAATCATGGAAAACGTAGTCATTGTTGACGCAGTCCGCACGCCGATGGGCCGTTCAAAGGGCGGCGCATTTCGCCACGTCAGGGCTGAAGATCTCTCCGCGCATCTGATGCGCGCCGTGCTGGCCCGAAATCCGGCGCTGAACGCCAAAGATATTGATGATATTTACTGGGGCTGCGTGCAGCAGACGCTGGAACAAGGCTTCAACATTGCCCGCAATGCGGCGCTGCTGGCGGAAATTCCCCACAGCGTCCCGGCGACCACGGTTAACCGCCTTTGCGGTTCTTCCATGCAGGCACTGCACGACGCTGCCCGCGCCATTATGGTCGGCGACGCACAGGTCAGCCTGATTGGCGGTGTGGAACATATGGGTCACGTGCCGATGAATCACGGCGTGGATTTCCATCCGGGGCTGAGCAAAACCGTGGCGAAAGCGGCGGGAATGATGGGGCTGACCGCTGAAATGCTGGCGAAAATGCACCAGATCAGCCGTGAAATGCAGGATGAGTTTGCAGCACGTTCGCATCATCGCGCCCACGCGGCCACGCTCGCCGGACACTTTGCCAATGAAATCGTCCCGACCGAAGGCCATAACGCAGAAGGCGTGCTGACCCGTTATGATTTTGACGAGGTGATCCGCCCGGAAACTACCGTCGCAACGCTGGCGGCACTGCGTCCGGCGTTTGACCCGGTCAACGGCACCGTCACTGCGGGCACGTCCTCTGCCCTCTCCGATGGCGCATCGGCGATGCTGCTGATGAGTGAATCGCATGCCAAATCTTTGGGCCTGAAAGCCCGCGCGCGAATTCGGGCGATGGCGGTGGTCGGCTGCGATCCGTCGATTATGGGTTACGGCCCGGTCCCGGCGACGCGCCTGGCACTGAAACGCGCCGGACTGAGCGTGCAGGATATCGGCCTGTTCGAACTGAACGAAGCCTTCGCGGCACAAGCCTTACCCTGCGTGAAAGATTTGGGGCTGCTGGAAACCATGGAAGAGCGCGTCAACCTGAACGGCGGCGCGATTGCACTCGGTCATCCGCTTGGCTGCTCCGGTTCACGTATCTCTACGACGCTGCTGAACCTGATGGAACGCCGCGACGTGCAGTTTGGCGTTGCGACCATGTGCATCGGTTTGGGTCAGGGCATCGCGACCGTTTTCGAACGCGTCTGAGTTTTACGCTTTTCTGCATAAACAAAAAGCGGACAGATTGTCCGCTTTTATGAATCTTATCTGCCCGTTTTAGTTGCCGTTTTCCCGCCTGTCAGGGGCGGGTTTTTTCACGACGGTGGCGTCACATCAAATGAAAGAGAACGCATCACCAAACAGTCGATCTTCCAGCGCGCCGCGCTCTGCAACAAAGCGCTCGCGGGCGATTTTTGCCATCTCAAAACGGCCTGCGATATAAATATCGTGCTCCGCCAGCGAGGTGAAATCCTGCAACACCGCGCTCAGAACGGTACCGCTTCTGCCCTGCCAGCCGTCTTCAGGCTGTTCCACCACCGGGATCACTTTCAGATTCGGGTGATGAATGCTCAGTGCTTCCAGCTCGCCCAAATCGTACAGATGCTTCAGCTCGCGCCCGCCCCAGTAAATGGAAATATCGCGATGAGGCTGTTGCTCAAGCGCGGTGATCAGAATGGAACGCACATAAGAAAAACCGGTGCCGCCCGCAATCAGCACCAGCGGACGCTGGCCTTCTTCGCGCAGCCAGGCATCGCCGTGAGGAATATCCACGGTAATCGCCTGTTCTTTCAGAATGCGATCCATCACCGCCATCGCGTACAGATTCAGTTCGGAGGCGCCGATGTGCAACTCAATCACGTTGTGTTCAGCAGGCGTGGAGGCCAGAGAGAACGGACGCTTATCGCGCTCGTCCATCACGACCATCAGATACTGACCCGCGCGGAAAGAAAAAGGCGCTTCCGGCAACAACCGGACCCGATACACCGTATCGGTAATCGCCTCAACGGAGGTCACTTTACAGCTCAAAGTTGTCATGCGTTCCCTCTGTGGGTCATCAAAGCAAAGCGTGGGACAAAGAGTCGATTATTTTTTCGCATCGTCTTTATCATTAAAAATAGCGAGCTCATCCCAGATGGCATCGATACGGGCGGTGACGGCAGGATCCTTCACTATCGGACGCCCCCACTCACGCTGTGTTTCACCCGGCCATTTGTTGGTCGCATCCATCCCCATTTTCGAACCGAGGCCCGATACAGGCGAGGCAAAATCGAGATAATCGATCGGCGTATTTTCGACCAAAACCGTATCCCGTGCGGGATCCATTCTGGTGGTAATCGCCCAAATCACGTCGTTCCAGTCACGGGCATTCACATCGTCATCGCACACAATCACAAACTTGGTGTACATGAACTGACGCAGGAATGACCAGACACCCATCATCACGCGCTTTGCATGACCAGGGTACTGTTTCTTCATGGTAACGACAGCCATACGGTAGGAGCAACCCTCCGGCGGCAGATAAAAATCAACAATTTCCGGGAATTGTTTCTTCAGAATCGGCACAAAGACTTCATTCAGCGCCACGCCCAGCACCGCGGGCTCATCCGGCGGACGGCCGGTATAGGTCGAATGATAGATGGGATCTTTACGCTGCGTCATATGTGTGATGGTGAAGACCGGGAAGCTGTCTACTTCATTATAGTAGCCGGTATGGTCACCATACGGGCCTTCCGGCGCCATCTCGCCCGGCTCGATATACCCTTCGAGCACGATTTCCGCACTGGCAGGGACTTCGAGATCGTTGGAAATACACTTCACCACTTCGGTTTTATTACCGCGCAGCAAACCGGCGAACGCGTATTCAGACAACGAATCCGGCACCGGCGTCACCGCGCCCAGAATGGTGGCGGGATCTGCACCCAACGCCACAGAAACCGGGAAACGCTGGCCGGGATTCTTCTGGCACCACTCCTGAAAATCAAGCGCACCGCCGCGATGGGATAACCAGCGCATGATGACTTTGTTTTTCCCGAGAACCTGCTGGCGATAAATGCCCAGATTCTGACGGGATTTTTCCGGCCCACGGGTGACAGTCAGACCCCAGGTGATCAACGGCGCGGCATCTTCCGGCCAGCACTGCATCACCGGAATGCGGGTGATATCCACCTCGTCGCCTTCCCAAATCTCCTGCTGACAAGGTGCGGAATGCAGCACTTTTGTCGGCATGTTCAGCACCTGCTTAAACTTCGGTGCCTTATCGTATAAATCGCGCAAACCGCGTGGCGGCTCAGGCTCTTTCAGAAACGCCAGCAACTCACCGACTTCACGTAACGCACTGACGTCCTCTTTGCCCATGCCCATCGCCACACGCTCAGGTGTGCCGAATAAATTACACAGCACCGGCATGTCGTACCCTTTTGGATTTTCAAACAACAACGCCGGGCCGCCCGCACGCAGGGTACGGTCAGCAATTTCGGTCATTTCCAGGTAGGGATCGACAGACTGAGTAATGCGTTTCAGTTGGCCTCTCTTTTCGAGTAACGAGAGGAAGTCACGTAAATCACGGTATTTCATGCTGATTCTGAGTCGCCGGGTTGAAGGAGAGCATTATAGAGCCTCTCCGGGGTTGTTGCTGCCTTTTTGTTATCAGCAGGTAAACGCCGATAATGAAAAACCAGTGTAACCGCCAGAAACCAACGCTGTTGGTCTGACGGTGCGCAAATCGTCTGCCGATGATCCGATCACAAACAGGTAAAGGGTACCCACGCGCTCAACGCCTGGGTGTCATGATATTCCTGAATCTCATGACCATGCCGGAACACTTTGAAGCCCTGATTTCTGGCGCTGAAATAGCTCAGCTCATCGCCGGATACCTGCAACAAACTGCCTTCACGCAGCGCAATGACCGCCTCTGACGGATTCACCGCGCAAAATTCGGCAATGCGCTCGTCACGGGTTTCACCCATGTGGCCACTCAGGTGTGCATCGATGTAATGCGGATTGATTTGTACCGGGAACAGACCAAGAGAGGGCAGCACCACTGAATTGCGGACTGGCATATCATTGGTGGTACGAATACTTGGCGTTGCCACGTTACAACCCGCACTCCAGCCGATATACGGCACATTGCGTTCACGCACAGCGCGCTGAACAGGGACGATCAGCCCCTTCTCATGCAGCATCTGGTTGAGCATCCAGGTATTGCCGCCGCTGACCAAAATACATTGCGCACTGGCAATAGCGTGTGCCGGATTATCTGCGTGATGAATGCTGGTGACTTCAATGCCCAGCACATCGGCCAGCGCACCGGCGCGCTCATCATAATCGCTGCGGATCAGTGCGTAGGGGATCAGCACGGCGGAGGTGATCCCGCGGGATTTCAGCACCGCCTGGATACGATCTTTTGCATAGCCCAGTAATTCAGATTCACCGGAAAGCTTACCGTTGCTCAGTAAGAACAGCTCCATGACGCTTCTCCTGACTGTAATAAGAGGAAGATAAAGGGATAAGTGTGCACTTTTCTTCGATAATAAAAGATAACAGACCGACAATCAGCAAACGTCTGCACAGAATCTCACTGCCTGTATCTCAGGGGCAGCTTTTGTTATGCTGCCGGAATCAACGTTTTAATGTGGGAAACTATGGAATCCTGGTACTTACTCTATTGCAAACGCGGCCAGTTGCTCCGCGCCAAAGAACATCTTGAGCGCCAGCAAGTAAACTGCCTGACGCCCATGATCACCCTGGAAAAGATGGTGCGCGGACGCCGCACGCCTGTCAGCGAACCCATGTTCCCGAACTACATGTTCATTGAGTTTGACCCTGAACGGATCCACACGACGACGATCAGCGCCACGCGTGGTGTCAGCCATTTCATCCGCTTCGGGCCAAAACTGGCGACCGTGCAACCTCAGGTGATCAAACAACTGATGGAACCGCCGACGATTGACATTCGCGATCCTGAAACGCCGTATGAAGGCGATATTGTTTTGATCACTGAAGGGATTTTCGAGGGCATCGAAGCCATTTATACCGAGCCTGACGGCGAAGCCCGTTCGCTGCTGATGCTGAATCTGATTAATCAGCCTGTCCGTCAGAGCATAGACAATACGCATTTCCAGAAACTCTGAGCGCATTTTCTCTGTCTGTGCCCTGCAAAAAAGCACCGTTAAACGGTGCTTTTTTATGTGAAACATTCAGCGCGCTGGCAGGGCAAACATTTTGCGCGCGTTATCATCGGTGATATCCGCCAGCCACTGCGGGTCTTCCCCGCGCCACTGCGCGACCTGATGAACAATGTGCGGTAAAAACGCCGGTTCATTGCGTCGGTTCTTCGGTTTGTTTTCCATATCTCTTGGTAATAAATAGGGCGCGTCGGTTTCCAGCATTAAGCGCTCAGCCGGGATCATCGGCAGCATTTCACGCAACTCCAGCCCGCGCCGCTCATCGCAGACCCACCCCGTAATTCCTATCGACAGGCCGAGAGACAAATACAGTTCAAGCTCATGCCGCGTACCGGTAAAGCAGTGAACGACACCGCCCGGTAAATCCGCAAGCCGGGGCTTGAGTAATGCAGCGAAACGTTCCCCGGCATCACGACAATGTAAAAACACCGGTAACTGCAACTCTGATGCCAGCGCAAGCTGTGCGGTAAACGCCGATTCCTGCTGCAAGGCAGGCGAAAAATTGCGATTGAAATCCAGTCCGCATTCACCGATCGCCACAACATTCGCTAATCCGGCCAGCTCACGGATGTCAGCTTCCACCTGCGCATTCCATTCACTGGCCTGATGTGGATGCACACCCGCCGTAGACCAGCAGAAATCAGGGTACTCAGCCGCCATTTTCTGCGCCTCACCACTTTCCTGCGCAGACGTACCTGTGATCAACATACCGCTCAGACCGGCGGCTCGTGCTCTTTCCACCACCTGCGGGCGATCTTTATCAAACTGATTACTGGTGAGGTTTATGCCAATTTCAAACATACATTGTCCTGAAACAGAAACCGCCCAGCAGGGCGGTTTCTGTTTTATAACGAAATAATCAAAGAGACTTACTCAGCCTGATCCGGATCGTTCTCTTTATCGACATCAGCGCGACGACGTCCGCCTACGTAGAAACGGGCAAAGAACACGCCGATTTCAAACAGCAGATACATCGGGATAGCCAGCAGCGTCTGAGAGAAGACATCCGGCGGCGTTAACAACATCCCGACCACAAACGCCCCGACCAGCACATACGGACGTTTCTTTTTCAGGTCTTCCGGTGTCGTCACACCACTCCAGCACAGTAAAACGATGGCAATCGGCACTTCAAATGAGACGCCAAACGCCATGAACAACGCCATCACGAAATCGAGATAGTTGTTGATGTCAGTCGCAATCTGCACGCCAGCCGGTGCGGTTTTCGCAAAAAAAGCAAACGCCAGCGGAAACACCACGAAGTAAGCAAAAGCCACGCCGAGGTAAAATAATGCAGAACTGGAGAACAATAACGGCATCATCAGGCGGCGTTCATGCTTGTACAGCGCGGGAGCAACGAATGCCCACACCTGATACAAAATGAACGGCGCGGAAACAAATACCGAGACAATCATGGTCAGCTTGATTGGCGTAAAGAACGGTGATGCTACGTCAGTAGCAATCATGCTCGCACCCAAAGGCATTTGCTCAATCAACGGTGAAGCCACCAGCTGATAGATGTCATTGGCAAAATAAACCAGACATAAAAACACCACTAAAATACAGACAATGGCGTTCAGTAGACGCTTACGCAGCTCAATCAGATGGCTGATAAGCGGTTGAGTATCTTCAACAGCCATGTTTAGCGCTCGCCTGTCGGTTTAGTGAGTGAAACCGGTGTTTCCGGCGCAGAAGGTTCAGCCACCGGTGCGTCAACGGCAACCGGTTTGGTCACGGGCGCAGAGGCAACGGAAGAGTCAGCGACAGGCGATTGTGCCGCCGCTGCCTGCACTTCAGCCTGTGCTGCCGCAGCATGGGCCGTTTTATTTGAAGCCAGTGCCGCATTCACCGCACTCAGTGGCGCAGCAGCCGGTGCTGAGGCCACGTTGTCAGCCGTGGCCGGCGAAATACCGGCATCATGGTGGGCTTCTGCATCATCGATCACAGGATTATGGATAGTGTTGCCTTCCGCTTTCGCTTCTTCCATCGCTTTATCGGCAGGATTGAGCCCTGAATTGATAGATTGCTTCATGGATTCAGCCGCTTCTTTCAGCTCATCCATGGAGGCTTTGATTTCCGGCGTGAGATTCTTCAGACCCGCCTCTTCGGCTTTCTTCAGGCTATCCTGCAATTCCTGAAGTTTCAGCTCCTGCGACAGCTCGCTTTGTACTGACGCGGCCATCGCCCGAAGCGTGCGGATCCAGCCTGCTACTGTTCTGACTGCTACAGGTAAACGCTCCGGCCCGAGAACAACCAGGCCAATCACCAATACCAGCAGCAGTTCACTAAATCCAATATCGAACACGGTTTATACCTGCTCTTTGTTTTGGCTCTTGGTGTCTTCTGCTTTAGCGTCCGGCTTGCCCTCGATAGACCTGGCAGCGAAATCAGCATCAGTTGGCGTAATGTCAGCGTCTTTATTTGCTTTTGACTGGCTATCATCTTCACTCATGGCTTTTTTGAAGCCTTTGATGGAAGCCCCCAGATCAGCACCCAGACCACGCAGTTTCTTAGTACCGAACAGCAGTACCACAATCACAACGAGAATCAGGATCTTAGTAATACTAATACCACCCATTATTTTCACCTCAAATAGGAAGGAACGACATTCATTGCCGTCCGCAAACGGCATTCAATTTTAAAACATGTTTTAGCTGGCGCGTCGCCAGCCAATCAGCCAGGAAACCGCGCCCGCGGTCATCAGGCAAGCCGGATAAATCTCGACGTTGCCTAACAGCAAAAGGGTGCCGCTTAATAACAACGTCGCCCCTATCCCCAAAAGATAACGAGACTGACCCTGACGGGAGTTCTGGTTGTGCATTTGGGAGGAAAGCTTTTCGATGTTGTACTGCAACAGCTTGTGCTGTTGCAGGCTCTGATAAACCAGATCGGGTAATTCAGGCAGTTTCTCAACCCAGAATGGCGCGCGCTCTTTCAGTGCGCGGATCATTGCCGGCAGACCTACCTGATCACGTACCCAGCTTTCCAGGAAAGGTTTCGCCGTTGTCCACAAATCCAGCTGCGGATAAAGCTGACGCCCCAGACCTTCTACATACAACAGTGTTTTTTGCAGCAACACCAGTTGAGGCTGGACTTCCATATTAAAGCGGCGCGCGGTATTAAACAGATTTAACAACACGTTACCGAAGGAAATCTCTGCAAGCGGCTTTTCAAAAATCGGCTCGCATACTGTCCGGATAGCAAATTCAAAGTCTTCAACATTGGTATCGCGCGGAACCCAACCGGAATCAACATGCAGTTCAGCCACTTTGCGATAATCGCGATTGAAGAAAGCGATGAAATTTTCAGCCAGATAGCGCTTATCTTCTTTGTTCAACGAACCAACTATGCCGCAATCGATACCTATGTAGCAAGGATCTTCAGGCGTTTCGTAGCTGACGAAAATGTTACCGGGATGCATGTCAGCATGGAAGAAACTGTCGCGAAAAACCTGGGTAAAGAAGACCTGAACACCACGCTCCGCCAGTAATTTCATGTTGGTGCCCTGTTTTTTCAGCGCCTCAACATCCGAAACAGGAATTCCGTAGATGCGTTCCATCACCATCAGACGCTCGCTGCAGTAGTCCGGATACACTTCCGGCACATACAGCATCGGGCTGCCTTCAAAATTACGACGCAGCTGAATGGCATTGGCCGCTTCACGCAGCAGGTTCAGCTCATCAAGCAACGTTTTTTCATATTCGCGAACCACTTCACGCGGACGCAAACGGCGACCATCCGGTAGCAGAAGCGGCACCCAACCGGCAAGGCGCGACATCAGACGGATATCTGCTTTGATGGTCGGTAAAATATCCGGGCGGATCACCTTCAGAACGACAGGTTTGCCATTCTCTTTGAGCACCGCGGTATGCACCTGAGCAATCGAGGCGGAAGCCAGCGGCGTCTGGTCAAATTCATCGAACCAGTTTTCCAGCGGGCCGCCCAACGCGGTATCAATTTGCTTACGTGCCAGCGCGCCATCAAAAGGAGGAACGTGATCCTGAAGCAGAGCAAGCTGGTCGGCAATATGAGGCGGGAAAAGATCGCGACGTGTAGACATCATCTGGCCGAACTTGATCCAAACCGGACCTAATTCTTCCAGCGCAAGACGCATACGCTCACCCAGCGGCTTTTCTTTATGACGATTTGGTAACCAGAAAAACAGATAACGGCCCATGCGCAGCGGCAACGTCAAACGGATTTTAGGGATGAGTTCGTCAAGGCCGTAGATGAGAAACATGCGGATAATCAGATATAAACGTCGCATTTCCCTTGGCGTCACGGTTTGCCCTCCAGTTTTTCGATACGTTTCTCCAGTGTATCCAGCTCGCCTGCCAATGCGGAGACTTCATCACTAAACCACACCACTTCCAGCGGACCGGGAGCCATTTTCCACTCTTCAGTCAGCGTCTGCGCGACGTAGTTTTGCTGATGTTTAAGCCCTTTTTGCAGGAAACGGAAACCGCCCTGCACCGCCTGGCTAACGCCCTGAGCAGCAATATCACCGATATAAGGTGCCAGGAATTCCGCTGGTTCCCACTCGGCCATATCCAGCAACGCAACCAGTTGCTGCACCACAGAAATATCGCCTTCGACCACCAGCTCACCGCTGCGCATGAGCGGCGATAACTGCTGGCGATCGCGCAGCTTATGCAACACGGAGAGTGTTGAGGTGACGGTGCAATCTGCCACGCCATCCCATTGCCCGAGGACATCAATTTTTTGCTCACTGAAGACAAACGTCAGCGGGGTACTCAGTTCCTGCAATTCAACACGCAGAACTTTACCTGCCAGACGCGTCCGCGCCGCCTTCATGCTGCGGTCTCTGAAAAGCAGGTAATTAAGCGGCGTCTCGATAGCGGCAGTCAGTAGCGGCGTTAACAACATCGGCATACTCATATCAGAATTTGAAACCCCGGTGCAGCGCCACAATGCCCCCGGTGAGATTGTGATAAATCACATTCTCAAAACCGGCGTCGCCCATCATGCCCTTCAGCGTTTCCTGATCGGGGTGCATGCGGATAGATTCAGCGAGATAACGATAGCTTTCGGCATCTTGTGCAACCAGTTCGCCAATGCGCGGCAAAATGTGGAAGGAATAGGTGTCATAGGCTTTGCTCAGCGGTTTCAGCTGGGGTTTGGAGAATTCCAGCACCAGTAAACGGCCACCCGGCTTAAGCACGCGGAACATTGAACGCAACGCTTTCTCTTTTTCGGTCACGTTACGCAAACCGAAAGAAATGGTGATGCAATCGAAGTAATTATCAGGGAAAGGCAGGGCTTCGGCGTTAGCCTGAACGTAGCTGACGTTACCCACAATGCCGAGGTTACGCAGTTTTTCGCGTCCCATTTTCAGCATGGAATCGTTGATATCCGCCAGAACAACTTCGCCCGTCTCGCCGACCAGTCGGGAGAACTTCGCGGTCAGATCACCGGTACCGCCTGCCAGATCCAGTACGCGCTGACCACGGCGGACACCGCTGCAATCAATGGTGAAGCGTTTCCAGATACGATGAATACCGAAAGACATCAGGTCATTCATCAGGTCATATTTTGCCGCAACGGAATGGAAGACATCTGCCACCATTCCCTGCTTGTCATCTTTAGCTACCGTGCGAAAACCGAAATGCGTAGTTTCCTGCGTCTGCTTTTCCATTTTATTTGCCTGCTTTTTCAGTCGAACTTTTGGGGAGAAGTGTATCAGAACCCGTTAGAAAGCCCCATCACCGATGCTGATTCAACATATTGCAAAGATTCATCATTTGAATCATAAAATCGGTCAAAACGAGTGCCCGGTGGCTAAGCATGATCACTCATGCGGGTTCAACGTCTGTTCTTCTTGCGCATCAGAAGTCTCGGGCAGAGATGCGGTATCCTCAGGCTCGTTTTCCGCTCTGGCTATCTCAGCCAGAGAGGGGCTGATAGGCCGTTTAACTTCAACGCCCAGCGCGCGAAAACTTTCCACCTGCCCGATGAGATTACCACGCCCTTGCGAGAGTTTATTCATCGCAGAGCGATAACTGCCCTGCGCTTTGTCCAGACTTTGCCCCATCGATTCCATATCGTCGACGAAAAGGCGCAGTTTGTCATACAGGCGCGCCGCGCGATCGGCGATACGTTTAGCGTTCTGGCTTTGATGCTCGTAGCGCCACAAATTGCTGATGGTACGTAATGCCACCAGCAGCGTTGTCGGGCTGACAAGCATAATGTTGTGCCGGAGTGCTTCGCTGATCAATTCGGGCTCCCGGTCGATGGCCAGCAGAAACGCAGGTTCGACGGGGATAAACATCAGGACATAATCGAGGCTGCGCAAGCCGGGAAGCTGCTGATAATCTTTGCGCCCCAGTAAACGGATATGCCCGCGAACCGACGCGATATGCTCGTTGAGCGCCACTTCCCGTTCGCCATCATCTTCACTGTTGAAGTAACGCTCATAAGCCACCAGCGTCATTTTGGCGTCAATCACGACGTCTTTGTTCTGCGGCAAACGCACCACAACGTCAGGCTGCATCCGGCTGTTACTGTCTACCTGCACGCTGACCTGCGTCTGATACTCATGCCCCTCACGCAACCCGGAGGCTTCAAGCACACGGCTGAGTACCACTTCGCCCCAGTTGCCCTGGGTTTTATTATCGCCTTTCAGCGCTTTGGTCAGGTTGACGGCTTCGCGCGCCATCTCAACATTCAGCTGCTGCAGATTACGGATTTCGTGCGCCAGCGTATGCCGTTCTCGCGCTTCCTGACCAAAGCTGTCCTGCACCTGACGGCGGAAACCATCAAGCTGCTCGCGCAACGGCAGCAAAAGTTTATCGAGGCTCTGTTTGTTCTGTTCATCAGCGCGGCGGCCGTTTTGCTCGAAGATGCGGTTCGCGAGATTTTCGAACTGGCTGCTCAGACGCTGCTCGCTGTTGATCAGCAGGCGCTGTTTATCTTCGGCGGCCATGCGGGTTTCATCCAGACGGGTGGAAACCTCACGCAACTCGGCTTCCTGCGCGCTGTTGATTTCACGCTGCGCGCGCAGCTCCTGATTCAATTGCTCGCACTCGTTTTGCCAGTGCGCCAGCAACTGCAATTTTTCCTGACTGGCCGCCTGCAGGCTATGAAGCTTGCGCAGTTCCAGCTCTGCTTCCCGGATTTGCTGCAATGAGAACTGCCGGTCACTTTTAACCGTTTCGTTTTCTGCTCTCACCTGTTCCAGCGATTGCTCCAGAAGACGGCGCTGAGTCTCGAACTCAGTTTGCTGTTGTTGCTGACGTAAACTGGCCACCAGCCAGCCCACAACTAAGCCGATTAACCCCGCGCCCAGGGCAGTCAGAATGCTGATATCCACACGTTTTCCCTCTTCAAATCACCTGCGGTCACGGTAATAGCAGGCTGTATGGATGTCCAGTCTATTTTCTGTTGCATCGCGCCTTTGCGGGATGCCTTCCAGAATGGAATTTCTCTGCATTTCCCCCCTTGCGACGGCCAAAGGCAGAGCGCAGGATTCACAACCAGCGGCTCAGCCATTGGATACCAAACGCACCCGGCGCAAGAATGCCGAAGGCCCAGATCAACGCCGAGCTGACGTTGGCAATCTGGAAATACTTTTGTGGCATACCGCAAATTCCGGCGACCAGTGGAACCACGGCGCGAAGCGGGCCAAAGAAACGGCCGATGAATGCACCCGGCATGCCCCATTTATCAAAAAAGGCATGGCCGCGAACTAACATTTGCGGATGGCGGGAGAATGGCCAGAAATTACCAACGCGATCCTGGTAATGGGCACCGACCCAATAGGAGAGCCAGTCGCCGAAGAACGCCCCGGCTGCCGCTGCCGCCCAAATGGGCCAGAAAGGAATACCGGTTTCGCCAATCAGTGCGCCGAGCCCGAGCAAAATGAAGGTTGCAGGAAGCAGCAATGACAGGAAAGCGAGCGACTCACCGAACGCCAGAAAGAAAACAATCGGCGCAGCCCATACCTGATGAGCGCGGATGAAAGTGGTGGTGTAATCAAGAATGTCGTTAACAGTCAAAAATGCAGTTCCTTTTTTCATGAAAGCGGAGGCGGAATGAAAGACAGTATTCCAGATTCACTATTAACATGACCTTAACAGATCACCGGCAATGGGCAAAAAAATGGGCCGCCAGAGGCAGCCCATCGGGGTGATATCTTGTTTGAGAACGGTAAAATCAGACCAGGCGGCGGGCGGCTTCTACCACGATCTTAACCGCGTGGCTTTCTGTCTTTTTCATGGTTTCTGCATCAGGAATTTCCTGCTGCGTACGGTTCACAATGACACCGGCAACCATACCTGCACGCAGGCCCTGGCTTGCACACATGGTCAGCAGGGTGGCAGATTCCATTTCATAGTTCATGACGCCCATTTCCTGCCACTCTTTCATCGATTCTTTAAAGCGACGAACCACGCGGCCAGAGTAAGTATCATAACGCTCCTGGCCTGGGTAGAAGGTGTCAGAAGACGCGGTCACGCCGATGTGAGTTTGTGCACCCACGGACTCAGCCGCAGCAACCAGCGCAGTGGTACAGGCGAAATCGGCCACTGCCGGGAATTCCATCGGTGCAAAGTGCAGGCTCGCGCCATCAAGGCGAACGGCGGCGGTGGTGACCAGCACGTCGCCCACACTGATGTGTGGCTGGATGGCACCGGTAGTACCGACGCGCAGGAAGGTACGGATGCCGAGCTGAGCCAGCTCCTCAACCGCGATAGAGGTGGAAGGACCCCCGATACCGGTTGAGCAGACAATCACAGATTTGCCGTCAAGCTCAGCGCGCCATGAGGTAAATTCGCGGTGGGAAGCCAGGCGAACCGGGTTCTCCATCAGTTTGGCAATCTTCTCAACGCGCTCAGGGTCGCCGGGTACAATCGCCAGCGTCGCGCCGTTTAAATCTTTTTTGGCCAGGCCAAGATGGAAAACTTCAGGCTGAGACATAACAAACTCCTCTGTGTGTAAGGTCATAAATTGGCAGGAGGAACACCCGGCAACTGTACTGAACATTGTGACGTTATTTCGTGATGGCCGTCACTATGATGTAACAACAAGAATAACGCATACATTTAATTTGTGATGTTAGTCACAAATTACAGCGCAAAAGACGAATTTTTAAACGGTCTGATTTCGTGGCAGGCATAAAAAAGCAGGCATTGCCTTATAACAAGGCTCTGCCTGCCGGGTGCGGGTTAACCTGTCAGGCAGGAACAGCATCTGCCGCAGCGCTGCGTGACCAGATCCGGTGTTTCGCTAAGTTTTTCACAAAGGCTTTCAGCAAGGCACCTTCCGCTTTTTCGCCTTCTATGATCCCCTCTTCCGCCACATCATCTTTAAGCCCCAGCAATGATTTGAAGCGTCGCGCATCACCGCTCAGGCCAATAACTTTCAGATGTTTATAGGCTTCAAGGACGTAATGCCGCGCATCCCCACTCATCAGCAATGCGTCGATATGCCCGTGCGGCACAATCACTGCGTCAACCGTGATCGACGGCGAACCGGCAAACGTGGCATCAATCGGCAATGTCGAACCATCATCGGCCGTGACCGTGCCTAAATGGCTGGCCAGCAGTTTAGGGTGAACGCCAACGGCCTGAAGCGCCTGCAAGGTTTCCAGCACATCCGCTGCATTGACACCGTCACCTAATAACAGCGCGACCTGCCGCCCTTTAATCACGCCTTTGCCACTGGCATACAGGCTGAGAGAAGGATCGCTTTCCAGACCATTTACCGGTTTTGGCGGTTTGATTTTCAGCGTGTCCGGCGAAAGCGTAATGCCGACATTTTTCGCCACTTGTTGGGCCAGAGACTGATCGACGCGGGCCAGTAAATCAACAACACGTTCGCGGATGTAAGGCCGCACAACTTTGGATAACTCAAACGAGAAAGCGCCTGCGATATGCTCCTGCTCCACCGGCGTCTGACTTAGCCAGAACAGGCGCGGCTGCGCATAAAACTCGGCAAACGATTCACTGCGCTGGCGGACTTTTTCCGCATCAATGCGTTCAGGATAGCTTTCAAACCCGCCGCCCGATGCTGCCGGAGGGGTTTCTCTCGGCCAGTTATTGTTAATGGAATTCGGCTCATAGTTCGCCGGATTGGTATCAACATCCTGGCGGTGCATGCCGTCACGCTGGAAATTGTGGTACGGGCAGGTTGGCCGGTTAATCGGAATTTCGTGGAAATTTGGCCCGCCAAGACGGCTGATTTGCGTATCGGTATACGAGAAAAGCCGCCCCTGCAACAACGGATCATTAGTGAAATCAATGCCCGGTACGACGTGGCCGGGGTGGAAGGCGACCTGCTCGGTTTCGGCAAAGTAGTTGTCCGGGTTACGGTTTAGCACCATCTTGCCAATAAGCTGCACCGGCACCAGTTTTTCCGGGATCAGTTTGGTCGGGTCGAGCAAATCAAAATCATATTTGAATTCGTCTTCTTCCGGGATCAGCTGAACACCCAACTCATACTCAGGATAATCACCGGCTTCAATGGCTTCCCATAAATCACGGCGATGGAAATCCGCATCTTTACCGGCCAGTTTCTGCGCTTCATCCCACAGCAACGACGCTTTACCTGCCAGTGGCTTCCAGTGGAAACGGACAAACGTGGATTTTCCCTTCGCATTCACAAAACGGAAAGTGTGGATCCCGAAGCCTTCCATCGTGCGATAGCTGCGCGGGATCCCCCGATCGGACATTGCCCAGAATACGTTATGCAGCGTTTCAGGTTGCAGCGAGACGTAATCCCAGAAGGAATCGTGCGCGCTGGCCCCCTGCGGGATTTCGTTGTGAGGTTCAGGTTTCACCGCATGCACAAAGTCCGGGAACTTGTGGGCATCCTGAATGAAGAATACCGGCGTGTTATTGCCGACCAGATCGTAAATGCCTTCATCGGTATAAAACTTGGTGGCCCAGCCGCGAATATCGCGGACAGAATCCGCAGAGCCGCGTGATCCCTGCACGGTAGAAAAACGCACAAACACGGGGGTTTGTTTTTTCGGATCAGACAGGAAACTGGCTTTGGTGACAGATTTCATACTGCGGTACGGCTGAAAATAGCCATGTGCCGCAGCGCCACGGGCATGAACGATACGTTCGGGAATGCGCTCGTGGTCAAAATGCGTAATTTTCTCGCGAAGAATAAAATCTTCCAGCAGCGTCGGACCACGGCTTCCGGCTTTCAGCGAGTTTTGATCATCAGAGATTTTCGTCCCCTGATTGGTGGTCAGCGGCTGCTTCTCACCATTTTTACGATGCCGCTCCAGCGCATCGAGTTTGGCATTGGTATTTTGCGGGCTTTTCGCGCTACCGGAGGCCGTGGGCTCTTTGCCCGGCGGCGTCGGTTGTGGCGATGGCTGATAAGCACTGTCGGCAGGTGCCAGATCACCCAGGCCGGGTTGTGTGGATTTAATGCCCGTGGCGGGGGCGCGGCTTACCGGTTTTGACTCACTCTTTTTGGACACTTTTGAAGGTAATTTCGACATTGAACAAGACTCCAGCTAGACGTTTAAGGCGTTCTTTAGGTCTTCCGTGACATTTTTCCTCACTAACTTTTAACTATAGAACATCTCATCTGCCTTGCTGTTGCGGCTTTCCGGCTATAGTTTTAATCCATCGCGCAAATTTTCTGTATGGAGACTCCAATGAAAAACGACGAAATCCTCCCCCTGAAACAGGCTCCGACCAGCTTTGCACCGGCCGTAACGCCGGTGGCTGAAACTACCGTTCACACTGATACCGATGGCCTGCACGCCGGCCAGACCACCATTCCCTCGCAGGGAGAAGACCTGCCCGCCTATCTCGCCCGTCCGGAACATTTCAGCGGTAAGCTGCCTATCGTTCTGGTGGTGCAGGAGATTTTTGGTGTGCACGAGCATATTCAGGATGTCTGCCGCCGGCTGGCGAAACAGGGCTATCTGGCTATCGCGCCGGAGCTCTATTTCCGTCAGGGCGATCCGCGTGATTACACTGAAATCAGTGAGTTGTTTGCCAAACTGGTGAGCAAAGTGCCGGATCAGCAAGTACTTTCCGATCTCGACCACGCGGCACACTGGGCCTCTCAGCACGGCGGAGATATCACAAAATTAGGCATTACCGGTTTCTGCTGGGGCGGCCGTATAACCTGGTTGTACGCGGCGCATAATCCGCAGCTGAAAGCGGGTGTGGCGTGGTACGGCAAACTGGTCGGTGACAAAACGCTGACCAGCCCGATGCAGCCGGTAGATCGCGCTGCGGCGCTGGATGCACCGGTTCTGGGGTTATATGGCGGGGAAGACTCCAGCATTCCTCTGGAGACGATTGAAACCATGCGTCAGGCCATCCGCGCAGCCAATGCCAATGCGGAAATCGTTGTCTATCCGGAGGCCGGACACGCGTTTAACGCCGATTACCGCCCGAGCTACAACGCTGAAGCCGCCGCCGATGGCTGGAAGCGGATGCTGGATTTCTTTGCACAGTACGGCGTGAAATAAGACCGGTGTGAAGTAGAATTCACAGCCGTTAAAAATGATAAAAAGCCCGGCAGGTTGACCTGTCGGGCTTTTTTACGCGAAATGCTGTCTCAGATGCTGAGCAACTCAGCTTAGCGTTTTCACACCGAACGCGCCCTGCCAGTCTTCTTCAAACGCCACGACGGCCGCCTGAACCGCCGGTGCGCCGATAAACTGCTCCGCCACATCCACCGGAAGGGTGATCGACTGGCAGCCCGCCAGCAGACACGCCAGCGCCTGACGCGGCGTTTTGAAGCTGGCCGCCAGCACTTTGGCCTGCGGCGCATGAAGCGTCAGTAATTGCTGCAACTCCGTCACCATCGCAATGCCATCACCGCCCTGAGCGTCCAGCCGGTTGACATAGGGGGCGACATATTCTGCACCGGCGAGGGCGGAAAGCAGCCCCTGCCCTGCGCCGTACACGGCCGTTCCCAGCGTCGGGATTTTACGGGTGCGCAGAATTTTTATCGCCGCCAGCCCTTCGGCAGTGACCGGCACCTTCACAATCAGCCCCGGCACGCGCGAATGCAGTAACTCCGCCTCTTCCACCATTCGGTCGGCCTGATTCGCCAGTACCTGAGCGAACAGTTTTCCTTCGCCACCGAGCGCGTCACGCAGCGCCGGTAAGACCTCCCACAAGGAGGTGCGCGCTTTAGCGATTATGCTCGGGTTAGTGGTGACGCCCTGCAGCGGTAAAATACGGGATAAACGTTTGACTGCGCTTATATCCGCGGTGTCCAGATAGAGTTCCATGCCATCTCCTGTCAGAGTTCAAGCTCTTGTTTCAGCAACGCTTCAATGTGCGCTGCCGTGGTCGAATGCATCAACGCATCCCGGAAACTGTCATGCATAATCCGGCGCGCCAGTTTAGAGAAAATACGCATGTGCTGGTCACCGGCAGCGTGTTTATTCAGCGTCAGCATGATCACAAACTGCGCTTCTTCATCGCCCCACTGCACCGGTGCCTTGAGTTTTGCCACGCTGATGGTCGACTGTTCAATGTGCTCAGATTTGGTGTGCGGGATAGCAAAACCAAAACCGAGTCCTGTCGAAAATACCGCTTCACGGGCCCAGACGTCTGCGGCAAGCTTGCGCGGGTAGCGGCATCGCCCTGCCAGCATCAGGTTATCAACCATGCCTTTGATCACTTCTTCCTTGCTGCGCCAGTCGCTGTTCAGCGCCACACATTCTGTCGTGATGAGCGGCGCGTCGTTCGCCGTCATGCGAAACTGCGCCAGCAGGTGTTCAACCTCCAGCGAGGTGCGGCACTGCATGGCGCGGTTAAGCAGCAGGCGGCATTCGCGGCTGTCGAGTTTCGCCAGTCGCGCTTTGGTCACCGGAACTGACGGCGCGTTCATACTGATTTCATCCAGCCCCAGGCCGACCAGTAACGGCAGCACAGAGCCTTTTGCGCCCAGTTCACCGCACAGGCCAATCCATTTACCGTGGCGATGGACTTCACGCACCACATGATCGAGGCCACGCAGAAACGCCGGATTCAGACTGTTGTAATGGCGGGTCACTTTGGCATTATCGCGGTCAACCGCCAGCAGATATTGCGTCAGGTCGTTACTGCCGATACTAAAGAAATCAATCTCTTCGCAGCATTGATCGATGATGAACATCACCGAAGGGACTTCCAGCATGATCCCCAGCTGAATTTTTTCATCAAACGGGATTTGCTCGCTGCGCAGCGACTGTTTGGCTTCCGCCAGACGATCTTTGATCCACAAAATCTCTTCCATTGATGAGATCATCGGGATCATGATTTTCAGCGACCCGTGCGCCGAAGCACGCAGGATCGAGCGCAGTTGCGTGTGAAACAGCGGTAAAAATTCCTGATAGATACGCACGGCGCGATAGCCAAGGAAGGGGTTGTTTTCAGCGGGAATGTTCAGGTAATTAACCGGCTTATCACCGCCGATATCCATCGTACGCACGATAATGGTTTTGCCGTTAGCCGCTTCCGTCGCCTGACAGTATATGTTGTACAACTCATCTTCAGAGGGCGCACTGGCGCGATCCATATACAGCATTTCTGTACGGAACAGCCCGACGGCTTCGGCACCGTTGCCAAAGGCCGCGCTGGCTTCAACCGAGTGCGCAATATTTGCCGCCACTTCCAGACGAACGCCGTCAGCGGTGTAACCCGGCTTATCAAGATACTCACTCTGCTGCTGGCGCAGTGCCTGATGCACCGCTTGCTCCTGACGATAGTAGCGCTGCACCGGTTCCGTCAGCGCACAGGCGATCAACCCCAGATCGCCGTCGATCTGCACTTCCTGTCCCAGATACGCCTGCAAAGGCTCCGGATCGACGCCCACCAGCGCAGGGATATTGAACGACCGCGCCAGAATGACGGTGTGAGACGTGCTGCCGCCGCTGCCGAGCAGCAGGCCTTTGAGATGTTTTTTATCCAGTTCGAGAAACTGACTTGGCGTCAGTTCGTCTGCGAGACAAATGCTGGCTTCGCTGAGTGTTTGCTGGGGAGCGAAACGCGCTTCTCCGTAAATGTGTTGCAGCAACTGGAAACTGACATCACGAATATCCAGTTCGCGCTCACGTAAGTAGGCGCTGGAAGATTGTGCCAGTTGCGCACTGAAATGTGCGGCGGTATCCACAATACTTTGCGCGCAGCTCTTCCCTTCCATGACGTGGCCCAGCAGCGCATCGCGCAGGCTGTTATCACGCAGCAGAGAGCGATGAGCCTCCAGCACGGCTGTGAGGGTGCCGCTGCCTTCCATCAGCTGTAATTCAATGGATTTTTCAAGCTGCGCCAGCCCGGCGGAAAGCAGACTTTGTTCTTTATCCTTGCCCTGTGACTCAGGCAAATCGGTAAGCGCCGTCAGATTCACGTTTGAGAGGGTAATCAGCCTGCCCGATGCACAGCCTTCACTGACCGAACGGGCGCGGTAAACCACCGGCGAGAGATGCGCTAAGGATTCAGGAAGCGGTTCGAGCTCTGCATTTTCCGGGTGTTCAGGAAGGGCTTCATCGCACAGTGGAAATGTGTGTTCAATAAAATGCGTGAGAGCGGCCAGGGCGGCGTCTTCATCCGCTCCCTCGACCGTGATGTGGCATTCATCACCAAGCAAAATATCTGCGCCGATCAACGACAGCACGCTTTTACAGTCAGCGGTGCGGCCGGTACGGGTGTTATGCCACTGAAACGCTGCGGTAAATCCATTGCACAACGTTTCTATATGGCTCGCCGGACGGGCGTGAACCCCATTTACCAGTACACAGGTGAAGCTCAACTTCTTGGTCATTTCTGAATCCTCATCCCAGATTCCGGTGAAATTTACCGGCTGTTGCAGAATAAGAGCCGCAAGCGCCCGCTGGCTACCAGACAAAAATGGCAAACACTGGATAAATGTAATGTATGAGATTTTTTGCGAGGCAGCTCACAGTGTACAGGGGTTGAGGATTCTGCGGTTTATTTGGGTTATTTGAACCTGCTCGCATTTTCAATCGAACATTACAAAAGTCCAGTAAAACACAATTTTGTCCACTATTAGCGCCACGGCCGTCAGCCTATTGTTGTCGTCGATACCCTTTCAGTATCTGGGCTTTTTTCGTTATTCAGCCCTGATATTTGCGATCGTTAAGCCCGACACCAGCCGTTCCCGGAGCCAATCATGAAAGACTTGCTCAATATTCTAAAAAATATCCGTCAGCACCTGATGACTGGCGTCTCCCACATGATCCCCTTTGTTGTCGCGGGGGGCATTTTACTGGCCATCTCCGTCATGCTGTACGGTAAAGGCGCCGTTCCGGACCCCCTGACCGATCCCAATCTCAAAAAGCTGTTTGATATCGGCGTCGCCGGTTTAACCCTGATGGTGCCCTTTCTGGCTGCCTACATCGGGTATTCCATTGCCGATCGCTCTGCACTGGCTCCTGCCGCCATCGGTGCCTGGGTTGGCGCCTCATTTGGTGCCGGTTTTTTCGGCGCAATCATTGCGGGCCTGCTGGGCGGCATCATTGTTTTCTATCTCAAGAAGATCCCGGTTCCTAAGATCCTGCGCTCAGTGATGCCGATCTTCGTGATCCCGATCGTCGGTACGTTGCTGACGGCGGGGATCATGATGTGGGGGCTGGGCGAACCTGTCGGGCTGCTGACCACCTCGCTCACCCAATGGCTGCAAGGCATGCAGCAGGGCAGCATTGTGGTACTCGCCATCATTATGGGCCTGATGCTGGCTTTCGATATGGGCGGGCCGGTCAACAAAGTTGCCTACGCCTTTATGCTGATTTGCGTGGCGCAGGGTGTGTATACGGTGGTCGCCATTGCGGCGGTTGCCATCGCCACACCTCCCCTCGGTGTAGGTTTCGCGACGCTGATTGGCCGTAAATATTACTCCACCGAGGAGCGTGAAGCCGGCAAAGCGGCCATGCTGATGGGTTGCGTCGGCATCACTGAAGGCGCGATTCCTTTCGCCGCTGCCGACCCGCTGCGCGTTATTCCTTCCATCATGTTCGGTTCTGCCTGTGCCGCGGTGACTGCCGCCCTGCTCGGCGCAGAGTGCTACGCGGGATGGGGCGGGCTGATCGTACTGCCTGTCGTTCAGGGCAAATTTGCTTACATCGGCGCGCTGCTGGTCGGCATGGTCGTCACCGCCCTTTGTCTCAATCTGCTGAAATATCTGGCGGCCAAAAAGCAATCCAACAAGACACATCAGGAATCTGACCTGGACTTAGACTTCGAAATTAACTGACATCAGGGAATTAACTATGACCAAAATTATTGCTGTTACTGCGTGCCCTTCCGGCGTTGCCCATACCTACATGGCAGCAGAGGCCATCGAACGCGCAGCGAAAGCCAAAGGCTGGGAATGCAAAGTGGAAACTCAGGGATCAATCGGTCTGGAGAACGAACTGACCGCCGAAGACGTCGCTGCCGCCGACATCGTGATCCTGACCAAAGATATTGGCATCAAATTTGAAGAGCGTTTTAAAGGCAAAGTCACCGTTCGCGTAGGCATCAGTGACGCAGTAAAACGCGCTGACGCCATCATGGAAAAAATCGCAGCACACCTGACTAAAGCTGCCGTCACGGATTGATCACAAGGAGAATATGATGACGTCCCGCACCGAACGACTGAAAGCCGCACTGTTCGCCAGCCCGCGTGAAATCTCGCTGGAACGTGCCCTGCTGTATACCGAAAGTCACCGCAGCACGGAGGGCGAACTGACTCTTGTGCGCCGTGCTAAAGCCACGGCATACATTATGGATAACGTTGAGATTGCCCTGCGTGAAGACGAGCTGATTGCCGGTAACCGAACGGTCAAACCGCGTGCGGGGATCATCTCTCCTGAAATGGACCCTTACTGGCTGCTCAAAGAGCTGGACGCGTTTTCCACCCGTCCGCAGGACCGTTTCACGATTTCCGGGGAAGATAAACAGATCTATCGCGGGCAGCTTTTCCCTTACTGGGAATCGCGCTCAATGAAAGACTTCATCAACAGCCAGATGCCGGAAGAGGTCACGGCGGCCACCCGGACCCAGATTTTCAGTATTAATCAGACCGATAAAGGCCAGGGGCACATCATTATCGATTACCCGCGCCTGCTTAATTCGGGTCTGGACAATTTAGTGGCTGAACTTGTGCAGCTCAATGATCAGGCGCCGGATAACGCCTTTTATCAGGCGGCACTGATTCTGCTTAAGGCCGCACAACGGCATATTTTGCGCTACGCCGCACTGGCTGAAAAAATGGCGGAAAGCTGTCAGGACGACACAAGAAAACAGGAACTGGTGCGTATCGCTCACGTCTCGCGCCATATTTCCGGCAATAAGCCGCAGGATTTCTATCAGGCCTGCCAGCTGTTCTGGTACATGAATATCATTTTGCAGTACGAATCCAACGCCAGCTCATTGTCACTTGGCCGCTTCGATCAGTACATGCTGCCGTTCTACCAGCATTCCCTTTCACACGGCGAATCCCCGGCGTTTCTTAAAGAGTTGCTGGAAAGTCTGTGGGTGAAATGCAATGACATCGTGCTGTTACGCTCCGCCTCCAGCGCCCGTTACTTCGCCGGTTTCCCGACCGGTTACACCATTTTACTGGGTGGCCTGACAGAAACCGGCCGCAGCGCCGTCAATGTGCTGTCGTTCCTCTGTCTGGATGCCTACCAGAATGTTTGCCTGCCGCAGCCGAATCTCGGGGTGCGGGTCAATGAACTGATTGACCGCCCGTTCCTGCTAAAAACCGCCGAAACCATCCGAATGGGGACCGGTATTCCGCAAATTTTTAATGATGAAGTCGTGGTGCCTGCCTTCCTTAACCGCGGTGTTTCGCTTGAAGACGCGCGGGATTACGCCGTGGTGGGCTGTGTGGAATTATCGATTCCGGGAAAAACATACGGCCTGCATGACATTGCGATGTTTAACCTGCTGAAAGTCATGGAACTGACGCTGCACGAAAATGAAGGCAACGCGGCAATGACTTATCCTGAACTGGTGGAGCAGATCCGCCAGAAAATCAGCCATTACGTCAGGCTGATGGCGCAGGGCAGCAATATCTGTGACATCGGCCACCGTGACTGGGCACCGGTTCCCCTGCTGTCTTCGTTTATCGAAGGCTGTCTGAACAGCGGCAAAGACATTACTGAGGGCGGCGCGCGCTACAACTTCTCGGGGGTCCAGGGCATTGGTATCGCGAATCTCAGCGATTCCCTGCACGCGCTCAAAGGCATGGTGTTTGACCAGCAACGTCTGACGTTTGATGAGCTACTCGCTTCGCTGAAAGAGAACTTTGCCAGTGAAGAGGGCCGCGCCATCCGCGCCCGGCTCATCAACCGCTTCGAGAAATATGGCAACGACGTTGATGAAGTGGATTTAATCAGTGCCGACTTACTGCGTTATTACTGCAAAGAGGTCGAGCAATACCGCAACCCGCGTGGCGGCCAGTTCACTCCGGGTTCTTACACGGTGTCGGCACATGTGCCGCTGGGCGCCGTGGTCGGTGCAACGCCCGATGGACGGTTCGCCGGTGAGCAGCTTGCCGACGGCGGCCTTTCCCCGATGCTGGGACAAGATCACCAAGGGCCGACCGCCGTCCTGAAATCGGTCAGTAAACTCGACAATACTCTGCTGTCTAACGGGACGTTGCTGAATGTGAAATTCACGCCATCCACGCTGGAAGGTCAGCAGGGGCTGAACAAACTGGCGGATTTCCTCGGCGCCTTTACCCGACTGAAACTACAGCATATACAGTTCAACGTGGTGAACGCTGAACAACTGCGTGAAGCGCAAAAGCGTCCGCAGGATTTTGCCGGGCTGGTCGTCAGGGTGGCGGGTTACAGCGCGTTCTTTGTCGAACTGTCGAGGGAGATTCAGGATGACATTATCGGCCGTACCGCGCACCAGTTATGATATGCAGATCCCTGTGTTGAATGAGCCGGAAAGGCGCGGGCGCATTTTCAATATTCAGCGCTTTTCGCTCAATGACGGCCAGGGTATTCGTACCCTGGTTTTCTTCAAAGGCTGCCCGCACCGCTGTCCGTGGTGCGCCAACCCTGAATCGATGTCGCCACGTATTCAGGTCATCAAACGGCAGGCGAAATGCCTGAACTGCCGCACCTGTTTGCAGGATCCGAACGAATGCCCGAGTGGCGCAATGGAATATGTCGGCGAAGACATTACGCTGCCGGCGTTAATGACGCGTCTGCTCAAAGATGAGATTTTTTTCCGTTCGTCGGGCGGCGGTGTCACGCTGTCAGGTGGCGAGGTGTTGATGCAATATGCTTTTGCCGGTCAGTTACTCCGGCAGTTGCAGGCTTTGGGCATTTCGACGGCGATCGAAACGGCGGGCGATGCGCCGCTGGATCATCTGCTTGCGCTTACCGATCACTGCGATCAGGTGTTGTATGATTTCAAAATGATGGATCCCGCGCTGGCAAGATCGGTGCTCAATATGAACCAGCCAAGAGTGTTGCAGAATTTCACCGCGCTGACACAACGCGGCGTGAAGCTGCTTCCACGGATACCGCTGATCCCAGGCTTCACGTTAACGCCTGAAAATATGCGACAAATATTGGATTTCCTGAAGCCTTTCAAATTAACTGAAATCCACCTTTTACCCTTCCACAAATACGGTGAAGCGAAATATCCGTTACTGGATAAAACCTATTCAATGCATCAAACAAAGGTGCCGGATGCCGCAACTATTGCGCCGTTTTATGCGATGGCCGAAAAATACGGTTATAACGTGACGCTCGGTGGGTAAAACTTTTGATCAGAGGAAATACGATGTCGCTCAAACTGGTTGCAGTAACCGCTTGTATCAGCGGTGTGGCGCACACTTATATGGCGGCAGAGCGTCTTGAAAAGCTCAGCGCACAGGAAAAATGGCAGGTGAAAGTGGAAACGCAGGGCGCACTGGGCATTGAAAACATGCTGTCAGAAAATGATATCGCTCAGGCCGATATTGTTCTGTTAATCACCGAGATCCAACTGGAAAACCGCGAGCGTTTTGCCCACAGCCGCTGCGTTCAGACAGGCATGCATACCTTTTTACGCACACCCGAAAAAGTGATGACTGCCGTAAAGAAAATAGCCACCTCGCCACAGGGTACACACATCATCCTGCCGTAACCTTGCCTTCGCCAGGGTGCCCGCAAACTGCAAAACACATCACGCCTGTTCCTGCTCAAACTGGCTGCGATATTGCCGACGGTATTCCGACGGGGAACGTTCGGTGCTTTTCTTAAACTGACGGCAAAAGTAGTTACTGTCGGTAAATCCGCAGGCATGCGCCACTTCTTTCACCTTCATGTCGTAGCCTTTCAGCAGATTTTTCGCCTGTTCCAGCCGGACATAATTCAGATATTCATTCAGCCCGATGCCGCCGCTTTTTTGGAATAAATGCGATAAATAATTCGGCGAGATGTAGAAAGATTTCGCGATAGAATCGCGGGTCAGCGGCTCGCGAAAATAGACTTCGATATGCTGGCGGATGGCACTGAACAGAGCCTGGCTGCGCGATGCCGTTTGTACCGAAGAGCTGAACAGATCTAACGCATGGCTCAGCAGCCCTTTCACCAAAAATTTCGCGGTTTGCTGATCGCTTCTGTGCCACGCCAGCTCGTTCAGCGCCTGCAACATAAATGCCCCGACGCGCGGGCCGCGTCTGCCGATATTGCCCTTTTCGCTGGAATCAAAACCTGCGCCGTTCCAGTGGAGCAGGCTAAAACCCAGTTGCTGTTTGCCAAATAAAATACTCAGCGTGCGCACCGGCATCTGCCACCGGGGGCTGTTCCAGCCTTTCGCCGGAACATATAACACATCGCCGGTCTGCAAGATCGTCACCTGAGTCGTCCCCTGTTCGTCCTCCCATTCCATTACCTGTTCACCGTCCAGAATCAGCTCGAGACGCGGAAAATCGACCTGATAGGCCAGCGCAGGAACCGGATGCTGGTTGCCCGCATAATAAACCTGGCGGATGCCGTTGGTGGCTTCAAGTACCGGAGATAAAACAGAAAAAAGAGGATGAGTCATGGTCGTGCTACCTGTTTGCAGAATCACACCATGATAACCAACCTGCGCGGAAGGAAGAAAAAGAAGTCACAGATTTGCGAACATTGACGGGAAAACATTGACGGGAAAAGGGTTCACCGGCGGCTGTCGAAGCACGCCGGTGAACCGGACACAGCCGGTTATGCCTGCGGAGGCTGGCCGTTAGAGGCACTGAGGCCGCCATCCACCGGCAGATTTACGCCGGTCACAAACCGGGCATCGTGGCTGGCGAGAAACGCGATCACGTCAGCGATTTCTTCCGGCTCAGCGCCACGGCCAAGCGGGATGCGTTCTGCGAACTTATCCAGCAGAGGCTGATTGTCTTTTATCCCTGCCGCCATCTCGGTAAAGGTCAGCGACGGGCAAACCGCGTTGACACGCACGCCGTCTTTGCCGTGATCCATAGCAACCGAGCGGGTGAAGTTGGTCACGCCGCCTTTGGCCGCGTTGTAGAAACTCATGCCCCAGTCGCCGCCCATGCCAGACACGGATGAGATGTTCACGATGTTGCCTTTGCTTTTTATCAACGCGGGCATGAAGAAACGCGTGCAGTAGAAAACACCGCTCAGGTCGATGGCCAGAATTTTTTGCCAGTCCTCGAGACTTGCCTCGGTCACTTTCCCCTGGACGACCACGCCTGCGCCATTCACCAGCACATCCACCCGGCCAAATTTATCCCCGATGACCGCCGCCATTCGCTCGACGTCCTGCGCCGAAGAAACATCTGCCAGGTGAATATAATATTGCGTGCTGCTCAGCGTGCTCGCGACTTTCTCCAGTTTCTCTTTGGTTCGGCCAACCAGCACGACTATCGCGCCTTCATCAGCAAAACGCCGGGCCGTTGCCGCCCCCATACCTGAACCCGCGCCGGTCACGACAACCACTTTGTCTGTAAATCGGTTCATGTTCTCTCCCTGTTTTAAATGTTTGAAATGAATGAAACGTCCATTAAGCCTAGCGGACAACGCCACCTCGTGCGGAAACGAGCCGCCAAAATGGCCGCTAATCAGCCCGCAGCCACCGTATGACGCCGCCTGAGAGAGTCGTAACAAAGTACGAATGAGCGCCAAAAAAAAGGGGCACCGGAGTGCCCCAACTGTTTCAGCAACAACACAACAACTCTTGATTTCAGGCTTTCTCAGCGCGCAGACGTTTGGCGGCTTTGACCATGTTTTCCAGCGATTCGCGGGTTTCAGGCCAGCCCCGGGTTTTTAGCCCGCAATCCGGGTTGACCCACAGACGCTCTGCCGGAATGCGGTCCGCAGCTTTTCGCAGCAGATCTTCAATCCATTCCACGCTTGGGACATTCGGCGAGTGAATGTCATAGACGCCCGGTCCGATTTCGTTCGGGTATTCGAAGTCTTTGAATGACTCCAGCAAATCCATATCAGAACGCGAAGTTTCGATGGTGATTACGTCAGCATCCAGCGCGGCGATGGAATCCATGATGTCGTTGAATTCGCAGTAACACATGTGGGTGTGGATCTGGGTGTCATCACGGGCAACCGCGGCATTGAGTTTGAACGCATCCACCGCCCAGCGCAGGTACGCCTTCCACTCGGACTGACGCAATGGCAGGCCTTCGCGCAGCGCCGGTTCATCAATCTGAATGATGCCGATACCGGCTTTTTGCAAATCTTCCACTTCGTCACGTAGCGCCAGCGCGATTTGTTTGGCGATGGTTTCACGGCTGATATCTTCACGCGGGAAGGACCAGCAGAGAATGGTGAGCGGGCCGGTTAGCATGCCTTTGACCGGTTTTTCGGTCAGGGACTGGGCGTATTTCGCCCACTCAACGGTGATCGCGTCGGGACGGCTGACGTCGCCGATAATCACCGGCGGTTTCACGCAGCGGGAACCGTAGCTCTGTACCCAGCCGTTTTGCGTGAACACAAAACCGTCCAGATGCTCACCGAAGTATTCAACCATGTCATTACGTTCAGCTTCACCGTGAACCAGCACGTCGATATCCAGACGTTCCTGCTCTTTGATGGCCTGCTTAATGTGCTCGCTGATACCGGTGCGGTATTTGGTGTTATCCAGACGGCCTTGTTTGAAGTCCAGACGCAGGCCGCGGATTTCGGTGGTTTGCGGGAAAGAACCGATGGTGGTGGTCGGCCATGCAGGCAAATTGAAACGGGCACGCTGGGCTTTGGCACGTTGGGTATAAACGTTCTGTCGCTCAATATCGGCGCCGGTGATCGCGGCCACGCGCTGAGTGACTGCCGCATTGTTCACTCGGGCGGACTCACGGCGGGCGCGGATGGGCGCGCTGTATTGTGCCAGTTTCTGCTGCGCTTCCCCGGTGGGATTGTTCAGCGCGGAGGTCAGCAACGCCAGCTCGGCACATTTTTGCAGGGCAAACGCGAACCAGCTTTTCACTTCCTCATCCAGACGGCTTTCGACACTTAAATCGATCGGGCTGTGCAGCAGTGAACAGGAGCTGCCGATCCAGACATTTCGGCCTGCCACCAGCGGTTTCAGACGGTCAAACCAGGTGCTCAGATCCGCACGCCAGACGTTACGGCCATTGATCACCCCCAGAGAAATCAGCCAGTCTTCAGGCAGCGCGTTGAACACAGTTTGCAGGTCATCGCGACCGGCAACGGCGTCAATGTGCAGACCCTGCACCGGCAGCTGGCGGATGGTGTCGAGGTTATGCCCGACGCTGTCGAAATAAGTGGTCAGCAGCAGTTTGATTTTGCTCTGTTCCAGCGCGGTGTAGGCCGGTTTGCAGGCATCCAGCCATTCCTGCGGCAGTTCAAGCACCAGCGCCGGTTCGTCGATCTGCACCCATTCGATGTCGCGTTTTGCCAGCTCCGCCAGCACCTTCTGGTACACCGGCAGAATGTCGTTGAGCAGGGAAAGGCGGTCGAACTGTTCGCCCTTCACTTTGCCGAGCCACAGATAAGTCAGCGGCCCCAGCAGAACAGGTTTCACTTTGTGGCCGAGCGCCAGCGCTTCGTCCACTTCTTCCAGCAGTTGCGTCCAGGTCAGTTTGAATTTCTGCCCTTTCACAAACTCCGGCACCATGTAGTGATAGTTGGTGTTAAACCATTTGGTCATTTCCGCAGCGGCAGCCGGTTTACCGGTCGGTGCGCGGCCACGGCCAAGACGGAATAAAGTATCGAGGTCAACAGAGCCGTCGGCGTTCTGGTGACGTGCCGGCACGTTACCCAGCAGCAGGCTGGTGGTCAGAACGTGATCGTACCAGGCGAAATCGCCCACCGGCACCACATCCACGCCAGCTTCAGTTTGTTGTTTCCAGTGACGGGCACGCAGTTCGCGGCCGGTGGCCAGCAGTTCTTCCTGAGTGGAATTGCCTGCCCAGTAGCTTTCTTGTGCTTTTTTAAGTTCACGACGCAGACCAACGCGTGGAAAACCCAGAGTGTGATTCAGTATCGTCATCTTTTTAATTCCTGTTTAGCCATCCAGATGTTTACACATCCATAATCCGCAGGTAGTGTATATTCCACAAGCGCAAATTATTCATGACACAGTGAAGGACTCTCATGATCGAACTGAAACACCTGCGAACGTTGCAAGCACTGCGCAACACCGGGTCACTGGCCGCCGCCGCCTCACAGCTTCATCAGACCCAATCGGCCCTGTCGCACCAGTTCAGTGACCTTGAGCAACGTCTCGGTTTCAGGTTGTTCGTGCGAAAAAGTCAGCCTTTACGGTTCACGCCGCAGGGCGAAATCATGCTGAATCTGGCGGAACAGGTGCTGCCGCAAATCCAGCAGGCGTTGCAGGCATGCAATGAACCGCATCAGGCGTCGTTACGCATTGCGATTGAGTGTCACAGCTGTATTCAGTGGCTGACGCCCGCGCTGGATAACTTCCATCAGAACTGGCCGCAGGTGATGATGGATTTCAAATCCGGCGTGACATTCGACCCGCAGCCCGCGCTGCAACAGGGCGAGCTGGATATCGTCTTAACCTCCGACATCCTGCCGCGCAGCGGTCTGCATTATTCCCCGATGTTTGATTTTGAAGTGCGTCTGGTGCTGGCACCGGATCATCCGCTGGCGGCGAAACCGGTCATCACGCCGGAAGACCTCAGCAGTGAAACGCTGATGATTTATCCCGTGCAGCGGCAGCGTCTGGATATCTGGCGGCATTTCCTGCAACCGGCGGGCGTCAGTCCGGCACTGAAAAATGTCGATAATACGTTGTTATTGATTCAGATGGTGTCGGCGAGAATGGGGATTGCGGCGCTGCCCCACTGGGTGGTGGAAAGTTTTGAGCGCCAGGGTCTGGTCGTGACCAAAACCCTGGGCGATGGCTTATGGAGCCGGCTGTACGCTGCCGTGCGTGACGGCGAACAGCGTCAGCCGGTGACCGAAGCCTTTATTCGTTCGGCGCGGCAGCACGCGTGCGATCATCTGCCGTTTGTTCGCGACGCGGCACGACCCAACGCCGGTGTACCCACAGTGAGGACATAATCACTGCGGCTCCCACGATAAAGCTCGGCCAGTGCGGCTGCTGTTGCCAGATCGCCAGATTAACCAGCAGCCCGGCCGGGACGTGAAAGTTGTTCATAATCCCAAGTGTTCCCGCATCAACCTGCGTCGCACCGTAGTTCCACATGAAATACCCAAGCCCCGATGCGCCAATCCCCAGCCACACCAGAATGCCCCATTGCAGGTCCGTGGTCGGCAACTTTTGCGGATTGCCCCACAGAAACCACGCCACAACGGCGCACATCAGCGCACCGATATAGAACCAGGAAAACGCCGTGTGCTGCGGCACCGGACGGGTTTCCATCAGACGTTTATAGCCCACCTGCCCGATGGCAAAACAAATGTTCGCCGCCTGCACCAGCAGCAGACCGATGATGAAATGTTCACTGATGTGGTCGTAACGGATAATCGCTGCACCCGCCACCGCCAGCAGCGCGCTGAGCGCATAGCCGATGCGGATTTTGCGCCCGCTGATCAGGTCATAAATCAGCGTAACGTACAGCGGCGTCATCACGGTAAACAGCAGGAATTCCGGCACCGAAAGGTACAGATACGCCTCAAAGCTGATGAGATACATGATGCCAAGCTGCATCGCGCCCACGGCCATGTACAGCAAGATGGTGGTGAGCTGATGGCCTTTCCAGCGTAAAAACGGCAGGAAAACCAGCGCCGCCAGCCCTAAACGGACCAGCACGGCGAATACGCTGTCGACCTGTCCGGCGAGATAGACGCCAATCAGGCTGAAGGAAAAGGCCCACAAAATGGTGGTGATAATGAGTAAAGGCACGGCAGTTGAGCCCTAAAATGATAAAGATGGATGATTGTAGCGGAATGAAGGAAACCGCGAAGCGTGAAGGTGGTTGACGTCTGTTTAATTATAGAGCAAACGAGACGCATGCCACGCTTTGAGGGAAACGTGCCCTCAAATGACACGCTGTCGGGTGTGATGGCATACACTTAACGGATGACTGGAAATGGAGGATGAACCGATGAAACGCTTATATGGAATTATTGCCGTACTGCCATTGCTGCTTGCCGTTCACACTGCGGGCGCCGCCGACAAAGTGCCCAACGCTAACGATCCCCTGCTGACCAACCCGTCGCAACAGCGTATGCAACAACAGCAGCAGAACAATCAGCAAATGCAGAAACGCCAGCAGGAGCAGGATTTACGCAGCAGTCAGCAGCAGCAACAGCTTAAGCTGAAATCGCAAATCCAGAGCAATCAGCAACGGTTGCAGATCCAGCAGAATAACCAGACGTTAAACCAGAAGTTAAATCAGACACCATAATATGACCGGAGGCACTCAGTGCCTCTTAGTTTTTTAAAAGCCGTTCGCCTTCCCCGACTATTTACCTCCGGTAATATTACCGCATTAAATAAATCACGCCTTCCCTAATATTTTTATTAATGCTTTAATCTTCCTGGCCGACAGGAATAACGTCGTTCTGCCCCAGAAACAACACAATGAATAAAACAGGGTTAATACCTGAAGACGCATTGATAGATTTTTATAAAGCTAAAAGGGAAATTGTTGCATGAAAGTTTCAACAGGGATTGTCGTCGTCGCTGCAAGCTTATTATTATCCGCGTGTGCCACGACTCAATCTGAAAAAATCACTGCCGCTAATGGCAGCAGTGTTGGCTTGTACTCTGGTTTTGCTTCAGCAGATATGAATAACAACCGCTCGCCCGATATCTATTTACGTGAAGTGACGCCCTCTTACACGGCGGCAGGCGTGGGGCTGAATGTTCTGACATCCGTGCTGGCCGGAGGAATTGCCGTAAATTCCTTCAGTAAGGAAAACCTGAAAGGATCGGAGATCAAAGCCCTGCCAGAACCCACGAAAAACTACCTCACGCCAAGAGCCAAGCCTCTCATCGCAAAATGGCTGGAAAAAAACGGCAACGGCTATCAGTATAAAAACGATCTGAATATTGTGGCTGCACAGTGGTTGCTGGTTTATAAAGATCTCTCCAGCGCTAACTCTGATTATGAACTGCGCTATACCATTAAGTTCTACAAGAAACCTGAAGATGCGAATATGTTCTCCGCCTGGGTTATTGCAGAATGTACGCCGACTGTCGTGACCGCTCCGCTTACCGACTGGCAGGCAAATAACTATGCGCTGGTCACCAAAACTACCGAAAAATATATGGATTCCTGCCTGCTGGAACTGGATAACCAACTTCCACGCCTGCTGAAGCACTGAGGATTATTGCGGTGAAATGAATAAGGCGCGATGACCGCGCCTTATTTTTTGTTATCAGACAAAATCCGGCCCGATCACATCAATCTTATCCGTGCAGATGCAATCCACGCCCCAGCGCAATAATTCGCGGGCGCGCTCCGGGTTATTCACGGTGTAAACCAAAATATGCAGCCCGGCGTCTTTGATTGCCCTGACCCGCTCTTCGTTAAGCAATTTATGGTTGAGATGCAGGGAAACGCATTCCAGCTCATCGGTCAGCGCTTTCCAGTTTTCGTGCCATTCGTCAATCAGCAAACCGCGCGGCAATTCCGGTGCGGCTTTTTTGGCCGCGACCAGCGCGTCGAATTCGAACGAGGAAAGCAGCGGCGCAACGGCCTGATCTTTCCACAGTTCGCGGGCAGCCAGCGCCACCCCGGTGCCGGTTTTCTCATTGGTTCCGGTGGTCGGTTTGATCTCGATATTCACCATCATATTGTGGCGCGCACAGCGTTCGGCCACTTCGGCCAGCAACGGCAATTTCTCGCCTTTAAACGCGGCACCGTACCAGTCACCCGCGTCGAGCTGTTGCAGTTTTTCCCACGGCAGCTCCCCCGCCACGCCCCAGCCGTTGCTGGTGCGGTTGAGCGTATCGTCGTGCAGCAGGAAGATTTCCCCGCCCTGCGCCAGTTTGGCGTCAAACTCGATCATGGTGTGGCCGTATTTTGCGCCAACGTCGATGGCTGCCAGCGTATTTTCCGGTGCCAGTGCGCCGCCGCCACGGTGCGCCACAATGCGAGGGTAAGGCCAGGCTTTCATGTTCATTCCATCCGTAATCCGGTTTGAGTATCGAAAAAGTGTAACGCTTTCACCGGGAAATCCAAGCGCAACAGCGAGCCTGCCGTCGGAAACACTTCATGCGATAAACGCACCACAACGCCGCTGCCCGCCAGTTTGCCGTGCGCCAGATTATCTGCGCCCAGCAGTTCCAGCGTGTTAAGCACCATCGGGATCCCTTTTTGCTGATCGTCGGTCAGCTGAATGTGCTCAGGACGAACACCAACGGTCAGCTCCCGGCCACCCCATTCCGGGCGCGGAACCGGCAGCGGTAACTCAAAACCGTCTTCCATCACCAGCGACGTGCCGTCGCTGGTCAGCTGGCCGGGCAGCAGATTCATGGCCGGTGAGCCGATAAAGCTGGCAACAAACAGGCTGGCCGGACGGCGATACACTTCCGACGGCGTACCGATTTGTTCCGCAATGCCTTTGTTCATCACGATCACGCGTTCCGCCAGCGTCATGGCTTCCACCTGATCGTGGGTGACGTACAAACTGGTGGTGCGCAGACGGCGGTGAAGCTGTTGCAGTTCAAGGCGCATCTGCACGCGCAGTTTGGCGTCGAGGTTGGAGAGGGGTTCGTCGAACAGGAATACCGCCGGTTCGCGCACGATAGCGCGCCCCATCGCCACACGCTGACGCTGGCCGCCGGAAAGCTCACGCGGCTTGCGTTTAAGCAGCGGGCCGAGCTCGAGGATGCGTGCGGCTTCTTCAACGCGGGCAAGGATCTGCGCTTTGCCGAAGCCGCGAATTTTCAGGCCATACGCCATGTTGTCGAACACGGTCATGTGCGGATACAACGCGTAGTTCTGGAACACCATCGCGATACCGCGATCTTTCGGTTCCAGCTCGGTGACGCGCTGGTCGTTGATATAGATATCGCCGGATGTCGTGCGCTCAAGCCCCGCCACCATCCGCAGCAGGGTCGATTTTCCGCAGCCGGAAGGCCCGACCATCACGATAAATTCGCCGTCGGCGACGTCCAGATCGATACTCTGGATGATCTGGTTTTTGCCGTCGTAAGACTTGGTCACTGCCTGTAATTTCAAATTTGCCATTTCGGTTTACTTCTCACTGTCTACCAGGCCGCGCACAAACCAGCGCTGCATCAGGAGCACCACCGCCAGCGGTGGTAATAAGGTCAGGATCATGGCCGCCATCACCTGATTCCATTGGGTCGAGCCGTCGCCGGAGGAGATCATGCTTTTGATCCCCGCCACCGCCGTGCCCATCGAGGCATCGCTGGTGATCAGGATCGGCCACAGATACTGGTTCCAGCCATAAATGAAGGTGATAACGAACAGCGCCGCGAGATTGGTTTTCGACAGCGGCAAAACGATGTCCCAGAAAAAGCGCATGGCGCCTGCGCCGTCGATGCGCGCAGCTTCCAGCAGCTCATCCGGCAAGGTCATAAAGAACTGACGGAACAGGAAAGTGGCGGTGGCCGACGCCATCAGCGGCAGCGTCAGGCCGGTGTAGCTGTCGAGCATATGCAGATTGGCGATCACCTGCACGGTCGGGAAAATACGCACTTCCACCGGCAGCATCAGCGTCATGAAAATCAGCCAGAAGAACAGGTTACGCAGTGGAAAACGGAAATAGACAATGGCGAACGCCGACAGCATCGAGACGGAAATCTTGCCGACGGTGATAACGATTGCCATCACAAAACTGTTGATCAGCAAACGGCCAAACGCCGGGCTGTTATTGCCGACGCCCTGCGTCCAGATGGTGCTGATGTTTTCCCATAAATGACTGCCTGGGATCAGCGTCATCGGCACCTCAAAAATCTGTTTGTTATCCAGCGACGCTGCCACAAAGGCGACATACAGCGGAAACAAAATCACCAGCACGCCGAGCAGCAGCATGATGTGGCTGAAGATATCCAGCCCTCTGCGGTTTTCAATCATTGGTAACGCACCTTACGCTCGACAAAGCGGAACTGAATGAACGTCAGGCCGCAAACCAGCAGCATCAGAATCACGGACTGCGCGGCAGAGCTGGACAGATCCAGGCCGGAGAAACCTTCGCGATAGACTTTATAAATCAGCGTGGTGGTCGCCTGCACCGGGCCACCGGCCGTCGCGGCATCAATGACCGGGAAGGTATCGAAGAAGGCGTACACCAGATTGACCACCAGCAGGAAGAAACTCACCGGCGAAATCAGCGGCAGCACCAGATTGAAGAAACGTTGTACCGGGCCTGCGCCGTCGATCGCCGCCGCTTCCACCAGCGATTTAGGGATCGACTGCAACGCCGCCAGGAAGAACAGGAAGTTGTAGCTGATTTGCTTCCAGACCGACGCCAGCACCACCAGGAACATCGCCTGACCGCTGTTTTGCGCGTGGTTCCAGTTGTAGCCAATCGAGCCTAAAAAATGGGTGATCAGGCCCAGACCGGGGCTGAACAGAAACATCCACAAGACGGCGGCCACGGCAGGCGCCACGGCGTAAGGCAGGATCATCAGCGTCTGATAAATCCGGCTGCCGCGCACCACGTGATCGACCAGCGCCGCGAAAAACAGCGAAACGGCCAGTCCGATAAAGGCCACCATAAAGCTGAATTTCAGCGTGGTGTAGAAAGATTCGAGATAGTACGGATCCTGAAAAAGCTGCGTGAAGTTTGTCAGCCCGGCGAAGGTACTGGATAAGCCGAAAGGATCCAGCGTCTGCACCGAATACCACAGCGCCTGACCGGCAGGCCACAGGAAGAATATCGCGGTGATTAACAGCTGCGGCAGCACCAGTGCGTAGGGCAACCAGCTGCAACCAAAACCGGGACGGTGTGAACTCATGATGGTTTACTCGTTAATGCGATGACAAAAGGCAGGCTACGCCGGAGGAGGCGTAGCGAGCGGAGCCAGACCGGGTGCGGACAGCGCGCAGCTCCCGGCGCGGACACAACGTCCATGACGAGAGCAGGCACTGCCCAATCCAGACGGGCAATGCACAGTAGCCGACTTACTTAGTAGAAGCTTCGAAGCGACGCAGCAGTAAGTTCCCGCGCTGTACTGCGGTATCCAGTGCTTCTTTCGCCGTTTTCTTACCGCTCCACACGCTTTCCAGTTCTTCATCCACAATGGTACGGATCTGCGGCATGTTGCCCAGACGCAGGCCTTTGGTGAACGGTAACGGTGGCTTGTTCAGCATCTGGCGGGTAGCGACGTCAGAACCTGGATTCTTCTCGTAGAAGCCTTCTTTTTTGGTCAGCTCATACGCGGCGGTGGTCACCGGCAGATAACCGGTTTTCTGATGCCATTCGGCAGCGATGGCCGGCGTGGTCAGGAATTGCAGGAATTCGGCGACGCCTTTGTAGGTGTCTTTGTCTTTGCCGTTCATCACCCACAGGCTTGCGCCGCCGATGATGGCGTTTTGTGGTGCGCCTTTGATGTCTGCGTCGTAAGGCATCATGCCTACGCCGTAGTTGAATTTGGAATACTGACGGATGTCAGCCAGTGAACCGGAAGACGCGGTGGTCATCGCGCAATCGCCGTTGTAGAACTTGGCGGTGGATTCATCTTTACGACCAAAATAGGTGAAATCACCTTTTTTGTTCATGTCTTCCAGCATCTGGATATGCTTGATTTGTTCAGGTTTGTTGAATTCCAGAACCGCATCAGTGCCATCGAAACCGTTGTTTTTGGTGGCGATCGGCAGGCCGTGCCAGGCGCTGAAGTTTTCAATCTGGATCCAACCCTGCCAGCCGCTGGCATATCCGCATTTCATGCCCGTTTCACGCAATTTCTCGGTGTAGGCGGCCATGTCCTGCCAGGTTTTTGGTGGCTGATCCGGGTTCAGACCGGCTTTCTTGAACGCGTCTTTGTTGTAATACAGCACCGGCGTGGAGCTGTTGAAAGGCTGGGACAGCAGGCGGCCTTTGGAATCGGAGTAGTAACCGGAAACGGTTGGCACGAACTGAGACACATCCTGTTTAAGACCGGCATCGCTGAACACTTCGTAAACCGGCTTGATGGCTTTGCTGGCCATCATGGTCGCGGTACCCACTTCGTACACCTGCAAAATCGCCGGTGCATTACCGGTACGGTACGCGGCGATACCGGCGGCCAGGCTTTCGTCATATTTGCCTTTGTAAACAGGCACGATTTTGACATCAGGGTGCGTCTGGTTAAAACGGTCAGCCAGTGAGTTCACTTCTTTGCCTAACTCGCCATCCATTGAATGCCAGAAAGGAATTTCTGTCACAGCGAAAGCATTGGCGCTGAAAGCCAGCGCCAGCGCGGTGCCGATAACCGTTTTTTTGAGGTTGATGAACATGCCTGTCTCCTGAATTCTGCTGGTGTGCTGCAAGTGCAGCCTGAAGTATGCCGGGTAGAGTCGGGAGGTAAAATGACACGGAAAAATGACAATAAGGTTACGATAAAGTTAAGCGGTGATGACAGGCAGATGGCAAAAAATGAGGTTCATGGCGGTTTAGCGTAATGATAAACCGTCTTCAGGACGGCTTATCTTATTAGAGTTATGCAACGGTGCGTTCATTCCAGCTGTCTTTAAATATTATGTTTCCGTCAACATATTTCCACTGAATTGACTCATAGCGAATTTCAATATTTTCCAGATGCGTTCCTGTTCCCGAATCGGGATGAAGGCTCGGAGTAATGCCGGTGATCTTCACATTTTCCATGCGAATGTTGAAATACTCCGCTTATACACCAGCATCTGCTGTGTGATACATTTTTAATTCAGCGGATTTAAGTGTGATCCCCTGACTAATCGCACGGTAAAGTATGGGGGTTGTGCGATCAAATTCCTTTTTGAATAGGATCGGCGTATGAATACGCGTGCCTGTTAATTTTCCTGTATTCCTGTCCGTCGGAACTGTCAGATGATGTGAAAGTGATTTCACTTCAATAGAGCCAATACGCCCGTGAACATTACAGCTTCCGATAATAGGAGAACCATTTTCATCCGTTAACCACAAATAAGCAGGATTAGACATTTTTTATTTCCTTAATTTAACGTTTCTGTTTTTCTTCCTATAGCCTTCTATTTTTCCGATGTACTTTGATACACAGAAGAAAAAAACCAGCCATCCTGCGGCATAAACAAATTTCATAGGCCATACAACTGGCAGCATAAGGCATCCGATTAACCCGCCAACAAAAAGCACAGATTCAAAAAAATCCCATACTTTGACGACGGCAAATATCACACCTTTCGCAGCGCCTTTTGCAACAACCAGAAGCGGTTTATTGTGTGACATGCAGTTTTCGCCCTACAGCATCGATTATCCTGTCAAATTCAGGCTGCCCGCGCGTCGCACCTATGTGCACCGCATCAATGAACGGTTTAACCGCAGGTTCAAAAAGAAAGTAAGTAAGGTCATAATCCTGTGGGCGAAGGAGTCTGTAAATCTCCGGGACTTCGATGGCAAGGCTTTCTGACTTTCTTATTGAGCGCTCACTCATTCCCCCTATCAGTAAAATCATCGTCACCCTGCCAATCCAGTTTTTGGCACTTTGGGTACCGATAAATGACACTCTCGCAAGCACAGCAGCACCGATTACCGCAATTAGTTTCGCGGTAATTAAACGCCCTGCCACTGAAGATACGACACCACGATAGGCATTATTTTGTTTGTTTACTGAGGTATATTTATCGAATTCGTTAAATATAATCCCTACCGCATGTGTTATATGTTTGTAATTCAATATGTCATTATGTATTGCTTCAGCCATTCGGAAACGCTGTGTCTGATGTGCAAAGCGGGAGTCTGTATCAAAATACCCCAGGGCCAGATAACCCATATCCAAAGGAACGCTAAGTGCGCCATTAATTAATCCGGTAATTGTGGCGGGGGACATGATGATGTCTGAAATTCTATACGCAATATCTTCTATATCACTTGAAATATTATCGGTGTCTGCCACGATATACTTCCCTGATTTCGTGTTGAAAAAAAACATTAATACATAAATGGTTTAATGACAAGATATTATAAATTCCAATTCTTCTTCATTAAACGTGTGTTATATCGCTGAATATTAGGGAGAGATATGAACCAGTAGCCACTGACTTTGGCAGTCTATGCCGATGGGGGGTTACCCTTAGATTATCCCACTTTTCCGGACACCCACGCGATGAAGCAAAAAAATAAGGCGCATCAGGTTACTGATGCGCCTCAGGGAATACGATAAAGAGAAATTACAGCGCGCGTTTCAGGCGGGCCACCGCTTCGTGCATTTGTTCTTCGGTCGCCGTTGCGAACGACAGGCGGAAGGTCGAGTGATCCGGATTATCGGCATAGAAGAATTCGCCCGGCACAAACACCACGCCCTGCTCCAGCGTCTTTTTCATCCATTCAGCGCAGTTGCGCGGCTCGCGGAAACGCGCCCACAGGAACATACCGCCTTTCGGATATTCGAAGGTCAGCACGTCGCCCAGTTCACGCTCGAGCAGCTCAGCCATGACCTGACATTTCTTTTTGTACGCCGCACGGATGGTTTCGATCTGTGCAGGCAAACGCCCCAGGCCGAGATAGCATTCGGCAATTGACTGTGACAGCGCGCTGGCGTGCAGATCCGCCGCTTGTTTAATGATGGCAACTTTGTGCAGCAACCAGTCTGGCATGATCACCCAGCCCAGACGCAGACCCGGCGCCAGAATTTTAGAGAAGGTCGAGGTATAGATGATGTTCTCGGCGTGGCCGAACAACGCTTTCGACAGCTCAAACAACGTCGGCTGGCGTTCGTCGGTGAAACGCAGTTCGCCGTACGGGTCATCTTCAACAATCAGGAATTCGTGCTGTGCCGCCAGTTTCACCAGCTGCTCACGACGGGCGCGGCTCAGGGTGACACCGCTCGGGTTGCCGAATGTCGGCACCAGATAGACGCCTTTAATTTTGCGAGTTTTCAGCAGTTCAGCCAGTTCATCAACAATCATGCCGTCGCCGTCAGAACCGACGGAAAGAATCTGCGCTTCGGCCAGTTCCAGCGTCTGTAACGCCGCCAGATAGGTCGGTCGTTCCACCACGAAAATATCATCCGGGTTCACGACGGCACGCATCACCAAATCCAGCGCCTGCTGGGAACCGGCAGTGACCACGATGTCGTCGGCACCAGCAACCACACCACGCTCTGCACAAAGCTCAGCAATACGCTCACGCAGCGTATGGCTGCCTTCCGTCAGACCGTACTGGAAAGCGTGCTCAGGCTGTTCAGTGATCGCCTGCTGCGTGGCTTCGCGCAGGCCGTCGAAATCGAACAGCGCCGAAGAAGGAATACCGCCCGCCAGTGAAATAACGCCTTCCATTTTGCTGTGTTTAAGCAGTTCCCGGATGGCTGAGCTTTTGAGCCTGACCATGCGGGCGGCGAGTAAACCTTCTGTGTTCATGAAATGTTCCTGATGAGTAGCCAAGTTATAAGAATGTAAGAGTTGTTAATTTATCGACAAAATAAAAACCGCAAAGCGCCAGCCGTGCGGTTTTATAGATTTATCACAGATTTTTGAAATCCGAAGCCAATTTATGCGCCGAGATAGGCCGCACGCACCGCTTCGTTCGCCAGCAATGCCGCACCGGTATCTTCCAGTACCACATGGCCGTTCTCCAGCACATAACCGCGGTCGGCGAGTTTGAGCGCCTGATTGGCGTTTTGCTCGACCAGGAAGATGGTCATCCCTTCTTCGCGCAGTTGCTGGATGGTGTCAAAAATCTGCTGGATGATGATCGGCGCCAGCCCCAGCGACGGTTCATCGAGCAGCAGCAAACGCGGCTGGCTCATCAGCGCACGGCCAATCGCCAGCATCTGTTGTTCACCGCCGGACATGGTGCCGGAACGCTGCACACGGCGCTCTTTCAGGCGCGGAAACAGCGTAAATACGCGCTCCAGACGGGCATGAAACTGGTCGCGTGTGGCAAAGAAACCGCCCATCGCCAGATTCTCTTCCACCGTCATGCGGGAGAACACGCGGCGGCCTTCCGGCACAATCGCGATATCGCCACGCATGATTTTGGCGGTCTGCCACTGGGTGATGTCCTGCCCTTCGAAAATGATCGAGCCGTTCGTCGCACGCGGTTCGCCACATAAACTGCCGAGCAGCGTGGTTTTACCCGCACCGTTCGCGCCGATCAGCGTGACGATTTCCCCTTTATTAATACTCAGACTGACTTCATGCAGCGCCTGAATTTTGCCGTAATGGGCGGATACCTGATTGAATGACAACATCGTGTTCTGTCCCTTACCCTTCGCCAAGATACGCACGGATCACATCCGGATTGTTTCGAATTTCAGCCGGTGTGCCCTGCGCCAGCGGCGTGCCCTGATTCACCACGTAGATGCGGTCAGAAATGCCCATCACCAGTTTCATGTCGTGCTCAATCAGCAGCACCGACACGTTGTGCTGGTTACGCAGCTCGGCAATCAGCTGGTTCAGCTCTTCGGTTTCCCGCGGGTTCAGGCCGGCTGCCGGTTCGTCGAGCATCAGGATTTCCGGACGCGTCACCATGCAGCGCACAATCTCCAGACGGCGTTGCTGGCCGTATGCCAGATTCCCCGCCTGACGGTTGGCCAGTTCGAGCAGCCCGACACGTTCCAGCCAGTCGGCAGCGCGATCCAGTGCATCCGCTTCAGCGCGACGAAATCCCGGCGTTTTGAACAAGCCCGCCAGTACGCCGCTTTTCAGGTGCTGATGCTGGGCAACCAGCAGGTTTTCAATCACAGTCATTTCGCGGAACAGACGCACGTGCTGGAAAGTGCGCACCACGCCCATGCGGGCGATTTTCTGCCCCGGTAACCCTTCAAGATGCTGGTCGCGCAGTTTAATGGTGCCGCCGCTCGGCTTGTAGAAACCGGTCAGGCAGTTAAACACCGTGGTTTTACCGGCGCCGTTCGGGCCGATCAGCGAAACAATTTCGCCCTGGTTGAGGTTCAGCGCCACGTTGTTGACCGCCAGCAGGCCGCCAAAACGCATCATCAGACCTTCAACCGCTAACAGAGGTTGCGTGCTCATGCCTGTTCCCCCTGATCCGCGATTTGTTTCTTAGAAAGCTTCAGTTTGAGATGGACACGTTTCATCGGCAGCAAGCCCTGCGGACGCCAGATCATCATCAGCACCATTAACGCACCGAGCAGTAACATGCTGTATTCGTTCAGGTCACGCATCAGCTCACGGGAAACCACCAGCAAAATCGCCGCCAGAATCACCGCGAACTGCGAGCCCATGCCGCCGAGCACCACGATAGCCAGCACGAAAGCGGATTCCGCAAAGGTGAAGGATTCCGGGCTGACAAAGCCCTGACGCGCAGCGAACAGCGTACCGGCGAAACCGGCAAACGCGGCACTGATGGTGAACGCAGTCAGCTTGATGCGGGTCGGGTTCAGCCCGAGCGACCGGCAGGCAATTTCATCTTCACGCAACGCTTCCCACGCACGCCCCAGCGGCATACGCAGCAAACGGTTGATGATGAACAAAGTGGCGATCACCAGCAGCAGCGCCACCATGTACAGGAAGATAATGCGGTCGCTCGGGTCGTAGGCCACGCCAAAGAAGTTGCTGAAGGTGTCCCAGCCGCCGTCGCGCGGTGTGCGGCTGAATTCCAGCCCGAACAGCGTCGGTTTGGGGATCTGGCTGATGCCGTTCGGCCCGCCGGTCAGTTCGGTATTGTTGAGCAGCAGGATACGAACGATTTCGCCGAAGCCGAGGGTCACAATCGCCAGATAGTCGCCCCGCAATCGCAGAACCGGGAATCCGAGCAGGAAACCAAATGCCGCCGACACCAGACCGGCCAGCGGTAACGCTTCCCAGAACCCGATGCCGTAGTAGTGATTGAGCAGCGCGTAGGTGTAAGCGCCGATGGCGTAAAAGCCGCCGTAACCCAGCACCAGCAGGCCGGACAGCCCGACCACCACGTTCAGGCCGAGGCCCAGCATGATGTAGATGAGCGTCAGCGTGGCGATATCCACCGTGCCGCGTGAGACGATAAACGGCCAGGCGATGGCGGCGATAATCAGCACCAGCGCCAGCAGTTTTTGTTTCGGCGTCGAGCCGTCAAAGCTTGGCAACACCCAGCCCGGCCCGGAGATTTTTTTCAGGCTGCTGCTGACCATCGGACGGAACAGCTGGAACACAAAAACAATTGCACAACCGATGGCAATCCACGTCCAGCGCACTTCACCGGCCCCGTTGACCACCAGTTTTGTGCCATCGAGGCTCAGCTGCAATCCCATGATGAACGCGGCCAGCACCAGCAGGACGAAAGCGGAAACCAGCGCATTTAACAGATTCAGGCGCTTCATACTTTCTCAACCTCCGGACGTCCGAGAATACCGGTCGGCAGTACCAGCAGCACCACGATCAGCAGCGCGAAGGAGACCACGTCTTTGTATTCGGTGCTCAGATACGCCGAGGTCAGCGCTTCGGCCACGCCTAAAATCAGGCCGCCGATCATCGCCCCCGGAATGCTGCCGATACCGCCGAGAACCGCCGCGGTGAAGGCTTTCATCCCGGCCATAAAGCCGATGTACGGGTTGATGACGCCGTAGAACTGACCGAGCAGAACGCCCGCCACCGCCGCCATTAATGCGCCGATGACGAAAGTCAGTGAGATCACGCGGTCAGTGCTGATCCCCAGCAGGCTGGCCATTTTGAGATCTTCCGCACAGGCGCGACAGGCGCGGCCCATGCGTGAATAACGGATGAACAGCGTCAGCGCCAGCATGGCAACAAAGGTCACGATCCAGATGATCAGCTGCATGGTGCTGATGGTCGCCGCAAAGCCGTTAGCTTCGCCCAGTGTCCACTGGCCGGTCACCAGACTCGGTAAGGCGAGATCACGCGAGCCCTGGGTCAGGCTGACGTAGTTTTGCAGGAAAATAGACATCCCGATGGCAGAAATCAGTGCGATAAGACGTTTGGAGTTACGCACCGGCTTATACGCCACGCGTTCAATACTCCAGCCGTAGGCACTGGAAATCACAATCGCGGCGATAAAACCGGCACCGATCAGCAACCAGCTGGCGTCGATACCCATCATCATCAGGGCGGCGATTACGATAAAGGAGACATAACTGCCGATCATATACACCTCGCCGTGGGCGAAGTTGATCATGCCGATAATGCCGTAAACCATGGTGTAACCAATGGCGATCAGCGCATAGGTGCTGCCCAACGTGACGCCGTTGAACATCTGCTGAGTGAAATAGAGGAACTGCTCTGACATACCCTATCCTTATTAATCAAGGGTTTGAAAACTTGTGCTGAGACTGCAACCCGGCGCCTCATATAAAACCAGACGCCGGGCAGAGTAATGCGCTGTTCTGCTACTACTGCATAGCAATGCCAAAATCATTCTGGTTGCAGCCAACCCCCCTGCAACCTGAAGGATGCCGGGCATTTATTTGATTGGGGTAGACGTGCCGTCTTTATGCCACTCGAAAATACCGAATTCGAATCCTTTCAGGTCACCTTTATCATCCCAGCTCAGCGGGCCCATGACGGTATCCACTGACGCTGATTTGAGGTTTTTAGCAATATCAGCCGGTTCCATGCTGCCGCTGCGTTCCATACCGGTGGTCAGCGCCTGCAATGCGGCGTAAGTCGTCCAGACGAACGGACCGGTTGGATCCAGTTTTTTGGCTTTCAGTTCGTCAACGATTGGCTGGTTGGCCGGAACCTGGTCATAACGTTTTGGCAGCGTCACCAGCATACCTTCAGAGGCATCACCGGCAATGTTAGACAGTGAGGAGTTGCCCACGCCTTCCGGACCCATGAATTTCGCGTTCAGACCGGCCTGTTTTGACTGACGCAGGATCTGGCCCATTTCCGGGTAGTAACCGCCGAAATAAACGAAATCGACGTTTTCTTTCTTCAGACGCGCCACCAGGGTGGAGAAGTCTTTATCGCCTGCGGTGACGCCTTCAAACAGCACCACGTTGCCGCCGCCTTTTTTCAGCGCGTCCTGTACGGAACGGGCCAGGCCTTCGCCGTATTGCTGTTTGTCATGCACCACGGCGATACGTTTTGGTTTGATGGTGTCGAGGATGTATTTCGCAGCGGTCGGGCCCTGATCGGAATCCAGGCCGGTGGTGCGCATCACCATTTTGTAACCACGGGTGGTCAGGTCAGCGTTGGTCGCAGCCGGTGTGATCATTAACACGCCTTCATCTTCATAGATGTCGGAAGCGGGCTGAGTGGAAGAGGAACACAGGTGGCCGATCACGTAACGGATACCGTCGTTGATCACTTTGTTAGCCACGGCGACCGCTTGTTTCGGGTCACAGGCATCGTCATATTCGACGCCAACCAGTTTGTCGCCTTTTACGCCGCCTTTGGCGTTGATGTCAGCGATGGCTTGTTTCGCGCCAGTAAATTCCATATCGCCATACTGGGCAACCGGACCGGACATCGCGCCCACGATGGCGACTTTAATATCTTTTGCAAACGCGGCCTGACTCATTGCCAATGCAATACACCCTGCCAGCCAGATCTTACCCTTTGTTACTTTCATCCGATTACCCCGTTGATGTGTGTTGTGGTTTGCGCTTTCTTTGCCTGTTCAAAACGTCATCACTTAAGAAATTTAGTATAAGTAATAACGAGTTACCGGCTTATTTCGTCTTATTTTCGAATAAGACTTTATAATTCATATCATTAAACAGGAATTTTCTTCTGCAAATCAAATAGCACAATCAGAAATATGAGGTGTAAACAGAATTTTATCTGGGCATTAAATCGGTTCCCTGTCAGACAATCAGTGGTAAACGCTGGCATTATTGATTAAAGCCAACATTTATCGCTTATACAGGGATCGCCAAAAAAGTTTTCGCGCTGTTACTGTACAAAAAAAGTTACGCCCGGTTTTTAGCAGGATCCGCTACACTACACGCCTCCTTTTTTCAGACCTTCCGCATCATGAAATTAACGATTCAAAGACTCACCTCCCTCAGCGCACAAGACCTGATCGATCTGGCAAAAATCTGGCCTGAGCAAACGCAAAACGACTGGCAAGCCAGCCTGCAAAATGATCGTGCGCTGTTTGCGGCGGTGTTTAATGAACGCATTCTGGGTGCCGTGAAAATCCGGCTCAACGGCAGTCAGGGTGAAATCAGCGATCTGCTGGTGCGCGAAGTGACGCGCCGTCGCGGTGTCGGGTTATATCTGATGGAAGATTTGCAGGCACAATTGCCGCAGGTGAAAAGCTGGACAATGAAAGCCGAGCCGGAACCCGTGCTGGATGCCTTTATGACGGCGTGTGGTTTTCACCATGAAAATGGCCGCTGGATAAAAAACCTGCAGGGGCCCAGCAAACACTGAAGCCCGGTACAGGCACTTTCCCTGGTAAGGGAATGAAAGGTGGGTCAGAGCACGCCTGCAAATGCCTGCGTTGAAAAATGCCGGAGAATATCTTTAATCGTTTGGTCTGACGCCATCGATTTCTGATAACTCAGATAGACGGGTAAAGGCAGGAGTTTTTGGACGGAATCAATACATTTAATACTGAATATCTCTTTAAAATGGTCTAAAACCCATTTTGGTATGATGCAAATACATTCGCTGTTTTCCACCGTTTTCAGCAAGGTGATAAATGAATTATATTCCAGCAGACTGAAGAATCTCGACTTAGGAATGAACCCTTCAATTTCATCCTCTTTATTCTTCATCCGGTAAAATACAATATATTCTTCATTCTGAAAGTCCTCCTCTGTCAGGACATCTTTCACGCGGGGATGATTATCTGAGCAGATGTAACACAGCTCTTCATCCATTATTTTTACATTTTCGTAAGAACTGTCCTGACAGGGTGTGAAACCAAGAATAATTTCAGTCATGCCAGAAAAAGACATTGTAGACTCTGGCCTCTCAAAGGCCGAATCGTGAATGACCTGATATTTAGGGTGTTGCGACATCACCACGTCTGAGATATCGGAAAATAATCTGACACAAAGATAATCTGAACAGCGGATCACCAGTTTCTTTATAGCATTGGCATCAAGGAGCTGGTCAATATCTTCAATCAGTTTCACCATGTCATCATGCACTAAGAAATATAAATGCCTGGCGGTGTCCGTGGGAATCATCGTCTGGCAATCACGAACAAAGAGCGGGTCAAAAAAATATCCCCTCAGTTTATTTAATGACTGCGAAACTGCCGAAGCGGATACCCCCAGACGCGATGCGGTTTGGCTCACGCTGCCGCACTCAAAAAGTAAAACAAATAAAGGAAGCAGGTTTATATCAAATTTCCTGTATAGCTTATTAATATTATCGATGCTCATGAAAACTCCATTCCAGGTGATGACTCTCTTTTAAGCGCCATGACCAATGTCATTTTATGAAAACAGGGGATGAATAAAGCGGCCTCGCGGCCGCTTTGAAGAACGGAATAAAATGATTTAGAAGTTATATTGATAGCCTAAAGACAGACCTTTATCGACAATATCATCTTCTTTCCACTGATAAGCATCGAAGGCAAGTTTGCCGGCCTTGCCGCCATAACTCAGCCCCATTTTGGCGACACCATTAAAACCACCACCCTGCTGATCGTCGTTCATGGTAAAGCTGGCATTATTCGCGCCCTGCAAAGAGGCTTTCTGCGCAGATTGCGTATAACTGAGATTCGGCCCGCCTTCGAGCAAGGCATTCATCGCCCAGCCATTCGATGCCGCATATTTCATCTGAACACCGATGACAGCATCTACTGCCGTTTCGTTGCTGGAATCCATATTCAGATTGAAATCACCCGCGCCTCTTTCGCTGTAAGCATCGTTATTGGTATGGCGAAGTTTCATGCCCACAGAAGGGGTCAGATTTAAACCTTCTGCCACGTCAAACCCTCTGCTGAACTGGCTACGCCATTCCATGTACTGCTGGCTGTTGTCAGAACTGGCGGTCTGGTTAACACCGGAATAACGGATGCTGCGGTTACTTTCCAGCTGATGCACGTCGTAGCGCAGGGCGTTGGTCAGTTTCAGACTGCCAAAATCTACGCTGTGATTGATGCCGAAGAACTGGCTGTAACCGCCGGTCAACCCGTTATCACCCGCTTTGCTTTTGCCATCGATGCCGTTACCGTCCAGACGCGCAATACCGTACTGCATTTGCATCTTCTGACCTGCACTGAGGTCAAAACTCTGACTCAGGGCCATCATGTCATAACGGGTATCGTTGCCCAGTTCGCTGCGTTTATCGTTTTTATCCACCAGATTAAAACCAAAACCTGACGGCAATACGATGGCGTTATCGGCCAGCATATTGAAACGCTGGCTCAGCACACGCGCCTCTTTGAAAGCGGTGGTGGCATCCACGCCGGAAAGCTGACGCATCGCTTTATCGACTTCCGACGCGGTTTGCAGATTGAGGCTGCTATACAACGCGTTATTGGTGTAGTTCGCATCGAGCGTGGCGGCCATGTTCTGCGCGCTGGCATCACTGCTGACCACGTCCTGATAACTGTTTTTGCTCATCGTGACATCAACGTTGCCACTCTGATCAGTCTGCGCGCTGGCGGACCAGACGACGCTGGTTGACTGTATGTTTTCCGCGCCCTGAATATCTTCACCCACAAAGACATTGTCGAAGGTTTGGGTCTGGGCAGCGGTGCCGGAGGTAAAACCGGTATCAACAGAAACGTCGTTCAAATCAGCATGGCTGACCGTCATTGTCCCTGACGTGCCGGCGGCAGTGGTGCCTACGGTATAGTTGCTGACCGTGCTGCGGTAAACCGAGGTAGTATCGACAACAGTACCGGCTTCGCCTTTCACCAACCCATACGACGTCACACCCGCACGCACATTCACTTCACCGGTATTCACCAGATGCGCCGTGGCGCTGCCTGCGCGGTCAAACACATAGGAACCGTCGGCATTGATATTCACCGTGCCCTGGTTATAGGCCGTGACGTTGTCGCCCACCGCTTTAAAGGCCACAAGCCCGGTACCATTTTCCGCGATAGAAAGGCTGGAATCGCCAAGATTGATCGTCCCGTTGTTGACCAGCGTCGTATTATTTTGACCATACATTGCCACCGCATTACCGCCGCTGACGGTCATTGTGCCATTGTTGACAAAGGTATTGACCGTGCCGGCGCTGTTACCTAATGAAACTGCGGCCAGGGTGTTCGGAGAGATGAGATCTGGTTTAGCGCTAACCGAATTAAGCAGAGAGAAATCGATCAGGCCATCATTGACCGCATTGATGGTCCCCTGATCATGAGCAGATCCTGATGCCTGTGGGTCAGAATAAACAATGTTGCCACCGAAATCTGAAAGGACCGATGTTCCCCCTCTGGCGGTAATCACCCCGGTTGATGTATTGGTCCAGGTATCTGTACTTTGTGCCGAATCCCCCCCCAGGATAAAGAGACTGGTGGTTATCACATTATCCTTACCAGCAAAAGCATACTTTCCATCCTCACCGAGCACAGAAATGGTGCCTGAATTATAAATATCTGAGCTGTTCAGGCTGATAATTGAACTAAACCGGCCAGTGACAGCTCCGGTATTAATAAATACACCATTGTCCAGCCGTACAGCATCAAGTGTATACATATAATTGTTTGGGGCAAAAGCAAAGGTAGAATCGTCAACGCCATCATCCAACTCCATACGTCCTGAATTCAAAAATATGGCGTTATCCTCTATCCTTACACGGCCTTTATCATTAATACCATCAGGAACATAAACAGGAAGTGAACTCACTTGGTATGGGTCTATCATATATTTTTGGCCAACTTTATTTTCCACCACTATAGTGCCGGTATATATAATTTCCCCGTTTTCCAATTTCCCACTCACATCGAGATATTGCGACGTCCAGATTTTTTTCCCGGTGGGTGTCGTTGCATCCAGGGTCCATGATTTTCGATCGGCAATGCTGTAACCGGTGATCGCGCCCGTGGCCTGATCCAGCGTCTGCGCAGTATAGGTTTTGCCCGTCGAATCCGTGACAAGCCAGGTGCCGTTCGCCTGCTTCACTGCCTGCATAGTCTCACCGCTGAGCGTCAGCGAAGCGGTCGTTGCGCCCGGCACCATCGTCACTGACAGTCCGTTTGGATAAGTGGTGGTCATCGGCGTTTGATCTGGCGTATCGCCACCATCATCGGGATCCGGTGGCGTATCACCGCCATCGTCCGGATTCGGTGGCGTATCACCGCCGTCATCCGGATTCGGTGGCGTGTTACCGCCGTCATCCGGATTCGGTGGCGTGTTGCCGCCGTCGTCCGGATTCGGTGGCGTGTTGCCGCCGTCATCCGGATTCGGCGGTGTGCTGCCGCCATCATCTGAACCGCCACCGCCACCGCCAGCTGACATGGCAATACCGACCACCGCAGCCACTCCGGCAAGCGCGCCTCCCGTTATCCATAACTGCTGCTCAGTAATTCCTGATTTTTGACACGCTGCGGGAAGTGCGTCTTTATCGGCCTGACTTAAACCATCAATATTTTTTGGACAAGCGGGAGCAGGACCGGAGAGCGGAGTAGCAGCAAATGAATTCTGCTGACTCAGGGCAAGAATAATACAAAGGGGTAATAACTTTATCTTTTTCATTAAATGAATCCTTTCAAACAGAATAAATAATCCCTCATGACCTCTAAAAAAACTCAACCCCTCTGTTAATCAATAGCTGGAGAGTATTTATTTTAGAAGTGCAGGAGTGATCAACCTCATTAACATTTCTGAATAAAAATAATCCATTATATTTTCCATAAAAAATGAAAATTTTCGATCCTGACGATCTAATAATCAAATAAGCAGTAGTTTTATGCAGTTACAGAATATTTACTCGATCAAACCGATCGACGATCTTAAGTAAAATAATATTCTTAGAGAATATATTAATATACAGAATATTTGATTTCTAATTAATAGTTTTTTTATATAGGTTATATATTTCTCTCTTCGGACAGGACTATGCCTCTGTAAAAGAGCGCAGGATTGACTGAAAGATCGGGGGAGAAATCATTACGTCAGGCAAAGAAGTCAGGATGTTGAAAAGGGGGATTTTTCAGAGCGGAGGGAGCTGTGGAATAGGGGCAAAAAAAAACTGGCCACCGAAGTGACCAGCTTTTTAACCCGAAGGTGACGTATTCTTGATGAAACGCCGTATCAGGCTTCGATCGCCACACGCAGTTTTTTCATCGCGTTCTTTTCCAGCTGACGAACACGCTCTGCGGACACGCCGTACTTGTCGGCAAGCTCCTGCAAAGTCGATTTGTTATCGTCATCTAACCAGCGTGCACGAATGATATCCTGGCTGCGCTCGTCCAGACCTTCCATTGCTGAGGAAAGTTTGTCGGTCGCGTCCTGATCCCAGTTATCTTCTTCGATGGTTTCTGCGAAGTCAGAACTCTTATCTTGCAGATACAACATCGGTGCCATCGCCGCGCCGTCGCGTGGTTCGTCATCCGGCGTTGGGTCAAACGTCATGTCCTGTGCGGCCATGCGCGATTCCATTTCCAGCACATCTTTGCTGGTCACGCCCAGTTCGCGGGCAACGTGCTCCACTTCGTCGTGGCTGAACCAGCCCAGACGCTGTTTGTTTTTACGCAGGTTGAAGAACAGCTTACGCTGCGCTTTGGTGGTGGCGACTTTCACGATGCGCCAGTTACGCAGCACATATTCGTGAATTTCGGCTTTGATCCAGTGCACCGCAAAGGACACCAGACGTACACCCACTTCCGGATTAAAACGGCGAACCGCTTTCATCAGGCCGATGTTACCTTCCTGGATAAGGTCCGCCTGTGGCAAACCGTAACCTGAATAGTTGCGGGCAATGTGAGCAACAAAGCGCAGGTGAGACAGGATCAGGTGTTTAGCCGCTTCCAGGTCACCGTCGTAATGCAGCCGTTCAGCCAGTGCCCGTTCTTCCTCTGCGGTCAGCATAGGATAGGCATTGGCCGCCCGAACATAGGCTTCCAGGCTACCTTGGGGTACCAGTGCTAAAGTGCGCATTTCTTTGGTCATTCAAGCCTCTCATGTATGACGTAATGCAGGTTTTATACCACGTTGCTGCGGGATGATACCGCCCTGTTGCTGGCCTAAATTGAAACACAATCTGACCACAACAAAGCAACGCCGAGCCCTTCATATTCGCTGCTTTTCGACCACGAATTTTACAAAAAGTTCAGGGGCAGATTCAACAGTCTGAAGACTGTAAGTGACAGACTGACTATTGGATAGTGAATTTGTGCCATTGAGGGAAAGCAGGAAAGAGAATGAAGATGAGATGAAGCGGCTCTCCCCCTGAAACACAATTCTTGAGCAGCAGGGGGAGATTATAGCAAAAAAACGCTACTGTGGTGTAAATCGCCGTAAATGTTGAACCGTTGCCAGCCAGGCGGCGATCCAGCCGATCATCGCAGAAATCAGGAGCAACAGCAGACTTTCATCCCAGCCCAGACCGTGAAGATCAAAGGTGGTACCGAAGACTTGCGCGACCTGCGTCACCACGCTCTCAAGGCGCAGCACCAGCACTTCCGAGAGGATCAGCGAGAGTAATGCGCCGGTAAATCCAAGCATCGCGCCACCGTTAAGGAACGGCCGCAAAATGAATCCATCGGTTGCGCCAATCAGCTTCATCACGTTGATGGTATCGCGGCGGCTGAAGATGCTCAGACGCACACTGTTACCAATGACCAGGAATACGGCAATGACCATCAGGATGCCGATCATCGCAGCAATCTGCCCGACCAGCCCCGTCAGCGCCGCCAGACGGGCAAACCAGCTGTCATCCATACGCACTTCATCCACGCCCTGTACCGCTGCTACGCGATCGCGCAGGGTGTTGAGTGTGGCGGAGTCCTGGAAATTCATTTTCGGCGTAATGATCGCCACAGCGGGCAGCGGATTTTGCTCAAGCATATCCATTGCACCGCCAAAACCTGACCAGTTACGGAACTCACCCATCGCTTCTTCGCGCGACAGATAGTTAACCTTGTCCACGCCCGCTTCGGTTTTGAGGGTTTTCACCACGTTTTCCGCGGCGTTGTCGTCCAGCGCTTTGTCGAGATACACCGTCAGCTGTGGCGTGGGATACCACTGCTCTGCCGCCGTACTGACGTTTTTCCACACCAGATAGCACACGCTCGGCAACGTCAGGGAAATGGCGATCACCATCACCGTCAGCAGCGTCGCCAAAGGCTGACGCAGCATGTCGGCCAGCGCATTCATCCACGCATAGCGCCACTGTTCACGCCAGCCGCCCTGCAACGCCTTACTTTTGGCGGCGCGGGCGCTTTTTGCGGTTTTTGTCGGGTTTGGGCTGTTCGCCATCAGTACATTCCTCCCGACATACGCCCCTGACTCAGCGTCAGCGTGCGGTAATTACGACGGGCAATCAGACCCACGTCGTGCGTTGCCATCAGTACGGTAACGCCAACCCGGTTAAATTCTTCGAATAAACGCAAGATACCTTCCGACAGTTCGCCGTCGAGGTTACCGGTCGGTTCATCCGCCAGCAGCACCGCAGGCTTGTTGACCACCGCGCGGGCAATGCCCACACGCTGTTGTTCACCACCAGACAGCTGGATGGGCAGATTTTTGGCTTTATCCAACAACCCGACTTTATCCAGCGCTGCCGAGACGCGCCGGCGAATATCTTCGGTGCTCGCACCGGCGATAATCAGCGGCATCGCCACGTTGTCATACACCGTGCGATCCATCAGCAGATGGTGGTCCTGGAAGATCATACCAATCTGACGACGCAGGAACGGCACTTCACTGGATTTCAGGCGGCTGATGTCGTGGCCGCCAAACAAAATCTGTCCGGCGCTGGGACGCTCAATACCGCAAATCAGCTTCAGCAGGGTACTTTTACCCGCGCCAGAGTGACCGGTCAGAAATGCCATTTCCGCTTGCTGGATGTGAAAATTGACGCCCTGAAGCGCCTGTCGTCCGCCCAGATAAGCTTTACTGACCTGTTCAAAGCGAATCATCCGTATTAATCCTCTCGGGCAAAAAGTGCCTCAATAAAATCGTCTGCCTTAAACGGCCTTAAATCTTCGATACCTTCGCCGACCCCGATATAACGAATCGGAATGCTGAACTGATCGGCGATGGCGAATATCACGCCGCCTTTCGCGGTGCCGTCCAGTTTAGTCAACGTAATGCCGGTTAGCCCGACCGCTTCGTTAAACAATTTCGCCTGGCTGACGGCATTCTGGCCGGTACTGGCGTCAAGCGTCAGCATAACCTCATGCGGAGCATCTTCGTCGAGCTTCTTCATCACACGGACGATTTTCTTCAGCTCTTCCATCAGATGCGCTTTATTTTGCAGGCGGCCTGCGGTATCAGCGATCAACACGTCGACGTTACGGGCTTTGGCTGCCTGAATGGCATCAAAAATCACCGAAGCTGAATCTGCACCGGTTTGCTGAGCAATCACCGGGATCTTGTTACGCTGACCCCAGACCTGCAACTGTTCAACCGCCGCGGCGCGGAAGGTATCGCCTGCGGCAAGCATCACTGATTTGCCCTGCGCCTGGAACTGACGCGCCATCTTACCGATGGTGGTGGTTTTACCCACGCCGTTTACGCCCACCATCAGAATGACATACGGGGTTTTCCCGCTGACATCCAGTGGCTGTTCCACTTTTGACAGAATTTCGGACATTTCTTCCTTCAGCTTGCCGTAAAGCGCATCCGCGTCTTTCAGCTGCTTACGGGAAGCGTGCTCGGTCAGGGAAGTGATGATTTTGCGCGTGGTTTCGACGCCAACGTCGGCGATCAGCAGCTGTTCTTCCAGCTCCTCAAACAGCTCGTCGTCGATTTTCTTACCACGGAACAGGCCGACAAAACCGGAGCCCAGATTCTGACGGGTTTTGACCAGACTGCGTTTGAGACGGGCGAAGAAGCCTTCTTTGGTCGGGCGTTCCTGCTCGGTTTCACCGGCGGGCAGCACAACGATCGGCTCCAGCGCCACAAGCGGTTCATCGTCAACCGCCACGCTGTCGTCGATGGCATCAAGAACGTCTTCGCGGGCGTCTTCTGCCATCTCGGCGGCTGACTCGACGAATTCGTCTTCAACAATCTGCGATTCCTGCACCACCGGCTCTTCCACCACCGGCGCGGCAATAATGATCGGCTCTTCGATTTCAGCTTCAATGACGACCGGCTCAGGTACGGCGGTTTCTTCCGCCACCACCGGCTTAGCAGCAACCTGTTCGGTGATGTGAACGATGTCGTCTGCCAGTTCCTCAGCGGCGGCTAAAGGTTCAGGCTCCCTGACCTCTGGCTCAGGTTCTTTAAGAGGTTCAGGCTCGATAACCGGCTCGGGTTCAGTGACCGGCTCCGGTTCAACGGGGACGCCGGGCTCTTCGACAACCGGCAGTTCTTCGCGTGTTTCTTCTTTCTGCTGCTCTTCTTCCTGACGGCCACGGCCAAACCAGGAGAAGAAACCGCGTTTTTTGTCTTTTGCCATTTTACAACTTCACTCCTCGCCGCTAATGATTGGCGAACGGATTATTAATAGGGTTATGATCGGGCAGTCTATCACTTTCCCCTTCCGGCAACACGCCCGTGTGTTGAATTCCGCTGGTTTTTCAATCGCCAATGTTAAACATTTGCCCATTGCCCGCACACCGGTAGAATAGCCCTCCAAACGATATGCAACGAAGCCCGACGGCTTCGGATTACTGAAGTGAACTATGGCAAAGAAACCTAACACGCCCGCAGCAGGCCAGATACGCATTATTGGCGGCCTGTGGCGCGGACGCAAACTTCCGGTTCCACACAGCCCGGGGCTACGTCCGACCACCGATCGCGTGCGCGAAACGCTGTTCAACTGGCTCGCACCGGTTTTACAGGGCGCGCATTGTCTGGACTGTTTTGCAGGCAGCGGCGCACTGGGTCTGGAAGCGTTGTCACGCTACGCCGCCAGCGCCACACTGCTCGAGTTTGAACGCCCGGTTGCACAACAGTTAGAGAAAAACCTGGCGCTGCTAAACGCCAAAGATGCGAAAGTATTCAACGTCAACACATTGAACTGGCTGGCAAAAGCCGGGAATGCCTTTGACGTGGTTTTCCTCGATCCGCCTTTTCGCAAAGGCATTCTGCAAGACACCCTGAATCTGCTTGAGCAGAATCAGTGGCTGGCCGATGAGGCCTGGATTTATGTCGAAACAGAAGCCGAGCACGACACTCTGGACGTGCCCGCCAGCTGGCGGTTACACCGTGAGAAAGTCGCCGGACAAGTTGCTTATCGCCTTTACCATCGCGATGTGACGCCTGAAACCGGCTCACCTGAACAGGAGCAGTAAGATGTTGATCAATATTGGTCGGTTGTTGATGTTATGTATCTGGGGGTTTCTGGCGTTTAACCTGATCCACCCGTTCCCTAAGCCGATCAAATATTTTCTGGATGTGGCGATTGTGTTCATGTTTTTCATGCACGGCCTGCAGGTCATGCTGCTGAAAGCCACGCAGGGCAAGGACAAAGACACCATCGGCCCGTGGCTGCAAACGCGCATTTTCCTGTTTGGCGTGTTTGAACTGATGGCATGGCAGAAAAAACAGCCACCGATGCCGGGCAAAAAGTAATGCCTGCTTTTACGGCGTGCTCTGCGCCGTAAACGCCCCCTTCCTAAACCCACGGTCACCAAACCTGCCGTTACGGGGATTTCTGATTGTCGCCGGTGCGCCCTCTCTCCTACACTGAAAGCAAGTACCGGAAAACAGGATGTGTTTTCCCGAAGGCAGACCTTGCATCGGTTTTATGTTCTGTTCTGAAAGATAAAAGGATAAACAATGAGTTGGCCATTCCTCGCTGTATTTTTCTCCGGCTGGTTGTTCGTTGATGCCAGTTACCGCGGCCTGCGCTGGCAACGCTGGGTCTTCAAACCTGTCACCCTGTTGCTGCTGCTGTTACTGGCATGGCAGGCGCCCACGCTGAATGTTTACAGCTATCTGATCCTGCTGGGTCTGGCGGCAACGCTGGTGGCAGACGGTCTGCTGCTGCTGCCTGAAGAACGCTTTATGTACGCCATCGGGGCGTTCTTCCTGTCGCATCTGCTCTATACGCTGAGTTTCGCCAGCCAGATGACCATTACCTTCTTCTGGCCACTGCCGCTGACGTTGCTGGTGATCGGCGCAATACTTCTTGCGGTGATCTGGACGCGACTGGCCGAACTCAAATGGGCAGTGACCACTTACATCGCCATGACGCTGCTGATGGTCTGGCTGGCAGGCGAACAGTATTTTGCGCGCAGCACCGACATGGCGTTCTCGCTGTTCTGCGGCACAGTGCTGCTGCTGCTGGGTAATATTTTCTGGCTTGTCAGCCGCTACCGCTTTAAATTCCGCGCCGCCGACGGCCTGGTCGCCGCCTGCTATTTCGGCGGGCACTTCCTGATTGTCCGGTCGCTGTATCTTTAAATCCCTTCACCCGCGGAACCGTTCAGGTTCCGCGAGTTAAATACTTCTTGACCTTAGAGCTGACTCCAACGTTTAGACTGGGTGTAATTCCACTCGGTTTGAAACCGGAGGCTCTATGATCCCCCTTAAAAGAACGAACATGTGTCAGTGCGGTTGCCAGGGCAAACATACCCCGGCGTTGCATATCACTAAAATCAGCACCCTTTCCCCCGCAGGCACTCCCCCTGCCGGATGTTGCAGTGAAAGCGCCCCGCTGGCGGCCTCTGCCGGCACCTGCTGCACGCCTAAAACAGCGGAACACGCACACTGTTCTGACGACAGCGGCACGGAAAGTTCACCGGGTGAAGATGATCCCAGCGCGCCTCTTCCCGGAAACCAGCAATACAGCTGGCGCGTCGAAGGCATGGACTGCCCGGCCTGTGCACGCAAAATTGAAAATGCCGTTTCCGGCCTGAAGGGCGTCAGCCATGCAAAAGTGCTGTTTGCCACCGAAAAACTGGTGATTGACGCCAGCCACGACATCTCGCAAAACGTGCTGCAAGCCGTCACCGGCGCAGGGTTCACCCTGCAATCTTTGGATAAAAGCCAGAATCCTCCCGCGCAGGACGAATCATGGCTGAAAGAATATCTGCCGCTGCTGGCGCTTTCGGCGCTGATGCTGCTGAGCTGGATACTCGACAGCGTCAATCCTCAGGCCGGTGAAATTGCGTTTATCGCCACCACGCTGGTCGGCCTGTGGCCGGTGCTGCGTCAGGCGATTCGCCAGACCCGCGCCGGATCGCCGTTTGCCATAGAAACCCTGATGAGCATTGCGGCACTGGGTGCGCTGTTTATTGGCGCAACCGCCGAAGCCGCCATGGTGCTGCTGTTGTTTATGGTCGGCGAACGCCTCGAGTCATTTGCCGCCAGCCGTGCGCGCAGCGGCGTAAAAGCGCTGATGGCGCTGATACCCGATACCGCCGTTCGCGTGAATGAGGGCAAAACGGAATCCGTACCGGTCGCCAGCCTGCGTCCCGGCGATATGATTGAAATCGCCGCAGGCGGACGTCTGCCTGCCGATGCGGTGCTGCACAGCGCGGCCAGTTTCGATGAAAGCGCCCTGACCGGCGAGTCCGTGCCCGTCGAACGTCAGCCCGGCGAGAAAGTCCCGGCGGGCAGCCTGTGCGTTGATCGTCTGGCCCGTCTGGAAGTGGCTTCCGCCCCCGGCAACAGCGCCATTGACCGCATTTTGCAACTTATCGAAGAAGCCGATGAGCGACGCGCGCCGATCGAGCGCTTCCTTGATACCTTCAGCCGCTATTACACACCTGTCATTATGCTGATGTCGCTGCTGGTCATCATCATTCCACCGCTGGCGATGGGGCTTTCCTGGGATACGTGGATTTATCGCGGCCTGACGTTACTGCTGATAGGCTGCCCTTGCGCGCTGGTGATTTCAACACCGGCGGCGATCACCTCCGGGCTGGCAGCGGCGACGCGTCAGGGTGCGCTGATCAAAGGCGGTGCTGCGCTTGAGCAGCTGGCGCTGATCGAAACCGTGGCGCTGGATAAAACCGGTACGCTGACTGAAGGTAAACCGGAAGTGACCCATGTGCAGGTGCTTAACGGCGCCAGCGAAGGCGAAGTGTTAAGCCTCGCGGCGGCGGTGGAAGAAGGCTCCCACCACCCGCTGGCGCAGGCGATTTTAGCGCGTGCGCGAGAACACAATCCGTTGCCGATAACCGCTCAGGACCGCCGAGCGCTGGCCGGTTCCGGTGTGGAAGGCGTTGTCTCAGGCAGAAGGATCCAGGTACTGGCTCCTGTGCGTGTGGCGCCAGGCGTGCTGAGTACGGACGCCACCACGCAAATTACGGGCTGGGAATCTGAAGGTAAAACCGTGGTAGTGGTGATGCAGGACGCACAGGCGATCGGTCTGGTGGCGATGCAGGACCGGCTGCGGGAAGATGCTGTTGAGGCGCTGCGCGATCTGCAGGCGCTCGGGGTTTCTGCGGTAATGCTGACCGGCGACAACCCGCGCGCGGCGAAAACTATCGCTGACCGGCTGGGCATCGAATTCCGGGCGGGCCTGCTGCCGGCGGATAAAGTCTCGGCGGTGACCGCGCTGAATGCCGTTAAACCGGTAGCGATGGTCGGTGACGGGATTAACGATGCGCCGGCGATGAAAGCCGCCACTATCGGTATTGCCATGGGCAGCGGCACCGACGTGGCACTGGAAACCGCCGATGCCGCGCTGACGCACAACCGTCTGAGCGGGCTGGCACAGATGATCAGCCTGTCACGCGCCACACGGGCCAATATCCGTCAGAACATCACCATTGCGCTGGGGCTGAAAGCGATATTCCTGGTCACCACCATTATGGGGCTGACCGGATTGTGGCTGGCGGTGCTGGCCGATTCCGGCGCAACGGCGCTTGTCACGGCTAACGCCTTACGGTTGTTGCGCAATAAATCACGTTAAGGATGTCGGGCTGGGTTTGGTCTACAGCCCTTTGCACAGCAGATAGCGGTACGGCAGGTTTTCGGTATCGGACGCCAGCAACCTGTGCTCCATAAAGCGGCAGAAACCCGGAATATCGCGGGTGGTTGCCGGATCATCGGCGACGATCAACAGGGTTTCCCCGTCTTTCATGGTGCGTACCGCTTTGCGAACCATCATTACGGGTTCCGGGCAACGCAGGCCCAGCGCATCAAGCTGATGGTCCGGGTTGATAAAGGGATCGTTCATTTCGTTTCTCAACATCTGGGTGCAGGAATGCGCGGTTGTCTGGCAAAGGCCAACAGTTTAACCCGCAGAATTTCTGGTGCAACTCACGCGGCTCATTGCGCTAAAATTAACCGTTGGATCTGTTGCGCAAACGGTGCGCAAACAGGTACTATGCGCGCCGCACCGAATTATCGGCGCGAAAAGTCACAATATTCTTGGGTTCCCTCACCCCAATTCACTAAAAAGGTCACATCTATGTACTCTTTTACTGCTCAGCAGCGGTTTTCCGCGCTGATATGGCTTTCGCTATTCCACATCGCCATCATCACCTCCAGTAACTATCTGGTTCAGTTGCCCGTCTCCATTTTTGGTTTCCACACCACCTGGGGCGCGTTCACCTTTCCGTTTATTTTTCTGGCCACCGATCTGACCGTCCGTATTTTTGGTGCTCCGCTGGCGCGACGCATTATTTTGTCGGTGATGGTGCCGGCACTGGCGATCTCCTACGTGATTTCCGCGCTGTTCTTTGAAGCGCAATGGCAGGGTGCACAAGCGCTCAGCAGCCTGAATATCATGGTCGCGCGTATCGCCACCGCCAGTTTTATGGCGTATGTGCTGGGGCAAATTCTCGACGTTCACGTGTTTAACCGCCTGCGCCAGAACCGCCGCTGGTGGATAGCGCCGGTCGCCTCGATGTTCCTCGGCAACATCAGCGACACGCTGTCGTTTTTCTTTATCGCCTTCTACAAAAGCAGCGATGCGTTTATGGCCCAGCATTGGGTGGAAATCGCGATGGTGGATTACACGTTCAAAGTGCTGATCTGTCTGGTGTTCTTCCTGCCGATGTACGGCATGCTGCTGAACATGCTGCTCAGGCGTTTGTCCGCACAGGGAAATCACGACCACCCGGCCCTGCGCGCGCACTGAAAATTCGCGGGGGCAAATGGCTCCCCGCTCACCTCGCTAAAAACAAAAATCGCGCCATAATCTGACTTGCATTTGTGGCGTGAATAGGTTGCCATAAGGCCGTTAAATCAACATCTCAGCCTGATAAACAGGTCACTTAAGGAAGCCCGATGCGTAACTTCGCTAAAATGATGGGAATGGCAGTACTGATCGCCGGTCTGGCTGCGTGTGACGGGAAGTCCACTGATGCACCGGATGCCAATAAAGCCGCCGCCGCCGCCGCGACAACCGCGCCAGTCAGCCTGCTGGATGGGAAAGTGACTTTCTCCCTGCCGCAGGGAATGAGCGACCAGAGCGGTAAGCTGGGCACGCAGGCAAACAACATGCACGTGTATGCTGACAGCACCGGTCAGAAAGCGGTGATTGTGATCCTCGGCGATAACACCACGGAATCGCTGGAAGTGCTGACTGCCCGTTTGCAGGATCAGCAAAAAGCCCGTGATACCAACTTGCAGGTCGTGACCAACAAATCGATTCAGGTTAACGGACAGACCATGCAGCAGTACGACAGCGTCATCACCTCGGCCGGTCAGAAAGCCTATTCTTCAATCGTGCTGGGTAAAGTGGACAGCCATTTGCTGACGCTGCAAATTACTCTGCCAGCCGACAATCAGCAGCAGGCGCAGGCTGATGCAGAAGCCATTATCAATACGCTGAAAGTGCAGTAAATTCAGGGTCAGTGACACCCTCAGGCGGAGCTCAGGCTCCGCTTTTTTTTATCTCCGTCAGCCACTTTGCTTCTCCGCACGCACCTCCGTAATAAAAATGTAACAATTCTGTCATAACTCACAGTTCGTTTGCGCGCAAACCGCTAACATGATGTTCGTTTTAGAACACACTTGCTCATGACGAGTCAGACCTGATTTATGCCATCGGAGGCATGTATGCTCAGTATTTTCAAACCCGCACCACACAAAGCTCCCGTGGATGAAAACCACGTCGACCCGCTTTATCGCCGTCTCCGCTGGCAGATTTTCATGGGGATTTTCTTCGGTTACGCCGCCTATTATCTGGTGCGCAAAAACTTCGCACTGGCCATGCCGTACCTGATCGATCAGGGCTTCTCCCGTGGCGATCTCGGTTTTGCGTTATCCGGTATTTCTATTGCGTACGGCATCTCAAAATTCATTATGGGGTCGGTATCAGACCGCTCGAATCCGCGCATGTTTCTGCCCGCCGGTTTGATTCTGGCTGCGGCTGTGATGCTGTTTATGGGCTTCGTGCCGTGGGCAACCTCAAGCATTGCCATCATGTTTGTTTTGCTGTTCCTGTGTGGCTGGTTCCAGGGAATGGGCTGGCCGCCGTGCGGACGCACCATGGTTCACTGGTGGTCACAGAAAGAACGCGGCGGCGTGGTATCGGTATGGAACTGCGCACATAACGTCGGCGGCGGTATTCCTCCGCTGCTGTTCCTGCTCGGGATGGCGTGGTTTAACGACTGGCACGCAGCGTTGTACATGCCTGCTTTCGGCGCGATCCTGCTGGCCGTATTTGCCTTCATGACCATGCGCGATACCCCGCAGTCCTGCGGTTTACCGCCGATTGAAGAGTATAAAAACGACTATCCGCCGGACTACGTGAAAGAATCGGCTGAGCAGGAACTGACCGCGAAACAGATTTTCATGCAGTACATTTTGCCGAACAAACTGCTGTGGTATATCGCGCTGGCAAACGTATTTGTTTACCTGCTGCGCTACGGCATCCTCGACTGGTCACCGACTTACCTGAAAGAAGTGAAGCATTTCGCGCTGGATAAATCCTCATGGGCATACTTCCTGTATGAATATGCGGGGATCCCGGGGACGCTGCTGTGCGGCTGGATGTCGGACAAAGTCTTCAAAGGGAATCGCGGCGCAACCGGCGTGTTCTTTATGGTGCTGGTGACCATCGCCACCGTCGTGTACTGGCTGAACCCGGTCGGCAATCCGGGCATTGATATGGCCTGCATGATCACCATCGGCTTCCTGATTTATGGCCCGGTGATGCTGATTGGTTTACACGCGCTGGAGCTGGCACCGAAAAAAGCAGCGGGCACCGCGGCAGGTTTCACCGGTCTGTTTGGTTATCTTGGTGGCTCGGTCGCCGCCAGTGCGATTGTCGGTTACACCGTGGATTACTTCGGCTGGGACGGCGGTTTTATCGTGATGATCGCCGGTTGTGTGCTGGCCGTGCTGCTGCTGGTTCTGACCATGCTCAGTGAAAACAAACACAAAGCGCAGCTGGCTAAAAGTGCCTGATTGAGGATCACCGGCAGCCAAAAGGCACCCCTGGGTGCCTTTTGGTTTTCTACGCCATGGCCTGTGGGATCCGCTTTCCCTGTGCATCAAACAGTAAAACACTGGCGGCATTAAACCCGAACCTGAGGGCGGTATGGCGGGGAAACGAAAGCTGTTTCGACGATTTCATCTTCAGGGCGTGCTCACCAAATGTTGCGTACACCAGCGTCGAATCCCCCTGAAGTTCCGTAAAATCGACCACAACGTCAAACCCATGATCTGTCGCTTCCTCCAGGCGTAACAGCTCGGGGCGGATGGCGAGCGACACCCTTTGTCCGTCCTGCGCCGCCGGGAATTTATCCCCCAGCGGAAACAGCGGCTGCCCGTTAACCCGAAGCTGGCGGCCAACGACCTGCGCCGGGATCACATTGATTTTCGGCGTGCCAATAAAACCGGCAACAAAAAGGCTGGCGGGATGGTTATAAAGCTCAACCGGCGTGCCGATTTGCTCAATATTGCCCTGATTAAGCACCACAATCCTGTCGGCCAGCGTCATCGCCTCGACCTGATCGTGGGTCACGTAAATCATGGTATTTTTCAGGCGGCTATGCAGCTGACTGATTTCCTGTCGCATCTGTACGCGCAGTGCGGCGTCAAGATTCGACAACGGCTCATCAAACAAAAACACTTTCGGCTGCTGGACAATAGAGCGGCCAATCGCCACGCGCTGACGTTGTCCCCCGGAAAGATGTTGCGGTAAGCGATCAAGCATCTCGTCGAGACGTAAAATCAGCGCAGCCTCCTGAATGCGTCGCGCGATTTCTTCCGGCGGCGTGCGGATATTCTTCAGGCCAAAAGCCAGATTCTGCCTGACGGTCATGTGCGGATAGAGTGCGTAGGACTGAAATACCATCGACAGTCCGCGTTTTCCGGCGGGCAACCCGGTGACGTCGGTTTCCCCGATGCAGACAGTGCCGGCGCTGAGCTGATCCAGCCCGGCAATCAGGCGCAGCAACGTCGATTTCCCGCAGCCTGAGGGGCCGACCAGCACCAGAAATTCACCGGAACGGATCTCCAGCGACAAATCGGCAATGACGGTGATTTTGTCATAATACTTTTTGATATTTTTGAGCGTTAAGCCTGACATAACGTTGTCCTTTCAAACCAAAGGGAGCGCGATACGAGGAATTACTCCCCTGCCAGCGCCAGCAGTGCCCGGGTACTTTCGGCAAGTAACGCCGTGGAGTGACGGGTTTCAACATTGAGGCGTAAAAGCGGTTCCGTATTGGAAGCGCGCAAATTAAACCGCCACCGTTCGAATTCCATACTCAGCCCGTCAACGACGCTGACCGTCACGGCCTGGCTGGCATAATGCTCACGCACACGGCGGATGGCTTCTGCGGGCTGGCTGACGGTGAGATTTATCTCGCCGGATACCGGGAAAAGCGCTTTACGGGCGGCAATCAGACCGGACATTTTCTGGCCGGATTTGCTGAGATGTTGCAACATCAGCAAGGCGGGGATCATTCCGCTGTCGCAATAGCCAAAATCGCGGAAATAGTGGTGCGCGCTCATCTCGCCGCCATAGATGGCGTTTTCGCTGCGCATTCTTTCCTTCATAAAGGCATGGCCGGTTTTTGTTTCCACGGCGATGCCCTGACGGGCAGCGACAATGTCACGGGTATTCCAGATCAGGCGGGGATCGTGAATGATCTTCTCGCCGGGCGAGCGTTGCAGAAACTGCGCCGCCAGCATGCCGACGATGTAATAGGCTTCAACGTAGTCCCCCTGCTCATCAAAAATGAAGCAGCGATCAAAATCGCCATCCCATGCAATACCGATATCCGCCTGATGCAGGCGTATGGCAGCCTGAGTCGCGTGGCGGTTTTCAGGCAGCATAGGATTCGGAATACCGTGGGGGAAGGCGCCGTCCGGCTCATGGTGAATTTTAATCAGTGTCAGCGGGATGTTGCGCGACTGGAAGGCCTGCTCCAGCGCATCCAGCGTCGGGCCTGCTGCGCCGTTGCCGGCATTCACCACCACACGCAGGGGGCGCCCAAAAGGCAACGTTAAATAACTGAGCAGGTGATCAAGATACGCGCTGCGGTTTGAACATTGCTGATAAAAACCGGCCTGCGCTGTGCCAGAGAAATGATGATTTTCGGCCAGAGCCTGAATTTCATGCAAACCGTTATCGCTGCTGACCGGCCTGGCATCCCGGCCAACCAGTTTCATGCCGTTATAATTGGCCGGATTATGACTGGCCGTGATCTGAATGCCGCCATCCGCCCGAAAATAGCGGGTGGCAAAATAAACCTCTTCACTGCCGGTCATTCCGATATCGATCACGCCGACGCCCTGATCGCGCAGCCCGCACGCGACGGCCAGTTTGAGAGACGGTGAGGTCAGGCGAATATCATGGCCGAGCACCACCCGTTCAGGGTGATAAAAATGGGCAAAGGCGCAACCGATGCGGTAAGCAATATCCTCGTTAAGTTCGGCGCCAAGAATGCCGCGGATATCGTAAGCGGTAAAACAGGTTAATAAGGCCATATTTCATCCTGAAAACAGACATAATTACTTTCGTCTTTATGGCCCCGCCATATATCAGGTAGAGCCACGTATAATTAACGTAAATTCAAGATCGTGGTGAATGTTTTTGTTTCCCTCCAGCAACAAAGTGGCGGCAATCTCTCCTTTTTTAACCGGATCCTGCGCCACGGTAGTGAGCGCAATCTCATTATCTGACCGGGGAATATTATCGAAACCGGTAATAGCAATGTCTTGCGGAATACGTAACCCTGCTTTCCGGCAATACGTGATTGCGCCCAGCGCAAAACGATCCGACAGGCAAATTAATGCCGTTATCTTCGGGTTACTTTTTAGCAATGTCTCCGCGGCCATTTCTCCAGATTCTTCATGGTGGGCGGTTTCACAAAGAAAACATTTATCCAGATTAATATTCCGACTCAGAAACTTATCCACACAGGATTTCACCCGGGTGATCATGACGTCATTATCCCCGGTTATCTCTTCACTTAAGGGATTAACGCCCTTGCGCCCCTGCAATGAAGGGAAAGAAATAATCCCAAATTCGCGGTGGCCTTTTTCAAGCAGATGCTGGCAAACCTCCTGCATCGCCTTGTAGTTATCAATGGAAACGCTGCTGTGCGGCGGAATTTTAAAATCAGTCGTCACTACAGGCAGATTCTTCGACAACGCCTTGGCGATAATGTGATCGTTATTGTGCGTGGCATTCAGAATATAACCATCCACCGCCGTATTGATCACACCGGCCAGCGCTCCCTGACCGTTATGCAACGGAATCAATATGATACTGACCCCTTCCCGGTCGCATTTTGCGGCAATTCCCTGCATCAGCTGTACGTCATGGCTGTCTGTAAACACATAACTGAGCGTGTCATTAAAAATAATCCCTATGGCATCCGACCTGCCGGTGCGCAATGCGCGCCCGATATTGTCAGGTCCGTAAAAGTTAACGGAATGCGCATAATCTATTATTCTTTTTCTTAATGATTCAGATAACTTCCCCGGATGATTAAATGCATTAGATACCGTGGTGTGCGTGACACCTAATTCTTCGGCAATTGACTTCAATGTTATCTTGCGCAGTTTAAAAACTCCAAAACGCTTTTAATAATGGAACAGAGCCCGGCTCAACTTTATCAATTCGACAATATATACTCACAGAAAAAATACTTTTGCAACGAACAATGACAATAAAGTTTAACGTTAAACAAAATCATTTATGTGACCGCTATAACGTTTATTCATTGAATGTCCATGCTAGCGTTTAAATAGAAATCCATCCATAAAATAATAATATGAATACTCTGCAAGTATAATTGTGGATTATTAATTACAACCTAATGGAAACAGGAAATAAATAATGAAAACAATGAAACTGGCTGCGTTTACGGCTATGGCGTTATTGTTATCAGGTTGCGGACCTGAAGAGAAAAATCAGCAGAGTATAAAAATGTGGGTTGCGCCCAATGTCACTCAGGAAGTGTATTGGGGAGAAATTGTCAAAGAATGGAACAGTAATCCGGCAAATAGAAAAGTGGAATTCACGCCTATTCCCGCGGCGGGAAGTTCCGAAGAAGCGATTATGAATGCGCTGGCATCCGGTACTGAACCTGATATTTCCACCAATATATTTATCGGCTTCGCAAGACAGTTAACTGAACTTAAACAGCTCAATGATTATTCCAAAATGCCAGGGTTTCAGGCGCTCGTCGAAACCCGTCACATGGGCAACGCAATGGCTTCGTGGAAGTTCGACGGGCAGCAAAACGTCATTCCAATTTATATCAGCCCGATAGTCTACTGGTGGAGAAGCGACCTTCTGGCTGACTATGGCTTCGATCATGTACCGGTCACTTATGACGAGATTTACACGCTGTCGGAAAGGATGACGCAGAGCCACAAAGGCTACAGCCTGCAAATCACCAGCGGCAAAAACTGGTGGGATCGCTGGTTCGATTTTGTCCCGTTGTATTACGCCGCCTCACAGGGCAGCCCTTACATCCAGAACAACAAAGCCACCTTTAATAACGATGCGGGCGTGCAGACCCTCACTTTCATCAACAAAATGTTCGCTAACAAATGGACCAGCTACGACTTCACCGCCTCTGACGACCCGCTGGCGGCAGGTACCGTGCTCGGTGCCGTGCGCGGACCATGGGATATCGATCGCTATCAGAAACAATTCCCTGAGGTGCTAAAAACCATCCGTATCGGCCAGATGCCGACACTGACCGGAGACGCTGAGGCGGCCACCATGGCTGACAGCAAAGGGATGGTGATGTTCAGCACCTCGAAGGTCCAGCCCGATGCCTGGAAGTTTATTCAATGGGTTTACAGCAATCCGAAAAATGACCTGCGCTGGCTTGAGCTGACCGGGATGCCGCCGGCGCGTGAAGATCTGCAAAGTAATCCTGTCTTTAAAAGCTACCTGCAACAGCATGAGTTAGTGAACGCTATTGCCTCCTTCGTGCCGAAAGCGGTTCCTCCGGCACCGATCACCAAAACGGTCGAAGTCCAGCGGACAATGACCCAGATGATTGAAAAATTAGTGTTTAAAAACAGCCCGATCCCCGAGGTCATTCAGGCGTCTTCCCAAGAGATCGACAACACGCTGGGGCAGTAAAGCGATGATCAAAGTGAAAGAGTCATCACTCGGAGGCCTTTTGGCCTCCGGTTACCTGGGATATTCGCTGGTATTCTGGTTTTATCCTTTTATCTGGCTGGCCGTGCTGAGTTTTACCGACTGGAAATTTATTGGCACACCGTCGTTCAACGGCGTAAAAAACATTATTGCCGTTATGCAGAACCCTTTGTTCTGGACGTCAATCTTTAACGTCTTTAAGTTTCTCCTTTATTATCTGCCGATAGTGTTTATCTCCTCATTATTATTCGCGTTCGGATTACGGAAAATTAAATATGGTAAAGCTTTCGTCGCACTGAGTTTTTTACTGGCAAATGTCTCTTCCGGCGTGGCGTACTCTATTGTTTTTTCCAAACTGTTTAGCGAAACCGGACCGGTTAACCATTTCCTGATGGCGTGGTTTGGCATAAATGTGCCCTGGTTTACCCACCCCGACGTGGCAATGTTATCCATCGCGCTCATTGTGACCTGGAAGTTCGTGGGTTATTACGGCCTTATTTTTTACTCCGGGCTTATCACCATCCCGAAAGATATTTATGACGCCGCCGAGCTCGACCGTACGTCCGGCGCTGGCAAAATATGGCATATCACACTTCCTCTGATGAATGCGCAGATCGTGATGGTACTGGTGTTAGCCATTACCGTGGCATTCAGTATTTTCACCGAGCCTTATCTCATCACCGGCGGCGGTCCGCTGGAGAGCACCACCACGCCGATGGTGGTGATGTACGAAGCCGCATTCCGGCAGATGCAACCCAGCTGGGCGGCCACTATGTCCATCATTGTCGCCCTGTTCAGTTTCTCTTTGATCTGGGTCGTGCGCCGGTGTCTGGAAAAGAAAATCGAGATCGTATGATGAGGACAACCCTGTGGAAACGTTAAATACGGCACCTGCCTTAACGCATCGCCAAAAAATAAACATCCGTTCTGTGGTGATCCACCTGTTAATGTTTTCTCTGGCATTAACCTGGTTATATCCCTATTTATGGATGTTGATCGGATCGTTTAAGAAGACATCTGACATTTATACCACAACACTTTTTTCCGGCCATCTGTCGCTGGATAATTATGCCTTTCTTTTCGATGGTACAAATAAAGCGGAAAAACCGTTTCTGCGCACTTTATTTAACTCTATATTCATCACGCTGACCATTACGGTCTGCGTCACATTAACCTCCTCTTTCATTGGTTATGCACTGGCAAAAATGGAATTCAGAGGACGGGATATTTTTAAAAACCTGCTGATTCTGCAAATGGTGTTTCCCGTATTCATGTTTATCATTCCCCACTTTGTATTAATCCGTCAGCTGGGCATGATTAATTCCTACGGCGCACTTATTTTGCCTTTCGTGATGAATGGCTGGGGGATATTTATGATATCCCAAAGTTTTAAAGGCACACCGAATGACTATATTCATGCCGCGAGATTAGATCACGCCGGTCTGATAAAAATTCTGCTCCACGTCATGCTGCCGCTCAATAAATCTATTCTGGCTATCGTCGCGATTTTCACGTTTACCAGCGCCTGGGACAATTTCCTCTGGCCGCTGATTGTCATGCAGGACGTCAACAAAATGCCGCTTTCCGTTCTGCTGGCGACATTCAGTAAGTCGTATGGCATTTACGTCGGGCCGGTGCTGGCGGGGTCAGTGGTACAAACCCTGCCGATCGTGGTGTTGTTTATTCTCTTCAGGAAGCATTTCCTGGAAGGGATGTCGCTTTCACTTAAATAGCAGGCATGAAGGATGAATAACCTGAAGACATGGCAGGACCGGGTATTTTATCAGGTGTATTTGCCGTCGTTTTGCGACGGCAATGCGGACGGATTGGGCGATTTTCTGGGTCTGATTTCAAAGCTCGATTATCTGGCGGATCTGGGCATCGGCGGCATCTGGGTTACGCCGTTCTATCCCTCTCCGCTGGTGGATAATGGCTACGACATCAGCGATCACTGCGCCGTTGACCCGCGCTTTGGCACACTGGCCCTGTTCGATGCGCTTATTTCCGCCTGCCATCAGCGAGATATTTTGCTGGTGATCGACGTGGTGATCAATCACGTCTCAGATCAGCATCCGTGGTTCCAGGCGGCGCTCAGTCACCCCGACAGCCCGTTTCGCGACTTCTTTTTCTTTCGTGAAAAAATCAATAACTGGACCTCGTTCTTCGGCGGTCCGGCCTGGACGCAGGAACCCGGCGGAACCGCCAGTTACTACCATAAATTCTCGCCCCAGCAGGTTTGCCTGAACTGGTCGAATCCTGCCGTTGAGCATGAAATCAAAAAAATCTTCGATTTTTGGATCGCGCGCGGCGTCGATGGCTTCCGTTTTGACGTCATTAATTTTCTCACCACCGACGGCATCGGTGAAGACCATCCGCCCGCCACACCGGGCGCAGAGCCGCCCCACGACAACGATATCAATCAGCCTGGCGTGCTGAATGTGGTGAGAAAACTCTGCCAGCACATCCGCGAACAGGGTGAGTTTTTACTGATTGGTGAAGTGGGCAGTGACCTGTTACCGGTGATGGCCCCTTATCAGGGGCCAAAACTGCTGGACGTGGTATTCAATTTCAACCTTGGCAGCCAGAAACGCTTCGATATCGCAGCGATCTTCGCCGAAATGAAAGCGATGGAAGCGACACTTTCCGGATTACCGACGCTCTTTTTCTCCAGCCACGATATGTCACGCATGATCAGCCGTTTTGGCGAATCACACCGCGATGTTTCGCGCGCCGTGGCCGTTTTCGCCCTGCAAATGACCGCCAGCGGCCTGCCTTTTATCTATCAGGGTGAAGAGATCGGCATGACCGATTTCATCCCGCAGAGCGTGCAGCAGATGCGGGACATTCAGGGCATCACGCAATATCAGGCCGCTATTTCACGGGGTATGGACGAGAAGCAAGCGCTCACTTACGCATTACCCTTTTGCCGCGATGCCTCCCGTTTGCCCGTTCCCTGGACGCCCGCGGATGCCGGTGAGGGACAAATTAACGTTCAAACTGAGAGTAAGCACTCACCATCAATTCTGAACATCTATAAGAAGCTGATTAAATTGAGAAATTCTCATCTCTCTCTTCAGCGTGGCCGCTATGAGTACCTCACACTGTTTAAACAATGCCTGATATTTCGCCGCTTTCTGGCCGGGGAATGTCTGGAAGTGATGATCAATTTTGGCGCGCCGGTCGCCAACGTAGGCTGCGGCGATGGCAACCCCGTCTTATTCGGCACGGATGCACCGCTGCTGGAAAAAAACGCTATTCTTATCAAGAAGGTAAACCATGAAAATGATCCGAAGTGATAAAAACCCGCTGTTAACCCCCGCCGATGTGGTGCCGTCTCAGCCCGGCTGGAAAGTGGATTGCGTGTTTAATGCGGGCGTCTGTGCGTATCAGGGGGAAACCCTGCTGCTGCTTCGCGTGGCGGAAAGCGTGATATCGACCGACGCCAACTGCCTGGAAGTGCCGCTGTTGCTGAATCAGCACAACGTCTGGCAGGCAGGCACCAAACGTTTTCACCGCGATGACCCGGCTTATGATTTCAGCGACCCAAGAATGATTGCGCTGAAGGCTGACCCTTCGGTGATCTGGCTGACCTCCATGTCACATCTGCGTCTGGCGCGCAGTACGAACGGCGAAGATTTTGTGGTGGATGCTCAGCCATTTTTGACCGCCGATACGCAATACGAACAGTTTGGCTGTGAAGACCCGCGCATTACGCTGATCGACGGCATTTTTTACATCAACTATTCGGCCATTTCGCCTTACGGCATTTCCACCGCGCTGGCCACCACCCCTGATTTTGTGACCGTGGAAAAACAGGGCGTGATTTTCTGCCCGGACAACCGTGATGTCTGTTTCTTCCCGGAAAAAATCAACGGCAAATATCAGGCGCTGACCCGCCCTTCGCCGAAACATTTCGGAAAGCCGGAGATCTGGATTTGTGAGTCTCCGGACATGCTGCACTGGGGCAATCACCGGCATTTATTGGGCAGCGCGTCCGGCGACTGGGATGCGCTGAAACTGGGCGGCGGCGCACCGCTTATCAAAACGGCGCGCGGCTGGTTGCAGATTTACCACGGCGTGGACCAAGATCAGCGTTATTGCCTCGGCGCGATGCTGCTCGACCTGAATAATCCGTTCAACATCCTCGCCAAATCCTCTGAACCCCTCTTACAGCCGGAAGCCATTTATGAAAAAGAGGGATTTTTTGGCAACGTCGTCTTTACCTGCGGCGCGCTGCTGGAACGGGACGTGCTGAAAATCTACTACGGCGCTGCCGATGAATGTATTGCGCTGGCGACCATGCCGCTCGATGCGTTATGGGCGCATCTCGGATTGACGCAGTGAACACGATTGACGCCTTATTGCGGCAATTTCATGACCTGAAATTGCCGCTGCCCGCCGGAGAAAAAATTCAATTTTCCGGTGTGGGTAACCATGATGTCTATAACCTGACCGCGCCGTTTCGCTGCGGCGACCTTATGGTCATTGCCGCACGCGTCGAACCAAGACACTCCGAATTATCGCAAATCCGTTTTTTCGAATTTGATGGCTTCCGTCAGTGCACATTACTGCCGGACGCGCCGGTCTTCGCCTTACAGGATCCGTTTTTCACCCGTATCAACGGGGAGTTTATCTTTGGCGGAGTCTGCGTTGAAGCCGATGAAGACACCGGTGAAATTCTGCACTGGAAAACCCTGTTGTACCGTGGCGCGGATATCTATTCCCTGCGCCTGTTTTTCATCGGCCCGGAGGGCATGAAAGACATCCGTCCGGTGGGTTTACCGGACGGAAAAGTGTTGCTGTTTACCCGCCCGCAGGGGGAAACCGGCGGGCGGGGCACCATCGGTTATACCCTGCTGGATTCGCCCGACGATCTGACCCTGCACAACGTGACGCAGGCGAGGTTATTACACGGGCAGGTGAGTGCCGAAGAATGGTGTGGCGTGAATGCGGCTTACGTTCTTGAGGAGCATCGCGTCGGTGTGCTGGGCCATGTCGGCCGTTTTGATGCGCAAGGGCACCGGCACTATTACGCCTGTTCGTTTATTTTCAACAGCCAGACGCACCACTGTTCAGCCCTGAAAATCATCGCTGAACGCAGCCAGTTCAAACCCGGTGCCGCCAAACGCGCCGATCTGGAAGACGTCATTTTTCCCGGCGGTCTGTGCTTCACAGCATCATCCGCGCCCCGCTTATATTGCGGTACCAGCGATTGTGAAGCGCAATGGACAGAGATTGATGACCCTTTCAGATGACAGGTATGCAGAGAAGTGCCCCGGACAGGGCATAAAGCCTTGTCCGGGGGTCACGCGGATCAGATATCTTCAGACAAATACATTTTGCGCAGGTAATGCGGTACGGCGTCATCGGCGTTGGAACCGATGATTTCTGCGTCCGGCATGGCGGCTTTCAGGCGCGGCAATGAACCGCTCATCAGGCAGCCTTTACCGGCCATTGTCAGCATTTCAAGGTCATTCAGACCATCACCGAAGGCGATGCAGTCTTTCAGCGTATAACCCATCAGTTTTGATACGTACTCAAGCGCATGACCTTTCGAGACGCCGCCCGCCATCACTTCCAGACAAACCGGCAGTGAGAAGCTGACGTTAACGCGGTCGCCCCAGCGTGCGTTGATCGCCTCTTCGAGCGGCAGCAATTTCTCGTGATCTTCACAGGTGAAATACACTTTGCAGATGCCGTCAGTTTCCAGCAGGCCTGGTTCATAGAGCTTGTATTTGAACACTGATTCGCGGAAGAAATCGTCCTGGTCGGCACGGTCGCGGTTCATGTACCAGTCGTCATTGCGATAGACGTTGGTCAGAATATCCGGGTTGTTGTGCATGATACCGAACAGATCTCTGGCGATGTCTTCATCCAGATTGTGCGAAAAAATCAGATCGCCGTCGGTGTTATGCACGCGCGCACCGTTTGACGTGATCATGTATGCGCTGATGTCGAGATTGTCGCGCATCTGCGCCACATCGATATGGTGACGCCCGGTGGCGAACACGAAGTGCACGTCGCGCTGGGTCAGCAATTTCAGCGTCTCTTTCGCGAACGGGCTCAGGGTATGGTCAGGTGATAGCAGTGTGCCATCTAAATCGGAAGCAACAACATGGTACATAGCGTAGGTTCTAACCTCTGATGGAGTTGTGCGCGGCGAACCGCGGATTAATGCTGTCGCGCAAAAAAGCGCATGATAGCGTCCAGCGCCTGTGCCCGAAGGTCGTCCCGCTCGAACAGGATCTCATGGCGCGCGCCTTCAATGACCAGCGGTTTATCCCCTTCACAAGGGTGACCCGCCACGGCCATGGCCTGACAAAAAGCAAGGTGCGACCGGTTATCGACCACGCGGTCTTCGCTTGCCTGCAATAAAAGGACCGGTGTGGTGATTTTTTCCGCTTCTTTCAGGATATGCATCCCGGCGTCAATGCCTTCACGCACCCAGTGATAGGTCGGCCCGCCGACCTGCAGTTCCGGATAATCCGCGTAATACCGCAGATTACGACGATAACGCTCGCGGCTGTGGGTCAGGCGATTCACCACAAACGGCAGCGGACGCCAGTGGCCGGTACCGAGCGCATAGCCGTCGCGGCGCACCGGACGGTTTTCCGCCCAGTTGAGGATACGGCGGGATATCCAGCCCGGCATCGGCAAATAGATGCCGGTCATCGGCGCAAGCAGTGCCGCCGCGTCAAAACTTTGCGGGTTGTTCGCCAGATAAAGCGCCAGGATCGCGCCGCCCATGGAGTGTGCCAGTGCGAACTTTTTCGCATACTGACGTGGGGCAATCTCCAGCTGATAAAAGCGTTCGAAATCTTCAACGTAATCGTCAAAGTGCTGAACGTGACCGCAATGCGGATCGTCCAGCATGCGGCCGGAACGCCCCTGCCCGCGATGATCCACAATCATCACATCGTAACCACAGTGGAATAAATCGTAGGCGACTTCCGGGTATTTTACGTAACTTTCGATACGCCCCGGTGACACCATAATGACTTTATCATGATCGGGAGAGCAGAACCGGACGTAGCGGATCGGGACATCGTCAACGCCGTTAAACTCACCTTCCTCACGCTGCCGCCAGAAATCGAGCAACGGCCCGGTAGCAAAGGCGGAAAACTCCTTTTCACGTGTTAACCACCTTGCGTAATTCGCAGACATTCAGTTGATCCAAAATTGTTAGGCAGAGAGGAGAAAAGTGTTATTTGTGAGCTATAGCGCAAAGACAGACAATGGCGTATTGTGCCACAAAACAACATAAAACGTATTCAGGGAGTCTCGCAATGACACTGGACTGGTGGTTAACCTACCTGCTCACTACTTCTATCTTAAGTCTTTCTCCGGGTTCCGGTGCCATCAATACAATGAGCACGGGCATCAGCCATGGCTATCGTGGCGCCGTGGCGTCAATCGCCGGTTTACAGCTGGGATTAACGATCCATATCGTGCTGGTCGGTGTCGGGCTGGGCGCGCTGATCTCATCCTCGCTGCTGGCCTTTGAGTTTCTCAAATGGTTTGGTGCAGCCTACTTAATCTGGCTCGGCATCTGCCAGTGGCGCTCTGCCGGGGCGATTGACCTGAACGCCCTCGCCAGCAGCATGCCGCGCCGCCGTTTATTCAAACGCGCCATTCTGGTGAACCTCACCAACCCCAAAAGCATAGTGTTTCTTGCCGCATTATTCCCACAGTTTATCATTCCTCACCAGCCGCAGGCTGCGCAATACGTGGTACTCGGCGTCACTACGGTCGTGGTCGATATCATTGTGATGATTGGTTACGCCACGCTGGCAACGCGTATTGCCGGTTGGGTTAAAGCGCCGAAACAAATGCAGTTGCTGAACCGCATTTTCGGCTCGCTGTTTATGCTGGTGGGGGTTTTACTGGCGAGTGCCCGCAAGGTGTAAGTGTTAAGAATACAAAAAGGGTCCGGTGGTAAGCCGGACCCTTTTTTATGTGCAGAATCGCTGATTAACGGTTCACGATAAGCGCAATACCAAAGCCTGCAAATACCACGCCTGCCACGCCATCAATCCATTTCGCTAAACGCTGATACCCGCGACGCATCGCTGGCAAGGCAAACACCAGCGCGACGAGAGTAAACCAGGCCAGTGTCTCGGCGATGATCAGGATAAACAGACCCCAGCGCTCGCCGCCTGTCACGCTGTCGCCGACAAACATAGAGAATACACTGCCGAAGTAGATAACGGCTTTCGGGTTGGAAAGATTGGTCAGCAGGCCACGCATAAAGGTGCGTCCGTTTGCTGGCAACGCCACGGCGGTTTCAACCACTTCCGTTTCGCCCGCCTGTTTTTTAGCGCGCGCTGATTTCAGCAACTGCCAGCCCATCCAGCACAGGTACAGGCCACCGCCGACGGTGATAATCTGGTGCAGCCAGGCCATTTTTTGCAGGATCAGATGCAGACCCATCAGCGCCACTGCCGCCCATACCGCAACGCCGAGCGTAATCCCAATGACACCCATCATGGCTTCTTTACGCGAGCGGCTGGCTGCCGTTTGCGAAACAAAGAAAAAGTCCGGGCCCGGACTCGCCAGCGCGATCATGTGCATCATCGCAACCATCAGGAACAGCATCAGCATGATTTACTCTCTTTATGGTGTGTGGGGAATTCTTGACTGTCAGTCGTCGCCGTTATCAATGTGATCGCGGATCATCGCCATAAATGGCCGCCCGAACTTCTCCAGCTTCCGCTGGCCGACGCCGGTAATATCCAGCAAATCGCTCGGGCTTATCGGCAGATGTTCAGCCATTTCCAGCAGCGTGGTGTCGTTAAACACCACGTATGGCGGCACATTATTGTCGTCGGCCAGTGACTTACGCAGCTTGCGCAATTTGGCAAACAGCTTGTGATCGTAATTACCGCCGTACGTTTTCTGGCGGGACGGACTTTTAATTTTCAGCGTCTGAATACGCGGTACCGCCAGCTGTAACGGGATCTCTCCACGCAAAACCGGACGCGCTGCTTCTGTCAGCTGCAAGGCCGAGTGCATGGCGATATTTTGCATAATCAGCCCGAGGTGGATCAGCTGACGCACCACGCTGGTCCAGTGTTCGTTGCTGTGTTCTTTACCGATGCCGTACACCGTCAGTTTGTCGTGGCCGTATTCGCGGATACGCTGGTTATTGGCGCCACGCAGCACTTCGACCACGTAACCCAAACCAAAGCGTTGCCCGACGCGCGCCACGACTGACAGCGCTTTCTGCGCATCCAGCAGGCCGTCGTAGCGTTTCGGCGGATCGAGGCAGACGTCGCAGTTTCCGCAGGCGTTTTGTTTGCCTTCGCCAAAGTAATTCAGCAGCACCAGACGGCGGCAGGTTTGCGCTTCTGCAAACGCGTTCATCGCATTCAGCTTGTGGCGTTCAACGTCCTGCTGCGCACCCGGTGGTTTCTCTTCCAGGCAGCGACGCAACCAGGCCATATCCGCCGGATCGTAAAGCAGTACCGCTTCCGCCGGCAGGCCATCACGCCCGGCACGGCCAGTTTCCTGATAGTAAGACTCTATGGTGCGCGGAATATCAAAGTGCACCACAAAACGCACGTTGGGCTTGTTGATGCCCATCCCGAACGCCACGGTAGCCACCACGATTTGCAAATCATCGCGCTGGAAACCTTCCTGCACCCGGGCACGGGTGTCGTTATCCAGCCCGGCATGGTACGCGCCGACGCTCAGGCCACGGCTTTGCAGACGCGCCGCCGTGTCTTCCACTTTGGCGCGGCTGTTGCAGTAGATAATGCCGCTTTTGCCGCGCTGGTCTTGCACGAAGCGGATAAGCTGATCGAGCGGTTTAAACTTCTCCACCAGCGTGTAACGGATATTCGGGCGGTCAAAACTGCTGACCTGAATCAGCGGATCGTTAAGCTCGAGCAGACGGACAATGTCGTTGCGCGTAGCTTCATCCGCGGTCGCGGTCAGCGCGATCACCGGTAACTGCGGATAACGCAGTTTCAGCTGGCCGAGCGCACGGTATTCCGGGCGGAAATCGTGGCCCCATTGGGAGATACAGTGGGCTTCATCCACGGCAAGCATCGCCGGATTCCACTGTTGCAGCTGTTCGAGGAAATCACCCAGCATCAGACGTTCCGGCGCGATATACAGCATTTTGATGCGGCCGGTACGGCAGCCCGCCATCACTTCCTGTTGCTGCTCGCGGGTTTGCGTCGAGTTGAGGCAACCGGCTTCCACACCCGCCGCCATCAGCTGATCGACCTGATCTTTCATCAGCGAGATGAGCGGTGAAACCACCAGCGTCAGGCCGTCCATCACCAGCGCAGGGATTTGATAGCACAGCGACTTACCGCCGCCGGTCGGCATGACAACCAGACAATCCCGGCCAGAAATGGCGGTATTGATGATCGTTTGCTGACCCGGTCTGAATTGCTGATAGCCGAAGGTATCGCGTAATACCTGATGAGCCAGCTCTTCTTTATTTATCACTGCCGCCGTAGACACTCAATTCCCCAACTGTTCAAACCACCCGGCTAAGCCCTAAAGCCGCCGGGGCTGTACTGCAATGACACAATATACCCGAAAGGCGGCAAGCGAGGGCATCCCGCTGCGCCTGCCGGAGTCAGTGCTCCGGGGCCGGGCGCCGCCAACGCACCTGCAACCTGAAGTAAGACGGGTATTTTTACATCATATCGTTAAGCATGATACCCACACCGACGCGAGTCTGCTTGTGGTTGTAGTCAATTAATGACTCACCGTAGCCGCTGAACACTTGCGTGTAGAAGCGTACGTGCTTGGAAATCGGATAGCTCCAGCCCGTGGTTGCGCCGCCGTAGCCGGTGTTCCAGTTGTAACGGCTTTCCACGCTAAAGACGCTGTCGCCCCAGGCGTAGCCTACTTTCAGACGGTAATAACCCATGTATTTGGTGATGTCGCGGTTATCGTCGTTTTCATCGCTTTCAGGAATGCGGTACCAGGGCTTGAGATCCACCTGCCAGTTACCGTTCTGCGCCATAAAGCGGGCATACACGCGGTTCCAGCTGCGGGACGTCGGGTCTGAGCGACCGTTTGACTGGTGGCTAACACCGTACTCGGCTTCACGCAGCGTCCAGCCCAGGAAATCGTAGTCCGTCGCCCACGCCAGGAAAAGCTGTGGTTCGTAATTGGTTTCACGGAAAGGTGAAGACTGGCCGCTGTTCGACAGCTGCCAGAACGATTTCTGCGTGTAGGACGCGCCAAGCACCGAGTTGTCACCGGCAATGCCGCGCCACAGCGGGAAGGCCAGGCTCAGCTGGAATGCCACTTCGTCATGACGGGCTTTATCAGCCCAGTCATAAGACTCAATGGCTTTCTTATTGATATTGCTGGTGTCGGTGTAAAGCAGGTAGTTCGACTCATAAGGGTAAAGCGTAAAAGGGTTATCGTGATCCTGCAACATGCTGGCCACGATGCTGCCACGCACGGCGGGCTTATCATGCACTTCTTGTACCGTTGCTTCTTCTGCATGTCCCAGTAATGGCAACGCCAACATGGTGGCCCCGACAGCCCAAATTTTACGCATTTGTCCTCACCCTTTAGTGTTAAATAATGTTGTTAGTCTTTGTGGTTTAAAATAGCCGGCTGCCGGCCGGTATTCAGAAACTGAGAAAGCAGAGCATTTTACACACATATACATTCCGACAAGAGTATTGAATAGATTTATCGCGCACGAGGTAGAATTCCCCGTCTCCGGCACTTAAGATCAACATTCCATTAACTCTTTGCGCGACTATAGCGCTCTTGTCGTTTGGATCAGGAAACCTTTCATGTCTGCGTCATCCCTAAGCCACGAAGCTGCTCTGCAACTGATTGGTAATATTTTCGTTTATGACATGCCTTTTAACCGCGAACTCGGTCTGGAACTTAAACGCCTCGACTGCGATTACGCGGAGCTGAAATTTGCCAATCAGACCAAACTGGTCGGCAACGCTGCGCAAAAAATCTTACACGGTGGCGTTATCGCGGCCGCGCTGGACGTCGCGGCCGGGCTGGTGTGCGTGACCAGCTCGCTTATTCGGCGCGATAAACCCGATCATCCTCTGCTTGAGGCTGAAATGCGCCAGCGGTTAGCAAAAATGGGCACCGTCGATTTACGCGTCGATTATCTTCGCCCAGGCCGTGGCGACTTCTTCATCGCTTCTGCCAGCCTGATCCGCGCCGGAAATAAAATCTCTGTGGCCCGCGTCGATCTGCACAACGACAGCGGCATTCATATCGCGACCACCACCGCGACCTACATGGTCGGCTAAAATCTGCTTAACACGTTGCTGAAAAAGAAATCTGGCAGCGTAAATCAGGTACACTCGCGATCCGTTAATCTCTTTCTTTTCAGGTACCCACATGGATGCACAACGTACCCGGCAAGGCGTTATTTTTGCCTTTATCGCCTATTTGATTTGGGGGATCGCACCGGCGTATTTCAAGCTGATCAAAGAAGTGCCCGCCGATGAAATTCTTACCCATCGGGTGATCTGGTCCTTCTTCTTTATGTTAGTGCTGCTGTCCGTCAGCCGCAGCTGGGGCGATGTCCGGCGGGTGCTGGCACAGCCTAAGAAAGTCGGCATGCTGCTCGTCACCGCGCTGTTTATCGGGGCGAACTGGCTGATTTTTATCTGGGCGATCAATAACAATCACATCCTCGAAGCCAGCCTCGGTTACTTTATCAGCCCGCTGGTGAATGTCGTGCTGGGCATGCTGTTTTTGCGCGAAAGGTTCCGAAGTTTGCAATGGCTCGCCGTGGTTCTGGCGTTCGCCGGTGTGCTGATCCAGGTCTGGATGTTTGGCTCAGTGCCGGTTATCGGGCTGGGACTGTCGCTCACCTTCGCCTTTTACGGGCTGTTGCGTAAGAAAATCGGCGTGGATTCCCAGACCGGTATGCTGATCGAAACGCTTTGGCTGCTGCCGCTGGCGGGCATTTATCTGTTCTTTATCGCCAACAGTCCGACCAGTAATCTGTCGGCTAATCCGTGGTCACTGGATTTACTGCTGATGGCTGCCGGGATTATCACCACTATCCCTCTGCTGTTCTTCACGGCGGCGGCGGCGCGTCTGAAGCTGTCGACGCTGGGCTTTTTCCAGTATCTCGGCCCGACCCTGATGTTCCTGCTGGCGGTGGTGTTCTACGGAGAAACCGTAAATACCTCGCAGCTCATCACCTTCGGCTTCATCTGGGTGGGGCTGCTGTGCTTTATCACTGACGCGCTCTATACGCAGGGCCGCCTGCGCCGGGGCGTGACGGCAAAAGCCTGACCGATCGAAAAAGCCCCTCTCCGTTTTTGCGGTGAGGGGCTTTTTTATTGGATAACAGAACGTTACAGCCAGTTTTTGCGCTTGAAATACAGGTAAGGCGCCAGACCCGCGAGGATCATCAACCCGATCGCTCCCGGATAGCCAAACGCCCATTTCAGCTCAGGCATGAATTCGAAGTTCATCCCGTAGCTGGATGCCACCAAGGTTGGCGGCAGGAAAACGACCGATACCACCGAGAAAATCTTGATGATGCGGTTCTGCTCGATGTTGATAAAACCCATCGCCGCCTGCATCAGGAAGTTCACTTTCTGGAACAGGGATTCGTTATGGGGCAGCAGGGATTCGATATCGCGCAACACTTCACGCGCCTGCTCCAGCTGGCCTGCCGGTAAACGCGCTTTCCGCACCAGGAAATTCAGGGCGCGCTGGGTATCCATCAGACACAAACGGACTTTCCAGCCGATATCTTCCAGCTCTGCCAGCGTGGAGAGCGCGGCGTCATACTCATCGCCCTGATGCCCTTCCATGATCACGCGGCTGAGTTTTTCCAGATCGCTGTAGATGTTTTCGATTTCATCCGCCAGCTGTTCGATTTTGGTTTCGAACAAATCCAGCAGCAGTTCGTAGGCGTTGCCGTCGACCAGCGTCTGGTTGCGGGCACGCATACGGTAAAGACGAAATGCCGGTAATTCGCGCTCACGCAGGGTATACAGGCGGCCTTCGCGCACGGTGAATGCGACGGTGCTGTTACCGGCGTGGTCTTCGGCATCTTCATAATAAAAGAAGGAGTGAATGTGCAGGCCGTCTTCATCTTCGAAGAAACGCGCCGAGGCTTCGATGTCATCCAGCTCGGGACGTGTTGCCAGGCTTTGCCCTAATTCATGTTGAACGCGTTCGCGCTCTTGCTCATCAGGCTCGACTAAATCTACCCACAATGAGGTTTTGAGATCGTCTGCCTCGTCCAGCTCTAAACGGGATAAGCGGCTGTTTTCTAATTTAAAAGCACTCAGCATGTGCCCGTTCTCCCAAGAATTACAGAAAGTGGACAACGCGTTGAAGCACAGAAAATCACGGGGCGAAAAGAGTCACCGGCGTAATTCAGACCAAATTCAGATCTGACTCACAGCGACAGAACGGGGGTCGCTGACAACCACTAAGGCCATCAGCAAAGAGGAGGGCCTTAGAAGTGGTACCTAATGAACAGGTTATTGAGCCAGTATCTACTGGGTGTGTCCAAGGCGAAGTTCCTCATTGATAATAGTGCGCGCATGTTACGCCGGGAATAAAAAGACTGTCAACCGCCAACAAATCTAATCTGGCAACATTTCGGCATAAAAATCTTGCTCAGATGATAACCTTTACTGACTTATGTCTGACCGGTTTTTTGGCTACACTCAGAGGCCTGATCCCTCCTCCTTTCCAGAAGCCAACAATGATTAAGCAGATTTCCCAAGACACACTGTGCGACCTGATCACCCAGGCTGCGCATTCTCCCCGCCTGCGTCAGAATCTGAACATTCATCCTGCACCGGAAGATGACGTACAGCGCCTGGCGATTGCGATGGAGCCGGGCACGTACGTGCGCATTCACCGCCATCCGCATACCTGGGAAATGCTGACCGCGCTGCGCGGGCGTTTTCTGGTGCTGATTTACGATAACAGCGGCAAAATCACTGAACGTCTGTGGCTCGGCGCAGAAACCCGTCTGCTGGAAATCCCGGCCAATACCTGGCACAGCGTATTATCCCTCGACGAGGGCGGTGTGATTTTTGAAGTAAAACGCGGCGCGTATCAACCCGTTCAGGAACAGGACTGTCTGCCAGGCACCCCGCCGGAAGGCGAAGAAGGCGTAAAAGACACGCTGAAATGGTATGCGACAGCGGAAGTGGGTGAGGTTTTTAGCCTTTAGTTCTTTGCTCTTCCCCCTGCGAAGGGGGAAGAGTTAAAAATCAAACGGCTTCGAGGCGAGCATAAGCGGCGACCAGCCACTTAATCCCTTCCCCCGGGAATGCGACTTGCAGACGGCTGTGTTCGCCGCTGCCTTCCATATTGACGATGGTGCCTTCACCGAATTTAGGATGCACCACGCGCTGGCCGAGTTTGAAACCGGTGTCGCTGACGCTGGTCGGCGTGCCGACGCTGCGGTTGCTCATCGGGCGCGAGACGTTAGCCCGCATTCGTACTTCCTCTACGCAGTCCTCAGGCAGTTCACCGACAAAACGTGAAGGACGATGCGACACTTCCTTGCCGTACAAACGTCGGGTTTCAGCGTAGGTCAGGGTCAATTTTTGCATGGCGCGGGTCACGCCCACGTAAGCCAGACGGCGTTCTTCTTCCAGACGGCCACTTTCTTCCAGCGACATCTGGCTCGGGAACATGCCCTCTTCCATACCGACGATAAAGACCTGCGGGAACTCCAGTCCTTTGGCTGAGTGCAGCGTCATCAGTTGTGCAGCATCCTGATTCGCATCGGCCTGACCTTCGCCCGCTTCCAGCGCGGCATGAGACAGGAACGCCTGCAACGGCATCAGATCTTCGTCTTCATCCTGATAGCTGAACTGACGCGTTGCCGTCACCAGTTCCTCTAAGTTTTCGATACGTGCCTGCCCTTTCTCGCCCTTTTCCTGCTCATACATGATGAACAGGCCGGAATCTTTAATCACCCGGTCAGTCTGCACGTGCAGCGGCATATCGGCGGTTTCATGTGCCAGCGCATCCACCAGTTCGGTAAAGCGTTGCAGCGAAGAGGCTGCACGGCCCGCCAGGGCTTTGTCCTGCAACAAGGCACGCGTTGCCTGCCACATCGTCAGCTGACGGTCACGCGCGGTATGCCGCACCACGTCAAGCGTCCGGTCGCCAATGCCGCGCGTCGGGGTATTCACCACACGCTCAAAGGCGGCATCGTCATTGCGGTTCGCCATCAGGCGCAAATAGGCCAGTGCGTCTTTGATTTCCTGACGATCGAAGAATCGCTGACCGCCGTAAATGCGGTACGGCATCGCCATCTGCAATAACGCTTCTTCCAGCACGCGCGACTGGGCGTTGCTGCGGTAAAGAATGGCGCAATCTTTCAGCGCGCCGCCGTTGTCCTGCCAGGTTTTGATGCGGTTAACCACAAAGCGCGATTCATCCAGTTCATTGAACGCGCAATACAGGGAGATCGGCTCGCCCTCGCCGTCTTCGGTCCACAGGTTTTTGCCCATACGGCCGCTGTTGTTTTCAATCAGCGAGTTGGCGGCTTTCAGAATGGTGCTGGTGGAGCGGTAATTCTGCTCCAGACGGATGGTTTCCGCATTCGGGAAATCTTTCAGGAAGCGCTGAATATTTTCGACCTGCGCACCGCGCCAACCGTAGATCGACTGGTCATCGTCGCCGACAATCATCACGTTATTGTTGTCGCCTGCCAGCAGACGGATCCACGCGTACTGAATACTGTTGGTGTCCTGGAACTCGTCCACCATCAGGTTGGTAAAGCGTTCGCGGTAATGTTGCAGGATATGCGGCTTGTTCAGCCAAAGCTCATGGGCGCGCAATAACAGCTCGGCGAAATCCACCAGCCCGGCGCGGTCGCAGGCTTCCTGATAGGCCTGATAAATCCGCAGCCAGGTCGCTTCAATCGGGTTGTTATAGGTTTCAACGTGCTGCGGGCGCAGACCTTCATCTTTTTTACCGTTGATGTACCACATGGCCTGACGCGGCGGCCATTGTTTATCGTCGATGTTCAGCGCTTTGATCAGACGTTTAATCAGACGCATCTGGTCGTCGCTGTCGAGGATTTGGAAATCCTGCGGCAGTTTGGCATCCAGATGATGCGCACGCAGTAAACGGTGTGCAAGCCCGTGGAAAGTACCGATCCACATGCCGCCCTGACTGGTGCCGATCAGCTGATCGATACGGTGGCGCATTTCCGCCGCCGCTTTGTTGGTAAAGGTTACGGCCATTATCGAATACGGCGAGCAATTCTCCACCGACAGCAGCCACGCAATACGGTGAACCAGTACGCGGGTTTTGCCACTGCCTGCCCCGGCCAGCACCAACAGATTGCTGCGCGGCGCGGCCACGGCTTCACGTTGTTTTTCATTGAGGCTGTCGAGCAGGTCAGAAACGTCCATAGGCACCGTTTGTCAGAATGAGAAAAGCACTCACGCGATCAATGCCGCTGTGAACGCTTTTCTACTGTGAATTTATACAGAGTATTTAATGAAGGGATTATAGCAATGCTGTCAGCGATGCCAACTGCGAAATCTCAATATGCGGTAACAGACGGGCATCGCGGACGTGCATCAGGTTGCCTTCACGCAGATTTATCCAGCACGCCTGCATCCCGCAGGCCACGGAACCCGCCACGTCGGTGGTGAGATCGTCTCCCACATGCAGAATATTTTCCAGCGGGATATCGAGCTTCATCGACGCCTTTTTATACATGTCGGCGTAAGGTTTTGCCCGGCCATGATCGCCCGCGCGCAAGGTGAACTGGAAATACTGCGCCAGACCACAGGCGTGCGGATCGGCATTGCCGTTGGTGATCGCCACTAAAGGCCAGCGTTCGGCCAGCGCCGCCAGTGCGTCGTGGTTTTCGCCGGGAACATAAATCCGGCTGCGCCACTTCGCGAAGGTTTCCATCGCAACTTTAGTGCCATGCTTCGCATCGTCATCACTCAGACCCGCACGGGTCATGGCCAGATGCACCGCCTGACGTCGCCATTCGGTCACGTCGTGATAAATCTCAGCGTCCTGCGCCAGTAATTCTGTGCGCATCTGACGGATCGCATCCGGCGACATGTCTGCCAGCGCGGGGTGAAAGCCCTGAATAGACTTCAGGGTTTCAGTATCGGTACGGCGGATAACGTCGTAGTTGTCGTACAGCGTATCGTCTAAATCGAAAGTGATCGCTTCAATGCGTTTCAGCGGCCGATAGAACTTCATCAGGTTTTGCCTCGTTTTGCGCGGGGATGGGCGGCATCGTATACCGTCGCCAAATGTTGAAAGTCGAGGTGGGTATAGATCTGGGTCGTGGACAGATTCGCGTGACCCAGCAATTCCTGCACGGCACGCAGATCGCCACTCGATTCCAGAACGTGCGTCGCAAAGGAGTGCCGCAGTTTGTGCGGATTAATGTGGCTGTTCACACCCTGTTTGACGCCCCACTCAGCAAAGCGTTTCTGGACGTTTCGCGCTGAAATGCGGTTGCCTTTACTGGATAAAAACATCGCGTCGTCCTGCGGACCAAACAGCGGGCGGCGCGCCAGCCAGTGTTCAAGCCAGGTGACTGCGGTACGGCCAATCGGCACTTTACGCTCTTTGCTGCCTTTCCCCAGCACGCGGACTTCACCGGATGCCATATCGACGTGTTTGCAGTCGATGCCGACCAGTTCCGATAAGCGGATCCCGGCGCCGTACATCACTTCGAGCATTGCGCGGTCGCGGACGGAAAGCGGATCGTCGAGATTGATTTCCAGCAGCTTATTCACTTCATCGACGTCGAGATTTTTTGGCAGATGCTTGGGGGAACGCGGCGTTGAGATGCCTTTCGCGGGATTGGCGCTCAGGACGCCCTGCCGTACCAGCCAGTCCAGAAGACTGCGCAGCGAAGACATCCGCAGCGCCAGACTCGCCGGGCCTAGCCCTGCGCGTTTGCTGCGCGCCAGCAGCATGCGGACTTTGGGCGCGTCAAGCTGTTGCCAGTCGGAAACACCGATTTCAGCGGCCATCGCGATCAGCGCATCTAACTGACGGCTGTAATTGGTGGAGGTCAGCGGACTGAGCTGACGCTCGACGTGCAGATAACGCAGAAACGCCTCGACTGCGGGATACAGGGGCGATTCGGTATGATTCATACCCGTTCGATCCAGCGTTCCAGTAAACCGGGCAACATTTTTGCCAGCTGGTCGAGCAAGACGGTGCCCATACCAGGCTGATAATGTTGCGGGTCGCGGCTGCTGAAAATCAGCACGCCCAGTTCACCCTGTTCGCCCATCAGCGATAACGCGACTGAACCGACCGCTTTTGCTTGCGGTAAAAGCAGCAGTAATTCCGGGCCGTTCAGGCTGCCGAGATAATGCGGCGTTTCACCCAGACGCTGAATGCGCATGGATTCGAACGCGCTGCGGCTGACAGCCAGATGAGTAAAGTCAGACGGCGCGCCAATGCGCCAGCTCTCGCCGAACAGGCGCACGTTAGCCCCCGCCAGGCCGAGCGTACGTGCCCAGCGTTGCAGACAGTTCAGCATATCCTGCAAACCGCTGGCGGCGGCGAGCGTGGCCTGGAGTTCGATCATTCGCCCGAAAAGGGATTCATTGATCGAGGCCTGCTCCATCAGCAGCGTAATCTCTTCTTCAAGCTGAGCAATCTGATGACGCTGACGCCCGAGTTGCCACTCCACCAGCGAAGTGCTGCCTTTCACCGGATGCGGTACGTGCATTTGCTCGACGCTGCGCGCATTGCGAATAAAGAAATCCGGGTTTTGCAGCAGATACTGCATCACGCTGTCGTCGTCGAGTGCTATCACCGGGTCAATCTGGTCATCAAGATTGTTCATAGATGAATAAATCCGTCGTAAACATGAGTGGCAGGTCCGGTCATATACAGCGGATGACCCGGCCCTTGCCAGCGAATATCGAGGCTGCCTCCCGGCAGTTCCACCTGTACTTCCTCTGCAAGTAAACCTTGCTGAATGCCGATAGCGACCGCAGCACAGGCACCGCTTCCGCACGCCTGTGTTTCGCCTGCACCGCGCTCGTACACGCGCAGTTTCACGCTTTCCGGGCTGATTATCTGCATGAATCCTACGTTCACGCGCTCCGGGAAACGCTCATGGCTTTCGAGTATTGGCCCGAGCAGCTCCACTTCCGCTGTCAGTACGTCTTCAACCTGCAATACGCAGTGCGGGTTTCCCATCGAGACAACACCGCAAAATACTGTGCGCTCTTCAGCCCGCAGAATATAGGTCTTTTCCGGTTTCGCCGCGCGGAAAGGCACCTGCTGCGGTTCGAAAACAGGCTCGCCCATGTTCACCTGCACGGTTTCATCTTCGGTGACGGTCAGCGTCATGCGGCCGGTCTGTGTACTGACACGGATATCACGTTTGTTGGTCAAACCTTTGATACGGACAAAGCGGGCGAAACAACGCGCGCCATTGCCGCACTGCGCAACTTCGCTGCCGTCAGCGTTGAAGATGCGGTAATGAAAATCTAATTCAGGATCGTAAGGTGGCTCTACCACCAGCAGCTGGTCAAAACCTACGCCACGATGGCGATCGGACAAACGGCGGATCAACTCAGGGGAGAAATAGACATTTTGAGTCACGGCGTCAACAACCATAAAGTCGTTGCCCAGACCGTGCATTTTGGAGAACTGCATAACTGACTCCGTTTACCGCTGGTCAAATCCAGTCGCGATGATCCCTTCATAATGTGGACCCGGCAGAAAACTGCCGGAACCTTAGCCCGCAGGCTGATTAATCTCTGGAATTCGTCGAGAGGTTTTCTGGTGATACACCTTTTTGCTGCGAGGAACCGTCGTTGCTGGTTCCCGGAACCTGACTGGTTTTCTGCGTAGAAGATTTATCCGCAGGCGGGAAATACAACGGCCCTTTCAGTCCGCAACCGGAGAGAGAAAATAATATCGTCGCGGCCAGAGACCAGCGTAAAGCGTTTTTCATTTTATGAATGCCCGTAATTCATGCGACCAAGGCCTCTATAATCGCAGGTGGATCATGAAAAGCAACAGGAATCGATAAAACCCGCAGGCACACTTTCAGGATTTAAAGAGAAGGAAAGCCAGAGAATCTGCCGCGTGCAGGCGGTACATCACGCTTTTCTAATGCAGCTGGAATTGCTGTTTCAGCCGCGAAGGTTCGATCTCGCTCTCGGGCGGGGGAGCGCAGACTGCGGATAACGCATTGCTGCGAAAAGGGATCACCTGAATACGATCGTCGAGCGAGACAATCTGGTAGAACTGCGGCAAGTTGAAGTTAATAAAGCTGGAGCCGTAAGTGAAACGATCATGGGAAGACGAATAGAAACGGCTGACGTCACGCACCAAATCTTCTTTGCTGCCTTCGCAATGGTGATAAACCTCGACGCGGTTGGACTCATCGAGAATATAAATGTTAAAGCCGATATCGTCTGAGCTGTCTTCAAAGAAGAACTGAATGATCCCTTCACTGGCATAGCCGTCAATCACCGCCGGCAGGTGCGCCTGATCGGTCTGTAACTTCACGGATAAACCGTGCAGCTTGTTGTTAGAGATTGCACCATAGAATTCAATCGCATTTTCCAGCTTCTGCACCGACACGCTCAGGCGCTCGAAGAACAGACCCCAGGTTTGCCCGGCAACGCGCACGGCTTTGAACCGGCCCGGTTCGAGGCGTTTGCTCGACAGACGCAGCTCGATGCACTCGGTGACCAGTTGCTGAATACGCGTGCGGATAAGACCGCGCAGATGCTGGCTGTAGCAGAACACTTCCACGGACTCCGGCGGCGCGGCGTCCTGATGCATTTTGCCCAGAATGGTTTTCAGCGCTTCGAGTACCGCCTGCTCGCCGCTGAAATGCAGTGTTCGCACTTCATTCCACGAGTTGCGATAAAGCAGATCAATGCTGCCCACCATGCATTCCTGATTCTGCCCAAAGCTGAAGACATCCAGCTTACGGAAATCAAAATGCACAACCTGATTACGGAAGGCGGCAGTCGGATCATGCTCAAGGTTGACGATAATCGCCAGGTGCCGGATTTCACACGGGCTGTACAACGCTTTCGGCGTCGGTGCCGCTAAACGCAGCGGGAAGTTGTGTGAAACATCGGCCACCAGCTCGCGCAATTTGGCGATATCACACAGGCCACCACTTTTAATGTGCAGCCGCGTGGTGGAGGTCAGCAGGCCATTGAAATAGGCCCATGCCACTAGTTTATTCAGGTAACGGTTATATTCCAGCGGCTGATGACTGACGATCGATTCCATCGACGGCGACTGATTATACAGATACCAGCCCGTGCGGTTGGCGCGGCCAATCGGCACATGAATAAAGGTTAAATCGTTCTCTGACAGGTCGGGCGAAATCTGCGGGTTAACCAGCGTGACTTTTCCCGGCAGCGCTTCGAAGGCGGCGTACAACTTACGGGTCAGCACGCCAATATCCTGCGGGCTGGCACTGACGCTTAAATTGTTGCGGCGGGCAAAGCGGATCAGATTGCGATAACTTTGCATCATCGCATCGAGCAATTCGTTGTGAGCTTCGCGCACCCGTTCGATTTTCCAGTTCGCCCGGTTATCCAGAATTGCCAGACGCTCTTCGTCCCAACCCCATTCCGCCACCAGCTGGCTGAGAATTTCACGACGCCAGCCCACCGACGCACGGGCGCGGGAGAGTTTTTCGCAGACTTTTAAATAGAAACAGCGGCGGACTAAATCAAGGCGGGTCGTATCTTCAATCTGGGTCAGGTAACGGGTCACGCGGTCGAGCATCATACAATAGGAATCAAGCCCGAAGCAGACGATTTCCCCCTGATGCAGACGCTGTTTGATGTCCATTGCCAGTAACTGCGTTTGAGGATATTCCCAGGAATAGGCTTCCAGCAGCAGGGTTTTCAGCACGGCTTTGTAGGGGGAATCGATGCTTTTATACAGCTGCCACAGGCTGGCGCCGAAATACTCTTCCGCCGACAGGGTACTGAGGCCGCCAAGATCGAGCCATTCATTTGGCGTCAGCGCACCCTGCGCGTAAAGCGACAGCACGTATTCATCGTAATGCGCTTCTTCTTCACCCGGCACCATATTCCACAGAATACGCTTACCGCCCATCCGCACCGCGGTACGGTAGAATTCATCAAGCAATAAGATGTACTGAGTGGAACCGCAATCCTCACCGCCCAGACTGCCACTTTCATTGTGGCGGAAACGGTTTTCGTCGATCAGGAAGAAGCTGACTTCCACGCCCAGCGAGGCGGCCCATTTTTCCAACAGGCTGCATTTCTGCTGTAAGCGGTTGCGTTCTTCATTATCAAGCCAGGACTGATGGCAGACCCAGATATCCAGATCGGAACTCTGACTCTGGCCAATAGATGAGGTGCTGCCCATCGAATAGACGCCGGTGATCGGCAATTCGCCTTTCGCCAGAGGCTCAAGCGCGCTGCCCCATTTGTCTTCGAGGTCAGTCAGATAGGTTTTTTGAGAGTCATCAGGCGTGAAAAGGCAGATACCATGCGGAACCTTACCTTCAAGGTATCCCGGTATCAGAGGGTGATGATGATGTAGAAAGACGGGAAGCAACGTGTAGACCTGTTGAAACGCAGGCCCCATTGCCGCCAGTGCACGATCGACTCGTAACTGGTTGATCGCATCCAATCTTTGCTTCAGTGTCTCGATGTAGAGGTACAAGACGTTTCGCCTGATTATTCAGTGTCTGGAAAGAACCCCGTTCCAAATCCGTCATTTATCGTGATGCTTATGCTTTGAACAACCGCGATTGTGCAAATAGTTGACGAATTATTGCTGGAAACGTGATCAATTTAACACCTTGCTGATTGACCGTAAAGAAAGTAACGCACCACAATTACTCTTCCGCTTCTCTCGATTTTACCGTTTGCCGTCAAACAGAACAAATCTCCTTTACGACCGTTACCCTTCTTTTACGAATGGCTTCTTACGCTGACAGCTTTCTATTGTCAGTGGTAGGATGGTCACAGAGACAGATAAACGGTAACAAAAATGTTAGACAAAATCATTCGAATTGCCACCCGCCAGAGCCCGCTGGCTCTGTGGCAGGCACAATATGTTCAAACTCAGTTAATGGCTTGTCATCCCGGTTTGCAGGTTGAACTGGTTCCTATGGTCACGAAAGGCGATATCATTTTAGATACTCCTCTGGCCAAAGTGGGCGGCAAAGGTTTGTTTGTGAAAGAACTTGAGCTGGCGATGCTCGATGGCCGCGCGGATATTGCCGTACATTCCATGAAAGATGTACCGGTAGAATTCCCCGAAGGTTTAGGTCTGGTGACCATTTGTGAACGTGAAGACCCGCGCGATGCGTTCGTCTCCAATCACTATGCCAGTCTGGCCGAATTACCGCACGGCAGCGTGGTCGGGACCTCAAGCATGCGCCGCCAGTGTCAGTTGCGTCAGCAACGTCCCGATCTGCACATCCGCGATTTACGCGGTAACGTCGGTACGCGTTTATCCAAACTGGATAACGGCGATTATGATGCCATTATTCTGGCGGTCGCCGGGCTGAAACGCCTTGGCCTGGAGAGCCGTATCCGTGCTGCGCTGACGCCGGAAGAGTGTCTGCCTGCGGTCGGACAAGGTGCTGTCGGTATCGAATGCCGTCTCGACGATCATTTCACCCGCGAATTGCTTGCTCCTCTGGCGCACCGTGAAACGACCTTGCGCGTTCAGGCGGAACGCGCCATGAATATGCGTCTCGAAGGCGGATGTCAGGTGCCTATTGGCAGCTATGCCGAGCTCGACGGCGACGAGCTGTGGTTGCGCGCACTGGTTGGCGCGCCGGATGGCAGTCAGATGGTGTGCGGCGAACGTCGCGGCCCGGCAGCCAATGCAGAGAGCATGGGCATTGATCTGGCGGATGAATTGCTGGCGAATGGCGCGCGTGAAATTCTGCAAGAGGTCTATCAGGGGAACGCACCAAAATGACCATTCTGGTAACCCGTCCTTCTCCGGCAGGAGAAACGCTGGTCAGTCGGCTGCGCGCTCTGGGTCGGGTCGCCTTCCATTCTCCGCTCATTGAATTTGCGCCGGGGAACCAACTCGCATCGCTGCCGAACCTGCTATCCTCATTAGATCAGCAGGATCTGGTGTTTGTGCTTTCACAACATGCCGTGAATTACGCCGATCGCGCATTACGACAGTCTGCTACCCGCTGGCCGGACACACTTTGTTATTACGCGATTGGCCGTACGACGGGCCTGCTGTTCCATCGTGCCAGCAGTCTGCCGGTTCTCTATCCTCAGGACAGCGAAACCAGCGAGACATTGCTGAATCTTCCGTCATTGCAACGCATTCAGGGCAAGAAAGCGCTGATACTGCGCGGCAACGGCGGGCGCGAAAAGCTGGCGGAAACGCTGACTGAACGCGGTGTTGAAGTGTCGTACTGCGAGTGTTATCAACGCAGCCCGATTCACTACGATGCCAGTGAGCAAAGCGCCGTCTGGCAACGCGCCGGCGTAGATACGCTGGTGGTCACCAGCGGCGAAATGCTGCAACAGCTGTACCAGTTAGTTCCTGATTACTACCGACATTCATGGTTACTGCGCTGTAGCCTGGTGGTGGTCAGCGAACGTTTGGCAACCCTTGCCCGCCAGCTCGGCTGGCACGCTATTCGGGTTGCCGAGAATGCAGACAATGATGCGCTGATTCGCGCATTACAATTACCTGACTAAGGGATGTGCCAAAATGACGGAACAAAAAAATCCTTCCGTACCGGATGATGAGATTGTTATCGCCCCGGCGGTTGAGAGCCCCCAGCCAGATGCTTCCGTACGGGATCAGGAGCTGAAGACGTTGCGTAAAAAACAGCGTACCGCACCGGTATTAGGCGCTATCGCCATTGTGTTAGTGATCGCGCTTGGCGCCGGTCTTTACTATCACGGGCACCAGCAGGCGCTGGCCAAAGCCGCTTCTGATGAAGCACTTTCTGAACAACTCGATGCCCTGCAAAAAAGCCAGCAACAGGACAAACAGCAAATCGCGACCTTGTTGGCTCAACAGGATAAAAACCAGCAAACCGCCGATCGTCAGCAGGCCTCATTTGGCCGTCAGCTGAATGAACTCCAGGATAAAGTCGCCAGCATTTCCGGCAGCGATGCCAAAACCTGGTTGCTGGCTCAGGCCGATTATCTGGTGAAACTGGCGGGCCGCAAACTGTGGAGCGATCAGGATGTCACCACGGCCGCAGCGCTGCTCAAAAGCGCGGATGCCAGCCTGGCAGATATGAATGATCCAAGCCTGATCGACGTTCGCCGCGCACTGAATGAAGACGTCAGCAGCCTGTCTGCGGTAACGCAGATTGATTTCGACGGCATCATTTTGAAACTCAACCAGCTGTCTAATCAGGTGGATAACCTGCGTCTGGCCGACAATGATAATGACGATTCGCCGATGGACAGCGACAGCACCAGTCTTTCTGGTTCACTGACCGAATGGCGTCAGAACCTGACCAAAAGCTGGCACAACTTTATGGATGATTTCATCACCATCCGTCGTCGTGATTCCACCGCAGAACCCCTGCTGGCACCTAATCAGGACGTCTACCTGCGTGAGAACATCCGCTCAAGACTGCTGATTGCCGCACAGGCCGTACCGCGCCATCAGGATGAAGTGTACAAACAGTCGCTGGAGAGCGTATCGACCTGGGTACGGGCGTATTTTGATACCACAGATCCTTCGACCAAAGCCTTCCTCGAGGAGCTGGATAATCTCAGCCAGCAATCCATTTCGATGGACGTGCCTGATCAGCTGAAAAGCCAGCCGATGCTGGAAAAACTGATGCAAACCCGCGTGCGTAACCTGCTTCAGCAGCCCGCCGCCGCAACGCAGGGGGAATAACGCATGTTACGAGTTTTCGTGTTATTCCTGATTGTGTTTGCCGGGATTATCGTCGGCCCGATGCTGGCCGGTCATCAGGGCTATGTGCTGATCCAGACCGATAACTACAACATTGAAACCAGCGTGACCGGTTTAGTGATTATGCTGATCGTTCTGGTTCTGGTGCTGTTCTTTATCGAATGGATCCTGCGACGCGTTCTGCGCACCGGCGCACGCACACGCGGCTGGTTTGCCGGGCGTAAAAGTTCTAAAGCGCGTAAGCAAACCAAAGAAGCCATGCTCAAACTGGCAGAAGGCGATCACCGCAAAATGGAGAAATTGCTGGCGCGTAATGCCGACCATGCCGATCAGCCGGTGGTGAACTACCTGCTGGCAGCAGAAGCGGCGCAACAGCGTGGTGATACCATCCGCACCAATCAGTATCTGGAACGTGCTGCTGAAATCGCGGATACCGACCAGATGCCGGTGGACATCACCCGCGTACGCATCCAGCTGGCGCAGGGCGAAATCCACGCTGCACGCCATGGCGTGGATCGTTTGCTCGGCCAGTCGCCGCGCCATCCTGAGATCTTACGTCTGGCAGAACAGGCATTTCTGCGTACCGGCGCCTACGGGTCATTGCTGGAGATTCTGCCTTCTATGGCGAAATCGGATATTCATACCGATGACGAAATCCGCGTCCTGCAGGAGCAGGCTTATATCGGCATGATGAACCAGCTGATGGCGGAAGAAGGCAGCGATGGCCTGAAGCGCTGGTGGAAAGACCAGAACCGTAAAACCCGTCATGAAGTTGCCCTTCAGGTGGCAATGGCGACGCATCTGATTGAATGTAACGATCAGGATCTGGCGCAGGAAGTGATTCTCGACGGGCTGAAACGCCAGTATGACGAACGTCTGATCGCACTGATGCCGAAACTGCGTTCCGGCGATCCGGAGCAGCTGGAAAAAACATTACGGAATTTGATCAAGCAAAATGGCACATCGCCATTGCTAAGCAGCACGCTCGGTCAGTTGCTGATGAAGCACGGGGAATGGCAACAAGCGAGCGAAGCCTTCCGTGAAGCGCTGAAACAGCGTCCTGATGCGTATGATTACGCCTGGCTGGCAGATGCGTTGGATAAGCTTCATAAACCGGCTGAAGCGGCGGAGATGCGCCGTGCAGGGCTGATGTTAACCCTGAACAATTCGCAGCAACCGTAATAATCTTGCTGTCTGTTAAGGCTCCTTCGGGAGCCTTTTTTATGCCTGCGGTAAATTTCAGGCAAAAAAAACACTTGTCTGAAGGACAAGTGTCTAAAAACAATCAGGTCTAGGACAACAGATTTAGTGCCTCACTCAACGTTTTGCCTTCTGGGTGATAGCGCTTGCGCGTTATCGGTCAGGATGACAATAGGCACTGTAAATTGGCTCTGCATCATTCCCAGGTTTATGAAGCCGGAGCAAACATAATGGGTGGAATGAGCATCTACGGCGGGAATATTGCAGGACGCGTGCCAGAATGGCAAGCATCAGTTTATAATTTTTTATGTCACTGATAATTAACAACTTTATTTTTATAACACACCGGAACTCTGTTTCTCAGAAGGCGGATATGCTCCGGCAATCCCCCATTCTGTCGCCAGGGAGCGACGCAGGAATGTCAGCTTAGGTGAGTCTTTATTTATCAATAAGATAAGTGTCTCCAGAAAGAGACAGAGAAAAGTGCGTATGTCGCAGATAAACAACAAGATCAGGAAGAGACGTGAGAGCAGTTTTTAAAAGCAGAAAACAAAAAGCCCTGCATTTCTGCAGGGCTCTTTATTTGAATTGGTCGGCGAGAGAGGATTCGAACCTCCGACCCACTGGTCCCAAACCAGTTGCGCTACCAAGCTGCGCTACTCGCCGATGTCGTGCATCTTACTACTTCTTGACGCTAACTGCATCATTTAAATGCATTTTGTGTGTGTGGTGCGAAGGGAGGGACTCGAACCCTCACATCCAAAGGACACTAACACCTGAAGCTAGCGCGTCTACCAATTCCGCCACCATCGCATGTCACATTCACAAAATCATTTAAAAAATTTGGGGTGGCTAATGGGGCTCGAACCCACGACAACTGGAATCACAATCCAGGGCTCTACCAACTGAGCTATAGCCACCATTTCAAACTCTTCTACATCGTGGACTGCTTAACTTCAAACAAGACCACCGCAACTCTAGCGCAAACTTAATGGTGCGCCCGACAGGATTCGAACCTGAGACCTCTGCCTCCGGAGGGCAGCGCTCTATCCAGCTGAGCTACGGGCGCTTAGCGCCGTTGCGGGTGGGGATACTACGGTTTTAACGCATGGCTGTCTAGTGCTTTTTTTCAGAAATATTGCGTTTGATTACGCTTTGTCCAATACGCATTAAAAGTAAGCGCCCAACCTCCCCCACCCATGACTTAAGACGTTATTTTGCCTTTTCTGCCGTCAGCGCAGCACGCTTATGCATGCCGAGGCCGAAGTATATCAGTGACACTCCGGAGATGAAAATCCCGCCTACCAGCAAAGAAATTCGCGTATCCGGGTTAATTGCCATACCCACGAGCACGCAGGCCAGGAAAATCAGCGTCAGATAATTGGTATAAGGGAAGAGAATAGATTTAAACGGGTGGTTCTTCAGTTTCTCTTTATGCGCTTCACGAAAACGCAACTGGCTAATCAGTACTACAAACCACGGCACCATTCCCGGCAGAACACTGGCGCTGTAAACGTAAACAAAGACTTTCTCCGGATTCGGGATCAGGTAATTCAGGCACGAACCGACCAGCAAACACAAAATCGTGATCGCGATGCCGTAAACAGGGACGCCGCTTTTTGAGACGTTGCTCAGGAATGCGGGCAGTTGGCGATTCTTCGACAACGCATAGAGCATGCGCCCGCAGCTGTACATTCCGCTGTTACAGCCGGAGAGCGCCGCCGTCAGCACCACAAAGTTGATGATACCTGCCGCCGAGGCAATGCCGATCTTCGCGAACGTCAGGACGAACGGGCTGCCGTGCGTGCCCATTTCGTTCCACGGGAAGATGGTGATGATGACGAAAATGGCACCGACGTAGAAAATCAGGATCCGCCACAGGATGTTATTGATGGCGCGTTTAAGCGTCACCTGTGGATTTTTCGCTTCACCGGCGGTAATTCCCACCAGTTCGACGCCCTGATAGGACGCCACGACGATACACAGCGCAAACAGGAAACCTTTCCAGCCCCCGGCGAAGAAGCCGCCGTGCGCAGTCAGATTCGCAAAGCCCACCGGCTCGCCGTGATTACCGAAGCCGAAGAAGATCACCGCCAGACCGACCACAATCATCACAATGATGGTGGTGATTTTGATCAGCGCAAACCAGAACTCCATCTCACCGTAGAGTTTCACCGCGGCCAGGTTGGCCGCTGCGACAATCGCCACGGCCATCAGCGCCGGGATCCACTGCGGTAATTCCGGGAACCAGTATTGTGCATAAACGCCGATCGCGGTGATTTCAGAAATCCCCACCGCAATCCACATAAACCAGTAACTCCACGCCGTCAGATAGCCATAGTAAGGCCCGAGGTATTTATGTGCGTAGACCGCAAACGAACCGGCCACAGGCTCCAGATGCAGCATTTCGCCCATCGAACGCATGATAAAGAAGACAAAAATACCGGCCAGAATGTACGCCAGTAAAACAGAAGGCCCCGCCCATTTCAGGGTGCTCGCCGCGCCCATAAACAGCCCGACGCCGATGGTACCGCCCAGGGCTATCAGCTCAATGTGTCTGGCTTCCAGCCCCCGGTGTAGCCCACCCTTTTCTTCTTGATTCGCCATAATTCCTCAGTTTCTCAGTGTTTGTGTTTGCCTTCCGGAATGACCGGAATGTTATTTTTTTATTGTGATAATGCCCGCATGGGGCGGAAAAACGGCGTTATGGTTCCGCATTTCAGGATGAGTTGCAAACCACAATTGAGAAAGATACGCATCAGTAGACACGGCGGGATGCAAGAGAGGGTAACCGGAGGTGAGAAATGAGAGGTAAAACGCCGCGCTGAAAATCAGTCGCGGCGCAAGTTTTACAGACGGCCTGTGTAGTAATAACGGACGAATTTGAGGAGTTTCAGTTGACGGCGCAGACGGCTGGGTTGGGAAATCAGGCGATACAGCCACTCGAGCCCCATCTTCTGCCAGATCTTAGGGGCACGCTTCACATGGCCGGTAAACACATCATAAGTGCCACCGATGCCCATATACAGCGCATCCGGATGAACCCGGCGGCAATCACGCATCAGGATTTCTTGTTTCGGCGAGCCCATTGCCACCGTCACAATGGCCGCCCCGCTGGCTTTGACTCTTTCGAATAACGCCTCGCGCTGGTCGGGAGTGAAATATCCGTTCTGGCTGCCCGCAATATTAACGTTCCACTGCGCACGCAATTTGTCTTCGGTTTGTTGCAGGATCTCCGGTTTGCCGCCGATCAGAAACACCGGCGTACCTTCCGCGCCTGCACGCTGCATCAGGCCTTCCCACAAGTCTGCCCCGGCAATGCGCGACACCCTGGCCTGCGGATATTTCTTGCGGATAGCGCGGACGATGCTGATACCGTCGGCGTATTTGTATTCGGCTTCACCTATCAGCGTGCTGAGCTCCGGATTAGTTTCAATGGTCAGCACTTTTTCAGCATTTATCGCCACCAGCGCACCGGTTTTCACCTGACGACCGGCAAACAAATAGTCAATGAAATGCGCCATATCGCGAAAGCCCCAGAGGCGAATCCCGCGGATGTCATAGTGTGGAATGGTATTATTTTCAGAGTTCATTAGCTTTCCCTACAGCGACCGTCGCGACACGGTGTTCCCGGCGCGGCATCTTGGCGCGGATAAGCCCTGCGGCGTCCAGCATCCAGTACAACATTTTGGCCGCGACCAGACAGGCCCCGAACACGACACAGAAAAAGACCACACGGGAAAAGAACGAGTCCACCCCTTCCCTGGCCAGCACGATAATATTGAAAACGGCACCGAAACAGAAACTTTGCAAAATGGCTGCTTTATATATGTTGGTGTCGGCTTTGCCTTTCTCATACAACCAGTCAAACCATTTGATGATCATCCCCACCGCGACAGCCCCCAGCGGAATAAACCATACGCCGCCCATGACGACCAGTGAACCAATCAGCGTCGGGGAGATCGCCAGGCCGGAATGGTTATCCAGCACTTCCCAGGTGAAATAGTTGGCGGAGTTGAGAACAATGCTCGGGCGGTCATGCCATAACCAGCTTGGGATAAACACGTAGAAATCTCGCACGATAGGCGCCAGCCCCTGGAAGCTGATTTTGTCGTAATTCTGCAACAGCAGCCCCAGGTTTTCCCACGGTGAGAACGTATCGCGCGTCAGGTACAGGAAAGTATAAAACGCCTCCGGCCCGCTGACGTTCAGACCGTAGCGCTTCAGCGCCAGCCAGAACATCCCGACAATTCCGAGCACGCCTGCCGCCGCCAGCATCCACAACGATATCCATCCACGGACAATGCCGATAAACAGAAACAGCGCGAAGGCGATGATGATATTGGCACGCGTGCCGCCCACGATCACATACGTGAGGAAACCAAAGGCAACGGTGCTGGCGAGGAAAAACAGCCAGCGGCGGACGTCGGGTTTCAGGAAAAACAGCACCAGCATGGCGGGAATGAAGAAATAGAAGAAGCGTTTGAGCGCCACGCCCGAGACGTCACTGGAGAAAATCTGGCTGTACGACTTCAGCTTAAACAGTAAAAAACCGTTGTGCATAAAGAAGATCGACACCGTCACCACGGCAATCAGCGCCAGCAAAATCCAGGTCAGGTGAGTTTCCACCCGGTTCATAGTAAATATCGGGCGCGACGGGCCGTCATGTTTCGCCTTCAGCCGCGTTTTATAACAGACATAGTAAATGCCGTAGAAGCAGGTCGCGGCCAGCATGGCTTGCAACAAGTTTTCCACCGGCACCACTTTGACGTCAAACTGGAAAACCAGCAGACAGGTCAGCGGAAATCCGAAGTAAAACGTCAGCAGATACAGCAGCGAAAACAGGACGTTGAAATTGAACCGCACCCGGCGAAATTCTTTGTAAGTCAGCGTCAGGATAAACAGCAGCGAAAGCGCATAAACCACAGACAGGCCGCCTAACTGTGCCAGCGTCATGATGCTTCCCCCGCCGCCAGCAACAACGCCTGTTGCCAGCCCGTGACGTAGTTTGGATTGAAGAAAGCGATGTTCTGCCGGTCAGTATTGAGCAACTGCCTGCGTGCCTCTGCCACGGTTTTCGCATCCAGAGCATCACCGTAGAACAGCACCGGAAGATGCTGTTCCGCCAGATCCTGCCAGAACGGGTTCTGGCGGCTGACCACAAAGGGTACGCCGAACTGAATCAGTAAACACTGCGTACCAATCGCCTGCTGACGATCGAAAATAAAATAGCCCAGCGAGCAGCGGCGCAGCACGTTGAGGTAATCCTCAAAGGCCATCGCATCCGTCAGCAGTTCCACCTGAGCAGGGGCAAACAGTGTCAGCGCTTCGGCCCGCACCTGTTCGATATAAGTCTGATTATTGGCCGGATAGCCCATCGGGATAATCACGCGGATATCTGCGCCGAACTGCTGATGCAGCGAACGCAGCGCTTCAATGTGGCGATTACTGCGATCGCCGGAATTCCCGACCAGCACCGTCATCGGCCCTTCGGGCTCCGGGATGTCAGACGGCTGCGTCAGCGCAGGATCCATCCGGGTCGGGAAGTAGAGCAACGACGACGGCACCCGCGGGTGACGTTGATGAAAATGAATCAGGTCACCGCGCGTACCGAAAACATGTCCAATACGGCCCTGAGCCAGACGGCGCAGAAGATAGAACAGACGGAATTTCAGGCTACCCGCAGATTCATACAAATCTGCGCCCCAGATATGCCAGGTGACCTGCTGCGATTTGATTTTGCCGGTCAGAATAGCCAGCCAGAGCGTCGGGTTAAATTGCCCGTGAAAGAAAAAATGGTGCATCCGTTCTTGCGCGCGGGTGATCACCGCGGCCGCCAGCGATTTTTTATCCGGATAAACGCGGATATCCAGACGCGAGAATTCAGCAAACGCTGACGCATCTTTCGCGGCCACCATAAAATGGCAGATCAGTTTTTCAGGCGCGCACTCAGCCAGTACGTCATTAAAGAAGCGCAGTACGGTGACATTATGGTGGGGAATGTCAGATCCCAAAACGTGAATCAGCGTTGTCATGCTCGTCTACGATAAAGAAGGAATACGGTGCAACACAGGGCAAAATAGACGATGTAAGTCGCCATATAGGCCTGAGCCGCGCCCAGAGAACCGTGAATCGGGATCAGCCAGTGTGAAAATCCGGTCAGTAATGCGAACTGGCTGATTTCAGTCAGCACGTAAAAACGCAACGACGCACGGGCAATCACCAGATAACCAAACACATACGAGCCGACTTTCAGCACATCACCGACCAGCTGCCAGGCAAACAAATCGCGCATGGCCATAAACTGTTTGGAGAACAGCAACCAGATGGCGAAATCGCGCAACAGCCAGACCGAAAAACTGACGGCGGCCACGGCGGGCAGCACGAATTTCAGCGACCTGACGATCTCCTGAGAAATCGCCTGCTTATCCTTGAGTCGCGACAGCGTCGGCAACAAATAAACGCTGAAAGAGGCGGTGATAAATTGCAGGTACGCATCAGAAATACTGCTGACACCCTGCCAGATCCCCACTTCTTTCCAGCTGTAATGCTCCGCGAGAAGATTTCGCATCATCACGTACGCCACCGGAATAGTGACAGAGGTGATCAGCGCCATCAGCGTAAATTTGCCCAGATGGCTGGCGATAAAGCGATCCCAGCCCGGTTTCAGATACCGCAGCGGAAAGGGTTTACGCCGCCACAGCATGCCGCCGGCAGGCACAATCACCAGCGCAGGCACCAGCGCCAGCCCGGCCAGTGCGCCCTCATAGCCACCCAGTTTGTAACACAGTGCGAAGGCCAGCAACCCGATCAGGCTGCCGCCGATCACGGCCAGCGCGTTGCCTGCCGCATCGCGATAGCCTTTAAGGATCGCCTGAAAATAGTTGGCGTAGGCGATGCCCATCTGGATAAAAGCCACGGCGCGAACCACGGCCTGATAGCGATCGTGCCCGAACAGGCCAACGCTGACCGGCGCCGCGGCCAGCAGAAAAACCGCGGCCAGCAGCGTCGAAAACCCTAAAATCAGCGATGACGACGTGCCCAGCACGGCACTGAGGCGCTCAGGATTTTCATGGTGTTCGGCGACGTATTTGGTGACGCCATTGAAAATTCCGGCGCCGGACAATACACCGAGCACCGTGACCATCTGACGGAAATTGCCTGCCTGACCGACGCCCTCAGGGCCGAATGCCACAGCCAGCAGTTTCACCACCAGCAGCCCGGCACCGATTTTGATGAGCGTGGAACCGGCGGTCCAGACCGATGCTTTTGCCAGCGACATATCAGGCGAAGTATTGCAGCAAGGCCGCAATCACCGTGCGCTGCGTGTCATCGCTCATGTTGTAGAACAACGGCAGGCGCACCAGACGTTCGCTTTCCTGGGTGGTGAAGCGATCGGTGCCGTTAAAACGGCCAAAATCTTCCCCCGCCGGACAGGCGTGCAGCGGAATGTAATGGAATACCGTCAGAATATCCGCGGCTTTCATGTGGCGGATAAAGGCATCGCGATCCTCGATATCTTTCAGACGCAGATAGAACATGTGGGCGTTTTGCACACAATCCTGCGGAATACCCGGCAACTGGACGCGGCCTGCATCAGCCAGATCCTGCAATGCCTCGTAATATTCATTCCAGACAGAAAGGCGGCGCTGATTAATCTTTTCGGCAGCGTCCAGATTTCCCCACAAATACGCCGCCTGCAAATCGGACATCAGATAACTGGAGCCGATATCGCGCCAGGTGTATTTATCCACCTGTCCGCGGAAGAACTGGCTGCGGTTAGTGCCTTTTTCGCGGATGATTTCGGCACGGTCAATCAGCGCCGGATCGTTAATCAGCGTTGCACCGCCTTCCCCGCCTGCCGTGTAATTCTTGGTTTCGTGGAAACTGAAACAGCCGATATGGCCGATGGTGCCCAGCGCTTTGCCCTTGTAAGTCGACATGACGCCCTGCGCCGCATCTTCCACCACAAACAGACGGTGTATTTCAGCCAGCGCCATAATCGTGTCCATTTCGCAGGCCACGCCGGCGTAATGCACGGGCACAATCACTTTGGTTTTGTCGGTGATCGCCGCTTCAATCAGGGTTTCGTCGATGTTCATGGTATCGGGGCGGATATCCACAAAGACGATTTTTGCACCGCGCAGCACAAACGCATTGGCGGTAGAAACGAAAGTGAAACTCGGCATGATGACTTCGTCGCCGGGCTGGATATCCAGCAGAAGCGCGGCCATTTCAAGCGAGGCGGTACAGGACGGCGTCAGCAACACTTTCGGGCAATTGAAACGCTGCTCAAACCATTTCTGGCAACGCAGGGTAAACCCGCCATCGCCGCACAATTTGCCGCTGCTCATTGCCTCACGCATAAAATCAATTTCAGTACCGACGATCGGCGGCGCATTAAAAGGGATCATTGTTTCACCTGTACAGCCAGTACGCCGCGCGGGTGATTTTGCCACCGCTGGCGAGATATAGGTTTAAGGCCGCGAGGTTGCCGGTCTGGGTGGCGACGTGTAAACGCGACACTCCCTGTTCAGCACACCACTGTTTCGCAGCCGCCATTAATATTCTGCCCACTCCCCGCCCCTGACACTCAGGTCTGACGGCCAGCAGGCCAATTCTTGCTTCATCTGTCGACAGCTTTCGCAGCGTCACAAATCCGGCGTCCTTCCCCTGATCCTCCGCCCACAGGCAAAGATGATCAAAGGTGCCGAGCACCGCTTTTTCCGCCCACATCGCATAGAAACGGGCGCTGTCATCCGGCTGATACCAGGGTGCGCGAAAACGGCTGAGGTGAAACGCCTGACGGGCGATCGCCACCACATCGTGGATCTCTTCCGGCACTGCCGGGCGCCCTGCGGCCAGCGCGCTATACTGCGCCACCACATTGATACACACGTCAGTTTCGCCTTCCGCCAGACGAAAGCCCAGCGCAGAGAGCGCATCCAGCGTGGGCAGTTGATCGGCACCGACTTTCACCTGCACCAGCGCATACGCTGCCAGAGCCTGCGCCGTGACGTCGCCCGCAGAATCATCGAGCGTCAGCTTCGCGCTCTGCAACCGGAAGAATTCACTCTCCCAGCTGAGGGGGTCAAGCGTGCCGCGCAGGCTTATCGCCATACGCCTTTTGTATCCACGATCCATGCCTGATCAACCTGAGCGGCGGGGATCGCTTTAAAGGACGCATGATCAACCAGCATGACCAGCAGATCAGCACTTTCCAGCGCCTCTTCCAGAGAATGCAGGGTGACTTTTTCGGCCAGGGAAACGGGAAGCTGATGAACATTCGGTTCGACAGCCCAGGTTTCGCCGGCATGCCAGTCAGCAATCAGATGCGTAACTTCAACCGCAGGGCTTTCGCGCAAATCGTCGATATTGGGTTTAAATGCCAGGCCAAAGCAGGCGATTTTCACATCGGCGGCACGTTTTCCGGTGGCGGTCAGGCAATCTGCCAGCGCCGCTTTCACGCGATCGACCACCCAGTGCGGTTTACTGTCGTTCACTTCGCGGGCGGTGCGGATAATCCGCGCCAGCTCAGGGTTTTGCGCGACGATAAACCACGGATCAACGGCGATACAGTGGCCGCCCACGCCAGGGCCTGGCTGCAAAATATTCACGCGTGGATGGCGGTTCGCCAGCGCAATCAGCTCCCAGACATTAATCCCCTGCGCATCGCAAATCAGCGATAACTCATTGGCAAAAGCGATATTCACATCGCGGAAGCTGTTTTCAGTCAGCTTGCACATTTCGGCTGTGCGGGAATTGGTAACCACACATTCCCCTTTGAGGAAAATGTTATACAGCTCGCTGGCACGCTGCGAACACCGCGCCGTCATGCCACCGATAACACGATCGTTTTTGATAAGCTCGACCATCACCTGCCCTGGCAATACGCGCTCCGGACAATACGCAATGCTGATATCTGCCTGCTCACCCGCCTGTTGCGGGAAACTCAGGTCAGTACGCGCTTCTGCCAGCCATGCGGCCATCTGCTCCGTCGCGCCAACCGGCGATGTCGATTCCAGAATGATCAGGTCGCCTTTCTTCAGCACCGGTGCCAGTGAGCGCGCGGCAGATTCGACGAATTTCATGTCCGGCTGATGATCGCCTTTGAATGGCGTCGGCACGGCAATCAGGAAAGCGTCTGCGGGTTCCGGTTGGGTCACGGCACGCAGGAATCCCCCGTCGACCGCCTGCTTCACCAGCAGATCAAGATCGGGCTCAACAATATGAATGGCGCCACGGTTAATGGTGTCGACCGCGTGCTGATTGATGTCCACGCCCACCACTTTTTTCTGGTGCGAAGCAAAAGCAGCGGCAGTAGGCAGACCGATGTAACCCAGTCCGATAACAGAGATCGTGTTAAAGCTCATTGCGATACCCAATGATTTTTCAATGCGTCAAGAATGTGGTGACACGCATGTCCGTCACCGTAAGGATTGTGCGCCCGGCTCATGCTGTCGTACTCATCTTCATCCGTCAGCAGGCGAGTCACTTCCTCTACAATTTTAGCGGTATCCGTGCCAACCAGCCGGACTGTTTTGGCATCAACAGCTTCCGGACGCTCTGTCGTTTCCCGCATCACCAGCACCGGTTTACCCAGCGACGGCGCTTCTTCCTGCACGCCGCCGGAATCCGTCAGGATCAGATAGGCTTTGTCCATCAGGTAGACAAACGGCAGGTAGTCCTGAGGATCGATAAGCACAATGTTATCGATGCCATGCAGAATGCGATTCACCGGCTCGGTGACGTTAGGATTGAGGTGCACCGGATACACAATTTGGACATCCGGGTGCTGGCGGGCGATGTCAGCAAGCGCAGTGCAAATCCTCTCGAACCCGCCACCAAAGCTTTCACGGCGGTGACCGGTGACCAGAATCAGCTTTTTATCTGCGTCCAGGAAGGGATAACTGGCGGCGAGTTGTTGCGCCAGTGAATCATCGCTGCTGAAGCGATCCCTGACCCACAGCAAGGCATCAATCACCGTATTGCCAGTAACGTAAATCCCCTGCGCGGGGATGTTTTCCCTGAGCAAATTCGCTTTGGCATTTTCCGTCGGCGCGAAATGCCATTTGGCCAGATGCCCCGTCAGCAGACGGTTCGCTTCTTCCGGCCACGGCGACGAGAGATCGCCGGTGCGTAATCCGGCTTCAACGTGACCCACCGGAATTTGATGATAAAACGCCGCAAGACTGGCGGACAGCGTGGTCGTGGTATCGCCATGAACCAGCACGACATCAGGTTTGAAATCATCCAGCACGGGTTTCAGCCCGGCCAGAATCCGGCAGGTAATTTCAGTCAATCCCTGTCCCGGCTTCATGATATTGAGATCATAATCCGGTGTAATTTCAAAGAGACGCAATACCTGGTCGAGCATTTCACGGTGCTGTGCCGTGACACAAACTTTGGATTCAAATGCCGCATCCTGCGACAAAGCATGCACCAGCGGCGCCATTTTTATGGCTTCCGGACGGGTGCCGAAGATCGTCAACACTTTCACAATGTGTTTCTCTTATTTTTACGACGCGTCAGGGCAACGCCTGCTCCGATCAGACCACCGACAATACCCCACATGATCATCAGGAATACGCGGCGCGGGCTGTCACGTTTTACAGGCTCTTCAGGCGTACGGAGATAACGGTAAGTCTGAAACTTCGCGGTCAGCGTCGGGCCAACATTTAGCGTCGAAAGCATCGCGCGGTTCTGATCATACTCCAGATCGTAGCCAGGGCCTGAAGCTTGTAGCAGTTCAAGGCGCGCTTTTAGCATCGGTACACCGAGCAGGAACATGTCGGAGTCCGGCAGTTCTTCAGCGGGGGTTTCCGTCACACTCTTATTAATATTCTGCTGCTGAGCAATTTTCAGCGCCTGCTCGGTGTTATTCGCAGTACGTTTGAAAATGGTTTGTGCGACTTCTTCCTGGCGCTTTACCTGCGCTTTCATCGACTGCGTACGTGCGGCCCATGCGCCCTGAAGTTCATCGTAAAGATACTGAGAGGCGCGGGCGCTGGCAAAATTCACGTACTGGCGCAGCAACTTGTTAGCATCGGCGGAGTTTTCAGCGGTCAGTTTGACAATATCGTTCGGCACTTTGATGCCGTCGCGTGCGGTGAACTGGATATCGTTAATCAGTTCATCCAGCAAGACGGCATCCGCACGCGCATCACCTTCCTGACGCTGTTTGTAGTAAGGAGATTGCTGCCAGAAATCCCGGCGGGTGTCATAAGCCGCCAGTTGCATCACAAACTCGTTGTAGGCTTCATCTGAAATCGGTGGCCGGCTCGCATCAGTCTGCGGCGCAGTACGCATATCCAGATTGCGCAGGAACTGCGCCTGAGAGAAATAGGAAGACAAGTTGTTTACCGTCGGGCGGTCGGTGATCGCCGTTGAACTCCACTCTTGTTTCATCAGATAGGAGGAGCCGAGAGCGACAAGTGCGAACAGTATTGCCAGACCCGCAATCCAGAATTTACCTTTCCATAAAGTGCAGCACAGGCCGCGGATATCGAGTTCGTTTTCGATGGCGCGTTCATTCTGGTTACTTGTCATTTCTGATTTATCCACAGCCAGTAAGCCTCGGGTTAAAATTGATCAGTGAACGGAGGAGCGGCGTAAACGCCTTTTTACCCGTCTAATAAACCGTGCAACCCGCCAGGCGCGTTTAATGCACACGCCGTAAAGCAGGAATGCGAGGAAGAATAAAACCAACATCAGCCATTCAGGCACCAGCGGCTGATGTTCTCCAATTACGCCAATAACCGCAAGGATTGCAGCCGCAAGGGTGATCAAAACAAAGGCCTGCCGGGAAGTAAAACCGGCGCGCATGATCAAATGATGAATATGCTGACGGTCAGCCGAGAACGGGCTCATGCCTTTGCGCAGCCGACGATACATAATAGCAATCATATCCATCAGCGGGATGGCAATGAGCCACAGCGCGGTCACCGGATTCATCGGATGTGATTCGCCTTGCGTGCTTTGCAGCAGGATCCAAATCACCGTGAAGCCAATCAGCGTACTGCCCGCATCGCCCATGAAGACTTTGTAGCGGTGGCCCAAAACACCCAGATTAAGCAGGATGTAAGGCAACGTCGCCGCAATCATCGCGAAGCACCACAATGCCAGCTCCATGTGTCCGCTGTCGTACATGATGATGCCCATCGCACCAAAGCTGACGCAGGAAAGTCCGCCCAGTAAACCGTCTATGCCGTCGACCATGTTAAAAGCATTGATCGCAGCCCAGACAGCAAACAGCGTGAAGAGATAGCCAAACGGCCCGAGCACCATTTCCCACGGGCCGATCAGATGGCCGAGATTCCGCAGCGTGAGGTTCGCAAAACTCATCATAATGACCGCGACCGTCGCCTGCACCAGCGCACGGATTTTTACGCTGATGTCATAGCGATCGTCCAGCGCACCGACGAGCACCAGCAAGCCTGCGCAGACCAGATAAAGTTGACCGTGGGGGATTCGATAATCGGTAATGAGGAAGGTGAAGCAGATCCCTGCATAAACGGAGATACCGCCGACCAGTGGAACCATACCCTGATGGCGTTTGCGGAAATTGGGTTTATCTACCAGCCCGATTTTATACGCAACCTTCCTGGCAACGAATAAAAACAGGAATGAAAATAAGAAAACGACGACGAGTTCAGTACTCATATTGAGTAAGTTCACAGTTAAGAGATCTCTGCAAAAATAAGGTGCGTGGAGTTGAGCGCAAGAACATCATAAACCTCACAGTCTTATATCTAATCATGGGGTGACAGTGATGGTTTGTCTCAGGCAATACCTTATCTGTTGCCCTTTCTTTATGTCATCAGACAGTCCGCCGACAAAATAAAGAAAGGGCAATGGAAAAACCATCAGTTATTATCCGAATAATCTGACTATTTCTCCGAAGTTGCATTATGGTAGCCACCAAATGCAAAAAACGCCACGGCTTAGCGTGGCGTTAGCTGACTTTTACACCAAATTACGAACGCTTCATCATGTCGAAGAAATCGTCATTGGTTTTGGTCATGGCGAGCTTGTTAATGAGGAATTCCATCGCGTCAATTTCACCCATTGGATGGATAATTTTACGCAGGATCCACATTTTTTGCAGCTCTTCAGACGTGGTCAACAGCTCTTCTTTACGGGTACCAGAACGGTTGTAATCGATGGCCGGGAACACACGTTTCTCAGCGATTTTACGCGCCAGATGCAGTTCCATGTTGCCGGTACCTTTAAATTCTTCATAGATAACTTCATCCATTTTAGAACCGGTATCGACCAGCGCGGTCGCGATGATGGTCAGGCTTCCGCCCTCTTCCACGTTACGTGCTGCACCGAAGAAACGTTTTGGACGGTGTAAGGCGTTGGCATCAACACCACCGGTCAGGACTTTACCTGACGCCGGAACCACGGTGTTGTAAGCACGAGCAAGACGAGTGATGGAGTCCAGCAAGATGATGACGTCTTTCTTATGCTCAACCAGGCGTTTCGCTTTTTCGATAACCATTTCGGCTACCTGAACGTGGCGGGAAGCCGGTTCGTCAAAGGTGGATGCGATAACTTCGCCTTTCACCAGACGTTGCATCTCGGTCACTTCTTCCGGACGTTCATCAATCAGCAGAACCATCAACACACAGTCAGGATGGTTGTACGCAATGCTGGTAGCGATGTTTTGCAGCAGCATGGTTTTACCGGCTTTCGGCGGAGCAACAATCAGACCACGTTGACCGCGACCAATTGGAGAAGCCAGATCCAGCACGCGTGCCGTTAAATCTTCGGTTGAACCGTTACCACGTTCCATGCGCAGACGTGAATTTGCGTGCAGAGGGGTTAAGTTTTCAAACAGGATTTTGTTGCGGGCGTTTTCTGGTTTGTCGAAGTTAACTTCATTAACTTTCAACAGGGCAAAATAGCGTTCACCTTCTTTAGGTGGGCGGATTTTACCGGAAATGGTGTCGCCAGTGCGAAGGTTGAAGCGGCGGATTTGGCTTGGAGATACGTAGATGTCGTCGGGGCCTGCGAGGTAGGAACTGTCTCCGGAGCGGAGGAAACCAAATCCATCCTGCAATATCTCGAGGACGCCATCACCGAAGATATCTTCTCCGCTTTTAGCATGCTGCTTCAATATTGAAAAGATAATGTCTTGCTTGCGCATGCGGGCCTGGTTTTCCAGTCCCATATTTTCGCCGAGTGCAATCAGGTCAGAGACCGGCGTATTCTTTAATTCGGTAAGATTCATAATGGTGGGTTCTTAAACTCGGGGTATGTCTCGAACATCTGTCGTGAATGGGTATGGCAGGGTCATCCATGCCTGTTTGTGTAGAACACTCAAGTAACAGCTTAAAAATCCAGCCGCAGGCAGTCGCCAGCGAGCGATTCTAGAGGGGCAAACTGATATTGAGGTGTCTTAAAGCCGATTTTTTCAAAACCGTTAGATGGTCAAGCACAGTGCCAGTTCAATTTAATTTTTATTCAAAGAAACTATCAGGCAGATGTTTTTGACACAACAGAGTAAAACGTAAGAATCAAACTACAGGTAAGCTCTATTTGCAGTAAGCGTAAACTTAGCACGCTTCTTGACAGGCGTCTAGCGGACATTGTGAAAAACACGGCAGCCCGCTAAACACCTGGCTTGGGTCATCCCGACCGCTTACAGATTAGCTGTTAAGAACTCTTTCAGCTGACCTTTCGACAGTGCGCCAACTTTAGTTGCTGCGACTTCGCCGCCTTTAAATAACAGCAGGGTAGGAATACCACGGATGCCGTATTTAGGTGCAGTACCTGGGTTTTCGTCGATGTTCAACTTCGCGATGGTCAGTTTGCCTTCGAACTCAGTGGCAATTTCATCCAGAATCGGAGCGATCATTTTACATGGTCCGCACCACTCAGCCCAGAAATCGACCAGCACCAGCCCTTCGGCTTTCAATACGTCGTTGTCGAAACTGTCATCGGTCAGGTGAATAATTTTATCGCTCATGTTCTACTCCAAAGGATTATCTTTACCTTGTTGATGTAGCATTAACCAACATTAGGTTGACTTTATTTCACCGGATACGCTTTCGTAAAGCAATAGTTAGCTGATATTCTACCACACTATGAGCAAAACACACTTGACCGAAAAGAAGTTTTCCGACTTCGCCCTGCACCCGCTTGCAGTGGAAGCCCTTGAAAAGAAAGGCTTCCATTACTGCACACCTATCCAGGCATTAGCATTGCCAATCACGCTCGCTGGGCGTGATGTTGCAGGTCAGGCGCAAACCGGTACCGGCAAGACGCTGGCTTTTCTAGCGTCTACTTTCCATTATCTGCTTTCTCACCCTGCTGCGGAGGGTCGTAAGACCAACCAGCCGCGTGCCTTGATCATGGCACCTACACGTGAACTCGCGGTGCAGATCCACTCCGATGCCGAAGCATTATCCGAGTCTACCGGCCTGAAATTAGGTCTGGCATACGGCGGTGACGGCTACGACAAACAGCTTAAAGTTCTGGAAAGCGGCGTGGACATCCTGATTGGGACCACTGGCCGTCTTATCGATTACGCAAAACAGAACCACATCGACCTGGGCGCGATTCAGGTGGTGGTACTGGATGAAGCAGACCGCATGTTCGATCTGGGCTTCATCAAAGATATCCGCTGGATCTTCCGCCGGATGCCGCCTGCTACTGAACGTCTGAACATGCTGTTCTCAGCAACGCTGTCCTATCGCGTGAAAGAACTGGCGTTTGAAAACATGAATAATGCCGAGTCGATTGAGATCGAACCGGAGCAAAAAACGGGTCACCGTATTCAGGAAGAGCTGTTCTATCCTTCTAATGAAGAAAAGATGCGCCTGTTGCAGACGCTGATTGAAGAAGAATGGCCAGACCGCTGCATCATTTTCGCCAATACCAAGCACCGCTGTGAAGACGTCTGGGGCCATCTGGCTGCCGATGGTCATCGCGTCGGTTTGCTGACCGGTGACGTGCCTCAGAAAAAACGCCTGCGCGTTCTGGAAGACTTCACCAAAGGCACGCTGGATATTCTGGTTGCCACCGACGTGGCTGCCCGCGGCTTGCACATTCCTGCCGTGACACACGTCTTCAACTATGACTTACCTGATGACTGTGAAGATTACGTTCACCGCATCGGTCGTACCGGCCGTGCTGGCCTGAGCGGTCATTCCATCAGCCTGGCATGTGAAGAATATGCCCTGAACCTGACGGCGATCGAAACCTATACCGGCCACAGTATTCCGGTCAGCAAATACAGCAGCGAAGCACTGTTGACTGATTTGCCTGCGCCAAAACGTCTGGCACGTTCACGCACCGGCAATGGTCCGCGTCGTAACAGCAATTCGTCTTCGCGTCGCAGCAGTGCACCGCGCAGCAACCGTAAACGTCCGGGCTGATAACCTATGCTAAGCTCCACCTCACTCTACGCAGCAATCGATCTGGGCTCTAACAGCTTTCATATGCTGGTTGTTCGTGAGGTGGCAGGCAGTATCCAGACCCTCGCCAGAATCAAGCGCAAAGTGCGTCTGGCTGCCGGTCTGGATAAGCAGAACCTGCTTTCTCAGGAAGCCATGCAACGCGGCTGGCAATGCCTGAAGCTGTTTTCTGAAAGATTGCAGGATATCCCACGCGCACAAATCCGCGTGGTCGCCACGGCGACGCTGCGGCTTGCCAGTAATGCCGATGAATTTCTCATCAAAGCGCAGGAAATCCTTGGCTGCCCGATTCAGGTGATTACCGGTGAAGAGGAAGCCCGCCTGATTTATCACGGCGTCGCCCATACCACGGGTGGTCCGGATAAACGTCTGGTGGTGGATATTGGCGGCGGCAGCACCGAATTAGTGACCGGTGTCGGCGCACAGGCGATTACCCTTTTCAGCATGCCAATGGGGTGTGTGACCTGGCTGGAGCGCTATTTTACCGACCGCAATCTGGCAAAGGAAAACTTCGATCAGGCCGAACAGGCTGCGATTGAGATGATCCTGCCGGTGGCACCGGATCTTATCGCGAACGGCTGGCAAATCTGCGTCGGTGCTTCCGGCACCGTCCAGGCTTTGCAGGAAATCATGGTCGCGCAAGGCATGGATGAGCGCATCACTCTGCCAAAACTTCAGCAGCTCAAACAGCGCGCGATTCAGTGCGGCAAACTGGAAGAGCTGGAAATTGAAGGCCTGACTCTCGAACGTGCGCTGGTTTTCCCAAGCGGACTGTCCATTCTGATCGCCATTTTCAAAACGCTGAACATCGAAACGATGACACTGGCCGGCGGCGCGCTGCGCGAAGGTCTGGTGTACGGCATGCTGCATTTGCCGATCGAGCACGATATTCGCCAGCGTACATTGCGGAATCTGCAACGTCGCTATCTGCTGGATAACGAGCAGGCGCAACGCGTGGCACAGCTGGCGGAGAACTTCTCGCTGCAGGTGGCACAGGAATGGAAGCTGGATGCCCGCGCCCGTGAGTTACTTAACAGCGCCTGTCTGATCCACGAAATAGGTTTGAGCGTCGATTTCAAAAAGGCCCCGCAACACGCGGCTTATCTGATCCGGCATTTAGACTTACCGGGTTTCACTCCGGCACAGAAAAAACTGCTGGCGACCCTTCTGCAGAACCAGAACAGCACACTCGATTTGCCGTTGCTGAATGAGCAAAATGCTTTGCCGCCGCGTCTGGCGCAGCGCCTTTGCCGAATTCTGCGCCTGGCGATTATCTTTGCCAGCCGTCGTCGCGACGACACATTGCCTGCCGTGCGTTTACGCGCTAACGATGATGAGCTGAGTGTGATTGTGCCGCAGGGCTGGCTGGAACAGCATCCGCTGCGGGCCGAAGAGTTAGAACAGGAAAGTCACTGGCAGAGCTATGTCCACTGGCCGCTGTTTGTCGAAGAGCAGAGCTGAATTTTTCGACACACCGTCATACTACCAGGGCAGGGTTTATCCCCTGCCTTTTCTTTGTCTGTCAGTTTCCGCCTTTGGCTTTCGCCAGTTGCTCACGGATTTTTTCCAGATGGCTCTGCCCTTTCACCATGCGTTCCTGCGCGCTCACCACTTTACGTTCACTTTCCCACGCCAGATCGTCCTGCGGTAATTCCATCAGGAAACGGCTCGGTTCCGGGCGGATCAGCTCACCATATTGGCGACGCTCACGGCAAAGGGTAAACGTCAGCTCTTTCTGCGCACGGGTAATTCCCACATAAGCCAGACGCCGCTCTTCATCCACGTTATCTTCATCAATGCTGCTCTGGTGTGGCAACAGCCCCTCTTCCATACCGACCAGATAGACATACGGGAACTCAAGGCCTTTTGAGGCGTGCAGCGTCATCAGCTGGACCTGATCCAACTCTTCGTCGTTTTCACCGCGCTCCATCATGTCACGCAGCGTAAAGCGCGTGACCACCTGCGTGAGCGTCATCGGCTCATCCAGATCGGTGCCTTCGAGCATTTCGGTCATCCAGCTGAACAGCTGATTGACGTTTTTCATGCGCATCTCGGCGGCTTTCGGGCTCGGCGACGTTTCGAACAGCCAGCTTTCGTAATCAACGCCGTGGATCAAATCCCGCACGGCGGCGACCGGTTCACGTTCTGCCAGCTCGGAAATATTGCCCATCCAGTGGGTGAAACGTTGCAAAGATTCCAGCCCGCGACCGGTCAGGGACTGGCTCAGCCCCATATCAAAACTGGCTTTGAACAACCCTTTGTTACGCTGATTCGCCCACTCACCCAGTTTCTGTAAGGTGGCGGCACCGATTTCGCGACGCGGCGTATTCACGATACGCAGGAAAGCGCTGTCGTCGTCCGGGTTGGTCAGCACGCGCAGATACGCCAGCAGGTCTTTAATCTCCGGGCGTGAGAAGAAAGAGGTGCCGCCGGAAATCCGGTACGGAATGCGGTTCTGCATCAGCATTTTTTCAAACAGACGCGACTGGTGATTACCGCGGTACAAAATCGCGTAATCGCCGTAAGCGGTTTTATTGATGAAGTGATGAGCGATCAGCTCGCCCACGACGCGTTCCGCTTCATGGTCTTCATTATTTGCCGTCACAACTTTCAGTGATTCGCCGTAAGCCAGCTCAGAGAACAAACGCTTCTCGAACACATGCGGGTTATTGGCGATCAGGATGTTGGCGGCTTTCAGGATGCGTTGCGTGGAACGGTAGTTCTGCTCCAGCTTGATCACCTGCAACTGCGGGAAATCTTCTTTCAGCAGCACCAGGTTTTGCGGTCGTGCACCGCGCCAGGAGTAAATCGACTGGTCATCGTCCCCTACCACCGTAAAGCGCGCGCGGTTACCCACCAACAGTTTCACCATCATGTACTGGCTGGTGTTGGTGTCCTGATATTCATCGACCAGCAGATAACGCAGCTTGTTCTGCCAGCGCTCGCGCACTTCTTCATTCTTCTGCAACAGCAGCGTCGGCAGCAGGATCAGATCATCGAAATCGAGAATATTACAGGCGCGCATGTGGTCGTGATAAAGGCTGTAGCAATGCGCGAAAATCTGATCGCGTTCCGAACGCGCCAGTCCGGCGGCATGAGAAGGATCCACCAGATCATTTTTCCAGTTTGAGATCGTGGAAACCAGCTGCTGCAATAACGTTTTGTCGTTCTCCAGCCACTTCTCGCTCAGCTCTTTGAGCAGCGCCAGCTGGTCCTGATCGTCAAACAGAGAAAAGTTAGATTTCATGCCCAGCGCAGCAAATTCGCGTTTGATGATTTCCAGCCCCAACGTATGGAAGGTGGCAATCAGCAGCCCCCGCGCTTCTTTGCGCCCGAGGGTTTGTCCGACACGCTCTTTCATTTCGCGCGCGGCTTTGTTGGTAAAGGTCACGGCCGCAATGTGACGTGCCTGATAGCCACATTCACGGATCAGGTGTGCGATTTTATTGGTAATCACCCTGGTTTTGCCGGAGCCGGCACCCGCCAGAACCAGGCAGGGTCCGGTGACAGATTCGACGGCGTGTTGTTGGCTGGGGTTTAATCGCATGGCGTATTTTTGCTCACCTGATAGACAAGGACGGCGATTGTAGCAGAAACGTCGGCTGAGATTGACAGGCTTTACCGTGCAATTTGTTATCCCGGAACGCAGGCCGGATTCCCCATGCGCCGTTGCAGATGTTACATTACGCGTCTGGAAACACTCTCGCAAAAAGGTCTACATCATGGCAAAAACTGCTGCAGCAATGCATATCCTGGTAAAGGAAGAAGCACAGGCACTGGAACTTCTGGAACAACTGAAGAACGGTGGCGATTTTGAGAAGCTGGCTAAGAAGCACTCTACCTGCCCGTCAGGTAAGAAAGGCGGCCATTTAGGTGAATTCAAGCAAGGCGCAATGGTGCCGGCTTTCGACAAAGTGGTTTTCTCTGCACCGCTGATCGAGCCACAAGGCCCGCTGCACACTCAGTTCGGTTACCACATCATTAAGATTTTGTACCGCAACTAAGTTCTGCCTCTGCCAGAACCAAAAGAAAGGGCACCGCATTTTCATGCAGTGCCCTTTTTATTTCTATTTCATACCTGAGGGTTAACGAATTAACTCGCTACCGCAATGCGTTTCATATCTGTCATATAACCGCGCAGAGTGCGGCCAATTGACTCGATCGGGTGATTGCGAATCGCTTCGTTAACATCACGCAGCTGCGCGTTATCAACCTGCGTTTCAGCCACTGATTTGCCCAAATCGCCCGCCTGCAGCGTGGTCATGAACTCTTTCAGCAACGGTACGGCGGCGTTAGCGAACAGGTAGTTACCGTATTCAGCGGTATCAGAGATAACCACGTTCATTTCGTACAGACGCTTACGTGCAACGGTGTTGGCGATCAGCGGCAGCTCGTGCAGTGATTCGTAGTAAGCAGATTCTTCGATGATGCCGGAAGCCACCATGGTTTCGAAGGCCAGCTCAACGCCCGCTTTCACCATCGCAATCATCACAACGCCGTGATCGAAGTATTCCTGCTCGGAGATTTTACCGTCGAACTGAGGTGCGTTTTCGAACGCGGTGGCGCCCGTTTCTTCACGCCAGGTCAGCAGGTTTTTGTCGTCGTTCGCCCAGTCAGCCATCATGCCGCTGGAGAATTCGCCAGAGATGATGTCGTCCATGTGTTTCTGGAACAGTGGCGCCATGATCTCTTTCAGTTGTTCGGACAGCGCATAAGCACGCAGTTTCGCCGGGTTGGACAGACGGTCCATCATCAGCGTGATGCCGCCTTGTTTCAGCGCTTCGGTGATGGTTTCCCAGCCGAACTGCAGCAGTTTTTCTGCGTAAGCTTCATCAACGCCGTCAGCAACCAGTTTGTCGAAGCACAGCAGAGAACCGGCCTGTAACATACCGCACAGGATAGTCTGCTCGCCCATCAGGTCAGATTTCACTTCGGCAACGAAGGAAGACTGCAGAACGCCTGCACGGTGGCCGCCGGTGGCTGCTGCCCAGGCTTTAGCAATCGCCATGCCTTCGCCTTTCGGATCGTTTTCCGGGTGAACTGCGATCAGCGTCGGTACACCGAAACCGCGTTTGTATTCTTCACGTACTTCGGTACCCGGACATTTCGGCGCAACCATCACCACGGTGATGTCTTTACGGATTTGCTCGCCCACTTCAACGATGTTGAAACCGTGGGAATAGCCCAGGGTTGCGCCATCTTTCATCAGAGGCTGAACGGCTTTTACTACCGCGCTATGCTGTTTGTCTGGCGTCAGGTTAACGACCAGATCGGCCTGCGGGATCAGTTCTTCGTAGGTGCCGACTTTAAAGCCGTTTTCAGTCGCTTTACGCCATGAAGCGCGTTTCTCGGCAATCGCTTCTGCACGCAGGGTATATGACACATCCAGGCCAGAATCACGCATGTTCAGACCCTGGTTCAAACCTTGTGCGCCACAGCCCACGATCACCACTTTTTTACCTTTGAGGTAGCTGGCTTCATCGGCGAATTCATCGCGACCCATGAAGCGGCATTTGCCCAGTTGTGCCAGCTGCTGACGCAGGTTCAGTGTGTTGAAATAGTTAGCCATGTCTTGCTCCGTTCTTTCGAGGTAAGTGCTGTTATTTTTTGTTTCACCGGTGAGCCGGTGAACGCCGTGAATTCACTATATGTCATGCGACACATTGCTTAAATTGATATATTACGAAGATGACGTTGCAGATTATGCAATACTCCTGAACAGCCATCTTTAATGCGAGAAAACCGGGTAATCGTTATGGACTTACGTGATCTGAAACTGTTTTTACATCTGGCGGAAAGCCGCCATTTTGGCCGTTCATCGAAGGCGATGCATGTCAGCCCGTCCACGCTTTCGCGCCAGATCCAGCGGCTGGAAGAGGAGCTCGGCCAGCCGCTGTTTCAGCGTGATAACCGCACCGTGCAGCTGACCAGTGCGGGCGAACAGCTCAGAAACTTTGCCCAGCAGACGCTGCTGCATTACCAGCAACTGCGCAGCGGGCTGGATCAGCATGGCCCGACGCTGAGCGGCGAACTGCGTCTGTTTTGCTCGGTGACCGCCGCCTACAGCCATCTGCCGCCGATTCTGGACCGCTTCCGCGCACAGCATCCGCTGGTCGAAATTAAACTGACCACCGGCGATGCCGCCGATGCGGTCGAAAAAGTGCAGTCTACCGACGCGGATTTAGGTATCGCCGGACATCCTGAAAGTCTGCCGGGCAGCGTCGATTTCGCAAAGATTGGCGAAATCTCAATGATCCTGATTTCGCCTTCCCTGCCCTGCGCGGTACGCACCCAGGTCAGCGAACCTCATCCCGACTGGTCGCGGATCCCGTTTATTCTTCCCGAGCATGGCCCGGCGCGAAAACGTATCGACATCTGGTTCAAACGCAACCGCCTGAGCAATCCGCTGATTTACGCCACGGTGTCCGGCCATGAAGCGATTGTCTCGATGGTCGCGCTTGGCTGCGGCATTGCGCTGATCCCGTCGGTCGTGGTCGACAACAGCCCGGAATCCATCCGCAACCGCATTACCATTCTGGATAACGTTGCGGCCGGCGCACCGCTGGAGCTGGGCGTCTGCGTGCAGAAAAAACGCCTCAACGAACCGCTGATTGACGCGTTCTGGCAGTTGCTCTGAGCCTTTCAGGCAATAAAAAAACGGGACGCTTTTCAGGCGTCCCGTTTTCGTTATCAGCCCGCTAAGAAGAAGCGGAATGCCGGATTATCACTTTCGTTGTGACAGTCATAACCCAACGCCTTCAGGTTCTGTTCGAACTCCGGCTCTTCCTCGTTCAGCTCAAAGGCTGCCAGCACGCGACCAAAATCGGTGCCGTGGCTGCGATAATGGAACAGCGAAATATTCCAGTGCGTGCCCAGCGTGTGCAGGAATTTCAGCAAAGCGCCGGGGGATTCCGGGAACTCAAAGCTGTAAAGCCGCTCGCGCAGAGGCTTGGTCGGACGCCCGCCCACCATGTAACGCACATGCAGTTTCGCCATTTCATCATCAGAAAGATCGACCACCTGATAACCGTCGTGATTCAGCTCGTCGATGATTTCCAGACGTTCCGCATGTCCGCGCGTCAGACGCACGCCGACAAAAATGCAGGCGTTGTCGGCATCGGCATAACGGTAATTGAACTCCGTTACCGAACGGCCACCCAACAGCTGACAGAATTTCAGGAAGCTGCCTTTGCGCTCAGGAATGGTCACCGCCAGCAGCGCTTCGCGTTGCTCGCCCAGCTCGCAGCGTTCTGACACATAACGCAGACCGTGGAAATTCACGTTCGCGCCGGAAAGCACATGCGCCAGACGCTCGCCCTGAATGTTGTGCTGCTGAACGTATTTCTTCAGCCCCGCCAGCGCCAGCGCGCCGGAAGGTTCAGCAATCGCACGCACATCTTCGAACAAATCTTTCACGGCCGCGCAGATGGAATCACTGTCAACGGTGATCACATCATCCAGATATTCACGACACAGGCGGAAGGTTTCCGTCCCGATGCGCTTCACGGCCACGCCTTCGGCGAACAACCCGACACGCGCCAGATCAACCGGTTCACCGGCATCGAGCGCCGCGCGCAGACAAGCCGAATCTTCCGCTTCAACGCCGATCACCTGAATCTGCGGCATCAGCTGTTTGATCAGTACTGCGACACCCGCCGCAAGACCACCGCCGCCGACAGGCACGAAGACGCGGTCCAGATGTGCATCCTGTTGCAGCAGTTCCATCGCCAGCGTGCCCTGTCCGGCGATCACCGCCGGATGATCAAACGGCGGCACAAAGGTCATGCCCTGTTCCTGCGACAGCGTAATCGCTTTGGCTTTCGCCTCATCGAAATTCGCACCATGCAGCAGCACTTCGCCGCCGAAATTACGCACGGCATCGACCTTGATGTCAGCGGTCGCCACCGGCATTACGATCAGCGATTTAATGCCTTTTTTGGTCGCCGACAGCGCAACGCCCTGTGCGTGGTTACCGGCAGAAGCCGTAATCACGCCGCGCGCGGCCTGCTCTTCGGTCAGGCTGGCGATCATGGAATACGCACCGCGCAGTTTAAAACTGTGAACAGCCTGGCGGTCCTCCCTCTTCACCAGAATGGTGTTACCCAGCCGGGAAGAGATCTTTTCCATGACCTGCAAAGGCGTCACCTGTGCGACTTCATAAACCGGCGCACGCAGCACGGCGCGCAGATATTCGGCACCACCCGGCTGATCGGGCAGAGGTTGAGATACCGCCATGGCCTTTAGCCTCCCAGCTTAGACTTGTCGCGAACGGCGCCTTTATCGGCACTGGTCGCCAGCAATGCGTAAGCACGCAGCGCCAGAGACACCACGCGTTCGCGGTTCTTCGGCGTCCAGGCTTTGTCGCCACGCGCCAGTTCGGCTTCGTGACGGGCAGCCAGTTCAGCCGCAGGAACGTCCAGTACCATTTTGCGGTTCGGAATATCGATATCAATGATGTCGCCATCCTCCACCAGCGCAATCATGCCGCCGCTGCCCGCTTCCGGAGAAACGTGGCCGATGGACAGGCCGGAAGTGCCGCCGGAGAAACGACCGTCGGTGATCAGCGCACACTCTTTGCCCAGACCCATGGATTTCAGGTAGGTGGTCGGATACAGCATTTCCTGCATGCCCGGACCGCCTTTTGGCCCTTCGTAGCGGATAACCACGACGTCGCCGGACACGACTTTGCCACCGAGGATTGCGGAAACCGCATCATCCTGGCTTTCGTACACTTTGGCCGGGCCACGGAAAGTCAGGTTGGATTTATCCACGCCTGCGGTTTTCACGATACTGCCCGCTTCGGCGATGTTGCCGTAAAGCACGGCCAGACCGCCGTCTTTGCTGAACGCATGTTCCAGCGAGCGGATACACCCTTCCGCGCGGTCATCATCCAGCGTGTCCCAGCGGCAATCCTGAGAGAATGCCTGCGTGGTACGGATACCTGCCGGGCCTGCGCGGAACATTTTTTTCACCGCTTCGTCTTTGGTCAGCATGATGTCGTACTGTTCAAGCGTCTGCGTCAGATTCAGGCCCAGGATGTTTTTCACGTCGCGGTTCAGCAGGTTCGCGCGATCCAGCTCGCCCAGAATTGCCAGTACGCCACCGGCGCGGTGAACGTCTTCCATATGGTATTTCGGCGTGCTCGGTGCCACTTTACACAGGTGTGGTACAACGCGTGACAGACGGTCGATGTCGATCATATCGAACTCGATGCCGCCTTCCTGCGCCGCAGCCAGCAGGTGAAGAACGGTGTTAGTGGAACCGCCCATGGCGATATCCAGCGTCATGGCATTTTCGAATGCCGCTTTGCTGGCGATGTTGCGTGGCAACGCGGATTCATCATCTTTTTCGTAATAACGTTTGGTCAGCTCAACGATACGACGACCGGCATTCAGGAACAGATCCCGGCGGTCGGCGTGGGTCGCCAGCAATGAACCGTTACCCGGCTGAGACAGGCCCAGCGCTTCGGTCAGACAGTTCATGGAGTTGGCGGTGAACATACCGGAACAGGAACCACAGGTCGGACAGGCAGAACGTTCGATCTGTTCGCTGTCAGCATCGCTGACGTTCGGGTTTGCGCCCTGAATCATCGCATCGACCAGGTCGAGTTTGATGATTTTGTCGGACAACTTGGTTTTACCGGCTTCCATCGGACCGCCGGAAACGAAGATCACCGGAATGTTCAGGCGCAGTGACGCCATCAGCATTCCCGGGGTGATTTTGTCGCAGTTGGAAATACACACCATGGCATCGGCGCAGTGCGCGTTCACCATGTATTCCACGGAATCCGCGATCAGTTCGCGCGAAGGCAATGAATACAGCATGCCGCCATGACCCATGGCGATCCCGTCATCCACGGCGATGGTATTAAATTCTTTCGCTACGCCGCCGGACGCTTCGATTTGCTCAGCAACCAGTTTACCCAGATCGCGCAAGTGAACGTGGCCCGGTACGAACTGGGTAAAGGAGTTGACGACGGCAATAATGGGCTTACCGAAATCGTCATCGGTCATGCCGGTGGCACGCCATAATGCGCGGGCGCCAGCCATGTTGCGGCCATGAGTCGTGGTGTGGGAACGGTACTTAGGCATGCTCTGTTCACTCCAAATCATTTCTGTTTAGCAGGCAGCGAAATCGCTACCTGCGCAATTCTTATTCTTGTGACTACTGAGGGTTGATAGGATCCAGCCAACCCCATTTGTCTTCGGTTTTGCCGGTGAACAGGCCGAAGAACGCATCCTGAATTTGTTTGGTCACCGGACCACGTTTGCCGATGCCGACCTGAATGCCGTCCACGCTGCGTACTGGCGTGATTTCTGCGGCGGTGCCGGACATGAAGACTTCATCTGCCAGATACAGGGATTCACGGGACAATACCTGCTCACGCACTTCCAGACCCATATCTTTCGCCAGTTTAATAATAGCGTCACGGGTGATACCCGGCAGCGCGGAAGAGGTAAACGGAGGCGTGAACAGAATGCCTTCTTTCACTTCAAACAGGTTTTCGCCTGCGCCTTCAGAGACATAACCGTGAACGTCCAGCGCGATACCTTCCTGATAACCGTGGCGACGCGCTTCGCTGCCGACCAGCAATGAGGACAGGTAGTTACCACCGGCTTTCGCGGCAGTGGGAATGGTGTTGGCGGCAACGCGGTTCCAGGAAGACACCATGGCGTCGATGCCTTGTTCCAGCGCTTCTTCACCCAGATAGGCGCCCCACGGGAAGGCGGCAATGATCACGTCAGTTTTGTAGCCATCCGGTGGATTTACACCCATGCCGACATCGCCCACAAACACCAGCGGACGGATATAGGCGCTGACCAGATTGTTTTTGCGCAGGGTTTCGCGGCAGGCTTCCATCAGCTCATCAACACTCTGAGAAACCGGCATACGGTAGATTTTGGCGGAATCGCGCAGACGCTGCATATGTTCACGGTGGCGGAAGACGACCGGACCTTTATGGGAGTCGTAGCAACGTACGCCTTCGAAGACAGACGTGCCGTAATGCAACGCGTGTGACATCACGTGAACCTTCGCGTCTGCCCACGGAACCATCTCACCATTGAACCAAATGTAATCAGCTTTCTTCGTCATTCTTATCGTCCCTATTACTCACGCATTCGCGCGTATTTGTTGTGATGTGTGTTGCTGGATCTCGACACAGGCGACATCCATAAGTTTGCGTAACTGTGAAGACAGTAAATCTACCGGCCGCTGACTGGCAACGGTCAATTCGATATTTATGTTTTCCGCATTGACCATCGGGGTCATGTTCATCGCGCATACCTGAAAACCACGGTGGCGAACAACGCGTAATACGCGTTCCAACATTTCAGGGCGGAAACGGGCCTGGATTGAGACGTTATGCTGCATCATGACATTTTCTCCAACATGGTTTCGTTGCCTGCGCCCGGTGGCACCAGAGGCCAGACATTTTCATTTTCGTCGATGGAAACCTGAAGCAAATACGGACCTTCGCTGTTGAAGAAGGCGTCCAGAGCGGCATCGACTTGGTCTTTACGGTGAATGCGTTGGCCGGGGATGTTAAATGCGCTGGCCAGCGTCACAAAATCGGGGTTATCGGAGAGGTTGGTTTCACTGAAGCGTCCGTCGAAGAACAATTCCTGCCACTGTCGAACCATCCCTAACCGCTGGTTATCCAGCAGCAGGATTTTGACGGGCAACTGTTTTCGCTTGATGGTGCCCAGCTCCTGAACATTCATCATGAAGGAACCGTCACCGGAAACGCAGATCACCATGTCATCCGGGCGGGCAACCTGTGCGCCGACGGCTGCCGGAACGCCAAAGCCCATCGTGCCCAGACCGCTGGAGGTGATGAAGTTTTCCGGGCGGGTGAACTGCATATGTTGCGCGGTCCACATCTGATGCTGGCCGACGTCAGTCGTCACCACGGTATTCGCCGATTTACGATCAGAGATTTGTTTCAGCAGCAGCGGTGCATAAATCGCTTCGCCCGGATGGTCGTAGCGCCATTCGCCCTGCGCTTTCAGCGTCATCACTTCATCACGCCATGCGTTGATCTTCAGTGGCTGCTGCAGCGCCGGTAACAGCGCATTCAGATCACCCTGCAACGCCACGTGCGCCTGACGCAGTTTGTTCAGCTCAGCCGGATCGATATCCATATGGATAACCGCTGCGTGCGGCGCAAAGGTGTTCAGTTTTCCGGTCACACGGTCATCGAAGCGAGCACCAACGGCGATCAGTAAGTCAGAAGACTGCACCGCCAGATTCGCCGCTTTGGTGCCGTGCATTCCCAACATCCCCAGATAGCAGGGGTCAGTGGCATCCGGCGCGCCCAGGCCTTTCAGCGTGGCCACCGCAGGAATGCCGGTGGCCGAGATAAAATCGCGTAATGCCGGAACCGCCTGCGCCATCCCGACACCGCCGCCGATATACAGCATCGGTTTTTGCGCGGCGGCGATCATGGCGCGGGCCTGTTCCAGTTCTGCAACCGGGTGCGGGAAAGATTCTTCCACCGCCAGCAGATGGGGTGGCAGTTCGCCGGTCGCCAGCTGGATGTCTTTCGGGATGTCGATCAGCACCGGGCCCGGACGGCCGGAGCTGGCGATGGCAAACGCTTCAGCCATGATTTCCGGCAATGCGTCCAGCGATTCCACCAGGAAACTGTGTTTGGTGCAGGCCAGTGACAAACCTAAAACGTCGATCTCCTGGAAAGCGTCGGTACCGATAAAGGCGGAGCCGACCTGTCCGGTGATCGCCACCAGCGGAACGGAATCTAACAGCGCGTCGGCCAGACCGGTGATCAGGTTGGTCGCGCCAGGCCCGGAAGTGGCAATACACACGCCGACTTTTCCGGTTGAACGGGCATAGCCGATGGCGGCCATTGCGGCACCTTGCTCGTGCCGGCACAACAGGTGTTCCACGCCGCCGTCATACAGTGCATCGTATACCGGCATGATTGCCCCGCCGGGATAACCAAACACCATATCTACCCCCTGCGCACGCAACGCTTGTACTACCCACTGTGCTCCGTTCATCCTTATTCTCCTGCCTTTTTGCGACAAGTGCAGAACATTATGCTGTTGCTCATTTTCCGACCCCGCTTCACTGTTCTCTGAAATTCCTGACCCAAAAAAAAACCCCGGACCTTTCGGTGCGGGGTTTCTTTTCAGGTTCAGGCTTGTTTAATAAGCCTTTCTTCGTCCAAGTGCAGCCCCGCACGGTGGGATAATAATCACCACCACGCTAATCACGACTAGGCTAACTACGAGGAGAAGGGCTTTCATTTTTCGGTTTCTATAATTCATATTGCGAACGATTGCCTACAGAGTTATCACAGTAATGCATTTAATGACAACATTTTTCTTGCGTTATTAATTGCGGCCCGTCGCAGCATCAGCGAAAAATTCAGTGAAAAATCAAACCTTAGCGGGTTGATCTGTCGCCTGATTATTTATTGCTCCTGTTATCGCTTTTCCGCGCGTATCCCGGCCAAACGCCACCAGCACAGAAATCACGATGGCCACTGTCCCGGCCACAATGGCCATCGCCAGCCCGTAGTTATGTCCGTGACTTTCAGCAATGCTTGCCTGCAACGTGGCGTTGACCGACGCCAGCAGATTCCCAAGCTGATAAACAAAACCGGGCAGCACCGCGCGGGTATTAGCCGGCACCAGCTCGGTGAGATAAGACGGAATAACGCCCCACGCGCCCTGCACCATAAACTGCATCAGGAAAGCCCCCAGCCCGATGGTCCAGGTTCCGCTGGAGAAAGCCCACAGAGGGATCACCGGTAATGAGAGTAAGGCCGCGATAATAATGGCTTTTTTCCGCCCGATTTTTTCTGACAGCGTGCCAAAGAAGATACCGCCGATGATCGAGGCTATGGTGTAACTGATGGCGATCAGGCTGACCGTATGTGCATCAAAACCATGCTGAACTTTCAGGAATGAGGGGTAAAGATCCTGCGTTCCGTGGCTGAAGAAATTGAACGCCGCCATCAGCACCACCAGATAGACGCAGAGTTTCCAGTGCGATTTCAGCACCGGCAGCAACGCTGTACTTTCTTTTCGCTCACGGGCGGCCAGCCAGACCGGGGATTCCTGCACTTTGAACCAGATGAACGGCAGCAGGAAAACGGGCACCGCACCGATCACAAACATTCCGCGCCAGCCAACCAGTTCTGAGAACAGCCCGTACACCACCGCCGCCAGCAGATAACCAAACGGATAACCGGCCTGGAAAATCCCCGACATCATGCCGCGTGAACGGTCGGGGATGGTTTCCATCGCCAGTGATGACGCCACGCCCCAGACACCGCCCATCGCGATCCCGTAAATCACACGCAGGATCAGGAAAATGGTCAGCGACGGTGCTGCTGCCGTACACAGTTCAAAAATGGAAAAGCAGGCAATGTTCACCATCAGCACCGGCTTACGCCCGTATTTTTCCGCTGCCCGCCCAAACACCAGCGCGCCAATTGGCCGCACTGCCAGCGTCAGTAAAATAGCCAGCGTGACCTCTTTGATATCCACCTGAAATGCGGTCGCTATATCACTGAGAAGAAAGACTAAAATAAAGAAATCGAAGGCGTCGAGAGTCCAGCTCAAAAAACTGGCGATGGCAACGTTTCGCTGCCGTGAAGTCCAACCAAACATGGGTGTATCCCTATTCCGGAAAGATGCAGGCAATGCGCTCAACGAGCCGATACGGAAAATCCTCGGTGAGGCAGAGAGATGTTAATTAATAATTGGTATTTGTTTGTTTATTGTTAAATACATTCAAATTAAACACCGCTGATGCACAAACCAGCAACTTAATTAGCCCGCTAATTTGTTTCCAGACACCACAAGCTGTTAGAGGATGTTGCGACTTATGCGAGACGCCGCACAGCCCTCTGATTTCATTTGCTAAATTCATGAGATTTTTTGCGTAACGTTGCGCAGGGCTGAGATCTTATTTCCGCAACCGTCGGGCATTACGGCATGCTGTTGTCAGGAATTTTCACCGCAAAGGAAAAAGCATGTCATTAGCCGTGGTATTTACGCGCGCATCGCTGGGCGTTCAGGCACCCGGCGTCTCTGTCGAAGTGCATATCAGCAACGGCTTACCCGCGCTGACGCTGGTCGGATTGCCTGAAACCACCGTTAAAGAAGCCAGGGACCGTGTGCGCAGCGCAATCATTAACTGCGGATTCACTTTTCCGGCAAAGCGCATCACCGTGAACCTCGCGCCCGCAGATTTACCCAAGGAAGGCGGCCGCTACGATCTGTCGATAGCCCTGGCGATTCTGGTGGCCTCTGAGCAATTGCAGGGAGATAAGCTGAATGAATATGAATTCTTAGGTGAACTCGGGCTTTCAGGCGCATTGCGCAGCGTTAACGGCGCGATCCCGGCCGCACTTGAGGCGCAAAAAGAGGGGCGCATCCTGATCCTCCCGCAAAACAATCAGGCGGAAATGACGCTGCTGGATCCCGGCGTCGCGCGCATCGCCGGACATTTGCTACAGGTTTGCGCCTTTCTTCAGGGCGAAGACAACCTGCCGACCATCGAATACCCGGCGCAGTCTTCCGCTCAGGCGAATCCGCCCGACATTGCGGAAATCATCGGTCAGGAGCAGTCCAAGCGAGCGCTGGAAGTCGCCGCTGCAGGCGGCCATAACTTACTGCTGATTGGCCCGCCTGGCACAGGCAAAACCATGCTCGCCAGCCGGTTACCCGGATTGCTGCCGCCCCTGAGCAATGAAGAAAAACTGGAAACCGCGGCCATCGCCAGCCTGGTGTATAACCCGGAGGAAGATGGCGAGTTTTCCCGCGTTCGCCCGTTTCGCGCGCCGCATCACAGCACGTCGATGAGTGCGCTGGTTGGCGGCGGTTCATTGCCCAGACCGGGAGAAATTTCTCTGGCCCACAACGGCGTTCTGTTTCTTGATGAGCTGCCTGAATTTCAGCGTCAGGTTTTGGATGCTCTGCGCCAGCCAATGGAGTCCGGCGAAATCACCATTTCCCGCGCCCGGGCGAAAGTACGCTATCCGGCAAGAGCACAACTGATTGCCGCGATGAATCCCAGCCCGACCGGACATTATCAGGGCGTCCATAACCGCACGCCGCCACAGCAGGTCTTACGCTATCTGAGCCGGCTATCAGGGCCTTTCCTGGACCGTTTCGATTTATCGATTGAAGTACCGCTTTTACCGCCGGGTATTTTGAGCCAGCAAAATCATGCGCCTGTCGTGAGGGAAAGTAGCGCAGAAGTGCGGGAGCGGGTGTTGATCGCCAGGGACATTCAGTTAAACCGGGCGGGGAAAATTAACGCCCATCTCAAAAGTAGTGAAGTTGAGTTGTATTGTGTTTTAACCAAAGCGGATGCGGAATTTCTGGAAGAGGTACTGCATAAACTGGGATTGTCGGTGAGAGCCTGGCATCGCATTCTTAAAGTCGCGAGAACGCTGGCCGATTTGGGGGGCTGTGAAGCCATTGAACGCAAACATATTGCGGAGGCGCTGAGCTATCGCAGCATGGATAGGCTATTGTTAACGCTGCATAAGAGTCTGGCATAAAAAAACGGGGCAGAGCCCCGTTTCATTAGTCGTCGCTTTCCGTGTAGTCTTCTACAGCGTCAGCCTGCGGCTTACCGCCAGACAACGTGTGGAATTTCTTCGGACGACGCGTGCGGACAATGTATTTGTTCCACACTTTTTCTGCATCCGTTACCGGTTCACGCGTACCGCGGCAAACCTCAAGGAACAGCTTTTCTTCGTCGGTTGCTGGCTCGCGTTTTCCCAAATCCAGTTCGTTAAAGGCAAAGCCGTAACGTTCTAGCATTTGCGCTTCTTTAATGGTGAAATCGCCATGCCGGGAGAACCCGCGAGGGTAATGTTTATTATCAAAAAAACGACTTGTCGTGGTGAAGCTTTCCGCCATCTGACACGCTCCTAATTCTCTCATGGTCGTGCTGTTATGGCGCGGAGTATTAGTTAGGCTTGACATTGTGTAAAACAAAACATTTAAATCTTAACGACAAAAATAATTGGAGATGGTTTTGGACACGGAATTACTGAAAACCTTTTTGGAGGTCAGTAGAACTCGCCACTTTGGTCGGGCGGCGGAATCTCTCTATCTTACGCAATCCGCTGTCAGCTTTCGTATCCGGCAACTGGAAACTCAACTTGGTGCGAATTTATTCACCCGCCATCGAAATAATATCCGCTTAACGCCCGCAGGAGAGCGCCTGCTGCCTTACGCCGAAAATCTGATGTCTACCTGGCAACTGGCGAAAAAAGAGGTGATACGCTCGTTACAGCACACAGAATTGTCGATTGGTGCCACTGCATCGCTCTGGGAAGCGTATCTGACCCCCTGGATGCAGTCTCTCTATGTGCAACGTGACACGTTACGGCTGGAAGCGCGCATCGCGTTACGCCAGTCACTGGTGAAGCAATTGCATGAAAGACAACTGGATTTGCTGATCACTACCGAGCCGCCAAAGATGGATGAACTCTCAAGCCAGTTGCTGGGTAATTTCTCGTTACGACTTTTTTCATCGCAGAAAACGGTCAGAAGCGAGCATTCGCCTTACGTGAAGCTGGAATGGGGTGCAGATTTTCCACAGCAGGAAAAATTGCAGAACAGCGATCAGGAGCCGGTGCTGACAACAACCTCGGCACATCTGACGCGTCAGTTGCTTGAACAAACCGGTGGTTGTGCTTTCCTGCCTGCACACTGGGCAAAAGAATACCCACAACTTGCGGTGCATGAAGACGTTCCACCGGTGATCCGCCCGCTCTATGCGGTGTGGCTGCAAAACAGCGATCAGCAGGTTTTGATCCGTCAGTTACTCAAAACACCGCTGATCACTCATCTCTGAGCCTGCCGCGATCAGGTTGGCTCAGGGCGCGGGTGACGTGCTCTTCTGGCGGTCCAGAATGACCCCATGCCCTTCTGCAAGCCGATAAAGACAAACAGCAGGATGCCCATGACGATTTTGGTCCACCAGGAGCTGAGCGTGCCGTCGAAGGTGATGTAGGTTTGTATTAAACCCTGAATCAGCACGCCGAAAAGGCTTCCGAGCACGGTGCCTACACCGCCGCTGAGTAACGTACCGCCAATCACCACCGAGGCGATAGCATCCAGCTCTACGCCGCTGGCAGCCAGTGCGTAGCCCGCAGAGGTGTAGAGTGAGAACACAATGCCGGAAAGAACTGCCAGCGTACTCGACAGCATGTAGATATAAATCGTGGTACGTCTGACCGGAACGCCCATCAGCGCTGCCGAAACATTACTGCCACCGACCGCATAAACGTTGTTACCAAAGCGGGTACGGTGCGCCAGAATAATCCCCACGAAAACCACCATGAGCATGACCAGCGCCAACAGAGTAAAGCGGCCTCCTCCCGGCATTTTCCACGCGAAATTGGCGAGAAAATCATAAACAGGATGATTGATGGGCAGCGACTCTTCCGACACGATAAAACTCATCCCGCGCACAAAAAACATACCGGCAAGGGTGATGATAAACGCCGGGAGCTTTAAGGTGTCGATAATCCAGCCCATCAGCGCGCCAAACATCGCCCCCATCAGCAGGACAATCACAAACGCATAACCGGGCGCGACACCGTATTCACCAATCAGTTTTGCCAGCAACACGCCGGTAAAGGCAATGACAGAGCCCACGGAAAGGTCGATACCACCAGAGAGAATGACGAACGTCATACCGACGGCGACAATCCCAAGAAACGCGTTATCGGTCAGTAAATCAAAGAAGACCCGCGTGGAGGCGAATCCGGGAAATTGCGTGAAGCAATAACCATATCCGGCAAGGAACACCACGATTGTAATCAGCAGGGGCAAATTTCTTTTCAGCATTATCCCTTCCTCCGGAACAGATTACTGAGGGATACCCGTGGCGACTGCACCACCAGGACGGCCAGTACCACCAGCGCTTTCAGCACCAGATTAAATTCAGGCTTAAAACCTGAGAGCAGGATGCCAGTATTCATACCCTGAATGATCAGCGCACCGATGACCGAGAGAAGCAAATTGAAGCGCCCCCCGAGCAACGATCCACCGCCAATGACCACGGCCAAAATTGCGTCCAGCTCCAGCCACAACCCCGCATTATTGGCATCCGCACCGCGAATATCGGCGGTCACAATCACGCCGGCAACCGCCGCGCAGATCCCGCAAATCACATAAGTGGAAATCAGCACCAGACGCGCATTCACACCCGCGTTATAAGCCGAACGGATGTTTATCCCAACCGACTCAATAAACAAGCCAAGCGCCGTTTTCCGCGTCAGCGCCCACACCAGGAACAGCATCACGACCACAATGATGACCGGCATCGGCAGGTAAAACAGAGAGCCGCTGCCGAACTGCGATAAGCCATTATGTTCGAAGGTAACGATTTGTCCTTCAGTGATGAGCTGTGCAATACCGCGCCCGGCCACCATCAGCATCAATGTTGCGACAATCGGCTGAATCTGCAGAACGGCAACCAGAAAACCATTCCACAGGCCACACACGGCGCCGACCCCCACAGAAGCCAGCAGCACCATCATCAGCGGATAACCCTGAACCGTCATGGTGGCTGCCGTCGCGCCGGCGATAGCCATGACGGCACCGACGGAGAGATCGATACCCCCGGTCGCAATCACCAGCGTCATTCCAAGTGCAAGCAGCGCCACCGGTGCACCACGATTGAAGATATCAACCAGACTGCCGAACAGGCGGCCATCCTGAATGTGGATGGAGAAAAAGCCCGGTGCCACCAGGCTGTCGATCAATAATATTGCGATGAACGCCCCGATTTGAGTGGCGCCCTTAGGAAATACCCATCGAACTTTGCGCGGTGTTCCTGTCATCGGCAGACTCCTGTTACTCATCGCTATCTCCTCACTGAGCCGCAATGGCTTTCATAATGGCTGGCACGGAGATCTCAGCCTGCTCAATTTCGGCGACATGACGACGATCGCGCAGTACCACGATCCGATCGGCATAACCCGCCAGCTCTTCCAGTTCAGAAGAAATCACCAGCAACGCCAGCCCCTCATCGCACAGTTTTTCAATCAGACGAATGATTTCAGCATGCGCACCCACATCAATACCGCGGGTGGGTTCATCAAGGATAAGAAAGCGGGGATTGGTCGCCAGCCAGCGGGACAGCAACACTTTTTGTTGATTCCCGCCGGAGAGATACTGGATTTCCTGCTCGGTTCCGGGAGTACGAATACCAAGAAGTTTGATGAATTTTTCAGAGATCTGATGCTGTTCTTTCAACGGTAAAGGACGTAACCAACCGCGCTGAGCCTGTAAAGCAAGAATGATGTTTTCCCTCACCGTGGCCGCGCCAATAATACCGTCAGTTTTGCGATCCTCCGGGCAATAACCAAACCCCAGCTTTGCGGCTTTGCGCGGCGTACTGATGGTTTCTGCACGCCCATTGACCTGCGCTTTACCGCTGTCATGACCTTTTATGCCAAAAATCAGCTGAGCGGTTTCTGTCCGTCCGGATCCAAGTAATCCTGCCAGACCGACAATTTCGCCACGACGAACGTGAAGATCAAAATTCTCAACCACACCACGGCGGCCGTAATCTTTAAAATCGACCAGCGGTTCGCCAGTGACATTTCTGTGTTCCGTACGTTTGAGCAGGCTTTCATCAAAACTGTGGCCCAGCATCATTGGAACAAGATCGATACGCGGTAAATCCACGGTACGCTCGGAACCCACACGTTTGCCGTTTCGCAACACCGTGATGCGATCGCTGATGCGGTAAACCTGATCAAGAAAATGGGTCACAAAGATCATCCCCACGCCTTTGCCCCGAAGCTGGATGAGAATATCGAGCAGCATGCTGACTTCTTTTGCATCAAGGCTGGCGGTGGGTTCATCAAGGATTAAGACCTGTGCAGAAAGGTCAACGGCGCGGGCAATTGCCACGATTTGCTGAATCGCAATGGAGTAAGTTGAGAGTGGCTGACTGACATCCAGATGCAGCCCGTAGCCTTCCAGAAGCGCCCCGGCCTGCTGTTCCATCTTGCGCTGATTCACCAGACCAAAACGGGTAGGTTCGCGCCCGATGAAAAGATTAGCTGCAACGGAGATATTGGGCAGGAGATTCACTTCCTGATAAACCGTACCGATTCCCAGTGATTGGGCATGCGCGGTATTAACAGGCTCGATGGATGTACCATTCAAAAATACCTGTCCGGCAGAACGTTTATAGACGCCAGTCAGGGCTTTAATCATTGTAGATTTACCGGCACCGTTCTCGCCTAAAAGAGCAACTATTTCACCACGTTCGAGGGTAAAGTCGACATTTTCCAGCGCCTTAACGCCGGGGAATTCTACAGAGAGGCCGCGCACATCGAGCAGCATTGCTGAACCTGGATTATCCGTCACGTCACTACTCCTGCTGCATCCGCCATCGGCGGAAAGGGAATAATTTCTACCGGCCTGCCATCAGACAGACCGGTAAAATCGGCTTAATAACCCATGTCTTTTTTCATGTCGTATTCTTTCTGAGCCATATCCGGCAAGATCAAAGCGGACTGAGTCTGAATAAATTTCTTCGGTTGAGTACCGTCTTTTTTCATGGCGATTAATGCATCGAATGCAGGACCGGCCATGTTAGGTGTCAGCTCGACAGAAGCATTGGCTTCGCCATTCAGCATGGCTTTATAGATATCAGGAACGCCGTCGATCGAGACGATTTTGATCTGCGAACCTGGTTTCAGACCCGCTTCTTTGATGGCCTGAATAGCACCGATTGCCATGTCATCGTTATGTGCATAGACGGCACAAATGTTTTTGCCGTTTTGTTCAGCTTTGATGAAGCTTTCCATGACTTCTTTACCCTTGCTACGGGTAAAGTCACCAGACTGTGAGCGGATGATTTTTACATTTGGTGCCGCTTTAAGCGCATCCGCAAACCCTTTTTTACGGTTTAACGCGACGCTCGCACCGACGGTTCCCTGAAGTTCGACCACGTTACAAGGCTTACCCGCGACATCTTTCACCAGCCAGTCACCGGCAACTTTACCTTCGTAAACGCTGTCAGACGCGACGGCGGCGGTGTACAGAGAAGGATCGCTGACTTCAATAGTTCGGTCCAACAGGAATACGGGGATCTTCGCTTCTTTAGCTTCGGTCAGAACAGGAGCCCAGCCGGTTGCGACTACCGGTGCAATAAAGATGGCATCTACGCCTTGCGCAATAAACGAACGTATTGCCTTAATTTGGTTCTCTTGTTTTTGCTGAGCATCCGCAATTTTCAGTGTGATCCCGCGTTTTTCCGCCTCTGACTTAGACACTTTAGTCTCTGCTGAACGCCAACCAGACTCTGAGCCGATCTGAGAAAAACCCACAACCAGCGGAGCTGCCTGTGCCGCACCACAAAGTGCTGTTGCTACTGCTGCTGCCACAAATAAGCGTTTGTACATGTTTCTTTCCTCGCGTGTAGTCTGAGCTACTTTTTGTTATGACTCGTTGGGTACGGCCAGAACATGCACCTGATATACGCATTCCCCCGTCACGACAATTACGTCGTAAAAAGGGGGAAAAGAGTCATATCAGGTTCTGGTTGTCGTCATAAGACGATGATTAGGTTTAGTACACAGGGAAAAAGGGAGCATGAGCGGGGTCACATATGGGGATAACAATCATTTAGTGCATGTATTTAGCCAAAATATGACCAGAAATAACCGGAAATAGCGGCGGTATTGCGCTTAAAGTGTGCAAATGTCTGCAATGAAAGGTGTGTGCATTGAGGAGTAATGTGTTTGCGAGGAACAGTCAGGGAATTTTAGATAAAAAAAAGCCCCTCGCTTTCGCGAAGGGCTCTGATATGGCAGGGGCGGAGAGACTCGAACTCGCGACACCCGGTTTTGGAGACCGGTGCTCTACCAACTGAGCTACGCCCCTAAATTACGCTTAACATTATGCCTGCTAAAATTAGCAGGCATAATCAAATAAGTGGCGGAACGGACGGGGCTCGAACCCGCGACCCCCTGCGTGACAGGCAGGTATTCTAACCAACTGAACTACCGCTCCACCGGTTCTTTCACACCCATCAGAAATCGTCTGATGCGCGTTTGTTCCTGTTATTTTCCTTGTCAGGGGAAAAGGAACTAATTTGATGCCTGGCAGTTCCCTACTCTCGCATGGGGAGACCCCACACTACCATCGGCGCTACGGCGTTTCACTTCTGAGTTCGGCATGGGGTCAGGTGGGACCACCGCGCTAGTGCCGCCAGG
>NZ_JBLZNY010000009.1:0-119441 GCF_049206505.1 Rahnella sp. EDr1-12
CAGAAGTGAAACGCCGTAGCGCCGATGGTAGTGTGGGGTCTCCCCATGCGAGAGTAGGGAACTGCCAGGCATCAAACAAGTGGAAAGCCCTGTACTGACGTACAGGGCTTTTTGCTATGTGGAATTTAGGGAAAGCAGGAAAGTAAAACCTGCTAATTAGCTTGTTTTTCCAGCCATTCGACAATAAAACACTCTATTTCTTCGATCTTATTGAGATCCAGCACCCTGATTGATTCCAAATTCAGAGCCGGTAATTGATTGCTGGCAACCGCAATGACATAAGAATCAATCAACTGCTCTAAATGCATGCCGCTTTCTTCCCTGTACAACACAATTTTATCTATCCTCTCGTGTTTGAATCCCTCAACCAAAATCATATCGAGACTTTTACTGTCGAAACGTGTCGCAAGGTACCTGAGATCAAGAGGTTCCTGATGCGCTGTCTCTGTCATTAATGCCCATCTGTCACTGCTTGCGACCATAGTTTGATCTGCGCCAGCCTTTCTCAGTTCGAAGCTGTCTTTTCCTGGCGTATCAACGTCAACGTCGTGATGAGTGTGTTTGATAAGGCCTACACGAATGCCTCGTTGGCGAAGATGCGGAATGAGTTGTTTCAATAATGTCGTTTTGCCCGTGCCACTGTAAGCCACTATTCCGAGCAGTGGTATTTCACGATTGTTCATCGTGATTCGCTCTGCCAACGCAAAACATCTTGCGGGCAATTGAGGTTGGAAAAATCTGCAGCATGATTAAACATAACTGATTTGGCACCGACGTTATGGAAGAAGATCATGAGCTTACGGTCGCCATTTTCAAGATAGGATTTCAAGGCTGGAATAAGATTGCGGTTGAGCAGGCAAAGTGTCGGATGCTCCCGTTCCGGATCTCGTGCATAGAGGGCCTGACAGCCTGATAACTCGGACAAAAACGTTTCGGCTAAGTTAATGGGGAATCCCGGGACGTCACAAGGTACGAACAGCACCCATTCTGTCTGACTTACCGTTAAAGCGGCCAGCATACCGGCAAGTGGACCGGAGAAATCCTGTGTGAGGTCTGGGACAGTCTGAAATTTTTTGCCGTAGCGATCCGCATTTTGGTTACAACTGATCAGTATATTACCCACCTGTGGAGAGAGCCTGTCAGCTATGATTTCGAACAAAGGCTGACCTTTTACCTCAACCAATCCCTTATCCTCCCCCATCCTGCTCGAGCGTCCGCCCGCTAAAATAACGCCGGTAATGCTGCTGCGATCCATAATATTCACCTGCCAAAATCTTTGTATTCCGGCCATTGTAACGTCAAATTTTCAACGCAAGCAGATTTAACTTTGTCATGTCAGCTTGTCCTTCCCCTGAAGAAATAACCCTGTTATTTTTAGGGACTCAACAAATAAAGGAAGAAACCTCATGAAAGAACATCGCGTCAATGAGCTGATTGAATTACTGCACCCAGCCTGGAAAGAAGACAGTGATCTTAACCTGATGGAGTTTATCCAGAAGCTGGCGGGTGAATGCGGTTATCAGGGCCCATTGGCGGAACTGAGTGATGACACATTGATTTATCACCTGAAAATGCGTGGAACAGAAAGCTCTGCGGAAATTCCCGGTCTGAAGAAAGACTATGAGGATGACTTTAAAACGGCGCTTCTGCGAGCCCGTGGTGTGATTAAAGATTGATGTAAACTTATGTGAACTTCATGCGAACCACGAAAAATAGGTGATACTATTTCCCATTATCATTTTTCTGTGCGGCCAATCCGAATGAAGTTATGAATAGTTCAGCTTTCAATTTTCAGGCATTGTCGCCGGATCTTATCCTTGATGCACTCGAGAGTGTCGGTCTGCGCGCAGAGTCCGGGCTCACTGCATTAAACAGCTATGAAAATCGGGTATATCAGTTTCTCTGTGAAGACAGAAAACGCTATGTGGTGAAGTTCTATCGTCCGGAACGCTGGAGTGAGGAACAGATCCATGAAGAGCATCTTTTTTCACATGATATGTCCGAAGCTGAAATACCGGCCGTTGCCCCGCTTTCTATCAATGAAAATACGTTGCATCACCATCAGGGTTACATGTTTACCGTGTTTCCCAGCGTAGGTGGTCGGCAGTATGAAATAGATAACCTTGATCAGCTTGAGTGGGTTGGGCGTTTCCTGGGACGTATTCATCAGGTGGGCAGTGAGAGCCTTTTTACTGCTCGTCCGACAATGGGGCTGGATGAATATCTCGTACAGCCGCGTGAAGTTCTCGCACAATGCCCTCTGATCCCGAAGAGTCTGCGCGAGCCTTTCTTGCTGGCGACAGATAATCTGATCAATACCACACAAACATATTGGCATACGGACTGGAAACCTTTGCGTTTGCACGGCGATTGCCACCCGGGGAACATTCTCTGGCGTGATGGGCCGCTGTTTGTCGATATGGATGATGCCCGCAATGGCCCGGCGATACAGGATCTCTGGATGTTGTTGCACGGGGATCAAAGTGAGCAGCGCCTTCAGCTGGATGTATTGCTCGAAGCGTATGAAGAATTCGCCGATTTTGACTCTCGCGAGCTGGCACTCATTGAACCGCTGCGCGCGATGCGCATGGTTTATTATCTGGCCTGGGTCGCGCGCCGCTGGGAAGACCCTGCATTCCCTAAAAGTTTTCCGTGGATGACGGATGAAGACTTTTGGCGAGGCCAGATTGCTGCTTTTAACGAGCAAATTAAGAAACTAAAGGCACCTCCTTTGCAGTTGATGCCAATGTATTAAGTCACGTTTAATGTTCGAAGTTTAATTAATTGGAGATAGGCTTTATATGAAAAAGATATTCCTGGCACTGGTTGGTATGGTTATGGCCTTCAGTGTGTCTGCGGCACAATTTTCTGATGGTGCACAGTACGTTACTTTAGATAAAACCGTTGCTAATGAGCCGCAGGTACTCGAGTTCTTCTCATTTTATTGCCCGCACTGTTATCAATTTGAACAAGTTTGGCATGTGTCTGACAGCATCCGTAAGAACCTGCCAAAAGACGTTAAATACACCAAATACCATGTGGAATTCCTGGGCCCGTTAGGTAAGCAATTAACTCAGGCATGGGCTGTGGCAATCGCGTTGGGCGTTGAAGATAAAGTCAGCCCACTGATGTTTGATGCCGTACAAAAACAACAGTCCGTTCAGAATGCCGATGATATCCGCAAAGTCTTTATTCAGGCTGGCGTGAAAGGCGAAGATTACGATGCCGCACTGAATAGTTTTGTGGTGAAATCTCTCGTCGTACAGCAGGAAAAAGCCGCCGCTGATTTAGGCCTGCAAGGTGTCCCATCTGTATTTGTGAATGGCAAATATATGGTTAAAAATGATGGCCTTGATACCAGCTCAATGGATATGTATGTCAAACAATATTCAGATGTTATCAATTTCCTAGCCACCAAAAAATAAGATATCGTCTTCTCAATGCCAGCCATTCGGCTGGCATTATATCCTTTCGAATTTACGGCCTGGCCAAATAAAAAATCTGAAATATAATTGATTTTATTTGTATGATGTCGTCTCACAAATATTACTATCCACAATAGCTATTAAGCTTCTATTACATGAATGTTTCATGAAAAAATCAGATAACCTGATGAAAGCAGTGAGTAAAATGGTAAATTTTTTTCTCAATACATCTCATTAATAATTTCTCATCAAAACTATTCACAAAGTTATCCACAGGAAGATCCTTCGAGATCCCCCGCATTATCGCAATGAATTTCCCTCGTAAGGTTCGTCTTTCTCGCTGGCTATGGCATCCTTAGCGTATGTCTGATCACGAATAAAGAAGAGTTATGGCCCAGATAGCAGAAAACCCATTGATACTGGTAGACGGTTCGTCCTACCTCTACCGCGCTTACCATGCGTTCCCCCCGCTGACAAACTCTGTGGGTGAGCCAACCGGCGCGATGTACGGCGTGCTTAACATGTTGCGTAGCTTATTGCTGCAATACACCCCAAGCCACGTTGCTGTGGTGTTTGACGCGAAAGGCAAAACCTTCCGTGATGAGCTCTTTGATCAGTACAAATCTCACCGCCCGCCAATGCCTGACGATCTCCGTTCGCAGATTGAACCATTGCACCAGATGGTTAAAGCCATGGGGCTGCCATTACTGGTGGTATCTGGCGTGGAAGCGGACGACGTGATTGGCACACTGGCTCTCGAAGCTGAAAAGGCCGGACATGCGGTACTGATCAGCACCGGTGATAAAGACATGGCGCAATTGGTCACGCCCGGCGTGACGCTGATTAATACCATGAACAATGCGATCCTTGGGCCGGATGAAGTCGTTGAAAAATACGGCGTCCCTCCTGAACTGATCATCGATTTCCTGGCATTGATGGGTGACTCCTCGGACAACATCCCCGGTGTTCCCGGCGTGGGTGAGAAAACGGCGCAGGCGCTGTTGCAAGGCATCGGTGGTCTTGATGCGCTGTATGCCGATCTCGATAAAATTTCTACATTGAGTTTCCGTGGTTCCAAAACCATGGCTGCTAAACTTGCCGACAATAAAGACGTTGCTTATCTCTCCTATAAACTGGCGACCATCAAAACTGACGTTGAGCTGGACGTCACATGCGCTGAGCTGACCGTTAATGAGCCGAATGCAGATGAACTTCATCAGCTCTTTGGTCGTTATGAGTTCAAGCGCTGGCTGGCAGATGTTGAATCGGGTACCTGGTTGAGCGGTAAAAAGTCAGCGGCAAAAGCGACGACATCCGGTAAGAAAGGTGCCGCAGCTGAAGAGACGCTGGCTTCAGAACCCGTCGAGCGTAATCAGCTAACACAGGACGGTTATGTCACCATTCTGGATCAGGCAACGCTTGATGAATGGATTGGCTACCTGAAAGCTTCTGATGTTTTCGCGTTTGATACGGAAACGGATGGCCTGGATACGCTGACAGCGAATCTGATTGGTTTATCTTTTGCAACGCAAGCGGGTAAAGCGGCGTATCTTCCCGTGGCCCACGACTATCTTGACGCGCCGGTGCAATTAGATCGCGCTGACGTTCTGAAACAGCTCAAGCCTTTACTGGAAGATGAAAAGCAGCTGAAAGTCGGACAAAATCTGAAGTTCGACCGCGGTATTCTGTTGCGTTATGACATTGAGATGAAAGGGATCGCGTTCGATACCATGCTTGAGTCATACGTACTCGACAGTGTGTCAGGCCGTCATGATATGGACAGTCTTGCGGATCGTTATCTCGGCCATAAAACGGTCGGTTTTGAAGAGATCGCCGGAAAGGGTAAAAACCAGCTCACCTTCAACCAGATCGCTCTTGAACAAGCCGCCCCGTATGCAGCGGAAGATGCTGACGTCACCTTGCAGTTGCACCAGACGTTGTGGCCGCGCATCCAGGAAAGCGAATCGCTGAAGAAAGTCTTCACCGATATTGAGATGCCGCTGGTCCCTGTTCTGTCGCATATCGAACGCACCGGCGTTCTGATCGACCAGAACATTTTAGCCGCGCACTCTAAAGAGCTGGCCATCCGCCTGAATGAATTGGAAACCAGGGCGCATGAACTGGCCGAAGAGCCTTTCAACTTGTCCTCGACCAAGCAGCTGCAGGCCATTCTGTATGAAAAACAGAAATTGCCGATTCTGAAGAAAACACCGGGTGGCGCGCCTTCGACGAACGAAGAAGTGTTAGCTGAACTGGCGCTGGATTACCCATTGCCAAAAGTCATTCTGGAATATCGCGGCCTGGCGAAGCTCAAATCGACTTATACCGACAAACTGCCGTTGATGATCAACCCTCAGTCTGGACGTGTACACACGTCTTACCATCAGGCTGTGACGGCCACCGGGCGTCTGTCTTCCAGTGATCCAAACCTGCAAAACATTCCGGTGCGTAACGACGAAGGCCGACGTATTCGTCAGGCGTTTATCGCTCCGAAAGATTACTGCATTCTCGCTGCCGACTACTCGCAAATCGAACTTAGGATCATGGCGCATCTGTCGAAAGATGCAGGTTTGCTGACAGCATTTGCCGAAGGAAAAGATATCCACCGGGCGACAGCTGCTGAAGTCTTCGGTACGCCGCTGGAAAGTGTGACCGGCGAGCAACGCCGCAGCGCGAAGGCGATTAACTTCGGGCTGATCTACGGTATGAGCGCGTTCGGTCTTTCCCGTCAGCTGAACATTCCGCGTAAAGAGTCCCAGCGTTATATGGATTTGTATTTTGAGCGCTATCCGGGCGTGCTCGAATACATGGAACGTACCCGCACGCAGGCTTCTGAACAGGGCTACGTTGAAACGCTGGATGGTCGCAGGCTGTATCTGCCGGACATTAAGTCCAGCAACGCAATGCGCCGTAAAGGTGCCGAGCGTGCCGCGATCAACGCCCCGATGCAGGGAACTGCGGCTGATATTATCAAACGCGCCATGATAAGCGTCGGTGACTGGCTGAAACAGCCGGATGCTCCGCGCGCCCGCATTATCATGCAGGTACATGATGAACTGGTCTTTGAAGTGCACAATGACGACGTTGCGGCAGCCAGTGAGAAAATTCGTAGCCTGATGGAAGCGAGCATGGAACTGGCCGTTCCATTGAAAGTGGATGTCGGTACGGGTGAGAACTGGGATCAGGCTCACTAAGTGAATAGTTATTAAGCTTTTATTGTAATTAAGCTACAGGATTATGGCCTCAGACCATGAAGGTGATCGCATAATCCGCAGTTTTTGTGTAAGTAAACTACAAAAAGTTCTTTTTCCCCGTCATGAAATAGGGTAAAGTTCCTCTTGTAGGGTACAGAGGTAAGATGTTCTATCTTTCAGACCTTTTACTTCACGTAATCGGATTTGGCTGAATATTTTAGCCGCCCCAGGCATTTATGTCTGGGGCGTTTTTTATTGTGCTTTTCACTGCGTTATCCCGCATTTTTTGGGGTTTGGGCAGCCATGTTAAAAAAAGCACATAAAAAAACGGGCGACCTGCAGGCCACCCGTCATGTTCTTTACTTACGATCCTGCCTGCGACTTACTCGCCTGACAATTCGTCTTCCACTACTTCTGGCGGGATTTCATTAAACCAGGTGTTCAGTTTATCACTGAGTTTATCCACACCCATTTTTTTGGGTGAAGAGAACGCTTCAACCTGAATGTCCCCCATAAATTCTTTCACTGCTTCGCGTACCATTTTGATCTGCGCCTGACGTGCGCCCGAAGCCAGTTTATCGGCCTTAGTCAGCAGCAGCATCACCGGCGTACCGACATCCACGGCCCACTGAATCATTTGCTGATCGAGATCTTTCAGCGGGTGACGGATATCCATCAGCACGACCAGCCCTTTCAGCGAATTACGCATTTGCAGATACTCACCCAGTGAGCGCTGCCATTTGCGTTTCATCTCTTCCGGAACCTGGGCATAGCCATAACCCGGAAGGTCGACCAGACGAATACCTGGCTCCACCTCAAACAGGTTAATTAATTGCGTACGACCAGGGGTTTTACTGATACGTGCCAGGCTTTTCTGCTGGGTCAGCGTATTCAATGCACTGGATTTGCCGGCGTTTGAGCGACCAGCAAATGCGACTTCAATGCCTGCGTCACTCGGCAGATGCCGGATATCCGGGGCGCTCATGACGAAATGGGTCATATGATAGTTGTAAGTTTGGCTGGTCAAAACGTGCGTCTCCGTGAGGCTTGTGTATCTGGCTGACTGGAGATTATAACTGCAACAGCGCCGCGATACGTTCAGTGTTTTTTACAATCCGAATGATGATGCGAAGGGACCACAGAGATGAAGGCGGGGGAAAATGGCCTTCATGATGTAAGACATTTGCTATTCATAATGCGGGTTATTTCGCTAATTAAGTCGCCGTATATTTTAATTCACTTTAAATTCAATTCGATAACATCAGAGCATCGGCTGAAGACGTGAGACGGCAGGGCGGTATCTTGAGCCTTTGCGGCGATAGGGTAAAGTCTTTCTTACGCGATGAAGGCAAGAATGGAAACACGGATGATTTACGCCTTCAGGGAATACTGGAAATGCATGGCGCTTTAAGGATGAACGGGGCCGGAAGCCCTGAAAGGCAAAGGAAAAACCGGGACGTTGAGGCTATACAGGGAAAGTGTTTGTTGAATATCCTTCGCAGGAAGGAAAGAAAAAGGCAGCAAGGTCCACTTGCTGCCTTTTTTCTTTGGTCGCTTTCTGCTAGATTCCGCCGCAAATCTATACTAAATGTACACACCTAAGAGCAGAATCCATGAAACAGCCAGCGAAAGCCCCGCGCGCCAATACCGCGACAGCCAAACCGAAGAGAAAAAAGAATCGCGTCGAGCTCGATATTGAAGCGCGCGAACGCAAACGTGACAACCGCCGCCGCGGCCGTAAGGCTGGTTCCCGTGCGAACCCGGATGCCAACCAAAATCAAAGTGGTGCAGCCGCGAAGAAAACCGATCCGCGCATTGGCAGTAAAAAAGCCGTGCCCCTGATCGTTGAAACCGTCATGAACAATGCACCTAAAGCGAAGAAAGCGGCGCAGCCAGTGCAAGATGCAAAACCAAAAATGACCCCTGAAGAAGAACTGACATTACTGGAAAATGATCAACGTCTGGATGCTTTGCTGGATCTTATCGATGACGGTAAAGCCCTGAGCGCTGAAGATCAGGCTTATGTTGATCAGACTCTGGATCGCATCGACGTTCTGATGGAACTGCTGGGTATCGAACTTGGCGATGATGAAGATGACGAAGAAGAAGAAGAAAAGAACGAAGACATGATGCAGTTGCTCAAGCGCGGGAATCCAAAAGAAGGTTTCTAAGCCATGAGCTGGGTCATTCCGGCAATAGCCTTACTCTTTGCATGTTATCTGCTTTGGTTATTCGGTAAACTACGACGGTTATCGAAAACCAAAGCACGTTTGCGCAGAGCGACCTTTGCACGGCAGGCCAACAGCCTGCCGGTAAGGCGAACCGGCAGCATCCGACGCCGGAAGGAGTGAGTCACCATGTCAGAACAGACAACCGTTTGGGATTTAGCGCTGATCCAGAAGTACAACTACTCTGGCCCGCGGTACACATCCTACCCAACCGCACTTGAATTCAGCGAAAGCTACAACGATGCAGCCTTTGAAAAAGCCGCTGCCCGTTATCCGGATCGTTCCCTCTCGTTGTATGTCCACATTCCTTTCTGTCATAAGCTCTGCTACTTCTGCGGCTGCAATAAACTGGTCACCCGCCAGCAGCATAAAGCCGAAGAATATCTGAATGTGCTCGAGAAAGAGATCCGCCACCGTGCGCCGCTCTTTAAGGGCCGTCACGTGAGTCAGCTCCATTGGGGCGGTGGTACTCCCACTTATCTCAACAAAGCCCAGATAAGCCGTCTGATGAGCCTTCTGCGTCAACATTTTACTGTCCTGCCTGATGCTGAGATGTCGCTGGAGATTGATCCGCGCGAAATCGAGCTGGATGTGCTGGACCATCTGCGCAACGAAGGCTTCAATCGCCTGAGCATGGGCGTGCAGGATTTCAACAAAGAAGTGCAGCGTCTGGTTAACCGCGAGCAGGATGAAGAGTTCATCTTTGCGCTGATTGAACGCGCCAGGGCGCTCGGTTTCAACTCAACCAATATCGATCTGATCTACGGTTTGCCAAAACAAACCGCCGAAAGTTTTGCTTATACCCTGCAACGTGTGGCGGCGCTCAATCCGGACCGTCTCAGCGTATTCAACTACGCTCACATGCCGAAGCTGTTCGCGGCACAACGCAAAATCAAAGATGCCGACTTACCCGGTGCTGAAGAGAAACTGAAAATCCTGCAGGAAACCATAAGTTCACTGACGGCGTCCGGTTACCGGTTTATCGGGATGGATCACTTTGCGCGCCCTGATGACGAACTGGCGATTGCTCAGCGCGAAGGCAAACTACACCGTAATTTCCAGGGATATACCACGCAGGGCGACAGCGATTTACTGGGTATGGGCGTGTCGGCCATCAGCATGTTGGGCGACACCTACGCGCAGAACGAGAAAGACCTCAAAACGTATTACGCCAGAGTTGAAGAGCAGGGGAACGCACTGTGGCGCGGTCTGGAAATGACCGATGACGACTGTCTGCGCCGCGATGTTATTAAATCGCTGATCTGCCATTTCGAGCTGAGTTTCGCTGATATCGAACAGCGTTATGCTATCCGCTTTACCGATTATTTTGCCGACGATCTGGCGCTGCTGACGCCGCTTGCGGAAGACGGGCTTGTCGAGGTAAGTGCGACACACATTCAGGTCACGCCGCGCGGACGTTTGCTGATCCGTAATATCTGCATGTGTTTTGATATTTATCTGCGCCGGCAGGTACGCCAGCAGCAATTCTCCCGCGTTATCTGATTCTTCGCTGCAAATCTATTCGCATCAATGCAAAACAAAGCAAAACAGCCGCATGAGCGGCTGTTTTGCTGTCTGGCGCTGGAAAGGATTATTCCATGCCCAGTTCTTTTAGTTTGCGGGTGAGGGTGTTTCGTCCCCAGCCCAGCAACCGTGCAGCTTCCTGTTTATGCCCCTGAGTATGGCGCAACGCCGTAGTCAGTAATGTCCGCTCCATTTCAGGTTGTGCTTCCGACAGCAGGTTTTGATGACCGGAGCGCAGTGCGCGATCCGCCCACTGTGCCAGCAGCGTTGCCCAGCTGTCCGGCAAACTCTGTCCGCCTGCTTCCGGCGCAGAAGTCTCAAACAATTCACTCGGCAAATCCTGAATCAGAACTTCCTGGCCCGCCGCCATCACCGTCAGCCAGCGACAAGTGTTTTCCAGCTGGCGCACGTTACCTTGCCACGGCAGGCGTGTCAGCGCCGTTTCGGTTTCCGGATGCAGATTTTTTGCTTCCACGCCCAGTTCTTTTGCCGCCACTTGCAGGAAGTAACGCGCCAGACGCGGAATGTCTTCACGACGTTCACGCAGCGGTGGCAGATGGACGCGGATAACGTTCAGGCGATGGAATAAATCCTCACGGAATTTTCCTTCCTGAACCCTAAGCTCCAGATTCTGGTGGGTCGCCGCAATGATTCGCACGTCCACTTTCACTGGTGCATAGCCGCCTACGCGGTAGAACTGACCGTCTGCCAGCACGCGCAGAAGACGGGTTTGCACATCGAGCGGCATATCACCGATTTCATCCAGGAACAGCGTGCCATTGTCGGCCTGCTCGAAACGCCCCTGACGAACGGTATTCGCTCCGGTAAATGCCCCTTTTTCGTGGCCGAACAGTTCGGACTCGATCAGGTCTTTCGGGATTGCCGCCATATTCAGCGCGATAAAAGGCGCTTTAGCGCGAGGACTGTGACGATGCAAGGCATGAGCCACCAGCTCTTTACCGGTACCGGATTCGCCATTAATCAGCACGCTGATTGAAGAGCGGGACAAACGGCCGATGATGCGGAACACGTCCTGCATGGCTGGCGCTTCGCCAATAATGTCAGCTGTCGGGCCGCTGGCTGGCTGAGTTCGGGCCGGTTGTTGTTGTTCCTGATAATGACTGATGGCGCGCTCTACCAGCGCCACGGCCTCGTCAATGTCGAACGGTTTTGGCAGATAATCAAACGCGCCTTGCTGATAGGCGCTGACCGCAGCATCCAGATCGGAATGGGCTGTCATTATGATGACCGGAAGCATCGGATGGCGTTGTTTAATCTGCTTAAGCAGCGCTAAACCGTCCATCCCAGGCATGCGGATATCGGATAACAACACGTCAGGGGTTTGAGTCGCAATGGCTTCCAGCACTTCATTACCGCTGTCAAACGTGGTGCAGGTTAAACCGGCTCCAGTGAGCGCACGTTCAAGAACCCAGCGGATGGAGCTATCGTCATCGACGATCCAGACTATCCCTCGTTGCATAAGAACCTCACTGGCGAATAGGCAGGAAAACCGAGAATTCGGTATGACCTGGCCAACTGTTAAATTCAACTTTACCCGAATGCTGATCAATCAAACTGCGCGCGATGGACAGGCCCAAACCGGTGCCCCCCTCGCGGCCACTGACCATGGGGTAAAAAAGGGTGTCCTGCAAATGGCCCGGTACGCCGGGGCCGTCATCTTCAATATCGATGCGGGCCGCCAGACGATAACGCACACCATGTAACGTGATCTGGAAGGCAGTGCGCGTACGCAGTGTAATTGTGCCGCCTTCCTCCCCGAGTGCCTGCAGGGCATTGCGGGTGATGTTTAACAAAATCTGTTCTATCTGATCGGGGTCGTGCGCCAGTTCCGGCAGGCTTGGGTCATAGTCCCTCACCAGTTGAACGTTATCTGGCTTTTCCATCGATACCAGCTGACACACACGCTCTGCAACCTGATGAATACTTTGCGTAACGTGCTGGCTTGGGCGCTGTGGCCCGAGCAAACGGTCGACCAGATTACGCAGGCGGTCTGCCTGCTCAATAATGACTTTGGTGTATTCCAGCAGCGCCGGATCGGGGAGCGCTCTTGAAAGTAACTGCGCTGCACCACGCAAACCGCCGAGCGGGTTTTTAATTTCATGTGCCAGACCGCGGATCAAATCACGCGCGGCAACCTGTTGAGCGTGCTGCAATTGTTCCTGGCTCAGCTTACGCTGATTATCCATCGGAGCCAGTTCGACCAAAATGAAGCCTTCCGGCAGCATCTGCGCGGTCAGTGACAACACGTGCGCGCGGCCATCCACGACCAGAGTCACTTCGCTGTCTGTAAAGCCCTGTCCGGCAGTCAGACTTTCACGCATCAACTCGATATTCAGGGAAAAATATCCCACCAGCTCAGGCAACGGTGTGCCAAAAAGTTTGCGGGAACTTTGCGCCAGTAATTGCTGAGCCGCCGGATTGGCGTAATGCACAGCCAAATCGTCGTCCAATAACAGAACGCTGTTGATTAAGGAATTCAGGATCTGCCCAGCATCGGGCAGTTTGCCAGTTGCCATACCGCAGTCTCCCGCACCTGATCGGTGCATTTTATCTCGTTACCCGGCGAAATCACGGGGCTGAGGGGTTAAGCAGGAAAGAGTGTGGAGAAAAAAGCCCATCCGGAGATGGGCTGAAAGTTTCCACGGCAACAAATTAAATCGTCTGACTTGATTTTGACGCTGAAGGTTTTCTCACTACCGGGCCTTCAGTCGGGTATTACGCTCAGCGTCCGTCCTGAAGACGAACGCTGAGTTAAAGGCTTAAACGCTGTAATACAGTTCGAATTCAACCGGATGCGGAGTCATACGCACGCGGTCCATTTCTTCTTTACGCAGATCGATATACGCTTCGATAGCGTCGTCAGTGAACACGCCGCCACGGGTCAGGAACTCGCGGTCTTCGTTCAGTGCGTTCAGCGCTTCTTCCAGTGAACCTGCAACTTTTGGAATTTCTGCTTCTTCTTCCGGTGGCAGGTCATACAGGTTTTTGTCCATCGCATCGCCAGGGTGGATCTTGTTGATGATGCCGTCCAGGCCAGCCATCATCAGTGCTGCGAACGCCAGGTATGGGTTAGCCGCTGGATCAGGGAAACGCGCTTCGATACGCATCGCTTTAGGGCTTGATACGTGTGGAATACGGATAGAGGCAGAACGGTTACGCGCAGAGTAAGCCAGCATAACTGGCGCTTCGTAGCCCGGGACCAAACGCTTGTAGGAGTTGGTTGTCGGGTTAGCGTAGGCGTTGATTGCTTTAGCGTGCTTGATGATACCGCCGATGTAGAACAGTGCCATTTCAGACAGGCCGCCGTATTTGTCGCCAGCGAACAGGTTGTTACCGTTCTTGGACAAAGACATGTGGCAGTGCATACCGGAACCGTTATCGCCAAACATTGGTTTTGGCATGAAGGTCGCTGTTTTGCCAAATGCGTGAGCCACGTTGTGCACCACGTATTTGTAGATTTGGATTTCGTCCGCTTTTTTGGTCAGGGTGTTGAAGCGGGTTGCCACTTCGTTCTGGCCAGCAGTTGCCACTTCGTGGTGGTGAGCTTCAACAACCAGACCCATTTCTTCCATGGTCAGACACATGGTAGAACGCAGATCCTGTGAGGAGTCGACCGGAGGAACCGGGAAGTAACCGCCTTTCACTGCAGGACGGTGGCCTTTGTTGCCGCCTTCGTATTTGGTGCTGGAGTTCCATGCGCCTTCGATATCATCGATAGCGACGTGGGAACCGGAGATGCTGCTGCCGAAGCGCACATCATCAAACAGGAAGAATTCTGGCTCTGGCCCGAACAGTACGGTGTCCGCGATACCGGAAGAGCGCAGGAAATCTTCTGCACGTTTTGCGGTAGAACGTGGGTCACGGTCATAACCTTGCAGCGTTGTCGGCTCAAGGATGTCGCAACGGATGATCAGCGTGGTTTCTTCATAGAATGGGTCAAGAACAGCAGTGCTGGCATCTGGCATCAGAACCATGTCAGATTCGTTAATGCCTTTCCAGCCACCGATTGAAGAGCCATCAAACATTTTGCCTTCTTCGAAGAAGTCAGCGCTAACCTGGTGTGCAGGAATGGTGACGTGCTGTTCTTTGCCTTTGGTATCAGTGAAACGCAAATCTACGAATTTCACTTCATGCTCATTCAGCATCGTCAAAACGTGTTCAGCGGACATACTAGTTCTCCCGAATTTCTCATTATCGTCGTGGAACGAATAACCATTTTTGGTCTTTAGTTGGAAATAACAGCTTTACTTGAACTGGCGTGTAGCCTAAACCGCACTATCATTTGTCTGGTCAGACTCTTTTCACCCTGTAAAAACTTTTTACCCTAAAAACTATTAGCGAAAAGTGTGCCAACTTTGAGAAAATCCAAACAGCGCCATTTTACAGGGCTCTTGCACTCAATAAGTATGCACCATAACGGAGTTAATGCACTACAATGGTGCTAATCGTGAGATGCAAGGCACCAAAAAGGTGCGTCATATTGGTTCAGTGTTCTTTTTGCACCGTGAAAGGGATCACAAAGTAACCATCCTTAAGTTGTTTCAACAAGATCCTTGTGATCTTGTTTAGAACCTCGCTTAATACGTGTACAATAGCGCGCTATTTCTAATGCCTGAGGCAAAGCTGTGATCGAAAATTTGCGTAACATCGCCATTATTGCCCACGTTGACCATGGTAAAACCACCCTGGTCGACAAGCTGCTGCAACAATCCGGTACTTTCGGAGAGCGTGTAGAAGCCACTGAACGCGTAATGGACTCCAACGATTTGGAGAAAGAGCGTGGGATTACCATCCTCGCAAAAAACACCGCCATTAATTGGAAAGACTACCGCATCAACATCGTGGATACCCCAGGACACGCCGATTTCGGCGGTGAGGTTGAGCGTGTGATGTCAATGGTCGACTCGGTGCTGCTGGTTGTGGATGCAATGGATGGCCCAATGCCGCAAACCCGTTTCGTGACCAAAAAAGCATTCGCTAATGGTCTGAAACCGATCGTGGTAATCAACAAGGTTGACCGCCCTGGCGCGCGTCCTGACTGGGTTGTTGATCAGGTCTTCGACCTGTTCGTAAACCTGGACGCAACCGACGAACAACTCGATTTCCCAATCATCTATGCATCAGCACTGATGGGTATCGCGGGTAACGACCATAACGATATGGCCGAAGACATGACCCCGTTGTACCAGGCGATCGTTGACCACGTATCTCCGCCACAAGTTGAGATGGATGCACCGTTCCAGATGCAAATCTCTCAGCTGGACTACAACAACTATGTTGGCGTCATCGGCATCGGCCGCATCAAACGCGGTACCGTTAAGCCAAACCAACAAATCACTGTCATCGACAGCGAAGGCAAAACCCGTAACGGTAAAGTCGGTAAAGTTCTGACCCACATGGGTCTTGAGCGTATCGAAGCCACCGTTGCTGAAGCGGGCGACATCATCGCGATCACTGGCCTTGGTGAACTGAACATCTCCGACACAATCTGTGATCCGGCGAATGTTGAAGCTCTGCCAGCGCTGAGCGTTGATGAACCAACCGTAACCATGTATTTCTGCGTAAACACCTCTCCGTTCTGTGGTAAAGAAGGCAAGTATGTGACTTCACGTCAGATCCTTGATCGTCTGAACAAAGAACTGGTGCACAACGTGGCACTGCGTGTTGACGAAACTGAAGATGCTGATGCATTCCGTGTTTCAGGCCGTGGTGAACTTCACCTGTCGGTTCTGATCGAAAACATGCGTCGTGAAGGTTTCGAGCTGGCGGTTTCCCGTCCTAAAGTAATCAACCGTAAAATCGATGGCCGCATGCAAGAGCCATTCGAGAACGTGACACTGGATATCGAAGAGCAACACCAGGGTTCTGTTATGCAGGCCATGGGTGAGCGTAAAGGCGATGTCAAAGACATGATCCCAGACGGTAAAGGTCGTATCCGTCTTGATTACCTGATCCCTGCACGTGGCCTGATCGGCTTCCGTACTGAATTCATGACCATGACTTCAGGCACCGGTCTGCTGTACTCCACGTTCAGCCACTACGATGACGTTCGTCAGGGCGAAATCGGCCAGCGTCAGAACGGCGTGCTGATTTCTAACGGTCAGGGTAAAGCAGTTGCGTTCGCACTGTACAGCCTGCAAGACCGCGGTAAATTGTTCCTGGGCCACGGCGCAGAAGTGTATGAAGGCCAGATCATCGGTATTCACTCACGTTCTAACGACCTGACTGTGAACTGTCTGACCGGTAAGAAACTGACCAACATGCGTGCGTCCGGTACTGACGAAGCAACGACTCTGGTTCCTGCAATCAAAATGTCTCTGGAGCAAGCTCTGGAATTCATCGATGATGACGAACTGGTCGAAGTGACTCCTCAGTCTGTGCGTATTCGTAAACGTCACCTGACCGAGAACGATCGTAAACGTGCAATGCGTGGTCCTAAAGAAGCGTAATCTTCTTTCACGTACGCCGTTACACAGAAACAGGGTGCCTTTGGTACCCTGTTTTTTTTATGTTTTTTTTCTGCTCCTGCGTAACATCCCCTCCTTCTGTCACTGTTCACCTGTACGTTTTACCGCTAAAGTTAACAGTCATCTTTGAAATCAGGAGCGTGCAATGCTGTACATTTTTGATATGGGAAACGTCATTATTGATATTGATTTCAAACGTGTCCTTGGCGTCTGGAGCAATTTCAGCGGAACACCGCTTGCCACGCTGACCGAGCGATTCTCGATGGGAGAAGCCTTCCAAAAGCATGAGCGGGGAGAAATTAGCGACGAAGACTTTGCCGCCGAGCTTTGTCATGAGATGGGTATCGCGCTGAGTTTCGAACAATTCAGTTTGGGCTGGCAGTCAGTCTTTGTTGGATTGCGGCCTGAAGTGATCGAAATCTTTAAATCGCTGCGTGAGAAAGGGCATCGCGTAGTGGTGTTGTCCAACACTAACCGTTTGCACCTCGATTTCTGGCCGCATAACTACCCGGAAATAGAAGCCAATACTGACGCCATCTATCTCTCGCAAAACATTGGTATGCGTAAGCCTGAACCGGGTATTTTCCAGCATGTTCTGGAACAGGAAGGCGTTACAGCGGGCGACGCTGTGTTCTTCGATGACGTGAAAGAGAATATCGAGGCAGCGCGGGAGGCTGGCATCGAATCCGTGTGGGTGGAAGATAACCAGACAGTACCGAAGTACTTTTCCTGAAGGATGCTCAAATGCAGAAAAGGGCGCTGAGCCACTACCTGAAATCATGCTGGAAATTTACGCGTCTGCTTCTGCGGCGTTCAGATAAGGATGGCCTGACGCTTCTGGCGGGCCATTTAGCCTATGTTTCCTTACTTTCGCTTGTGCCACTGATTGCGGTGGTCTTCTCACTGTTTGCCTTATTCCCGGTCTTTTCGGATATCAGTGCGCAGCTAAAGACCTTTATTTTTTCAAACTTTATGCCGGCGACCGGCAACACCATTCAGCGCTATCTCGAACAGTTTGTGGCGAACTCCAGCAAAATGACTGCCGTAGGCACCTGTGGCTTAATCGTCACGGCGCTGCTTTTGATAGCCTCGGTAGACAGCGTGCTGAACAAAATTTGGGACAGCAAAACCAAGCGCCCGATCGTGTTCTCTTTTGCGGTTTACTGGATGGTGCTGACGCTCGGGCCGATCCTGCTGGTTGCCAGTGTGGCGATCAGCTCCTATTTGCTCTCGCTGAACTGGCTGAACATCAGTGGCGTCCATTCGGTGATCGACCATGCCCTGCGCATTCTGCCCTTGCTGATCTCGTGGATATCCTTCTGGCTGCTGTATCAGGTGGTGCCCACGGTCCGGGTTCCGGCCAAAGATGCGATGATTGGCGCGCTCTTTTCCGGTGCGCTGTTTGAATTGAGTAAGAAAATCTTTGCCTTATACATCCAGCTTTTCCCGTCATATCAACTGATTTATGGCGTACTGGCTGTGATCCCGATTTTATTTCTTTGGGTCTATGTCAGCTGGTGTATCGTGCTTTTGGGCGCGGAAATTACCGTCACGCTCGGCGAGTTTCGTTCCCTGAGAAAATTGCAGTCTGCTCAAGATGTAGCAGCAGAATAATCAGTCTGAAGGATTTATATGATTGCGTTAATTCAGCGGGTTTTGAATGCCAGCGTCACTATTGATGGCGAGGTCTGCGGCGAGATCGGGCCGGGACTGTTGGTCTTGCTGGGTGTTGAACAGGGCGATGATGAGCAAAAAGCCAGGCGCCTTTGTGAACGGGTGATCGGGTACCGGATATTCGGTGACGAAAACGACAAAATGAATCTCAACGTTCAGCAGGCGGGCGGAAGTTTGCTGGTCGTGTCGCAGTTTACGCTGGCGGCAGACACCTCAAAGGGTATGCGCCCCGGTTTTTCCCGCGGCGCAGAGCCGCAGGAAGCCGACCGCTTATATCAGTATTTCTGCGGGCAGTGCCGTGAAGAAGGCATCGCGACCGAAACCGGGCGCTTTGCTGCGGACATGAAAGTGGCGCTGGTGAACGACGGGCCGGTGACCTTCTGGCTACACGTCTGATCGAAAAGGCATAAACGCCGGAGAGAAAGCATCTATGTATCATCTGAGAGTACCGACGACCGAAAAAGAGCTGGCCGCCTATTACCGATTCCGCTGGGAAATGCTGCGCAAGCCGTTGCATCAGCCCGAAGGTTCAGAGCGTGATGCGTATGATTCCATCGCGCATCATCAGATGGTCGTTGATGAGCAGGGCGAACCGGTCGCAGTAGGCCGTTTATATATCAATGCCGACAACGAGGCCTCTATCCGCTTCCTGGCGGTTGACCCGGAAGTGCAGGATAAAGGGCTGGGAACGCTGGTTGCGATGACCCTGGAGTCTGTGGCGCGTCAGGAAGGCGTTAAACGCGTGGTGTGTAGCGCCCGTGAAGATGCGGTCGAGTTCTTTGCCAAGCTCGGGTTTGTGAATCAGGGCGAAATTACCACGCCGCAAACCACGCCGGTGCGCCATTTCCTGATGATCAAACCGGTTGAAACGCTGGATGACATTCTCCATCGACCCGACTGGTGCGGGCAACTGCAACAAGCCTGGTACGATCACATCCCGCTCAGTGAAAAAATGGGCGTGCGCATCAGTCAGTACACCGGCCAGAGATTTGTGACGACGATGCCAGAGAACGGTAATCAGAACCCGCACCACACGTTGTTTGCGGGCAGTTTGTTCTCGCTGGCAACGCTGACCGGCTGGGGGCTGATTTGGCTGCTGTTGCGCGAACGTCATCTGGGCGGGACCATCGTGCTGGCGGATGCACACATCCGCTACAGTTCACCGGTGACCGGCAGACCGCGTGCGGTGGCTGATCTCGGTTCCGTCAGCGGCGATCTGGACAGACTGGCGCGTGGACGCAAAGCCCGCGTGCAGCTCGAAGTGAATTTGTACGGCGATGAAGCCGAAGGTGCCGTGTTTGAAGGGACTTATCTGGTACTGCCCGCCGCGCCCGGTGCACCGCTGGAACCGGAAATCAACTGAGTTTTCGGGCACAAAAAAGGCACCGCGATGGCGGTGCCTTTTTCTTATCAGTGCCGCAACCATACCCTATGGCGTCGCAGACCCATTCACCAGCCCGTTGACCATCTTCTGATCGATGACCTGACCTCCGGTGGCGTTAACCTGAAGTGTGCCGTTCAGCGTCGGTTTATAATCCACGCCGGCAGGCATTTTTCCTTGCAGGTTGAGCTGCATATTCGCGTTACCGTCGAGGGCCAGATGCGGCCAGCCCCAGTTTTCCAACTGATTAATGGGTACGGCGCGGCCAGTCACTTTTACTGAGAACTGGCGCTGCGGTTGCTGATCCACGGTCCCGGTCGCTTCCAGCAGCCCTTCCTTGGTGAAAGCACTCAGCTCTGAAATAGTCACCTGACGGTCGTTGGCTTCCAGCATGATGGAAGGGCGACGCACATCATTTCGGTTGAACGTGGCTTCGCTGGCGTTCAGATTGAGTTTTCCGTCCCACATTCCCCACTGGTGATTACGTGCCAGCAGCAGATTATTGCCGAGGCCGTCGAGCGACGTCAGCTGGAAAGGAAACTGCGGATTGATATCGATAATCAGGTTCCGGTTGGCAATAAACCGGCCCACCGAGATTTCTGCCAGTGAATCCGGCAGCGGCTGAAGCCAGAGCTGTTTCCAGTTTTGCGGCAACGTGTATTCCAGCCCGGCGATGGAAAACTCATCGAGTTGCAGCCGCTTATTCGCCCGCAGCCAGTTACCTGTGGTCCGCAGTAAACTGCGCTCCCAGCGCGCGGTGGCCTGCTTGATCGAAATGCCCTGAGGCGACAGGTCGAGATTAATGATCGGATCCTGAATGTGCAGATTGCCGTTAATCATGTCAGTCGCGTTCAGCGTGATCTCACCGTCATCACTTTGCCAGTCGCCTTTTTCCAGCGTCACATCCTCAACGGAAAGATCCACATCGCTGAATGCCCAGTCAGTGCCTTGCAGACGGGCGTCGATCAGGTCCATCCGCTGAATGGTGACTTTTGGCAGGGTCTGGAAATCATCGAAAAATGCAGAAAGTGATTTTGAGGTTTGCAGGCGTACATTGCTCAGACGCAGATTTTCGATATTCCAGCTGCCGTCCGCCGCCTGGCTGGCCTTACCCGTAAGCTGGCCCCGCGCCAGATCGCCGCCGAAATTCGCGAGCGTCAGGTTTTTATTGTTCAGGTTACCCTGAATCAGGACGTGTTCGGCTGGCAGCCCGTTGACGGTCAGCGTCGCGGCACTCAGCTGGAAATCGGCTTTATCGCCCAGCAGCTGGTGTGGTTTCGGTTGCCACGGTGAAATACCGGCGTTGATTTGCTGGCCCTGAATCTCCAGTCCCGCCGCGTTACCGGTCAGCGCCATTTTACTCAGCTGAAGTGTGTTCGCCTGCAACGGTAAATTCATGGCGGAAGGACTGACGTTCAGGCGGCCATCAACCAGAACCACGCGGTCGAAAAAGCGCGGTTCTGTTATCTGACGCCAGCTCAAATCCAGATCAACTTCGCCAGCACTGAGCGTCTCAGGCTGATTTTTTTGTCCGAAAATGACATGGGTTAGCGTAATTCGTCCTGGCGTGGACCAGTCATGATCTATTTTTTCGACGGCGAACCGGTAATCACTGTTATCCGTGACCCAGCTGCTGACCCTGCCAGCGGCCCAGCGGGTTTGTAATAGGACGTAAACCAGCACAATCGCCAGTACCAGAAGCAGAACGAACGTCAGCAAAATTTTACCGATAAATTTCATCGTCTGGGGCCTGTAGCGTGAATTAGGGATAAAGGTTCTCTGTTTATGCCGTAAACAGCGAAATTTCTCAACAGCTTAGCAGACTGGAGACAATAAAAAGCGGCAGGGGTTCCAGACTCCCTGCCGCGGTGACATTCATCTTAATGTCGGTTATGACTTTTCGTGAGGGAAAACCAGATTCAGAACAATCGCCGTAATCCCGCCTGCGGCAATCCCGGAGGACAACAGCGTCTTAATCCAGTCTGGTGCAAACTGCAGGATCAGCGGCTGCTGAGAAACGCCCATGCCGACGGCCAGAGACAGCGCCATGATCATGATCGCGCGGCGGTTCAGGCGTTCACGAGACACTATGCGTACCCCGGACGCGGCAATGGTGCCAAACATCACGATAGTCGCGCCACCCAGAACCGGCTCTGGAATGTGTTGTACGAATCCGGCGACCGCAGGGAAAAGCCCCAGTACGATCAGCATCAGCGCCACCACAAAACCTACGTAACGGCTGGCAACGCCGGTCAGCTGAATCACGCCATTGTTTTGTCCGAAACAGGAATTCGGGAATGTATTAAATACCGCCGAAAGCATCGAGTTCAGACCGTTTGCCAGTACGCCGCCCTTAATTCGTTTCATGTACAGCGGTCCGCTGACCGGCTGCTCTGACACGTCAGATGTGGCAGTGATATCCCCGATGGTTTCCAGCGACGTGACCATAAAGATTAGCATCAGCGGGATCAGCAGATTCCAGTCAATTCCCAGTCCGTAGTACAGCGGCGTCGGGAAGGTGATCCAGCTGGTTTGCGTCGCTGGCGCAACAGTCGGCAGCATTCCCATCATCCACGCCGCCAGATAGCCCACCGCCATCGCGATGACCAGTGAAGCGACCCGCAGGTACGGGTTACGCTGGCGGTTCAGCAGAATAATGACCACCAGAACAACCGCAGCCAGCATCAGATTTTTCGGTGCGCCAAAGGTGTGGTCGCTCATTGCGGCGTATCCGCCACCAATCGAGGTCAGCCCCACCTGAATTAACGACAGACCGATAATCATCACCACAATCCCGGAAACCAGCGGGGTGATCACACGGCGCGCCAGATGCAGGAAGCGGGACAGAATGATCTCAGTACAGGACGCCAGCATCAGCGTACCGAACAGAGCGGCCATCATGGTCGGCACATCCGCGCCACCATTTTTCAGCGCCAGTCCACCCATAATCAACGGAGACACAAAGTTAAAACTTGTTCCCTGAATCGAGAGTAAGCCCGAACCCACCGGCCCCCAGGTTTTAATCTGCAAAATGGACGCCAGACCAGAGGCAAACAGCGACATGCTGATGATGTGCTGGGTGTCCTGCGCGGGTAATCCCAGCGCCTGGCAAATCAATAATGCCGGAGTAATGACCGCAACAAACATCGCCAGCAAATGCTGGCAGGCGGCAAATAGTGTCTGCGGGAGCGGCGGCCGGTCTTCGAGCCGGTAAATCAGTTCACTTTTGGGCGGGCGGGAGAGTTCAGGTTGCTGTGTTTCTTGTTCTGAGGTTTGCGTACTCATGTTGTGGCATTCCAATAAGCGGCAAAGCGGGCATTTTTATTGAAAATGACCACAAAAGCAATCGTTTGCTTATGGCAATTTAAAACCATGTATTTGAGTTAAGTTGGCTTATATGCGCTGTTTTTCTTGCCTGATGCCGGTTTTATGACTTCTAATTCAGTTTCTGGGAAAAAAGAAATTACTGATATTCATATAATTAGATGATTTTATTGGATTTAATACAAAATGGAGTTCTTTAATGATTCAGCTCGATACCTACGGCACGCTGGTGGCTGCCACGCTGGTTCTCCTTTTAGGACGCAAATGCGTCCAGTCGGTCAAACTTCTCAAGAAATACACCATTCCTGAACCCGTTGCGGGCGGTTTACTGGTTGCCGTGATGCTCCTGCTAGCCAACCGGGTCATGGGCTGGGAAATCGGATTTAATATCTCGTTAAAAGAACCCCTGATGCTGGCATTTTTCGCGACCATCGGCCTTAACGCCAATCTGGCCAGCCTCCGTTCAGGGGGGAAGAACCTGATGCTGCTGATATTTGTTGTCGTCGGATTGCTGTTGCTGCAGAACGTCATCGGCATAGGAATGGCAAAAATGCTGGGTATGGACCCGCTGATGGGCCTTCTGGCCGGTTCTATCACGCTTTCCGGCGGACATGGCACCGGCGCTGCCTGGAGCAAGGTTTTCGTCGAACGCTATGGTTTCGAAAGCGCGACCGAAGTGGCAATGGCCTGCGCGACCTTCGGATTGGTGCTCGGCGGTATTATTGGCGGGCCGGTTGCCCGCTATCTGGTCAGTCACTCTTCCACACCGAACGGTTCTCAGGATGACGCGGCCGATCCCAGCGCATTTGAAAAACCGTCCATTGGCCGCATGATCACGCCACTGGTGCTGGTGGAAACTATCGCGCTGATTGCCATCTGCCTTACCGCTGGCAGCCATATTTCGTTATTGCTGCAGGGGTCTGCCTTTGAAATCCCGACCTTTGTTTGCGTCCTGTTTGTCGGCGTGATCCTCAGCAATCTTCTGGCGTGGCTGGGTTTTTATCGCGTCTTCGATCGTGCAGTGTCCGTGCTCGGTAATGTCAGTTTGTCGTTGTTCCTGGCAATGGCCCTGATGAGCCTGAAACTGTGGGAAATGGCGTCGCTGGCGTTACCGATGATGGCAATTCTGCTGGTGCAAACTGTTGCGATGGCGCTTTACGCCATTTTTGTCACTTACCGGGTCATGGGCAAAAATTATGATGCCGCCGTTCTGGCGGCAGGGCATTGTGGGTTTGGCCTGGGCGCCACGCCGACGGCGATTGCCAATATGCAGGCAATCACTAATCAGTTTGGCCCTTCGCACCTGGCTTTTCTGGTTGTCCCTATGGTGGGGGCGTTCTTCCTGGATATCGCCAATGCCATCGTCATTAAGCTGTTCCTGATGTTGCCTGTCTTCCCGGCGATTCTGTAAAAAAATAAGGGCGCAGAAACGACTGTTTCCGCGCCCATCTTCTCTTTTCAACGTGGCTTAATTCAGGGCGTCTGCCTGCTCCGTATAGACTTTTTCCTCTTCCGCGGCTTTCTCCTGCGTCAGTAACTGCTTCTCGTAGACTTTAAAGAATGGATAGTAAATCACCATGGAAAGCGCCATCAGCATGATGACCAGAATTGAAACTTTGAAATCCCAGCCCATCGCCCACGCCGCACCAATCGGTGCCGGAGATGTCCAGGGAACCAGAGACATCATGTGCGGCAGAAGGTTGGTTGAAACAGCCAGATAGGCGACCACGGCATTGATCATCGGCGCCAGAAGGAAAGGAATGAAAAATACCGGATTCATGACGATCGGCGTGCCGAAGATCACCGGTTCATTAATGTTGAAACAGCTGGGAACCAGGCTCAGTTTCCCCATGGTGCGCAAATGCGCTGATTTACTGCGGCAGAACAGTAACACCAGCCCCATCGTTGCGCCGGAGCCACCAATGACGATCAGAAAATTCCAGAATGCCTCGGTCATAATATGTGTCATCGGCAATCCGGCGGCCAGAGCGGTCTGATTGAGGCCGAGATTGGTTAACCAGAAAGCCTGTAACATGCCCGAAACAATCGCAGAACCGTGGATTCCAGCAAACCATAGCAAATGACAAATCAGCACCGCGAGAAGCACGGCAGGCAGGGAGTCAGCGGCAGAAATCAGAGGTTCGAACAGTGCCATAATCGCCTGTGGCAGCAACATATCAAACCCGGACTGCACCAGTAAGCTGATGGGGAAAAGCGTAATCACGACGGCAATAATGGGGATTAACAGATCAAACGAATGCTTGATGTTCGAGGGAACCTGCTCGGGCAGCCGTATGCCGATATTGTATTTTTTCAGCAACCGCGTCAGTTCGGTAACGTAAATGGCCACCAGTATCGCGGTGAAAATCCCCACGCCGCCCAGAGCTACCGTTGACATCTTTTCATCGACCTGTGGCGCCGCCACCAGCAGGAAAGACATGAGCGACAACATGGCCGTCATAAACGGGTCCAGTTTGTAGCTTCTCGCCAGATTGTAAGCAATGGAGGCGGCGATGTAGATCGACATGATGCCCATGGTCATATTGAACGGCGTGAGTATCTGAACTTCATATTTCGCTGACAACGCCAGCCAGCTGCGGGCGAACCCCCATGATGATTCCGGCGAAAAAGGAGGATGCACGAAAACGAGTAAAAACGATCCGACAATCATAAACGGCATTGCTGAAATAAAGCCGTCACGCACGGCCATAACGTGCCGCTGAGAAGATAACCGGGCCGCGAACGGACTGATTTTTTGTTCTATAAACTGAAAGAGTGACTGACTGATGCTCATAATGATAATGGCCTTATGATGAAGAAATCACACAGGGTTGCCTTAATTATCATCAGTGTAGATGCGGGGTATGAAACCGGTTACCGACTTTGTGCCAGTCTGTGAAGGTCATCAAATAACCCGTGAAGAAAGAGAGTGCGGGCCGTTTTGAACAAAACCCGGAGGAATGTATTCTTCGAAAACATCATTTTTAATTATGTTTTCTGAGGGGAAAGTCAGGCGTTGGTGTAACGAACGCGCTCCGGCAGCCAGCGTTCAATCAGTGCTTTAGCATGGTCGGGGAATTGCTGCTGGAGATAGCGCGCGATGCGCTGCACATCCGGGATCATCGCCTGATCGCGCAGCAGATCGGCCACTTTGAACTCTGCGCTGCCCGTCTGGCGCGTGCCCAGTAATTCTCCCGGACCACGGATTTCTAAATCTTGCTGTGCAATCACAAAGCCGTCGTTGCTGTCACGCAGAACCTGTAAACGCTTCTGCGCAGTCTTGCTGAGCGGCGTTTTGTATAGCAGAACACAATGGGATGCGACTGCGCCACGACCAACGCGGCCGCGCAGCTGATGCAGCTGCGCCAGACCCAGTCGCTCCGGGTTTTCGATGATCATCAGGCTGGCATTCGGCACGTCAACGCCGACTTCAATGACGGTGGTCGCCACCAGAAGCTGCACTTCGCCTTTTTTAAAGGCCTGCATGACGGCCTGCTTTTCCTGCGCTTTCATTCGGCCATGCACCAGCCCGATATTGAGCGCCGGAAGTGCTTCTTTCAGCCCTTCCCAGGTCGCTTCTGCCGCCTGAGCTTCAAGCATTTCTGATTCTTCGATCAGCGTACAAACCCAATAGGCCTGACGATTTTCCTGCTCGCAGGCACTTTTGACGCGGCTGATAATGTCACTGCGGCGGGTGTCAGGAATGGCGACGGTGGTCACCGGCGTACGGCCCGGCGGCAGTTCGTCGATCACGGAGGTATCGAGATCCGCATAGGCCGTCATCGCCAGCGTTCGCGGGATAGGCGTTGCCGTCATGATCAGCTGATGCGGATGGAAGCCCTGCTGTAATCCCTTTTCCCACAGCGCCAGACGCTGATGCACCCCAAATCGGTGTTGTTCATCAATGATCACCAGCGAAAGGGAAGAAAACAGTACCTGCTCCTGGAAGATGGCGTGAGTCCCGACCACCATGGAAACCTGACCGCTGGCAATCGCATCCTGCTGCGCCTGCCGGGCTTTGCCCTTTTGCTTGCCCGCCAGCCAGCCTACCTGAATCCCCAGCGGTTCGAACCACTGGCGGAAGTTATTGGCGTGCTGTTCAGCCAGCAATTCTGTCGGTGCCATTAATCCGACCTGCTGGCCCTGAGCGATAGCGCAAAGTGCCGCGAGAGCCGCCACCAGCGTTTTACCAGAACCCACATCGCCCTGAACCAGACGCATCATCGGATAACTCTTTGCCAGATCCTGCTCAATTTCCGTCACAACACGTTCTTGCGCCCCGGTTGGGCTGAACGGCAGTGAGGCGAGGAACTGTTTTTTCAGGCGATCGTCGTGATGTAACGGCATCGCTTTATAACTTTGCGTACCCGCGCGAACCGCCAGCATGCTGAGGTTATGCGCCAGTAACTCTTCCATAATCAGTCGGCGCTGTGCCGGATGATGGCCTTTCTCAAGATCAGCCAGCTGTATATCCGGCGGCGGGCGATGCAGCAAATGCAGCGCCTGAGGAAGTGATATCAGCGAACGGCTCAGTTCTTCGGGCAACAATTCGGCGATAGGCACGGTATCAAGCAATTCCAGCGCCTGATCGGTCAGCTTACGCAGCGTCGCCTGACGGATACCTTCTGTAGTGGGATAAACCGGTGTCAGCGACTCCTGTAAAACGACTTCGCTGTTCTCGCCCTGAATGCGGTATTCCGGATGAATGATTTCTGCGCCGATCGTGCCGCGTTTGATTTCACCATACGCAGTGACCCGACGGCCTGTCGCCAGACTGTTTTTCATCGCAGCGTTAAAGTTGAAAAAGCGTAACGTCACCATGCCGGTGCCGTCGCTAATCTGACACGTCAGCATTCTGCGGCGACCAAAGCTGATATCGCAGCGCAATACTTCGCCTTCAATGGTGGCAAACAGGCCGGGCAGTAAATCGTTTATGGCATACAGGCGGGTGCGATCTTCATAACGCAGGGGAAGGTGGAGCAGTAAATCCTGAATAGTTTCAAGGCCGAGCTTAGCGAGTTTATCTGCCTGACTGGCTCCGACGCCAGAAAGTGACGTGAGCGGGATGGCGTCGAGCAGGCGGCCTTTCATCTTTTTTTGACCGTCATTTGCATCGCTGACCACCATTCATCATCGGCAACAATTTGCCCCTGATCGTCAATGAAAGGGCGTGGAAGTTTTTTTCGCTTCGCCACATTCGACAGAACCGGATAACCCCCTTCAAATAGCAAACGCTGTTGTTCTTTTTCGCTGAGCAGGCTGGTTTCGCGGCGGTAAAGCCCTGCGTTTTCACGCTGGCGCTGGGCTTCGTACAGAATAAGCGCCGAGGCGACAGACACGTTTAGAGATTGCACCATACCGATCATCGGAATAATGATGTCGCTGTCTGCCAGTGCTAATGCTTCAGGCGTGATACCGGTTTTTTCCTGGCCAAGCAGAATGCAGGTCGGGCGGGTGTAATCAATTGCACGGAAATCGACGGCTTTTTCAGACAGGTTTGTGGCTAAGATTTGCATGCCCTGCGCCTTCATTTTGGCGACAGCATCCTGAATAGTTTTGTGAGTTTTGACCTGAACCCAGCTGTTACTGCCTGCCGCAGAAGAAACCAGCGTTTTCATTCGCGTTGTAGGCCAGACGGCGTGGATCTCATGAACACCGACGGCATCTGCGGTGCGAATGACCGCCGAAACGTTATGCGGTTTATGCACCTGTTCCATGCAGACCGTCAGGTCTGGCTGGCGAGCCGTCAGCATTTCACGAATACGTGCATAACGTTCTGGAGTCATAACAATCAGTTTCGGTTGCGGGTAACTTTGATAACGTCCGGCATGATACGAATTTTACGCATGATATTCGCCAGATGAACGCGATCGCGGGTCGTCAGGCGGATAAAGGCGCTGTAGACACGGCCGTCTTTTTCTTCAGTGCTCAGGCTTTGAATGTTTGACTGCGCGGCGTTAATCGCGGCGGTCAGGTTCGCCAGTGCGCCCTGATGATTGAACATATCGACTTTGATTTCAGCGATAAATTCCTGATCGGTTTCCTGATGATCATCCCAGTCAACAGCCATGAATTTCTCAGGTTCTTTCTGATAACCACGGATATTACGGCAGGATTCATGGTGAATAACCAGACCTTTGCCCGGACTGATATGAGCAATAATCGGATCACCTGGGATTGGACGACAGCATTTCGCGAACGTAATCAGTACGCCATCTGCACCTTTGATAGGCAGATTGCGCGTGCCTGAAGTTGCCATTGAAGACTGGTCACCCATCAGATTTTTGGCGACCACAACACTCATGGCGTTGCCCAGACCGATTTCAGCCAGTAAATCATCCATCGCGGCGAGCTTCATACGGTCCAGCTCGTTTTTGATGTTTTCAGGCGGAATATCTGACAGTTTCTTACCGGCACCCAGTGCATGATTCAGCAGACGACGACCCAGCGAAACAGAGTCATCACGCTTAAGGTTCTTGAGCATCTGCCGAATTTTGGCGCGGGCCCGCGAGCTGACAACAAAGTTCAGCCAGGCCGCATTCGGTCGGGCACCCGGTGCGGTGATGATTTCGATGGTCTGGCCGCTGGTGAGCGGCTGTGAGAGCGGATAAGGCTGGCGATCAACGCGCGCGCCCACGCAGGCATGACCGATATCGGTATGCACGGCGTAAGCAAAGTCGACCGGCGTAGCACCTGCAGGCAGTTCGACGATGCGGCCTTCCGGCGTAAAGACGTAAATCTCGTCCGGGAACAGATCCGATTTCACGCTCTCGATAAATTCAAACGAGTTGCCCGCACTTTGTTGCAGTTCGAGCAAACTTTGTAACCAGCGCTGGGCACGAATTTGTGCCGTTGTGCTGGTTTCACTGTTCTCTTTATAAGCCCAGTGAGCCGCAACCCCCATTTCTGCCATCTGATCCATATCTTCGGTACGGATTTGTACTTCCACCGGCACGCCGTGCGGGCCGATAAGAGAAGTATGCAAAGATTGATAGCCGTTGGCCTTGGGGATAGCGATGTAATCTTTAACCCGGCCTGGACGCGGTTTGTACAGACTGTGCGCCTGGCCTAACACGCGATAGCAGGTATCGAGTTCTTTAACGATCACCCGGAAGGCGTAGATATCCATAATGGAATGGAAACGCTGTTCCTTCAGGTGCATTTTGCAGTAGATCGAATACAGGTGCTTCTCGCGACCGCTGACACGACACTGAATACCGGCTTCGGTCAAACGGCCTTCTATCTCAGAGAGGATTTTCTGAATCATCTCTTTACGGTTACCACGCGCGGCTTTCACCACTTCTTTAATCACGCGATAACGGTTCGGATAGAGTGCTTCGAAGCCCAGCTCTTCGAGCTCGGTTTTCAAATGATGGATACCCAAACGGTGTGCCAGCGGGCTGTAGATTTCCAGCGTTTCACGGGCAATGCGGCGACGTTTGTCCGGGCGTAAAGAGCCCAGTGTGCGCATGTTGTGGGTACGGTCAGCCAGTTTGATCAAAATGACGCGGATGTCTTGCACCATCGCCATGACCATTTTGCGGAAGTTTTCCGCCTGTGCTTCTTTCTTATCGCGGAATTTCAGCTTGTCTAACTTTGAAACGCCTTCAACCAGTTCAGCAACGCTTTTGCCAAACAGTTGTTCCATATCCTGGTAGGTTGCAGGCGTGTCTTCGATAACGTCGTGTAATAACGCCGCCATCAGAGTCTCGTGATCGAGCCTCATTTCAGCCAAAATACATGCCACGGCGACCGGGTGAGTAATATAAGGCTCACCGCTGGAACGTGTCTGCCCCTCATGCGCGTCCCGCGCCACGAGGTAAGCCTGCACGAGGCGCTTAATTTGCTCCTCCGGCAGGTATTTTTGAATCAGTTGATTCAGGCTTTCAAAGATATACAAGTGAGATCCGTTTCGTTAATTAACGACGACCTTCAGCGATGGCAGTGACTGCCTGAATCTCTGCGGCTTCCTGCTCTTGCTGTTCCTGACGATCGCGAACATCAAGGATCTTATTCGTGATCAGGCCTTCTTCGATTTCGCGCAGAGCGATAACGGTGACCTTGTCGTTTTCTTCAGCGACCAGTGGATCTTTACCACCAGATTGCAGCTGGCGTGCGCGACGAGCAGCCACCAACACCAGGTCAAAACGGTTACCAATTTTCTCTACAGCGTCTTGAACAGTTACGCGTGCCATATATGTGCTACTCCACAGGGGGACGAAAGACTGGGCATAATACTGAAAGTGACTTCAGTCTGCCAATAGTTTGGTGATTAATCCGTCATGACGGAGTTTTTGACGGCTCAGACGAAGACGTTCGGCGCGAATAATGGTTTTTAAATCCGACAGCGCCAGATCAAAATCGTCATTCACGATTAAATAATCGTATTCAGCAAAGTGTGTCATTTCTGCCACCGCTTGCGCCATACGTTTTGCGATCACTTCTTCACTGTCCTGACCACGGCCACGGAGGCGTCGGTCAAGTTCATCTTTCGACGGCGGCAACACGAAAATACTGCGAGCCTGCGGCATTTTTGCACGGATTTGCTGCGCACCTTGCCAGTCGATATCCAGAAAAACATCCACGCCAGAGGCCAGCACTTGCTCAATGGTGACACGTGAAGTTCCGTAGTAATTACCAAAAACTTCGGCATGCTCTAAAAAGTCATCACTTTCAATCATCTCAAGAAATTCTTCTTTAGAGACAAAGAAATAGTGCTCGCCATGTTTCTCGCCCGGACGTTCTGAACGGGTGGTGTGTGAAATAGAAACCTGCGTGTCGTAGAGCGGTTGCGTTTTAAGTAAAGCCTGAATCAGACTTGATTTACCTGCTCCACTGGGAGCGGAGATGATATATAGCGTGCCTTGAACCATGATGATGACGTTTCAACTGAATGGGTTGATAGGAAGTATGCGAAGAGTGATCTCCCGCACAGTATACACGCTCGCCGCATCCGGTGCAGCGTCCAGTCGTATTTCATCGCAACTTCACGACAGAAAACAGCCCTTCCTGCCAGATTTCCGCGCCACATTCCAAAATTTCTTACTGTTGCTGCAACCAAGTAAATAAGCAGGAAGGCATCACGCAAAGAGGAAAAGTGGCGCTGGCAGCGAAGAAAACACTGGCGTCTACTGGCTGCCACAAGGAGGTGCCTATGCGCCGGATCGTATTTCTTATCAGCCTGTTCTTTCTGCCATTTTATGTACCCGCCAACAATGAGCTGCCGCAGGATTGCCCAGCATGGTCATCAGCGCAACTGACAGAGGAAACCCGGCAACTGACGGCGCAACTCGCGCAATGGGACAAAGATTATCACCAGTCCGGCAGCAGCCCGGTTGAAGATGCGGTTTACGATAATTTGCGCCAAAAACAGCGTTTGTGGCTGCAATGTGCCGGTCAGTCTTCAGAAGACGCGGGAGTACCTGTTGGTGTGAATGATCTTTATCCCCATCCGGTAGCTCATACCGGCCTTAATAAACTGCGGGATAAGCAAGCGATTTCAGGCTGGATGCGCGGGCGTAAAAATCTCTGGGTGCAGCCTAAAGTTGACGGAATTGCCATCTCACTCGTCTACCGGCACGGGCAGCTTGCTGCGCTGTTAAGCCGTGGGGACGGGGCAAAAGGTCAAAACTGGACAGCCAAAGTGCCTTTAATACCGTCAATCCCCCTCAAAATCCCGGATACCCGCCCCGAGCTGATTTTGCAGGGCGAACTTTATCTGAAGATGACCGGTCATCAGCAGAGTGTTGTGGGAGGCATGAATGCGAGATCCAAAGTCGCGGGAGCCATGATGCGCACCGCTGGCACTGAGCTGCTGTCGCAAGTGGGCGTGTTTATCTGGTCATGGCCAAACGGCCCGGCCACGATGACCGATCATCTTGGGCAGTTAGGCCTGCTCGGATTCCCGGTCGTTGGCCAGTTCACGATTCCGGTGCATTCGGTGGATGATGTCGATAAATGGCGGCAAAACTGGTTTACCCAACCTCTCCCGTTCGCTACCGACGGTGTCGTTATCCGGCAGGAAGAAGAACCCGCAGGTAAATATTGGCAAAATAAACCTGCTACCTGGGCGGTTGCATGGAAATATCCGCCTGCCAAAGCACTCACGGAAGTTGCCGGGGTTAGCACAACCATCGGACGAAGTGGAAAGGTGACGGTGATTCTGAACCTGAAACCACTCAGGCTCGATGATAAGTGGGTAAGCAAAGTGAATGTGGGTTCCATCTCCCGGTTTAAGCAATGGGATGTCATCGCAGGAGATCAGGTGGCGGTTTCACTGGCCGGGCAGGGGATCCCACGGCTGGATGATGTGGTGTGGCGGGTACGCGAGCGCACAGAAAGGGTATTGCCAGATCCTGAATCCTACGGGGCACTTTCCTGTTTTACGCCAGAGCCAGGCTGCAAACAGCAGTTTCTCTCACGGCTAATCTGGTTAAGTGGCCCGGAATCGCTGGATATGGCCGGCTTCGGGGGAGCCACCTGGCAAAAACTGCTTGAGGGCGTTCCTCTCAACTCTTTGACCGACTGGCTAGGTCTGAATGAAGACGTGATGTCAGCTGTACCGGGGATAGGCATTAAACAGGCGAAGAAGTTGATGGCGCAAATTCAGCTGGCGCGGAATAAAAGCTTCAGGCACTGGCTTTCCGCGTTGGGTTTCCCCTCTTTTGCCGTGAAATTTGCCGGGCAACAGCCTTCCTGGAATCATCTTCAGGAAATGACGCCACAAGACTGGGAAACGGCCGCAGGTATCGGACAAAAACGCACCGGGCAAATCGCGGACTTCATACATCATCCGCAGGTCATGGCATTAACGGAAGCGTTAAGGCAGGCAAAGGTGCCCGCGTTTCAGTGACGGGCAACGTGCCGGGAACTTAGTCGTGATCCGAATGCGGATAATTAAAGACGGGCAATCCGAGGCGAAATCGCAACGCAATCAGACGGGCGACAAAACCCACCAGCAGGGTAATGATGATCACCAGGTTATGCGGCATAGCGAAATACTGCAGACCGATATAAACCCATGCCGAGGCGAATGAAATCCCTGCGTAAATCTCTTTCTGAAACACTAGCGGGATCTGGTTACACATCATGTCCCGCAATACACCCCCGAATACACCGGTTATCACCGCACACACGGAAGCGATAATAGCGCCATGGCCCATATCAAGCGCGACCTGTGTCCCGATAATAGAGAACACCACCAGACCCAGCGCATCCAGCACTAGAAAGAGCTTTCGCAGATGCTGCATTAATGGCGCAAGCCAGGTTGTCAGGAGGGCTGCAAAGGCAACAATGATTATGTATTCAGGATGTTTTACCCAGCCGAGTGGATAATGCCCCAGCAGCATGTCACGTACTGAACCTCCGCCAATGGCGGTGGCAGAGGCGATAATGATGACGCCAAAAGAGTCCATCTTGCGACGTCCGGCAGCTAAAGCACCGGTCATGGCTTCTGCGGTGATACCAATAATATAAAGAACAGTGAGTAACATGAGTGTGCGCCGGACGGATCAGAAATGAGGAAACAGTAGCCGCGTAGAGTAATCAGGTTTTAAATTCCTCTCGACTGATTTTTTCTTTTGTATCGTTTTTAAAATTACAAAAACTAATGTGAAAAGGTGTTCAATCATTCGGTGTATAAGGATTTTAGTGAGGCAGGAATAATTTTAGATTAGAAAAATCGTCATTGCTGACTTGTTTACAGGCCACTCTCCCTCTCTCAGGCCCACGACTTCCTTTTAACCTGTCAGGAAATATCTTCTGCTAAATAGTGACGAATATGTATAATCGTTACCCACTCACACATCGTTTAATTGCTTTACCTATCCGGAGGAGTTTATGAAACCCGATATTCCGGTTGCGTTAACTCAGCGTGGACCTGCCGAACATGAACGGCGTGAGCAGATCATCAATGCAGCATTTGAGCATTTCCGGCTTTACGGTTATGCCAAAACGTCGGTGGCCGATCTGGCAAAATCCATCGGTGTCTCAAGTGCTTATATTTATAAATTTTTTGAGTCTAAACAGGCCATTGGCGAGGCGATTTGTTCTCAACGTGTCGGACAAATTGATCATGCGTTGTTGCTGATTGCACAAAGTGACCAAAGTGCCACTCTGCGCCTGCGATCCCTTTTTAGAACACTGCTTACGCGTAGTCTTGATCTCTTCTTTCAGGACAGAAAGCTGCATGATCTTGCTGCGATAGCCTCTGCTCAACAGTGGAAATCGACGTTAAATCATCGCGCTACGATGTACAGCATCATTGAGAAAATTGTCACGGACGGTCGCGAATCCGGGGAGTTTGAGCGTAAAACGCCGCTGGATGAAGTCTGTATGGCGATCACTACCGTGACGACGCCGTTCTCACATCCGCTGCTGCTGGAACAGAAAACCCCCGAGCAGTTGGAAGAACGCGTAACCGCTATTACCAGCCTGGTTTTACGAAGCCTGGCGAAATAACGAAGACAAAATTTTCGGGTTACGGGTTTACAAAACCGTAATTCGTCACATACTGTCAGCTTTTAAAGACCCTGTTTCTGCCGGACGAATCAAAACCCCTGCAAAAACGTATGCATTAACGGACAGGAAGGAACATTTTATGACTCATCGTCGAGTAGTGATTACCGGCATGGGGGCTGTGAGTCCTCTGGGCTGTGATATCGAAACTATCTGGAAGCGCCTGCTGGCCGGTCAGTCTGGTATCCGTGTATTGCCGGATGAGATTGTTGAAACGCTGAGCGTGAAAATCGGCGGTCAGGTGCAAACTAAAGAACAGGACCCTGAGTCTGGTTTCGATCCGGACCTGTTTGTCGTGCCGAAAGACCAGAAAAAAATGGACCGCTTCATTCTGTTTGCCATGGCCGCAGCCGAAATGGCGATCACTCATGCGGGCTGGAAAGCTGAAACCGCTGAGCAGCAGGAACGTACCGCGACCGTCATCGGTTCTGGTATCGGCGGATTTCCGGCCATCGCCCATGCCGTTCGTACCAACGACAGTCGTGGCGCTAAGCGTTTGTCTCCGTTCACCATTCCTTCATTCCTGGTGAATCTGGCAGCCGGTCAGGTTTCCATTAAACATCAGTTTAAAGGCCCTATTGGTGCTCCGGTAACCGCATGTGCGGCAGGCGTTCAGGCGATCGGCGATGCAGTGCGTTTGATTCGTAACGATGAGGCGGATGTTGCATTGTGCGGTGGCGCTGAAGCGGCGATCGATACTGTCAGCCTGGGTGGTTTTGCTGCCGCGAAAGCGATGTCAGCGGGTCATACCGATCATCCTGAGAAAGCATCCCGTCCGTTCGACAGTGGCCGTGATGGTTTCATCATGGGTGAAGGCGCCGGTATGCTGGTCATCGAAGAGCTGGAACACGCAAAAGCCCGTGGTGCGACTATCCTGGCTGAGATCGTCGGTTACGGCACCAGCGGTGATGCTTATCACATGACTTCGGGTGCAGAAGACGGGAATGGCGCAGGTCGCGCGATGAAAATTGCGTTGCGTCAGGCGGGTATTCAGCCTTCAGACGTACAGCATCTGAATGCTCACGCCACATCCACACCGGTCGGCGATCTGGGTGAAATCAACGCGATTAAAACCCTGTTCGGGACTGACGGTAAACTGGCCGTGACCTCGACTAAATCAGCGACCGGTCATTTATTGGGCGCAGCGGGGGGGCTGGAAACTATCTTCACGATTCTGGCTATCCGTGACCAGATTGTTCCGCCAACGTTGAATCTGGAAAACAAAGATGAAGCAGCTGCCGGTCTGAATATCATCGGTAATACTGCGCAGAAACATGGCATTACCTATGCTTTGTCGAACGGTTTTGGTTTCGGCGGCGTGAATGCCTGCGTACTGCTCAAACGCTGGGAAAAATAATCCCCCTCACCGCTGACACATAAAAAAACGCCTCGGGTTGTGATGACCTGAGGCGTTTTTATTACATCGGTACAAATAAATTACTCGATGTTCTGAATCTGTTCGCGCATCTGCTCGATCAACACTTTCAGCTCGATGGCTGATGTGGTGACATCGGCATTAATTGATTTTGACGCCAGCGTGTTCGACTCGCGGTTAAATTCCTGCATCATGAAATCAAGTCGACGGCCAACGGCTTCTTCTTTCTTCATGATTTTATGTGTTTCTTTGACATGCGCTTCAAGCCGGTCCAGCTCTTCGGCAACATCAACACGCTGAGCCATCAGCACTAACTCTTGCTCCAGTCGTGTGTTTTCCAGTTGTACCTGCGCATCTTCCAGCTTGCTGACCAGACGCTCACGCTGCCATTGCAGAATATTAGGCATATGGGCGCGGACCTTCAGCACTTCTGCGCTGACACCGTCAAGACGCTGTTCGATCATCACTTTCAGAGCGGCACCTTCGCTTTCACGGGCGCTGATGAAATCATCCAGAGCGGTTTCCAGTGCCTGCAGCAACTCGGTGCTGATAGCGTCCAGATCTTGTTCTTCGGCCAGCATTACGCCTGGCCAGCGCAGAACTTCCAGCGGATTAATTTCACCTTCGTCACTTTGCATTTTTACCCACTGCGCGGCTTCTACCAGCTGTTTAGCCAGTTTTTCGTTCAGCTGCAATGAGCTTTGTGCACCCGGATCGAGGTCAAAACGCAGATTACATTCGACTTTACCACGGGTCAGACGGGCACGAATGCGTTCGCGAACGACCGGCTCCAGGCTGCGGAATTGCTCCGGAAGACGGATATAAGTTTCCAGATAACGTTGGTTTACCGAGCGGAGTTCCCACGCTGCGCTGCCCCAGTCACCCTTAATTTCGCGTCGTGCATAAGCGGTCATACTACGAATCATGTATGCGTACCTGTTAATGTAAAGATGGAGGGATTATAGCCTCGGTGGACGGGTCATGATAGGCATTACCTCATGAAGTCCGTATAATGCGCAGCCAAACATGATTTGCGACCCGGAGTACTATCCCATGCGTCCAGCAGGCCGAAATGCACAACAAGTGCGCCCCGTAACACTGACCCGCCATTACACTAAACACGCTGAAGGTTCCGTGCTGGTGGAGTTTGGTGAAACTAAAGTGCTGTGTACCGCAACGGTAGAAGAAGGCGTTCCGCGTTTTCTGAAAGGCCAGGGTCAGGGCTGGATCACTGCAGAATACGGGATGCTGCCGCGTTCTACTCATACCCGTAATCCGCGTGAAGCCGCTAAAGGCAAGCAGGGTGGTCGTACTCTCGAAATCCAGCGTCTGATCGCACGTTCTCTTCGTGCCGCAGTGGATTTAAAAAAACTCGGTGAATTCACCATCACCCTCGACTGTGATGTTTTACAGGCTGACGGCGGTACGCGTACCGCGTCTATCTCGGGTGCTTGTGTTGCGCTGGCCGATGCGCTGAATGCGCTGGTCGCTGCGGGTAAACTTAAAGCCAATCCGATGAAAGGCATGGTCGCGGCGGTTTCTGTCGGTATTGTTAAGGGTGAAGCGCTGTGCGACCTTGAGTATGTAGAGGACTCCGCTGCTGAAACCGACATGAACGTGGTGATGATGGAAGATGGCCGCATGATCGAAGTGCAGGGCACTGCCGAAGGCGAGCCGTTCAGCCACGAAGAGTTACTCAATTTATTGGCCCTCGCGCGAGAGGGAATCGACACCATCTTCCAGGCGCAGAAAGCGGCACTGGCGGAATGATTTTTTAAGGCGACTGAGAAGTCGCCTTTTTTATGGCCTGCGGGCTGACAATGTCAGAAATACGAGATTAACGAGGAGACCATCAATGAAAGCCTATCAGCGCCAATTTATTGAGTTCGCACTGAACAAGCAGGTTTTGAAATTCGGCGAGTTCACCCTGAAGTCCGGGCGCATCAGCCCTTACTTCTTCAATGCCGGTCTGTTTAATACCGGACGCGATCTGGCGTTACTGGGACGTTTTTATGCCGAAGCATTGATGGATTCAAAAATTGATTTCGATTTAGTGTTTGGCCCGGCTTACAAAGGTATCCCGATCGCTACGACCACTGCCGTTGCGCTGGCTGAGCATCATGAGCGCGATGTGCCTTATTGCTTCAACCGTAAAGAAGCCAAAGATCACGGCGAAGGCGGTTTACTGGTAGGCAGCCCGCTGCAAGGGCGCGTCATGCTGGTTGATGACGTGATCACGGCGGGAACGGCCATTCGTGAGTCTATGGAAATCATCAATGCGAACCACGCGACGCTCGCCGGGGTTCTGATTTCCCTGGATCGTCAGGAACGCGGACGCGCTGATATCTCTGCCATTCAGGAAGTTGAACGCGACTACCATTGCAAAGTGATTTCTATTATTACGCTGGCAGATCTCATCGACTATCTGGAAGAAAAAACCGAAATGGCTGACCATCTGGCGGCTGTGCGTGCATATCAGCAGACGTACGGCGTTTAAGATTCGCCAAAAATAAAAAAAGGGCCGAAAGGCCCTTTTTAACATCTGACACATTATTTCGACGCGACGTTATTGCAACTGAGCCGAGATGAGCGGCCAGCGCGTATCAAAATCCTGCGTGGGACGGTACTTAAACTCTGAGCGCACAAACCGCGATAACATCCCTTCACAGTAAGCCAGCAACTGGCTGGCGAGCAGCGTTTCATCATAGGTGAAACCGCTGCCTTCACGCATTTTCTTTTCCCGCAGTACCTGACGCAACTGGGCTTCAATTCGCTCAAAGAGCTGATTGATGCGGCCCTGCAGGCGGTCCTGTTCAAACATCAAAGCATGTCCGGTCATGATGCGTGTCAGGCCCGGATTGCGTTCTGCAAAACCCAGAACCAGCAGCAAAATCAGACGGATCCGGTTCAACGTATCCTTTTCATCCTGCAAGATGAGATTGATACGCGAGATCAGGCTGTCTTCAATAAACTCGATTAAGCTGTCAAACATCCGCGTTTTACTGGGAAAATGACGATAAAGAGCTGCTTCCGAAACACCTACGCTGGCAGCGAGTTTCGCGGTCGTGATCCGCTGGCTGCCATCACTGGACTGAAGCATTTGCGCTAACGCCTGCAAAATCTCTTCGCGCCGGTTCCTTTTTGTCGTTTCTTTCTCTGCCATGTCTGAATAGACCCTTGCTAAAAAACGGCTAAAATCATGGAGAAACCGCACAACTGCCGCATGAATCGCTATGATCCTGCGGCTTTTTTCGTTCCCTTGGTGTTGTTACGGTCTGATAGTGATAAGGATCTGTTCAATATCGCGTCAAAATCTGCGGTGCTGAACAGGTTCTTATTGACGGCCGGAGTGGCCAAAACCACCTTCACCGCGTTCACTGGCGTTGAAATCTTCCACCAGATTGAATTCAGCCTGAACCACAGGCACAAAGACCATTTGTGCGATTCGCTCGCCCGGTTCAATCACGAACGTTGTTTGCCCACGGTTCCAGACGGAAACCATCAACTGTCCCTGATAATCGGAGTCAATCAGACCCACTAAATTGCCCAGCACCACGCCATGTTTATGCCCCAAACCAGAGCGCGGCAGGATCACCGCTGCCAGGTTTGCATCACCAATGTGAATTGCCAGACCGGTTGGCAGCAGCGTGGTTTCGCCGGGTTTGAGTTCAACAGAAGCATCCAGACAGGCGCGTAAATCCAGACCTGCAGACCCTGGCGTGGCGTAAGCCGGTAAAGGGAAAGTCGAACCGATGCGCGGGTCGAGAATTTTAATGTCGATTTTTTTCATCATAACGGCTGACAATCTCTTCTAATAAACGTTGGCCAAGCAGGGATTTATCGCTAAGCGGTAAGATTTTATCCCCGTCCTGCCAAAAAAGATGCAGGGCATTGCTATCGGTATTAAAACCTTGCCCGGCAAGTGAAACATCGTTGGCGCAAATCAGATCCAGATTCTTACGGATCCTTTTTTGCCGCGCGTATTCTTCCACATTCTGGGTTTCGGCGGCAAACCCCACGACATACGGCCGGTTTTCTGTCATCGCCGCCACGCCGGCAACAATGTCAGGGTTTTTAATCATTTTGAATGTGATTTCATCACCTTGCTTTTTGATTTTCTCATCAGCAATCAGTTCAGCACGGTAGTCTGCAACCGCGGCACAGGAGATAAAAATATGCTGTGAACTGGCAGAAAGCTGCACCGCGTGTTGCATCTCCAGTGCGCTTTCCACATCTATACGCCGGACATTCGCGGGTGTCGGTTGCGTCACCGGGCCGGCGATAAGTGTGACATTCGCACCGCGATTGGCGGCGGCTTTCGCAATCGCAAAACCCATTTTTCCTGAACTGTGATTACTGATGAAGCGAACCGGATCCAGCGCTTCACGCGTCGGGCCTGCCGTCACCATAATGTTCAAGTGCGCCAGATCCTGGCGTACGGAGAAATGGTTGATTGCCATATCGACAATGACCAGGGGATCGAGCATTCGTCCCGGGCCAATATCACCACAGGCCTGGCTTCCGCTGTCAGGGCCCCATAACAAGGTGCCTCTTGCTGCAAGCCGTTGCAGATTCTCCTGCGTGACGGTCGCGCGATACATCTGCTGATTCATCGCCGGAAGCACTGCAATGGGTGCCGCGGTTGCCAGGCAAACCGTGGTCAGCAGGTCATTAGCCATACCGGCGGCCATGCGTGCCAGTAAATCGGCCGTAGCGGGCGCGATCAGCACTAAATCAGCCCATTTACCTAATTCGATGTGACCCATCGCCGCTTCGGCTGCCGGATCAAGCAGGTCATCAGACACCGGATAGCCGGAAACCGCCTGCAGGCTCAGTGGCGTCACAAAAGATTTAGCCGCATCTGTCATCACTACGCGTACTTCCGCGCCACGCTCGCGTAAGCGACGTACCAGTTCTGGTGCTTTATAGGCAGCGATACCACCGCTGATACCGAGCACAATATGTTTGCCGGAAAGTCCCGTCATCATCATTGTCCGATTGATTGAAAGCCTGAAGAAGCGACATTTTAGCATAACGCACAATGATGACAGCTATTGGCGACACCCGAACGAGGTTGAATAAGATTTCTGCGCGATGCCTCGCAAGCTGAAGACGCCGAAAAGCCTGATGGTCGGGGCTGTGGCACAATCGCCGCGAAAAAGGAGTCAGGATGACGAAATCGCACAACGGCTGGCCGGATACGGTGAAACCACGGGAAAAGTTATTAGAGCAGGGTGCCAAAGGGCTGACAGATCAGGAACTGCTGGCGATTTATTTGCGCATCGGATCGCGCGGGCAGCATGTGATGGAGCTCGCTAAAAATCTGCTCGATGAGTTTGGCTCACTCCATCAGTTACTGATGGCGGATTTTAACGCGATGTCACGTATTAAAGGCATGGGCGTGGCAAAATATGCCCAGCTTGTTGCGGTGTCTGAGTTATCCCGCCGTGCCTATCTGCGTCATCTCAGTGCGGAAAATGCCATGCTCAGCCCGTCGGTTATTCGGGAGTATCTGCAGAATTTGCTGGTTTTTCGTGAAAGAGAGGTCTTTCTGGTACTTTTTCTCGACAACCAGCATCGGGTTATTCGCCATGAGGAGATGTTTGCTGGTACTATTGGGCACGTAGAAGTGTATCCCCGCGAAATTGTTCGCGGTGCGATGAAGGTTAATGCGGCAGCGTTAATTCTGGCGCATAATCATCCGTCCGGTCGGGCTGAACCCAGTCTGATGGACAGAAAAGTGACTGAACAAATTATTCGTGCGTGCCAACTGCTGGAAATTCGTGTTCTCGACCATTTGGTTGTAGGTCACGGAGAAACGGTGTCTTTTGCCGAACGCGGTTGGATTTAGCGTCGTTTTTTAAAGATCCTTTGGGATCTTTAGCTGTTCGGGACTTGAGCACTTACGCTACAGAGCGTATACTACGCCACCTTTGAGAATCTTGGGTTTGGCGTTAAGAGCCTATCTCAGCAGGTTTCATACCTGATGAAATGGTTTTTACCCGACGACAGTGAGTCGGTTCTCAGTGGAGTTTGCTGAGATGGGCTCTAAAAGCCTGACGAGGCGGCCATACCCTATACGAAGCTCGAGCTGATTTGATTTTTGGAGATATAGACATGTCCCGAGTCTGCCAAGTTACTGGCAAGCGCCCGGTGAGCGGTAACAACCGTTCCCACGCAATGAACGCGACCAAACGCCGTTTTCTGCCAAACCTGCACTCACACCGTTTTTGGGTTGAGGCTGAGAAGCGCTTTGTAACTCTGCGCGTATCTGCTAAAGGTATGCGTGTTATTGATAAGAAGGGTATTGAGACGGTCTTGGCCGATCTGCGTACCCGCGGTGAGAAGTATTAAGGAACTGAATCATGGCTAAAGGTGTTCGCGAGAAGATCAAGCTGGTTTCTTCTGCTGGTACTGGTCACTTCTATACCACTACGAAGAACAAGCGTACTAAGCCGGAAAAATTGGAACTGAAGAAATTCGATCCAGTTGTCCGTCAACACGTGATCTACAAAGAAGCTAAAATTAAATAATTTTAGTGGATTAATAAAACCCGGCTCCGGCCGGGTTTTTTATTGCCTGAAATTTGAGGTCCGGGTTCCGGGCGTCTTTTGTTTGCCTGAGACGGTTGTCTGCGACACACTCAGATTTCGATTCTGTTACGGGAGAGGATATGCCTGAATTACCTGAAGTTGAAACCAGCCGCCGGGGGATTGAGCCCTATCTTAAAGGCCACACGATTATGCACGCCGTGGTGCGTAATGCGCGATTACGCTGGCCCGTCTCTGCGGAAATTCTGGCATTAAGCGATCAGCCCGTTCTCAGCATTCAACGTCGCGCAAAATACCTGCTGGTTGAGCTCAACACGGGCTGGATCATCATTCATCTGGGAATGTCTGGCAGTTTACGGGTGTTGCCGGAAGAGACTGAGCCGGGCAAACACGATCACGTCGATCTGGTGATGGATACCGGCCATGTGCTTCGTTATACCGATCCCCGTCGTTTTGGCGCATGGCTATGGTCAGCCGATCTGGCTGGCAGTAACGTTTTAGCCCACCTTGGCCCGGAACCGCTGAGTGAGGATTTCACCGCTGATTATCTGTTTGAAAAGTCACGCACCAGGAAATCGCCGATCAAGCCCTGGCTGATGGATAACAAACTGGTGGTCGGTGTCGGGAATATTTATGCCAGCGAATCCCTTTTTGTTGCAGGCATCTCACCGGACAGACCCGCGCACTCTTTGAAACGGGAAGAAACGGCGTTGCTGGTCAGCACAATCAAAGCTGTTCTGTTACGTTCAATTGAGCAGGGAGGAACAACGCTGAAAGACTTTTTACAGTCTGATGGAAAACCGGGGTATTTCGCGCAGGAGCTCCAGGTCTATGGCCGCGCGGGGGAACCCTGCCGGGTATGTGGCACGCTGATTGAGAGTAAAAAGCATGCTCAACGCACCACATTTTTCTGCCCGCGCTGTCAGCGGTAGGATCCGGTTTCAGGCGCTGATTTTTTCCATCAGTGCCTGAGTGACCTCTTGCGGCAGGAAAGGCGTGATGTCGCCACCGTGGCGTGCCACTTCCTTCACCAGAGAAGAGGAGATAAACGACCATTCTTTCGATGGCATCATGAACACGCTTTCCAGCGTCGGCAGTAAGTGCCGGTTCATATTGGCGAGTTGCATCTCATATTCAAAATCTGATACCGCGCGTAATCCACGTACCAGCACGTTCGCCCCCTGTGCTTTGGCAAAATTCGCCATCAAATCGCTGAATCCAATCACTTCGACATTATTCAGATGCGAGGTGACCTGGGTTGCCAGTGCAACGCGTTCATCGAGCGTAAACATGGGTTTTTTGCTTGGGCTGGCGGCAATGGCCAGAATCACGTGATCGAACATCAGTGCCGCGCGGGTGACAATATCGAGATGCCCGTTAGTCATCGGGTCAAAAGTACCGGGATAAATTGCTTTAGTGGTCATGCTGGCTCACTTCTGCAGAGGTTGGCTGAATGCCCACAAGGCGGCATATTTATTGAAAGTATACTGGGCATTGACGCCCGCCAGAATCAAACCCTGCTTTCCATCCAGAAAACCCGCGCGCAGGATCCAGGTTTTCACGAATGCGCCCAGCGTATGGGATATTACGGAGAAGAAACTGCAGCGACGTCCTTGCTGATGACGCTGGGTAGCCCATGCTTGCGCATAGCCGAGCTGTTTACGCTGAAAGGCAAAGAAATCGCGGCATGTCAGATGCAGCAGATCACCCTGAAGCGGGAGGACGCGTGCCCCGTCAGTTTCAAGGGATTCATGAACTAAATCATCGTTATAACGAAAATGTGCCGGATAAAGACGGTTCACGCGATCCGGATACCAGCCGCTGTGACGCATAAATTTCCCGAGGAATAAATTGCTGCGTCCGAGACTGTAAACGGTGTTTTCCTGCGGATCCTTGAGAGCATTTTCAATCGACTGACGAAGCTCGGGAGATACCCGCTCATCAGCATCGATCATCAAAATGTAATCGCCGGTGGCATGGCTTTGTGCCAGCTGTCGCTGTTTACCAAAACCCGGCCACTCAGTGTTCCGGAAGACCAGAGCCCCGAAACTGCGTGCGACCTCTACTGTTTCATCTTCACTGCCGGAATCGAGCAGAACAATCTCATCAGCCCAGGCCACCGATTCCAGACATTCCGGCAATAAACCGGCTTCATTGCGTGCAATCAGTACAACAGATAAGCGCTTTTTGTCAGCCATTAATGACCCCGGACAGGCAGATAAGGCTCCAGTAAATGCAGCAGTCGTTGCAGCGCACCCTGGTTCTGGTGCAGAACTTCAACGGCGTGACGCCCGTAGTACAGTCGATAATCTTCGTCCGTCAGCAGCGTGGAAATCTCTTTCACCAGCGATGCGGTATCCGTCACGGTGATCAGGCCATCGTCCTGAGCCAGTTTGGCGCAAATGTCTTTGAAGTTTATGGTGTGCGGCCCCATCAGAACCGGAATTGCGTGTGCGGCGGCTTCCAGCGGATTATGCCCGCCGCGCTCCACCAGGCTGCCGCCGACAAAGGCCAGGTCGGCGATGCCGTACAGCAACATTAATTCGCCCATGGTATCGCCAATCACCACCTGCGTGCCTGAGGACGGCACTTCGCCAGTGCTGCGCTGAGTGAATGTCAGCCCGGCTTTACGGGTGAGTTCACAGGCAACCGGGAAACGTTCCGGATGGCGCGGTACCAGAATTAACAGCAGCGTCGGATGGTTTTTCAGTAATTCTTTATGCGCTTCCAGCAGCAGCGTTTCTTCACCTTCATGCGTGCTGGTGGCAATCCACACCTGACGCCGCGATGCCCACTGGCTGCGCAGTGCGATGGCTTTGGCAGCCAGTTCGGGAGTGACTGAAATATCAAATTTCAGGCTGCCGGTGACGGCGAGCTGATTGCGTTTCAACCCCAGCGAGAGAAAGCGTTCGCCATCCTCCTGATTTTGCGCAGCAATCAGTGTGATGCGTTGCAAAATAGTACGAATGAATTTGCCGAGTTTTTGATAGCCCTTTGCAGAACGCGCGGAAAGCCGGGCATTGGCAATGACAAGCGGGATTTTACGGCGGTGCAGCGCGCTGATGAGGTTTGGCCACAATTCGGTTTCCATGATGATGACCAGCTTCGGGTTCACTTCATCGAGGAATCGGTTGACCGATCCTGCCAGATCGTAAGGTAAATAGACGTGATGCACACCTTTGCCAAAGGCGGACTGAACGCGTTCAGAGCCTGTCGGGGTCATGGTGGTGACGGTGATCGGCAATGAAGGATAGCGATGGCGCAAAGCGCGAACCAAAGGGATCGCAGCGAGGGTTTCGCCCACAGAGACAGAATGCAGCATGATGCCGCCAGGGACGACTTTACCTTTGCAAAAGCCATAACGTTCAGCCCAACGTTTACGGTAGGCCGGTGATTTACGGCTGCGTAACAGTAAACGGATCCAAATTAATGGCTGAATCAAATATATGATTATATTGTAAAAAATATTCATTTTTTAGGAGGCATTGCGTTAGGGAAAGTCAATTTCATAGAGTGAGCATAATCCCGGCGGTTAGATAGGCACATGGTATCAGATAAGTGCTATCGACTCATCATGCCTGCGTAAACGTCATCAGATAAGCAGCGAGTGATACAGCGCCACCAGCTGTTGTGAAAGGTTTTTTGGAGAATAAGGCAATATGCGTTCTCTTGCCGCATGGCTCATCAGAGAATTTTCCAGGCGGGAAGGGATTCTTTTTACAAATTCGGCCAGTTTTACGATATCCAAAGCATCGCAAACAAAACCCTCTTGCCCTTCGGTGATGAACTCCGCGCCGCCACAGGTCTGGCTGGTGATCACCGGCAGACCACAGGCCATCGCTTCAAGGATCACGTTAGGAAACGGGTCATACAGTGTTGGCAGGATCATGCCATCGGCCGCGTGGTAATAGGGCAGCACATTATTTTGAACGCCCATAAACCGAATTCGCTCAAAACACCCTAACTGACGCGCAAGAGATTCATATTTCTTCTGCGCCTTATCCTGACCGACGACGATGAGATAGCGGTCGCTGGAGGCAATGGCCTGAATAGCCGGTTTGAGCCCTTTGCGCTCGAAGCCTGAGCCCACATAAATCAGCGCGACAGCCTGTTCCGGGATCGCCATCTTCGCCCGCGATTCACGACGTTGTTCATCTGTCGCAGGCGTAAATTTTTCTGCATCAATGGCGTTATAAATAACGCTAAAACGTGACGCATCAACGCCGTAGCAACGCATGATGTCACGTTTCACCATCTCTGAATTGCAGATGATTTTTTTCAATTCCGCCGAATGAAACATCGCTTCTTCGGCGCGGAGCACATAGCTATGATACGGACTGAGGCGTGTCAGCAGACGCTGGGCGGGAGAAATAATGCGCGCGCGTTGTTCAAGCCAGACGCGGTGCGCGCCATCGCCTGCGCGAAAAATATCGCAACCCGGTATACGTTCATGGCTTTGAACAATATCAAACTGAGCCGCTTTCCAGCATGTTTGCGCGGCCGCTGCAAAGCCTTTCTCCCGTGACACCCGGCTGTGTTTGGCCGGATTGCACAGATGAATTTTCCATTTCGGATTAGGTTTGCCTTCCCACTGGCGGGTGATGATATTGAGCTCGATGTTTTGATCGTCCAGCGCTTCCAGTGCGCGGGAGATGAAACGCTCCGCGCCACCATCCGGGCGGTATTTTTGTCTGACGATCGCCAGCCGGATAGTTTTCAAATCAGCCATGCAGATAGCTCCGGGCGGCATCCAGCACGTCGCTGACCGGGATAGCATGCAGATATCGCTGCTGGGTTTTCGTATCAATAGAGTCAGGGGTGGGCAGCGGCGCGTAATCGCCCGCCCAAATCGTGGTGTTATGGTTGCCCCATGGACGCCAGTGCTGCATTTTCGTTGGCCCGAACAAAGCGACACAAGGTGTATTGAGTGCAGCGGCCATATGCATTGGCGCCGAATCCACCCCAATAAACAGTTTCGCGCCGTCAATCATGGCGGCAAGTTGTGTCAGCGATAACTGTCCGGCGACGGAAATAACCTGAGGGTTATGGGTCAGATCCTGGATCTTGCTCACCATCTGCAGCTCTTTTTTATCGGGGCCGGACGTCATGACGATAGCCATGCCGGTATCACTCAGACCGTCGATTACGCTGGCAAATTTGTCGTCATCCCAGCATTTGAAAATCCAGCGAGAGGTTGGCTGAATCACAATGTATTCGCCACTCACCTGATTTGTTTCCAGCAGCTGCTGGCAAAATGCTTTGTCACTTTCTGAATAATGCATCGACGTTTGGGCATTTTCGACAGAAAGGCCAAGCGCGGTGAGGATCGACATATTTTGCTCAACGGTATGCAATTTGCCGTGGTTTTCCGTTGTCACTAAATCGGTATGACCGGCACGCCAGATAAATGAGCGACGTTTTTTATAGTCAAATCCCAGCCTGACCTTCGCGCCTGAAAGCATCGAAAGCAGTGAACTGCGCCACTGATCGGCGAGGTTTATAACCAGGTCATAATGCCGGGAACGTACCGCTTTAAGTAACAGAAACTCCTGCTTCAGCTGATGCCGAATACCTTGTTTTTTCCATGTTCTGTCAATGACATGAATCGTTGAAATGGCAGGATGTTCACTCAGAATAGGCCGTGTTTCTTTATACAAAAGCACGTCAATTTCAGCATCAGGATAATGCTGGTGAAGCCTGTTTATCACCGGCGTTGTCAGTACCATATCTCCGTGATGACGGAGTTTGACCAGCAGAATTCTTCTGGGGGTGAACGCTGCATATTTGGCTTCAGTGTTAGGCATTCTATTATCTGATTTAGAAGATAGTGAGTTGATTCTAGGTGAAGAACAGGATGCTGTGAAGCTATTTATCTGGCTGATATAGAAAGATAAATAACTTCGTTTATGAATGAGTTATAACGGAGTTACAGACGTAAAAGAATCATCCCTTTCTGAAACATTTCAGGCAAGACGTTTACGCAGCGTGTGGAGGCGTTTCAGCCACAACAATAATTGCCACCATTGCTTAATTCCACGCGCATTGCGCAGCATAATCTGGCGCGTTCCGCTGGTATAAATATCCTCAATCATGGCCTTTTGCGCTGCCGGATCGGGCTCACGACGCACAGAGTGGCATACCGTTAAGGCTTCACGTGTGACCTGGCGCGGAAATTCGGCATAGATTTTTACCCGGTCTTTATATCGCCGGTTCAGATCATCCAGCATTTTAGCAATCTTCAGATAATGTCTCTGATATTCAACATTTTTCATTCCGGTGCGTTTCTGATTACTGATGGACAGACCATGAATATAATAACGATACAGCACTGTCTGCGTGTACCGCACGCGTTGCGCGTTAAACATAAACTCAGTCGTCCAGGGAATATCCTGATGATGTAAACCGGGTTCAAAATAGAGCTGATGCTTTTTAATCAATGCCAGCCGATATACACCGAGCCAAACCACATGCAAATAGCGATTGGTTGCCAGTGCCGTTTTCAGCCAGGTGGCGCCATCCAAAACAGGCGTCGAGGATAATCGATCGGCAGGAATGATAGGTTTTACTTTTTTCGTTCCGACGAAATAACGCTCGCCATTACACTGCGCGACGTCCAAATCATCCTGTTCACACATGTCGATCAGCGTCTGATACATATCAGGATTAAGAATGTCATCTGCGTCGGGAAAGGTGACATAGCGGCCTTTGGCGGCAGCGAGCCCGGTGTTACGTGCGAGGGAAACCCCTCCGTTAGGTTGACTGATCACTGTGATATGTGAATATTTTTCCGCGTACTCCTGAGCGACCAGATCTGAGCCATCCGTTGACCCATCGTTCACAATGATGATTTCCAGGCGGGTAAGGGTCTGCGCGACGAGCGAATCCATAAAGTTTCTGAACATCTCTCCTGCATTGTACAAGGGGATGATCGCGCTAAGCCTGATGTCTTCGGGCACCGTTGTCGGGTTCATTTCCACAATTTCCACTGATAAGAATGGCAATAAACGGGGAATCAGTGTGGTTCACTTCCCCGTAAAAATCACTGTTTTACTGACGAAGAGCGGTCACACATTCTCAGCATCAGCAGGTAACCGAACACCAGTACAATAAAGTACGGCGATTCACGGTTGTAGAACTGGGTATCGCCCTGACTGAAAAAAATCACCGGAACGGAGAGCAGTAAAAATTCGTAACCTTTTGGCACCAGCTTAAAGGGATAAAGTAGCAACACCGCGAAGAACATCACCATGATAATGCCGCCGAAAATCCCCTGCAGGGAAAGGCTGTCGAGAATGTCATTGTGTAGGTGGAAGGATAAATTACGGATTGCCTCCGGATTGCCACCTTCATGTTGATCAATATATTGGGTCGCCAGCGCGTTACGGCTGTCAGCCGACTGGCCCAGCGGATGCTGTTTAAATACCTCTATGCCGGCACGCCACATTGAAAAACGGGCACCAACGGAAGTATTACGATCCCCCTGACTGTAAGAATTCACTTCGTGCTGGAGATTATCGATACGCTCTACCACACGATTATAATAAGGGTGACCTGAAATCACCGCAGCTAAAATTAAACCGCCAATCGCAAAGCCGTAAATTATTTTCGAGGTATGCGAACTCTTTGCGAAATCATAAAGAATACTCACTGCGCTGAATAAGGTGAACAGCATAATGGCTGAGCGTGTTTCTGTTGCAGCAAGAACACCAAAAGTCATCGTCATAATAATCAGGCACGGTAGTCTGTAATGCTTAAGTGCATAATATTTCAGACTGTACATGACCAGTAATGAGAAAATGGTGAAGGTATAGGCTCCTGATGTGGAGGCATCAGAGTTAATTTTTATCCGGTCGCCTGTTTTCAGGTAAACCGCGATATGGGTAACGGCGATAATAATGAAAAGCACCGTCATGATGGTCACACCGGTGCGCATCGTTAACGTGGAGATTTCCCACTTTTTCACATTGTGCTCAATGGCGTACAGAACAAAGGCGGCGAGTATCAGGCGTTTACCACTGATCTGATAATGGTAGGCAATTAACGGATACTGTTCATTGGTGGTTAACGCAACCCAAAGTAATTTACTGACACCTAAAATAAACACGGCCCAGGCGAAAATATAGAAATGGATTTTCTTTTCTTTTTTAAATGTGATGTACAGGAAGTAAATGATGGCGATGTAAGTAATGATATAAAAGAAGTTACGCGTCACTTCACCGGAATACATGAAAAACGAAACAGATATTGCCGTAAATAAGAAGAACACAGCAGCAAGCTTATCATCAACTGATGACTGCTTAATCGCCGATAGCCAGTTCCTGATCATGAAGAGTGCTTCCTGAAGATTTTAGTGTTCATGTATTTAAACATCCAACTTAAGCTTTTCACATATTGATGTTCATGCCAAAGTGCCTGCGCATAACGCTTCATCTCTTTGTAAGAGACAGGCATATCATGTGGAACGTCATGCCATGGCGATTTTGCATAGTACTGATCATAGAGACTGGCTAATTCGCCCATACCCCAGCGATGCCATGGTTTACATTTACCTGTGTAATGAATCAGGATTGCATCTTCAGGCACCGGTGTTTTTTTACCGACTTTGTTCAGGATGATATCGCACACCAGGTTATATTTTTTAGGCAGGAGTAATACCTCATGCTCCAGAGCAATATTGAGTGCATCCTGATCCGGAAACCTGAGTTCTGTGCCATGAATTGCCAGCGTCTGAATGATTCTCTCCGTCGTTTTCTTCTCAATCCACATCGGGATGTTGATATATAAAAATCCAGAGTTGAAGTAATTCCCGCTGGTCAGCCCTAAATGGGGGCAAAGTTTATTGCGAGCTCTTTCGGTATCGTTCACCGCCGCCAGTGTGTAACGGCTTATATCTTTTTCATGCAGCTCTTTATAGCTGCCTACACACAATGTATCAGCATCGAGATAAATGAATTTTGATGTCACATCAGCAAGCAGATAGGGAATAAACAAACGATAATAAATCGCCTGTGGGTAACGCCCTATCAGCGGCAAGTCGGTAAAAGCCGATTCTTTGAAAACATTGCAGGTGATGGCTAAAGGACGATTTGCGGCCAGTTCGAGAAGTAATGATTTTGACTTCTCATCAAGCGGACTGCCAAACACGTGGATGTGGAAAGCTAAGTCAGGATTATTTTCCATAACTGAAAACACAGTGATCCCCATGCCGCGCGCATACGCGTTATTAATACCGAACGCGATATGGACAACCGGCAAGTCTGAAAACCCTAAATTGTTAACGAGCTCTTCTTTCTGCTCAAGATAACTCAGGTATTCCTGATTAGGCATGGTGCTGTTCCTGACTTGTATTACTGACGACAAAAGAACGTATCTGGTTTAGCTGTGAATCACTCAGCGAAAACAGTTGTTCCGCACTGTGTCTGAACGTGTAAGGTGCAGAGAATATAAAGGATTCCGGCGAAAGGCTTTCATCTTCCGGCGATAAAATTAATGCAGCAAAGGTTGGATGTTGCTCGGCCAAATCACAAGGGCCCGCGAGACACACCACCGGGACGTCGACGGCATCGGCAATATAAATATTGCCCGAGTCGGAGGCGATATACACATCCATCTGCGAAATGGCATACGGCACTTCATGCAATTTCAGCTTACCTATCAGGCTGGTGATGTTTTTATTGTCATTCCGTTTTTTCAGCAACTGGTCGAGATAGGGCTGTTCGTTCTCAGGGCCAAAAACATAAAACTGACAAGGCAGACCCTTCAGGCAATCGAGTATTTTTATCCAGACGTCGGTTGGGATAGTTTTTGCCTTATTTCCCGCTGAAATGCTGATGCCTATTCTTATCGTTTCTTTTATAGCGAGTTCAGGAAGGTTTTCTTCCGGCACATAAAGCGGCCAGGTGGCATGTTTTTTATAACTTTCAGCGGTGAGAACAGGATCTGCCAGCTTCAGATAGCTTTCCAGAGTGAAGTCGGTTTTTCGGTGCACCCTGACCACATCTGCCGTCTGATAAAAAATGCCGTGGTACCACTTACGGGTGTAGGCAATCAGAAACGCTTTATAACTGGCATTGCAGAAGGCGGCATAAAAAGCATTCACGCTGTTTGGCTGGAGTAAAAAAACGCGGTCATAGCGATTCAGAAAATGAAACGCCAGACGGATCTTGGAGAATAAAGATTTTTTATAATCTTCAATCAGATAAATGGATTCAATCGTCGTATCGTGCGCGGCAAGCGGTAACACCGTTTTACTGATCAGCACGTCAGATTTTTTTAAATGCTTCAGCAGCGGGGTGATATTAACGAAATCCCCGATCTTGGCGGTTTGGATAACCAGATTGCGGCCAGTGCTTCGATGAAAAGGTTTCATTAGCATTTTGAATGGCCACAGCAAGATAAAAATTATCACGTAGCTCATACTTTGCTCGCTTCCTTTTCCGCGGAGATCATCTCATTCAGTTGCTTAAATACGCGCTCGGCCGTCAGGTTTTCCAGCGAATTGTTCTGTGCTTTGAGAATGAACTGATTCTGCCCGTAGCCGCCGATCAATCCCGGATCCGTCGGTCCGTAGAGCGTGATATTAGGCCGATCAAGTGCAGCCGTCAGATGGCTCAACCCGGTATCGACAGACACGACTGCTTTGGCACCGGCTAAAACCTCCGCCACATTTTCCAGGCTCAGTTTTGGTAAAACCTCGACATCAGGAAAGCCCTCTGCCAGACGTAATGCTCTTTGATATTCGTGCTCTGCTCCCCAGGGAAGCTTGATGCGGATGTGTTGCGCGCTCAGCAGTTCAATCAGTTTACGCCAGTGTGATTCTGGCCAGTGTTTGTCCGCGCGGGTTGTTGCATGGAGAAACACCAAATACTCGTGCGCATCGGCGGGAAGGTGTGACAGGAATCGTGCTGCAATGGCGTAATCACCCTGAGTCGCAGGTTTTTCATAGCCCAGACTTTTTGCAAATAGCTCCCGGGTACGTTCTACCGCATGCTGTTTTTTATCGATTTCATGGCGATGGTTGTAGAACCAGCTGGCAAAAGGTTCACGGGCACTTTTACAGTCCTGACCGTGTTTTTCGCCTTTAGCGACACGGGTGACCAATGCCGCGCTTTTCATCAGGCCCTGTGCGTCGATCACGGCGTCATAGGTCTGAGACTGCACTTCACGTTTGAAATCACAGCGCTGCTGACGGGTTTCAGAACCGAACCAGTTTTTACGCCAGCGTCTTATGGCGACCGGGATCACCCGGTCTACGGCAGGGTGCCAGCCAGGGATCTGTGCAAATCCCTCTTCCACGACCCAGTCAAAGCGGATCCCAGGAATAGCCCTCATGGCATCCGTTAACGCAGGAAGCGTGTGCAATACGTCGCCCATTGACGAGGTTTTGACGATGAGAACCCGCATTACTGCTCCTTCCTTGTGCACAGTAACTGATTTAATTCCTGATAAACCTGCTCTGGTTGAATATCAATCAGGCTCTGGTGATAACCTTCTTCAGCATCGCCTTTACGGACTTTATGATAGCCGGTGATCAAACGGATAACTTTTGCCTGACGGCTGAGAGGCGGCGTGAAATCAGGGCTGCTTGGCCCGTAGAGCGCCACCAGCGGTTTATCCAGCGCAGCCGCGACGTGCATCAGACCGGAGTCATTACTGACTACGGCGTGACAGGCAGAAATCATGACGACGGCCTGATCCAGAGATGTTTTTCCCGCGAGATTGAGGCAGAAAGGCTGCGCACTCTCAGACAGAGCAAGGCGGATTTGTTCTCCGGCAGGGTGGTCTTTCGCCGAGCCAAACAGCACCACCTGATTACCTTCGTGGATCAACTTTTCCGCCAGCGCGGCATAATGATAATGCGGCCAGCGTTTTGCCGGGCCAAACTCCGCGCCTGGACAGAATCCAATCAGCGGGCGGGCGTTATCGACATTGAACGAGGCGGTGACGGCGGCGATTTCAGCTTCGCTAACCTGCAATTTCGGCCACAAAATGGGCTGCGGAAGATCGGCGGCTGTTTTAATGCGTGGAGCATCGTAAGCCAGCGCGGCATAGCGCTGAACCATCAGCGGAAAGGCTGCTTTATCCAGAACGCGCACGTCATTCAGCAGACCATAGCGCATTTCACCGCGCCAGCCTGTACGTTGAGGAATGCGCGCAAAAAAGGGAACCAGCGCCGATTTAAACGAGTTGGGTAAAACGTATGCGCGTTGATACTGTTCTTTGCGCAGAGAAAGGCCCAGACGGCGGCGCTCACCCAGTTCCAGAGCGCCATGACCCAACGGCATCGACAATGCCCGATTCACTTCTGGCATCCTGTCGAGCAGCGGACGGCACCATGCAGGCGCCATCACGTCAATTTGTGCATCCGGGTGCGCCAGTTTCAGGGTGCGGTAAAGACTTTGTGACATCATCATGTCACCGACCCATGACGGCCCAATTACCAGTATTTTCATACCGTTAATCCATTCCTCAATGTGCGGTTCTTAGACTGTGCGGTTGAGCCAGCTCATGTATTCCGTCACACCTTCGGCAACCGTTTTAAACGGTTTGTCGTAGCCTGCTTTACGCAGAGCCGTCATATCAGCCTGAGTGAAGGACTGATAACGACCTTTCAGTTTTTCCGGGAACGGAATGTATTCGATATCGCCCGACTTGTGGTAAGCCACCACGGCATCTGCCACGGCCTGGAAAGATTCTGAACGGCCAGTCCCGCAGTTGAAAATACCGGATACGCCGTTCTGCCAGAACCACAGGTTTACTGCGGCCACGTCACCGACATAGATGAAATCGCGTTTGAAGCCTTCGCTGCCGGAGAATAATTTTGGATTCTCACCGGCGTTGATTTGGTTGTTCAGATGGAACGCAACGCTGGCCATGCTGCCTTTATGGCCTTCACGCGGGCCATACACGTTGAAGTAACGGAAACCACAGATTTGCGATTCAGCATGCGGCAGAATTTCGCGAACATACTGGTCAAACAGGAATTTGGAGTAGCCGTAAACGTTCAGCGGTTGCTCGTACTGACGCTCTTCCACAAAGCTGGTGCTCTGGCTGCCGTAAGTGGCGGCGGAAGAGGCATAAAGGAAGGGAATGCTCCGGTCCAGACAGAAGTGCAGGATATCTTTCGAATACTGATAGTTGTTATCCATCATGTATTTGCCGTCCCACTCGGTGGTGGAAGAGCAGGCGCCTTCATGGAAGATCGCGTCGATATCACCCAGATCATCACCCGCGACGATGCTGGCAATGAAATCTTCTTTGTCGCAGTAATCCGCAATATCCAGATCAACCAGATTGACGAACTTGGTACCGTCTTTCAGGTTATCGACCACTAAAATATCGCGGTATCCCATATCATTGAGCGATTTAATAATATTGCTGCCGATAAAACCAGCGCCGCCAGTGACGATTATCATGGGACTCACCTTTAATCATTTTAAAATCACGCACCATGCGTGATTTATACAGTTGGCAATATCATAACACTTCATTATCAAGCTCACATTGGGAAGGTGTCCGATATCACGCATTCTTATGTTTCAGAGCGTAAGGCGTGAAGTATGCTGCAAAATGAAGATTTTGTGAGCGTTTTCATCGTTATTTCATATGCAGATTAGTAATGTATTCCGTGAATGAGTCATTTCAGGAGAATACTGTATGTCTGTTTCGTTTTATCGCCAGTTGGAAGATCAGCTCGATCAGGCGCGGGTTGAAGGGCTGTTTAAAGAAGAGCGTATTCTGACCACTCCGCAGCAGCCCGAAGTTTCGGTCGCGGGTGGAAAGCCGGTCATTAATTTTTGCGCCAATAACTATCTCGGGCTGGCGAACCATCCTGAATTAATCCGGGCCGCCAAGGCCGGTCTTGACAGCCACGGTTTCGGCATGGCTTCGGTGCGTTTTATTTGCGGCACACAAGATACCCATAAAGAGCTCGAACATCGTCTGGCAGATTTTCTGGGTATGGACGATGCCATTCTCTATTCCTCCTGTTTCGATGCAAACGGCGGCCTGTTCGAAACCCTCCTGGGAGAAGAAGACGCGATTATTTCGGACGCACTCAACCATGCCTCCATTATTGACGGTGTACGGTTATGCAAAGCGAAACGCTATCGTTACGCCAACAACAATATGGCCGAGCTGGAAGCCCGTTTACAGCAGGCAAAAGACGACGGTGCGCGCCATATTCTGGTCGCGACCGACGGTGTATTTTCGATGGATGGGGTGATCGCCAACCTGAAAGGCGTGTGCGATCTGGCGGAGCGTTTTGATGCGCTGGTGATGGTCGATGATTCCCATGCGGTCGGTTTTGTCGGTGCAGAAGGGCGCGGAACGCATGAATACTGCGATGTGATGGGCCGCGTTGATATTATCACCGGTACGCTCGGCAAAGCGCTGGGTGGGGCATCGGGTGGATATACCGCCGCACGACAGGAGGTCATCGACTGGCTGCGCCAGCGCTCGCGACCTTATCTGTTCTCGAATTCGCTGGCCCCTTCGATCGTTGCTGCCTCGATAAAAGTGTTATCCATGCTCGAAGCCGGCAGTGAGCTGCGCGAGAAGCTGCTCTCCAATTCCAAACTGTTCCGCAAAAAAATGACGGCGGCGGGGTTTACCCTGGCAGGTGCCGATCACGCCATCATTCCGGTGATGCTGGGCGAGGCACGGCTGGCGCAGGATTTTGCTGCCCAACTTCAGCAGGAAGGGATTTACGTGACCGGGTTCTTCTACCCGGTTGTGCCTCAGGGGCAGGCGCGGATCCGCACCCAAATGTCAGCCGCCCATACGACTGAACAGATCGAACAGGCCGTTGACGCTTTCATCCGTATCGGTAAAAAACTTGGCGTGATCGCCTGAGGAATGTCCATGAAAGCGTTAGCGAAACTGAAACGTGAAGAAGGCATCTGGATGACCGATGCGCCGGTGCCGGAAATGGGCCATAACGATTTGCTGATTAAAATCCGCAAAACGGCGATCTGTGGCACCGATGTGCATATCTACAACTGGGATGCATGGTCACAAAAAACCATTCCGGTGCCGATGGTGGTCGGCCATGAGTACGTCGGTGAAGTGGTCGGGATCGGGCAGGAAGTTAAAGGCTTTAGTCTCGGCGACCGTGTTTCCGGCGAAGGGCATATCACCTGCGGGCATTGCCGCAATTGTCGCGGTGGCCGCACGCATTTGTGCCGAAATGCGCAGGGCGTCGGCGTTAACCGGCCTGGTGCGTTTGCTGAATATCTGGTGTTGCCCGCGTTCAATGCTTTTAAAATTCCGGATAACATTTCTGATGATCTGGCCGCTATTTTCGACCCGCTGGGCAATGCGGTGCATACCGCACTGTCGTTTGATCTGGTGGGTGAAGATGTACTGATCAGTGGTGCCGGGCCGATCGGTATCATGGCGGCGGCCATCTGCAAGCACGTCGGTGCGCGCCACGTGGTCATCACGGATATGAACGAATACCGGCTGGAGCTGGCGCGAAAAATGGGCGTCACCCGTGCGGTGAATGTCAGCCAGCAAAGCCTGCCTGAAGTGATGGAAGAGCTGGGAATGACGGAAGGGTTTGACGTCGGTCTGGAAATGTCCGGTGCGCCGGCTGCATTTCGCAGCATGCTCAGCGCGATGAATCACGGCGGCCGGATTGCGATGCTGGGCATTCCTTCGACCGAAATGGCGATCGACTGGAATCAGGTAATCTTCAAAGGTCTGTTTATCAAAGGGATTTACGGGCGTGAGATGTTCGAAACCTGGTACAAAATGGCGGCGCTGATCCAGTCTGGTTTAGATCTCACACCGCTGATTACCCATCATTTCCCCATTAATGACTTCCAGAAAGGCTTCGATGCCATGCGTTCAGGGCATTCAGGCAAAGTTATTCTCGACTGGTAACACAACGCTTCAATGACAAAGGCCCGCAAAATCAGCGGGCCTTTTATTTTCGTACCACAATACATTCTACAGCGTGGGATCTGCCGCTTGCTTCTCGGCATCGGTGAGGTAGCGCACTTTGCGGGTGTAATCCTGCCCTTTAAACAGCAACTCATTATCCGGCGAGGCCAGATATTTCTGCCATTCAGACAGCGGGAAACCCCCGTGCGCGCCAATCACTTCTTTTGGAATGACTGACGGCGTGCCACCAATTTTCTTCGACACCGGCCAGTTCATCCAGTCGCCTAAATTGACGCTTTGGATGTCCAGCGTATCGAGCATGGCAGCGAGCGGCAGTTGATCCGTGGGTGGCTGGTTATCAGGCAGAATATTCCAGGTATCGCGGAAAAACATAATCCACAGCGGGCACAGGCGTTCCCAGGTTTTGCGCGTTGCCGCCAAGAATGCCCCGTTAACGTGGTCAACGATGTAAGGTCGCACGCTGTCTTTGTAATAAGCCGGAATGCTGGCCGGATCGCAACCGTCGAGTTTTGCGATCATTTTGCCCTGACGGAAACTCGAATAAATGTGATTTTCATGCAACTGAATTTCCGGCATTTTCAGGAGATTCAAATCTGAATCGATCATCAAAATACCGTCAGTTCTGGCCTGCAAGGGCGCCATCAGTTTGATCAACCGGCTCAGGTAAATTTGCTTATAGCGATAGTCGCCGGATTTTGTTTCAGGACTGAGCGTCACAATACGGACTTTCTCTGGCAGCGTTCTGAACTGGCTGGCGTCCTGATCGGTAACAATGACGATTTCCTGTAACTCAGTGGCAAATTTGTCGGCAAACTCGGCGCACAAACAGGCTTCTTCAATATAGTCAGCGCCCGTGGAAGGGATCACCACAGACGTCACGCTGTTCTTTGGCATACCGGCAGTCAGCGTCTGCGCGTAAGGCAGATTGTGACGCGAAAGAATATGACGATATTTTGAATTCAGAAATTTGAACATGTTCAGCCTTGTTTCTTTTTGACACTGCTTAAAACGGTTTCTACGCCAGAGACATACTTCTCAATGGCAAATTTATCGCGAACATTAAGGTTCGCCCGCTGCGCGATCTCGTGGCGGAGATGCTCATTGAGATACAGCGTTTTCATATGGTTAAACAGCATCTCAACGTCGCCGTACTCGAACAACATGCCCGTTTCAGTATTCTTCACAAGCTCGGCCGTGCCGGTGACATTGGAACCAATCACTGGGGTTTTCAATAACATAGATTCCAGAACAACACGCGGCAGGCCCTCACTTTTCGATCCCAGGATAAAGGCATCGAAAGCGGAAAGATATTCCAGCGCATTATTTTGAAAGCCGGTGAATACCACTTTATCCATCATATTCAGGCTGGCAGCCTGCTGGATTAAGCGACGCAAATTTGGGCCTTCGCCTACAAAAACCATCTTCCATTTTGCTTCAGGAAAGGCGCGGTTGAATTTATCCAGCGCCAGCAAGGTGAAGTGATGGGCTTTGCGGTTGATCAGAGAGCCGATGCTGCCAAAGATGAAGGTATCGTCTTTAGCATCCAGCTCCCGGCGAATATTTTTGCCATCAGGCAGCGGCTGATTAATATCAATGCCGTTGAAAACGGTGAAACATAATTCGCTGCGCACGCCGCGCTTAAGCAATTGTTCCTGAACGCCCTGGGACACAGAAATAATGCTGTGGCAGAACTTATTCACAATCCGCACGACATCGCGGTTAAGGACCGGCTCAATGCGGCAATGCTGCACAATTTCTGTCGGTAAACCGGCGGTGGAATAATAGCCTTCAACGTTAGAGCTGGGCTGATTATTCATATATAAAATGTCGAACTGTCCAAGCTCCAGCAGGGAGTGGATTTTGCGGATATTGGGATTGATGCGCCAGATTTTATCGATGGAGTAAATGGCTTTCTGGCGCAGGGCACTGCTGAAGAAAAACAGGGTACGCAGCACTTCTTTACTGATTTTTGCCCATGCAGGTTGCTTAACCTGCGGAATGAAGAAGACCGGAATATTCAGCGAGTTCAGGATCTGGCTGATGGTTTCCCCATTATCACGCGCGTAATCGTTATAAAAGCAGCAGCTGATTTCAAATTTTTCCCGATCGATTCTTTTCAGCAGCTCTAACATACTGTTAGTGCCACCTCCCCATTCTTTGCCGCTGTCGAGCAGCAGAATTTTAGATCGATCTTGTCCCATTTATGAGCGCCCCTGCGCAGTCTGAATCCAAAAACATGCAGCGCCCATTATAAGGGGCAAATTCTTTAAGCTCTACCTATTTGCTTTTAGGCGCTATGAGCTTGCTTATCAATACGTTGCGTACGTGTTTTATTTCTTCGCCTCGGGTGTGGTGTCGGCATGCGGCTCAACCGGTGCCGATCCCACAGACGTGGTCAAAATATGATACTGACGTTCAACGAATACGACAGCCGGTAATGTTGCCAGGCTTTCACCGATAACTTTAAACATCGTGTCTGCGTAAATCTGCGGAGCAGGCTGTTTCACACGGCACACGCTGATGCCTTTGCTCGTGGATTTTACCGATGTCGATTTCGGCGGTTTACCCGCTGATGATGAGCTGCGTACCGGCTCGTTAAGTAACTCACTTGGCCGTACCAGAACAATATCGGAAGGCAAATTCGGCAGCATTTGTTGCAGCACTTTTACTGTCGCCGGATGCGGATGCCCGATGGCAATCGCATAGCCATTCTTACGTGCCAGCTGAATGGCGCGTTCAAACTGACGGCGGATCTCGCCCTCATTTTGCACATCATCCAGAAAGACATTGCGCTTGATGACTTTCACGCGCGTTCCCTGAGCCGCATTGACCGACTGGGTATTGCCGATAGTCATGCTGTCGAGAAAAAACAGATTGTGGGCGTTCATCGCCTGCATGACATTGTCCATGCCGCTGCGGCTTGAGGTCATCGCGCTGCCCATATGGTTATTGATGCCGATGGCGTAGGGAATATTGCGGATGGCCTGATCAACGATACGTTTGACCTCAGCCGCGCTCATTGACGGCGTGAGGGTATCCTTTTCCAGCGGTTGCTTACTGAGCGGCGCCATCGGCAGGTGAATGAGGATCTCACGTCCCTGCTGATGGGCTTTGTTCATCATCATTTGCGAATCAGGGGCATTGGGGAAAATGGCGACGGATACCGCTTTTGGCATCTGAAGTACCTGGTTTTCCTCATGCTGACGATAACCAAAGTCATCGATCAGGATGGATAATTTCGCTGCCTGAACCTGACAAACGAATAACGCAGTACCACAGAGGGCAACTAAAACGGACTTTTTGTATCGCAATGCTATCTTCCCAACCACGGCTGTGGATTAACGGCCTGGCCCTGACGACGAATTTCAAAATACAGCGATGGCTGGCCTTGTCCGCCGCTGTTCCCTACTTTGGCAATAGCCTGACCGGTTTTCACCTGGTCGCCTACGCTGACCAGCGCATCCTGGTTGTATCCGTACAAACTCATATCGCCCCTGCCGTGATCAATGACCACAACCAGACCATAGCCTTGTAACCAGTCTGCCAGAATGACGCGGCCTTCAGCGATCGCCCGGACATCACTGCCTTCACGCGCTGAAATCACGATGCCTTTCCAGCGTAGTTCACCCTGTAACTGTTCGCCGAAACGGTGTATCAACGAACCATTCACTGGCCACATATTCTGGCCTGATGGCCTGCCCAACCCGCCCGTACGCGCCATGAGTGATTGCTCGCTTTGGGTAGGTTTATAGGTTGACCCTTTTTTCTTCGCCTGCTGCTCTTTGGCCCTGACCGCCGCGGCCTCACGTGCTTCTTTTTCTGCACGGGCTTTTGCCGCACGTTCAGCGGCGGCAATTTTGTTTTGCAGACTGGATTCGTTGGCGCGCAGCTCAGTCAGGCTCTGTTCATCTTTTTGCAAAGAGGATTCCAGCGCCGTCAGCGTTTTCTTACGTGCTAAGCGAGCTTGCTCCAGCTTTTGCTGCTGGGTTTGCTGCTCGCCTAACAGGCTTTTCTGTTGGGTTTGTTTGGATTGCAGAGAAACCCGCTGTTCTCCAAGGGTGGTGCGCGTTTGTTTCAGTTCTTCGATGCTCTTCTGCCGGGCTTCGTTCAGGTAGCCGAAATACGCCAGGATCCGCTCGCTGCGTTCGCTTTCTTCACTACTGAGTAGGAGTTGCAGACCTTTATGCTGGCCCACACGAAAAGCGGAATCGAGCTGTTTGGCGAGGATGGCTTCCTGGGTTTTTTGCTGTTTCTGCAACTTGTCGATAGACGCCGTCAGCCCGGAGATCTCTTTACCGAGCGTGGTTAGCGTGGATTGCGTGCCGCGAAGTTCGCTGCTGGCTGAAGCAATGGTTTTTTCCTGCGCCTGCAATTGTTGCAGCAACGTGCCGCGTTGCAGTTTCTGCTGCTTAACGCTTTTTTCTTTTTCTGCGATGTTTTGCTGAATGGTTTTGAGCTGATCTTTATTGTCATCAGCGTGGGCATTCAGGGAAAGCGTCAGTAATGAGGCACAGAGTAATAAGGCTGAAGATGGGAAGGCGGATGCGCCCTTGTCCGAAGCGGAAAGGCGATTTCTCATCAGGCTGAAATGAATGAATTTGCTCAAACTTTTTTCCGCTTGTCGACCGTGGATGATAGACAATATGGCTGTCCCTGGCCGTATCGTAACACTAATCAACCGGCTGATGCACAAACAAAAAAGGCGTACCAGCCTGAGCTGATACGCCTGTGTTTCAGCGTTTTTTCGGAAATTAACGCGCGATAAACAGCGGTTTGCCGCTCATTTCTGGCGGAATGTCCATTCCCATCAGTGAGAGCATGGTCGGTGCGATATCAGACAGTTTACCGCCTTCCACTGCCACTGCGTTGCCACCCACATAAATCAGTGGAACCGGCAGGCTGGTGTGCGCGGTGTGCGCCTGACCGGTCGCGGGATCACGCATTTGCTCTGCGTTACCGTGGTCAGCGGTGATCAGCAATTGGCCGCCGACGGCTTTCACTGCATCAACAACCTGCGCGACGCATTTATCCAGCGTTTCCACGGCATTGACTGCGGCCTCATATACACCGGTATGGCCGACCATATCGCCATTCGGGTAGTTACAAATAATGGCGTCGTACTTACCGCTGGCGATGGCGCCGAGCAGTTTGTCTGTCAGTTCAGCAGAGCTCATTTCCGGTTGTAAATCATACGTGGCGACGTTCGGTGATTTCACCAGAATACGATCTTCGCCCGTAAACGCATCTTCCATCCCGCCATTAAAGAAGAAGGTGACGTGGGCATATTTTTCGGTTTCGGAGATGCGCAGTTGCGTTTTGTCATGCGCCATCAGCCATTCGCCCAGGGTGTTTTTCAACGACGCTGGTGGGTAGGCGCAGGCAGCATCAATGTCAGCGGCATATTCGGTCAGCATCACGAAATCGCCGAAGTTAATCACTTTTTCGCGGGTAAAACCGTCGAAGTCCGGGCTGATAAAGGCGCGGGTAATTTCACGTGCACGGTCAGCACGGAAGTTCATGAAGATCATCGCATCGCCATCGTTGATGGCTGCGGTTTCTTCACCGGCTGTTTGCAGGACGGTAGGTTTCACGAATTCATCATTTTCATCGCGGGCATACGCAGCTTGCAGGCCTGCTAACGCGGTATCGGCGGTGAACGCGCCGCTTGCCTGTGTCATCAGGTCATAGGCCAGTTGTACGCGATCCCAGCGGTTATCACGATCCATGGCGTAGTAACGGCCAATAAGGGAGGCGATACGGCCAGTGCCGATTTCAGCGAATTTTTTAGAGAAGCGTTTTAAAGCGGATTCTGCGCTGCGCGGCGGTGTATCACGGCCATCGAGGAATGCATGCAGATAAATCGCTTTTGCGCCGCGACGGTTTGCCAGTTCAATCATCGCCATGATGTGGTCTTCATGGCTGTGCACGCCGCCTGCAGACAGCAGACCCATGATGTGGACAGCTTTGCCCGCGCTGACGGCGCGATCAACAGCGGCAGTCAGTACGCTATTATTAAAGAAATCGCCTTCTTTGATCTCTTTATCAAGGCGGGTCAGGTCCTGATACACAATGCGACCCGCGCCTAAATTGACATGGCCGACTTCAGAATTACCCATCTGGCCGTCAGGCAGGCCAACGTCCAGGCCGGAGGCGGCGATCAGTGTATGAGGCTGGGTCGCCCACAGAGAATCCATCACCGGTGTTTTGGCATTCAGAATGGCGTTGTCTTGTTGCTCTTCACGATGGCCGTAACCATCAAGAATCACCAGAACCATCGGTTTTTTGTTGCTCGACATGTCAATTGACCTCAGTTTGAAAGATGAAATGCTCAATAGCCTCGCCGGCTCAACAGGGGAAACGGGCGCGGCTATGGACATTTACGCGGGCTGATTTTACCTCAGCGGGAAAGGTGAATAGCCGTGAGAGATCAAAGATGGGGTGAGGTGAGGGTTAACTTTCGCCATAAAGGCGTGCTAATTTCTCGGGATGTGCCGCAGATTGTGGCATTAGCCCGCGCATACTGGCTGTATTTGCTCCGACGCGCAGGTATACTCTGAAGCCTTGAATTTTCCCCCAACTGACGGGAGTTGCTACACCCCATGCAAGATATTATGCCATTCATCAGTGCGCATCCGGTTCTCAGCCTGGCGTGGGTTGCGTTACTGATTGCAGTAATTGTGACCACCTTTAAAACACGTTTTTCTAAAGTGAAAGAGATCACCCGTGGTGAAGCAACCCGCCTGATCAACAAAGAAGATGCCGTCGTTGTCGATGTGCGTACGCGTGAAGAGTTCCGCAAAGGCCACATCGCCACCTCTTTAAATGTGCTGACCACAGACATTAAAAGCAACAATCTGGGTGAGCTGACAAAACACAAAGCACAGCCGGTCATCGTGGTATGTGCAACGGGCCAGACTTCCCGTACTGCAGCTGAAGGCCTGATCGCCGCCGGTTTTGAGCGTGTGTTCACGTTGAAAGAAGGCATCAGCGGCTGGAGCGGTGAAAACCTGCCACTGGCGCGCGGTAAGTAAGATCTCAGCCCAATCGCAACGGCATTAAAATCTACGACTTAGAGGTGGAACACATGGCTAAAATTGAAATCTACACCAAGGCAACCTGTCCTTATTGCCATCGTGCGAAAGCTTTGCTGAACAGCAAGGGCGCTTCATTCGATGAAATTGCCATTGATGGCGATGCAGATAAACGTGAAAAAATGATCGCCCGTAGCGGTCGTTCCACCGTTCCTCAGATTTTTATCGATGGACAGCACGTTGGCGGTTGCGATGATTTACATGCACTTGATGCACGCGGTGGCCTTGACCCGTTGCTGGGTTAATTTGGCGGCAGCGTATTTTCGTTAAGTGTTTAAAAGGACTATTAACTCAAGGGTACTACTCACATGTCAGAACAAAACAACACCGAGATGGCTTTCCAGATCCAACGTATTTACACCAAAGACATCTCTTTCGAAGCGCCAAATGCACCTCAGGTTTTCCAGCAAGACTGGCAACCAGAAGTGAAACTGGATCTTGATACCGCATCCAGCCAGCTGGCTGAAGGCGTGTACGAAGTGGTATTGCGTGTAACAGTAACTTCTTCACTGGGCGACGAAACGGCGTTCCTGTGCGAAGTTCAGCAAGGCGGTATCTTCAGCATCTCCGGTATTGATGGCAACCAGATGGCACATTGCCTGGGCGCATATTGCCCGAACATCCTGTTCCCGTATGCCCGTGAGTGCATCACCAGCCTGGTTTCCCGCGGTACCTTCCCGCAACTGAATCTGGCACCTGTTAACTTCGACGCGCTGTTCATGAACTATCTGCAACAGCAAGCTGAAACCGAAGGTGCTGAACCACATCAGGATGCCTGATGAAAACCGTCAATGCGTCAATGACTGTAATCGGTGCCGGATCGTACGGCACCGCTTTAGCAATTACTCTTGCCAGAAATGGCCATCCCGTTGTGCTGTGGGGACACAATCCCGACCACATCAACGCCTTACAACGTGCCCGTTGTAATCAGGAATTCCTTCCTGATGTCCCTTTCCCTGACAATTTACTGCTTGAGACTGATCTGTCCGTCGCGTTAGCGGCCAGCCGTAATGTGCTGGTTGTTGTGCCGAGCCATGTGTTTGGTGATGTGCTGCGTCAGCTGAAACCACATCTGCGCCCTGATGCGCGAGTCGTGTGGGCGACGAAAGGTCTTGAAGCAGAAACCGGACGGTTGTTGCAGGATGTCGCGCGTGAAGAGCTGGGTGATGCTATTCCGTTAGCGGTTGTCTCTGGCCCAACCTTCGCCAAAGAACTGGCGGCGGGTATGCCAACGGCAATTTCTCTGGCGGCGACCGATGCCAGTTTTGCCGAAGATTTACAGCAGTTGCTGCATTGCGGCAAAAGCTTCCGTGTCTACAGCAACCCTGATTTTATCGGTGTGCAGCTGGGCGGGGCGATTAAAAACGTGATTGCCATCGGAGCCGGGATGTCTGACGGTATTGGCTTTGGTGCCAATGCCAGAACGGCGTTAATCACCCGTGGTCTGGCGGAAATGACGCGTTTAGGTTCCGCTTTAGGCGCCGATCCTGCCACCTTTATGGGCATGGCAGGTTTAGGTGATTTGGTGTTAACCTGCACAGACAATCAGTCCCGCAACCGCCGTTTCGGCATTATGCTGGGGCAAGGCAAGGATGTTCAGACCGCTCAGGACACCATCGGCCAGGTTGTTGAAGGTTACCGCAATACCAAAGAAGTACGGGCTCTGGCGCAGCGTAATAACGTTGAAATGCCGATCACGGAACAGATTTATCAGGTGCTTTACTGCGGTAAAGATGCCCGTGAGGCCGCAATCAGTTTACTTGCCCGTGCGAGCAAGGACGAAAAACACAGCCACTGACAGGCGAATGAGAAGAATAGCCACCTTGTTGGTGTTCCCGACAGGGCGGCTTTTTATTATCCGAACTTGCAAAGTCGTAAGGAACAGTGATGTCGTTAGAAGAATTAGAGCTGGTCTGGAATAACATTAAATCAGAGGCGCGAGCACTGGCTGAGTGTGAACCTATGCTGGCGAGCTTCTTCCACGCGACGTTACTTAAGCATGAAACCTTGGGCGGCGCGCTGAGCTACATCCTTGCCAACAAGCTGGGTAACCCGATCATGCCTGCGATGGCGATCCGTGAAGTTGTCGAAGAAGCCTATCGCAACGATGAACAAATGATCCTTTCAGCCGCGCGCGACATCCTGGCGGTGCATCAGCGCGATGCCGCCGTCGACAAATATTCCACCCCGCTGCTTTACCTGAAAGGGTTCCATGCGTTGCAGGCCTATCGCATCGGCAACTGGCTGTGGAAGCAGGACCGCAAAGCGCTGGCGATATATTTCCAGAATCAAATTTCCGTTTCCTTTGGCGTGGATATCCACCCGGCGGCACGCATTGGTTGCGGCATCATGCTCGACCATGCCACCGGGATTGTGATTGGTGAAACTGCCGTGGTAGAAAATGACGTTTCGATTCTGCAATCGGTCACACTCGGCGGTACCGGTAAAACTTGCGGCGACCGCCACCCGAAAATTCGTGAAGGTGTGATGATTGGCGCAGGCGCGAAAATTCTCGGTAACATTGAAGTTGGCGTGGGTGCAAAAATCGGTGCGGGGTCAGTGGTATTGCAGTCAGTACCCGCACACACCACCGCTGCAGGTGTGCCGGCACGCATCGTCGGCAGGCCGGAGAGCGAACGCCCTTCAATGGATATGGATCAGCACTTTAACGGTATTGTGCAGGGTTTCGAATTCGGAGATGGGATTTGACACTTTGATGGCATGCCTCTGCATGCCATTCTCTTCTCTTGCTGCCCCGTTATTCCTTCAGTAATGCGCCAGGGTATCCCAGCTGGCGCCACGCTTCATACACCACCACCGAAACGGCATTCGACAGATTCATGCTGCGGCTTTCTGCCAGCATTGGAATGCGGATTTTATGTCGGGCGGGCAGGTTATCTAAGATATATGCCGGAAGGCCGCGGGTTTCGGGGCCGAACACCAAAAAATCATTGTCCTGATAGCTGACGGCGCTGTGCGCGGGCGTACCTTTGGTGGTCAGTGCAAACAGGCGTTGTGGATTTTCGCTGCTGAGGAAGGCGTCGTAATTCGCATGATGTTTGATATTGGCGAATTCATGGTAATCCAGCCCGGCACGGCGCAGACGCTTATCGTCCCAGCCGAAACCCAGGGGTTCGATGAGATGAAGCTGACAGCCGGTATTGGCACAAAGGCGGATAATGTTGCCGGTATTTGGCGGGATTTCTGGTTCAAATAAAACGATGTTAAGCATGCGTCCCCCTGATAGAGGGACGCAGAATAGCAGAAACTTAACGCTGGTGCAGTGGCAGCCAGATAATCAGTCTCAGGCCACCCAACGGGCTGTCTTCCGCCCTGACCTTACCACGGTGCTGCTGAACGGCCGTATCGACGATAGCCAGGCCAAGCCCGGTACCGCCAGACTCGCGATCGCGCGCTTCATCAGTGCGATAGAACGGACGGAAAATCTGTTCACGGTCGGTTTCACTGACGCCAGGACCATCATCGTCTACGGTAATGGTGATCCCGTCACTGTCGTGGGCGAAATTCAGTGCGATATGGTGATGTGAATAACGCAGGGCGTTACGCACGATATTCTCCAGTGCACTGTCGAGAGCAGCCGCATTACCGATGAGTTTCCACGGACCCGGAGGTGACGTTACCTCCAGCGTTTTGCCCATTTGCTCGGCTTCAAACTGCGCATCGTCAATCACGCCAGCCCACAACTCATTGGCTTTCAGTGTTTCACGGGACAACTCATTCTTATGCTGACTGCGTGAAAGCACCAGTAAGTCATTGATCATGCTATCAAGACGCTGGGCTTCGTTTTCGATACGTTGCAGCTCTTTACCTTCACCGTGACGACGGCGCATCAGTGCAGTAGCCAGTTGCAGACGCGTCAGAGGTGTTCGCAGCTCATGCGAGATGTCCGAAATCAGGCGTTGCTGTGCCGTCACCATGCGTTCGAGTGCACTCACCATCTGATTAAAGCTGGCGCCGGTAGCGAGGAATTCCTGCGGTCCGGCTTCAAGCTCCGGATGCTGTTTCAGATTTCCCCGCGCCACGTCGTCTGCCGCATTTTTCAGCTTACGTGCCGGTTTTGCCAGACTCCACGCCAGCCAAAGCAGCAGCGGGGCGCTTATCAGCATGGTCACGATGAGCAGCAACAGTGGGCGGTCGAACATCAGGTTGATGAAATCAGACTGAGAACTGCTGGCCGGGCGCATCAGATAGAGCTGGTAATTGTCTTCGCCGTCCCGAACTGAGAACGGGCCAACCATTTCAACACGACCGTATTTTTTCTTTTTCGGACGATCTGAGTTATCAGACTGACCGATAAAGTTACGCACAATCTGCATTTCATTGCGTTGTGCGCCTATCACACGACCTTCGCTGGTGACCAGCAGTAAACGCTGGCCGGGCGGAGCCCACTTATCAATTGCGCGAAACAATCTGCGCCACCACATCAAATCATTTGCCGGATCGTTCACCAGCTCAGCTTCGACGTGTTGTTCAATCATCAGGCCTTGCCGTTGTTCGTTATCGAGCAACGGCGTTATCTGGCGTGAATCGAGTTTCGGCACCATCAGTACCAACATTAACACCAGGGCTAATGTGAACCAGAAAATGGCAAAAATGCGTGCCGTAAGGCTGTTTATCATGAAGCAGAAACCATCAGATAGCCGCGTCCGCGCAAGGTTTTAAACCACGGATGTCCGTCCTGACGGTCGGGCAATTTACGGCGCAAATTCGAGATATGCATGTCAATAGCGCGGTCAAACGGCGTCAGACGTTTACCCAACACTTCCTGACTCAGATGTTCACGGGAAACCACCTGGCCGAGATGTTTTGCCAGTAAATACAACAGGGTAAATTCGGTACCCGTTAAGTCCAGCGCCTCACCATCGAAGCTGGCTTCCTGACGCCCCGGGTTAAGTTGCAGGCCATCCACTTCCAGCGTAGGGGAACCGTTGTTCTCATTGGTTTGCTGTTGTTCACTCCAGTTGGAACGACGCAACATCGCCCGAATGCGGGCAACCAGTTCACGATCATTAAACGGTTTTGGCAGATAGTCATCGGCACCCAGTTCGAGGCCAAGAACACGGTCTAATTCACTGCCGCGAGCGGTTAACATAATCACCGGCGTCTGATGGCGCTGGCGTAATTCTTTAAGGGTTTCAATGCCGTTTTTCTTCGGCATCATGACGTCAAGCAACAGCAGATCGATGGTGTTATCAACTTTCTCTAATGCCTGCTCACCATCGTGAGCAACCACAACATTAAAGCCTTCCATTTCGAGCAATTCTTTCAAAAGTGAAGTCAGTTCACGGTCATCATCAACTAACAAAATTTTATTCATTGTATTTACCTCTAGACGCAAAATACGTCATCAATTGCCGCTATTCCATGACTTTACGTACTTTTACAAGCACTGACGCTTGTTTGCAGCAGCAGGTTTAGACTGCTTTTCAATGATTCGCGATAAGCGATAAAGACTTTAGGAGTGTGTGATGTTTAAGGCAGCTTCACTGGGTTTGGCCACGCTACTGACACTGGGTTCAGGTGTCGCTTTAGCAGAGGGTGCAAAACCGATGTCGGCGATGCCAGCAGAACATAATAGCACGATGTTGGAGAAGCCTCAGGATCGCAACACCATGTTTGATGGTGTAAATCTGACGGAGCAACAACGACAGCAAATGCGTGACCTCATGCACCAGGCGCGTAAAGATTTGCCTGATATTAATGTAGAACAGTTAGAAACAATGCACCGACTGGTTACCGCTGAGAAATTCGATCAGCAGGCTGTTCGGGCGCAAGCCGAATTGATGGCTCAGGAGCAGGTGGATCGACAGGTTGAAATGGCCCGCATCCGCAATCAGATGTTTAATCTGCTGACGCCTGAGCAAAAAAACGTATTGAACCAGAAACACGAGCAGCGCATTAAACAAATGCAAATGCAGTTATCTGGCTTACAACCCTCTTCTGCCCAGAAGACGAGTAGTACCAGCACGACCGAGTAAGATCCCTGTTTTTCCTTGCCATAGACACCATCCCTGTCTTCCCCCACCGAAAGGTGGGGTTTTTTTTGTCCTGAGTTTGCCCTCTTTCTCATAAAGCTGAATTAACAAGCTGGAAATCTGTCTGTAACGAACGGGAAATATGTTGTAAAAGCCGTATGAATCAGTAAATTGCGAAGTACAGAGCGTTGTAAGCGAGTTCTTGCTGACTTGAATCAATTCAGCTCCGGTGTTTTGTTATACTATAGGCTCAAATGCTAATAAGCCCTTTGGCTGCATAAATTAAATTCGCCCAACAGGCAGGCTCAAAATTCTTAAGAAATTGCATCTACAAGTTCAGAGGTAGTCATGATCAAAAAAATTGGTGTACTGACAAGCGGTGGCGATGCCCCAGGCATGAATGCTGCGATCCGTGGCGTTGTGCGTGCGGCTTTATCGGCAGATTTGGAAGTTTTCGGTATTGAAGATGGCTACCTCGGCATGTATGAAAACCGCATGAGAAAACTGGACCGCTATAGCGTGTCAGATATGATCAACCGCGGTGGTACTTTCCTGGGTTCTGCGCGTTTCCCTGAGTTCCGTGATCCGGACATGCGTAAAGTTGCCCTGCAGAATATGAAAGATCGCGGTATCGACGGCCTGGTGGTGATCGGGGGTGATGGCTCCTACGCAGGTGCAGACCTGCTGACCAAAGAAGGCGGCATTCGTTGCATCGGCCTGCCAGGAACTATCGATAACGACGTAGCGGGTACCGACTACACCATCGGTTTCTTCACTGCGCTGGGTACTGTGGTAGAAGCGATTGACCGCCTGCGTGATACCTCTTCTTCACATCAGCGTATTTCTATCGTGGAAGTGATGGGCCGTTATTGCGGTGACCTGACTCTGGCAGCTGCCATTGCCGGTGGTTGCGAGTTTATCGCTATTCCTGAAGTTGAATTCAAACGTGATGATCTGGTTGCTGAAATTAAAGCCGGTATCGCGAAAGGTAAAAAGCACGCCATCGTTGCTATCACTGAAAAGTTAGATGATATCGATGAGCTGGCTAAATACATCGAGAAAGAAACCTGTCGTGAAACGCGTGGCACCGTATTGGGCCACATCCAGCGCGGTGGTGCGCCAGTCGCTTACGACCGTATCCTGGCTTCCCGCATGGGTGCTTATGCCGTCGACCTGCTGTTGGAAGAAGGCCGTGACTACACCCATGGCGGTTTCTGCGTCGGTGTTGAAAACGAGAAAATGGTTCATGAATTAATCTCTGTGTGTATTTCCCCAGAGAACAAGAAAAGTAAATTCAAAGAAGACTGGTACGACACAGCGAAAAAACTGTTCTAAAACAGAATTTTACTTGTGTGAAAGAGCCTCCTTAACAGGAGGTTTTTTTTGACCTGTTTTCTGGTTATTCCATAAAGTAATAGTAAAAAACCTTTTATTCTTTATTCGTTTTCTTTTTCTCTGGCAGGCTCTCTTCATCAGACCAAACAAATGAAATTCATAGAAACTACTTCTGGGAGAGAGTGCGATGCGTAAATGGGGTGCAGGCCTGGCTTTACTGCTGGTAGCAACAGGGGCGATTGCCAAAGACATTCAGATTCTGAACGTGTCGTACGATCCAACCCGCGAATTCTATGAGCAATACAATAAAGCCTTCAGCAAATACTGGCTGGGAAAAACCGGCGACACGGTCACAGTACGCCAGTCGCATGGCGGCTCGGGCAAGCAGGCCACTTCGGTCATCAATGGTATTGAAGCAGACGTTGTGACCCTGGCACTGGCCTATGATGTTGATGCGATTGCTGAGCGTGGTCGCATCGACAAGAACTGGATCACCCGGTTGCCGGATAACTCCGCACCTTACACCTCCACCATTGTGTTCCTGGTGCGTAAGGGCAACCCGAAACAAATTCATGACTGGAATGATTTGATCAAACCGGGCGTGTCAGTGATTACGCCGAACCCTAAAACGTCAGGCGGCGCACGCTGGAACTATCTGGCTGCGTGGGGTTATGCCCTGCATCACAACAATAATGACAAAGCCAAAGCGCAGGACTTTGTGAAAGCGCTGTATAAAAACGTCGAAGTGCTGGATTCCGGCGCCCGTGGCGCAACCAACACTTTCGTTGAGCGTGGTATCGGTGATGTGCTGATCGCATGGGAAAACGAAGCGCTGCTGGCGACCAAGGAAGTCGGCAAAGACAAGTTTGAAATTGTGACACCGAGTGAGTCAATCCTGGCTGAACCGACAGTTTCTGTGGTGGACAAAGTGGTCGACAAGCGTGACAGTCGCACCGTAGCAGACGCTTATCTGAAATACCTGTATTCACCGGAAGGCCAAACTATCGCGGCGGAAAATTATTATCGTCCACGAGATCCTGAAGTAGAGAAAAAGTTCGCGTCTGAATTCCCTAAACTGAAGCTGTTCACCATTGATCAGGTTGCAGGCACCTGGGCTCAGGCACAGAAAGAGCACTTCGCGACTGACGGGATTTTCGACCAAATCTCTAAGCGTTAATGCCGAGAAGTAAATTCAGGCAATAAAAAACCCCGGCGTGCCGGGGTTTTTTGTGCGCGAAAGAAACAGGCTTACGCTTGTTTAGCTTCAGCTGCCGCTTTAACGATCACAGCGAAAGCATCTGCTTTCAGTGACGCGCCGCCAACCAGTGCACCGTCGATGTCTGGCTGAGTGAACAGTTCTGCCGCGTTAGCCGCGTTAACAGAACCGCCGTACTGGATGATCACTTGTTCAGCAATCGCAGCGTCTTGTTTTGCAACGTGGTCACGGATGAACTTGTGTACAGCCTGAGCCTGGGCAGGCGTGGCTGATTTGCCGGTACCGATCGCCCATACGGGTTCGTAAGCGATAACCGCACCTTCGAACGCTTTTGCGCCCAGGGTGGTCAGAACGGCGTCCAGCTGTTTAGCGCAAACGGCTTCAGTCTGACCCGCTTCGTTTTCTGCTTCAGTTTCGCCGATGCACAGAACAGGGATCAGGCCAGCGTCTTTCAGCACGCCGAATTTCTTGGCGATGAACTCATCGCTTTCTTTGTGGTAAGTGCGGCGTTCTGAGTGACCGATGATGATGTATTTCGCACCGATATCTTTCAGCATGTCGGCAGAGATTTCACCGGTGAATGCGCCGGACAGGTTAGCGTCAACGTTCTGAGCGCCCAACGCAATGCGGCTGCCAGCCAGAGCGTGTTTAGCCTGTGACAGGTAAACTTCTGGTGGAGCAATCGCAACGCCACAACCTTCGACCGTGCTCAGTTCAGTGCGCAGAGCAGCAATCAGTTCGTTAACCATGTGGGTGCTACCGTTAAGCTTCCAGTTACCCATCACTAATGGATGTCGCATGTTTTTTCCTCCAAAAGGGGACGCGAATGTCGATTAAAATTTCTGCCAAACAAGCAGATTACCTGTGCAACAGTATAGAGATCATTGAAGATAAAGGCTTTGCTTTTCGTCATTAAAAACCGTCATCTCATGGCTCAGCCAGGGCCAGCTTGACCGGCTCAACGGCAAACGTCAGGCCTTTTTCGCCATTATCCGAAACCACAAAACGGACCGCGCCAACTTCCTGCTGATAAAACTGCTGGCCTTTCCCTTTTTGGATCAACGACGCCACTTTTGCCACGCTTTGCTCTGTCGAAAGGGTGGCATCGAACTGGCGCATCAGGTTAGCCATATAGCTCATCGCCAGAGTGCGGGCGGCCTTTTCTTCTGCCCCCTGGATAGGAAGATAAGTGATTTGCAGCGTTTTGATTTTACCGGTGCCTTTTTCAAGTGCAGTAGAGGCATACAGATTTTCATTAATTTTACTGGCCGCGCGGGTCAGAGGGCTGTTGGCCGCTTTTTCATTTATCGAGCGGAATTCACCAATCTGTTGCGTTGGATTGGCTTCATTGTACTTTGCCCGAAAGTTGATCAGGGTTGTTTCGAACGTCGGGGCGCCGGCCAAAAGGTAAGGTGCTTTCGGCATCTCTTCTGCGCCAGAATGTTCAGCGGGCGGATCGGCAAGGGCAATGTTCGGGCCTGCGAGCGTCAGCAAAACCGGTAGCGCCAGAGATAAAATGGATTTTGCAGCATTCATAGTATTTTTCTTATCCTCTCTGTATAGACCGATTAAAGCGGGGATCAGGGGGTAATGTCAAAAGGAGACCGTAAACATTCTCATGGCGGCGATCGCTGGGTTACACTCGCTCCGGCTTCACTTTTTACTCCCATTGTCTTCTACGGAACTGATTGTCAATGACGTTACAGCACGCACTGTTTTCTTTTAATGGCCGCATGGGCCGACGGGATTTTTGGCTCTGGATGGTCAGCTGGCTGATTCTGATGGCGGCAGATTTTTTCTTTGCTGCACAGGGATGGGTCACCTATCAGTCTGCCGGATTTGCACTGGTGGTTTTACTGTGGCCGACCGCCGCTGTGCTGGTGAAAAGGTTGCATGACCGTAATAAATCGGCATGGTGGGCGCTGCTGTTTGTGCTGGCATGGATGCTGGTGGCCGGAAACTGGGCGGCAGCGATGCCGCAGACATGGAGCTGGGTATTAGGCCGTCTGGCGCCTTCGGTGATTTTCATCATGCTGATCGTCGACTGTGGTGCTTTCGTGGGTACGCCGGGCACAAATCGCTTTGGCCCGGAGCCGGACGAGGTCAAATTCAAATAACGTTGCGGCGAAACCTACCAGTAATGTTCGCTGGTCATATGGCCCGGTTTACGTTTCAGGTGTTTGCGCATGCCCCGGGTATCTTTCAGAACTTGCTGGGTATCGCGCACCATCTGAGGATTTCCGCACAGCATAACGTGGCTGTCTTCCGCTGACATTTTCAGGCCAACGGCCTCCTCGAGCGCACCGCTTTCAATCAGTGCCGGTACACGGCCAGACAGTGAACCTGAGATTTCTTCCCGGCTGACGACGGTTTGAATGTGCAGTTTGCCCTCGTAACGGCGTTGTAGTTCCTGCATCAGAGGCAAATAGCTGAGATCGGCGGAGAAACGCGCGGCGTGAACCAGAACGATGTGTTTAAAACGTTCCAGCCCCTGGCCCTCCTGCAAAATGGACAGATACGGCCCGATGGCGGTGCCGGTGGCCAGCATCCACAGCTGGTCGCATTCCGGAACTTCATCAATCACGAAAAATCCTGCGGCCTCTTTGGTGATCTGAATCTCGTCGCCGGGCTGCATGACGTGCAGTTTAGGGCTGAGCTTCCCTTCCGGCACGTTGACCAGATAGAACTCCAAATCAGCGCTGGAAGGGGGATTTACATAAGAATAGGCGCGCTGTACCCGCTCGCCGCCTATCTCCAGAGAGAGTTTCGCAAACTGACCTGCGGTAAAAGGATCGGCTGGCGCATTGACCGTGATGCTGAACAAATTATCCGTCCAGTGCTCAACTTTTGTGACTTTTCCCGTGACCCAGTCAGCCATAAAAACTCCCGTCTTTTTTGATTACCGAATGTAGGTGCTGATTTTATTTCAATTTTTTACGATCCCTTATCGGTTAAATGTTATCAGCCTGTTCCTCTGCCGTTATCTGCTGTCGAAATCCGTACACTGTGCGTTACACCAGTGGCTCCCCTTGCTGCCAGCCGTTGCACCGGAGAGTTTGCCGCAACACTCGCTTATTCATCTTAATTTGTTAACTTATGCGCCGCCGTAAGATAAACGGATTTACCGGTTATTTATTCTGCACTTTCCCTACTCCATTTGATAATGAACTGAAAAATGAAAAATCTCGAAAACATTCACCTGCTGGTAATGTTGATTTTGCTGGTGGCCGTCGGTCAGATGGCGCAAACCATTTACGTGCCGAATATCGCCGATATGGCCACCAGTCTGTCGGTTAAACCCGGCGCGGTACAGCGGGTGATGGCTGCGTATCTCATCACCTACGGGGCTTCGCAGCTGGTGTATGGGCCACTGTCAGACAACATTGGTCGCAAGCCGGTGATCCTGGCCGGGTTGATGGTTTTTCTGGTGGGTGCCGCGGGCGCGATGATGTCCTCCAGCCTCAATATGCTGATCGTGGCCAGTGCGGTGCAGGGAATGGGAACCGGCGTAGCGGGCGTCATGGCGCGGACAATGCCGCGTGACCTTTACAGTGGTGGGGCGTTACGCCACGCCAACAGTTTGCTGAATATGGGGATTCTGATCAGCCCGTTGCTTGCGCCGGTGATTGGTGGCGCGCTGTCTGCATGGTTAGGCTGGCGCGCCAGCTTTGGTTTTCTGCTGATGCTTTGCGCAGGCGTTGCATTTTCAATGTACCGCTGGTTGCCGGAAACCCGTCCTGAATTCACTGCTGACCATCAGCCTCGTAAAATGCTCAGCAGTCTGCGCCTGCTGCTGGCGGACGGTAACTTCAGTCGTTATCTGGTGATGCTGGTGGGTGCGCTGGCCGGTGTGGCGGTGTTTGAGGCCAGCTGTGGCGTGCTGATGGGTGGCGTTCTCGGGCTGAGCGGCGTCATGGTCAGTATTCTGTTTATTCTGCCGATCCCGGCGGCATTTTTTGGCGCCTGGTATGCCGGTCGGTCTGAGAAAAGTTTCCAGCAGCTCATGTGGCATTCTGTGATCAGCTGTCTGCTGGCGGGGCTGACGATGTGGATCCCCGGCTGGCTGGGCATCATGAACATCTGGACGCTGATCGTTCCGGCCTCCCTGTTCTTCTTTGGCGCAGGGATGTTATTCCCGCTGGCGACCACCGGCGCGATGGAGCCTTTCCCGTATCTCGCCGGTGCGGCCGGTGCGCTGGTGGGCGGATTACAAAATATGGGATCGGGGCTGGTGGCATGGTTATCGGCGATGTTGCCGCAAACCGGTCAGTTCAGTCTGGGGTTGCTGATGTTTGCGATGTCGTTACTGATTTTGCTGTGCTGGTGGCCGATGTCGAATCGTCTTCAGGAGCAAGGGCATCGGGTTTAAGCCTCTCCTCAGGTGAAAAAAAAGCAGAGCCAGGTGCTCTGCTTTTGCCTTTCTTGTCTCGCGTCAGATGATAAACGCGTGCAGTGCGGCGTCTTTACGGTCGAGATAATGCGTCGAACGTATACGACGGATGGTGCGGGATTTACCCCGGATCAGCAGCGTTTCGGTCGTCGCCATATTTCCCTGACGGCTGATGCCTTCCAGCAGATCACCTTTGGTAATGCCGGTCGCAGAGAAAATCACGTTGTCATTACGCGCCATGTCATCCAGCTGCAGCACTTTGCCTGCTTCAATGCCCATCGCCTGACAGCGTGTCAGCTCTTCTTCGCCTATGCGGCGGTTTTCCGGGGTATCGCCTTTCACGTCATGGCGTGCCAGTAAGCGGCCCTGCATGTCACCATCCAGCGCGCGGATCACCGCGGCGGAAATCACCCCTTCCGGCGCGCCGCCGATGCCATACAACACATCAACTTCACTGTCCGGCATGCAGGTGAGAATAGTGGCTGCCACATCGCCGTCCGGGAAGGCAAAAACCCGTACTCCGGCCGCCAGCATTTCACGAATCGCCTCGTCGTGACGCGGTTTCGCCAGCACGGCTACGGTCAGCTCGGTCAGCGGTTTGTTCAGCGCGCGGGCAACATTTACGAGGTTTTCCGCCAGCGTCAGATCCAGATTAATCGCGCCTTTTGCGCCGGGCCCGACGGCGATTTTTTCCATGTACATATCCGGCGCATTGAGGAACGAGCCTTTATCGCCGACGGCCAGAACGGCCAGTGCATTGGATTGCCCCATTGCCGTCATGCGGGTACCTTCAATAGGATCGACGGCGATATCCACGGCATCGCCGCGGCCTGTTCCGACTTTTTCGCCGATATACAGCATTGGCGCTTCGTCAATTTCCCCTTCGCCAATCACGATGGTGCCATCGATATCGACGTTATTAAGCATGATGCGCATCGCCTGAACGGCGGCGTTGTCAGCGAGGTTTTTATCGCCACGGCCAAGCCATTTATACCCAGCCAGGGCGGCCGCTTCGGTCACGCGGGAGAACTCGATTGCTAATTCACGTTTCATTGGAAAGCCTGTAGGAAGAAAAAAGAGATCGGTGAGGCAAAGGCTCATCTGTGCGGGGGATTTTAGCACAATGGGAAAGGCGCATAAAAAAACTCCCCGGCGGGGAGTTTTTTAGGACGGTGTTGGCGAAAAAAAAGCGGCGATTACTCGTCGTGATCTTCCCATGAACGAACGCGTGCCACGGCTTTTTGCCAGCCTTTGTAGCGTACATTACGTTCTGTGGTTTCAATGCTTGGGCGGAATTCACGTTCGATGGTCGCTTTGCTGCGCACTTCGTCCAGATCGTTCCAGAAACCGACGGCCAGCCCGGCAAGGAAAGCAGAACCCAGCGCGGTGACTTCAAGAACGGCAGGGCGCTCAACGCGGGTACCGAGAATGTCTGACTGGAATTGCATCAGGAAGTTGTTCGCTACCGCACCGCCATCCACGCGCAGAGACTGCAGGCGGGTACCGGAATCAGCCTGCATGGCATCAAGCACGTCACGCGTCTGATAGGCGATAGACTCCAGCGTTGCACGGATGATGTGGTTGCTGTTTGCACCACGGCTCAGACCGAAGATCGCGCCACGGGCATACGGGTCCCAGTAAGGGGCGCCAAGGCCGGTGAAGGCAGGCACCACATACACGCCGTTGGTGTCTTTCACTTTGCTGGCGAAATATTCGGAGTCTGTGGCATCGCTGATCAGTTTCAGTTCGTCGCGCAGCCACTGAATGGAGGCACCCCCGACGAATACCGCACCTTCCAGCGCATAGTTCACTTCGCCTCGCGGACCACAGGCAATCGTCGTCAGCAGACCATTTTTGGAGGTTACCGCTTCTGTGCCGGTGTTCATCAGCAGGAAGCAGCCAGTACCATAGGTATTTTTCGCCATACCCGGTTGTACGCACAGCTGACCATACAGCGCGGCCTGCTGGTCACCGGCGATACCGGCGATAGGAATACGCGTACCGCCTTTACCCCCGATGTTGGTCTGACCGTAAATTTCAGAAGAAGGGCGAACTTCCGGCAGCATGGCGCGCGGAATATCCAGCACTTCCAGCATACGTTCATCCCATTCCAGATTATGAATGTTGAACATCATGGTACGCGAGGCGTTAGTGTAATCAGTTACGTGAACACGTCCCTGAGTCATTTTCCACACCAGCCAGGTATCCACGGTGCCGAACAACAGCTCGCCGCGTGCAGCGCGTTCACGGGAACCTTCAACGTGGTCGAGGATCCATTTCAGTTTGGTACCAGAGAAGTACGGGTCAACCACCAGACCGGTGTTATGACGGATGTACTCTTCCATCCCGTCTTTCTTCAGCTTTTCACAGATGTCAGCAGTACGACGGCATTGCCACACAATCGCGTTATAAATCGGCTTGCCGGTTTCTTTTTCCCACACGATGGTGGTTTCACGCTGGTTGGTGATACCGATACCGGCGATCTGATCGGAGTTGATGTCGGCTTTCGCCAGCACTTCTACCAGCACCGAGCTCTGGGAAGACCAGATTTCCATCGGGTCGTGTTCCACCCAGCCGGATTTCGGGTAGATCTGGGTGAATTCGCGCTGTGAAACGCTGACGATGTTGGCATCGTGATCCAGAACTACGGCGCGTGAGCTGGTTGTACCCTGATCAAGTGCGACGATGTATTTTTTTTCGTGAGTCGTATCTGCTGACATAATTTTCATCCTGCGAATAAGTTAGCTTTGGAACAGTTTAGCCGATCAGGCTTTACGCTGTTTGGAAGGCTGAGGCGCTTTTTCATCTGCAATATCATTGATCTGATGTGGCAGATGACGACCAATCAACGCTTTGTACGCGATGGCACCGAGTGAAGCGCCGAGCAGCGGGCCAAAAATCGGAACCAGGAAGTAAGGAATATCACGTGCACCGGTGAAGGCGACTTTGCCCCAGCCAGCGAAGTAAGCGAACACTTTCGGACCGAAATCACGCGCCGGGTTCAGTGCGAAGCCGGTTAACGGGCCCATTGAAGCACCGATAACCGCGATCAGAATACCGATCAGCAGCGGAGCCAGCGGGCCGCGTGGAATGCCGTTGCCGTCATCCGTCAGGCCGAGGATCAGCGCCATCAGAATGGCAGTGATCACCGTTTCAACCAGGAAGGCCTGCAGTACGCTAATGTGCGGGTTTGGATAGGTGGAGAAGATACCGGCCAGATCCAGACTTTCGACACTGCCGCGCACCATATTATGGCTTTGCTCGAAATCGAAGAACAGGTTGTAGTAAAGACCGTAGACCAGCGCTGCGGCACAGAAGGCACCGGCGACCTGCGCCACGATGTAAGGCAGAACTTTGCGTCCTTCAAAGTTTGCAAACAAACATAACGCGACGGTCACCGCCGGGTTCAGGTGTGCGCCTGAAATCGCTGCGGTCAGGTAGATGGCCATTGCCACACCCAGACCCCAGATAATGCTAATTTCCCACTGGCCAAAGGTAGCACCGGCCAGTTTCATTGCTGCGACACAACCCGCACCAAAGAAAATGATAAGCCCGGTACCCAGAAACTCAGCGATGCACTGACCTTTTAATGTGGAACTCATGGTTTGGCTCATAGTTGGATCCTGCTAAGGATGATGTTAATGGTTAGTTATAGTTTTTCTGTTATGCGTACGTGAACGTAATCGGATTTTGCCGTTCATCATTAAATGAGAACGTAATGTGAATTTATCGTTAACGAGCATAAACGAGAAATAGCGAAATCGATTTTTGTGTGTTGTGTCATAAAAATGAGCGATTTCGCGTGTTGAAAGGTCCTGCCGACCGGTAAAAAGCCCACACCGTGACATTCCCGTGAAGGCTGTGAAGCTAAAGGCGCATGTCGGATGGCGCTCAGGGTATTCGGTATTCGCTGACATTTCTGGAGGGTGACTCTGCTTTTTAAGCATTTCCTGATACTCAGCCTGTGAAAATTGCAACAGACTGCGTGCAGAGAGGGGTTCTTGGTAGACAGGGCAAGGCTGGCTACATACAATCACTCGTTAAGACACCCGCCGTTTTTTTGAAATCCCGGTGAAGTTCAAACGTCATTGCGATTTGAATTTATTATAGAAATCGGCGAAGTGCAGGAATTTTTGAGCCGTGTCCGGACGATGCGGCAGAACATAAGATGTGCGCCTTGCGAACATAAGGGGACCGAAAAATGTCATTTGAAGTATTTGAGAAACTAGAAGCTAAAGTTCAGCAAGCGATCGATACCATTACTCTGTTGCAGATGGAAATCGAAGAACTGAAAGAGCAAAACAACACCTTGTCTCATGAAGTTCAGCAGGCGAGTGGTAATCACGAGTCGCTGGTGCGCGAAAACGCACAGCTGAAAGAAGAGCAACACGTCTGGCAGGATCGTCTGCGTGCACTGTTGGGAAAAATGGAAGAAGTCTAACGGCTTCATTTTCCAAATAAAAAAGGACGCCCAGGCGTCCTTTTTTGTTGCTGTAAGCGAAGGTTATTCGATATCGAGCGGGTCTTCTGACAGGATGATACCGGTGTTATCAGCATACAAGTGGTCGCCGGAGAAGAAGGTCACGCCGCCGAAATTAACACGAATGTCGCTTTCGCCGATCCCCTCACTGCCTGCGCCAGCCGGAATGGCTGCCATAGCCTGAATGCCAAGGTCGAGCTCTTCCAGGTCATCCACCTGACGAACCGCACCGTAAATCAAAATGCCTTCCCATTCGTTTTGCAATGCCTGACGTGCCAGACCGGCATCAAGTAATGCACGACGAACAGAACCGCCGCCATCGACCACCAACACGCGGCCACGACCATTCTCTTCCAGCAGGTCATAAAGCAAGCCATTGTCTTCGAAACACTTCACTGTCGTGATTTGCCCGCCAAATGAAGTACGGCCACCAAAGTTGGAGAACAGGGGTTCGACAACATTCACTTCTTCATGGTAGATATCGCAAAGTTCGGAAGTATCGTATTTCATAGGATTTCATCTGGTTGCTGCATGAACGTTCAGTATATCCCTTATCGGCGGATGTTGGCAAAATCATCAATTGTTAAATGTGAAAAGTGACCCGATTAGCGCACGCCAGGCCACTTTTCTTCAATTCAGTAACAGACCCACTGCAAACAATACGTTAGTCAGTAACGCAGCTTTTACCATGTGCTCCAGCAGAGGGCGTACTTCCATTGAGGTTTTTGCGCGATTCACCCGGCGGATATGGATTGCCAGCACCGGTACGGCCAGAAGAAACAGCCAGCCGGTCCAGTGATGCAGATATACGGCAGAGAATACCGCCAGACAAATTGCGGCGGCAGTCAGGATGACCGTGTGATAACGACGCGCATTGACCGGCCCCAGACGGACGGCCAGCGTGTTCTTGCCATTGGCGCTGTCGGTGTCGATATCACGCAGGTTGTTAATGTTGAGCACTGCAGTGGAGAGCAGGCCGGTCGCCGTTGCTGGCAGCATCACAATCCAGTCGAAGTATCCCGCCTGCAAATAGAACGTACCGGCAACGCTTATCCAGCCAAAGAAAATCAGCACCGAAATATCACCGAGGCCCATATAACCGTAAGGGCGCGTCCCCACGGTATAGGTGATTGCCGCGCCAATCGACAGCAGCCCGAGGATCAGAAAACCGACTACGTCGCTGGGTTTATGACAGGCCACGGCGATCAGCGCGACGCCACAAATAATGGTCAGCGCGATGGTGAGCATAATCGCGTGTTTCATTTGTGAGGCGGTAATCATCCCTTTTTGCATGCCGCGCAAAGGCCCGACGCGATCAGGCGTATCGCTGCCTTTTTCGGCATCGCCATAATCATTCGCCAGATTGGACAGGATTTGCAGACACCCGGCGGTGAGCAGCGCCAGCAACGCCGTCAGCGGATGGAAAACGCCTTGCAGGCTGGCAATGGCCGAACCCATCACGATAGAGGCAAAAGCCAGAGGCAGCGTTTTGGGACGCAGGCTTTCGAGCCAGGCGCGGGCGGGCGTCGTCGGAGTGCAGGGAGTCATAGTGCTCATAGATGGATTCGCTCAGGTGAACAAGTCAGTCCGAAATCTAAAAAAAATCAGGGAGGCAAACGCCTCCCTGAAGATCACTTTCGGAACGTATGAGCAAATTATAAGATAAAACGGCTCAGATCTTCATCAGCTACCAGCTGATCAAGGTGGCTCCTAACATAATCTGCATCAATGTTTATGGAAATACCGTTGCTTTCGCTCGCGTCGTAAGAGATATCTTCCATCAGACGCTCAAGAACCGTATGCAAACGACGGGCACCAATGTTTTCGGTGGTTTCGTTGACCTGCCATGCGGCTTCGGCGATACGGCGGATACCGTCAGCGGTGAAATCAATGGTGACGCCTTCGGTCGCCATCAATGCTTTGTACTGATGAGTCAGCGAAGCACTCGGTTCGGTCAGAATGCGTTCGAAGTCTTCAGTCGACAGCGCCTGCAGTTCAACACGAATAGGCAGACGCCCCTGCAGTTCAGGGATCAAATCTGACGGGCTGGCAGTCTGGAACGCACCGGAAGCGATAAACAGGATGTGATCTGTTTTCACCATGCCGTGTTTGGTAGAGACTGTGCAGCCTTCCACCAGCGGCAGCAGGTCGCGCTGCACACCTTCGCGCGAAACATCCGGGCCGGAGCTCTGGCCGCCGCGTTTACAGATTTTGTCGATCTCATCGATAAACACAATACCGTGCTGCTCGACGGCTTCGATCGCCTGTTCTTTCAGATCTTCCGGATTCACCAGTTTTGCCGCTTCTTCTTCAACCAACAGCTTGTAGGCTTCTTTGATTTTCAGTTTGCGCGGTTTTTGTTTCTGTCCGGCCATGTTCTGGAACATGGACTGAAGCTGGTTCGTCATCTCTTCCATGCCCGGCGGGGACATGATTTCCACGCCAACAGGACCGGAAGCCAGACTGATTTCAATTTCTTTGTCGTCGAGCTGGCCTTCACGCAATTTTTTGCGGAAATTCTGGCGCGCGGCAGAAGGTTCCTGCGTTTCGTCTGCCTGGCCCCAGTTGTTTTTCGCCGGCGGGATCAGCACATCCAGAATACGTTCTTCGGCCAGTTCTTCGGCGCGGAAACGGTTCTTTTCGATGGATTGCAGGCGCACCATTTTCACGGCGGAGTCGGTCAAATCGCGGATAATAGAATCCACTTCTTTACCGACATAACCGACCTCGGTGAATTTGGTCGCTTCGACTTTGATGAACGGTGCGTTCGCCAGTTTCGCCAGACGGCGGGCGATTTCGGTTTTACCCACACCGGTCGGACCGATCATCAGAATGTTTTTAGGGGTGACTTCATGGCGCAGCGCTTCGTCGAGCTGCATGCGACGCCAGCGGTTACGCAGGGCAATGGCCACGGCACGTTTCGCTTTGTCCTGGCCAATGATGTAGCTGTCTAGTTCGCTGACGATCTCGCGCGGGGTCATCTCAGACATAATTTTCGATCCTTACGCTTTAGAAGACAATTCTTCGATGGTGTGGAATTGGTTGGTGTAGATGCAGATGTCACCGGCGATACTCAGCGATTTTTCCACGATGTCGCGGGCGCCCAGCTCTGAATTTTCCAGCAGTGCGCGGGCTGCTGCCTGTGCATACGGGCCACCGGAACCAATGGCGATCAGATCGTTTTCTGGCTGAATAACATCACCGTTGCCGCTGATGATAAGCGACGCGTTTTCATCGGCGACGGCCAGCAGCGCTTCGAGACGGCGCAGCATACGGTCGGTACGCCAGTCTTTCGCCAGTTCTACGGCCGCTTTCACCAGATGACCCTGATGCATCTCCAGCTTACGCTCGAACAGCTCAAACAGCGTGAACGCATCCGCTGTACCGCCAGCAAAGCCCGCGATCACTTTATCGTTATACAGGCGACGTACTTTTTTGACGTTGCCCTTCATGACGGTATTTCCCAATGTGGCCTGGCCATCACCACCGATAACGACCTTGCCGTTTCGGCGTACACTTACAATTGTTGTCACGAGCGGTTCCTCGTTGCAGACGGGAAAGATCCCCGCAGGCTTGTGGGACACGCTGGGTGTCTCACAAGCTTACGAGGCATATTGAAAGTATAGATTGGGGAAGGATTACGGGTTTTCAACCCCCGGTTGCGAGGGGAATGCAACCGGAGATGCCTGCGTTCTTCAGGCGGGCTAAGGTGCTGTCGGCACCGGAACGATTGTTATAAGGGCCGATCACCACACGATTCCAGCCACCGCCGGTCGTGATACGGCCTTCAAAACCTTCAAAGGCCAGCTTCGCGCGCTGAGATTCTGCCTGCTCGGTGCCGTGGAAAGAACCGCACTGAACCATAAAGCGCTGGGTCTTTTCCTGCTCTTTAGGTTTCTCCGGCGTCACCTGTGTGATGGCGGCCGGTTGCTGTGTTTTAGGCTGTTCTTTCACGGTTTCTTTCGGCACAGGTTTAGGTTTCTGCTGTACCGGTTGTGTCTGAGCCTGAGCCTGCGGTGCGCGTACTGGCTGCGTTTGCGGCGTGTACGCAGGTTGTTGCTGAACCTGGCGTGGCTGAGTCTGCACCGGCTGCTGCTGTGCATAGGTCGGTTGCTGCTGCTGTTGCTGAACCTGACGCTGCGCAGGTGCCGTCGGCGTACGCGTGACCTGATTTGGATCGTTATACGGCACTTCAGACAGCTGTGTCGGCGTCTGGCGCATATCGGCCTGCATTTGCTCAAGCAACTGGCGCTGTTCCGGCGTCAGCTGAGTTTTGGATTCCACCTGACCACCCGCCGTCGGTTCTGTCGGCGTGGTCACACCCATCTGGCGGTTTTCCAGTTCTTTAATATAACGCCAGCGTTCTTCAGGCTTAGGAGGCAATCCGTTACCCGGACGGACAGGATGCGTTGGCACCACGACCGCTTCTTCATGCTTATTGTGAGCAATAAAATAGAGGCCACCGACAAACACCACCAGCACCGCAACGGCTAACACCACCATGGTTTTGGAGATCGTTGTGGAATTGCGTTTTTTACTCCGGCTGGTACTTTTCCGCCGCGCTCCTGAGCGCCCACGGCTTACATAGTCTTTCTGTGCCACTATCGTTTCGCTGTGTCGTGATGATTAAAGAAGAAGTGCGTCATGTTACTTAACCCTGAACATTTACTGAAATTAAAACTTCATGGTGGGATAAAAAATGACTCACGCTTTGGGCGCCGCGGTACTTTCACGCACGATGAGTTCGCTGTCGAGCAGCAGTGAACCGTTTTGTACCGGATTTCCCTGCAACTGCTCGAGTAATAATAACATGGCCTGACGACCCAGCTGGAACCTTGGCTGCGCCACGGTGGTCAGCGGAGGATCGGTGAACTGGCTGGCCTTGATGTCATCGAAGCCGACAATCGACAGATCTTGCGGAATACGCAGCCCCATTTTCTTTGCCTGGAACATGGCGCCAATCGCCATCACATCGTTGTGACAGAAAATCGCCGTCGGCGGTGTCGGCAGTGACATCAGCTCTGTCAGCGCCAGCGCGCCTGATTCATAGCTGAAATCACCATGAACGGTCAGAGCGCTCTCAACGCTCATGCCATTACGACGCAACGCCTGAATATAACCTTGTGAACGGTACTGGCACAGCGGCATATGTTTCGGCCCGGCGATACAGGCAATTCGCTGATGACCCAGTTTCAGAAGGTAATGTACGGCTTCAAATGCGGCAGTCAGGTTATCAATGTGAACGGTCGGCAGTTCAAGTTCCGGGGCAAATTCATTGGCCATCACCATCGGCGGCAAATTTCGCTGTTCTTCTTTACTGGCATCGAAAGGTAAATCCGAGCCGAGCAGCAGCATGCCGTCAATCTGTTTGGTGATGATCAGATTGATGAAGGTTTTTTCTTGCTGGTTCTGGTGAGCGCAATCGCCGATCAGCACCAGATAGCCACTTTGCGCGGCGGTGCGTTCGATCCCCTGGATCAAATCTGCAAAAAACGGATCGCAGATGTCCGGGACGATCACCAGAATGGTGCGTGATTCATTGCGTTTTAAATTGCGCGACATGGCATGGGGCGAATAGCCCACGGCCATGACGGCCTGATCCACTTTCTGACGGGTGGAAGCGGAAACTTTTTCCGGATTCATTAACGCGCGGGATACCGTTGCTGTTGAAACGCCTGCCTGTTCAGCCACATCTTTCATTGTCGCGGCGGGTAATTCTTTCTTGTGCTCCAACGCATCTCTCCTTGCAACTGCATCAAACGGACACGACAACATCAACATTCCTCACCTGCTACCCCTGCGTGCTGTGTAGCTCATCACATTCTAAACAGAATGTGAGTAGGATTTGTTACCTAATTTGCATTAAAAGTGTGATGCAGATGCTTTTTTTCGATCCACCCCGCAGAAAAACCGGGGCTACATGCGGATTAGCTGTCAATCGGATCCACATCCAGCGTCCATTTCACTTTTCTGGCCTGAGGAAGGCTGGCGATAAGTGGCTGAGAACTCTTGATCAGATGCTGTAAAACCCGGCGGGAAGGGTGCTGCAATAACAATTGCCAGCGGAAGCGTCCGTTACGTTTGGCGGCAAGCGCCGGAACCGGCCCCAAAATCCACAGCGAATCATCTTTCAGGGGGCTGGATTCCAGAAGATTACGTAACTGCTGGAGGAACAGCGCCGATTGCTGATTATCATGATCTTCAGAGCGAATCAGAATATGGCTGGTATAAGGCGGCAGGAAGACGCTTTTACGCTCAGCAAGCGTCTGCCGAGCAAATTCGTCGTAGCCTTTTTGCAACAGAACCAGCAACAGCGGGTGTTCAGGATGATGAGTTTGCAGCACCACTTCGCCCTGTTTGCCGGCGCGGCCTGCGCGTCCTGAAACCTGCGTATAGAGCTGGGCAAATCGCTCGGCAGAACGGAAATCCGCCGAGAACAGCGCGCCGTCGACGTCTAATAAAGACACCAGTGTGACGTCCGGGAAGTGATGCCCTTTCGCCAGCATTTGCGTACCGATAAGAATACGTGCTCCGCCGCGATGGATTTCATTCAGATGCAGTTCCAGCGAGCCTTTACGGCTGGTGGTATCGCGGTCGATACGTGTGATGGGGGTATCGGGAAAGAGCGGGGCCAGCTCATTTTCCAGCTGTTCCGTACCGACGCCCACCGAAACCAATTGCGTCGAGCCGCAGTGCGGGCACTGGTGCGGCACCGCACGCTGGCTGTCGCAATGGTGGCAGCGTAACTGCCGCTGGTTCTGGTGAATCGTGTAATAGTGGTCGCAGCGCTGACATTCGGCAATCCAGCCGCATTCATGGCACAGCAGGGCAGGCGCATAGCCACGGCGATTGAGAAACAGCATCACCTGATTATCGGCTTTCAGATGTTCATGCATCTTTTGGATCAGCGGCTGCGATAACCCGACTTTCAACTGCATTCCTTTCAGATCGAGCAAATTCTGGCGGGCGAGTTTGGCGTTACCGGCACGTTTGGTCAGTTTCAGCTGGCGATATTTCCCCAACTCGACGTTGTGCAACGTTTCCAGCGCCGGTGTGGCCGAGCCCATGATAATCGGAATATTTTCGGCATGGGCACGATACACCGCCAGATCACGGGCGTGATAGCGCCAGCCCTCCTGCTGCTTATAAGAGCTGTCGTGTTCTTCATCAATAATGATCACCCCGAGGCGGGCGAACGGCGTAAACAAAGAAGAACGCGTGCCGATGACGATCCCCGCTTCACCGTTACGTGCACGCAGCCAGACGGCAAGACGTTCGCTGTCATTGAGGCCGGAATGCAGGACATCAACCGGCGCACTGAAACGCTCCCTGAAGCGGGCAATAGTCTGCGGCGTCAGGCCGATTTCCGGCACCATCACCAGCGCCTGCCGGCCCTGTTCGAGAATATTTTCCAGCACGCTGAGATACACTTCGGTTTTGCCCGAACCCGTCACCCCGGCCAGCAGCCAGGCGGAAAACTGCTGATCTTCGCTGCGGATAGCACCGACGGCAGTGGCCTGCTCGGTGTTAAGCCGCAAACGCTCGCCCACGACTGAAAAATCTTTGCGCCAGTCCGCTGCATCGGGCGCGATACTGCGTAAATCGGTCAGCCCTTTGGCGCGCAATGCCTGCAACGCGGTATCCGTGAGATCAAGATCGGCGACCTGATGGCGATACACCGGCTTTTGCATCAGCGCGGCCATCGCCTGTTGCTGCTTTGGCGCACGTTTCAGGCTGTCGAGCGGGGTCGCGCGGCCTTGTTCAGTGGCAAACCACTGCCACAACGGCGTCAGTTCAGCGGGTTTTCCCTGGCGCAATAATACCGGCAGCGCGTGGAACAGCACTTCACCAATCGGAAAATGGTAATAGTCGGCAGCCCAGAACAGAATGCGCCACAGGTCGGGAGTAAAGAGGCTGGTACGGTCGAGGACCTCACGCACTGGTTTCAGCTTCTCCAGGCCAAACTCGCTGGAATCGCTGATCTTCGTGACAATGCCAATTGCATCGCGTTTACCAAAAGGCACACTGACCCGGCAACCCTGCGTGACCTGCATGTCGGGCGGCAATAAATAATCAAAAGTACGGGCAAGCGGAACAGGTAAAGCAACGTGGGCAACAGGCATTGGGGGTCCAGACTTTAAAAAAATGACGAGATAGTGTACACTGAGTCCTTCGAAATGCATGAACATGATTGCGCGGTTCTCAGAGATTCTGTATGATTCGCCGCCTTTGGTGCATTTCGTACTCAAAGCCTATCATCCACTACGCGTGGTGTCTGACGGAACAGGGTTGGATAGCGACGCGGCCTTAAGAAGAGGTTTTCCCATGAAACAAGGTATTCACCCTAAATACGTAGAAATTACTGCAAACTGCTCATGCGGTAATGTTATCAAAACTCACTCAACTGTGGGTCACGATCTGAACCTGGACGTTTGTGGCGAATGTCACCCGTTCTACACTGGTAAGCAACGTGAAGTCGCTACCGGTGGCCGTGTTGACCGCTTCAACAAGCGTTTCAGCATGCCAAGCAGCAAGTAATATTGCTGGCTTGAGAGCAAAAAAAGGCGCCGACGGCGCCTTTTTTGTTGCCTGCCGTTTCACTTCCCGCCAGACACATCTTCCTGATCACGACTCAGCGTTAATCATCACAGACACTGAAACCCGCACAATCGTCCGCACGGGCATGTTCAGCAGCGCTCAGCGCTATCAATATTCCCAGGTATCAGGATCCACACCCAGTTCACGCATCAGGATCTTCGCCGCTTCCGGGATTTCGTCACTGCGTTCTTTACGCAGGTCTTCGTCATTCGGTAAAGGCTGACCGGTAAAGGCGTGCAGGAAAGCCTCGCACAATAATTCACTGTTGGTCGCGTGACGCAGGTTATTCACCTGGCGACGAGTGCGTTCATCGGTGAGGATTTTGAGGACTTTCAGCGGAATGGATACCGTAATTTTCTTAACTTGTTCGCTTTTCTTACCGTGTTCAGCGTAAGGGCTGACATATTCGCCGTTCCACTCAGCCATGGGACACCTTAAATTTATCAAAAAATAAAATTCTGAAAACCCGGTGATTATGCCCGATTTTCACTGTTCTCACTAAATAAATGTCCGTATTTAACAGGGTTATCTCACGATTTTCCCCGTGGCATTCTTCATTTTGTCGCCTGACGCAGGGCCGTGACCGGTTACCTGTGCGTCCGGGATCGGCCAGACATTCGCATAACGCCATAATTTTAGCGGGTATTGCTCTGTTGCTCAATCTATACGCAAAGAAGTTTAGATGTCCAGATGTATTGACGTCTATAACTCCGGGCGTTACTCTTTGTCATCTCACCCTTCGCACATCGCAGGAAGAAAAAGACTATGACGCACAAGCAAGCCACCATTGCCGTGGGCAGTGGCCTGAACAATGATCAGCAATATGGTTGTGTAGTTCCGCCAATCTCGCTTTCCAGCACCTACAACTTTGAAGATTTCAATCAGCCAAGGGCCCACGATTATTCACGCCGCGGTAATCCGACGCGTGATATTGCGCAGCGTGCGCTGGCCGATCTGGAAGGCGGTGCGGGCGCGGTACTGACCAGCAGTGGCATGTCTGCGATTCATCTGGTGTGTACGGTCTTTTTGAAACCCGGCGATTTACTGCTGGCCCCGCACGATTGCTACGGCGGCAGTTACCGTTTGTTTGACAGCCTGAGCAAGCGCGGCGCGTATCGCGTGCTGTTTGTCGATCAGGGCGATCCGCAGGCGCTGGCTGACGCGCTGAAGGAAAAGCCGGCGCTGGTGCTGATCGAATCGCCAAGCAACCCGCTATTGCGTGTGGTGGATATCGAGGCTATTTGCGCCGCCTCGCACGCAGCGGGTGCGTTAACGGTGGTGGATAACACCTTCCTCAGCCCGGCCTTGCAGAACCCGTTGCAGCTTGGCGCGGATTTAGTCGTCCATTCTTGTACTAAATATCTTAACGGGCATTCTGATGTGGTCGCCGGTACGGTAATATCTAAGACCGCTGAACATGCGACTGAACTGGCCTGGTGGGCGAATAACATCGGCGTGACGGCAGCGGCCTTCGACAGTTATCTGTTGTTGCGTGGCCTGCGTACCTTAACGGTGCGCGTGAAGCAGCAGCAGGAAAATGCGCTGGCGATTGTTGCCTATTTACAGAAGCAAACGCAGGTCAAAAAGCTGTATCATCCGTCGCTGCCGGAAAACCAGGGGCATGATATTGCCCGCCGCCAGCAACGCGGTTTTGGTGCCATGATTAGTTTTGAATTTAACGGTGATGAGGCGCAGCTGCGTCATTTCCTGAAAGAATTGAAGTTATTTACCCTCGCAGAATCCTTGGGAGGTGTCGAAAGCCTGATTTCTCATACCGCAACCATGACGCACGCGGGTATGGCGCCCGAAGCGCGTAAAGCCGCCGGGATTTCTGACAGCTTGCTCCGAATTTCTGTAGGTCTTGAAGACAGTGAAGATTTGATTGCTGATCTGGAACACGCATTCCAGTCAGTGGCAACGAGGTAAGTATGAATGCAATAGCGGTCGCAGCACCGGCGGGAAGCCGGCAGTTGCACAAATTTGGTGGCAGCAGTCTGGCCGACGTGAAATGTTATCTGCGCGTCGCAGGCATTATGGCCGAATACGCCAAACCGGGCGACATGATGGTTGTCTCGGCGGCGGGCAGCACCACTAACCAGCTGATCAGCTGGCTGAAGCTTAGCCAGACCGACAGGATTTCCGCGCATCAGGTCCAGCAGACGTTGCGCCGTTATCAGAGTGATTTGATTTCCGGCCTGCTGCCGCCGGAAATGGCCGAGCCGCTTATTGCTTCATTTATTCACGATCTCGAACGTCTGGCCGTGCTGCTCGACGGCAAGATCACCGATGCGATTTATGCCGAAGTGGTCGGCCACGGTGAAATCTGGTCTGCCCGACTGATGTCTGCAGTCTTGTGCAAACTCGAATTACCGGCAGCCTGGCTGGACGCGCGCGAATTCCTGCGTGCCGAACGCGCCGCGCAACCGCAGGTGGATGAAGGCCGTTCTTATCCGTTGCTGCAACAGCTTCTTGCACAACATCCTCAGCAATATCTGGTGGTCACCGGTTTTATCTCGCGCAATGACGCGGGCGAAACCGTGCTGCTTGGCCGTAACGGCAGCGACTATTCCGCCACACAGATCGGTGCACTGGCCGATGCCAGCCGCGTGACCATCTGGAGTGACGTTGCCGGTGTGTACAGTGCTGACCCGCGTAAGGTCAAAGATGCCTGTCTGCTGCCGTTGCTGCGTCTGGACGAAGCCAGCGAACTGGCGCGACTGGCCGCTCCGGTGCTACACACCCGCACTTTGCAGCCCGTTTCCGGCAGTGATATCGATTTGCAGCTGCGTTGCAGCTACCAGCCTGAGCAGGGCTCGACGCGTATTGAACGCGTGCTGGCGTCCGGCACCGGCGCGAAGATTGTCACCAGCCATGATGATATTTGCCTTATCGAAGTAGCGATCCCTTCCGGTCATGATTTTGGTCTGGCGCACAAAGACGTCGAGCTGTTGCTCAAGCGTGCGCAGGTCAAGCCACTGTGTACCGGTGTGCATCCCGACCGTAATTTACTGCAACTGTGCTACACCTCCGAAGTGGCGGGCAGTGCATTGCAGGTGCTGGAAGAGGCGGCACTTCCGGGGCGTCTGACGCTGCGGGAAGGGCTGGCGCTGGTGGCGCTGGTCGGTGCGGGCGTGTGTAAAAATCCGCTGCACAGCCATCGTTTCTATCAGGAAATGAAAGATCAGCCGGTCGAATTTATCTGGCAGGCCGAAGACGGCATCAGCCTGGTGGCTGTTCTGCGCGTCGGTCCGACGGCGCACCTGATTCAGGGGCTGCACAAAACGCTGTTCCGCGCTGAAAAACAAATCGGTCTGATGCTGTTTGGTAAAGGCAATATCGGTTCGCGCTGGCTGGAGCTGTTTGCCCGTGAGCAAAAGAACATTTCCGCGCGCAGCGGTTTTGAATTTGTGCTGGCCGGTGTGGTGGACAGTAAACGCAGCCTGCTCAATTACGAAGGTCTTGACGCCAGTCGCGCGCTGGCCTTCTTTGATGATGAATCTCAGGCACACGATGAAGAGTCGCTGTTCCTGTGGATGCGTGCGCACCCTTATGACGATCTGGTGGTGCTGGATGTGACAGCCAGCGCTGAACTGGCGGATCAGTATCTCGATTTCGCCAGCTACGGTTTCCACGTGATCAGCGCCAATAAGCTGGCGGGTGCGTCTGACAGCAATAAATACCGTCAGATCCGTGATGCGTTTTCCAAAACTGACAGCCATTGGTTGTACAACGCCACCGTCGGCGCGGGTTTACCGGTCAACCATACGGTGCGTGATTTACGCGAAAGCGGCGACAGTATTCTGGCGATCAGCGGCATTTTCTCCGGCACGTTATCCTGGTTGTTCCTGCAATTTGACGGCACGCTGCCTTTCACTGAACTGGTGGATTTGGCGTGGCAGCAGGGGCTGACCGAGCCGGATCCGCGCGATGATTTATCCGGGCAGGACGTCATGCGCAAGCTGGTGATTCTGGCGCGTGAGGCGGGATATGACATCGAGCCGACGCAGGTTCGCGTTGAATCTCTGGTCCCGGCAGATTGTGCCACCGGCTCAGTCGATCAGTTCTTTGAAGATGGCGAGGCGCTGAATCAGCAGATGTTGCAGCGTCTGGAAGCCGCCCGTGAAATGGGGCTGGTGCTGCGCTACGTGGCGCGTTTCGATGCTAACGGCAAAGCACGCGTCGGCGTTGAAGCCGTGCGTGAAGACCATCCGCTGGCGTCTCTGCTGCCGTGCGATAACGTCTTTGCCATCGAAAGCCGCTGGTATCGCGACAATCCTCTGGTCATCCGCGGGCCGGGTGCCGGGCGTGATGTAACCGCAGGTGCGTTACAGTCAGACCTTAACCGCCTGACGCAACTTCTGTAATCCTTTGCTGCTTCCCCTCTCTGGAGGGGAAGCAGTGAAAAACCTCCACTTTTCCTCATCTTCCCCACAGCACCTTTTCACCAAAGTGAAATTCTTTCAGTTTGCGTGAAGATTAATCATCCTCTGCCATCATTTTAACGTTGACACCTTGTCCGCTTTCCGTCATTTTCTATCTATACGTTTAGACGTCCAAACGTCTATCATAACGAACCATAATAAAAACGCAGTGATCCATGAGGTAGTGTTTATGAGCTTTTTCCACGCAAACCAGCGCGAAGCGCTGAATCAAAACCTGGCAGAGTTGCAGGGTCAGATTAACGTCTCTTTCGAATTTTTCCCGCCACGAACCAGCGAGATGGAAGACACGTTGTGGAGCTCAATCGACCGCCTGAGCAGCCTCAAACCTAAGTTTGTTTCGGTGACTTACGGGGCAAACTCCGGTGAGCGCGACCGCACGCACAGCATCATCAAAGGCATTAAAGAACGCACCGGTCTGGAAGCGGCGCCGCACCTGACCTGTATTGATGCCAGCCGTGATGAACTGCGCCAGATTGCGCAGGATTACTGGCAGAGCGGTATCCGCCATATTGTGGCGCTGCGCGGGGATTTACCTGCTGGCGGCGGCAAGCCGGACATGTACGCGACCGATCTGGTGCATTTGCTGAAAGAAGTCGGCGACTTTGATATCTCCGTCGCGGCTTATCCGGAAGTGCATCCCGAAGCCAAAAACGCGCAGTCTGATCTGATTAACCTGAAACGTAAAATTGACGCCGGTGCAAACCGCGCCATTACCCAGTTCTTTTTCGACGTGGAAAGTTACCTGCGTTTTCGCGACCGCTGCGCCGGGCAGGGCATTGATGTGGAGATCGTGCCGGGGATCCTGCCGGTTTCCAACTTCAAACAGCTGACCCGCTTTGCCACCATGACTAACGTGCGCGTGCCTCACTGGATGAACAGCATGTTTGAAGGGCTGGATGACGATGCCGAAACCCGCAAAATGGTCGGCGCGAATATCGCGATGGACATGGTAAAAATCCTCAGCCGCGAAGGGGTGAAAGACTTCCACTTCTATACCCTGAACCGTGCAGAAATGAGTTACGCGATTTGTCATACGCTGGGTGTGCGCCCTGAAGTGGCCGTACCGGTTCGCGCTTAATCTTTTTACCCTGAACTGAATACAAAAAAACCCGCGAATTCGCGGGTTTTTGCTTTCCTGCTTTTAGCAGCAACTAACCGGTATTACGCATACCTGCGGCCACGCCGGCAATTGTCACCATCAATGCCTGTTCGATGTTCGCATCCTGCTTGCCGTCTTTTTCCAGCTCGCGGGAACGGTGCAGCAGTTCAGCCTGCAGCACGTTCAGCGGATCGGTATAGACGTTACGCAGGGCGATAGATTCGGCAATCCACGGCAAATCTTCCATCAGATGATCGTCGTTGGAAATCGCCAGAATCACTTTGATGTCGCTGGCTAACTGATCACGCAATTGCTGACCGAGCGGCCACAACTCTTTTTCCACCAGGCGGTGATCGTAGTATTCGGCCAGCCACAGGTCAGCTTTCGCAAACACCATTTCCAGCATCCCGATACGGGTGGAGAAGAACGGCCAGTCGCGGCACATGGTTTCCAGCTCATCACGTTTCCCGCCATCCACCACGGCCTGTAAACCGGCACCTGCGCCCAGCCAGGCTGGCAGCATCAGACGGTTTTGTGTCCAGGCGAAGATCCACGGAATGGCACGCAGGCTTTCAACGCCGCCGCTGGCTTTACGTTTCGCCGGGCGTGAACCCAGTGGCAGTTTCGCCAGTTCCTGCTCAGGCGTGGCGGCGCGGAAGTAAGGCACGAAGTCTTTGTTCTCACGCACGTAACCGCGGTACATCTTGCAGGAGACGTCAGACAGTTGCTCCATGATATCCACCCAGGCTTGTTTTGGCTCAGGCGGTGGCAACAGGTTGGCTTCCAGGATCGCAGAGGTATAAAGCGCCAGGCTGCTGATGGTGACTTCTGGCAAACCGAATTTGAAGCGGATCATTTCGCCTTGTTCGGTCACGCGCAGGCCGCCTTTCAGGCTGCCCGGAGGCTGAGACAGCAACGCTGCCTGTGCCGGTGCACCGCCACGGCCGATAGAACCGCCGCGTCCGTGGAACAGGGTCAGTGCGATACCGGCTTTTTCGCAGGTTTTGATCAGTGCATCCTGCGCGCGGTATTGCGCCCATGATGCCGCCATCACGCCCGCGTCTTTTGCGGAGTCGGAATAGCCAATCATCACCATCTGTTTGCCCTGAATGAAACCGCGATACCAGTCGATGCTCAGCAACTGCTTCATCACGTCGTCGGCGTTATTCAGGTCGTCGAGCGTTTCGAACAGCGGCGCGACAGGCATCGGGAACGGGCAACCGGCTTCTTTCAGCAGCAGATGCACCGCCAGCACGTCAGACGGCGTGCGCGCCATTGAGATGACATACGCCGCAATCGAGCCTTCCGGCGCTTCGGCGATGACCTGACAGGTATCCAGCACTTCTTTGGTATCGGCGCTCGGTTCCCAGTGACGCGGGACCAGCGGGCGCTGCGAATTCAGTTCGCGGATCAGGAAAGCCTGTTTGTCAGACTCCGACCAGCTCTCGTAATCGCCGAGCCCCAGATAACGGGTAATTTCGGCAATCGCATCGGTATGACGTGTACTTTCCTGACGCACGTCGATACGCACTAGCGGTACGCCGAAGCAGCGCACGCGGCGCAGGGTGTCCAGCAACTGACCGTTAGCGATAATGCCCATGTTGCAGGCCTGCAGCGACTGATAGCAGGCGTACAGCGGCGCCCACAGCTGGTCGTTTTTCACCAGTAAATCGTGCGGACGCGTGACACGTTCGCCTTTCAGGCGTGCTTCCAGATAGACCTGAGTTGAGGTCAGCTGCGCGCGCAACTGCTTCATGATTTCACGGTACGGCTCAATGATATCTTTGCCGCCAGCCAGCTCGCGCAGCTCTGGCGTACATTCGGTCATCGACAGTTCCGACACCAGCACTGCGATGTCGCGCAGGAACAGGTCAGTGGCTTTCCAGCGGCTCAGCAGCAGAACGTGGCGGGTGATATCCGCGGTAACGTTCGGATTACCGTCGCGGTCACCCCCCATCCAGGAAGTGAAACGCACCGGCACGGCTTCCACCGGCATTTTATAATCCAGTGAGGTTTCCAGCTGTTCGTTCAGCTCGCGCAGGAACGCCGGAACGCCTTCCCACAGGCTGTTTTCGACCACCGCAAAACCCCATTTCGCTTCATCAACCGGAGAAGGGCGGTTCTTGCGGATTTCGTCGGTGTGCCATGACTGCGCAATCAGCTGACGCAGGCGGCGCATAATTTGTTTACGTTCGTAATCGGCCAGATCGTTGTGGTCGAGCTGTTTGAGGCAGTTATTCACTTCGACCAGTTTGTGGATCAGCGTACGGCGGGCGATTTCGGTCGGGTGCGCGGTCAGAACCAGTTCAATAGAAAGCTGGTCAACGGCATCGCGTAATTGCTGGTCAGAGAGATTCCTGGATTTCAGACGATCGAACAACAGCGCCAGCGCTTCAGGATTACTGGCGGCTTCGCCGTGCGGCGAAATGCTGTGATATTGCTCTGCCACGTTGGCTAAATTCAGGAACTGACTGAATGCACGGGCAACCGGTAACAATTCATCATTAGAAAGATTTTGCAGCGTTGACAGTAATTCCTGACGATCCGCTTCGTTTCCGGCGCGGGAGGATTTCGACAGTTTACGGATTTGCTCAACGCGATCGAGGATATGTTCTCCCAACGTATCTTTGATCGTATCGCCCAGCAGTTTACCTAACGTACTGACATTACTTCGCATTGCGGAATATTGTTCGTTCATATCACCTCTGACCCGTTCTCTCGTTTAATTTTTATATTCTGTAAATAACTTTCACCCGTCAGGCATTCTTGCCCCGTTCACCCTGCCAACCTGGCCACACTTTTTAAAAGCAGCACTTGTTTTAACCCAAAAACCCCCGATCACTCACGTGAAAAATGGTCTTTTTGGCAATGTCGCTGAAATTTAATTACATCAGCGACGATATCAGTTTGGCTAATCCACGTTTGCTGACCTGATTTGTACAGTAGCAAAGGGCGCCCCTGAGCGCCCTGATTGTTTGTTCATCAACCCTGATTCAGGATCAGTGATAACAGAAGTGATGCACAACCTGAGTGATCAACTCGCGTGTCGGTTTAATGAACGCGGTATCGATATATTCATCTGGCTGATGTGCCTGATCGATTGAACCCGGACCCAGCACCAGCGTCGGGCACAGCTCCTGAATAAAGGGAGCTTCCGTGCAGTAGTTAACGATTTCGGTTTCCACGCCCAGCAACTTCTCAACCACCTGCACCAGCGGATGATCTGGCGGGCATTCATATCCCGGGATCGGCGGATGCAGTTCCTCAACAACCAGACGACCGGGCCAGCGCTGACTCACCGGCTCCAGCGCCTCATTTAGCAGGCCGTTGATTTCGGACAGCGTCAGGCCGGGTAACGGACGGATATCCATATGCATTTCGCAGCAGGCGCAAATACGGTTTGGCGCATCGCCGCCGTTGATGTAACCAAAATTCATGGTCGGGTACGGGATCACGAAACCACTGTGGTTGTAACGCGTTTTCAGGGTATTGCGCAGGGTCATTAAATGGGTAATCGACTCATGCATCAGTTCAATCGCGTTCACGCCGCGCGCCGGATCGCTGGAATGACCGGACTGGCCGGTGATACGAATGGCGTTTGATAAATGCCCTTTGTGCGCACGAACGGGCTTGAGTGACGTCGGTTCGCCGATGATGGCGCAGTCAGGACGGATTTTGGCATTTTTGGAAAAATAGCTCGCACCGGCCATGGTCGTTTCTTCATCGGCGGTCGCTAAGATATACAGCGGTTTAGTCAGTTTGGTGAGATCGACGTCGCGCAGTGAATCGAGGATAAAGGCGAAGAAACCTTTCATATCGGCGGTACCCAAACCGTAGAGCTTATTTTCATGCTCGGTCAGGGTGAAAGGATCGCGCGTCCAGCGGCCATCATCAAACGGCACGGTGTCTGTATGACCGGCCAGCAGTAAACCGCCAGCGCCTTCGCCAGTGCTGGCTAACATATTGAATTTGTTTCGGGTTCCCGGAACAGGTTGCACTTCAACCTTAAAGCCTAAATCGCCGAACCAGCCTGCCAGTAAGTTGATTAGCGTTTCATTGCTCTGGTCCAAAGCCGCATCGGTTGCGCTGATGGAAGGGGTTGCGATTAACGCCCGGTAGAGCTCAATAAAAGGAGGTAATTTCATCTTCACTGTTGACAGCCTTTAGTTAGGGTAGTATTCATATTCATGCAATAATTGTGAATAAAAATACAATAAGCCAGCGCGTAAGGAAACCGGAAAAAATTCCGCGTTAGTCAAAACGACACGGCTGAATCTCGCGGGTGAGCGGCGTACAACGCGGTGACCACCTGTTACCTGTTGAAGTCCCTGTATCGCAAAGCCATACAGATAAGTTGAGAAGGTGAACAGACCCTATGTTGAATACGCTGATTGTTGGTGCCACAGGCTATGCCGGAGCTGAACTCGCTGCTTACCTGAATCGCCACCCACATATGAACATAACCGGTTTAACGGTTTCAGCGCAAAGTGCAGATGCAGGAAAATTGCTTTCTGATTTGCATCCTCAATTAAAAGGTATTGTCGATCTGCCTGTTTTGCCGCTGACGGATGTTGCCGGTGCGGCAAAAGGTGTCGATGTCGTGTTTCTGGCGACCGCGCATGAAGTCAGCCACGATCTGGCGCCGCAGTTTCTGGCGGCCGGTTGTGTGGTGTTTGACCTGTCCGGGGCCTTTCGCGTCAGCAAACCTGAGTTTTACACCGAATTCTACGGCTTTGAGCATCAGCACCTCGATTTGCTCGACAGCGCCGTGTACGGCCTGGCCGAATGGCAGGCAGACAAACTGAAAGACGCGCAGCTGATTGCCGTGCCGGGTTGTTACCCGACGGCGTCACAGCTGGCGCTGAAACCACTTATCGAAAACGGTTTGCTCAATGACAGCCAGTGGCCGGTGATTAACGCGACCAGCGGCGTCAGCGGCGCAGGCCGTAAAGCCACGCTCGGCAACAGCTTCTGCGAAGTCAGCCTGCAACCTTACAAACTTTTCAGCCACCGTCATCAGCCTGAAATTGCAGAGCATCTCGGCGTGCCGGTCATTTTCACTCCGCATCTGGGTAACTTCCCGCGCGGTATTCTGGCGACCATCACCTGCCGTCTGAACGCGGGTGTGACGGAGCAGGACGTGGCGGAAGCCTTCCACAATGCGTATCACAATAAACCGCTGGTGCGTCTTTACACCAAAGGCGTTCCGGCGCTGAAAGACGTGGTCGGATTGCCGTTCTGTGACATTGGCTTTGCAGTGAAAGGTGAACATCTGATTGTGGTGGCGACGGAAGACAACGTGCTGAAAGGCGCGTCGGCGCAGGCGGTGCAGTGTATGAATATCCGTTTCGGTTTCCCTGAGACGCAATCACTGCTTTAACAATCAGTTAGATTGTCAGTAAACAGAAAACAACCGTCCCTGAGCGTTTATTCAGATGCGCAGGGATGTTAGATTAAATTAAACGTATTGTTATTAATTAACATAATCAACCGGTCGGGGCGTAAACAGCTATGAATCCGTTAGTCATCAAATTGGGTGGTGTGTTGCTGGATAATGAAGAAGCGCTTGAGCGTCTGTTCATGGCGGTCGTCGCTTATCGTCAGGAATATCAGCGCCCGCTGGTCATCGTCCACGGTGGCGGCTGCCTGGTGGATGAGCTGATGAAAAAGCTGAATCTACCGGTGGTAAAGAAGGCCGGTCTGCGCGTCACGCCAGCCGACCAGATTGATATTATTACCGGTGCACTCGCCGGGAGCGCCAACAAAACGCTGCTGGCGTGGGCGGTCAAAAATCACATTAACGCGGTCGGCCTGTCTCTGGCCGACGGCGGTACGGTCAGCGTGACCCAGCTGGATGAATCTCTGGGCTTCGTCGGTAAAGCCGAAGCGGGTAATCCGGCACTTATCACGACGCTGACCGACGCAGGCTATCTGCCGATTGTCAGCTCCATCGGCATCACCGCAACCGGTGAGCTGATGAACGTCAACGCCGACCAGGCGGCGACGGCGCTGGCCGCCACGCTGGGCGCAGATTTGATTCTGCTGTCAGACGTCAGCGGTATCCTCGACGGCAAAGGTCAGCGTATTCCTGAAATGAGCGCGGAACGTGCTGAACAGCTGATCGATCAGGGCATCATCACCGACGGCATGATCGTCAAAGTTCACGCTGCGCTGGACGCCGCACGTTCTCTCGGACGTCCGGTTGATATCGCCAGCTGGCGTCACGCCGAGCAATTGCCGGCACTGTTTAACGGCGTCGCGATCGGAACACGCATTCTGGCGTAGTTCACTATCGACACGTTTAAAACCCATTGGATTAATTGAATTTTTTGAAGGAAATCATCATGGCAGCAACTCAAGGCATTAAGAAAATTGTTCTGGCTTACTCCGGCGGTCTGGACACCTCAGCGATCATTCCATGGCTGAAAGAAAACTATGGCGACTGCGAAGTGGTCGCGTTCGTGGCTGATATCGGTCAGGAACGTGCCGATCTGGAAGGCATCGAACAAAAAGCGCTGCGTACCGGTGCATCTGAATGCCACGTGGTTGACCTGCGTGAAGAGTTCATCAAAGACTACGTGTATCCGGTGCTGAAATCCGGCGCACTGTACGAAGGCAGCTACCTGCTGGGGACGTCAATGGCGCGTCCGTTGATCGCCAAAGCTCAGGTTGAACTGGCGCTGAAAGTGGGTGCCGATGCCCTGTGCCACGGCGCGACCGGTAAAGGTAACGACCAGGTGCGTTTCGAAACGACGTACACCGCGCTGGCACCACAGCTGAAAGTGGTCGCTCCGTGGCGTGAGTGGGACTTACGTTCCCGTGAAGCGCTGCTGGATTACCTGAAAGAACGTAATATCCCGACCACCGCGTCTCTCGAAAAAATCTACAGCCGTGACGAAAACGCATGGCACATTTCCACCGAAGGCGGCGTGCTGGAAAGCCCGTGGAATGCAGCAAACAAAGATTGCTGGGCATGGACTGTTGCGCCGGAAGACGCACCGGATCAGGCTGAAACGGTGACCGTGAAAGTGGCTAAAGGTGAAGTTGTTGCCGTTAACGGCGTCGAACTGAGCCCGTTCCAGTGCCTTGAAGCGCTGAACGTACTGGGCGTGAAACACGGCATTGGCCGTATCGATATCGTGGAAAACCGTCTGGTGGGCATTAAATCCCGCGGTTGCTACGAAACGCCAGGAGGCACCATCATGATGGCTGCGCTGCGTGGCGTTGAGCAACTGGTGCTGGATCGCGACAGCTTCAAATGGCGTGAGCAGCTCGGCCACGAAATGTCCTACGTGGTGTACGATGGTCGCTGGTTCGCGCCGCTGCGTGAATCTATTCAGGCAGCCACGGATTCCCTGGCGCAAGACGTTAACGGTGAAGTGGTGATCAAACTCTACAAAGGCACTGCGACAGCGATTCAGAAACAATCGCCAAACAGCATGTATTCGGAAGAGTTCGCCACCTTCGGCGAAGACGAAGTGTACGATCACAGCCACGCGGGCGGCTTCATCCGTCTGTTCTCTCTGTCTTCACGCATTCGTGCTTTGAACGAAAAGAAAAAACAATAAGCGCAGGGTTTGTCGGATTGATAACAGGGCGCAGCATGCTGCGCCCTTTTGCATAACATTTCAGGAGCAGGAAAATGGCACTTTGGGGCGGACGTTTTACACAGGCAGCAGATCAACGGTTTAAAGAACTGAATGACTCACTGCGTTTTGACTACCGGCTGGCAGAGCAGGATATCGTGGGCTCAGTGGCCTGGTCCAAAGCACTGGTGACCGTCAACGTTTTAACGGCTGACGAGCAGATCCAGCTGGAAGACGCGCTGACTGTGCTGCTGGAAGAAGTCCGTGCCAATCCCCGCGCTATTTTAGCCAGTGATGCCGAAGACATTCACAGCTGGGTCGAAGGGAAACTGATCGACAAAGTCGGTAATCTTGGCAAAAAACTGCATACCGGCCGCAGCCGTAACGATCAGGTCGCGACCGACATCAAACTGTGGTGCAAAGCGCAGGTGGTTGAACTGGGCGAGGCGCTGCATCATTTACAGCAGGCGCTGGTCGCCACGGCAGAAGCCAATCAGGACGCCGTGATGCCGGGTTATACCCACCTGCAACGCGCCCAGCCGGTGACCTTTGCGCACTGGTGCATGGCGTACGTGGAAATGCTGGCGCGTGATGAAAGCCGCCTGAAAGATACCCTGACCCGTCTGGACGTCAGCCCGCTGGGTTGTGGCGCACTGGCGGGTACCGCCTATCCGATGGATCGCGAACAACTGGCTGGCTGGTTAGGTTTTGCATCAGCAACCCGTAACAGCCTCGACAGCGTGTCTGACCGCGACCACGTGCTGGAACTGCTTTCTAACGCGGCCATCAGCATGGTGCATCTTTCCCGTTTCGCCGAAGACCTGATCTTCTTCAACACCGGTGAAGCGGCGTTTATCGATTTGTCCGACCGCGTGACGTCGGGTTCCTCCCTGATGCCGCAGAAGAAAAACCCGGACGCGCTGGAACTGATCCGTGGCAAATGTGGCCGCGTGCAAGGCGCGCTGACCGGCATGATGATGACCATGAAAGGTCTGCCGCTGGCGTACAACAAAGACATGCAGGAAGATAAAGAAGGGCTGTTCGACGCGCTCGACACCTGGATGGATTGCCTGAACATGGCATCGCTGGTGCTGGACGGTATTCAGGTGAAACGCCCGCGTGCCAAAGAAGCTGCGCAGCAAGGCTATGCCAACTCCACCGAACTGGCGGATTATCTGGTCGCCAAAGGCGTTCCGTTCCGTGAGGCGCACCATATTGTGGGTGAAGCGGTCGTCGAAGCGATTCATCAGGGCAAAGCGCTGGAAGAATTGCCGCTGGCAGATTTGCAGAAATTCAGCAGCACGATCGGCGATGACGTTTACGCCATTCTCGAACTGCAATCCTGCCTCGACAAACGTGCCGCCAAAGGCGGTGTTTCTCCGCAGCAGGTCGCGCTGGCGATTGCTGATGCGAAAGCGCGTTTGGGCTTGTAAACCTGAGCATCTTCCCTTCTGAAGGGAAGATGCAATAAAAAAAGGCGGACCCAGGGTCCGCCGAAAGTTCACGTAGTCATACTTGCTTATTGTTGGTAATGCAGGGATTTCTTGTCTTACTTCTTACAATCAATGGCTGTCGAAAATTATTGTGCCACGGCACACACTTCTTCAGTTTCTGAATGGAGGTAAACCTCCAGGTCGTCACTTCCCCCGATGTGGCGTCCACCGATAAAGACTTGCGGCACTGTCGCACGGCCGGTCACGGCGCGCAGGCTGACGGTAGTGGCGTCTTTACCTAATACAATTTCTTCGTACTGAATACCGCGTTCCTGCAACATCTGTTTTGCTTTGGCACAGAACGGACAGCCCGGTTTAGTGAACACGGAGACGGATTCCTGCACTTTATATTCTGGTGCCAGGTATTTCAGCATGGTGTCAGCATCAGACACTTCAAACGGGTCGCCCGGTTTGTTTGGCTCAACGAACATTTTCTCGACCACGCCGTTACGAACCAGCATGGAATAACGCCATGAACGCGGACCGAAACCTAAATCGGCTTTCTCGACCAGCATGTTCATTCCTTTGGTGAATTCACCGTTACCGTCCGGAATGAAGGTAATGTTGGCGGCGCTTTGTTCCGCTTTCCACGCGTTCATCACAAAGGTGTCATTCACGGAAACGCACAGAATGCTGTCTACGCCGTGGCTTTTGAACACCGGAGCCAGTTCGTTGTAACGCGGCAGATGGCTGGAAGAACAGGTCGGGGTAAAGGCACCCGGCAGTGAAAAGAGAATCACTGTTTTATTTTTAAACAGCTCGTCAGTGGTGAGATCTACCCATTTGTCGCCCTGACGGGTATGAAAAGTAACGTGTGGAACCTGCTTCCCTTCCTGGCTTGCAAACATGAATAACCTCTTAATTAATCTATGAAATGGATAATTTTTACGGCGGTGCCGTTTCGATGGGGGGCATTATTAACGATTGTGGTTGATAGATATAATCGTTGGTTGCTATCTTATCTATCGTTAACGGCTATCGCATTGCCTATGAGGGATTGGGGGAAAAATGAACATTCGTGATTTAGAGTATCTGGTAGCACTGGCTGAGTTCCGCCACTTCCGCCGCGCCGCAGATTCCTGCCACGTCAGCCAGCCAACGCTGAGCGGGCAAATCCGTAAGCTTGAAGATGAGCTCGGCGTCATGTTGCTGGAAAGAACCAGCCGTAAAGTGCTGTTCACTCAGGCCGGTTTATTACTTGTCGATCAGGCCCGCACGGTCTTGCGTGAAGTGAAAGTGCTCAAAGAGATGGCGAGTCAGCAGGGGGAAGCGATGTCAGGGCCGATGCACATCGGTCTTATCCCGACTGTCGGGCCGTATCTGCTGCCGCAAATTATCCCTACCCTGCACAAAACCTTTCCAAAGCTGGAGATGTACCTGCACGAAGCGCAAACCCATCAGTTGCTGGCGCAACTCGACAGCGGGAAGCTCGACTGTGCCATTCTGGCGCTGGTAAAAGAGAGCGAAGCGTTTATCGAAGTGCCACTGTTTGACGAGCCGATGAAGCTGGCGATCTACGACGATCATCCGTGGGCATCCCGCGATCGCGTGGCGATGGCCGATCTGGCGGGTGAAAAATTGCTGATGCTGGAAGACGGCCACTGTCTGCGTGATCAGGCACTCGGATTCTGCTTCCAGGCGGGTGCCGATGAAGATACCCACTTCCGCGCCACCAGTCTGGAAACTCTGCGAAACATGGTGGCGGCAGGAAGCGGGATTACGCTGCTGCCTTCACTGGCCGTACCGCGTGAGCGCAGCCGTGATGGGGTGACTTATCTGACGTGTGACAAACCGGAACCGCGCCGAACGATTGCGCTGGTTTATCGTCCCGGTTCGCCACTGCGCGGGCGTTACGAACAGCTGGCCGAAGCCATTAAAGAACATATGCAGGCTTACTGGGATAGCGCCGCCGCGTTAAAAAAGGCGGTTTAATCCGTTAAGTGCTGCCACGCGATAGGCTTCTGCCATGGTCGGATAGTTGAAGGTAGTATTGACGAAATACTCGATAGTATTACCTTCGCCTTTCTGTTCCATGATGGCCTGTCCGATGTGGATGATTTCAGCCGCACGCTCACCGAAACAGTGAATACCAAGGATTTCCTTGGTTTCACGGTGGAACAGTAATTTCAGGCTGCCCACGTTCATCCCGGCGATTTGTGCACGGGCCAGATGTTTGAACTGTGCACGGCCTACTTCGTACGGCACTTTCATTGACGTCAGTTCCTGCTCGGTTTTACCCACCGAACTGATCTCCGGAATGGTGTAAATGCCGGTCGGAATGTTTTCGATCAGATGTACTTTGGCTTCGCCCTGGATCATCGCCTGTGCGGCAATGCGCCCCTGATCGTAAGCCGCGGAAGCCAGACTTGGGTAACCAATCACATCACCGACGGCATAAATATGCGACAGTGCGGTCTGATACATGCTGTTCACTTTCAGCAGACCACGACTGTCAGCTTCCAGACCGATGTTTTCCAGACCGAGCTTGTCGGTGTTGCCGGTGCGTCCGTTAGCGTAAAGCAGGGCGTCGGCTTTCACTTTCTTGCCGGATTTCAGGTGCATGATCACACCATCTTCCACGCCTTCAATCTTCTCGAACTCTTCGTTGTGGCGGATAACGACGCCGTTATTCCAGAAGTGATATGAAAGCGCGTCTGACATTTCCTGATCAAGGAATGACAGCAGGCGGTCACGGGTGTTGATCAGATCCACTTTGACGTTCAGACCGCGGAAGATCGACGCATATTCGCAGCCGATAACACCCGCACCGTAGATAATGACGTGGCGGGGCTCGTGGCTGAGTTCGAGGATTAAATCGCTGTCATAAATGCGAGGATGACCAAAATCGACGTTGGCCGGGCGGTAAGGGCGCGAGCCACAGGCGATGACGATGTTGTCAGCGGTAATCTGTTCATGCGTGCCGTCGGCGTAGCGGATGCTGATGGTATTGGCATCGACAAAACTGGCGTCGCCGGAAAACAGCTGGCACTGGTTTCTTTCATAGAAACCCTGTCGCATACGGGTTTGCTGGTTAATGACAGAATCCGCATGGCGCAAGATATCCGGGAAACTGGAGCTCATTGTGCGGGAATTATCGCTGTAGAGCGGATTTTGGTTAAATTCGATGATTCTGCTGACGGCGTGACGCAGTGCTTTGGAAGGGATGGTGCCCCAGTGTGTACAACCGCCACCGACGTTGTTATAGCGTTCGATGACAGCAACTCTGGCGCCTTGTTTAACCAGTCCCATCGCGGCGCCTTCTCCGCCAGGGCCTGAGCCAATGATGATGGCATCAAAATGTGAGTGCTGTTGCATTGTTCGAAACCTATTTTTATACAAAATCACAACGAGAAAGTAACATATTACACCTATTCACCCCACATGCGGTTGTCATTTAATGGGAATGTTGCAACATTCAGACCCACTTTATGCTGTGGTTTCTATGACTCGGACCGATAAAAATTTTGGTATAGTGAAACGAAATCGGGCGAACAACTAAAAAGAAGAACACTATCCGGATGAAGGTTATGGGAGTCAGAGCACAACAAAAAGAGCGTACGCGTCGCACGCTGATTGAGGCGGCTTTTAGCCAGCTCAGCGCCGAGCGTAGCTTTGCCAGTCTGAGTTTACGCGAGGTGTCGCGTGAAGCAGGCATTGCACCGACGTCCTTTTACCGGCACTTCCGGGATGTGGATGAGCTGGGGCTCACGATGGTCGATGAGAGCGGTCTGATGCTACGACAGCTGATGCGTCAGGCGCGTCAGCGTATCGCCAAGGGCGGCAGCGTGATCCGCACCTCTGTCTCCACGTTTATGGAGTTTATCGGCAACAACCCGAACGCCTTCCGTCTGTTACTGCGTGAACGTTCCGGGACGTCGTCGGCGTTTCGTGCCGCCGTCGCCCGTGAAATTCAGCATTTCATTGCGGAACTTGCCGACTATCTGCAACTCGAAAACCATATGCCGCGCAGTTTTACCGAAGCGCAGGCTGAAGCCATGGTCATCATCGTGTTTAACGCCGGTGCGGAAGCGCTGGATGTCGACCTCGCACAGCGCCGCCAGCTTGAAGAACGTCTGGTGCTGCAACTGCGAATGATTTCCAAAGGCGCATATTACTGGTATCGCCGTCAGCAGGAACGCACGGCGGTCACGTCGATTAATAAGACCCGAGGTAAAGAAGATGACCGAACAAGCTAACCAGGATAATGGCACTCTGGTTTTAGCATTGATTGCCGGGCTGTCGATCAGCGGCACGTTTGATGCATTGTTTAGCGCCGTCGTCGCGTTTTCGATTTTCCCGATTATTGCTCTGGTGTTAGCGGTGTACTGTTTGCACGTTCGCTATCACAAAGGTGAAATGCCGAAAGGGTTGCCGGTGCTGTCCGCGGCCTGTTTCCTGCTTGGCCTGCTGCTGTACAGCACAATCGTTCGTGCGGAATACCCTGAATTGGGTTCAAACTTTCTGCCGTCGCTTATCTGCGTTGTACTGGTATTCTGGATTGGGCTGAAGCTGAAAAAGCGCAAGTCATCGACGTAAACACCGCCACAGTTTCACCGTCTTTTAAGGCAATCCACGGATTGCCTTTTTATCTTTCACCTCGCGTCATTCCCTTTCCCGCCTGACAATTCCAGGCTCATTTAATGAACTGTCATTTCATTAATATCAAACCCATGTTCAATATTTAGATGTAGATCGCCCACTTCTTCATTTCTTTGCCATAAAGTGCATCCGGGTGGCAAAAACCAAAAGGTTTTCACACTGTCTCCTCGCTAATTTGAATCATGGCCGGACGAAGTCGTTTCGTTCGCATTCAGCCTAGGCCTAAAAGTGATTTAACAGGGGCAAGACGGCAATGAAAACACGTAAGATCGGATTCTTTACCTACATCGCTTATGGTTCCGGCGATTTTCTCGGTGCGGGTACCACTGCACTGACCGCAGCCTGGCTGCTGTATTTCTACACCACGTTTTGCGGGCTTTCGCCCATCCAGGCGACTTTCATTTTCGCCACCGCGCGCGTGGCCGATGCGGTGCTCAGTCCGCTGATGGGTTATCTCACGGATAACTTCGGCAACACCTGGCTCGGCAAGCGTTTTGGGCGTCGTAAGTTCTTTATTCTGCTCGGTATTCCCTGCGTCTTCAGCTACAGCTTTATGTGGGTGGGCGAAATGGGATACGTCTATTATCTGCTGACTTATCTGCTGTTCGATATCGTCTACACCATGATTCTGGTGCCGTATGAAACACTGGTGCCGGAAATGACCGATGATTTCAAACAGAAAACCAAATTCTCAGGGGCGCGTATCGCGCTGGCACAGTTGTCGGCCATCCTCGCCGCCTTCCTGCCGGGTATTTTGTTGCAGCATTTCGGCAAAGATAACGCCATTTCTTTCTTCTATTCGAGTCTGGTCTTCGCGGTGATTTGTTCACTGGTGCTGACGCTGGTGTATTTCTTTACCTGGGAACGCCCGGAAGAGCTTAAATCCGAAGCAACGAAAAAAATCGAGCGCGAACGTCAGCAACTGACGCTGGGACAAAGCCTGAAACGCCTGAAAGTCGAATTGTCTTCGACGCTGCGCATCAAGATTTTCCGCCAGCATCTCGGGCTTTATCTGGGGGGGTACATCGCGCAGGACGTGTTTAATGCCGTGTTCACTTATTACGTGGTGTTCGTTCTGATGCAAAGCGCCTCCGTGGCCTCAAACCTGATGGGCATGATGGCGATTCTGCAATTTGTGGCGGTTATCGGGATGATCCCGTTGTGTATCCGCTTCGGACCTGCGCCGTCTTATCGTCTGGCTGTGACGCTGTTCGGGCTGGCCGCGATTTCTTACGGCGGTCTGTACTACGCCGGTATGAATGATTCGATGTCACTGTTGTTGCTGATTTCCGCGCTGGCCGGTCTGGGGCGTGGCGGTATCAACTATGTGCCGTGGAATATCTACACCTATATCGCTGACGTGGATGAAACCATCACCGGCCAGCGCCGCGAAGGGATTTTCGCTGGCGTCATGACGCTGACCCGCAAAGCCTCTCAGGCCGGTGCCGTTATGCTGGTAGGGATAATTCTGCAACTCGCCGGGTTTGTTTCCGGACAGAGCCAGCAGGTACCTGCGGTCGGCCACACCATTCTGGGTGTGCTGGTGATCGGTTCACTGCTGATGCTCAGCATGGGCTTTATCATTTCATTGTTCTTCCGCCTGAATCAGAAAACGCACGGCGTACTGACCCGCGAAACGCACAAGATGCGTGAAGCCAACCGCATCGTGCCGGAGCAAATCACACCGCAAGACCGCGCCACCGTCGAAATGCTGACAGGGATGAAATACGAATCTCTGTGGGGCAATAACAATATCGGTTATCTGCATCGCAATAACCCGCCACCTGAAAAGCTGACCCGGGAAAATACCGCTGAAATGCCGGTTCAGGGACGTTTGTAAAATTTTGAATTCACAGGAGAACGCCATGAAAGTTTTTGAAGTTAAACACAGTGCCTTGCTGCGACAGCCTGAACATTTCATTTCACGTAATGAACTGAAAGCGCTGATCCACAACGTGACCAACAATCTGGTGAATATCGAAGATAAAACCGGGGAATTCCTGTTGCGCCTCGACGATGGCCGCGTGATTGACACCAAAGGCTGGGCAGGCTGGGAATGGACGCACGGCATCGGGCTTTACGGGATTTATCAGTATTATCAGCAGACCGGCGACGAAAAAATGCGCGCGGTAATCGACGACTGGTTTACTGCCCGCCTGGCAGAAGGCACGCCGACCAAAAACGTCAATACCATGAGTCCGTTCCTGACGCTGGCGTATCGCTATGAGGAAACCGGCAATGAAGCCTGGCGCCCTTATCTGGAACGCTGGGCGGAATGGGTGATGCATGAAATGCCGCGCACTGACAAAGGCGCAATGCAGCACATCGTTTATAACAACGAAAACCATCAGCAGATGTGGGATGACACGCTGATGATGAGCGTGCTGCCGCTGGCAAAAATCGGCAAATTGCTTGACCGTCCCGAGTATGTTGAAGAGGCGACGTACCAGTTTTTGGTTCATGTGCAATATCTGATGGATCGTGAAACCGGCCTGTGGTTCCACGGCTGGACCTTCGACGGTCATCATAACTTTGCGCAGGCCCGCTGGGCGCGCGGCAACAGCTGGCTGACGATTGCCATTCCGGAATTCCTCGAACTGGTGGATTTGCCGGAGAACAATGCAACACGCCGCTATTTGTTACAGGTACTGGAAAGCCAGGTCAGCGCGCTGGCGAAATGTCAGGACGACAGCGGCTTATGGCATACGCTGCTCGACGATCCGCAGTCCTATCTGGAGAGTTCGGCCACTGCCGGTTTTGCGTACGGTATTTTGAAGGCGGTGCGTAAACGTTATATCGATGCGTCTTATGCGCCGGTGGCGGAGAAAGCCATTCAGGGAGTGATCAAACACATCAATCCGGCCGGGGAACTGACGCAAACCTCATTCGGCACGGCGATGGGCAATGATCTCGATTTCTACCGTGAAATAGCTCTGACCTCAATGCCTTACGGGCAGGCGATGGCGATCCTTTGCCTGTCAGAATATCTGCGCGTCTATTTGTAATACTGACGGTCTTAGAACGACAGAAATAAAAACGGGCACGCCGAGGTGCCCGTTTTGCATTTCAGTTTCCCGTGATCAGATTTTTTCCAGCAGTACGCCAGATTCCATATGGTGGGTGTACGGGAACTGATCAAACAGTGCGAGACGCGTCACGCGGTGCGTTTTGCTCAGCGTTTCCAGATTCGCGCACAGCGTTTCCGGATTGCAGGAGATGTAAAGAATACGGTCGTAGCCCGCCACCATCTTCACGGTTTCATCATCCAGCCCGCTGCGTGGTGGATCGACAAAAATGGTGTTGCATTCGTATCCGCTTAAATCGACATCCTGCAAACGGCGGAATTCGCGCACGCCGTTCAGCGCCTGTGTGAAATCTTCGGCCGCCATGCGGATGATCTGCACGTTATCAATATGGTTTGCTGCAATGTTGAATTGCGCGGCGGCGACGGAAGGCTTGGCGATTTCAGTCGCCAGCACGCGGCGGAAGTTACGGGCCAGAGCCAGCGAAAAGTTGCCGTTACCGCAATACAACTCCAGCAAATCGCCGGTCGAGTTTTCTGTGGCCTTCAGCGCCCATTCCAGCATCTGAATATTCATCTCAGCGTTTGGCTGCGTGAAGCTGTTTTCCACCTGACGGTAAATCATATCGCGGCCCGCTACCGGCAGAACCTCATCAATATAATCCTGATCGAGCATGATTTTGGTTTTCGCGGCTCGGCCAATCAGCTGGATATCAAACCCATCTGCGCGTAGCTGGTCGCGCAGGGCGGTCGCCGCCTGCTGCCATTCGTCATCAAGCTTACGGTGGTAAAGCAGCGAGGCAATGATTTTGCCGCTGCGGGTTGAGAGATAGTCGATCTGGAAGATCTTACGGCGCAATGCCGGATCTTGCTTAACAGCCGAGATCAGCACCGGCATCAGGCGGTTAATCAGCTCACTGGCTGCCGGGAACTGGTCCACGCGCACGCGGGCTTTGGTCTGCTGATCAAACATAATGTGGTACAGGTCGCCCTCATCGTGCCAGACGCGAAATTCTGCGCGCATCCGATAATGGCTGACCGGTGAATGGAACACGTCAACCTGCGGCGCATGAAAAGGCGACATCATCGCCGTGAGACGTGCGGTCTTTTCCGCCAGCTGGTCGTCGTATTGTTCAATGGGCAGGTTTTCAGGCGTCATCGTTTATCTCGTCTAACTGGGGTAAATGGGCGTACTTTGCGGGGGATTTTAGGGAATGCCACTGCAAAGTCCAGCCTTGTGTCGTTTTGAGTCCTCCGGGGATACGGATGTCTGGATTTCCAAATAGGTTGATCGTAGGATTGCCGTTCGGCCTCATGACTGAGTTAAAAGGGAATCCGGTGTGAATCCGGAACTGGCGCGCAGCGGTATGGGGAATTCACGGCGATCGCATTCTTGATGATGCAGACACTGTTTCTTCTTTCTCTTTCCCTCTTTATATAAAGAAGAGAAGAGGAAATGGGAAGTCATCGCCCGGTGCGGGTATGTTCAATTCATTAGACGTAATTAATGAGCCTGCAAATCCTAAGTCCGAAGACCTGCCGATGTTACGTCGCATTAATCATCGTCGTCGCGAAATAACGCCGGTGATCCTCTGCGGCATCCGCCAATTAAGTTTGGATGCTCGATTCATGACAATTAAAAAGCACGTGCTGTTGACGGCATTATCCGTCACGGCTTTTTCAGGGTGGGCGCAAGACAGCACTTCCACAAACAGCAGCAGCGATAACCTGGTCGTCACGGCTAACCGTTTTCCACAACCCGTCTCTTCGGTGCTGGCATCGGCTGACGTGGTGACGCGTGAAGATATCGACAGATGGCAGTCAACTTCCGTCGCCGATGTATTACGGCGTTTACCAGGTGTCGATATCGCGCAAAACGGCGGTATGGGGCAGCAGACCTCTTTATTCGTTCGTGGTACCAACTCCAGCCACACCCTGGTATTAATCGACGGTGTGCGTCTTAATCAGGCCGGTATTTCTGGCGCGGCTGATATTAGCCAAATTCCCCTCTCGCTGGTTCAGCGTATTGAATTCATACGCGGGCCGCGTTCTGCCGTGTACGGTTCGGATGCCATCGGCGGTGTCATCAATATTATTACCACGCGTGATAAATTAGGGACGACATTGACAGCCGGTATGGGATCTAACGGCTATCAGACCTATGACGGCTCAACTCAGCAGAAACTGGGTGAGAGTACGGTTCTGACACTGGCGGGTAACTATACCTACACCAGGGGCACCGACGTGGTCGCCAACTTGCCGGATAACTATGGCAACCCGCGTCAGCCAGACCGCGATGGTTTCATGAGCAAAACGATTTGGGCCGGGCTTGAGCACCAGTTCAATGAGCAGTTCAGTGGTTTTGCCCGCGCTTACGGTTTTGATAACAGAACCGCTTATGACGGCACCTACAGCTATGCCGATCCGGCCCATTTTGATGCATTGCCGGATACGCGTCAGTTATACAGCCGCACCTACGACACCGGGTTACGTTTCCAGCAGGGTATCTACGCGACTGAGCTCAGCGGCAGTTACAGCAATACCAAAGATTATAACTACGATCCGAAATACGGCCCGTATTCCGCTTCGGCCACGCTTGATGATTCTGATCAGTACAACCTGCAGTGGGGAAACACATTCCAGGTTGGGCAGGGCACCGTCAGCGCAGGGGCTGACTGGCAAAAACTCAGCACCCAGCCAGGCACCAACTACATTACTGATGGTTATACCCAGCGAAATACCGGTGTGTATGTCACAGCCCAACAGAAGGTGAGCGACTTCACTCTCGAAGGGGCAGTGCGTAATGATGATAACTCAGAGTTTGGCTCGCATGGCACCTGGCAAAGCAGTGCTGCCTGGGAGTTCATCGACGGATACCGTTTCATCGCATCCTATGGTACCGCTTTCAAAGCACCGAATTTTGGGCAACTCTACGGAAGCTTTGGCGGTAACCCGGACCTGAAACCCGAAGAAAGTAAAGAGTGGGAAGGGGCGCTGGAAGGTTTAACCGGCCCGCTTAGCTGGCGTTTGTCTGCGTACCGTAATGACATTGATCAGATGATCAGTTACTACAATCAGCAGCAAGGCTATTACAACGTTGATAAAGCAACGATCAAAGGGGTCGAATGGACCGGTAATTTCGACACCGGCCCTCTGCACCACAGTGTGACGCTTGAATATCTTGACCCAAGAAATGCTGAGACGAATGAAATCTTGCTGCGTCGTGCCAAACAGCAGGCGAAATATCAGCTGGACTGGACGGTGGCTGATTTTGACTGGTCTATCAACTATCAGTATCTGGGTGAACGCTACGACACTAACTTTAATACCAACGAGAATGTGAGACTCGGTGGCGTGAGTTTGTGGGATCTGGCGGTGTCATATCCTGTGACGTCACATCTGACCGTTCGTGGTAGAATTGCCAACCTCTTAGATAAAGATTACGAGACGGTTTATGGCTACGAAACACCAGGACGTGAATACTATCTCACTGGAAGCTATACCTTCTGATACAACTCAAGTTCCTGATCGCCCGACGGTGCTGGTTTTCGATTCCGGCGTCGGCGGGTTGTCGGTATATCACGAGGTCCGGCAGATGTTGCCGGACCTGCACTATATCTACGCTTTTGATAACGTCGCCTTTCCTTACGGCGAGAAATCCGAAGAGTTCATCGTCGAACGCGTGGTCGAGATTGTCACCGCGGTCGCGAAACGTCATCCCCTCTCTATTATCGTCATTGCCTGTAACACCGCGAGTACCGTCTCCCTGCCTGCATTGCGTGCCAAATTCAGCTGCCCGGTCGTCGGCGTTGTGCCCGCTATCAAACCTGCAGCTAAGTTGACGCGTAATGGCGTTGTCGGATTGCTGGCGACGCGGGCGACGGTACAACGCCCTTATACGCATGATCTGGTCGCACGGTTTGCGACAGACTGTCAGATTCTGATGCTGGGTTCGGCGGAGTTGGTTGAACTGGCCGAAGCGAAGCTGCATGGCCAAGAGGTTGCTCTGACGGCGTTGAAGAAAATCCTCCATCCGTGGCTGCGTTTGCGCGAGCCGCCTGACACGGTGGTGTTAGGCTGCACGCATTTCCCGTTGCTTAGCGAAGAACTTGCACAGGTCTTACCCGACGGCACGCGCATGATCGACTCCGGTTCTGCCATTGCACGCCGCGCGCACTGGCTCATTGAGACGTCACATGTGCCGATTCCGCAGAAAAAAGCCGATGTAGAAATTGAGAGTGTTGCTTACTGCATGGCGATGACAATAGAGGCCCGAAGTTTACTGCCTGTTTTACAGTCATATGGCTTCAGAAGTATCCAGGAATTGCCGCTTTAAACGTCATTTGGTGAAAGAATCAGCGGTCGGAAAATTATTTGTATTTTAGGGGTTGCGGCCTTCTGAGAACTCCCTATAATGCGCCTCCACTGACCGGGAACAACGACTGAGAAGTCGCTCGGACAGGAAGAGAAAAAGATGAAAGTTCGAATGAATAATCTCTTGACTCTTC
>NZ_JBLZNY010000010.1:0-82552 GCF_049206505.1 Rahnella sp. EDr1-12
GAACCTGTGAAATTACCTTCCCCAGCGTGTTCTGTAATAAGCCCCTTTCAGCCTCATATCGGGTATGCCATTGCTCTTCATACTCCACAACAATGATCCTACGCATTTTTTACTCCGGTTAACTTCTATGAGGTTTTACTAAACCATCATTTATGTTGATAGCATGATTTGATGTCCGCTTCTGGCACAAAGCGGACCATCATACCTGCTTAAGTCTCTGGCTTAGCGTAGGATATTTTCCGTTTTCCAAGCTGCCCCCTAACACGGCAAGCAACTCAGTCGCTCAAGTCCACTGCAATAAGCTAGTTCTCATGGCATCGTTAATCAAGAATGCATTGTATTGTAGAAACTCTCGGCCTGCCGCCAAACCCGATGCAATTCTTCAGCGTGAGACGTGACCCAGGGTATAAAAATACTTCCATATGTGTTGTAAAATTCTTCGTTAATCTTAACAGCCACGAAATTGGGATCATCGAGATAAAGGCTTAAGGTCTGTAACTTATGAGTAAAACATACCTGAGGACTCAACCCTTTTCTGTAATAACAAAATATATCTCCTTCATTGTATTTCAAATCACTAAGTGAGTTAATCTTTTTAAGTAAGTCGTGAGATATTGAATATGAACCATAACGCGCCATTTCTGCTCTTCCGTGCTTTTCGAAATCATATGCATAATAATTTCCATCTTCTTCCATGAACTCAACCACCTTCATACGATAGTGCGGTAGAACTCCAGTATGCACATACCAGGTATCATGCATAAGATCAGGATGGGTACTCCAATATTCACGTTCTTGGGGGGTTAAAGTCTTATTACCTGCAAGAGCAGTTATCCCCAATCGCAAGGCATAATATTTTGGTTGCTTCAGAATGGTTAATAAATCTGTGTATTTATGAAATCCTGGCTGAGATTGAATCCATTTTGCATCAATAGTGATTCTTATAGCTCTTTTATTCTGTACGGGGGGTAAAATCTGGTCATTTGTGAAACCATTCATCTGCCGCCAGAATAATTCTTCATATTTGTTTAAAATTTCAGTACCGTTTGTAAGGCCATGCCCTAAAGGCGAGGGGGATGTTGTATACCAACTGTGCTTTCGTAAGATAGTATTATCAGAGAGTTGAAGATAACCTTCATTTATTCCATTTGACACATTGATCGCATGTAAACCAGGAACACTAGTGTAATGATACAATTCCATTTCAGGCCTCACTATTATTTTGTCGGTTATTGTATTGCTAATAAATCATTATCGACCATCTCAGGTTGGGCTTTATCTTTTTTATGCGCAAAGCGCATGAAGGCGACAGCTATTGTTACTTGGGGCTCTCTAGCTAGGGGTCGCCAGTGACGCGGCGCAGCCGCCCAGGTTTGATAGGTTCCACCGATGCCTACCCCTCGCCCTGCTAGACCATATCCATTATCAGCCATACAGAAATCAAAGTACGCTGTCGGAGTGGTCCTGGCGAAGCCAGGGCGTATCTCCGCGTTAGCGCCTTTGGCGCTTACGAGCGTGTACTTCAAAGTTAAAGTCACACCTCTCAAAGCGACACAGTTTTAATAGTTACAACATTCACTTCTAAAGCCACTCTGTTCCGGGCCTTTGGCCCGGGGCGGGGGCTTTTCAGGTGGGTGGAGGGGGTGCGAGCTGGCTCGGTGCTGGGGGTTAATGTGGTCAAGGTTTAATGAATGTTGTAACTAATGAAACAGGTGTTATGCCCCGGCTTGTCCGGGGAGTTACTTCTTCTTTGCCTTTGCCGATGATGCTATTGATCAGGCGTGGTTGCCCTGAGCATAGCGAAGGGACCTACTCCAGATGCCATGCCGTAGGCTGGCTCAGGAGTACTCTTTCTTTAGAAAGCTTGTTTTGTTCAGAAGTAACGTTCGAAATTAATGATATCTAAGGGGGGCTTTCGAAGTTAATTAAAAGCCCGATGCGACAAGATAATCCCTTCGAATTTAAACGATTATTTATTAATCATACGTTGGCTAGCGACGCGCGGAGATAACGCTTCGACCGTAGCCGGCGCGCATTTGGACTGGTAACAGACGTGGGGAAGCCTGCCAGGCATCCGGGACAGGAAAAAATGCCAGCATCAGGCCCGCGAGAATCGCAGGAAGGGGGAAGGTTTATTTAGATAGGTGTGGTTAAGACAAAGGAACGCCGGCGCGTTCAAGTAACATCTGATAGAAATTCTCGGCATTGGTGGCCAGCAACGTCGGAAACTCGACTTTGAGAGCGCTTTCCAGTGACATTTGCGCGACCATCGTCAGTTGGCCGGCGGCAGTATAGCGACGCCAGGCATTCTGGTAACGGCTTGTCTCTTTGGCCGGACGCAGCTGTCGCACTTTACGCGCCTGTTCGTCAAGAACGGCGCCAATATCCGCCTCAGTGCGCGCTTTTTCATCGCGCAGCTCCGGGCTGACAACCCAGCGTTTTATCTGTCTCAGCCGGTTTTTGAGTGAATGGTAGCGGTCAAGACTGATGCCCAGCCGTGCCATTTTCAGCAGGTGACGCTGGTATTTCTGCTGCATCGACTCCGCCAGTCCGCTGACTACCGCCCACCGGCGATATTTATGCAACCACTCCCGGATGCTTTCTACGGCGATGCCGCGTGAAGTAAAGCATTTGTCGGTGAGAAAAATACGCATGGGCTTGTTCTGGCCAGAATCGACGTCGCGGTCACGGTGTATCATCACGTAGTCCAGCTGTTCCATCACCCGCAGGGCATGGAGCAGAACGTCATAGGCTTTGCGACCGTTCTCATAAACGTGCAGCGCATTCATGCGGCGGGCAATCTCTTCCACTGGCAGCATCATTTCGAAAAGGTAATCGCTGTCCGGGCTGTAGTCACAATTTGCGGCCAGAACCAGGGACAGAGAAGTCAGCGCCTCACGGCTCTCAGAGCGTGGGGTAATACGCATGGGTTTAGGGGTAAAGGAAGGGTCAGACGCCCGGGAGTAAGGCGTGTAACCAGTACGGCGAAGCGCGATCAAATCGGCATTTCGACGCCAGTCATGCTGACGGAAGCAGGCCACCACTTTTGCAGCCATCCCGCGCGGTGTCTTGCCCGTGTAGACCGGCTGGTTGTTGCGGTGCGTCTTCGACTGGCCTTTGCGCAGGCGGTTAGCCTCACCCCGTCGCGAAGGACGATAGACACTGGCAGAAACACTGTTTGCTACTGGTGAGAATGGAAACAGTTGTTCAGACACGGCTCCCAACGCTTATGTTGCGCCGGAGGAGTTGACCTTTAAAAGACATAAATCTATACTCCCTGCATAGAGCAACAACTCTATACAGTTTTAGTGAGCCCCGGTTATCTTTCCTCGCCCGCCAAAGTGAAGAAGATATTCGGGGTTTTTGCTTTTCTGGGCCTGTAAAACCTTCTACACAGTACCCATTCCCTGCCACCTTACGGCGTGGCTCACCAAAATTCTCTAACTGATCAGCAATCTAACACCGGATCCCAAAACACTCAAGAAAGTTATTCCGTAACGTTTTCAGCTAACCGGCTGCTCGCGGCTTTGATTAATACTTCGAGCATCTCTGTTTGCGTAAGACCTTCTGCTTCGCATAAGCGTTGAAAGTCTTCTTTCAGCGCGCTCAGCACGTACACACGGATCTCTTTATGGGTGTCTTTTCTACGAGCAACCAGAGCCTGCTGTCTTTCTGACGGCGACAATGGATTGCCTTTCCTGTAAGGGCGTTTATTTTTCGATGAGGAAGAAGCTACATTTGTGGATTGTGACATTTTTGGCCTCCCCAAGGATCTGAATATATTGTTTGGGAAAGCCTACTATAGATTCATTAAATCAGCAGCATAAAAAGCATTCTCACTCCCGTTGGCGCGGGATAAGACGAAAATGCGAAAGAGGTAACATTCGCCATTCAGAGCGCCGGAGGCTCTCTGTCAGTACGATGACACCCAGTCTTTCCCTAACGCCCAGCGTGACTGCCAGTGAGTCAGATAGGTTTGTGCCAGGTCAGGTACATCGTGCAATACCAGAGCGTTCTCCGAATTCGAGCGAGCGGCAGACAGGGTATAGTTATATGATCCGGTTTCGACCGTCTGGCCATCAACGATAATCACCTTGTCATGCATGATTTTAAACTGGCTGACGGTACGCACCGGGATCCCCGCATTCACCAATAAATTCATCGCGGCCACACTGGCTTTCCCGCGATTGCCGCCCTCATCCAGTACCACCTGGACATCGACGCCCCGTTTCTTTGCTTCGACAATGGCCCCGGCAATGTCGGGCGAGGTAAACGAGTACCCCATCAGGCGAATGCTTTGCCGGGCATCATTCACCGTTTGCAGTACCAGCTGCTGCGCGCTGCCTTCCGGTGAGAATCCCACCTGTACCGACGGGGCCGCGCTGGCGGTGCAAACGCCCACATTCAATAATATGGCCAGTAAGGCCACCCGCAATCTGTTGTTCTTCATCAGTCTGTTTCCTCCTGGTAGGGCAATGCATAAATCCCTGATGACACACTGGCGGTCAGCAGGCAAAAGGAACCTTCGCCACAGGACGCGTCCCAGGTCAGGTTTTCCGGCACGCACTTAGTCAGACAGGTAATGGCCACCTTCAGTGCCTCGTGGTGCAATCCCGGATGGGTTCTGAAACACACCTGCTGATGCTCGATATCATCATCGCTGAACATAAAGCCATGCAGGTCAAAAAAGTGGATCGACAGTGCTTTTTCACCCTTCATCGTTTTTCTCCCGACACCGCGCAAAACCACCTCAAACCCGGTGGCCTGCACGACCTCGCCTTATTTCATCGCATTATCGATGGCCTGCTGCATCACCTGAGCGGACACGACGCCCGGAATGACCGTCGTGTTGTCAGCGGTCGCGTTCTCTGCCGGCATCACGATGATCCCCGGCGTCCCGGTTAATCCCAATAGCTCGGCCAGCGCACTGTTATCCGCGATCAGGGCATCTGCCGTTGCGCGGTTCGCGACGTCTTCTTCTCCTGCGCCCGCTGCCGTGGCCACTTTTTCGATATCGTCTGACGTCAGTTTCCCTTCGTTATGGCCGGTGCCGTAAATCCCGTTGTGGTAGGCCATATAGGCATCAGCCCCCTTCTGTTTCCAGATGGCCAGACCCCGGCGTGACGCCTGCGTAGACTCGGGGTAATGCCCAGCAAAAATCGTCCAGTCACGAAAAGCAAAGCGCACGCCTGGATTACTGGCCATGACCTGCTCCATTACCGGGGCCATCATGCTGCAGGCGATACATTCGTAATCAAAAAACTCCGTCACAATCACTTTCGAATTTTGAGGGCCTTTCACTGGTACGCCGTCGAGCTGCATCAGCAGCCGGTGTCCCTTCAGCACCGACTGTGCCATCAGCTGTGCCTTGATGGCTGCCTGCTGCGCCTGCAGCTTTTTGCTCACCTCGATGAGCACTTGCGGATGGGCCACCAGGTAATCGGCGGCAATCTCGCCGATGCGTGACTGCTGCGCCGGTGTGAATTCTTCAGGCTCTGCGGCGCCGGCGTGGAGTGAACCGAAAGTAAAACTCAGGGCGAGCGAAAGCGCAGCCGCGTTAAAACGGTTTGTCATGATGATGTCTCTCAAAGAAGGATCCCGGTGTCACCGGTGAATAAAAGGTTGTGCCGCTGCCAGGGTATGTTGCGGTGTTGATTAACGTTCTTTCTGAATATGTCGGACGGCTTCGTGGGTAATTTCTTCCCGCTCCGGTTCCCGGCCCCGGCTTTCGGGCGGTAACGTCAGTTGCCCCTGTTTTTCCAGTTCACGCGCCGCGCTGGCCAGCGCCCGCTCTGACAGGTCATTTTGTGGGTTTTTAGCGGTGCCGTGCGCTTTATCCTGCTCGGCCTGCACGTAGCGGAGTGCTTCTGCAGACACCAGTCTTCCCTGTGCGTTTTCAGCCGGCAATACTGCATTGGCAAACTGACCCGCCCCGGCAAGGGTGGCCAGCACGGCCCGAATGGCACCGTTGTTGTCCTGCCGGGCTTCGTTTTGGGCAAGCAGGCCGGATGCCTGACGGATAAGCGCGGCGTAGTCCGGCAGTTTCTCACCCGGTAGCACCGGTATTTCCTGCTGCATGTTCTGAACGACACGCTCTACCAATTGTGCTGACAAAGCTGGCACATCCTGCCCTTTAGTCTCGGGAAGCTGAATTTCAGACGGGGGATGCCGCGTCTCTTCAATAGCCCGGAGTGCCTGGCGAAGCAGGGCAGACTCATCCGCCGGCCGTTCTTCTGCCGGCAGATACCGCAGGATCTCCTGCAACTCAGACTGGACCAGCCTGAGCAACGTGGCATCCGGCCTGACTGTCCGGTCAGTCACCCCGCCCGCCACTTTCAGCAGCTGCGCGGACGGCATCTGCCGACCGGTGAGCAGCAATACGCCTGCCGCCGGGTTGCCTCGCACCGCCGCCAGCGCCTGCGTCATATCGCTGACTACAATCGTGTCACCGTTACGGCTTTTTTGTACCACCGCCGCCTGGGCGCCCTCGGTCGTCAGCTGGCGTACCGGCCCGGTCTGTATCTGGCCGGTGTCTGACTGAAGGGGAAACATCGTCAGACCCGCCGTTTTGCCGTTGCCGTCATAAACCGGTAACGCCAGATGCGGCATCGGATATTTCCTGGTCGGCGGAATAATCCGCGCCGTCACGGGGTTCTCTTTTAGGCCCTGTTCCCGCAGGTAGGTTCGCCCGATGGCCGTTTTGCCCACCGGCTGCCCCATCGCCCAGATACTCCGGGCCTGTGACCGCTCGGACTCGGGTGTCAGGGCGTCATGTGCAGTCGTCGGGCCGTTATCCTTTTGCCGCAGCGTATCCATCCAGTCACGCAGGCCGTCCGTGTAAATCTGCACATGGTCGCGGGCGCGGGAGGCGTTGATGTAAAAGGCCCGCATGCCGCTCATTCTCTTACGCGCACCGTCCGTCCCCTCCAGCGCAATCACATAGTCCGTACTGGCCCCCTGTGCGCCGTAGCCCGTCACCGCCCAGGCATAATCAATGTGCTGGTCTGCCAGCGTCCTGCCCGGCGTAATGACCTTTTCACCCCCGGCATTTTTGAGCACCACCTCGCCGTTGTCCCGCAGCGTTTCAATCCGGTACTGTTCATGAGCATCATGCCCCGCCTGCTTCTGCGTTTTGCTCATGCGCACGCTGTCACCTTCCCGCAGCTCAATCTCACGCCGTTCAAACACCTCAATCTCGGTCACATTCAGCTCCGCCGGGGAGTAATAGTGCATACGGTCATTCTCATCGCGCAAAAACACCCGATCCGTGCCCTTGTCCACACCCGTCACGCTCAGATAACGCTCGTTGGCCAGCACCACCTGCCCCGCCTTCCAGTCATTGATGCGGTTAAAATCGTGGCGCCCCCCGGTAATGCGATCCAGTATCGGGACGGTTATCGCCTTATCCCCCAACACTTTCTCATCCACCATTGCCTGATGAATGCCGGTGTTGATCGCCTGCCGGTCTTCATGCAGCTGTACCACAATCATGGTGCGCTCACGGGCGTCCGGCGTCCGGCTCATGTAGTCCCGGATAATGGCGGACACCGGCGAATCCGTTTCAATAACCGAGCCTGCAGGGGTTCCGCGAAGCTTACCGGCTTGCCGGTTAGCGAAGTCGGGCAGACGATTGACCAGCCTGCTGGTCATGAGCCGAAGGGGGCCATGTTCTGGCCGTGGTGATTTGTTGTGAAAAAGAAAGCCCGGCCATCGATGACCAGGAAGAGAAAGAAGAGTAAAAGCCCGGAGAGAAAGAGAAGGACTGGAAAGCAGAAGACACTCCCCCGGAACAGAACGGAGAGAAAGGGCGGCGCAGCCGCCCCGTCACTCTGCATTGGGCGGGCGACGCCCGCCGGGGCATTTGACAGGGCGGAACAAAAATCCAGGGGCAGAGCGTGATCCGCCCCGCCCCTCTCATCAGCACACCCTGATTTCGGGGTTATAAATGACTTTGTAATCGGTGTGTCTGTCGCCTTTATGGAAGACGTCCAGCCGGACAACATTGTTCGCCGCGTGGTTCATGACCATCACCTGTTCAACGGCAACATGCAGCACCTGCCCCTCAGTCAGCGGAAACCAAAGATTGGCATCAGCACCCGACAGCGTCGGATGTGAGACAAAATGAAAGCCGGTGCCGGTGTCAAGCTCGGCTACGATCAGCATAACGTGGGGACGCACGGACGTCCTACACTCGATATCGCAGAAGCTGTCAGTCATGGTGTGCCCCTTCATGGCTTGATGCGTATCGCCATACTCGCGCGCACAAACAGTATGTTTACTCATGATGTTTTACCCGTTTCACACACCGCCGCCATCAGGGAAAATTCACCGCCATCAATGCTCACCGCCAGATCGGCGACACGGGTAGTCAGCAGTTCCAGCATCTCAGGTTCAACGTTCAGAACTTCCAACATTGCCCCCTCAATGCCTGTCGCTTCATCCATTGCGACAAACAGCTCCCCGATATCATCCCAATGCTCGAGATCAAACCCTTCGGCATAGGCAATAGTGAGTTTTGCCCCCACGTAAGACGGTTTTTCAGCGGTCAGAAAAATGCCTTCCTCGCCGACCAACAACAACGCGCCGCCGTTCGTTTTCAGATCCATCATGACCGGCTTCAGCGTTTCCGCTCTGAACATCAGTTGCTTACTCATCCTATCCCCCAAAAAACCATTGAATTGCCGCCCCGCAGGGCGGCAAGGTCATCAGGCATAAGCCCGTTTCAGTTCCAGTGTGCGCAGCACTTGCCCGAGTTCACTGGCTCGCATTGCGGGCACCCTGACGGACTGGCGTTTGCGCTGACATTTTGCGATGTGACGCCCCAGGGCCTTAAACGGCACGGTGATGTCCTGACTTTTCAGCGGTTCGCGCACAAGGCGCGGGTGTTTTTTTGCCGTCTCAGACTTTACAAACGGCACTGACGATGCAATTATCTGTGCTTCAGTGTTCATGGCATGAACTCCAATCGAGTATTGATAGCCGGTCTGGCTTTCCAAGGGACAAACCGGCATGACAAGGCAGACGAAAGTCTGCTTTTTTCATTTCTGCACTACGGTTTCTTTGCTTAACACCTCCTTAATACGTCCCACAATGTCGGCATGGCTCAGGGTGCATTCATCGCATAGCTGGAAATAGCGGCCTTCAACTTTCGCGTAAATGTCCGTCACGCTGCCGCACATCATTTCGGCAAACTTGAATGATTCGCTGTCCCGCCCGCCCTGCCAGTCCATCGGCGGTAACGTCCCCAGCACGTCCATATATCTGTGCAGGTCGATTTCCACCGGCGGGGTCACATAGGATTTTGCGCGCGCCTCCCAGTAGGCGGCCTCCGCGCCTGCGTTCCATTCGAACCGGTTTTTACTCGCTTCGCCGGTGGTAATATCAGGTGTGTACATGGTGTCTCTCCTCGGTGTTGACGGCGGGACAATCCCGCCGCCGTCTGTTATTCCTGCTCTGCCGCAATCTCTGCCATCACTTCACGGTAAGCCGTCTGTATACGCTCCACTTCTGCCCACGTAAACGTGATGCCTCTGAGCCCTATCGCGCCGATAAAGACATCACGATCTCTCAACGGCAATTGAGAGAGATGTTCCAATAAACTGCGGATTAGGAGGGATTCGAAAATTTCCCAATGCAGCCCACAACCTGCCTGTGCTTTCCTTTCGAGCGAAGAAATCACCACGTCGGCGCGGATCACATCGAAGGGATGCGCTGACGAAATATCAGTGAAAAAGCCGTCCATGCGCAGCGTCGTGGTTTTCGCCCCCCATCTTTCGGAAGATTCAGGAGCGGCGGTCTTGACGTTTTGTGTGTGCATTCTTCAGGTCCCCTTCAGGTTAAATGTCATCTCTCGGTGAGTTCTTTCGCGGCAAAGGGCGAAGTAGCGACGACGCATGGGGGAACGCAAGGGCGCCGCAGGCGTGCATTTCACCCTTGCGTTAACCTGGGCGGCGGTGCTACACCCAGCCCTCCGCGTAAGGGCTTGCCGCGAGAGGGATAACCGCACCCGGCAGAATGCACACACCCGACGGCGAGGAACGAGGCGGCGACCTTAGCGGCCGGTTTACCGGCCAGTGTCCGTGCGGCGGCGCAGCCGCCTGCGGGGGTTGACCCTTGCCGTTGCCATCGGACCGTATCCGACAGGCCGGAAACCCGCAGGGGTTCCGCGAAGCTTACCGGCTTGCCGGTTAGCGAAGTCGGGCAGACGATTGACCAGCCTGCTGGTCATGAGCCGAAGGGGGCCATGTTCTGTCCGTGGTGGTTTGTGGGAATGAGAAATCACCGGCCATCAATGACCAGGAGGAGGAAGACGAGTAAAAGCCCGGAGAGGAAGAGACGGAAAGGAATGAGAGAGACAAGCCCCCGACACATACCGGAGAAGAGGGGCGGCGCAGCCGCCCCCTGTCTCAGGGACTGGCGGGCATAGCCCGTTGGGTGTGTTTTAAGCGCGGCAAAAGTCAGGGAGCAAACCCCCTGCCCACTTATGCCTGTTTGCGCACTTCATCCAGTAACTCGGGATGGTGATCGAGTACGCGCAGGAGTTTGATGATCGAAGGGTGTGGCTGTGCCTTACCCTTTTCATAACGCGAAAAGGCATTCACGCCCCCGCCAAAAATCTCGCTGGCCTCTTTCTGCGTGAGTTCAAGTTTTTTACGCACCTGAATGATGTACTCAGGTTCGATGGTTTCCGCGATGACTTTGGCCTTAAATGACTTCACCTTTGCCATGTAGGCCATCGACTGCTCACGATCCATCACGACTTCACCACACGCCGGACAGTAGTCACCTTCTGCCTCGATAACTGTTTTACGGCCACGGAATGAGTAAGGGACTTTTTTGATACCAAACTCAAGTTCTGCACCGCCACAAACGGAACATTTCATATTACTTCTCCTTGAATGAGACGATCAAAACACCGTTACTGACCGTTAGTTTTAGATATACGTCACCACACGACAACTTCGGGCGGTATACGTCCTGCCAGACAGTATGATCATTATAGGTGGTCATACTTTTAAAAAAATCAGCTGCCGTTAATCCCAGGATCGCGCTGCACATATCATCAAATGTCAGCCCTAAATCATCCGCGCCGTTGAGCGCCGTATTGGTGGCTTTCACCTTCCCTGCTGCAACAAGTCCCTGAACGATATGAAGGCGCGTATGTGGAGTTTTCTTTTCCATGTTCACTCGGATTATTGGTTTTTGAGACGTAATTATAACCTCAAAGGTTAATTTAGACCACAAATATAACCTTTAAGGTTAGTTTTAGATGACGCTATTACCAGCGTTGTTCGACATGGTTCGCCTTCATGGAATTTATACGCCGCACGGCTAACAAAGCCATCATCTCGCATTCTGCAAGTGATTCGGCATCATGCAGTGGCTGCACGCCCGCAAAATCTGACGACTCGGCAACGCGGGAATACAGCGAAAATGCATGCACACGGTCAGGTTCTGATACGCTGTCTTCAAACGTGAATGTTTCTACATACTCGCCGTCATCGTAGATGGGGACGATTTGCAGCTCGATGGCGTGAATATGGTCATTCCCTAACGCCCCGCCTGTCTGGCAGTTCCAGCCAACAGCAGGATCGGCGGCCAAATCATCGATAACCTCCTGTAAAAATGGCAATTCCTCAACGGTTTTAAGCAGGTTTTGCAGGTACTGTTCCGCATGGTTGCTGTAATACGCCACGTCCACGACGCCAATAGGTTCAACATTCATCGCGTTCACTGTCCGGCCTCCGGTAACAACATGCGGTCGAGGACATAGGTAAAATGGTCAAAATAATCACAGGCCATCACCGGTCGTCCGTTAACAAACCAGACCAGAATCCACGAAAGAGATTCTTCGCACCTGTACATCTCGGCCTGTGCGCCCGCCGGTGAAAGTCTCGGCTCGAATTTTTGTAAGAATGCCCCGTAGCAGAGGATGTAATTAGCCAGATCGCCAAGCTGCGCGGGAGTAAAGGTTGCGGCCCCCGCAGCGGGGGCCTTAGCGCTGATATTTTTGTCAGAATTTACCGGTGTATTCATGATTAATTCCCCGCCGTCTGGTTTTTCACGCCGTAGTTTTTGATATAACGGTTAAGCCAAAATCCTGCACCGGCCTCGAAATTCCACCCACGCCACACCATCCTTACGCACGACGAGACGAAATGCCTTCCCGTTATCGTCTTCAATCGCCACGTTGCTGTACTGAGACGCGACGGCGGTTGCCTGTTCGCGGGTAAACTCACCCTCCTCCGGTAATACACATTCCTGATCGCACATAAGCCTTTCCTTTTCGTTTGGGTTACACACATCACCCGTTGAGTTTCTCTTGTCGCAGTTTTGACGTTTGCGGGAACCTGCCGTTTGGGCCCTTCTGGTATGCCATCACCCGTTTGAGACCCCTCGCCGCAAGGGCGTAAACGACACTGGCTGACGAAGATGACCAGGGCGAGCGGATAATTTTTGGAGGACTAACGTAGTGGCCGAGAAGAATTCTCAGTGAGTGTATTTACCCTGGACAGCGAGGAGGACTGTGTCGGTATCAGCCCAGGCGAAGGGACTTAAACGGAAAGAGGGTGCCGGAGTCCCAATGAGCGGGGATCCGCCGCAACGCCGGAGCGCGACAGCGAAACGGGGGTGCGCCGAAAAGTGCCGGCGGAACTCTCGCCGGTACGGTTAGCGCGCTGGCGTGAGCCAGCTGCAGGTGTTGACGTGCTCCATCAGATACTAGCCGTCAGGCCCGAAACCGCCCAGCGGGTTCGGCGGAGACGGGCCGGTGCGCAGCAGCTGCCGGGCGGAGTGTGGCTCGACGATTGACCAGCCCGCTGGTCATGAGCCGAAGGTGGCCGGGGTAGGATTTTGAATCATGTCTTTCATCCGCATCGAGGAAATCGGAAAACGAAAAACAAGCACCGAAACCGCATGCAAGATATTGGCGTTCACTGAATGATTTGACCAGCCGACGGCAGGACTTTGTTTTTCTGCCAATCGATTATAGCGATAGCGGAGACGCGCGGCGCCGAAGGCGCAGAGCGGTCTGCTATCGCCAGGCGAAGCCTGAAAGGGGTTTTCGCGCGATAACAGGCGGCTCCCCGCCCGTTTCTTACCTCTTACTTATCGAGTTTTTTGATCCCAGCCTGCTGAATAAAGGCACCGCCGAGATAGACCGCGTTCTGACATTTCAGATAAAAACAAATATCGTCCAGAATCTGTGTCGTATTGAGCGAAGACAATCCGGCTTCGCTGCGGCTCGCGTTAATCAACAATTTATAGTGCTGCAGCGTTTCACGTGTTTCAGATGTCAGTTTCATTTTTTATCCTTACGGCAGGGTTCCCCCTGCCGGTGAGTGTGTCATTCAGAAAATACGTAGCCGTTCACTAAAACCAGCCCGTTCATGAACATGTCGCGCCCAAAAGCTTCATAATCGAAATAGCTCAGCAGTGAATCCGGCATATCATTGAGTAAACCCGTTTCATCGGCATAATTGCGCGCGTAGTCTTCCTCACTTTCAGCCTCACCCTGATACGCTTCCTGAAACGCGTCATAATCACAGGCGTTAAAATATTCCGCCCATTCCACAAATGCCTCCCCCTGCCCCTCCTCCTTCGCCTGCCGGTAGGCATCTATAAACGCCCAGTTCACATGACTTTCGGACGCCAGTCCGGACGGGATCCCTTCCCAGTCCTGAAACATCAGCTCCGGGTCTTCTTCATCGGCGTGCAGCTCGCTGCATGCCGCCAAAAAGTCTTGCTCGTCATAAAACTCGGTCAGATCGAACCATTTGCCGGCGATGCTGCCGCAGTTGTATTTGTGGTACGTACCGACGTACACGGCTGGGGTGGTGGTGCTCATGTGCCTTTCTCCGCTGGTTGTGGGATCACAGTTCGGGCTTACGCCGTGCCGACACGACAGACGGGCGGAAAGCGGAGGATGCAGGGGCGCTACCGGAGGCCGCAGCGCAAACGAAGGAAGGAGGCTGGCTGGACGGCGGGCGAGTGAATATTGAACGAGCACGCGACGGGAAGACCGCCGAGTGTATGAGTGCGAACGGGTGAGGAAGCGGCGAAGCGAACCCTTGCAGCCGCAGCGGCCCGTCTACAGTGAAGGCACGGCGTTAGCCGTCGCAGCACGGGGCTGCCAGATACCGTTTTTTAGTGGGTTACAGACCTACAAGGGCTGTAACCCTGAAAAAGCGGAGTTACACGACATCCTTATCTGTAACGCCAAAACTCCCCCGCCGTCGCCGGTGGGGAAGCGCTTTATTCTTTGGCCAGCTCGGCGGCGTAACGGAGAGAATCCCAGTTGTAGCCAATATTGGCATCGTGATGTTCGGTGGCAATCTCCATTGCCCGGCGAATTTCCTCGGGCGTTAGCGTTTCATCCACCTCAAGAAAGTCTTCATCAAGCCAGAATGTCCCGCAACAGAGCGTATCCGCGGGGTACGCCGACAGCCTGGACATAAAGGCTTCGACCATTACCTCCCGATGACTGTAGTTGTTCACCGCCGGCGTGAAAATTTCGCCCACCACGTCATTCCAGCTCCAATCCTGCTGATCTGGACAGGGACAGGTGACATCCTGGACGCTGATGCCCGGCACCTTTTGCAATGCCGTCGCGATCTCATCCAGGGTAATGCGATCACCGCTATCATCTTCACTGCCCAGATAGTAGCCATCCATGTACAACGCCATCTCGCCGTTATCGAGAACCACTTTTGTGAGTTTGTGCATCAGAATGTCTCCGCTTCAACGGCACCATTGCCGTGCCGCCATTAAAGACCGGCGGAAAGCGGAAGATGCAGAAGCGGAACGCAAGACGTTAATGGGCTGAATGCACCGTTAACGTTGAGAATGGGCGAGTATCCGACAACGCGCCCCCTTACGTCCTTTGTGAGTACCGACCCCTCATCTGTATCGGGGCGGATCGAGTGTGTATTTATTGACAGTGCCATCGGACAACTTTCAGAAGCTATATGTCAATTTCAAGCTTCCATTGGGCGATGCTTTCCTTTGCACAATCGGGCTGTGACGTGCATCACCAGCCAACTGTGTAAAGCCTGTTGCAGCCACGACACTCCAGTCTTGGTTGAACTTGTGCGTCCAGTCCATATTCATTGAATAGGCATAAATCCCGGAACCCGCATCATATTGAGTAAACCCCGATGCGGCTGACTGTGATGAACTAACCCCGTAGTAAGTTTGCATGTAATTGCCTGTTCCCCAACTGCTGGTTAGCGCCATCGTCACGGTATTTTCCGATGAGCTATAAAGCGGGCTGATAATGCCGAAATGCAGAGCCGCGCCATTGTCCCGCTGAGAAAACGGCACCTCAGCCTGCAATTGCAAATGAAGCCAGTCGGTTAACTTATACCCCAGTCCCAATGTCCCCATAGCCGAGCCTTTGACATCTCCCATGCCCCGCAAGTCGTCACTGCCATCGCTCAGTGAGTCGCTGTCCACGTCATGATCCTTACGGCCTGCGCGATAGCTCAGCGCTGTACTGTAATCCAGCTTGCCGGTGCTGTTGCCGTAACCGACACCCCGCGTGGTACTCACGAAGAACCCATTATGCATCGAGTAATCAAGCACCAGGGCTGTCGTGACGCGGTTTTCATCCGAACCAGAATAAAGTGGCGTAACATCCACGCCTCCTCCCAACGTTAAGGCGTTACTCTGTTGTGGTTCTGCCGCAAGTGTTGGGGTGGCCAGTAACGCCAGCAGCGCGCCCGGCAGCATTTTTTTCAGGGTGCGTCCTGAGAGTGAATAGGGGAACTTATGACGCAGTTCAAAGTTGCTCATTAAAGAAGTCCTTATGGATTCAAATGATTACGATACAAGCGGGTTTTAAAACGCCAGAACGCTCAGTTTGAATACGCCCCCTAAAGTTCTCATGAGCTAAAAATGAAGAAATACTTAAGCACGTACCGGTGACACAAACCTGATAAATTTCCTGATACCGTTTTTTTCTTCAGACGTTCTTCATTCAATGTTGATAACGTAACTATTGTGAAAATTCTCCTGATCGAAGACGACCTGGATCTCGGCAACGGCGTACGTATTGCCCTTGCAGATCAAGGATTAGATGTCATATGGGTTCGCCGCAAAGTGGATGCGCTGCATCAACTCGATGACTGCGTGCCGGAACTTGTGTTGCTCGACCTCGGACTGCCCGATGGCGATGGCATGAGCCTGATGGCGTACTTACGCCAGCAGATCAAGGGGATCCCCGTCATCATTCTGACCGCGCGAGGTACTCTGCAGGATCGCCTGTGCGGGCTGGATGCCGGTGCGGACGACTATCTCGTCAAACCTTTTATTCTTGCCGAGTTATTGGCTAGGGTGAGAGCCCTTGCGCGACGCAGTTACGGTTTTGAGAATGAGGTGATAGAAATTCGTGGGTTATCTCTCCACGTGCCGACTCGTCGCGTGACAATGAGCGCGCGGAATGTTGAGTTGACGGCAAGTGAATACGCTCTGCTTGAAACTTTAATGATGCGCACTGATCGCGTGCTTACACGGAGGTTTCTGGAAGAAAGGATATTCGGCGCAAAAGAAAATATGAGCAATGCACTCGATGTGCATATGGGTAATTTACGTCGCAAAATTGGCGACGGTTATGTACGAACTGTGAGGGGCGTAGGGTATGTCATTGATACCGTACCGATTCAGAAAAGGGCTGGTTGATGCGAAATTTTTGGCGCCACCTGAGAACTCCAACGCTCGTACGGCGAATTATGATCGCCCAGATGCTACTGCTTACACTGCTTTGGTGTCTTTTTCTGACCTACATTTTGTGGGAGAACTTGCGTAGCCCCCCGATGCTAACGGGCAGCAATACCTACGAAACCATTCTTACATTGGTTGATCGTATGGATGATCGCCCGCTGGATCGCAACGCTGTGCTGGAAAAGTTCAGCACAGCGTTGCGGGAAGGTTATGGCGGAGGTGAAGATCCGAAACTGTCAATCAGCCTAATCGTTCGGAAGAATAAAGAGATAATTTATTCATCTGATGGCGCTCCGGCAGGGGTGACAAACACCCTGTATGGGAAAATTCAGAGCATTCAGAGTGAAGGTCGCATCTGGACTAGCCGTACTCTCAAGTCCGGGAGGTCCGATGCGGAGGTAACACTTGTCACGCCTGCCGGAGGCTGGAACTTTTTTATATACCTTAACTCGCGTGGATACTACATATTGCCGCTGCTGGTGTGCATTCCTTTTCTTTTGTTTCCCGCGTGGCTGTCAATCCGTATTGCAATGCGACCCTGGAACAAGGTGATAAATGAAATTTCCTTACGAACTTCAGAAGATCTCTCTCCCTTAAAAGAAGTGCCAAAGCACATGGAGCTTCGCCAAATGGTGGACGCTACTAATCTATTTCTTGCCAGGGTGCAAGAGAGTTCTGATAGGGAACGGGTTTTCATTGCAGATGCCGCTCACGAACTGCGTACCCCCCTGGCTGCGATGCGAATCAATGTGGAGGCGTTGCAGTCCTATGTAAGCAGTAATAATCAACAGGAGTTGCTGGCAGGGATTATTCGCAGCAATAGCCGTGCAGCGCGTCTTGTCAATCAGTTGCTACTGATGATGCACAGCGAAGTGCGTATTGACACTGTTATGGAGCCTGTGCCGCTGACAACGCTCATACAAGAGCGAATGGCTGCACTGGCACCGCTGGCGGCTGAGCGCAGGATTGAGCTCGAATTCTACTCTGATGATGAAGTCTGGATCACAGGCGTCAGGGAACGCCTGATGTCGCTGATTGATAATTTAATTGAAAATGCCGTGAAGTACAGCCCTGAGGGCGGACGGGTTGAGGTAGATGTACGATCACTTGATAAATCTGCTCAGCTACGTGTTTCAGATGCAGGGCCCGGCATTCCATTTGAATTGAGGGAGCGCGTGTTCGATAGGTTTTTTCGCGATCCCAATCAGATACAAAGCGGGAGTGGGTTGGGACTTGCCATAGTCAAAGCGGTTGCGCAGCAACACAACAGCAGCATATGCCTGAGTACGTCTGCAGAAGGTGGGCTCATGGTTACTGTTGACTTTCCAAACCACAAGTCCGCCTGAAAGGAAACATGATTTTGATACCAGCCCAGCAGAGGGCCTCTGTCAGAACAATGGAGTTGAAATTGAAATATTTGACGCTGTCTACACTATTATTTTCTATCTCAATCAGCGGGTGCGCCATAACCGTCAGCGAATTAAAAAGCAGTCAATCATCCTATGACGGCAGCGTCACGAGCAAGACGGAGCCCTCCGATACCTATCGAACCTTAAGACACATGGCAAGGCAGTGCCTGGAATATGAGGCATATTCAGGAAATCCGGTCATCGTATTAAGCGAGTTTGACGGTGAGCGCAATGAAGGTGAGATCAATCAAAAGCTCCTTGCGCAGGGACTGTTGATTAACAACACGCTAATTGAAATAGAAAGACATGATGGGGACAAAGCACAGGTCAGCCTATACACAACCAAGAACATCTTGAGTGTGGGCATCAGGTCGCCAAATATAAGTGATATCAAGCGCTGGGCTGACGGCGATAGAGCTTGCTAGAACTACACTCTCGTCAATACCGTGAAGCATCTCAGGCCATATGACTTAATCCCCCGTTGATTTACACACCGCGATTTAAGTAATGCCGTCATCAGTAATGAGAACAACTGCGAACGTCTGCTGTTCGCTCTTTGCGGACGCTGGCCAGCGCCTGTCTGCTTTGTGCCAGAAGCGGACGTTGTATCTTTGCACGCTGCGATAACTTTTTGATAATTTTGCCAACGCATTAAAAAGACAATTATCAGAGTGGCCTCTTAAGTGTTCTTATGCAGATTGCGGTAGCCTCCTGGCGTTCTTCCGGTATGACGTTTGAATGCCAGCGAAAAAGAGGGAACAGATTTATATCCGGTTAATCTTGCTATCTCACTAATACTTAAGTGATGTTTCCTGAGTTCAGCGCATGCCAGCTCCATTCGCCATGACGTCAGATAATTCCCGGGCGTTGAACCGGTAAGCTGGTGAAACCGACTAGCGAACGCACTGCGGGACATGGCTGATTTAGCAGACAGACTTGCCAGCGTCCAGTCTGCAGATGGAGAAGAATGTATCAGTGACAGTGCGGTTCCTATTTTCCTGTCACCGAGCGCTTTCAGCCAGGATGTCCCTTTCTGATTACCCTCTAAGTATTCCCTCAGCATCTGCACCAGAACAAGTATTGCCATGCTACTGGCCACAATGTCGTGTCCGGGACGAAGCGCTGATGTTTCATGCGAAAGCAAAGTGATAAGGGCGGTGAGTGCAGGAGAAGAACTTTCCTCTCGTCGTGAAACCAGAACCGGAGGCAGATGTTTTAAAAGCAGCGGGCTGGAAGCCTCCTCAAATACGAATCTCCCCCCAATCCCCTCACTGATAAGTTCTCCCTGGCCGTAGCGGACCACGCCATCCGCTTCACGGTGAGAAGAGAATATCTGCCGTCCGTCACTCACCATCAATGCCGGACTTGAGCCACAGCAGTAAGCGTCACCCGAGGTCAGAAGATAGAAGTCCCCTTTTTCAAGCAGCAGAGGCTGCATTCCGCCCATCCAGAGCCAGAAGTTCCCCTCAAGCACAGTGCCGAACTTAATGTGTTTATAAGAGGGAAACCGCATTGCCCAGGGGCCACGTGCTTCCATACGGGCCGTAAGAATGGCCTCTACCTTCAGGAGTGAAAGAATATCAGACAGCGGATCCATAACATCCTGGACGAATGAATAATAAAAAAGGGATTTCTATAATAAAAGAAAGCTTTTATCTGCGTCATTATCATTTGGAGCTTAACGGAGAAAACCAAATGAAATACGCAGAACTGGGTAAAACAGGGGTTTATGTTTCACGCATTTGTCTCGGGACGATGACATTTGGCGGGGCGGATAATGCCACCGGTAATGCCATCGGCCGTCTGACGGGCAAAGAGGCGGATATTATCGTTGGTGAGGCGCTGGACGCCGGCATCAATTTTATTGATACCGCCGATGTCTATGGTTCGGGGGGCTCTGAAAGCGTGCTGGGCGAAGTGCTGGCGCAGCGCCGCGGTCAGGTTTTCCTTGCAACAAAAGCGCACAGCAGAATGAATGCGGGCCCAAACGATGCAGGCCAGTCGCGCTATCACTTGATGCAGGCGCTTGAAGCCAGCCTGCGGCGGCTTAAAACCGATCACATTGACTTATATCAGGTTCACAACTTTGATGCTGCAACGCCGCCTGAAGAGGTTTTACGGACACTGGATGATATGGTGCGACAGGGTAAGGTCAGGTATATCGGCTGTTCGAATTATGCGGGCTGGCAGCTTGCCAAAGCCCTGGGTGTCTCGGCTGAACATAAGCTTGAGAAATTTGTCAGCGTACAGTCTTTTTATTCGCTGGCCTGCCGCGACATTGAGCATGAACTCCTGCCGGCAATCAAGGACAGCCACAGCGGACTTCTGTGCTGGAGTCCACTGGCAGGCGGGCTGCTTTCAGGCAAGTTTGATCGCAGCGGCAATCATGACGCTTCGGGCAGGCGCGCGAAGATCGAATTTCCACCCGTCGACAAGAACCAGGCATGGGATATCGTGGATGTGCTCAGAGCAGTTTCTGAAAAACACAACACCACACCAGCCTGCATTGCGCTCGCCTGGCTGCTTTCGTCACCGCAGGTGACCAGCGTTATAGCGGGCGTGCGTAATGTGGAGCAACTCAGGGGCAACCTCTGCGCACTGTCTGTTGAGCTCAGTGAAGAAGAAAAAGGGATGCTCGATGAGGTCAGTCATCCAGGGATCCGTTATCCGGGCTGGATACAGTCATATAATGCCGCGATTCGTTTCCCTGCGGGCTTTACCGATACCGGACCCAGTTGGGTGCTGGGCGAGTCACCCGTCTGAAATCAAATATATATGGGATGTCCGGTTCGTATTTAGGCCGAAAAGGGCTGGTACAAAATAAATGCCAGTAGAAGCTGAATATCTCAGTGTCAAAGATCCGCTGCTCGCTCGAAGCAGCCTGATGGGCTTCACCTACAGCAGTTTGGTGCCAAAAGCGGACTTTGCAAACATCTCTGTGTTTTAATTAGAGGATAACAGGTCATGATATGTGGGCCTCATTGACTGCGTTCCATCAATTCAAGCGTCTGACCATCAGGGCTTTGTAAATATATTACTCTGGTTCCCTGCATGGGGCCTGACAATACTGTCTGAGGTTTACCCGGCGTCTTCCAGCCGTAGTCCGATACTTTGCCCAAGAGCGTATCAAGATCTTCTACATTAAAAGCAAGGTGAGCGTAGCCTGGGATATAGGGCGCTGAAGGTTCTTCTGGCTGCTCAATGTTATTGTATTGTAGTAATTCAATTCGAATATCAGCCAGTTCAAGCAAAGCCATTCGTACATCAGCTCCCCTTGCACCTGTTACCTCATCGATTATAGGTCCGGACATTTTTCCTTCACGTAATAATTTACCTCCAAGAATCTGAGTCCAAAAAAATAATGAGTCTTCAATGTTTTTAACTGAAAAACCAACGTGATTAACACTTAAGATCATGCAATTACCTGCTGAGTTTTGAAAGTTCATCATCTAACTATATAGAAAGCCTGCTTTATTTCTACACGATAAATGCGCGACCGTTTTACAAGCCTGCATCTTTTATCGATAAATTGCGAATGTCCGCTTTTCGCTCTCAGCAGACCTTCAGCTTTACGTGTTTGTATGCTGTGTGCCAACAGCAGACATTGGCACTTCATTCAATGTACTGGCTGAAGCGTAAGAGGTAGCCATCTGGATCCTGTACGAGAAACTCCCTTTGGCAGGCCGTCGTTTCTCCGGTGTTGTAGTGATTGCCGCGTAGCTCCCTGTACAACTTGAAGCCATTAGCTTGGACACGAGCTAGCACCGACTCGATATCTTCTACTTCTATCTGAAAATTAATGCCGCGACCCAGCGGTCTGACGAGTTCAGCCGTATTCCATCCTTCCGGATTATATTTCTCCAGCATCAGTTGCGCTTCGCCGAGACTGACGTAGGCAAAATCGGGCTCATTACGCCTTATCATGATGTTGAAACCAAGCACGTCAACATAGAAGTGCAGGGAGACAGAAAAATCCATTACTGTCAGTTCGGGAACCATGCGATTCCAGTAGGGTGCTTTCAGCTCAGTCATTGCTCAACTCCATTTTTAACTGACGTAGCATATATCAGATGGCTTGAAGAAGATTGAAGTCCATGAAATGAACGACTCAATTGTCAGACGAATTGTGTTGATGTCAGCTGTTCGCTCAAAGCTACCTAGCTCTCGGAGTGGTTGATCTTACAAGTGCTACGGGGAGAATGATCATGCAGATTATTTCTGCTGTGGCTGAACTTGATCAGGATCTGTTGCTCGAGCAAGACTTTCCGACAAACTATTGAAGCAATTTTTTCAATTTAACAAAGATGTTAATACTTTCGATTTATACATCTCCCTACAGAATTCAAACCTTACTAAGATAAATGCAACTAGCTATGTTTATCTTTGATGTATACCAAAAAACTTTTATTAATAAATGAATTCTTAAGGAATTACAAAAAAATGCCTGAGAAGCTATGCTGGATGGCTTAAATGATGATTTAAAAATCTTCTTTAATTTTATTTTTTGAAGTTTTGTAGTAGAATGTGGCCGCACCTATTATGAAAATGCAATGCATTTATCAACTTAGAGTCCGGCCCCATTACTGTATTAATTCCAGACTCAACAATTTTATGTCACTAAAAAATTTTATCAACCGACAAAGTAATGTTACGCTGATCGTATGCGTAGAAATCGATGTTACTGTTCACCCGTTTATAAGTGAAATTAAGCTTCGGCATCATGCCAAAAACCGACAAATCACGTTGCCATAGAGAAAGATTATAAAACTGCTCGTTGTCCTTGCGACGGGTGCCGAATATCTCACTGTTAGCCTGATACTCACGTTTTGCAAATGCGGTGGATGCCGCAAAAGACAGTTTCCAGGATAAATCCATCTGTACTCCTCCACGCACGGCACTTCTGTGGTTTGTTTCACTTTTAGAGGTTGTTTGCTGATCCTGAAAATCGACCCCCACGTAGGCCGACAGGACGTTGCTGAAAGCGTGAGACAACGTCGTAGACGAATAACTCGTACGACCTCGCAAAAAATGGTACTTATCTGCGTCGTAATTTAATTTCTGATATTCAAACGCCTGGCTTATCTGCCAGGCCGGTGAAATAAGGTAACTATATTCGGTTCTTAAACCCGGACCAGAAGAAAAGGTTTCCGTGCTATACCATCTTTTTTCATAAAAAGGCAGTAAAGAAAATTGGTGGCGATAATTTCTCCATTGATATCCAGCATATATACGGCTGGTAACATCATCAAAATTATGATTACTCCAATAACTTTTTCCATTGACAGCACCCATAAATCGCAGGCTATGCTGGTTATATATTGGTACGTCTTTTTGTAATACTCCGTTAAACCAGAGACCTTCACCGCGCTGGGGAAAGCTGTCTTTATTACGTAAAAATAAGCGGTCACCGACGCGGATAGTTTTACCTGAAGAAGCATTGTTGACGTTGCTTTCATTGAGATAGCTGAAACTCAAGCTCCCTGTGACGTCATGACCCTGCTGAACACGTTCAATATAATAGGCAATAATTTCGCGAATATTTTCAGGCGGACTACCTTGAAGAACACGGCGGAAGTGATATTCCGAAATATCATATTGATGATTTTCATACATAGTCACCGCCATGTCGAGTCGTACGGCGTCAAGCTCTGGATGTTCGCTCAAAATGGCGCGATAATGCGTGATTGCTAGTTCATAATTACCCTTGCTGCGTGCCAGTCCGGCCTTTGCAAAGCGTATCAGCGTGTTATCTGCATTAGTCGTAGTTTCATACACTGGCAGAATGGCTTCCACTATTAGCCAGTCACCATCACGAACCGCCTGATTGAGAAAAACCTTTCCCAGCTCAGGTTGTTTAGCCAGTTGAGCATTGTTCACCGCTATGACCTTTCCAGCGGAATGATTGGAGTTTTTCTGCTGGGTCAGACGGTCAAAATGTGGTGCTGCGGGGATGACATCAATTTCGGGAGGAATGGCGAGGGCAGCACTGAACGGAAATAACAGGCTGACTGCCCCCATACGCAGGACATTCATAAGGATCCATATCATAATAAGCCCCCGGACAGCCGGGCTGACCGGGAGTGAATTTACTGACGCGTTGCGCCAAATGCTACATTCTTAGTGGTATCAGTAAAGCTGGCAAGACCGCCCAACTCCTCTGCAGCTGGACCGTTGAAATGTCCAGTGAAATTACCTTCCTGCCCACCTGACTGTGCGTTACCAGTAAACCCACCGTTGGCGATCGTACCCTGCATAGTAACGGCACTGCCGAAGGACTCACCCGCGGCGATGTCGCCACTGATAGTTTTTGCACCAAAATCTACGTTAAATGTTGCGTCGCTGAGCGTGCTTTCGCGAATACCGCTTCCCGCATAAGTTGCTGAACCCTGAGTAGGCACATTCGCTGCCAGCGTCCCTGCACCGGTGTAGAACACGTCGTGTTTGCCGGTTTTGAAGTCAGTCCAAGTACCAAAATCGGTATAGCTCATACTGCCGCAACACCAGGAGGTCGCTGAATGGGGGGTACCATCTCCATTAACTAATGATTCTGTATGCACATTCCTGACGATAATGCCTGGAGTGCGCAAGGTGTATTCTCGCCCCTGGGGCGTAGTGTAGCTGTAACTGTTTATTACACCATCCGTCGCCATCATCTCAGGTGCGTTCGCCGGTGGAGGTGTGGGATCGGTATTATTCTCAGTCGAACCATTATCGGTTTGCACCGGAGGGGGCGTTGTCGCAGGGGGCTGGCCGCCACCGCCACCGCCACCGCCACCGCCACCGCCACCGCAGGCTGTTAAGATACAAACCGAGAGAAACAGGACTGGTTTTAAGGCGTTCATAAGAGGAGCATCCTTTCGTTAGGAAATATATTGCATTAATTAACAATATAAATTTACACGAAATATACCTTAAAAATGACCTGTCATACTTGAGGATTTCCCAAGACTCTATTTTTAGGAATTATCTTAATGCACTTCAATGTGTAACATCATTTTGGGACATCCACATTCAGCGAAAATGCCTTTTCCTTTTTAAACTTATAAGATACTTCTCGTTTCAATCAACTACCTGTTTTTGTAGCTTTACTAATCGATATCAAAAACTCTTAACAACTATGGAAAGGAAGCTAATCATGGCTAAGGTTTTTTTTGATTGGATACGTATCACCATCATCTCTGTATTACCTCTCAGTTTCACCCTGATGGCTAACCAGCAAGGCAGGCAGCAACTGCAAGATCAATTCGCAGAAAAAAATCGCCAACAACACGAACAATTGCTGCAATCTGAACGCCAGTGGCGTGAGGATAGTGAGAAATCAGCCCGCGAATACCGCGAACAGATCCAGAGACAGCTCAAACAACAGGATGAAACTACAAAAAGAATTCAGGATGAAGCCATTGCAGCGAGTGAAAAGCACGACACAGAGGCACACAACGCAGCGTCTCACAAAGCCGTTCAACCCGATCCTGAACGTAACTAAAGTTACTGTAGAAAAAACTCCAATTTGATGATTTTTCCACGTTTACATTCATTTATTAGCGTGTAAATCGGCGTCCGATATTGCGAAGGTAAGCAGATGTTAAACAGTGGATCGTCCTTAAATACTGAATGGATAACAGCAAGTTACTGTAATTTCTTAAATTGACGAAGCGACAAGTATTAGCTCTATTTCTCGGGGAGTTAATACCCCCTACAAACCATACTCCGGGTAGGCAGAACAGCAATAATCATGATTTCTTAGCTGCTGAAAAGTCCGCTAAGTGCCAAAAGCAGACATTGAAACGTTGAACCAAGGCAAAGGCACGCCCTAAGTATGTTAGGGCTAACACTTTAAGTTCTGGCCTTTTTTGGATATGTGGGCTAATCGCCTTGTCAGCAAAACTGCCAGATGTTTTTTGCGCTGAAAACAAAGAGCAATATATTAACAACGTCGGCATCTGATTTTGGTATGCACCGCTTAAGGTTGTGCTTTTAACAGTACCGAAGTGCTACATGCCATGCTGTTTTGCAAGCCATTGACTGGCCGTTGTAGTTGCAATTCCCTGACGTTGATTGTAAGTATTGCTCTTATTCCAGGCCACTCCGTCAGGCCGCGCGAAAGCAAGTCGGTAATTTGCCCCGACATCTTGAGGATTGTGCTGGACATCATCCTGAAGCTTTTTCCCGTCCAGTAATGTTCTGTTTACTTCAGTGCCCCAGTAGGCACGCATTAAATCAGCAAGTTCACTATAAGTCAGGGTATCACCTGCAATATAGACAATCTCGTTTCGTAAAGTGGGCTGATGGAAGAAAATGTCTGCAGTCAACTGGCCGATATCTTCAGGTGTGGTCAGCGTTACCGCATGTTGCCAGTCTCCCAGAGCACAGACAGTTTTACTTTGTGCGTCAATCACACCAAAGCCGGGCTCGAACAGATAGCTGGTAAAAATACCTGTAGATACAATGACCCACCCTGTCGCGTTCTGCTGGCGTAGAAGGTGGCGAACTTCAAGCTGTTCATCCCAGACTTGTTGCCCGCTGCCTTTACCGACAACGTCATAATCAACGCCAAACTGCCATGGGAAGTAGCGGGCTACAGCCGCTTTCAATACCGCCTGCGTAATCTTTATCTGCGTTCCCGGCCCGCCGACAAAACCACTGCAGTTGATGACGGCGTCGAAAGAACCAAATAGCTCACTCAGCTCATCAATACTGTTTTCCTGCAGATCGCCCTCGACCACAGCGATTCCAAGCTTCATCAGTTCATCCAGCCGTGCCCTGCGTGAACCAGAAACGGCATGAGCGGCTTCACTTCTGAGTAACACGCTAATTTTTACATGGGTATGTTCATGCGCTTTATTACTCATCGCTCTCAATACCTGAATACCAAGCTCTCCTGCTCCGAGTACAAGAACAGTATGTATCGGTTTTTTTTCGGAATTCATTCTTGCTTCCTGTTGTATTAAAACGTCATCCTGACACCTGACATGGCCTGGTTCAATTAGGCACACACATGATACTGGAGGTGATATGAAGTCTGAACGGGAAGCGCTGTTGCAATTTTCAAAGGAATTCTGTGAGGAATTAAGCAACGATGATGAGGGCCTAAAACGTGAGATCCTGGCGCATGCAGGTAATCGCTGGTCGCTGGGCGTGCTGCATATTCTCGGTACCAACGGACCTCTTCGCTATGGAGAGGTACGCCGCTACCTTACGGATGTCACTCAAAGAATGCTGACGCGAACACTGCGCCATCTGGAGCGGGACGGGCTTATATCGCGCTATGATTACGAGGAAAAATTGCCCCGGGTGGTTTATGCGATTACAGATATGGGAAAAGAAATGCTTCTGCGGATGTTACCTTTATGGTCCTGGATTATCACATCCGCCGGCTATTTCCGGGTAGCAAGAGCACAGTACGACGGTGATTGAATGTTTGGTTTTACAGTGGGCGAGCGCTGGGCTTTTACATGAAATATCTTAGACTAGCAGCTCAGATGCTTCGTTGGTGAATGCGCTGACCGGTTTGCCAACCCATCCCACTAACCCGCTCCCCATATGTGCTCCATTCATAATCAGGAATAACCGGCTTCTGACCCTGACCCCGTATATGATCCATTTATAGCCGACATGGGCCATTATAAGGGTCAGGACGTGCTTACTGCTGGACCTATCTAACGGGGTGAAGCAATACTAAGAACAGTCAGGATTTTAAGGGGCAATCACATCATGTCTTACATGAAACTTCATATCTTAAATGCGCAGGATAAACTGACAGCTCGCAGTGAATGGCTTAATACCTGTCTGACAGAAACATATGCAAAAGCAAGCATGCTGATGAATCTTCCCTCTCTGGATATTATCGTTAAAGCTGGGACGCAGGTTATTCCTGAGAAAGGGCATCTCGGATATAGCCCTGAACCAGGTATAGTGTATATAACGGTTGATCCTAAAAACCTTTCATTTTGTTCTAATCATAATAATTCCCTAGAGCGCATGTTTGCTCATGAACTTCATCATGCAGCAAGATGGGCCGGGCCGGGGTACGGCTTTACTCTGGGGGAAGCTATTGTATCTGAGGGGCTGGCGGGACATTTTACCCTTGAGCTATTCGGTGGAGAGCCTGAACCATGGGAGTCCCTTAATGAAGTAGAAGTCCAATCGCATATCCTACGGACGCGAAAAGATTGGGATCGCACCGATTACGACCACAATGCATGGTTTTATGGAACCAGTAACTTGCCAAGATGGCTTGGATATACCGTAGGATTTAATCTGGTTACTAGATTCCTTTTAGCTAATCCGCATTTACGCGCTTCAACGCTTACGAACGTGAATGCAAAAGCATTCAAGTCATTATTTCGGACTGAAGAGCCGTGATATGGGTAGCTATCACTGGGGTGTTTTTGTAATGAAGAACAAAAAAATACGGATGTCCGCTTCTCGCTCATAGCGGACTGTCATAGTTTGTATCCATCACTAATTTCGGTCTCGTCGCCACGCACAAGACAGTTGCTTGCAGCTGGAGCGGCCGGTCTACCGTGAAGGCACGGCTTTGGTGCTTTCACATTTTAGCTACCTGACCTTGCCCGTCTCCTTTGCAGCCCCGGCTTGGCCGGGAAATGCCGCGTGGCATTTCCGGGAAACGTTCGGGGGTTTAACGCCCCGGACGTCTCCACGCCTGGAAACAACAAGGCTCTTGCAGCCTTGTTATCCCAGTTCTAATCCCGAAATGCGTGGTCCAGTTCGTTTACCTGCTGGTATATATCGAGGAATCTTGTGTTCATTTGGCTGATAATCTGTCCGGCCAGACGTTGTGATAATTCCTCACTGTTCCAAAACCAGGTTGATTCCAGCGCACGCAGCCGCTCACGAAGCTCAAACATGGTGTTCGCCAACTGCGCAACGTCGGCCCGCAGCGCTTCATTACCCTGATAGTTCATCTTGTATTTCCTTTTGTCGTATTTAATGTCACGCCGCGCGCGCATTGCGCAGCTCTGTCAGGCGGCGTAATCCGGTCGCGTGGTATTGTTCCATCAGCTCAATGCCAATCCAGCGACGCCCTGCCTGCTCCGCCGCAACGCAGGTGGATCCGCTGCCGGCGAAAGGGTCCAAAACAATTGAACCAGGCTGTGTAAACGACTCGATCAACGGCCGCAGCACGGACACCGGTTTTTCCGTTGGGTGGTGGCGGTTGCCGGTGTACTGCCAGGGCATGACGTCCGGTAACGGCTTTTCAGGCAACGGCGGATGCCCTTTCGCCAAAATGTAAGCACTTTCGTGGCGGTAGCCTACGAACGCCGATTTTGATGCGTAGGTTTTGGTAAACACGACGTGGCCAACCACGCGGAACCCCGCCGCTTTCCATGCCTGCATAAACAAGTCCACCCGATTCCAGGCGTAGAAACTGACTGCCAGGCTGTTGGGTTTGAGCACCCGGAACATCTCTTTGCTGACCGGCAGCAGCCAGTCCCCCTGCTTGTCATTGGCAATAGTTCGCCCCGTCCGGTCGGTAAAGCCGACGAGATACGGCGGGTCCGTCAAAATAAAATCCACCGCATTCGACGGAAAACCAGACATAACCTGCTCACAATCACCCTGGATAAATCGGGACATAGCGTGACTCCACATAGAATGCCGGGACCGGCCGGCGCCGTGCCCCCACGACAGACGGGCGCAAAGCGGAGCAGGCAGGTGCGTCCCCGGAAGCCGCAGCGCAGGCTGAATGCACCGTGACGGGTGCGAACGGGTGAGGAGACGACGGAGTGAACACTTGCAGGCGCAGCGGCCCGGCTACAGTGCGGGCACGGGGTCGGCGCTAACGTTAAGGACGTGGAGGGATAGCACGGAAGTGAGCAAATCAGGGCGGCACCGTCAGGTGCTATGGATGTGGAGCAACGCGACATCCTTGGGTGAAAGCCGCCAGGCACAGGACCGGCGCAGAAAGGTACACCGACTTATCCCCCGCGAATACCGAAGTTACTCAGTGAATCTGTGGATAACCGAATGCGGTTTGAAATGAGGCGGTAGCCTGCGACGACCGGGGCGGTACCCGAAATGAATGGCAGCAGGACAGACACCGGCCAGGCTGGCCCGTGGGATCAGACGATGAATGAGGATAACATTCTGTTCGTCGCGGGCGGTTAAGAGGTGCCCACGATTCTCTTCAAGCAGGTCAATCGCATGCTGCATCACGCCGGCCGTATAGTTGTCTTCAATGATTTTCGCAAAAGTCAGATGGTCGGCCAGGCATTCCACCAGGGTATCGTGACAGATTTCGTTACCTGTCAGAAAAATACGGGTCGCCGCGTCAGCGACGGCATCTTTGACGTCCGAGAAGAAAATCAGCTCTTTAGGAAAGCGGGGATTAATGACCATTTCATGCCTTCAGCGGGGTTAAACGCCCCCTTATCATGCGTCCGGGTCCTGATGCCGTCCAGCAAGTTCGGGCCGTAGTCTTGAGAATGTCGAAAAGCGGAAAAAAAGTCCACCTTGTAAAAACCCGCAACGCTCGCCGCAGACTCGGCTGAGGCGTACCGCAGCACTGCGAGGAACGAACAGCCGCGACGAGGAAGCGTCATATCGTCTGCAGCTGATGTGAAAACCGCACACTCCCGGCCTGATGTAGCCATAAAAAAAACCGGCACCCAGGCCGGCGGAAAACGATGATCGGTTTTACTTACGGTTTTTCTTCCAGGTTTCAGAGGCCAGAAACGCCGCGCGTACCACCACAATGGCCCAGCACAGCTGCAGGAGTATCTTCACGGGCACACTGAATCCGTCAAATATCAGCAGCGGCACGATAAACAGGCAACTGATGAGAAAACACCACTCCGCCGCGCTTTTGCGCGCCCTGCCCGTCAGCGTCTCCAGTCCGATGATCCCTTTGCATAACAGCATTAATGACATGGTTCTCTCCACAAATCATCCGGCACGCCGGAGGGCTTCAGTCTTTTTTCAGCATGCGTTTGAAATTAGTTCGGGCCTGCCCTTCCCCTTCCGTACTGCCGGTAGGTTCCGGGAGCACAAAGGGGGCACATACCTGGCCAGCGCAGGCGGCAATGACGTCCTGAATGCTGGCCGTCGTGGGCTGCCATCCCGTCGTTTGCTGAATAATACCCACCAGCTGGTCGGCGGTCAGCTGGCCATCGAACAGCATGGACAACAGATAAGGCAGACGCTTATCCAGCTGGTATAACGCGCTTCCGCCCACGATCGCCGCCCGGAAGAATTCACCTCGTGTTCGCAGAGGTACTGACTCGATAATATCCATCGCCCTGGCATCCTGACTATCATCTTCTGGATGCAAATAGACAGTCAGTCTCTTACGTTTGTCGGTCACGGATAGCGCTCCTTGGAATTAAAGTAAAACAAGTTCGCGAACCAACGCCGTTTGGGGGGCATTGACCACCACAATACGGTCGAGGGCCAGTTTTCAGGCACGGCGTACGGCAGCCTCAATCAGCGACGCCCCGCCACCTACCAACCAAACCCGATTCACCTGGCGGTACGCCGACAGCTCATTGACCACCCGTCCCCCGAGACGCTCGATGGACGAACTTATCATGTCCAGCACATAGTCCACTTTTGACTCATCGTTGACAACCGTGGCGGCAAACTCGCGGTCATGTCGTCGCTGTATCAGTTGATCAGCCACAAAGGCGCTGGTGTCGCTGTTGGCCATACGCAGTGCAGTGAGTGTGGCCTGTGTCACCATCGATACGCCGATCGTTGAATTGTCCTGAATGGCACTGACTGTAATGGTCTAATCATTTCGGACACTTTGTTAGAGATATAATGAGCAACGCTAACGAGGTGAGAATGCGAAGAAAAACGTTTACCCATGAGTTCAAGCAGGAATGTGTCAATTTGGTTCTGCAGCATAAGTACCCGGTGACCCAGGCTGCTGAAACGATGAATATAGGCCTTTCAACATTACAACGCTGGTTACGCCAATATCGCGGAGAAGTGAGGGTAGATACTCCCATCGCCACCGCGATCACGTCTGAACAACGACGAATACAGGAACTTGAAAAGCAGGTACGTCAGTTGCAAAGCGACAATGACCTGTTAAAAAAGGCTTCAGCCTTCTTCGCCATGGAAATGAACAACGACAAAAAGTCGCGGTGAAACTGAAGAAGGCCGGGCAAACATCCAGCAAGTATGTCGATCCCTGTCGCTCACGCGCAGCGTATTTTACGCTCGGAGCCGGCGGCCAGCCCTCAGAGCAAATGTTCTGATCCTTCATGCTGCGGCTAAGCATGTTCATGCTGAAATGGATGCGACGTATGGCAGTCGGCGCATGTGTATTGAGCTGCATGAACAGGGTTTTAACGTTGGCCGATACCGTGTCCGTCAGATAATGAAGCCCTGATGCTGGTTGCGAAGCGTCCCGGACGTCATCGCTATCCACGTGGTGGTAAACCGGCTGTAGTGGCGGCTAATCTGTTGAATCGACAGTTTAATCCAGAGACATTAAATACCTGGTGGTCAGGTGATATCACCTATCTTCGTACCGCTCAGGGCTGGTTATATCTGGCTATTGTCATGGAATTATGTTCAAGAAAAATAGTGAGTTGGGCCTTCTCGGACAAACCGGATAGCGCCCTGACTATCCGGGCATTATGACTGGCGGTTAATAAACGACGGCCAACAGGCCCAGTCGTATTCCATAGCGATCAAGGTGCTCAGTATACCAGCGCCCAGTTCCAGTCCTGCCAACAGGAACTTGGTGTGACGGGCAGTATGAGCCGCAAGGGTAACTGTCTGGATAATGCCGTTACGGAGAGGTTCTTCCGCAGCCTGAAAGCAGAGAGAGTTAACTACCGTCGCTATGAAACCCGAAGTCAGGGCATTGCGGACGTTATCGATTATAACGACAGTTTTTATAATCTGTAGCGTCGGCATTACCGGCTGGGCAATATATCGCCGAATGAATATGAACGCCGATTACAACAATGTGCCTATATCCGTGTCCGGTTTTAGTTGACCATTACAATCCCGCCCAACTTATCCTCTAATTTAATTGTCTATCCTACAGCCACCTTATCTTTTCAATGCAGGATTTACACCTGAATTCTACGGGTTAGGAGTTAGGAGTTAGGAGTTAGGAGTTAGGAGTTAGGAGTTAGGAGTTAGGAGTTAGGAGTTAGGAGTTAGGAAGTATGATGTAATAATTCACATTGCATAGATACGAATAGTGCATAGCGTAAAAACAATAAAAGTTTATTCAAGTAATAACTAATACTTCACACTTATGCGTTGTGACATACGCTCTGAGTAAATCATACAAAGACTGGCATGCCTTCAACGTTTTTGAGAGATGCAGTAATCGATAGAATTTGTCATTTATGATGTATGAAGTATGAAATATCACTTATTCAGTCACATAGTTTGTTATGCCTGAGCTTAAAACCCACAAAAATCACATTTCACATTTCATACTTAGTATTTCACAAATAACCCAAGCCATAGTAGGGCAGTGTTAAGTGTGACTTACTACTTAATACTTATCATCTAATAATGATTAAACCCACTGAGTAATTAACCGGAGACCCTGGATTGAGAGTGTTCTTGGAACGTTGAGCTCAATGGGAGACGTTGGAAAGGAGAGAAGGCAGTAAGGAACACGGTGGCTAAGGAAATGTATGAGATTATTCAAAACAGCATTGGTAGCCGCTTGTTTACCAATGCTGCTTGGTATCAAACTTTTTTAAGGTAAGTATCCAGGGCATCACGAATGATTGCACTTACGCTTTTCGGGCTAATACCATTACGCTTATTATGCAGGGCAAGATCTTCAATCTCTCGCAGCGTGTTCTGAGGTAAAGAGATAGTTGTCCTTGTCAGAATTTCCTGAGCAGGTTCAGCAACAACTTTTTCGTCACCATAAGGGCGGTCGGCCAGTCTGTTAGCCAGAGCGTCAGCTTCAGCTTCTGTTACGACTCGGCGATTTGAAAATGGGGGTTTTTTTAAGGCCATTAAAATACCTCATTCAGCAATGCCAGAACTTCTGCCTTGGCTTTTTCGTTAGATGTCTCGAGTACAGATTTACCTTCTGACATAACATCACGGTAAACCTTCCGGTAACATGCTGTGGAGGTCAAAGGAATGAGCCCTCCAAACTCACGCACATACTCCAGAAACTCATGTCGTTCGTTACCCTGCAACAGCGGGTTAGTCGTTGCCATACTTTGATAGCAGTAGGCCTTAAGCTCAGGATTCAAATCGCGCATACTTTCCAGCTGCTGCTGCAGTTCAACCATAGTATCCAGATCTAACTGTGAACACTGGTGGGGCGCGATAATCTGATGGGCAACGGTACCCCCCGTGATCAACTCCCGGCTGTTGCGTCCCGCGACGTCCACGATGACATGAGCAAACTTTTCATCCAGGCTTCTCAGCGTTTGGGAAATGTTGTCTCGTTTTTCAATCAGGGTAATGGATGGAGTGATACCTGAGGCTTCGCGCTCTGCATACCATCTGGAAGCGGAACGCTGAACATCAGCATCGACGAGACAAACGTCCTCTCCACGTAGAGCCAGACCAACCGCCAGATTGATGGCCGTTGTTGTTTTGGCAGCACCGCCTTTATTGCATCCAATAATCGTGATCATTTGTCACCTGTGATATCGAAAGTAGCATTTCCTAAATGATAACTCATAAAATATATATGTGAAGTATTATCGAGTAATTATTATGTATGAAGTAATACTTACCCTTATAATATACTATTTCTATCAATAATAGTTACAGCGTAACTTCACGATCTGGTAAATTTTATACCTTAATAAACATGCAGTTAACTAAAATTAAATTGTTATTTCTAGCATTGACCACATACTGTGGGCTTAAAGTAAATTAAGTCGAACCGCGGGATTCTAACCAGAACATTGCCGGCAGAGAATGCTTCCCAGCATCAAGTTCTACATTTCATCAACAAGAACCCTCCGTATGCATGCGTAAGAAATACCGCTTCTATTTAATCCCCCATGACTCCATCAGTAAGAAAACGCTCCGTCATATTCCAGACATATTTAAAGTAAGGCATAGGAAACGTTGGGAACTGGAGGAGTAGGGGGGGGAATTTTTGTTTCCTTGCTGATCAGGAGCCTAAGACTTTTCTAAGCATAAGCCCTTCACAAGCTAAAGAACCCATGATTATACTGTATGCGTAAGGGTCTTCCCCTGTTGTGGTGGTGTTGTAGGATTTTGGTTGTTCACCAAACAATGGGAGATGCCACTTGAAAAATGCTGCTGTTGTCATCAGAAATTACACTTCTGCTTTTCCTGACCCCATTTCGATAACGAAGAATGATACTGCCGTTATCAGCCATTGTGACCTTGAGTATCCTGGATGGGTATGGATAACACTCCCCTCAGGAAAAGCCGGATGGGCTCCCCAACAAATATTTTCCCCCCTCAGCTCCAATGAAGTTATGTGTCTTGGAAATTACACCGCGCATGAATTATCAGTCAGCTGCAACGAGAAAATTACTGTCATCAAGTCTCTGAACAGCTGGTACTGGGCGCTCAAACACACAGGAGAGTCTGGTTGGGTGCCAGAAGAATGTGTAAATCTTCTAAGTAGCTAATCAACTTGGAGCGCTTTCATGGACGAAAAATCCCTCTATGCCCATATCCTTAACCTGTCCGCACCGTGGCAGATACAATCCCTTTTTCTTGATGAACAATCTGGTTCAGTGACGGTCATTGTCGGCATTGCTGGGCACACACAATTGACCTGTCCAACCTGCGGTAAATCCTGCTCCATACATGATCACCGACGTCGTAAATGGCGTCATCTCGATACCTGTCAGTTCACCACCCTGGTTGAGGCGGATGTACCCCGCGTTGACTGCTCTGATCACGGTTGCCAAACTCTGCCGGTTCCCTAGGCAGGACCAGGTAGTCGCTACACTTTGCTGTTCGAAGCCTTTGTTCTCGCATGGCTGAAAGTTAGCACCGTGGATGAAGTCGGCTTCAAGAAAGGACACCAGTACGTCACTGTTATCTCTGACCGGCAGGGGCGGGCCTTGAACCTGACAGATGATCGCGGTGTAGAGAGCCTTGCCAGTTATCTTCGCAGCCTTAGATATCACCAGCTTGATGAGATAAAAACGCTGTCGATGGACATGAACATGGCCTACATCAGTGCAGCCTGCATCCATCTCCCCAATGCCGTGGATAAAATCGCCTTCGATCACTTTCATGTGGCAAAAATGCTGTGCGCCGTCATTGATAAAACCCGCTAGGCTGAGACGAAATAAATCACATCGTCAGACCGAAAAGGTGCCCACCCTCTCGCTATCTGTGGTTTTACAGCAAACAAAATCGCCACGGGCGTAGGGCTGAGAGGTTAGAAGTTGCCCGGCTGGTGTTACCCCAAGCGAGCCAGTGTTGGGTAATGAAGGAGCTTGCACGCGATCTGTGGCATCGCCGCTATGACGACCATAGTCGTAAACTGTGGCAAGAATGGATGACTATGGCCAAAGATACCGGGATTCCGCTCATGGCCAGCGTTGCCCGCATGGTGGCAAAGCGCCTTTACGGCATCCTGAATGCAATGAAAAACCGGGTATCGAACGGCAATGCGGAGTCTCTGAACAGTAAAATACGGCTACTCAGGGTCAAATCAAGAGGCTTCAGGAATAAAGAACGGTTCAAACTGGGCGTGCTGTACCACTATGGAAAGTTAAATATGAGGTATTGAACGATCGGAATAAGCAACCAAAACTAGGCTGCTTATTAATTTACTCAAAGTGGATGAATAACTTCTACTTCATGCTGGAAAACATATGGATCAGACAATAAGCGAAATTTATCATCGTCGAGATAGGTGACAGCCACATGGTAGTCGTTACCCGCGAAAGCTTTAACCGCCTCAATATCTTCCCAATATGTTGCAAGGAAAAAATGTTCCCAGCTTCCTTGAGTAACTCTTTTTACAAAAGCACCTTTGTTACCCTCGATCCCCTGAGAATGTCTCACACCAGTTAAATCAAGATGTGCATCGAAACCCTCAGCGTGTTCAAGCGGTACACATCCATGCCATGTCCTTACGATCATTGTTCTTCTCCAGCGAAAGTTGGACTAATAACTTAACTGAAAAAGACAGGGTCGATCAAAACATATCCGTGAACCCACCATGAGCGGGGAAAACCCATGCATAAACAGTATTTAGTGAGTATCAATCATGAATGTCTTTTACCCAGCACCTGAGCCTTTGAAGCTGCTGACCCCTTTCTTTCAAGATAAAGTTCAGGCTGGATTTCCCTCGCCGGCTCAGGATTATATTGAGAAGGGCATTGACTTAAACGAGCTTTGTATAAATCATCCAGCTGCCACTTACTTTGTGATGGCCACAGGGATGAGTATGGTTGATGCGGGCATTTACGAAGGTTCGATGCTTGTTGTGGACACGATCGAGAAAAATTTTATCATCTCATTGATTGAGTATGAGCACGCGCTTCCCGGGAGCGACGTTATAACGGCCAATCGGAATGTCATCGATGCCGCCTGCGAATTCTCTGTCAGGGGAAAGCACATCGATATAGTGAGAACGCGGTTCATACTGGGTAAATCGTCCAAACATACATAAAGAGCCCTCAGTTAGAATGATAAGTATAGACGGTACACATGCTGAGAGGATTTCAAATAGCGGCACGACTAAGCGCCCAAAATAGTGGATAAACCGTTTTGAGGATAAGTGTCAGCGCACAGTGCCTAAGGGATCTTATAAGGAGTGTTTCACGAGTATCAAAGCAGAAGTGACAGTGTCTCAAATCCCTCTACAACAATCTTTTACCTAAATAAATTAGATATTCGATACATCCACTATAGAGAGCATTCTCTTTGAGTCGGCACATATATCCACTATGGTAAGTAGAAACCACTACAGCGAGTGATATCCACTAGAGTGTGTAGAAAACCACTGTAATCAGTAACAGCCACTATGATGAGTAATAACCACTATAGAGAGCAAATAGCGAGAGAACGTAATAAGTTAGCAACCACTGACTCAGAGGCTATATAGGGTTGCGGGTTAGTGACTACTAGGGGGGTAAGGTCGAAACAAGTAAATAACCACTACAGGGAGTAGATATTACTGATAATAGTGGTTAGCTGAATTTTATAATGCCCGGCTTGCTGTTTGCAGTGGATGGTCTGCTCACTACAGTGGTTGGCTTGCATACCACAGTGGTTAAAGGAAAAAACCCTGCTAAAAACTTCCAGCAGACTTGAGGCCACAGGGAATATGAGGGGGTTGAAACTATTTCTTGGACTGGCGAAGTTGTTCAAGTAACTCAAGCTCTTCTTTGGTCAGCATGACCATCTCACGCGGCTCTGTCGAATCGCTATCCTTCTCAGCGGGGACATCAATGATATGTTCCTCGTCCAGGACATCGTACACATCGTCACTAATACCAGTAGGGATCTGAGCCGGCCTCAATTTTGGCCGCCTGTAGTGGATACAGAAGTATACAGCTTTACCACGTTTAACCTCCGTATAATCGAGATAGCCGATAGCCTTAAGTTGTTCCATCGCCTTACGAACAGTTGCGTTCTGTGTGATGGCTCGGGATGTCAGATTAAGACGAGCGCGCAGGCGAGACATGGAAATCGGAGCGGGATCTGTCGGAAGACTTTCGATGAAAGTATAGAGGGCCTGAGCAGACTCTTTGCGAGAGAGTTCATTGATCGCACGAAGCTGGAGAAGAACTTTTTTATCAAACTGATACAGTTCAAAAATCTTCGGATCTGCCTGCAGTTCTACGGCATCCTTCTTCGGGCTGTATTTTGCTGACTGAACGAGGTGGGTAACGTAATAGTCCCCCTCTTTATTCGAAAAAGACAAGGTGTTAGTTGCGATACGCTCAAGAGAGGCTTCCAGACGCGCCCTGAGCTTCGCTGAGGAGCGTGCTGAGGGAATGCCACATAATTTAGCGAACTCAACAAAAGGCAGGTATACAGAGTCTCCCAGGACCTTATGCTTGGCAAAAGCATGGATGATCCCAACCCAGGTCTTGAAATCGTTGTCCATATCAAGCCGTGCACCGGTGATCTTAATGTTCTCATATCCTTCAGACTTCACGATCGAAAGCTGCTTCAGCTCAGAAGTGACATCCATTGAGTTCATCTGACCCTTACGGCCGCGGGCAGTAGACTTCAAAGTGGGTACAAATAAGCCCAACCGCATCAATGCTACTGGCTGAACAGTGTTATTGCTGTTAGGAACCAGAGTAACAAGTTCACCCGTTCGCTTATCGGTTTCAGAGAAAGCCTTTGCTATCTCTATGTTTTTAGGCTCATTTTCAGACATTATCAGCTCTCACAAGGAATGTGGATAAGAGACTCGTAATACACAATACAGTGGATACTAACACTCACTATAGCGGTTTTACCACAGGTCATAGTGGTTAGTTTGCTTTTCACAGTGGTTGTTTTACTGACTACAGCGGTTAACTATCTTCATTTTACCCAGATACCGCAAGGCCTGCAGAGGATCGGGGATCTCTTTGGGTCTTATAGGTTCTATAAGGATCTTATTATTGGATCGAAGCATAGGATAACTTTAAAAACAGAGCTTTAAGTTTATCGATAAAGATCCACGCAGTGATAACAACCGAGAACCCACTCTGTGATTAAACTGTGAGCATTATTTTGACCACATCAATCACCTTGAGGATTATTTCTAGGTTTCAGCGACTTATCAAAGTCATTTCTAAGAACACTGTCCACAGCTCGATTGCAGATTTACTCACTGTAGTGGTTTTAACTTCCTCACCAGCGAAGTTAATTTACCTTTCATAGTGGTTATTATGCTCAGTATAGCGGTTAATTTACTTCTCATAGTGGTTAGCAATGCCTATTAAGCCCTTGTAGAACGTGGCTTACAGAGGAGTGGGGATCTCTTTTGATCTATTAGATGATCTATATAGGATCTTATTATTGGATCTAACCTGTGGAAAAGTGGATAACATATGAATAAAGAAAAGCGCTCCAGGCTGAATCAATTAGTTAAGTACTAAAGTGATCTCCTCCCTGAAAACAGTGCCAGCCTAAACTAAAGTATCCGGTCTTTCTTTCATCTCACTGAGAGGCATATCAACCATGAAAAAGACCCGTTATACCGAAGAGCAGATAGCATTCGCCCTTAAACAGGCCGAAACAGGCACTCGGGTGGAAGAAGTGTGCAGAAAGATGGGTATTTCTTAAGCCACTTTTTATAACTGGAAGAAAAAATTTGGCGGTATGGGCGTAACAGAACTGCGCCGTTTACGGCAGCTTGAGGACGAAAAACAACGGCTTAAGCGTCTGGTGGCGGACCTCAGTCTGGATAAGGAAATGCTCCAGGATGTCATTCGAAAAAAGTTCTGAGGCCCATTCAGAAGCGTGAAGCGGTGACTTACCTGCTGGACGCCTATCGTATCGGGCTGCGTCGTGGTTGCCGTTTAATGATGCAGAGTCGCACGGTATACCTCTATCGCAGTTGTCGTGATGACAGGGCCCTGACTCACCGGATATAGAGAAATTGCGGAGACACGGATCCGCTATGGTTGCCCGCGCATTCATATTCTTTTGCGCAGGGAAGGCTGTTTAGGAAAGAATTGCAACCCATACAATATGGCTATGGGGATCTGTTAACTTCATGATTGAGAGGGAGATATTATAATATTTTAACCAACGCCTTACTGGATTTTGAAGCCTTATGAGGTTATAATTTCTCATAATGTGAGGCTTTTTTGAAACTTAAAATGGTATGAGCTACTATCTGATGCTAGTTAGGAATTTTAAAATGGCTCGGTATTTAGCGTAACCATTACAAGCGCCTTCGTACTAAAATGACCATAAAACATGCTTGTTATATTAATTTTAAAATTGAAAAGGTGAGGATCATGAAAAAGTTTATGTTTGTGTTAGCAGGTTTGATATTGTCTTTGTTAGTCATACACTACTCCCCACTTAATCCTTTAGGAAGCCAGTATACGGCTCATCCTCTCTTAAGTCTTGTCGGCAGCTTGCTTCTGGTATGTTTTATGCTCAAAGCTGGATCGTGGATCGCAGAAAAAACCAATTCACATCATAAAGATAGCGTTTGACTCCGTATTTCCCTATAAAAGCCATTTTAAAATGGCTTTTATAGATTAATTAACGATGATTTAAATCATTCAACCTGTCTGAATCAGTAATGCTGACAATGCAGTTTTTTAGGGCTGAAAAATGATAGGCGACGCCTCAGAAATACCAAAAATTAAAAAAAAACCATTGGTTATAATATTTTTTTACCTATTGTTTACCATCTCTCCTTATATTCTAACGAGTTATTTTCAAGTTGGGTTTGACGACGCAATAATATTTATGCTGATTTGTCAACTATCTCTTTCCACGTACATTTATAAAAATTTTTCAAAAAAAATAAACGGCATTAACTTTAGTTTTTCGGCCTCCCAAAGCAATGTCATTACACTTTTAATTTTACTGTTATTTTGCTTTGTAGCCTCAGAGTTAATTCATATCCACAGCGAGCGGTCTGGGTATGATAGCACCCCTGTTACTATCCCCCTCTTCATCGTGCTAGTCTTTATTGCCCCATTATATGAGGAGGTTTTTTTTAGAGGATTTATATTGGGTGTTATTAATTTGAAATCCAATAACAACAGGCTGGTGAGTTGTTTAGTAACTACGTTTGTTTTCTGTGCATTTCATTTCAACTCTTACGAAATCTATCAACAGTTGAATATTTTTATTTCTGGATTGTTGCTTTATTACATAAGTATACGCACTGGCGGGCTTCTTTATCCTGTCATTTTACACTCATACATGAACTTTTTGAGTTTAACGTTGCAGTAAGCCTTTTCACAGTTTTTGAGCAAAATGCTCTTAATTACCCTAAAGTGATAATCACTTTAGGGTAAATTAGCTTAATAAAGACTATTCACCAGTCTTTACCAATGGCATTGACCATTAACACTGTTAGCATTGGAGTCGCCGCCAAAAGCGCCGCCGCGACCGCCATTATCGGACAGGCATTTACTTGCATTTTTAGCCACACCCACCGCCATTTTCCCTGCGTTAGGAAAACCTTTTGCCAGAGCACCAAAAACCCCATTTGCGCACTCAACCGTTCCAGGACCACCGTAAATATGAGCAGGCGCATTTTGAGCCATATGGCTCCAAGAAGATTGATTGCGTTGGTTGTTTCGACTACTGCCGCCTTCGTAATTAGAGTTAGCATTTCCGCCTGCGACTAAAGCTAATTCAGATTGAGAAAGTTCTTTTATCATTTTTTACCCTCGTTATGATTAGATTGTTTTCTACTATAGATTTGGTCTCCACCAAAAAAATCTTTAGCAGTGATGCGGACACTTGCAACAGGAGAAAGTCTATAACCCTTTTTTAGCTTTTTACGAATACACATATCCATTCCATATAAAGAATGAAATACAAAGCAAAAACACGTCTGTACTGTGATAGCTTTCTCTTTTCGTAAACCTCGTCATCAAAATGTCCAAAGTAGTTATACGCCAAAAGTAAGCTTTTTGTCAGTTTATAAATATTTAGTTACATTTCGTTTCGGTTTTTTAAAATTTTGTCAAAAGCCATTTTCTTTTGTATTTGTCGATTTGCGCGTAAACAATATGACAAGGTTTAATTTTTTTATAAGCTTCTGAAATGTATTAGAATATTAATTCACTGAGTTTATCCTAACCCGACGTATGTTCGGTGGCAAAGGACATCAAACATAACAGTGATACCATTCTGGACTGGATATAGCCCGATTCTACGTGATGACCCAAGATTGGATCTCATTTGCGACCAAGTTCGCAGAGGTTGAAAGAGATAAAATGTCTGGCCAGAATGGCAAGCATTGAGGATTTACATGCTCCTGCATAAGTAAATTTCAGTATGAGACGTTAAATGGGCTTTTAAAATAACATTTGTTGTAGCAACGTAAAGTTATGTAATAATGAAGGTGATGCATCACTTACCCACTCGATAAGGACGTACAGACCGTGTTTCGCCAGGAAGCGATCGATAATCAGAAAATGAAATGGCGTGGTAGAGCGCTTCTCCTGCCCGGAATTCCCCTTTGGGTTACCGCCTCCTTATGCCTCATCTTTATTACAGCCTTCCTGACCTTTATTATCACTGTAAACTACACCCGCAGAGTCAATGTCACCGGAGAGATTAGTACATATCCGCGCGTGGCTAACGTTTATTCTGGGGTTCAGGGGGTGATCGTCAAAGAATTTGTGACTGAGGGACAGGTTATCAAAAGAGGCACGCCTATATATCAGATTGATGTGAGCAAAAGCACACGCAGCGGCGTTGTCAGCGATAATCAACGCCGGGATATCGAGGACCAGCTGGAGCGCATTGCACAAATTATCAGCCGGCTGGAAAGCAGTAAAAAAGACACGGTCGGGATGTTGGAGAAACAGAAATCACAATATACCGCTGCTCTCCAGCGTTCCACAGACATACTCAGGCGCGCTGAGGAAGGGCTTCGTATTATGAAAGATAATATGGAAAATTACCGGAGTTATCAGACGAAGGGGCTTATTAATAAGGATCAGCTAACTAATCAAGTGGCACTTTATTATCAACAGCAGAATAATCTGTTGGGTCTTTCAGCCCAAAACGAGCAAAACGCCCTACAGATCACCGCGCTGGAAAGTCAAATCCACACACAAGCCTCAGAGTTTGATAACCAAATTTATCAGATGGAACTGCAGCGCTACGAACTGCAAAAAGAGCTGGTGAATATTGATGCCGGAGGCAACATCATTGTCCGTGCTCTGGTTGACGGCCGTGTCGACTCCCTTAGCGTCACCGTAGGACAAATGGTCAACGTCGGCGACAGCTTGCTGCAGGTGATACCGCCCAGCATTGATCACTACTCTCTGGTAGTTTGGGTACCCAATGATGCTATTCCCTATATTTCCCCAGGGGACCGGGTCAACATTCGCTATGAAGCCTTCCCTTCGCAGAAATTTGGGCAGTTTTCCGGCACGGTGTCAGTGATTTCCAAGGCACCGGCGTCCCCTCAGGAAATGCTGACCTATCAGGGGGCGCCTAAAGCCGCACTGACTTCTACAATCCCTTACTACAAAGTTATCGTCAGACCCGAGAAGCAGGCCATTAGGTATAATGGTAAACGCCTTAGCCTGGAAAACGGCATGAAAGCCGAGAGCACGCTATTTTTGGAAAAAAGGAAAATATATCAGTGGATGTTATCACCGTTCTACGACATGAAAAACAGCGCGTCGGGACCGGTCAATGAGTAGGCTCTCGGTCAAAAAACTACTCGGAAAACTCGACATCCGGCTTCGGCAACGCGTCCCGCTGGTTCATCAAACGGAGTCTTCTGAGTGTGGCCTCGCTTGCCTGGCGATGATCTGTGGCCACTATGGTAAAAACATCGACCTGATTGCTCTGCGTCGGCAGTTTAACCTCTCCGCGCGGGGCACCACATTATCAGGATTAACCGGCATAGCAGAACAGCTTGGCTTATCCTCACGTCCTCTGTCACTGGATATCGACGATCTTAGCGCACTAAAAATGCCGTGCATACTGCACTGGGAGTTTAACCATTTTGTTGTTCTGGTAAACGTCAGGCGTAATTACGTGGTGATACATGACCCGGCAAGAGGCCGCAGAGCGATTACGATGGCCGAGTTGTCGCACAGTTTCACAGGCGTGGCAATGGAGGCCTGGCCAGGAGCCGCTTTCAAAGCAGACACCGTGCAAAACCGGCTTAGTCTTAGCACGCTTATGGGCAGCGTACATGGGCTAAAAGCCACGCTAGGTAAGATTTTTTGTCTGTCACTGGTGATAGAAACCATCAACCTTGTGATGCCGGTGGGTACACAACTGGTGATGGATCATGCGATCCCTGCTGGCGATCGCGGACTGCTGACCTTGATCTGCGCGGGGCTGCTGTTTTTTATTCTACTGCGGTCAGCAGTCAGCATGGTGCGGGCCTGGTCTTCCTTGGTCATGGCTACCCTCATTAACGTACAGTGGCAATCCGGGCTGTTCAACCATCTGTTAAGACTTCCCCTGGGCTACTTTGAACGTCGTAAACTGGGGGATATTCAATCTCGATTTGGCTCATTGGATGCATTACGCAGCACCTTCACGGCCAGTATTGTCGGCGCCATTATGGACATTATCATGGTGGTCGGCGTACTTGTGATGATGATTTTATACGGGGGAGGATTAACCTGGATAGTTATAGCCTTCACTGCCCTGTATGTGCTACTTCGCCTGCTGACCTACGGTTATTACAGACAACTGTCAGAGGAGTCTTTAGTCAGAAGTGCCCGAGCCGGCTCATATTTCATGGAAACCCTTTACGGCATCGCGACTGTCAAAATGCAGGGGATAGCAGAAAGACGGAGCGCCCACTGGCTCAATCTGGAAATCGATACCATCAATACCGGAATCCGAGTGACTAAGATGGACATGCTGTTTGGCGGCATTAACACCTTTGTCTCTGCCTGTGATCAGGTGGTTATCTTATGGTTGGGAACCAGCCTCGTGATCGATAACCAAATGACTATTGGTATGTTCGTCGCGTTTGGCGTTTTTCGCGGACAGTTCTCCGACAGAATTGGGTCGTTGACCAATTTCTTACTGCAATTGCGCATGATGAGCCTGCACAACGAGCGGATTGCCGATATTGCCCTGCATCCGCAGGAAAACCGTAAGCCTGACCTCCCTTATGAGGCTCGCCTGCAGCCGATGTCGCTTGCAACGCGAGAGCTTAGTTATCGTTATGACAGCCAGTCTCCGCCCATTTTCAACGGGCTGGACATCACTATCGCTCCTGGTGAAAGTGTGGCTATTGTTGGGCCGTCCGGTTCGGGCAAAACCACCCTGATGAAGGTTCTTTGTGGGCTGTTTTATCCTGATAATGGCAGGGTCGAGGTGAACGGAATCGATATTCAGCAGTTGGGTATCAACAATTACCACAAAATGATCGCGTGCGTGATGCAGGATGACAAGCTGTTCTCCGGCTCCATCCGAGAGAATATCTGCGGCTTTGCTGATGAAGTGGATGAAGCCTGGATGCAGGATTGCGCCCGAGCCAGCTACCTGCATGAGGTCATCAAGCAAATGCCCATGGGGTACGAAACCCTGATCGGTGAATTAGGAGAAGGGTTATCAGGGGGGCAAAAACAACGACTGTTTCTAGCCCGGGCGATTTACAAGAAACCTGCAGTCTTGTTCTTAGATGAGGCTACCAGCGCCCTGGACAAGGAAAGTGAGGCGATGGTGAATCTCGCGATCAAAGCACTAGACATCACAAGGATTATCATTGCTCACCGAGAAACGACGATAGCGTCGGCAGACAGGGTAATATATCTGGATAATAATGATCTGTATGATGAATAACGCTTCTGGAAAAGTATTTATAGTTTCCGGTATAACTTGCTGAAGTATAAATTAGTTGCTACCCATTCCTAGACGTTTTAGGTGATATTGAAGGAAACCCCAAGAAAAAGATGAGTTGCTTAAATAATATTTTTAAAGTTATGATAAAAAGCATCCATAACTATCATTCAAAATAATAGGTATGCTTATAACAATATAAAATTTAATTTTAATTAAAAAGTGATTCTGATCACAAAAATAAATTTACATTTCTTTAATAATGGGGTCTCACAAAACAAAGGAGTTGTTATGAAGCTGATTGATCCTAGCATGTTAGACCAAGTATCAGGCAGTGGAAGTGGAAATGATACATCTAGTCGCACCAATAACCGTGGCGGCTCAAGCCGTGGTGGTGCGCCAAATACCTGTGCAAATCAAGTTGGAATGAATATCATTATTGGAGCAGTTGTTGGCATATCGGGTGGGCCACCAGGGGTTATTGTAGGTGCTACAAGTGCCGGTTTAATGACAGGTGTATCTTGCGCTGGTGGTAATGGCAGTCAAGGTGGTGCCTTCGGTGGAGACAGTAATAGCAATAGTGTAAACGGGCAATGCCACTGGTAAAAAAATTGCCCCTATAATTAAGGGGCATGTTAATGGATGGTAAATAGTGATAAGTAAAAAAGAAAATGCATTCCTAAGTATATTGGGTTTTGTAATCTCGATTTTTATTGTTAATAACTCTTCTTTATTAGTTTATTCTTATGGAACTCACGTCATAGATGCGATTATAAGCTTGTTAACATTTTGGGGATTACGAAACCTATTGCTTATATGTCTTAAACTTTACAAGAATTATTAAAGAGTTTGTGAATTTTATTTTTGACAAGATAAGTAATCACCCAATTTTTAAGAGAAAAAATGATTGGCAATAAGAAACAGAAAAAAATGGCACTACATTGCTTTTCATTGTTTGCATTGATGCTTATCATAACAGGCATTCCTCTATTTTATCCTAATAGAAATCTATTGATTAGTCATGGGTTATTCTATCCATTCCTTTTTATATTAGAGTTTATGATAATTGTGCCACTTTATTTTTACCGATTTAAAAAGTTACCAGGATTTGGCCTTGGAAATTTTAGTTTTTCACAATTAATAGTGTACTCCATAGCGATACTGTGCATTCAGTTAGGTTATCCTTTTCTACTAGGTCAAGATAAATTAATCGGAATGAGTAATCAACCTCAACTTTTCCCTAGATATGTTTACTGGTTAACACAATTAACTTTGATTTTCATGGTGCCATTGTATGAGGAAATATCTTTTAGGGGTGGCTTATTTAGCGCATTACAAATATGGATTAAAAATCCATATTTTGCATCATGTGTTACATCAATAACATTTTCACTACTCCATACACAATATACTGATATAAACTCAATTGTTATTCTTTTTTTCATATCATTAATATTGGTTTCCGCAAGAAGGAAAACTAATGGTTTGTTATTACCTATAACATTACATATGTTAATGAATAGTGCTGCAGTTTTAGTTTAGTTTCCGTGGCAAAGCAAAAGTTGGGGGTTTAAAGCCCAACCGCACGAGATCGTACGCTGAGCGTATTTTTTTGAGCAATTCAGATGAGTAAAGAGAAGGAGCATTTTGTTTTCTCTTTCGTTGATCCCTGTAGCCAAGCGTTTTTCGTCACTTCCAGAGTTAATAAACCCGGTAATAAAACTACATAAATATTACCGACCATGCTAGGGATTTATAGAATTATAATCATATAGTAACGATCTTAGCGTACGTTTCCGCTCCATTAGCATTCAAACCCGACGTTAGCTCCGGCAGAACGGTTAATTTATCTGGGGTGAGAGTTTCAGCACTCATGATGCCCTTGGTGTTACTTTGACAGCTCTGTGCCAAGAAGCTGACTTTTTAGTGACATGCTTCAAGAATATTTTAGCAACGACGATACGTGAAACTACTGGTAGTAACCTTAATTTAAGGATAAGAGATAACTACTTCGAAAATATGGAACATTTGCATAACCTTGTTAAGGTTATGCAAATTGACATGGTTGATTAGGAATCAATGGCAAGTTGTGTTTTGCTTCAGCATCCTGTTTCCTTTTTTTGGCCTCAAATCAAGCCCCACGGATACAATCTCTGCTAAGCCTGCAAAAATTTTTAGTGCCACGTGTTAGTCAATTTCCGTTATTTCCTTATGTATTTTTTCTGTCTTTTTAAGTCAGCAATAACATATCTGAGTCGATCTGGTAGAGATATAGAAATATCTTTCAGTCGGGGGGGGAGTGGGAAGGATGTTACTTTTTAGATGTTCATCCGGCACGAGTAAATGCCTTCTGTTCGCTCCTATTAGACATTAAGCCTCCTTACATTTGATTACGCTACGTGAATTCCGCTGAGTGTCCGCTACGGTTACCATAAAACGTAAAAAATCGGCTCGGCATACCCAAATAACACGATGCTAATCATCGCTAAATTTGATAAAAGACACTACCTAAATGACACACCTCATTGTGATATAACCTTAATGACACATTAAGGGGCATTTATGTATATTTTCGGGTACCTCCGAGCTTCAACTAAAAGTCAGGATGCTAAACTGGCACAAAAGCGGATGAAATCATTCGCGGAAGAGAACGGATACCGTGTTGAAGCCTGGTACATAGAAAATGAGTCAGGCGCGTCACTCCAGCGTCCAGAGTTAATAAGATTGTTAGAAGAGGCAGATAAGGGGGATGTCATCCTTATCGAGCAGGTTGACAGGCTTTCACGCTTATCCGAGGAAGACTGGGGAACGCTGAAAGCCATCATCAATGAAAAGCTGCTGGCAGTAGTGAGTCTTGATTTACCGACTAGCCATATGGCTTTGAGCGGGAAGGGAGGCAGCGACTTCACTGGGGCAATGCTCAGGGCCATCAATAGCATGATGTTGGACATGCTGGCCGCAATTGCAAGAAAGGACTACGAAGATCGGCGCCGGCGACAAAAGGAAGGTATTGAAAAAGCAAAAGCTGAGTGCAAGTTTCATGGGCGAAAGGCCAACCAGCCTCTGCATATGCTGATTCTAACATTACGAGAAAGTGGAAAAAGACTGGCAGATGTTTCCAGAATGAGTGGTGCCTCATTAAGTACTGTAAACCGAGTCTGTAAGAAAAAACGTGAAGAAGGTAAATAGATGCTGATCGGGCAGGTGAGGGCGATTCCGGGTTATTTTGACAGAATGTCACCCTTCAATATGGATGTGCTGAAATGTGTGGCTCTGGTAGCCATGTTGATAGACCATGCAAATGATATTCTGTTGTCACCTTCAAGCCCTATGTTTTACGCAGTCGGTCGTATGGCCATGCCGCTGTTTGCACTTGTTTTTGCTTTTAATATGGCAAAACAACCAACGCGAGCTCAGGAACTGGCGAACCGGCAATGGAAGTGGGCTGCTATTACCCAACCTTTTTTTGCCTTTGCCTTTTATGATCATCAGCCCTGGTTTGCTTTGAACATTTTGTTTGTCTTTGCCGTATGCAGCCAACTGGTCGCTTGGGTCTATCCCAGGACACATTATTGCTGGATGAAAGGTATTCTTCTTATCACAATCTTCGCATGGCCACTCTCACTCGCCAGTTATGGCTTAGCAGGCATTGCCTTTGTGTTGATCTCAGTTCTGATGTTAGCCAGCGTCACGCCAGGAAAGGCTTTACTACTTGTTTGGCTTATATCACTGATCAGTTTAAATGCTGCATCTTTAATGGATGCATCACTGCTAAAAGTGGTAGTTTTCGCAATTATTCCCACACTGTGTTTACCACTATTTATGCTGACTTTAGTGGATAACACTAAAAAGAAAGAAAAACGCTTTTTACCGAGACAAACTTTCTACTGGATATACTGCGGACATCTTCTGATATTCGGCATAGTTGCAGTTTTAATCAGAGCTGGGATTATTTGACAAAAATCCAAACGGAGACTGATGTTATCCACCGCCGCATTGCCGGGCACGCCCACTAAACTTAGTGAATTAGTTCCCGGCATCCAGACCCATGTACTGCTTTAGGATTTAGAGCACTCCCAACTGCCGCGAGTCGTTGTCGAGGTCTAAGTGCACGGGCAGTTGGACCGGGCATTTGTTTAGGCCGGCGACAGTGTTTCATAGCGGAGGTCTGGGTCAGTTTTAGCAGTTTGGGTAATATGCCGGAGCTAGCGGTCATGACCATCTGGCGAGGGAACGCATCGTGATAGTGAAAGCAGATAGAGGCTATCAATTAGGCGAGCTCAAATGGGGTGATGTCTTAATTCCCAAGCCTCAACTAAAGAAACCATCATCTCCATATCCTCAAATTCTGGTGAGTCTTTATCAGGTTGGTTATCAAAAAGAACACCTAACCTATCAATGATTGCTCTGTATTCTTGTTCATTGGCAATTTCCTTGATAACCATTTTTAATCCTTCAATCACAGTTAAAATCTCCAATCCTCTATTAGACAATCAGTGCCCCTCGACAAAATCTAACTAACAAAAAATTCGTATTAATTCAAGCGGAATAAATACCAAAATGGTGATCGGTCGTTTTGGGGAGTTTTCGGCTATACGGGAAAGAGCCCAACGTGCGGGGAGGGGATAGGGCGGTCGGGAACGCCCCCGTTTCCGCCGCCTTACCGCATCAGACGGTATGCAAACCACTGATACAACGAGGATTATACCAGAGGTGGTCAAGCCTGGGCGAGTTTAGGATCAACCTTTACAAGCTCGTCTTGCAGTGGGGTAAGCTGTGGATTATAAAAGGGAAAATGCCACCTCGGTGTGGAAGAGGGGAAAGTTGGGCAGTCTGGGCGTAAAGCCTAATTCGTGAAAAGTGAGAGCGTCGGGAATGCCAGGGGGAAAAAGCGTTCCCCGCGGCCGCGGCTGGGGTATCTTAAAAATTGCACGTACTAAGCCGCCGTCCCGGATGAGATAATGGTTTTCATGAAGCCAAAGTCACGCTAAGAATCAACCATGTCGCCAGACTATGCCCTTTCCGCCGTCATCCAATCGCTTTCGACCTGAGAGGCAGGAATTTGCTAGGCACAACGCAGGGGTAACCGGCCACGGGAAATATTGATTCTGCTATTCTATGTATAAACCTCAAGTGAGACGACCGACATGAAATTGCTGAGTAATCAATCAGAATACCGGGAATGGATGGTAAGAGACTACCTTCAACTTAATGGAAAATTTTCTTCCGTATTCAGTCACGATGAGCTTGAAATCTTGCTGATTAACCAGATGCCCAGGGAGTTTCCCTGTCTTATAAATCTCGTTAAGGGACCAAATATTTATGAACCAGAATCCATAACCTTCATCTACCGTTCTGAGGTAGAAGAATGGGCAAAGCTCTTTGGCATAAATTAGAAAAAACCCGTATCCCAACATGATACGAAGCGGGTGGCTGCAGTATTGCGTCAATTCAGCTGTGAGCACGCTAAGCCCGATGCAGGATGTAGCGCGGCTGCACGTCAGAAGGGAACGCGGGCAGACAAAGCCCGAGGTGAATTACCCTAAAAATGCAGCATTTCTGCGTCAGAACTCCGTTAGCGTCCGGCCTGTTTCCTTCAGCAACGTCACGGCCTGAGACTCCGGCATGCTGAAGGTGATCTGCTGACTGGTCGCAATGTCTAACGCAAACACCCGCGTATACACTTCCGTACTTTCCGCTTTCTCATGGCCGAGCAGTGCCTGCAGCACTTTCAGCGGCGTATGCTGATAGCAGTGGTGCATGGCGTAGCTGTGCCGAAACACGTGTGGCGTGACCGGCACTGAAAATGTGACGCCGTCACGCCTTGCCTCATCCACCGCCCGGGTTAACCAGTTTCTAACCGTTCTGTCGGTCGCCGCCCAGATGGGAAGCGGACGCCGTTCGCCGGTCTGCGCGTCGGTCTCAATCCTTTCGCGCGTGCTGGCGAACAGCCGGCGCAGCTCGTCCACAAACCCCGGATCGGATAAAGGCACCACGCGGTTTGCCGATTTCCCCTTGGCCGGACGCCCGGTACCGGCGCGGCGCTGCTTGGCGGTGCGGATCACCACGTGCGGGTAATCGCCATTAAGCCGGAAGTCGCGCCTTTTCAACGCGAGCACTTCATTGATCCGCCCGCCGGTGTTCCACATCGTGGAGACCAGGGCGTGCTGCGACCAGTCGGGTAAATAGTGGAGCAGGGCGCTGACCTCCGGTAATAAGAGGTATCTTGGCAGGTCGGCGTAGGCCATTGCCATTTGCCGAAGGGCCAGCGCGCGCCGGTGATCTTCCGGACGCACCATTAACATGGGGCGACGCTCCGGTCCCGGCAGCGTGGTCAACTCAGTCATCGGTCATCTTCCCCTTCAAACAGAACCGCAAATGTCATCACGTTTGGCCAAAAACGTCCGAGATCGCGCTACGTAAAAAATAGCGTACTCACCCCCTGATCGCTTTTCAGAATTCACACAGCGCAATCTGCGCAAAATTATCCGCCGGCGGCGGCTAAGGTGACCATTTTCGCCCAGCGGCGGGGCGGATACCACGGCAAAAACTCGTGGGCGTGATCGGTCACCGTTTCCGACTTATGGAATTATGACATAAAACGGAATCAAATAATTTGACGTGTTGTGCAGGCTGGATCCAAAAAGGATCCTTTCGGCACTGCATTTAGTGGGTTGATACGAAGATGAATACCCTATAGTGGGGTTTAGGCCAAAACACCGCCCGACCGTCGCGGTTGCCGGTAATAGCGGAAAACGGAATACGATCGGTTTGGAGTGACAAGAGGAGTGTTTACACAGAGAGTAGGGCTAGCAATTTCAGTGGAATTTTGTTCGTCGCTACATTAGACAGATTTTCCTGTCATTAAACATAATGTGTCAAATCGGCGTTATGAACATTTTGAATAAAACCAAAAGGGTGAACGCTAGGGTAGCTTTCAGCTATAGCGGAATAAATCATAGCTTGCTTTCGATATTGTATGATAAATAAAAGTTGTCTGCTTCAGCATGAACTTTTCATCAAATTTGCGTCAGAGACGTCAATGAACGCCCATTAATCAGTTTTTACGTACCCAGGAAGACTTTGGTGTAACCTCCATCTGAATGTTCAATCTTGCCTTTTTATACTGCGCAGGGTGGAAAAAATCCCACTATGTGACTTTTATCTCTATCTAACCTAATGAATAACAATGTTTTTTTGTTAAAATTAGAATTTTTAGTTATTTTAGTAGATTTTTCTACTGAAAAATATCAAATATTAGCGACTATGTTCTGGATTAATTATTTTTTTTTCATGATGTTAACTGAAAAATTCGAATATAGTTTGCCGTTCTTTTTTTTCTTTATCAATTATCGGATGCTTGTAATAATAATCTCACAAAAATAGTAATTTATGTTGTTTCAATAATAATCGTGCTTCTTGAAGGAAAGACAGTCTTATTATTTTTGAAATATGGAAACACCAGGGAGTTCTCTAGAATTATATTAGGTTGGAGAAAGTTTGTTTAGAATTACCCCAAAAATTACCAAATTTTACTCTTGCTGCCTATATTTTGGTGGTTTTACCTTGCGTGCTTATATGTGAATTTAATTCATAGGCGGTAGCCTGTCTGAAACATTATGTGGGAATATCGCGGTGCTTGTAAATATAATTTTCATGTTCATAATTTGCCTTTTACTAATTATTATTACGCGACGTCTGAGTTTCATATTTGATTTAGTCGATAAACCTAATCAAAGAAAATTACATACCCATCACGTTCCGCTAGTTGGCGGGATCGCCATCTACTTCTCGGTTTTGCTCCTGAATTTTCTTACAGAAGGGCAATTTTCCCATATGAATGCTTACTTGGTGAGCAGCGGGTTGTTAATCGCCGTGGGAATATTGGACGACCGCTTTGACTTACCAGTATTGCCGAGGATCGGTGTTCAAGCTGTTGCCGCGCTCATCATTATGGTGGATGGCGTTTATCTGCGTTCGTTGGGATTACTGTGGTTTGGCGATGAGCTAACGTTGGGTTTTTCGGGATATATCGTCACGTTGATTGCCGTCGGGGCCTCCATCAATATCTTCAACATGGTCGATGGGATTGATGGCCTTCTTGCCGGGTTGTGTTCGTTGTCTCTTGGCGGACTCGCGGTGTGTTTTTATCTGGCTTCGCAGCCCGAAATGATGGCGTTTTGCTTGTGCCTTATCGCCGCACTTGTTCCGTTTATGTTGCTTAATCTTGGCTTTCCCTTCGGCGTGCGCCAGAAAATCTTCATGGGAGATGCCGGCAGTACTTTCCTCGGGTTTACTGTGATCTGGTTAGTGATGTTGTCTTGTCAGGGGGAACGAACAGCTCTTGCCCCGGCAAACGCTTTGTGGCTGCTGGCACTGCCATTAATAGATATGGTGGCTGTCGCCGCAGGCCGTATTCAAAATCGGCAGAGTCCCCTGCGCCCTGACAGAACCCATTTCCATCACTTACTGATGGCGTATGGCTTTTCTGCGCATCAAACGCTGTTCCTCATGCTTGCGCTGGCTTTTCTCTATTGTGCCGTGGGGGTTGGGATGGAATTACTGCGTGTTAACCCGATGCTTTCACTTTTAATTTTTGTGGGTATTTTTGCCCTGCATTGCTATGTGAGAAAACGGTTGAAGCGTTCCGCGCATAAATATGGGATCCCCGGATACGCCCAGCATGGTCAACAGCTCGAATAAATAATGTCCACCCGCCAATATTAAAATGACGAATAACTATGACACTCTCTCGCTATTTCTTCAGTCTTGCTCTCCTTCCTGGGGTGCTCATGCTTTCTGCCTGTCAGATTGTGCCGGGAAGCCATTTATCGACTTCAGGTAAAAATATGATGTCTTCATCTCCTTCGGAGTCTGACATCAATAAGCTGGTGGATGTTTACGCCATCACACCGGAGCTTATAGAAAAGTTGCGAATTATCCCACCTGCATCTCGCTCCAATCCGCAGCTTGATCGTTCACTCAGCCACTATCAATATACGATTGGGGTTGGGGACATTCTTAATATCACAGTATGGGACCATCCAGAACTCACTACGCCAGCAGGTCAATATCGCAGCGCGGGTGAAAGCGGCAACAGTGTTCATGCCGATGGCACGATTTTTTACCCCTATATTGGTCGAATCAGTGTGCTAAACAAAACGGTGACCCAAGTCCGTGATCTGGTTGCCCTGCGGCTGGCCAAATATATTGAGTCTCCCCAGGTGGATGTCAGCGTTGCGGCTTTTCGGTCCAAGAAGGTTTATATCACCGGTGAGGTGACCCGCAGTGGAGAGCAGCCGATAACTAACGTCCCGCTTACCATCATAGGCGCACTGAACCAGGCGGGTGGGATCAGTGAAAATGCTGATTGGAATAATGCAATTCTTACCAGACAAGGCAAAGAACGACGAATATCAATTGCTGGACTGCTGCAAAACGGTGACCTGACTCAAAACTCGTTGCTGGAGCCCGGTGATATTCTTTACATTCCGCGCAATGACAACCTTAAGGTGTTCGTCATGGGCGAGGTGAGAAAGCAGACTACGCTGAAAATGGACCGCACGGGAATGACGCTGACCGAAGCGCTTGGTAATGCAGAGGGAATCGATCAGGTGACCAGCGACGCGAGCGGCATCTTTGTCATTCGTTCTCAGACACGCACCGGTGAGAACAGCGGTAAGCTGGCGAATGTGTATCAGCTCAATGCTCGCGATGCTACTGCGCTTATTTTAGGGACCGAGTTTACGCTTCAACCCTACGACATCGTGTATGTCACGACTGCGCCAATAGCTGCGTGGAACCGTGTTATCACTCAGCTTGTCCCGACAATTTCCAGTGTTCACAGTATGACTGAAACAACCCGCTGGTCACAAAATTGGAACAACTAATTTTCCAGCGCATTTTGGTCGTTTGCCTTGGGAATATCTGCCGTTCGCCCGTAGGTGCACGCATTCTGCAACAAAACCTTCCTGAAAGCACTGTCAGCTCAGCTGGGTTAAATGCCGTTGTAGGACATGGGATCGACCGTGATTTTGGCTGTGTGGCCTTGGCAAATAATATTATCGTGGAGGGACACGTCGCACGGCAGCTCACGCAGGCGATGTGCCGCGAACAGGATTTGATCCTGGTAATGGAGCCGCGGCACATAGCGATGCTGACAGTCATCGCCCCGCAAGCTCAAGGGAAAACACTGCTGTTTGGCCACTGGCAAAACCACCTCGAAATACCCGATCCCTTCAGACGTTCGCAGGAGGAACATCAGCTTTGCATTCAGCAATTACTGACATCGGCCGCTGGTTGGGTCAGAGCGTTACGTCATTAATCAAAATACGAATAAACAGGAATTGTTATGCATAAAGATCCCGCCCGCTCTGGTCGCGAAGTAAATGAAGAGTCTCTGATTGACATTCATTACCTTTGGGGCGTGCTGTTGGACAGCAAAATCCTTATTTTTTCTCTGACAATGATAAGCGGTGTGTTGGCGCTCTCCTACTGCCTGCTAACAACGCCAATATATCAGACCGAAGCATTAATTCAGCTTGAGCGAAATAGTGGGGCCAATCTCTTTAATGAGCTCAGCAGCTTTTTACCCGATAGCGAGTCCAGTGCCAGTTCAGAGTTGATTTTAATGAAATCCCGATCGGTGCTGGGTAAGACTGTGGAAGATTTTGGGCTGGACACTGAAGTCAGAGAAAAGCATTTCCCTTTGCTGGGTAAGGCACTCTCGCGCCTCATGGGGCATGCAGAGGCATCCGTTAATATTGAGAAATTTGAGTTGCCAGCCGAATTACTTGGCCGCCGTTTTGTGCTGACTTTATTAGAACATGGCGTTTATAAACTCGAAGGAGCTGATCAGTCTTTTACCGGGAAAGTAGGCGTTGCCGTTAACCGGGGTGGTATTACCTTATTAGTTAAAAGCACTGATGCAACTGCGGGTACGAGCTTCACGCTGAGGAAATTAAACCGGTTTAAAGCAATTGAAAATATTGAAAATAGTTTTAATGTTAAGGAGTCCTCTAAAGATAGCGGCATGCTGCTGCTGTCTTATATAGGTGAAAATCCGGTTAAGATCCGCCGGGTTCTTCACTCCATCAGTGAGAATTATATTCAGCAAAATATAGCCAGAAAATCTGCATCGGCCAGAAACAGCCTGGATTTCTTACAAAAGCAGATCCCGCAGGTAAAATCTCAGCTCGAGTTGGCAGAAAACCGCCTGAGTGACTTTCGTCGCGTGCACAGTTCGGTGGACTTAACGCTTGAGGCGCGCAGCATGCTTGAAACCAGCTCGATGGTGAACGCCCAGCTGAGCACGCTTGAATTTGATGAGGCCGATCTGGCCCGGCTTTACACTAAATCCCATCCCATGTATGTGGCGCTTGAGGCGAAAAAACGTGACTTGCTCAAAACCAAAGCTACGCTCGAAGACCGGATTAACGGCATGCCCACCACACAGCAGGACGTGCTGCGCTTAACCCGTGACGTAGAGTCGGCCCAGGCAATCTATATGCAGCTTCTGAATAAGCAGCAGGAGCTGAATATTAACAAGGCCAGTACAGTAGGTAATGTCCGGGTCATCGATGATGCAGAAGTTTTGCCAGATCCTGTTCATCCTAAACTGTCTTTAATAGTGTTAGCGTGCACGTTGGGTGGAGCTCTGCTCGGCATTGTCTTGGTTTTGATTCGCAACTTTTTCAAACGTGCGATAGTCAGTTCCGAGCAGATCCAGGCGCTGGGGTTGTATGTTTACAGCAGTATTCCTTTTTCAGAAACGAAGAAAAAGCTGGGTTTGAGGTGGAGAAATAAGAACACTACTGATGCAAAGGAATTATTAGTGGTAACGCATCCCGATGAACTGGCAACTGAAGCTATCCGCAGTTTGCGTACCAGCATTTATTTTCAGCTCAAAGAGGCCAAAAACAACATTCTGATGGTTACTGGCCCAACAAGTCAGATGGGTAAAAGCTTTGTTAGCGGTAACCTGAGCGCAGTATTTGCACAGTCAGGAATGCGGGTATTACTGGTAGATGCAGATATGCGTTGTGGATATTTACATGAATATTTCAACCGTGATCAGCGCGGCGGATTAGCTGAAATACTGACGGGGCAGGCGAGCATAACGGATTGCTTACACAATACTCATTTACATGGTCTTGATATGCTCTCAAGAGGGGCAACTCCGGCAAATCCCTCTGAGTTATTGCTTGGGAAGCCTTTTTCTGAATTCTGTGCATGGGCTGGAAAGCACTATGATCTGGTTGTTATCGACACACCACCTATCCTTGCGGTATCAGACGCAGCGATTGTGGCGACACACGCCGGTATCACGCTAATGGTTGCGCGGTTTGATGTTACCACTTCTGCCGAACTGGCTGCTTCTGTCAAACGGTTCCGGCAGGAAGGACATCCTATCAACGGTGTCGTTCTGAACGGCACTTTCCGGCGTAACTCACAATATTTCCAGCAGGGTTATTATGAATATTACCAATACAAAACGGCCTATAAAGCGTGATTTAAAATCAGTGCCTTCATAGACCTTTCGTGATTTGGATTTGTTATGCATACCTCCCGTCATCAATTATTAGCAATTTTTTTACTCAAAATAGCCTATGCATTCTTCGCTGTGCTTGTATTTTCCAAATTCACCTCCCTTGGAGATACCCAGGATTACTTACACGGAGAGCACCTTAATCGCAATAATATCGCCAGCACTGCGTATCTTATGTCTTTCATCGGAGTCACTTTAGGTACGTGGGGCGGATTTATACTGTGTCTTGGATTATCAGTTTTAGGAATACTATATCTTTTAGAAAAAACAAGATTTTCAGCACGCAATAATGCTTTGGTCATGATACTGATTGCACTACCCTCATTCGGGGTATGGACATCCATTTTTTCAAAAGAAGTGTTTGTCCTGTTCTCCTTTTGTTTATGTACCGGCGGCCTTATTGATCTATTAACCCGGCGACGTCGTTTTTTTTCGCTTTTGCAAATCGCCGGCCTGGCTTTGTTAACTTTTATGAAGCCGCATTATTCAGTCAGTATTTATCTCTCTGTGGCGGGAATTCTTGCGTATCACGCCGGATTTCGAAAAGAGCTCATGCTGGCGCTGATCGTTCTCATGAGCGTGATATGCGTTGGTTTGTGCATACGTTATGTGGATGAAATATATCAATACACCCAAATCATGCCGTTACACTTTTCGCAAAGCGGTGGATCAACCCGGCACAATACATTTTGGCTGGATGAGTGGGATTTCTTTACATATCTTCCTATTGGCGTGCCCATGGCCTTTATCGGACCCACATTACCCGAGGCCATTCACTCCCTTAAACTCATCCCTTCGTCAATAGAAGGACATTTTCTTTTTGGATTTATTTTGCTCAATGGATGGAGAGCAGTCTTTTACGGCAAGCAACTCAATGTCATGGGACTTTTACTGATGATGTCGTTTGTGCTGGTTTTATTCATGACCCATTATCCGTTCGGTTTGTTCAACCCGGGGTCAGCGATTCGGTATCGATCCGGGTTTATCTTTCCGCTCTGCGTATTTGTCCTTTTTCTAGCGACCCGCAATCGTCCGCTCAAAGGCGGATAAGACGGCGGTAAGCCAGAAAATAACATAAGACAAACAGGGCGCGGGCAAACACGAACATGGCAATGGCACCCGTCACAGACCATACATATATCAGCCCGTATCCGATAACAGCTGAAACAAGCGACACGAAGACAGAGGTGTTACGAAATACTGTGTCATGGCGGTTCGGCAGGAAATAGCCATAAGCAAAGGCGCTTAACATACCGTTGAACACGATACCGGGGCTCAGGTATTTAAGATAGTTCACCACGTCTGGATAGGCGCCCCCCAGAAATAGCGTGATGACTCGCTCGCCGCACAGCCAGATAACCAAAACTGGGATGAGAGACATCAGAATATTAAGTTGCAGCAGATGGGCAAACTTGCCTTTTCCTTTGGCAATCACGGGATACGCGCCCTTGGACATCATAAGTTGCACGGCTCCCGCGATAGCCACCAGGCGCATTGCCATACTGTAACCAGCGAAAACGGCCGGACTCACTAGAGAACCAATGACTAACAGCGGGATATTGCTGTAAAGATTAGGCGCGAAGTCGCCGACAAAGCTGTTCCAGCCCTGCCTAACAGTACGTAAAACCTGGCTGAAGTCGAGTTTCTCGTGAATGGATAAATGGTATGTTCGGTACCAGAGTGCGCACACGCCGGTTACGGCATAGGCGAAAGCGTTAATAAACACCGCCGTTAACATGTCGTTGGGGCCGTTGACCAACCACAACAGCGCAGCAATTTGCAGCAAGCGTGATACTAGCGTTGAAATGGCCAGTGTGCTCAGCCGTGAGATCCCCTGATGAAACCAGGCTGCGGTAAGATAATGGCCAACCAATGTCAGGACGAAGTAACCAGCTATAATGCCGATAGAAACAGAAGGAACAGTATACAGCGTGTACGCCGTAAAGATGAGGCATGCGGCAATACCGAACACCATTCTGACGGCTTGGAATTCGTTATAAAGAGGCTGGAGTTTCGCGGGATTCTGATTTTGTGCAACTTGGCGCACGCCGGTTATTTGCGTACTGTAATCCGTAAAAATAGCGGCAAATATCGTTGCCGAAATAAAGATAAAATAGTATCCACAATTCTCAGGCCCTAATACCCGCGAAAGGTACGGCAGGGTGATTAACGCTACTATCAGATTAAGCACATTAATAGAAGAAAGATTTAGCACATTAAAGGCTATTTCGTTTAGCCGAAATTTTATTTTCATCCTGAAATCCTGTCTTGTTAAATTGCATCAGGGCGATCGTCCTGAGTGCCCATATTATCAATTAGCAATGCAGCTGAATAGTTATTTATGAACTAATTAAGGAAATCCATGTTATTTAAAGAAAGTATCTCGGACATACAAGTATCAGAGAAGCTAACAAATTTATCATTAGTTGTTGAAGACGGTGTTATTTATAATTCCGATATTGAAAATCGACTGTACATCACCTTTTCTGGCACAGATCTCATTCTTTCTGACCAATTAACGGAGATAGAAAAAGAGCATAAAATCGCCGTTGATAAAGATTCGGCAGAGTTTTACCGGCGCTTCGGATTTATTGCACCCCCGTTTACTTTATATAAAGGGGTTTACGTTTTAGCCCCCTATGTGGGAATTAGCCTCATTCCCCCATTTTCCTGCGTTACCCGATATCCAGAAGTAGGGATGAATGATAACGATAAAATTAATATACGGTATGATATTCAGGAAGATATTAAAAACTCTTTGAACAAAGTCGCTGGGAGTTTCCGAGTTCTTTTTAGTGGTGGTTTAGATTCCTCTCTATTGCTGGCCGTAGCTCATGAAATGGGTAAAATAGAAGTTGCCCTCAATTGCTTTATGTCCTCAATGCCCGAAGAAAGTATCAGGGCTGAAAAAATGTGTCGATCTAAAAATATTACTTTTCATAAAGAGCAGATTTGTGGGGATCTTACGGAAATCGCGCGTATGTTCATTGATCTGACAAGGGAGCCGGTCGCCGATAAAATTGCACTGGTGATTCCAGCTATGCTCTCCAAGTCGAATGCAAAAAAGTCTACAACCATTCTAGATGGGCAGGGTGCAGACTCGCTGTTTTCAGGGCTTCCGCAAGATAAGCTATACGATTTGTACTGCAAAACGCATTGCCGATATCTGGGAATATTGCTGGGATGGATGCCCGTATGGAAAAAGAAGAACACCACTCTGGGTAGAAAATTATACCGTGTTACAAAAGTCCTCCACTGCTTGAAGGCACCTGGGCCTGTATCCATGTTCATCAGGTCACTGGTGGAGAATGAAGCGTCTAAGCTGTCAGCAGGTAACCTGGTACAAAAATGGGTAAATAAGGAATTACATTCTCTTCATGATGGTCTTGGAGATTTTCATTTAGTTATCCGCTATTTTTTTATGTTCCGTGTGTTACCGTCGAGAGAAATGCAAAAATACGCGATATCACAATCATTGGGTTATGTCTTTAAATTACCTTTTCTTGAAAAAGAAATGATTAATAAATATTTTTATGTACCCCCTTCATTCAGCATAAATGAACGTGCTTACAAATACCCCATTGTCAGTGCAGCAAAAAAATATTGGCCTGGTTATTTTAGTTCTAGTCGGACCAGCCCATTCCAGGTGGAGTTTGATACCGGCGGTAAATCTGTAAGTGAATTTTCTCTTTCATACATTTCAGATTTTAAATAATTACTCATTCAAGGATGATAGGTATGTCAATAAAAATAGTTAAAGGGAAACGCATTGCGATTACTGCTAATACAAGCTGGTATCTGTTTAATTTCAGGGCTAATACTATAAAAAAACTCATCAGTGAAGGGTATAATGTTGTGGCAATCGCGCCTGAGGATACGTATTCTCAGAAGCTTAAAGATTTAGGGTGTGGGTATATTTCACTAAAAATAGATCAGGGTGGCATCAATCCTTTCAAAGATGCTATGACGCTATTCGCAATTTTAGGCGTTCTGATAGGCAATAGGTTTGACGCTGTTTTAAATTTCACACCGAAAAATAACATCTATTTCTCATTGGTTGCAAGGATGTTTTCTATTCCAGTTATTAACAACATTGCTGGATTGGGGAATGTTTTTATTAATGGCGGGATTGTCCGCACTGTCTGTCGCCAGTTGTACAGAATAAGCCAAGGTAGTGCCGCTAAAATTTTCTTTCAGAATGAAGAAGATCGACGCATGTTTCTTCGGGAAATTATTCCCAATTATCCCCGATCGGTGAGATTGCCTGGATCAGGTGTTGACCTTCAACGTTTCTATCGAAGAGAGGCTCCTGATGATGGCACTGTCCGGTTCATTCTGGTGGCCCGGATGCTTTACTCAAAGGGGATTAAGCAATATGTCGATTGCGCCAGGATCCTTAAACAGCGCTACGGAGACAGCTGCCAGTTCGGGCTATTAGGTTTTCTTGACGTAAAAAATCCCACAGCGGTCACCGCACAAGTCATGGCCGAATGGGTTGAGGAAGGAATCATCAAATACTTGGGGATTTCCGATAATGTAGAGCGCGAGATAGCGACCGCGGATTGTGTTGTATTGCCCTCTTTCTACCGCGAGGGAGTACCAAAATCATTGCTGGAAGCAGGCGCGATGGGTAAGCCAATTATTACGACAGACAATGTAGGGTGCAGAGAAACCGTTAATCATGAGATTAACGGTTTTATATGTCAGCCGCAGAACACAGAAAGCCTTTTACAAGTGTTAGACAGGATGATTCGCTTATCACATCAGGAACGCTGTGAAATGGGCAAGCAAAGTCGTTTGAAAATGGAGAAAGAATTTGATGAATCTCTTGTTATCAATAGTTATATTTCGGCCCTTAATGAAGTCTTCAGCCATCAGTCTGAACAGGCACGTCAAGCCACTGATAAGCCAAATCTGAATTAAAGCATCTTTCTGCTATCACTGGGAATCCTACTAAAGATGAGACACGCAGCCCCTTTTTGTTATGAAGCCTAAACGCTTTCAACCCATTTATACCTTAATATCGTCGCTAACCAGGTTTTCTCGCTGCAGACTGCCCTCTAACGCTAACTGTAGTACTCATGCTCAATGAAGTTTTATCTCGCCTAAATCACTTTTATGGCGCAAAAATTTATACAATAAACTTTAGCAGCATTTAATGCTGCCGATTATTGTTTTATCGGGTTATTGTTCTGTGCGTATTATTTTTAAAAAAGAACGCTGAGCTAATGTTGTGAATTTAACCAAAAATTGTTTTAGGTGTTTTAAATACACTCCTGTTTTGTAATAATTATTTCCGACGAAATGAGGTAACACGTAAAATTTATATTAATTCAATAGCCTTTTTAGCCTGTCTATTGGTGTTACCTACGTCCGATACCAGTTTTTAAAACGAGAAATATTGTGGCTCTGACACATATTTAAAATAAACACGCGATCCAAAAAATTCATTTAAAGGAATATATAATGAAAATGAACAAAATTGTTCTCGGTGTAGCATTGGCTATGGGTATTTCTTCTTTCGCTCAGGCGGATCAAGGGCACGGTACGGTCACATTCACAGGTTCGATTGTTGATGCCCCTTGCTCAATCGATCCAGACAGCATTGATCAGACAGTTAACTTGGGTCAGGTTTCTAACGTTGCGCTGGCTGCGGACAGTAATAAAGGGACTTCCACCCCTAAAAACTTCGAAATCAAACTTGAAAAATGCACCCTGGGTGACAAAGGTAAATCGGTCACTGCAACCTTTACCGGCTCCAAAGGCGGCACTGAAGGGATGTTAGGTCTGACAGGTACTGCGAAGGGCGCGAGCATTGCAATGACAGACGGTACAGGCAAAGTGCTGGAACTGGGTAAACCAACTACCGCTCAGGCTCTGCAGAACGGTAATAATACGTTGTTATTTGCAGCGTACCTGCAGGGTGATGGCGCGTCATCAGGCATCGTCCCGGGTGATTTCAAAAGTGTTGCTAACTTCACACTGGCTTATCAGTAATAGCGACAAAGCGTAAGCATGCGGGGCAACCCGCGTGCTTTTTTATCCGCTACGAAAGTCGGGTTAATTTATGTCCAAAAAAATGGGCATCAGTGCTCTGTTAATACTTCTCAATATCAGTGTAGTGGGTCAGGTTTTGGCCTCCGATCCCCAAGGGTGGGGCAAGGTGTACATGCTGGGTTCAATCATTGAAACAGCCTGCGCTATCGACATTTCAAGCCGTGACCAAACAATAGATATGGGGTTAATGCCGGTAAGCGTCATTGCCCGGGAAGGGCAAAGTATTACACGTCCTTTTACCATTCAGTTGGTGAACTGCACGTTGGCAAAGAACAGCAAATCGCAACCTGAATGGCAGCATTTCCAGGTCACCTTTGATGGCAAACCTGATGCAGGCCTGTTTAGTGTTCACGGTGAAGCACAAGGTATAGCGTTGCAGATTGCTGACAGTCAGGGAAATATCGCATTACCTGGCATAGCTTTACCGAAAGGGGAAGTTCATTCAGGCGATATGCCGCTTAAATACTCCCTGCGGTTAGTTAGTAATAATAAATTATTACGTGCAGGAGAATATTTCTCTACGGTTAAATTCAAAATGGATTACTACTGAATATATCTCTCGCAGTAAAAATGCCTGGTGTCAATATTGAAGGGTCAGGCTTGGCTGAATTTTATGGAATGGACGTTGCGCCTTATGGAAAAGAATAAAAAACATAAAAAATTGGCGTTATCTCATTTAAAAATATGGCCGTCACGCCCGCGAGCTTTAGCCATAATGGTCAGCTATCTTATCAGCGGAGCGATGACAACTGTACAAGCCGAAGAATTTTCCTTTAATACCGATGTATTAGACGTCAATGATCGAAGTAACTTCGATCTGGATCAGTTTTCCCGCAGCGGCTATATCATGCCGGGAAACTACGTTATGTCTCTTCACGTTAATAAACAGGAACTTCCTGAGCAGCCTGTCACTTATTACGCCCCGGATAACGATCCAAAGGGGAGTGAACCCTGCATCACACCGAGTCTAGTTGAACAATTCGGCCTTAAGCCTGAAATGAACAGCAAATTACGCTGGACTCACCAGGGTCAGTGCCTTCAGGTCAGCAGCATAGAAGGCATGACAGCGAAAGGCGATCTGGGCGAAGCAACACTCTATCTCGGTATTCCACAAGCATGGCTCGAATACAGTTCCGGAGACTGGGACCCACCATCCCGCTGGGACAACGGTATTCCGGGCATCCTGATGGATTACAACATCAATACCCAAACCCAGCGTCAGCAAAAAACCGGCAACCAAAATAACAGTATAAGTGGTAACGGCACCCTTGGGGCAAACCTTGGTGCATGGCGCCTGCGTGCCGACTGGCAAACGCGTGTTGACAAACAAACCGGATCGGGCCAATCGTCTAAAAACAGCTGGGACTGGAGTCGTTATTACGCATACCGCGCAATTCCTCGATTGGGCGCATCACTGACGATGGGGGAGAATTATCTCAACTCCGACATTTTTGACAGTTTCCGCTTTGCGGGCGTTAGCCTCATTAGTGATGACTCAATGTTGCCACCCAATTTGCGGGGTTATGCACCGGAAGTAACGGGTGTAGCAAGAACTAATGCGAAAGTCATAATCAGCCAACAAGGCCGTGTTATTCAGGAAACTCAGGTTGCCGCAGGTCCGTTCCGCATACAGGACATCAATGACGCTGTTTCGGGTCAGTTGGATGTACGCGTAGAGGAGCAAGACGGCAGCGTACAAGAATTCAAAATGGATACCGCCAGTATTCCGTATCTGACACGTCCGGGCACGGTGCGTTACAAAGTGGCCACCGGCCGTCCTAATGACTGGCAGCATAGAACCAATGGTCCGCTGTTTACCACCGGTGAATTTTCCTGGGGTATCAGCAACGGCTGGTCCATGTACGGCGGCGGCGTAGCGGGTGGCGATTACAATGCGATGGCATTAGGTATCGGGCGTGATCTGATGATGCTGGGCGCATTGTCGCTGGATGCGACTCAGTCACGTGCGAAATTGCCTGGGCAAGAGGGTACGCTGTCAGGGGGATCATATCGCCTGAGTTACTCAAAGAACTTTGATGATTATGACAGTCAGGTAACTTTCGCTGGCTACCGTTTCTCGCAGAAGAACTACATGAGTATGAGCGAATATCTGGAGGCGCGTACTGATGGCATCCGCTCTCAGAACAGCAAGGAGATGTACACCATCACCTTCAACCAGCAGTTCAGCGATCTGGGTCTGAGTGCCTACCTGAACTACAGCCATCAGACGTACTGGGACAGGCCGGCTAATGACCGTTACAACCTTACATTGTCCAAATATATGGATATTGGTCGCTTCAAAAATATCAGCATGTCGCTGACCGGTTATCGGAATAAATATAACGGAACTAATGACGACGGCATGTATCTGTCACTGTCGATGCCGTGGGGGAATACCGGTTCGGTAGGCTACAGCAACTCTATTAACCGAAATGACACCACTCATCAGGTGAACTATTACGACCGGATAAACGACAACGACAACTATCAGGTAAGCAGCGGTATTTCCCGAAGTGGCAGCACCGCAAGCGGCAGTTTCAGCCATCAGGGCGATCTTGCTCAGGTGGACGTAAACGCTAGTTATCAGGAAGGCAGTTATTCCTCTGTGGGGATGTCATTGCAGGGTGGCGCGACTGCAACGCTTGAAGGGGCAGCATTACACCGCGGTGGTTCACAGGGTGGGACACGCATGTTGGTGGATACCGATGGTGTGGGCGGCATACCTCTCAGTGGATACGGCGCCAATACCAAATCCAACCGTTTTGGCAAAGCAGTGGTTACGGATGTCGGCAGTTACTACCGTAACCGAATTAGTATCGACCTGAATCATTTACCTGAGAATGCCGAAGCTGTTCGTTCAGTGGTTCAGGGGACATTGACTGAAGGGGCCATTGGCTACCGTAAGTTTGAGGTCATCTCGGGGGAGAAAGCAATGGCTGTTATCCGTCTGGCTGATGGTTCAGTACCGCCGTTTGGCTCAACGGTGATTAACAGTAAAAAACAAGGCGTGGGCATCGTCAGCGACGACGGCAACGTTTACCTGAGTGGGATAAATGCGGGTGAAAAAATGTCGGTGCACTGGGCGGGCAAACCACAGTGCGAAATTTCACTGCCACAAAAGCTTTCCAACAGCAGTCTTACTGACTTACTTCTGCCATGTCGCAATCTGACAGCGGCTCTTCAGGAATAAATAAATGGGGTCATGCATCAGTCAAAGCGTGACCCGTGATTCAACACCTTCGAATGAGATACAAAGCATGAAATTCCCTAAAAGCACTACTTTTTTGACTTGCACATTATTAAGTGGATTAGCAGCTCAGTCGGCATTCGCCGCTATCGCGCTTGATCGTACTCGTGTGATTTATGATGGCGGCCAGCAATCCATAAGCCTCAATGTCAGCAATGAAAATAAGCAACTTCCTTATCTTGCCCAGGGCTGGATTGAAGATGCTCAGGGTAACAAAATAACCACGCCTTTGACGGTTTTACCGCCGGTGCAGCGTATTGAGCCGGGGGCGAAGAGTCAGGTTAAAGTTCAGGGCTTACCGGCGGTGAAAGCCCTGCCGCAGGATCGCGAGTCCTTGTTCTATTTCAATATCCGTGAAATCCCACCGCGTACGGATAAGCCGAATACCCTGCAAATTGCCCTTCAGACGCGTATTAAACTTTTTTATCGCCCTGCTTCGCTAATGAACACCACAGGGGCAATGACTATTCCATGGCAGGAAAAAATCACCCTGAGCAAACAAGGTGACCGCTATGTGGTGACGAACCCGACGCCTTACTACGTCACTCTGGTAGATGGCAGCAGCACCGTAAAGGGTCAGTCAGTTAAGGGATTTGATCCGGTAATGGTCGAGCCCAAAAGCACCGCAACACTCACCGCCAGTGCCAGTGCGCTGGGTAACAATCCTGTGCTGACTTACATCAATGACTATGGCGGTCGCCCTCAGATTCAGTTCTCTTGCAGCGGTGGCAGCAACTGTAAAGCTGAGGCAGTCAAAGACAGCCGTTAATGACCGGAACTCTTAGTATCAGGAGGATGCATGCATAAGGAAAAATGGAACAAAGTGACTGACAGAATGACATCGCGGGAGTGGCGAGGCCTGACGGTAACGGTGCTGACTACTCTGATCGTATCAGGAGTGTTCACAGTCGTCCTGAGCGTTGTCTCTCAGGCACATGCTGCTGATAACTGGGGTGTAGACGGCGCGAATGGTGTGCTCCAGGTTCGCGGTGCATTAAGTGAAAGCGCATGCAGGTTGGAAATGACCTCGGCCTGGCAGGACATCAACCTGGGAACCACTGCCACTGGCCGTTTACGCCAGGTTGGTGACCGTGGAACGCCTGTTACGGTTCAGTTGAAGCTACAGGATTGCATATCGGGGCCTGCCCGTACGCTGGATGAGCGAAGCGGCAATCTGAGATGGAGTCCGGGACAGCCAGCGGTTACTGTCAGGTTCATTGCCCCTGCAGATATTAATAACCCGGAACTGCTACAGGTTCAGGGGGCGAAGGGGCTGGCGCTCAGAGTAACGGACAAATTGGGACGTGATATCCGTCTCGGTAGCCGCGGGGCATCTCTGCTTCTGACGCCGGGAAATAATCAGCTCACTTATACCATTACGCCGGAACGAACCCGTGCGCCGTTACAAGCGGGATCTTATCAGGCTCAAGTTAATTTTGGACTGAGCTATGAATAATAAACTGCTGTCTATAGCTCACTATGCTGTTCCTTTTACGACTGGCCTGTTTCTATTGCCGCTCAGCCATTTTGCAGGCGCTGTTACTAATGTAACAGTAAAGGTAACAGTAATCGCGCCCCTTTCCTGCGAGATAAATGGAAATAAGCCGATCACAGTTGATTTTGGTAACGCTGTAGAAACGGGAAAAGTAAATGGAACGAATTACCTCAAAGAGGTGAATTATGATATCAACTGTAAAAATAACACCACCAATGCCCTGAAAATGAAAATAAGTGGCCAGACCGCAAGTTTTGATAGCAAAGCGGTCAAAACCAACAATGCTAACCTAGGCATCGCTTTGTATAACGGCAATACCCGTATTGTGATAAATGAAGGGTTTAATTTTACCTGGCCGAATAAACCGGTGCTTAAGGCTGTTCCGGTTAAAAACACATCAGCAACGCTTAAAAGCGGTGGTTTTTCTGGTGCAGCAACGATGACGGTGGATTATCAATGAAGTTAATTCCTCAAATAACGACGCAATTCATACGAGTATTTGCATTAATTGTAACGGGTGGATATAGCTTGGTAACGTTAGCGGCACCCGGTGATATGACCTTCACCGGAACACTTATTGACGCTCCCGCATGCACCATAAACCAGGGTGTAGACCCTTATGTTGACTTTGGCAAAGACATACTAACAACCAAAGTCGATGGTGTAAATTATGCCAAGGAAGCAAACTACACGATTGACTGCACAAATAACGTTAATAACTCCCTCAGAATGCAGCTATATGGCCTGGCGACGGATTTTGATACCAAAGCCATTAAGACAACAAACGTCGATATTGGCATTGCCCTTTATATCGGAAACATTCGTACAGGGGTAAATGAATGGTTCAATTTTACCTATCCCACTAAACCGGTAATAAAACTTATACCGATTAAAAGGCCAAATATCATTCTGAAGGGCGGAACCTTTTCAGGATATGTAGAGTTTAAGGTGGATTATCTATGAAATTTAAGAATAAATCCATAAGACTTACCTCATCTTACGTTGCACTGTTTCTGATAGTCATGTCTGGTTTGAATGAGAGTAGTGAGGCGGCGCGGCTAAATTTCGATGGAACGATGATTGAACCACCTCCGTGTACTATTAATGGCGGTTCTCCAATCAACGTAGATTTTGGCAATGAAGTAATGACCACGCGAGTCGATGGCAAAAATTACATTAAGGACGTCAATTACAGCCTCCAATGCTCAGGCGCGACATCCAAAACGTTGCGCCTGCAAATTAAAGGGACCGGCGCCAGTTTTGACAGTACTAAACTGGCAACCGATAAAGCCGATCTGGCTATTGCCCTGACAGCAAACGGTAGCGCGTTGCAGGTAAACAAGTGGCTGAATTACAACGATCCTTCGAAACCGGCGCTGAAGGCGGTACCGGTAAAAAAAGATGGAGCGACATTAACTGGCGGCGCGTTTAGAGCTACTGCCACCATGATGATCGATTATCAGTAAGCAGGGAAGACATAATTACATGATAAAGATGATTATTCTAATGTTTACAGTAAGTATATCTTTCAGCCTAACCGTTAAAGCGGAAGATAATTTTTCGCTGAAAGGAACGTTACTTGAACCACCAAAATGTGGATTTAACGGAGGTTTGCAAACACTTGTAGAGTTTGGAAACCGGGTTGGGGTGAACAAGGTCGATGGCATAAACTATAAGCAGAAAATCCCATATCTTATGTTCTGCGAAGCTGAATCAAAGCCCTGGGATATGGCGTTTATCCTGACTGGTATCACGACTAGTTATGACGGGGCGGCAATACAAACCAACATTGATGACTTAGGGATCCGTTTGTTGATCAATGGTAAACCTTTCAGCGTTGGTAAGCTGGTGCCCATAGATTTCAGTAAACCGCCATTACTGGAAGCTGTCCCAGTAAAAAGACCAGGCAGTACGCTGACAGCGGGCGCATTTGAAGCGGTGGCAACTATCGGGATTAATTATCAGTGATGAAAATACAGCGAACTTGTGTAGCAGTACGTTCAATGATTCGAGGAACATTACTTGCTAGCATTATTCTTATGTTCAGCCCTGGTACATACGCCAAAGATAATGTAGTCATGCGAGGAGCGTTGGTGACGGAGCCGTGCGTGATTGCTCCCGGAGACGAAAGTATTCAGTTGGATTTCGGAACGATTGTGGACAAGTATCTATACCTGAATCAGCGTACGCATGGACAGGAATTTAAGTTGCGCCTTTCTGACTGTGATTTGAGTCTTGGTAACACCGTACGTATAAGTTTTAGCGGTGCTGAAAGTCAAGAATTACCAGGCTTACTCGAGGTGAAGAGCGGAGGGGAATCAACCGGTTTTGCAATTGGACTCGAAACAACCGATGGCGAAGCACTACCAATCAACGATTCGGACGGTTCATATACATTGAAGAAAGGAGTAAATCTAATAACTATAAATGCATATTTGCAGGCAGAACCTAAAGCCATTAGCGATAGAAGAATAAAATATGGTGGTTTTAAGGTTGTTGCAAATTTTCGTTTAGATTATCAGTGAGTTATGTATCATAATTTGAGTTTTTATTAAATGATGTTTTTAGGTTTAAGTATGCTGTCACATTAATAGCTTTATGTGGATCTCTTACTGAAAATTCTAGTGGAAAGAATATGAAGAATAAAACATTGAACATCGGTTTCTTATCTGTATTACTATGTCCTATAGTCTGGGCTGGTGACCGAGATATTCCTTATTTTCCAAATATGACAGGAGGGTATGAGAACGGGAAGTACTGGATAACCCTTGGATCACCTACGATTATCGATGGAGGGGATTGGGCTGCAACAAGAATAATAGGGAAAAGAAGAACTTCGGCATATGCGGCGTTTTATAAAAATGATCCTCCAGATAAGGCCTTATTCCTTGGTGGTGCTAACCATCAAAGTACTACGAGTATTAATACATATTCGAAGTTATTAATGAAACATTATTATACAGATAGTCATTGGTGGTTTACAGCAAAATATACTACCGAATACCCTCCATCAGATTATTGCGTTACTGCAGCTTTATATACCGGTAGCACTGCGATACCAGGTAAGGACTGGACGTGGGAGCGCCCACCTGGAGTTTGTGCAAGGGTACCAGAGATACCTGCTCAATGTAATATAACTAATAATGAAATAATTTTAGACCATAAATTAATAAATCAAAAAGATGTAGATGGTTCTATTGCAGAAAATAATTTTATTATAAATTGCTCGCGCTCAGGTACCGTTCGGTTTTCACTAACTGGGGGTAAAACAACGCTCGATATTGGTGGGGGAATGTCAACGATAAAAATAAACAATCTTCCATTGCTGAGTAACTTAAAACTCAATGTGGGAGATAATAATTTAACAATAAAATCAGTGCTGAGTGGAGTCAAACCAGGCACCTGGCAAGCTAGCACGGTTCTACTTTATGAGCCTGTATAGAATGACATATCAAAATGGATAACGTTATATCTAAGCAAAGGTATATGATTTTTTAACTACTTTTATTTTAGCATGGTCTATTTATTGATTACTGATCAATATTTGTAATAAATAAGTATTTTGATTAGTGATACAAATAAAAACACGACAGTATGTTTGTTTATTTGTTTTAATATGTAGGGTAAGAATCATTCAGTTTACCCACAATAGCTCTAGTCTGGAGTGTTGGTTATCAGACATGGCTATAAATAATTGAAAGATTCGACATTATAAAAGCATGCGAAATTATCGAATGATAATTAATTTCTTGCATTAAAAAATAAGTGAGCAATTGTTGGTGAAAATCCTATTGGATAATTTTAAAATATAAATGTCACATTAAAGTATGGGGTTAAATATTCATAACCCCACAACTTTTTAGGTGAAGATCATGTTTAGCCCGGGAAGTTCATCAACATTAGGAGAAGTCTTAATTTCAAGAAAAAGCGGTTTAACATGATTTTTAAATGAGAAGTTTTTATATGACAATTAAAATATAATTGTTTGATGCTTACAATCAGTCTTCCGTGCATATAAGAAGTGTTTCATTTGGCAGAGTCATAAAATAGTCTGAAGAATTTAATTTTGTAATTTTTAATTTAATCTGGTCGTAATTCAAAACCTTGATAATTTCTGCCAGTGCCGGGTTTGAGTCTTTCATTTTAACAGAAAAATAATCACCTTGTTTACTGTAATTAAAATTGAGAATCCCGCCTACTGATTTTGGCTTTTGATTAAGACACGATGAACTACCATCAGCCAAAAAGTAACCTTCTCCGTTTCCATGAAATGAAAAAAAAACATCAATAAAACTGCTTTCCTGGCAACTTGTCACAGTGTTTTTGATGTGTAAACGCGCCCAGCATTCAAACTCCTTATTCCCACTTGTATTTTGCCAGGTTGCCCAAGAGACAGTGCCAACGAAAAGTGAGAATAAAATGATTAGGAGTGAATAATTATTTATCTTTTTCACGTTTTTCCTCCGTCCCGGTGAAAATGTAGTTCTCGCAAGGCGCCTTGCTATCAAATGGGCAATAACCGAAGAAGTCGTGAAGGGTAGAATTACCTGATGAATCAAGTTTTTTATCGGCTGAGTAATAAACGTTGGCTTTTAAATCACAGTCGATATCTTCACTACCAACAATTTCCTGAATTCTGTCTGTCACCCATTGCTGTGGCATTCGTCTGGTTAAATCATCAATCAGATAGAATCGACATTGTTTTATACGCAGGACCTCACTTCGGATCGCATTTAGCCTTAAATAGTCATAAAGAAAGTATGAAGATGCAAGTGTAATAGCGAATAACAAGAACAAAATAAATTTAATGAGCTGTGTTGGAAGAGATTTCCGCTTCTCATATATACTAACACTTGCCGTGGCTACTACGGTATCTATCCCAGGTGTGCTATCAGCAGGCACTACAGGTCTGCGTTCTTCACTGGGTTTAATCGCGATGATCTCTGCATCAAAAAAGAAACCCTGTTTAGGGACAGTCGTTATGACTCCGGTACAGCCACATTGTGCGAGAGCTTTACGTAGAATAGAAACATGATTATTGAGGTTATTACTGGATGCACTTAAACCACGCTTTTCCCATAACTCAAATAAAATAGCGTCGCGTGTCAATAACACTTTTGCATTACCAACAAAAAGCAACAGTAACTCATTGCTTATACGCGCAAGCGTTAGCATATCCACATTGTGTTCAGGGCTATATAAGGTCCCATCCAGAGAATTATATTTGATTGTATTGTTAATCTTGTACTCCATCCGCTTCCTCTGGTGTAAATCATGTTTATCTAAATGATAAAGGGAATCATCCCTCTTAATATTTACGTTTTATGTTTATTTCGCGACACTACGAACATTCTTAGGCGTCGGAATTGAGTATTAATTATTTTAGTGCAAAAAGTTTATAATAACTTCTAACGGATGAAAAATCTATTTATATAGTAAAATAAAGAATAAAAATCTATGATTTCACTCATTATTAATAGATAAAGCCATTCTGTGTTTCCTGGTGGTAAAGTGCTTTCATCAAATGCACATCCGATTTACGTCATGACAGATAGTAAGTTTTATTAACCTATGGCCTAAATTTGAACGTTTTCCTGGAAAGGTTTACGTACGTGTAATTGAGAAACTAACTCATTAAGCCAGGGAGGTTCAGAGATTACAATGGAAAATGTCACCTATTTTGAGAACGAGATACTCGTATTAGACGTTAAAAAGCTTATTTTCAAAAGAGAAAAAAAAGAAATTTCATTGAGTAAAAATCAAACTCGACTAATAGATTTTTTGATAAAAGGGGTTACGCAAAAAGAGGAACTCATTAACCTTTTATGGAAAAGTTCTCCTCGAAAGTCTATTGAAAACAGTTACAATCAGCTCGTTTTCAAAACGAGAGCCGTATTAATTGATAATGGTCTTCCTGAGGATTTTCTCATCACCATTCCCCGCTATGGCCTGTGTATTAACAAGAATTATATCAGCAGAAATATATCAAAAGGAAATATTATAACAGAGGTTTACAATGACCATTCATGTTTAATCGAGGTGTAATATTAATTATGATTTGGACAGATGTAAAGCCTAGTATTTTCTTTAGGACGAAATTTTAATTGAAAAGCTGGGATATTGAATTGATCTTTAAGAAATAAAATAATGTGTGCGAAAGAATGTGTACAAACTCAGTCTATCTTTAGAGTATTATAATGTAATTATGTAGGAAGATATTTTTTATGCTGCAAGTATCCTTTTTCAAGATATAATTGTTCTGTATTATTGAGTGTCAGCATAACCTACATTCATAAACTAATGCTGTGCAGGCGACGCATATGTCATGCTTGATGAACGTAGCACGGTTAGGTTTAGGAGGAAGATCTTGTCAATCCAAGCCTAGCGATAACTTTTCATCGAAAGAAGGGTGTGGTTACAGTATGGGTGGTTCAATACTCAAAAGGTCAAAAAAAAAATCAAAAATTGCTATCCATCTTCCATTGCTACTTATTTTGGTCTGGGTCATATTCTTGTTGCCTCTATATTTGCCGAATATGGGGGGCAGTGGGCTTAAACTTCCTGTCAATATTATTGCTTGGCTCGTCATGGCATCAGTTGTTGCATTGATTTGGATTAGTAAAAGAAAAGATACTATGCAGGGAATTGATTCCAATACCGGCATAATTCTGACAGGCGTGCTAATCCTTGGAATTCCGTTACTTTATACATCTCCTCAGTGGTTTGGGGCCGCAGTCTCGCGTTGGGGAGGCTTGCTGGGTGGGCTAGTTTTTTACATTTCTCTTCTTCGATATGATTTATCACATAGAAAGAAATACTGGATTATTGCGGGGATTTTGATCGCCGTGACCATTCAGTCAACAATTGCTATAACGCAGATTTTTTCTCCTGAAAATGTTCCTGCATGGCTTAATTACCCTCGCTTATATTCGCGTCCTTATGGGGTATTCCAGCAGGTTAATGTGCTGGCCACTTTTGTATCGATCGGCATAGCACTTGTGCTCATGTTGTTTATTTTTTCAAATTTGACAGTTCAGAGGTCACGGATATACACATTAAAAATGTGTGTTTTCGGTGTAATGCTTCTGATTTTTACTTCACTACTGGTATGGCTTCAATCGCGTATTGGTTGGGTAAGCGGTATTCTTGTAAGTATGATGATGTTTCTGATTGGAGTTAAAGCACAATCCAGAAACCGGGTCATATCTGCTTTGTTACTCCAGGGGCTGGCTGTTTCCTTCGCGCTATTCATTCAGACAGGGGGACACGTCAACATTGTCGACCATGCAGCATCGAGTAATGCAAGACTCATTATTCTGGATGAGTCATTTAAGATGATATTATCGAGGCCATTTTTAGGATGGGGATATGGGAGTTTCGAATACAGTTTCCAACATTTCAGAGCGTCGCAACATTTATCTACCTTATCTTTAGGTGTCGTACGTCACCCACATAATGAAATTCTGCTTTGGTGGGTAGAGGGGGGGCTTGTCTCACTAACGGGTTTCATGGTGCTACTTTATGCGGGCATAAAAATAATTAAGCGTGCTTGGCGTGCGTTAGATGTTCAGTCTCATAAAGACAGGTATCGGGGTTGCTTTCCGCTTCTGCTGATTGTAGCACTTACGCCGATGCTGCTGCATGCCCAGACAGAATACCCTTTTAATTTATCTGCACCTACGTGGTTGATCTTCCTGCTCCTGCTGGCGATGTTACAGAGCCAGTTTAACATGAGCATACCGTCCCCTATCTTGAAATCTGAAGCCTTGAGATTAGTTGACATTACGATAATTTCCGCTTCAGTTATTGCAATTATTTTTTTTGCTGTTGGTCTTTATGCAAATTTAATATTGACCTCTTTTGAACGCAACGGACTTATTGAAATCAGGGATGCTGAGCATGCGATGAATTTTGACCTCGGAATTAATTCTGAGCGTTGGCTTTATGATAAAAACCTGCATGGATTAATTGTTTTCTCGAGGACCAAAGAAAGAAAATTACTACAGCAATATAGAGACTGGGCCAAATTATATCTCTCAAAGAGAGTTGACAGAAATGTATACGGCAATCTTTGCGGCGTTTTGTTCTTATTGAAAGACGAAGAATCATATCTTCGGGTGAAAAAAGAGGCGCATCTTTTCTTCCCGGACGATCCCCGTTTCAAAATGGATTTTATCAGTGACTAATAGGAAGGTCTCAAATGCCGCGGGTATTTAAAGTTCTCATTATTGACTCGGATAATTTTTTTGCCGCAGGGCTAAAATTGAGTATTGAGAATTACTTTGCAGAAGTAAAAATGCCAGTTTTTATCAGGGAAACTAAACATTCTTATCGTATGGCAGATTTGATTTTTTGGGCTCCGCACTGTCCTGGCGCAGCATTACCTGCCAGGATTGTGGGAGATCGAACTTACATGTCAAAATTGGTGATTGTGATGACACAACATCGGGAAGAACTTACACAGTATCATGTTCCCTTTTTTCTATACCGTCACCAGAAACCTGGAGTCGTCTATGAAATAATTGATCATGCGCTAACAGAAAAATTTAAATCTGAAATAAGAGTTCCTGAGAATTTATTAACAAATAAATTAACTGAAAGACAGCGGCAAATATTACACTATCTATCAAAAGGGATGCAACCCGGTGAGATTGCTAATTTGCTGAACATTGATTGCAAAACAGTGAGTACTCACAAACGTTCTGCAATGGGCAAACTCAAACTTACGAAAAACACAGATTTATATAAGTGGCTGATAAAGGATACGAACACAAAATCTGAATAATTCAAATATTTTCATATAAACATCCTTAATGTAATGCTATAGGGCAGTGCAAGTGTTTTTGCCTGCCCGTAAGGGTTTTAAAAAAACGTAATTTTTGATTAAGCAAAGGATATTCATGAAGTCTTTTAAATGTGTACTCACTGTCAGTGTAATTCTCTCAATGTTTTTGTTAACAGGGTGCCAAAAATCTCCAATTAAGAAAGCTCCCCCACAAGCAGGTCAGGTTGTCACGCCGACCAAAGAGGAAATCGAATCAGCTCAGCTTCAGCAATGTCAAAAATCACTGGATGCGCTACAAACGGTTAAAGCTCAACAATCAGTTGAATATAAGAAGAATTTTGAAAAGTTGATGAAAGGCGCAGCGCAATACTCCGGGATCCGTAGTCGGATAAAAGATGAAACACAAGGTACTGTTGATGCCCTCTACCGTTATCGCGTAAGTAAGCTGTGCGCGCAGATTGATCAAGCCCTGTTGTTAGGACTCACCGAAAGCGGAGGGTCTGCACAATGAGGCTTTCTGCCTGGACTTTGACATGGATGGCCATTACTGGTGGTATGCTTCCTCTAAGGGCTGCGTATGCTGTTAATCCCCAGGAGAGAAACATCCCAGCACTCCTCCAGTTTGCTGAAAAATATCAAAGCAGCAGCAATGCCGATGAAGTTAAAAAGGGGCCATCGCAACAATCAAAACCGAAACCTGCGATCGGAGCAGCACAAAATGCAAGACCGGCTGCAGTTATAGGAGGACAGAATACAAAACAGCGGCCAGGTAATTGGAGAATTAAAGACACCGAACTTAAAAAGCAACAAGAGAAAATTGCAGGGCTTGAGCAGGAGGTGTCTGCATTGCGCATTAAACTCAAGGAGAAAGAGATTTCGAGAGTAACAATGCCGGCGGACTTGAAAGGCTTGAGTCTTTTTGCCTCGCAGGTAAGGCGAGCTTTGTCGATGACGCCTGAAGAAAAAGCCGCGGAAGAGAAAGTCAGGCAGGCCAATCTTCAGATTAGTGCAAGATTAATAGTAGAGCAGGAACTCAGAACTCAGCTGGAAAGCATGAAGTTGCAAAAGGACGAATTGAACAAAGCTCTGATATCAATAAAGACGCACTCACAAGAGCTGTTGCTTAAAAGTGCCGCTTCCATGAAAGAGCAGGAAGAAGCCTATAAAAAACAGCTCGCAGAACTTCAGCTTGCACTGGACACTGCAAAAGCTAATCAGGCAGTTTCACTGACGCAAGACAGCCTGGATGACGCCGGTGCGAAACAAAATTATGCTGCCGGAGTGTCATTAGGCGAGGAGATAATGCAAATGCAGGCAGAACGTAACCGCTGGGGGGTGAAAACGGATAAAGACCTCATCCTTGCAGGGATTGTTGATACGTTCTCAGGTAAACGTCGCCTTGCGGATGACATACTTAGCCGCGCACTGACTGATGCTGAAAATGAGGTCAATAATGCCAGGGAAAAAACATTGTCCGCTCAGTTTAACCTTGGGAAATCTTATGTTGAAAAATTCAAGCAACAGAAAGGTGTTATAGAGGGTAGCGGGGGCGTCCTTTACAAAATCGATTATGCCGGAGATAGCCCTATTCCCAAGGGAGCCATTGTAGATCTTATCGTTAAAGAAAGCTTGACGGATGGAACGGTTATACAGGACATGGAGGCGAACGGTGCTGTACTTTCCCAGAAAGTGGCAGAGTTCCCACCACTCTTTCAGGAAGCTCTGGTGAAATTAAATAATCATGGCTCTATGACAATGGTTGTTCCACCATCACTTGCATACGGTGAGAAAGGATATCCGCCAAAAGTTCCACCAGATGCAACCATGGTCTACCAGTTACGTATTGCCGAAATGTATCCTGATGGAATTAAGCATGAGGATGCCAATTAATTCCTTTTTTAATAATCTAATGTCTCAATTGTTTTTCTGAGTAAAGGAGTTTTCAGTAGATTCAATGGCTTTAGTTTTTTTTGCAATTCCTAGCCGTGTTTTTTCACCTTCCACTCACCCTCTCCGAAAACTTTTAAGCCGGTGGGGTCGATAACCAGGTGGGCAATTTCACTGCATGTGGGGCTTTTGAATGGGAAGCTGACGGACTAAGCCCGCCTGCTGAGGCATGAATAATCCCGGCAGCGGAACAGGAGCTTCATCAGGATAAAAATGGAATTTTGAACTTTTATTTGCCAGGGGGTACCGCTACAGGATCGAGAATGTGGTGATCTGAACCTGATTACGGCTAAAAGTTCGATTTATTCAACAAAGCCCTTAGCTTCTGTAAACCTGTCTATCCCAGTTTGAAATGTCACCCTGATTTCCCATTTTTGAATGTCACTTTTTATCCAAATTTTGAAGAGAAAAGGGCAGTCAGGTCATCTTTTCAGACTGGGTTTGAACAGGGTCGGGTCGGCAAGTACCGGGTTCATTGCCCTCAGTTGTTCCTGAACCTGAGCACGCCTTTTAGGCATATGTTGGCTGCGATTTCTTTTCCCCGCTGTCTCGAGTTCGTCCTGCTTTTCCTGCGCTAATTTCAGAACTGCACCCAGTCGCTTGTTGTCCACAATGCGGCCCTGATCGATACAGGCCAGCTTGTCGAATACCTGATACTTCAGCGTTCTGTTGCCATAGCGGAATGCCAGCGTGCCGTCCGGATAGTCAAAAGCCAGGATTTTCTCACCCGCAATATGCGCATTTTCCTCCGAGGGTTCAACAAGATAAAGCATCTTATCATATTGAAAGGTCAACGATTTTGAGAGCGTACGCAGCGTCTGCCAGGCAAAAATATCATCCAGCTCTGAGCGGTTCTCGCTGACAGGTCGATGGAGGTCTTTCGGGTAGGTTGCGGGTCTGGCGAATCGACGATTAAAGTCGCGAATAAAAACGTCCAGCCACGCATTGGCCGCGTCGATGCCACTGATGTTTTCCAGCCGCATCTCCTTAATCAGCCGATCCTGCAGGGTCAGGTTGGCACGCTCGACGCGCCCCTTAGCCTGGCTGCTGTTAGCACATATCAGTTCAATATTGAGATCATGCAACGCACGTCCGAACTGAGTCATGCCGGTCCGACGAGTCTCAGCCTGGCTGACTCTGAACACAGCATGCTTGTCGCTGTAAAAGGCCACCGGCTTGCCGTGTTTATCCATGTACTCGCGCGTTGCCAGCATGTAGTCGAAGGTTGATTCGCTCTGACAAAATCGCAGATGCATCAGGCGACCGGTGGCATCATCGATGTAAACCAACAGGCAGCACTTGGAGGCACGTCCTTCAAACCAGTCGTGGTGTGAACCGTCGATTTGAATGAGTTCACCCAAACAGTCGCGTCGATAACGGGGCTGATAAACTCGCGGTCGCCGATGGGCATGCGGCACCCAGAGACCGTCGGCAGTCATCCAGCAGCGCAACGTCTCGACAGAAACGGAAATCCCATGGCGCTCCTGAAGCTTTTCTGCGGCAAGTGTGGGCCCGAAACCGACGTAATTTTCACGTAGCAGCGTCAGTATCCGATGACGCAGTGCAATATCAATGTGATGAGTTCCGGGCATACCGCGACGAGTGTTCGTCAACCCGGCAGCACCGGACTCCCGGAAGCGGTTCATCAGACGCTGTACCTGACGTTCAGTGAGATCCAGCTGAGAGGCGGCATCACGGCGACGCAGACGCTTTTCAACAACGGCCTGGATCACCGGCAAGCGGTGAAGTTCTTTATTGGACATGGTTACCAGCATCAGAAGAGATCTCCCAGAAAGGTGGAAAATGCGCCGTATCTGGGTGACATTATAAACTAGCTAAAAGGGGGTGCGGACGATTACTTGGACTCTCGGGAGAGAGTTAATGCATTCATATGAGGACAGGGTTCGGGCTGTTGAACTCTATTATCGATATGGCAAAAAAGCCTCTATGGTCATCAGAGAAT
>NZ_JBLZNY010000011.1:0-58473 GCF_049206505.1 Rahnella sp. EDr1-12
GCTTTCCTCATTCAGTGTCAACCGTTTATTTCATCCGGTCATCACTGTTTTTAATCTTTCCGACCCGGTTACTTCGTGATGTTGTTCACGTTGTTCCCTGTCGATGGAGCGGCATTATAGGGAGTTCTGAGCAGGCCGCAAGGGTTTATTGAAAATACTTTTCCGACCGTTCACAAATAAAGCAAATGGATTAATAACGTTCAAAATACGCATAAAAAACGGGCTCCAAATTACTTTGGAGCCCGTTTTGACCTCTATAGCCTTCGATTACTGCCTTGCGACGATATGATCATTTTCCACATCAACAACAATTGGCTTACCTGGAATCAGCTTACCCGACAAGATTTGCTGGGCAAGCGGGTTCTCAATTTGCTGCTGGATGGCACGTTTCAATGGGCGTGCACCGTAAACCGGATCAAATCCGGTATTCCCGAGCAACTCCAGGGCCGCATCTGTCAGCGTTGCTGAGTAGCCGTGTTCTTCGAGACGTTTGTACAAACGCTCCAGCTGAATTTTCGCGATATTTTTGATATGCGCATGAGCCAGCGGATGGAATACCACGACTTCATCTATACGGTTGATGAATTCCGGACGGAAGTTGTGAGTGACAACCTCCATTACCGACTCTTTCATCTGCGCATAGGTGGCCTCACCAAAGTGCTGCTGAATGATGTCAGAACCCAGGTTAGAGGTCATGATCACAACGGTATTACGGAAATCGACCGTTCTGCCCTGTCCGTCAGTTAAACGTCCGTCATCCAGCACCTGTAATAAGATGTTGAACACATCCGGATGCGCCTTCTCTACTTCATCTAATAAGATGACAGAGTAAGGACGACGACGAACCGCTTCAGTCAGGTAACCCCCTTCCTCATAACCGACATAACCCGGAGGCGCACCGACCAGACGTGAAACGGAGTGTTTCTCCATAAACTCTGACATATCGATGCGGACCATCGCGTCATCACTGTTAAACAGGAATGTCGCCAGCGCTTTACACAACTCTGTTTTACCCACACCGGTCGGACCGAGGAACAGGAATGACCCGATCGGACGGTTTGGATCCGACAAACCTGCGCGGCTACGACGGATAGCATTCGATACCGCTTCAACCGCTTCGTTCTGACCGATCACCCGGCTGTGCAGTTCCGCTTCCATACGCAGCAGTTTTTCGCGTTCACCTTCCAGCATCCGGGCGACAGGGATCCCTGTCCAGCGCGCCAGCACGTCCGCAATTTCCACATCAGTGACGCGGTTACGCAGTAGCTTCATGGTTTTGCCTTCGGCCTGAGTCGCTGCAGCCAGCTGTTTTTCCAGCTCAGGTATTTTGCCGTACTGCAATTCAGACATCCGACCCAAATCGCCAACACGGCGTGCCTGCTCAAGCGTGATCTTAGCCTGCTCCAGCTCAGCTTTAATATTCTGCGTCCCCGTCAATGAGGCTTTCTCAGCTTTCCACTCTTCTTCCAGCTCAGAGTATTCACGCTCTTTCTGGTTAAGCTCCGTTTCCAGCATCTCCAGGCGTTTCACACTGGCATCATCAGACTCTTTCTTCAGCGCCTGTTGTTCCAGCTTGAGCTGAATAATACGGCGCTCGAGTCGGTCCAGAGACTCTGGCTTTGAGTCCATCTGCATACGGATGCTGGATGCAGCCTCATCTATAAGGTCAATGGCTTTATCGGGCAACTGACGATCCGAAATGTAGCGATGCGAAAGCGTAGCCGCCGCGACAATTGCCGGGTCAGTAATCTGAACATGGTGATGCAACTCATAGCGTTCTTTCAGACCACGTAAAATAGCGATGGTGTCTTCAACAGAAGGCTCGGCAACAAACACTTTCTGGAAACGACGCTCTAACGCCGCGTCCTTCTCTATATACTGACGATATTCATTTAAGGTTGTCGCACCGACGCAGTGAAGTTCACCGCGCGCCAGCGCAGGTTTGAGCATGTTGCCGGCATCCATCGCACCGTCGGCTTTACCTGCGCCTACCATCGTGTGCAATTCATCGATGAACAGAATGACGTTACCTTCCTGTTTTGCCAGATCGCTCAACAGGCCTTTCAGACGTTCTTCGAATTCACCGCGATATTTCGCCCCGGCCACCAGCGCACCCATGTCTAATGACAGTACGCGTTTGTTTTTCAGCCCTTCAGGCACTTCACCATTAATGATGCGCTGCGCCAGACCTTCGGCAATCGCCGTTTTACCTACACCCGGCTCACCAATCAGAACCGGGTTATTTTTGGTACGACGCTGAAGGACCTGAATGGTCCGGCGAATTTCTTCATCACGACCGATGACCGGATCCAGTTTGCCTTGCTCGGCACGTTCGGTCAGATCGATAGTGAATTTTTTCAATGCCTGACGTTGGTCTTCGGCATTCTGATCATCCACTTTCTCACCCCCACGCATTTGATCGATAGCCGCAGTCATTTTCTCGGCCGTTGCGCCGCAAGCTTTTAACATGTCTGTTAATGAGCCGCGGTCTTTCATAACAGCCAGAACAAACAGTTCTGACGAAATAAACGTATCGGCACGTTGCTGTGCCAATTTGTCACAAAGGTTTAAAACACGTACCAGTTCATGCGAGGGCTGAACATCCCCGCCGGTACCTTCAACTTGCGGCAAACGCCCCAAAGCCTGATCAACCTCCGTGCGCAGTTTCTGGGTATCAACCCCAGCAGCTGTTAATAAAGGGCGCACGGTTCCGCCTTCCTGCGTGAGCAAAGCGCTCATCAGGTGGACAGGTTCGATAAATTGATTGTCGCGCCCGAGCGCGAGAGACTGAGCATCCGCGAGGGCAAGCTGGAATTTACTTGTAAGACGATCCAGACGCATAACACCTCCAATACTGAACAAAATTGCTACTGGAGAATAGATGAGGTCAACCCTGACGTTTTCAAGGTTATCTTGTCAGTATATTAATGGGACTATCGGGATGGGTGGTGAAGGGTACTGATTTAAAGGGTTATACCCGCCAAATCAGACTGGCCTGGCGTCCGGTGATCCCGTCACGCCGATAAGAGTAAAATTGGGTGTTGTCAGACACAGTGCAATACTCACCGCCGTAGATGGCGGTGACGCCCGCACTTTGCAAGCGCAGCCGTGCGAGTTGGTAAATGTCGGCCATGAATTTGGCACCTGCCGGTGTAAAAGCCGCTGATGCAGCAGAGTCTGCAGCAACAAAGGCTTCACGCACTTCGCCACCCACTTCAAAATGAGCAGGACCGATCGCCGGTCCCATCCATGCCATGATCTGTTCAGGTGCGGCTTCAAATTGCGCAACCGTGTTTTCCAGCACACCCGCACACAATCCGCGCCAGCCAGCATGTGCAGCCGCGACTTCATCACCCGAGCGGCTGCAAAACAGCACAGGCAAACAATCTGCCGTCATCGCAGCGCAAACTACGCCTGGTTCGCAAGTATAGGCAGCATCAGCAATAAGGGTGGGTAGTACGGGAGTGTGTGAAGTAAGACGAACAACATCGGTGCCATGTATCTGCTCCAGCCAGTGCGGTGCAGCAGGTAAACCGCCGAGCGCGATCAGGCGCTGCCGGTTGGCCGAGACGAACTCTGGCTCATCCCCGACATGGCTGCCGAGGTTGAGCGAACCGTAAGGAGGCAAACTGATGCCTCCTTCACGGGTTGTCGCACATGACCGAACCGAAGGGGGTTGCGGCCACTGAGGCAGAATAAGCGCACTCATTACCAGTTCATCTGATCCTTGAACTCTTCGGTATCCGCTTTCAGCGCCGTAATCAGGTCAACCATATCCTGAGGAAGTGGCGCATGCCATTCCATCTGAATACCGGTTACCGGATGGTAAAGGCGCAGCATTGTCGCGTGAAGAGCCTGACGATCGAATCCGCGCAGCATATTGATAAAGGACTCGGAAGCCCCTTTTGGCAAACGCGGACGGCCACCGTACAGCTGGTCACCCAGCAGAGGATGGTTGATGTGCGCCATATGCACACGGATCTGGTGAGTACGGCCAGATTCCAGACGCAAACGCAAACGCGTATGGGCGCGGAAATGTTCCATGATGCGATAGTGCGTAGTCGCCGGTTTGCCGGTTGGATGCACCGCCATATGCGTGCGTTTGGTGGAATGGCGCGCAATCGGCTCATTCACTGTGCCGCCTGCCGTCATTGTACCAATCGCCACGGCTTCATATTCACGGGTGATTTCGCGGGCCTGAAGAGCAACAACCAGGTGAGTTTGCGCAGGGACTGACTTCGCCACTACCATCAAACCGGTGGTATCTTTATCAAGACGGTGAACGATGCCGCAACGTGGAACATCTATAATCGCAGGGTAGTAATGCAGTAAAGCATTCAGTACCGTGCCGTCTGGATTCCCTGCGCCCGGATGAACAACCAGATCGCGGGGTTTATTGATGACTAAAATATCGTTATCTTCATAGACGATATCTAAAGGGATATCTTGTGGCAGCCAACGCGCTTCTTCTTCAATTTGCGCATCGATTGCGATAGCCTCGCCACCCAACACTTTTTCTTTTGGTTTGGTCACTTTTTTGCCATTGACCGTAACCCTGTCTTCAAGGATCCAATCTTTTATGCGAGATCTTGAATAATCAGGGAACAATTCGGCCAAAGCCTGATCTAACCGTTGACCGAGTTGAGATTCGGCCACCGTTGCGGTGAGTTGTACTTGTTGTGCCATATGCAGCTTCTTGGTTAACGTTGGGTTTTCACGGCGATGCCGTTTAAAATAATGTGCTATTGTAGCTGGTCTTTGTCGGGAGCTTAACGGACAGTCTCCCAGAATAACACCTGAGGATAATCAAAACGTCATGACGCGTGTGAAATATCTGGTGGCAGCAGCCACGTTGAGCCTGGCGCTGGTCGGTTGCTCCAGTTCCAAAGAAACGGTTCCCGATAACCCGCCTAACGTCCTTTATGCCACTGCCCAGCAAAAGCTGCAGGACGGTAACTTTAAAGGGGCGATTGCGCAATTAGAAGCGTTGGATAACCGCTATCCATTTGGACCTTACTCGCAGCAAGTTCAGTTAGATCTGATTTATGCCTATTACAAGTCTGCTGACTTGCCAATGGCTCAGGCCTCTATTGATCGCTTTATGCGTCTGAATCCAACCCATCCAAATATCGACTACGTCATGTATATGCGTGGTTTAACGGATATGGCGCTGGATGACAGTGCACTGCAAGGATTCTTCGGTGTTGATCGTTCTGACCGCGATCCGCAGCATGCACGCGCGGCATTCCGTGATTTCAGCCAGCTTATCCACGCATATCCAAACAGCCAGTACGCAACTGATGCGACTAAACGTTTGGTATTCCTGAAAGAGCGTCTGGCGAAATACGAGCTGTCAGTGGTGCAATACTACACTAAACGCGGTGCTTACGTCGCTGTCGTTAACCGTGTAGAGCAAATGCTGAAAGATTATCCGGATACTCAGGCAACGCACGACGCGCTGCCGTTGATGGAAAGTGCCTATCGCGAACTGCAGCTGAACAACCAGGCTGATAAAGTTGCGAAAATTATTGCCGCCAACAGCGCTGCATAATTTCAAATGTCCGAACACAAAAACGGTAGCTCTGGCTGCCGTTTTTTTTTGGGATTTTTTTAAGGCACGAACTGAAGGGATTAAAAAACAAGCAGAAAATGATGGGAGTGAAGATCAGGAAAGCGCACTGATCTTATCAATCATGCTTCATCCGCTGACAAGTCTCAAGACCTTTCCCGCCATTCATTACCCTGAGTCACAGAATCATCACCATTGACAAAAAGTGACAAAAAACCACGACACAGGGGACGCAATTCACAAAAAAGGCTGGTATGTTGGATTCATCGGAGACAGAAAGAAGAGAGGTAAATTATATGACAGTCAACATTACCAGCAAGCAAATGGACATCACTGCCGCTATTCGTGACCACATCGAAGGCCGTCTGAAAAAACTGGAAAAATGGCAAACTCAGTTAATTAACCCGCACATTGTTCTGTCGAAAGAACCACAGGGATTTGTCGCCGTTGCGACCATCAGTACGCCAAACGGCCAGCTGGTCGCCAGTGCGACCCACGATGATATGTATGCCGCGATTAACGAGATGACAGCCAAGCTTGAACGTCAGCTCAACAAAGCGCAGCACAAAGGTGAAGCCCGCCGTGCAGAGTCCGGTGTGAAGGAATTGAACCTTGAACCGGTGGAGGAAGAAGAGGAATAACCGGCTTAACAACGTGTCTGTGAACAACGCGCTCCTGGAGCGCGTTTTTTGTGTCCAAAGGAAATCTTATTGACACAGGGAAAACCCAGCGGTTACTTTAAGACTCTGCTCAAACTTATGGAAACAATGTATACATGAATACCCGTCTGTTTTTCTTCGCATTCTTTTTTACCTTCCCCTGATTGGGAGGCGTTTCGTCGCGAAAGAATGAATGCGAAGACGAACAATAAAGCCTCCTGAAAAGGGGGCTTTTTTTATGCCTGCGTTTTACACATTTTGCTGAAAGAAAGAACATCTAAAAGGGTAACAACATGACCGAGAACTCATTGCTGGCACTGCGCGAACGCATCAGCGCATTAGATCTGAAACTGCTGGCCCTGCTGGCAGAGCGACGCACAATGGCGATAGAAGTCGCGCAATCTAAAATGCACTCTCACCGCCCTATCCGCGATAAAGAACGTGAAGCAGAACTGATTAACACTCTGATTCAGGAAGGAAAAAAACAAGGGCTGGACGGACATTACATCACCCGCGTTTATCAGCTGATCATTGAAGATTCTGTGCTGACGCAGCAGGCGCTATTGCAGCAACATCTGAATAAAACCCCTTCTGATTCCGCCCGTGTTGCCTTCCTCGGCCCTAAAGGATCCTACTCCCATCTTGCAGCGCGTCAGTTCGCCGCCCGCCATTTCGATCAATTCATCGAATGTGGCTGCCAGAAATTCCAGGATATCTTCTCTCAGGTCGAAACCGGCCAGGCCGATTACGCCGTGTTGCCGATCGAAAACACCAGTTCCGGCTCAATCAACGACGTTTACGATTTGCTGCAACACACCAGCCTTTCGATTGTGGGTGAACTCACTAACCCAATCAATCACTGCGTGCTGGTAGCGACCGACACTGACTTGTCGCAAATCCAGACCGTTTACAGCCATCCGCAGCCGTTCCAGCAATGCAGCCAGTTCATTAACCGCTTCCCGCACTGGAAAATTGAATATTGCGAAAGCACTGCAGCGGCAATGGAAAAAGTGGCGGCCGCCAATTCTCCACACGTTGCCGCGCTCGGCAGCGAAGCGGGTGGTGCGTTGTATCAGTTACAGGTTCTGGAACATAACCTGGCTAATCAGCAGGAAAATATTACCCGATTCATCGTGCTGGCCCGCAAAGCGATTGAAGTGACAGATCAGGTTCCGGCCAAAACCACGCTCATCATGGCGACCGGGCAACAGGCGGGTGCGCTGGTGAACGCGCTGCTGGTGCTGCGTGAACAAGGCATCATCATGACCAAGCTGGAGTCACGTCCGATCAATGGCAATCCGTGGGAAGAGATGTTTTACATTGATGTGCAGGCCAACCTGCGTTCAGACGAGATGAAAAAAGCGCTGAAGGATCTGGCACCGATCACCCGCTCGTTGAAAGTGCTCGGCTGTTATCCAAGCGAAAACGTCGTCTCCGTCGATCTGTAATTACGCAAATAAAAAGGGCGCTGCACGGATGCAACGCCCTTTTCTTTCATCATGGATAACTTACTTGCGGTTGTCGTTTGCTTGTCTCAGCAATGCGCCACTTTCCTTGAGGAAACGCGGGGCATAATCGCCAAACCAGTTTTCAACCTTTCTGAATTTATCGATAAATGCTTGTTTATCGCCATTTTCCAGCAACGCTAACGCATCACCAAAACGCTGGTAGTAACGTTTTATCAGCGCCAGATTGCTTTCTGACGACATAATAATATCCGCATACAGTTGCGGATCCTGCGCAAACAGCCTTCCGACCATGGCCAGTTCAAGACGATAAATCGGCGAAGACAGCGCCAGCAACTGCTCAATCTGAACATTCTCTTCGGAAAGATGCAGGCCGTACGCAAAGGTCGCAAAGTGCCGTAATGCCTGAATAAAGGCCATGTTCTGATCGTGTTCGACGGCGCTTATCTTGTGCAAACGCGCGCCCCAAACCTGCAACTGCTCCAGTAACCACTGGTACGCCTGCGGTTCGCGACCATCGCAATACACGACAACCTGTTTTGCCAGACTGCTGACATCCGGGCCGAACATCGGATGCAGGCCCAGCACCGGGCCTTCGTGCACCGCCAGCATCGCCTGTAACGGACGATTTTTCACTGATGCCAGATCCACCAGAATACAGTCATCAGGCAACTTCGGCAGACGGGCAATGACCTGTTCCGTCAAATGGATCGGCACACTGACAATCACCATACCGGCATCGGCAAGCAGCGTGTCTGCCTGCGGCCAGTCTTCCTGCTCAAGGATTTTGACCTGATAACCCGACAACTCCAGCAACCGGGTAAATAACCGCCCCATCTGACCGCCACCGCCGATAATCACCACCGGGCGCAGTTCAGGATGCAGCGTTTTAAAACCTTTGTCGTTTTCGCTTGAGTAGGACTCACGCATCACACGGCGCAATACATCTTCGATCAGATCGGGCGGAACGCCCAGGTTCTGCGCCTCCTGACGACGTGAAGCCAGCATCGCTGCTTCACGTTCAGGCACATAGATCGGCAAACCATAACGGCTTTTGACTTCCCCGACTTCTGCCACCAGCGCCAGACGCCGTGATAAGAGATCCAACAACGCTTTATCTACGTCGTCGATCTGATCGCGCAACGCGTTAAGTTCTGCCACCATAAAAACTTACTCTCCTGCGATTCGTGCCGCCAGCGCGTCGCCCAGTTCCTGATGCATGGTACGCAGCAGGGTTTCCGTGGTTTCCCAGTTAATGCAGGCGTCCGTGACAGACACGCCGTATTTCATTTCTGAGCGCGGTTGTTCAGACGACTGGCTGCCTTCATTGAGATGGCTTTCCAGCATCAGTCCCGTAATAGAGCGGTTGCCTGCTTTAATCTGATCAATCACTGACTGAGCCACAACAGGCTGACGACGATAGTCTTTGTTTGAGTTGCCGTGACTGCAATCTATCATCAAGGAAGGATGGAGTCCCGCGTCGCTCATCTGTTTTTCACAAGCCTTAACGTCCTGCTCGCTGTAGTTTGGCGTCTTACCACCGCGCAAAATCACATGCCCATCAGGGTTACCCTGCGTTTGCAGCAGACAAACCTGCCCGGCCTGATTGATCCCCACAAAACGGTGCGCCATTTCTGCCGCACGCATAGCGTTAATCGCCGTACCCAGGCTGCCGTCAGTGCCATTTTTGAAACCTACCGGCATGGATAAACCCGATGCCATTTCACGGTGGGTCTGAGATTCCGTGGTACGCGCACCAATTGCCGACCAGCTGAACAGGTCGCCTAAGTATTGCGGGCTGTTAGGATCCAGTGCTTCAGTCGCCAGCGGCAAGCCCATGCCGACCAGTTGCAGCAGCAGGTTACGCGCAATGTGCAAACCCGCTTCCACATCAAAAGTGCCGTCCATGTGCGGATCGTTGATAAGCCCTTTCCAGCCCACGGTGGTACGCGGTTTTTCGAAGTAAACGCGCATCACGATGTACAGGCGATCGCTTAATTCAGCCGCAAGCGTTTTCAGATGGCGCGCATAGTCCAGCGCAGCATCCAGATCGTGAATAGAGCATGGGCCACAGACCACCAGCAGTCGAGGATCACGACCATGCACGATATCCGCGATAGTTTTACGGGCTTCTGCAATGCTGGTTTCATCACTCACGCTCAACGGAAAACGGTTTTTCAGCTCTTCCGGCGTGATAAGAATTTGTTCAGCAGTGATATGGACATTATTCAGGGCATCTTTTTGCATGATAGTGATTCGCTATTCAGGAAAATGGGCAGCCACTCAGGCATCTGCGGACAACATTAACACAGCGCGTAAAGTTATCAAGCCTTAGTTGTAAACTTAATATTACCAATTGCCGGATATAAAACACAAAGTGGAAATTTAAGTTTACATTATGTCGGTTGCTGACGAAGAGAGTGTACCGCCAGCATTACATGGCATTATTGCTTAACAGGGAAGTCACAACGAATGAGAGTAAAAAGAGAAGGATGGTGGCGGGGAATAACGCCGGCCACCTGGGGCAGCCGGGAGAAACGATTACAGGTTACGATCCAGAGTGATAAAGACCTGTCCAAGCGCAGAGACGTCATCAACGCTGCACTCAAAATGGCTGTCCTGACGCGTGACTTTCAGGCGGTTGCCGGGAATTCGCGCCACGTCATAAACGTCAACATCACCGTCGATATCCAGCAACCAGCGGCCATTGCCCGGATGGGTGCTGCCCATATCGATAATCCACGAGTCGTTGCCTTTAACAATATAAGCCGGCTCAGCCAGTGAATCGTCCAGCAAGGAAGAGTCGACGGTCCACAGACCTTCATCCTCCAGCGCCCCGCCTCGCAATCTCAACTTTCTAAGCTGCCGGACACCTTGCGTTGCCCCGGTTCCTGTAACGGCGGGATCCTGCATCGTGCCCTTACCCGTCGCCAGCCAGCGCAACGAAACACCCGTATCCAGCGCACAGGCCACGACCACATCACCGGGGAAATAATCTCTTCTCACCCAGGTACTTATCGTACCAGACGACAAACCATACAGATCACCCAACTCTTTCTGCATGCTAAAGCCATACGCCTGAAGCATGCGCGACAGTACGGCTTTTCCTCCTTCGAGTTCATCTAATTGCATCTGGCGAAAACCCCTGGACTTGTAAATACCAACTTGACAACTCGCAAATGCAAGTTTAGATTGTTTATGTAATATACCGAACCCCGTCATGATACCAAATTTACGGCGTGGGGGGAGGATCAGTAAGAAATCTCGCCATAACGTTAAAGACAGTCAATGAGGAGTCGCGATGTTTTTAGGAACAGAGCAACAGCGCCAGACGGGCTTACGTCACATTGCCCATCTGAAAGACACCCATTTCTCTGACAAGAGAAATAAGGTCGAAAACATATTTGATAATGCCCCTGATAAATGGAAAACCACATTGTGTTTTCATGCCGGCCTTAAACGCCGCCATGTTCATCTTCCGTATGGCGATATGACGTCCGATGAACAATTAAAAATAATTCAGGCTTTATTATCACTACGTCATTTTTCATCATTATTAAGAGGAGATTTTTACTGATGGCAGACTGGATAGATGAATCACAAGAACACCAGCTCAGGTTACTGGAAGAACAGATTGCAAAGGTAACCCAAACACGGCACAGCGCATCAGCCCTCTTTTGTGAAGACTGTGACACGGCCATCCCGGAACAGCGGCGAAGCGCAATTTACGGTGTCCGGCGTTGTATTGAATGTCAGGAAATTAATGAAATTAAAAGCAGGAATTACCGCCCGATATAATTAATTCATCGTCTGTTATTTCAATAAAGTTTTATCCTGAAATATTAACTTTCGGGAGCGGCATTCTATTACTTTTATGACGGAATTAACGCCATGCCTGATAATATAAGAGCAAGGATTTCCCCTGCCTCACCTCCAGCCATTAATGACACAACGGATAAACCCTTTCAGGGTTTATGGTGGTGGAATGCGCCGCGACCGGCGATGACGTGCCCTCTCGAAAAACCGCTGACACGGGATTTCTGCCAGCGCCAGCAGGCTGCACTTTCACTTATCGCCACCCTGCCGCGCTGCCTGCGCACGCCCTTACAGCAGCGTTATCAGTTTTTGCTTAACACCAAAGGCGTCCGTCCGGCCTTTCACTTTCTGATGACGGTGTTCATGCAGCGTCTCTGGCCACGCATACAGCGGGTTAACGAACGCCATCAGTATTCGCGATACATCTCGCAAAAGCATCTTGTCGCAGAAGAGACGTTAAACCGTTTACCTGATTTGAATGACAACAGCCTGAAACGTCTGGCGAATCAGCTGGCGATTGCCATGCAGGATGCCTGTGAGTACCAGTGTGAAAAGTGGCTGAAAAGCCACCGCGCAGAACCGGACACTCTGCTGAGAGACAGCACACAAAATGAAATTTATGGTCACCTTGCCGCTATGGCGCGCGCCTGTCGCGTTCAGCCGCTTTACTGGCGCGCCTTTAAAAATGGCCGGTTAACAGCCCATACCGCCGTCGCCAGCATGTTACGTCTGGTCAGCGGCGACTGGTGGGAGAAACAATTACGTGCACAGCAGCGTCTTTGGCGGGAAGCCCTGATGATTGCCTGTGGTTACGTGAGCCGTGCAACGTCGCCTTACGCCAGCAAAAATGCCATTCGCGATGTGGTATCACGTCGTCTGTCGGCGCTGAATTATCTTCGGCAGTGCGATATCGAAAATATCCAGTCTGGAGAAAAGCTGAGTCTGCTGGACACGGTTTTAGCCAGTATTTCCAATCCAAAACTGCGCCGCATGGAGCTCATGACCCTGATTGCCGGCGTCGAAGACGTTGCGGATCAGCAACAGGATCGCGGGCTGTTCATTACCCTGACCACGCCTTCAAAATATCATCCGATGAAAACCACCGGCCCGCACTCTGCCCCGCAGTTTAACCATAAATGGGATGCGCAGGCGTTTACGCCGAAAGATGCGCAGCGTTATCTGGTCGCTGTCTGGGCGAAAATCCGCACCACGTTCAAAGACCGAAATCTGAAGGTCTACGGCGTACGGGTCGTGGAACCCCATCACGACGGCACGCCGCACTGGCACATGATGCTGTTTACGCCACCGGCGCAGCAGCAAAAAGTCATCGACGTCATGCGCAAATACGCCCTTGAGGAAGACGCGCAGGAGCCTGGTGCCGACGTGTCGCGTTTCAATTGCAAGCCGCTTAACCGTGGAGGAGCGGCAGGATACATTGCCAAATATGTGGCTAAAAATATCGACGGTTACGCGCTGGAAGGTGAAACCGATTTTGATTCGGGTCGTCCGCTGACTGACGTCGCCACTTCCGTCACGGCCTGGGCATCCACATGGCGGATCCCGCAGTTTCACGCCATCGGGATCCCCTCCGTAGGCGCATACCGTGAGTGTCGCCGCATCCGCCATATCAGTCTTGCCTGCCAGTTTGATACGCGGGTCGAAGCCGTACGCTGCGCGGCTGATAGCGGCGACTATGCCGCTTACATTCATGCGCAGGGCGGCATTCATATCGGGCGAAAAGATCACACCGTACGGGTCGCCCGCCAGCAGACCGATGAACTGAATGTCTATGGCGAACCCCAAAATAAAGTCGTGGGTATCTACGCCCCGCATCTTGGTGCTTCGCACATTTTCCCTACTCACACGGAACGCTGGCGAATCGTCCGCCGCCGGTCCTCTTCACCTGAAAGATCACAGGCAATCCCGGCATTGTGCCCGCCTTGGAGTTCTGTCAATAACTGTGGATCGCTGGCTTCGCCCTTAAAGCTGTTATCTATACAAAATCCGAGCCAATAAAAATTAATCCATAAATTCAATGAATTATATTTTTTAAAATGCGCAGAGTGTTGACGTATTAACTCAATTAAAGAATACTGTATATAAACACAGTATCTGGCGAGGGGAGAAAATGGAAAACCTGACTAAACAACAGCTAACGTTGTCCAGGATACAACTGATCGCAGACATTTCGCAGACGGCGCAGTGCAATCCAAAAGAATTTCTGGTCGTGATGTCACTGATATCGGAACTGGCCAGCCAGGCTCTGACGGACGAACATCAGGATGCACTCTTCTATAACGGGAGCACTGACGACGCCCACTGATCGCCAGAGACTACGGGCGGTGTTTGTCACATACCCGGCGCTTACCCATCCCCTTTCAGGCCGGACTAAGCGCCCCGCCATTTTCGTCCATCCCCCTTTCTTGTTGTGCCAATAGTTTCACAACCCCCTTACGTTGCCGCCTTCCTCTCTCTTGCGCAGACTGAAATCACCTTCTGACGATTTCATTCACCCGCGGAGAACCCCCATGAAACTTTACGCAGAACAGGGCGACACAGTGGATTCCATGTGCTGGCGTTATTACGGCCGAACCGCTGTTGTTGTCGAGAAAGTCTATGCGGCGAACAAAGGCATTGCCGATCTGGGCGCATTGTTACCCCACGGCACCGCCATCGACATGCCGGATGTCGCGGAGCAAACCCAGCAGGAAATACTCAAATTATGGGACTGAATACCGAACGCATCAGCTCAGCCTGCGCATATTTCATCGCCACGTCACTGACCTGGCTGGCGGGTATCACCTCGCAGGACATTGCCTTTCTGATTGGATCCGCCGTCGGTATCGGCACCTTTTTAGTTAACTGGTACTACCGGCGCAAAAGCTTTCAGCTGCTGGCACGCAACGGTCTGAACAAAGACACCTATGAAAACCTCAACTCTTAAACGCTGCAGTGCCGCGGTGGTGTTAGGGCTGATGGCGGCACTGCCAGGCTACACCTCATTGCAGGTTTCGGAAGAAGGTTTACGACTGATCACCGATTTTGAAGGCTGTCAGCTGCAACCCTACCAGTGCAGCGCTGGCGTATGGACCAGCGGTATCGGCCACACGGCAGGAGTGAAGCCGGCGCAGGAGATAACCGAACATCAGGCCGCTGAAAACCTGCTGGCAGATATTCAGCGAACCGAGAGCGCCCTCAAAAAATGCATGCCGGGCGTGATGCCACAGCCGGTTTTTGATGCCGTGGTGTCATTCAGCTTTAACGTCGGCACCGGAGCTGCGTGTCAGTCAACACTGGCGTTTTTCATCAACAAGCAACAATGGCAACAAGCCTGTGACCAGCTGCCACGCTGGGTTTTCGTCAACGGTGACCGCAACCGGGGTCTGGAACGCCGGCGAAACGCCGAACGTGCTCTCTGCCTGAAAGGGGTCTGAATGCGCATATTACTGGTCATTCTGACCGCCATGTTTTTGCTGATCGTCATCCTGCTGCTTTTCAATCGCTCACTACAGCACGATCTCAACCACGCCGCTCAGCAACGCGACGCGCTGGCGGTTTCACTGCAACAACGTGAGCAGATGATCACTGAACTGAACCAACAAATGCGCCAGCGCGAACAGGCTGAACTGGCATTACGCGAAGATCTGAGTTCCGCCCGGCAAATAATGCAAACCCGCGAACAGCAAAGACAAAGGAGCCTTCATGTTAATGCGCAAAACCGTCAGTGGGCTGACAGCGGGCTGCCTGCTGATATTAGCCGGTTGCACCAGCGCCCCGCCTTCAGCTCCGCCAGCGATTATTTACGTTGGCTGTCCGGCGGTCAGCGCCTGCCCGATTCCGGCCAGCCATCCCGTCACTAACCAGGATCTGAGCGCCGACATTCTTCAGCTGGAATCTGCGCTGATGGACTGCGGCTTACAAATTGAAGCCATCAAAAAGTGTCAGGAGGCACAACATGCAAAAACCGATTCAGTTGCAACAACGGCTGATTGAACAGATCCCCCTGCTTGCAGCCGCACCTGAAAAACTGGTGCTCGCCACCGGCCCCGGCAAGGTGGTCGCCACATCAGCGCCGTCGCTTTCTTTTGAATACCGCTATCCGCTGACGTTGACTTTTACCGACGACGCACTCAGCGAAACCTTGGTTGATCTGGCCGTGGTCACCGTTCTCGACTGGCTGCAGGTTAATCAGCCTGAAATTCTTGGCAACGCTCTGCACCGGCTGAATGATTTCTCGTTCTCTCAGCAGGCGGGCAGCCTGGTGCTGACGCTGCAACTGACCGAGCGCGTGCAGGTTTCCGATACAGGTGATGTTCGCACCATCACTCACCTGCCTGAACCGCCGCTGCCGGAAAACGTGGCGCTGCCGCGTCAGGTTTATCTTAACGGAGAACTGATCAGCAGCTGGACGGTGTGACCCGATAAACCTTGTTGTGTCAGCCGCGGCCGAACGGCCATCGGTTGTCGCTCAACCCTCTGAAACGGCATCCTTTATCCCATGAATACGACTCTTCAACTCAACGACATAATGCGGCTGATTGGCAATCTGGTGCGCATCGGTAACGTCTCAGAACTGGATCTGGCTAACGCCCGCTGCCGCGTCGCGACGGGCAGCAACGTGACGGCCTGGCTGCCGTGGATGACGCACCGCGCAGGCCGCACGCGCAGCTGGTGGGCGCCCTCTGTCGGCGAACAGGTGTTGCTGCTCTCGATGGGCGGCGAACTGAATACGGCATTCGTCTTGCCGGCTGTTTTTTCGGATTCCTCGCCCGCACCTTCAGCTTCGGCGGATGCCCTTCATCTGGCCTTTCCGGACGGCGCCATTTTTGAATACGAACCGGCAAACGGCGCGCTGAAAGTCACCGGCGTCAAAACGGCGGTGATCAATGCATCGCAGAACGTGGAGGTCACAGCACCTGAAATCCGCTGCACCGCCAGTACGCGCATCACCCTGGATACGCCGGAAGTGGTTTGCACCAGCAAGCTGACCACCGGCTCACTCGAGGTCAAACAAGGCGGCACGCTGACCGGCAATGTAATTCACAGCGGCGGCAGCCTGACATCCAACGGCACTATTGTGCACACCCACCGCCACAGCGGCGTCCAGACCGGCGGTGGCCAGACAGGAGGCCCGCAATGAGCAAACCAAAATACCTGGGAATGGACAGAAACAGCGGCACGGCGATTGAAGATCTCGACCATATCCGCCAGTCCGTGAGCGACATTTTGACTACACCGGTGGGTTCCCGTGTGATGCGCCGCCATTACGGCTCGCTGCTTTCTGAACTGATTGACCAGCCGCAAAACGGCGCGTTGCGGCTGCAAATGACCGCAATTTGCTACACCGCGCTGTTGCAGTGGGAGCCCCGCATCTCACTGAATGCCATCACTTTCGACTCCGATTACACCGGCAAGATGGTGGTGGAACTGACCGGAAGCCGTACCGATACGGCAACGGATTTCTCCCTGAACATTCCTGTGAGCTGACACTTATGGCAACGATCGATTTGAGCCAGTTACCGGCCCCCGATGTGGTCGAACAACTGGATTATGAAAGCCTGCTTGAAGAACGTAAAACGACGCTGATCTCCCTCTACCCGGCCGACCAGCAGGAAGCCATCAGCCGCACGCTGACACTGGAATCCGAACCGCTGGTCAAGCTGTTGCAGGAGAACGCCTACCGCGAACTGATCCTGCGCCAGCGCGTCAACGAATCCGCAAGGGCAGTGATGGTGGCGTATGCGACGGGCAGTGATTTGGATCAGCTGGCGGCGAACAATGGCGTACAGCGACTGGTACTGACGCCTGCGGATAACACCAAAGTTCCACCCGTCCTGGCGGTCATGGAAAGTGATGCCGACTTCCGAACACGCATCCCGCAGGCCTTTGAAGGAATGAGCGTCGCCGGTCCTTCCGGCTCTTACGAATTCCACGGTCTCTCAGCCGATGGGCGGGTAGCGGATATTTCGGTTATCAGCCCGTCCCCCGCGAATGTCACCATTTCCGTGCTGTCACGCGAAGCCAATGGCATCGCTCCGGAAGATTTATTGGCCAAGGTGCGCATCGCATTAAACGACGAAAATGTTAGGCCAATAGCCGACCGGGTTCTGGTTCAGTCGGCAAGCGTGGTGCCGTATGAAATTGATGCCACGCTATACCTGTATCCGGGGCCTGAGTCTGAACCTATCACCCTCGCAGCCGAAGAAAAGCTGAAATCTTATATCAGCGATCAGCACCGCCTCGGACGTGACATTCGGCTATCTGCTATCTATGCCGCATTGCACGTAGAAGGTGTCCAGCGTGTGGAACTTGCTAAACCCGCCGCAGATATTGTGCTCGACAGTACACAAGCCTCTTACTGCACAAACTACGTCATTACCGTCGGAGGCTCCGATGAGTAACAGGTTGCTACCGAGTGGTTCCTCCGCGCTGGAACTGGCAGCCGCGGAAGCCTGCGCTGAACTGGCCCGTGTAAATGTTCCGCTGAAAACGTTATGGGATCCGCAAACCTGCCCGGCCAACTTTTTGCCCTATCTGGCATGGGCGCTGTCTGTCGACCGATGGGACAGTGAATGGCCTACGACGACAAAGCGCAGCGTGATTCAGTCCGCCTGGTTCATCCATCAGCACAAAGGCACCATCAGCGCTATCAAACGTGTGGTCGAGCCACTGGGTTATGTCATTAAGGTCACCGAATGGTGGGAAACCGATGATCCACCGGGCACTTTCAAACTCGATATCGGCGTTCTCGATTCCGGTATTGATGAAGCTATGTACGAAGAAATGGAACGCCTGATTGATGATGCGAAGCCTGCCAGCCGCCACCTAATCGGGCTGACTATTACCCAGGATATTCCCGGCACCGTTTATCTGGCCGCGGCAATGCATGACGCAGAAATACTCACTGTTTATCCGGACTGATAAGGAATCTTATGAGCAAATTTAAATCCGTCGTCACTACCCTCGGGCAGGCGCGCATCGCGTCAGCCATCGAAAGTGGAAAAGACGTGAATATTACCCAGCTGGCCGTCGGTGACGGTAATGGCAGCGCGACTGAACCCTCTGTGGGGCAGACGGCACTGGTCCATGAAACCTACCGCCTGAAGCTGAATTCCATCAAAATCGATAATAAAAATGCCAACTGGATTATTGCTGAAGCCATTATTCCGGCAGAAATCGGCGGTTTCTGGATGCGTGAAATGGGGTTGTTTTCCGCAGAAGGTGAACTGATTGCCGTCAGTAATATGGCCGACAGCTATAAACCTACGCTCGAAGAAGGTTCCGGCCGGACACAAACCCTGCGCATGGTGTTAACCGTCACAGATACCGAGGCGGTCAGCCTGACCATTGATGACACACTGATTATTGCGACCGAAGAATACGTTAATAATTTGCTGGCAGAACACGAAGCCTCACGGCGTCACCCCGACGGCACGCTGAGCGCGAAAGGTTTTGTTCAACTGAGCAACGCGGTGGACAGCACCAGTGAAATTCTGGCAGCAACGCCGAAGGCAGTAAAAACGTCTTACGACCTGGCGAAATCTGCGAATGATAATGCTAACGGGCGCTTACCCGCAGGCGGAACTGCTGTTGCAGCGGCCAAGCTGGCGACGGCAAGAAAAATAGCAGGAGTGGCATTTGATGGGACGGCGGATATCTCGCTGAATGCATCTAACATTGGACTCGGAAATGTAGGTAATTACCAGGCTGTCCAGGCTGGCGGTGGATTAAATTACGTGGAAAATCACAGAATTTATATTGACTGGGGTAAAGGCGATAAACTTTATGCGACCGTGGATAATGTCAGTCAGGGTGTTATTTATACGGGGAAAAATCCACCGACTCCTGGGGAAGTAGGTGCCTATCCGTCTTCAGGAGGAAATGTATCCGGTTATGTAAATGCACAATTCTTAGGTGCAAATGGATTGCCGAATCCAGGTTTAGGGCAAGGCACATATATTGGCTGGAATGAAAGTAATGGGCAGGGTGAGTCAAATTTTGTAAATAATAAAGGCGGTGGTTCTGGAGGATTTAATTTTAGAATAGTCAATTACCAAAACAGCGTACAAACAGGAAATGTATCTATCTCAGGTAATGGCGGTCTTAATACTTCAGGCTTACTTCAGGAAAATGGTCAGCGAGTTTTTACTCCGGTTAACCCGCAGCCCGTTGCTCGTAATACAGCTGGCTTTGGTCAAAGTGGATGGTGGCGGTGCGGTGATACAGGGATGATTTTCCAGTGGGGTTTTGTCAATAAAGGCAGCCGTGGTTGGCTCACAGTTAACTACCCTATCGCATTCCCAAGTGCATGCGCAAATGTACAAGTCACAGTCCTTAATGGAGGTGGTGGCGTGTTTTCAGATAACTTTGGAACAGCGCAGATCATCAATAATATAGGTTTCACCTGCGGGCAAGATAGCGGCGGCAGTTACTGGACAGCCATTGGCTGGTAAGGAGATGAGATGAATAATTATTTTTACAGCCCGGCTACCAATGGCTTCTATGCTGAAGAACTTCGGGATATCTATGAAAGTGCCGGAAGCTGGCCAGCAGATGCCCTTGCCGTTAGCCAAGAGGTTTATAACGAATTTCAGACCGAACCTTCACCTGATGGGAAAATGAGATCAAGCGGTCCAAATGGAATTCCTACTTGGGTAGATATTCCCGCACCTACAAAGGAACAAATTATTTTTGAAGCTAAAAATAAATTAACTTTGCTAATGACCAATGCGACATTGGCTATTTCCCCTTTACAGGATGCGATCGATATCGGTACTGCAACACAAGATGAACTGACACTTCTCAAAGACTGGAAAACCTACCGTGTCGCTCTGAACCGCCTGGATCTTTCAACCGCCCCTGACATCACCTGGCCCGAAATTCCGGCCTGACTTAAGCCCCTCCGGGGGCTTTTTTATTATCTAATCCCCCCTCTGTTGTGCCACCGCCCCCACGCCCCTGATCGAATGCGCTTTTTGTTGTGAACCGGCATCCTTGCTTCACCACCCACAACAGAGAGAGTCACCCTGATGGCTGATTATCATCACGGCGTACGTGTCGTTGAAATCAACGACGGCACCCGCGTTATTTCTACCGTTTCCACCGCAATTATCGGCATGGTTTGTACCGCAGAAGATGCGGATGCCACTGTATTTCCTCTCAACACGCCGGTTCTTATCACTGACGTTCTGGCGGCCAGCGGGAAAGCCGGCACCAGCGGGACGTTGCGCGCTGCGCTTTTGGCGATTGCTGACCAGTGTAAACCTGTCACCGTCGTGGTACGTGTTGCCACTGGCGATGACGAGGCCGCGACCACCAGCAATATCATTGGCGGTTCTGATGCCAATGGCCGTTACACGGGCATGAAGGCACTGCTTTCTGCGCAGGCAGAACTGGGCGTGAAACCGCGTATTCTGGGCGTCCCTGGGCTGGATAATCAGGCTGTCGCAACCGCGCTGGCAGCCGTTTGCCAGCAGCTGCGTGCCTTCGGTTATATCAGCGCTTACGGCGCAAAAACGCTTTCCGATGCAATCAAATACCGCGACAACTTCAGCCAGCGTGAACTGATGCTGATCTGGCCGGATTTTGTGAACTGGAATACAGCGACCAGCCAGTCTGATATTGCTTACGCCACTGCACGCGCTTTGGGCTTGCGCGCCAAAATCGACCAGGAAACCGGCTGGCATAAAACCCTGTCAAACGTGGGTGTGAACGGCGTGACCGGTCTGTCGGCCAGCGTGTTCTGGGATTTGCAGGCCAGTGGTACCGATGCAGACCTGCTGAATCAGGCGGGTGTGACGACGCTGGTGCGCAAAGACGGTTTCCGTTTCTGGGGCAACCGTACCTGCAGCGACGATTCACTGTTCATTTTCGAAAACTACACCCGTACCGCGCAAGTGCTGGCAGACACCATGGCCGAAGCGCATATGTGGGCGGTCGATAAACCGATGACCCCGACGCTGGTACGCGACATGATCGACGGCATCAAAGCCAAAATGCGTGAAATGAAATCAGCGGGTTACATCATTGACGGCGACTGCTGGTACGACGAAGCCGCGAACACAGCGGAAACACTGAAAGCCGGCAAATTGTATATCGACTACGACTACACCCCGGTTCCTCCGCTGGAAGACCTGACCTTGCGCCAGCGCATCACCGACTCTTATCTGGTGAACTTTGCCGCGTCCATCAACAGTTAAGGAGACAATGACTCATGGCACTTCCTAAAAAATTAAAATACCTGAACCTGTTCAACGACGGGAACAGCTACCTCGGCCTGGTTTCCTCACTCACCCTGCCGAAACTGACCCGCAAGCTGGAAAACTATCGTGGCGGCGGCATGAGCGGTTCAGTCGCGGTGGATTTCGGTCTGGATGACGATGCACTGACGCTGGAATGGTCTATCGGCGGTCTGGATGAACTGGTTCTGCAACAATGGGGCAGCGTTTCCGATATCCCGCTGCGCTTTGCCGGTTCCTTGCAACGCGACGATACCGGTGATGTGTCAGCGGTCGAAGTGATGATGCGTGGCCGTCACAAGGAGTTTGATTTTGGTGAATATAAGCAAGGTGAAGACACCGAAACCAAAGTCACCACCCAGTGCACCTACTTCAAACTGACTATCGACGGCAAGCAGCTGATTGAGATCGACACCGTCAATATGGTGGAAATTGTCAATGGCGTTGATCGCCTGGCGCAACACCGCACCGCGCTCGGCCTGTAATTCCCTCTCCCAGAGCCGGCAGACATTGCCGGCTTCACTTGTGCTTAAACAGGAAAACGCATGAGCCAGACTGACAACAACAACACCGTGATTCTGGATGTGCCGCTAAAACGTGGCGACACCGACATTACTGAAATCCAGGTGACCAAACCGACGGCAGGCAGCCTGCGTGGCATCGGGCTTGCCGCGCTGGCGAATGCCGACGTCGATGCGCTGATCACGCTTTTGCCCCGCATCACTTATCCCAACCTGACCAAAGAAGAGTGCTCACGCCTCGAGCTTCCGGACCTGATTGCGCTGGCAGGCAAGGTGATTGGTTTTTTATCACCGAAACCGGCGGAGTAACTCTCTCCCCCCGCCTCACCGTGGATGATCTGATGGCTGACATCGCGGTGATTTTCCACTGGCCGCCGTCCGAAATGGACGGCATGTCGCTCACCGATCTGTTGAGCTGGCGCTATAAGGCATTGCAACGCAGCGGAGTAAAAACAGATGAGTAATGTCGAACAATTACCCACGACGTTGGGGAAAATAAATAAACAGCTGAAATCGCTGAAAGCGGCCACGGCAAACGCCTGGCAGACGTTTACCACGCTGCCGAAGAAAAGCTTATACAACGCGATGTCAGAAGACATCAGCGACGTTATCTGGGAACTCAGATCTTTAGATAATCAGTCACGCCCGCTGGCGCATTTCCTGAAACCGCATGTTGAGCTGTCGGCGGGAGATCCGGAGTCAGTTAAACCCGCCAAACCGGTTAATCAATACGCGTCCGAGCGCAGGAGCGCGGAAAGTATTTCGGCTGGGCGCCGGGCCGTTGTTGAGCAGAAAGGCATGGAACCTGGCGAGCAGTTTACACATCGCGAGGAAATTATCGGGCAACTGAAATCGGCCAGCTCAGACGCCATCAGCTTCGCCCTGCCTCAGCTGGAACTGGCAAAAAACTTTCTCAAACCCGGCGCGGATCTGCAAGTCAGCCTTTCTGAGCTTCAGTCGGTGCTCGGCCTGCAAAATGAAGATCCGCACGTTGCGGCGTTGCGTCAGCAAAGTCTGTCGATGGCGACATCAGGTCATTCACCGGCGGACGTGGTCGCTGCGCAGAAAAAGTTAGCGGATAGCGGGCTCGATGCCAATCAGGTTCTGGCACAGACGCCGGGGGAACTCAACGGTTCAACGCCGGCGGCACAAACGGCCATCACCGTAAAAGGCGACAACCTGGACGGCGACATAACCAAACTCTTTGCCACCTGGGACACGCTGCGCATCAATCTCTTCGAAGGGCAAAGTGCGGCGCTGCGCGATCTCACACAAACCGCCACTCAATGGCTGACCACGCTCAATACCTGGATCAACGATAATCCTCAACTGGTCAACGCGCTGCTCGGCATGGCGCTGGGGATCACCGGAGTGATTGGCGGGTTGGGTTCGCTCGGCATGGCCATCGCCCCGGTACTCAGCGGCGTTAACATGATAATGGCTGGCGCCGGATTGCTGGGCACCGTCTTCACCAGCACCGGTGGCGTGATCGCTGCCGCGTTTACCGCTATCGGATTGCCGCTGTTGCCGGTCATCGCGTTGATTGCAGGGATCGGGATTGCGGTGGTGAAACTCTGGGAGCCGATCAGCGCCTTCGTCAGCGGAATGATCGCCGGATTCAGTTCAGTCATGGGGCCGTTAAGTAATGCCTTTGCGCCCTTTAAATCGGCCCTCGGTTGGATTACCGATCTTCTGGCACCCATTAAATTCACTCAGGACGAACTGCGTGGCTACACCGATATCGGCAAATTGGTCGGGGCAGCCATCGGTGAAATTTTCGTGACGCTGAATAAAGCCGTGTCTCAAATCGGTGAAGTATTTAACTGGGCGCGTAAAAGTGTCGATTCCGTGCTTAACATTTTCAGCAGCGACACTGACGAACAGACAGAAGCTCAAAATCCGCCTGCTGCGTTTAATCCCGCTTTATCGGCGACGGGCGGCACACTCAGCCTGTATCAACCGGCCAAAGCCAGCGTGGCGAATAGCCTGACGGATAATCGGACCACCACGATGAATGTCAGTTTCACTGCCACACCGGAAACGGATTATCAGCAAATTCAGAGCTTTATTACCCGGACGCTCAACGAGCGCGACTGGAATAACGAAAATGCGCAACACAGTGTGTTTGATAATGGAGGGTTCTACTCATGATGATGTCGCTGGGCTTATTTGTATTCAAATTAAGCTCCCTGCCCTATCAGAATATTAACCATCAGGTGAATTACAACTGGGGCGAAAATGCTCGTTTTGGTCAGCGGGCGGTTTCACAGTTTCTCGGTTTGGGTCAGGAGAAGTTGACGCTGAAGGGCCAGCTGTTACCGGAGCTCACCGGGGGAGTGCGGTATCTGCAGGCATTGCAAAGTATGGCGGACTCGGGCCGCGCGTGGCCTCTTATTGAAGGTACCGGCACCATTTATGGCATGTTTATCATTGAGAGTCTGGTCAAGGACAGCGGCGAATTCAATACCCGCGGTCAGGCGCGCACTATTACTTTTACCCTCAACTTAAAACGCGTCGATGAATCCCAGGCGGCAATGTTTGGCGATCTCCTCGCTCAGGCCGAGGGCTTATATAACAAGGCGAGTTCGGCAGTCAGCAGTGTTATCGCAGGAGTCTAAACCATGCTTACGGATCTTCAGTTGCCCGCCGGCGCACGCATCGCCCCGGTGTTTACCCTAAAGATAAAAAATAAGGTCCTGGAAGAGAATATCACTGAGCGGGTGATCAATCTGACGGTGACTGATTACAGTGGCTTTGCTGCAGACACCCTGACGCTGACGTTTGACGACGGCGACCGGCAGCTGGAGATGCCCGCCAGAGGTACCGTTTTGCACCTGCATATGGGGTGGTCTAAACAGGCTTTATACGATTGTGGTTATTTTACGGTGGACACCGTCACCCATTCCGGAAGCCCTGACAGAATCGCCGTCACTGCCCGCAGCGCAGATTTTCGTGGCTCATTTGAAACCAAGCGGAGTCAGTCTTATGACGACTATACGCTGGGCGCGATCGTCAGAATTATCGCGAGCCGCAATAATTTCCCTCTGCCGGTTATCGATCAGGATCTCGATAATATTCCGATCCCGCATATTGATCAGACGGATGAAAACGATGGCTACTTTCTCACACGACTGGCACAAAACTACGGAGCCCAGGCCACGGTCAAAAATGGCTCGATCCTGTTTTTTAAACCTTTTACTGGCCGGACAGCATCCGGGCAGGCGTTGCCATGGAACACGCTGGTGCGCAGCGATGGTGATTCCCACACGTTTAAACTGGTTGATACGCTGGCCTATGAGAGCGTAAAAGCCCAGTGGCATGATGTGAAGAAAGCAGCAACGACGAGCGTAGCGCTGAAACGGACATCAACGCAGACTTCAAACTCGCAAAAGCAACATCCTGCATCGGTAACGCCGTCAGCTGAATTGAATACACCGGTCAAAGAGGAGACAAAAAGCTATATCGCAGGGTCAGGTAATAAAGTTCTGCTGCTGGCGACCCTGTATCCCGATGAACAATCTGCCAGGCGTGCGGCGGATTCTGTCTTCAATCGAATCCAGACAGAATCTTCAACTTTCAGCATAAAACTGGCGCTGGGGCGCGCCGATCTCAGCGCACAAATGCCGGTGATCGTGCAGGGTTTCAAGGATGTGATAGACCGCCAGCGGTGGGTGATTAACTCTGTCGTGCATAATCTCAATGAGAAAGGATTCACCACCACCTTGAATTTGAAGGTTTACACCGCGGATATTACTTATCAGTCTTCCACATCAGCATTATAAACTTGCTTTTGCGAGTTTATAGATTCATAATCACCTCATCGCCTAACTGTCATGCCGGAGGTTTTTATGATGCATTGCCCGCTTTGTGGAAAAGTCGCCCACACACGTTCAAGCCGTTATCTGAGTGAATCAACCAAGGAACGGTATCATCAGTGTCAGAATATTCAGTGCAGTTGCACGTTTGCCACACATGAGTCCGTCGCCAGGGTTATCTCTAAACCAGGCGGAAACCAGCCATCTGCGGCATAGTCAATTTGTCGTCACTGATGCAAAAAAAAGGGGTTAGCCGATGGCTAACCCCTTGTTCTATATTAACTAGTAGATGTCGCGTTAGCGATACCTTAGTTAAGACGCTCTTTGATACGAGCTGACTTACCAGTACGCTCACGCAGGTAGTACAGTTTAGCTTTACGAACGGCACCACGACGTTTAACAGCAATGCTGTCGATTACTGGGGAGTGAGTCTGGAATACACGCTCAACACCTTCGCCGTTAGAAATTTTGCGAACAGTGAATGCAGAGTGCAGACCGCGGTTACGAATAGCGATAACCACGCCCTCGAATGCCTGCAGACGCTTTTTAGAACCTTCAACGACCCATACCTTAACTTCCACGGAATCACCCGGACGGAATGCAGGTACGTCTTGCTTCATCTGCTCTTGTTCGATTTGTTTAATGATATTGCTCATAATATGTCTCTTACCCTAGGTAAACTGATATATCGGGAAGGCCTGGCAACGTGCTCAAGCGGTCCCTTCATAGTTTTGTTAACTAAGTCGATGTTCCTTTTGGAACTCTCTCAGTAACACCTCTTGCTCGTCAGTCAGAGCTAGGTTTTCCAGAAGTTCAGGTCTTCTAAGCCAGGTTCGACCCAGCGACTGTTTCAGGCGCCAGCGACGTATATCAGCATGATTTCCCGACAGTAACACCGGCGGTACCTCCATGCCTTCCAGCACTTCAGGGCGGGTATAGTGGGGGCAATCGAGCAATCCGTCAGCGAAAGAATCTTCTTCTGCTGAAGCCTGACGACCCAGAACGCCCGGTATAAAGCGGGAAACTGAATCAATCAGAGTCATTGCCGGCAACTCACCACCGCTGAGAACATAATCACCAATTGACCATTCTTCATCAATTTCGGTTTTGATTACGCGCTCATCAATCCCTTCATAACGACCACAAACCAGAATAATTTTCTGGTGGGCCGCCAGTTCGCAAACACCGGTTTGATCCAGTTTGCGACCCTGAGGTGAAAGATAAATCACTTTCACACCTTCGCCTGCCGCTGCTTTTGCTGCATGAATCGCTTCCCGCAAGGGTTGCACCATCATCAGCATGCCGGGACCACCGCCGTAAGGGCGCTCATCCACGGTACGATGTCGGTCGTATGCGAAGTCACGAGGACTCCAGCAATTTACGCTCAACAGGCCATTCTTAACTGCCCGGCCAGTTACCCCGTAATCCGTAATTGCGCGGAACATTTCAGGAAACAGGCTAATTATACCGATCCACATAGCCTACCCCTTCCAAATGTTTGACCGCTCAACCAGACGTTGTTTACATCAGTAAACACTACGGAGGTCAAAAACCAGGATCCCAATCTACTTCAACAGTGCGAGTAGCGAGATCGACTTTCTTGATAACCTGCCCATCGAGGAACGGAATTAACCGCTCCTTGAGTCCGAAGGCATCTTTCAGGTTGGCTTTCACTACCATGACATCGTTAGAACCGGTTTCCATCATATCGATGATTTTGCCCAGCTCGTAACCGGAAGTCGTCACTACCTGGCAACCAAAAAGGTCTTTCCAGTAATAGTCACCGTCTTCCAGTACAGGTAGTTGCTTTGAATCGACGACAATTTCGCAATTAGTCAGAAGATTCGCAGCATCCCGATCATCAACGCCTTTGACTTTGATAATCAGATCCTGAGTGTGGCGTTTCCAGCCTTCCAGCTCGATAACCTGCCACTTACCGGCACGCTGGATAAACCAGGGCTGGTATTCGAAGATGCTTTCAGCGTCTTCGGTGGATGAAAACACTCTGAGCCAACCACGAATGCCGTATGTTGAACCCATTTTGCCGAGAACTAACGGCTCAGCGGGTACCACTGGATTGGATTGCTTGCTCATTGCCACCACCGCGACAGATTAAGCTGCTTTCTTAGCGTCTTTGATCAGCGCAGAAACGCGATCAGAAACGGTTGCACCCAGATCTACCCAATGGGCAACACGATCCAGGTCCAGACGCAGAGCTTCAGCCTGGCCAGAAGCCAATGGGTTGAAGAAACCTACGCGTTCGATGAAACGACCGTCACGAGCGTTGCGGCTGTCGGTCACTACTACTTGATAAAACGGACGCTTTTTTGCGCCGCCACGTGCTAAACGAATTGTTACCATAACATCCTCTTTAGTTAATAAAACAACCAGACCCCATCGGGGAACGGGGTCTGGTTGCAATATAAAAAGCCCCAAAATTTTACTCATTTTGGCGCAAAAAGCAATCGAAAGCGTAGATTGCCTCCGTCGCTATTTGCCTGAGCACATTTGGGGCCGTTTATGTGGCTGATAAATAGCCAGTGTTGTCGATTAGCGGCCTGGGAAACCTGGTGGCATCATACCCTTCATGCCACGCATCATTTTCGCCATACCGCCATTCTTCATTTTCTTCATCATGCGCTGCATATCGTCAAACTGCTTGAGTAAGCGGTTAACATCCTGCACCTGCATGCCGGAACCCAGCGCGATACGACGCTTGCGGGAACCTTTGATAATTTCGGGCTTAGCGCGCTCTTTCATCGTCATCGAATTGATGATCGCTTCCATTCGCACCAGTACCTTATCGTCCATCTGAGATTTGACGTTGTCTGGCAGTTGGCCAACACCCGGCAATTTACTCATCATACTCGCCATACCGCCCATATTGCGCATTTGCTTGAGCTGATCGAGGAAGTCGGTCAGATCGAAACCGTCGCCCTTCTTGAGCTTGTTGGCCAGTTTTTCAGCCTGTGCGCGGTCGACTTTACTCTCAATGTCTTCGATAAGAGAGAGAACGTCACCCATACCCAAAATACGTGAAGCGATACGATCAGGGTGGAACGGCTCAAGGGCATCGTTTTTTTCACCCATACCCAGGAATTTAATCGGCTTGCCGGTGATGTGGCGAATCGACAACGCGGCACCGCCGCGCGCGTCACCATCCACTTTCGTCAGGATCACACCGGTCAGTGGCAGCGCTTCGTTAAAGGCTTTTGCCGTATTTGCGGCATCCTGACCGGTCATGGCATCGACAACAAACAGGGTTTCAACCGGATTAATCGCGGCGTGAACCTGTTTGATTTCGTCCATCATCGCTTCGTCGACGTGTAAACGACCCGCGGTATCGACAATCAGGACATCATAAAATTTCAGTTTGGCTTGCTGAAGCGCACGGCGAACGATATCGACCGGTTTTTCCTGTACATCTGACGGAAAGAAATCCACTTCAACTTGCTGTGCCAGGGTTTCCAGCTGTTTGATCGCCGCAGGGCGATACACGTCAGCAGACACCACCAGCACTTTTTTCTTTTTCTTCTCTTTCAGGAATTTCGCCAGTTTACCGACGCTGGTCGTTTTACCGGCACCTTGTAAACCTGCCATCAGCACGACAGCCGGTGGCTGTGCCGCTAAATTGAGCTCGGTATTCGCCTCGCCCATCGCGTTTTCCAGTTCTTTCTGGACAATTTTGACGAATTCCTGACCCGGTGTAAGACTTTTATTGACCTCATGGCCAACAGCACTCTCTTTCACCCGGTTGATGAAGTCGCGAACGACTGGCAGCGCAACGTCAGCTTCCAGTAACGCCATGCGAACTTCACGCAACGTCTCTTTGATATTTTCTTCGGTCAGCCGCCCGCGGCCGCTGATATTGCGCAGTGTGCGCGACAATCGATCGCTTAAATTCTCAAACATCGTCTCTTGCTCAACGTAATGACAGGCCGCTTTTGCGACGTAATTGCGGGATTATAACACGAAGCGAGGACGATCTCTGCTTTGGTATCTCAGATAGGTTGGAGCGTGACGCGGGTAACGTTATACTGCGATTCTCATTCACTTTTCGATGCCACTGAAACGCTATGTCAGTTTTCGCTCTCGTCGCCATGTTGGCCTATCTGTTCAGCCTCGCACTGATCATTCCGAGCATCATCCGGAAGAACAGCGCATACCGACGTCTGGCACTGATTTCCGTGGTCGTCGCGCTGGTCTGCCATGCGGTCGCCCTGCAACAGCGTATTTTCGATGTCAGCACCGGCCAGAACCTGAGCCTGGTGAATATTGGTTCCGTCGTGAGTTTAATTATTGGCACGGTGATGACCATTGTCGCCTCGCGCAACCGCGGCTGGTTTGTTCTGCCTATTGTGTATAGTTTTTCGCTGATCAATCTGGCGTTCGTCACCTTCCTGCCGGGCGAGTTCATTACGCATCTTGAGGAAAGTAAAGGCTTACTGGTCCATATTGGCCTGGCGCTTTTCTCTTATGCGACGCTGATGATTGCCGCGCTATATGCACTGCAGCTGGCATGGCTTGATTATCAGCTGAAGAATAAACGTCTGACATTTACCGCTGATATGCCGCCGCTGATGAGCATCGAGCGGAAACTTTTTCACATCACCCAGATTGGCGTCATTTTACTGACGCTGACGCTGTGCACCGGATTGCTGTATCTGAACAACCTGTTCAGCCCGGAAAATATCGATAAGGCCGTTTTGTCGATACTTGCATGGTTCGTTTATATCGTCCTGCTGTGGGGCCATTATCACGAAGGCTGGCGTGGCCGCCGCGTGGTATGGTTCAGCATGGCGGGCGCCATCCTGCTCACTCTCGCCTATTTTGGCAGCCGCCTGATCCAGCAAATCATGGTTCATTAATTAAAAGGAATACCCGTTGGAGCACGTCTCGACAACAACCCTGATCATCACACTGATCATCATGGTGGTGGTTTCGGCTTATTTTTCAGCCTCCGAAACCGGTATGATGACACTCAACCGTTACCGGTTACGTCACCTTGCCAAACAAGGTAACCGGGGTGCGCGTCGCGTCGAAAAGCTGTTAAAACGCCCGGATCAGCTTATAAGCCTCGTACTTATCGGCAACAACCTGGTCAACATCCTTGCTTCCGCTCTGGCAACCATTGTGGGCATCCGTTTGTATGGCGATGCCGGTGTGGCCATTGCGACCGGCGTGCTGACCTTCGTGGTGCTGCTGTTTGCTGAAGTGCTGCCGAAAACCTTCGCCGCGCTTAACCCGGAACGTATCGCTTTTCCAAGCAGCCTGCTGTTGCGTCCTCTGCAGACCATCATGATGCCATTAGTGTGGATCCTGAACAGCCTTTCACGTCTCCTGATGAGAATGTGCGGTGTCAAAACCAACACCAGCCTCAGCGATGCGATGAGTAAAGAAGAGCTGAGAACCATCGTGAATGAATCGCGCTCGAACATCTCCCGTCGCAATCAGGACATGCTGCTTTCAGTGCTGGATCTTGAGAAAGTCACGGTCGATGACATCATGGTGCCGCGCAATGAGATTGTCGGGATTGATATTAACGATGACTGGAAATCGATCATCCGCCAGCTGACGCACTCACCGCATGGCCGCATTATGCTTTACCGGGATTCACTCGACGATGCCATCGGCATGCTGCGCCTGCGTGAAGCTTATCGCCTGATGACGGAGCGGAAAGAGTTCACCAAAGAAAATCTGCTGCGCGCTGCCGATGAGATTTACTACATACCCGAAGGTACACCCCTGAATATTCAGCTGGTGAAATTCCAGCGTAATAAGAAGAAAGTCGGGATTGTGGTCGATGAATATGGCGATATTCAGGGGCTGGTCACCGTCGAGGATATTCTTGAAGAGATTGTCGGTGATTTCACGACGTCGATGTCACCGACGCTGGCCGAAGAAGTGACGCCGCAAAGCGATGGTTCCGTGGTGATTGAAGGCAGTGCGAACGTTCGCGAGCTGAACAAAGCCTTTAACTGGACGCTGCCTGCCGACGGGCCGAGAACCATGAATGGTATGTTACTGGAGGTGCTGGAAGAGATCCCTAAAATCGGCACCAACTTACGCATTGAAGATTATGAAGTCGAAATTCTGGATGTGCAGGACAACATGATCAAACAAGTGCAGGTCCGTCCGTTGCATCCTTTGCAGACCAGTGTAAACCAGCACTAACCCACTCAAATTCCAGACATAAAAAAGACGCGAATTTCGCGTCTTTTTTGCTGCCGCTGAACGAACTAGATGTGCAGTTCGGACAGTTTTTCTTTCGGCAGAGCCAGATCGTCATTACGGTTCACGACAACATCGTGATCGAGAATGTGCTGCGCGATTTCCTGCGCTTCTTTAAGAGAATGCATCTCGTAGGTACCGCACTGATATTCGTTCAGCTCAGGGATCTGACGTTGCTCTTTTACTTTCAGAACATCCGCCATCGCTGCTTTCCAGGAATCAGCAACCAATTGCTCTTCAGGTACACCGATCAGGCTCATGTAGAAGCCGGTACGGCAACCCATCGGAGAAATATCGATGATCTCAACGCCATTTCCGTTGAGGTGATTACGCATGAAGCCTGCGAACAGGTGCTCCAGCGTGTGAATACCACGCTCTGGCATCACTTCAATGTTCGGGCGGCAAAAACGCAGGTCGAACACAGTGATGGTATCCCCGTGCGGGGTTTTCATGGTTTTTGCGACGCGAACAGCAGGTGCTGCCATACGGGTATGGTCTACGGTAAAGCTATCCAACAGTGGCATATCGTCACCTCTCCAAAATAAATTAAATTTTTTTACGAAATCAGGAAACCTTTTCCCAGCATGCAGGTCTTAATTAGTGAAAGACGCGCATTTGTTATCATCATCCCTGTAAACAGAGATGTTTATTTGGCCACATTAATTGTGGCCTTTTTCTTTTCTACTCTTCGGTACCGCCCGCGTGAGCGGCCAGATAGTCTTCTAAGCTTAGCTTGTCACCGGCTTCCATGTCGCGCTGACGTTGCCAGGAACCGTCCTGTTCTGCCAGTAACGCGCTTTCATCCAACACTTCCAGCGGTTCACTGATCAGCATCTGACGATATTTCTCGGCCAGTTCCAGTCCTAAATTACCCACGCCCTGCTGTTTCAATTCTTTCAGGATACGCGCGGAATAAGTCAGTTCCGGATCATCGAACGCCGCAACCAACTCTTTGCATACGTCCTGATAGAGATGGTCGCCATTTTGGCTATCCATCACCTGCGCGACCCGGTTTAAATCAGCGAACAAATCTTTGCCCACCTGAGCCAGCGGCTTACGGTCATCATTGCAGCCGATACCGATGGTCTGTCCGGGTTTACGCCCTTCAAGGATCACACGGTTCCAGTTTTGGCGCGTGCAAAGCAGCTCGTCGCTACTCATTTCCGGGGCATCGGCCAGGGCACACCATACCAAAAACAGATCGAGGAAACGCGCCTGCGTCGCATCAATACCGACCGGAGAGAACGGGTTAACGTCCAGCGATCGCACTTCAATGTACTCAATCCCGCTGCGCATCAGCGCATCAGAAGGTGTTTCACCTGATTTGGTGACGCGTTTAGGACGGATAGGCGCATAAAGCTCGTTCTCAATCTGTAACACATTCGTGTTCAGTTGCAGATACTTACCGTCTTTTTTCACACCCATCTCTGCATATTCTGCAGAAGGTGTGCGAATCGCTTTTTTAACGCCTTTAACGTAAGTCTCGAGATCGTTAAAGGTGATGCCTAGGTTGCTCTGCGATTTATTGGTATATCCTAAATCACTCAGGCGCAGCGACGTCGCATAGGGCAGATAACATAAGCCGCCCTCGGTATATTCGAAAGGCAGATCGGTTTTACGACCTTTAAGGAATGAGGAACAGATCGCCGGTGATGCGCCAAACAGATACGGAATCACCCAGCCAAAACGGTAATAGTTACGGATCAGCTTAAAATAACCGGCTGAAATCGCTTCTTTACCGCTTTCGGTATCGGTCACGCCCAGACGCTCCTGCCAGAACGACAGCGGCAGCGAGAAATTATAGTGAATGCCGGAAATCACCTGCATCAGCGCGCCATAACGATTCTTCAGGCCTTCGCGATACAATGTTTTCATGCGTCCCACGTTGGATGAACCGTACTGCGCCAGTTCAATATCCTGTCCGGAATCAATAAAACACGGCATGCTGAACGGCCACATGCGCTCTTCGCCGAGCTCACGGGCCACGTGACGATGAATGTCACGCAAAAATGCCATCAGATGATCAATATTGTCATCGACGGGGGTAATAAATTCTAATAAGGCTTCGGCAAAATCGGTGGTGATCCAGCGATGCGTCAGTGCCGCACCAAGAGATTCCGGATGGCCGGTTTTCGCTAATGAACCATCGGGATTAACACGCAGCGTTTCACGCTCAATACCGCGACGAATACCTTTTAATGCCTGAGGATGGGCTTCCAGCCAGGAAAGCGCCTGTGATACATCCGGGATCAAATTGACCTCCCGCTCTCTGAACTCATTGATTTGCAAGCAAAGCGTGTCTGCATAGATGTGACCATAATTGATGACTGATGCCAATCTAACTGAACCATGAAAGCCCCTGTAGCGTTACCACCGTAATAAAAACGTAACGCACTGCTTTTCCAATCAACATGAAAAAGACCACTGAGCCCCACGGCATTCGCAGCCAACCTGCTAATACGCATAACACATCACCGATCACCGGTAACCAGCTCAGCAACAAGGCGGCCGGTCCAAAGCGTTTCAGCCAGCCTTCTGCAACCTGTAGCCCACGTTGAGGCTTAAGCTGCGGCAAGAAGCGTCCGATGATGACGTTGGTTATGCCACCTAAGGTATTGCCAACAGATGCAGACAAAACCAGTGCCGCCGGCATTGCACTGCCAGCTGACAATAAAGCCACTAATAATACTTCTGAGTTGCCTGGTAACAACGTGGCACTTAAAAAGCTACTGCCAAATAAGGACGCCAGCGCTACGGCGCTACTCACAACGTACGCACATCCACAAAAGCCATATTGGCGCGTTTCGCCGCCTCAATACCAAAATCGGCGTCTTCGAACACAACGCATTTTTCAGGAGGCACACCGATGAGTTCAGCGCAGCGCAAAAATGTATCTGGTGCGGGTTTATGGTTCTGCACGTCATTCGCGCCGACAATGGCATCAAAGCAATCGCGTAACCCCAAATGACGCAACAGAGCATCCGCCATCCAGTGTTCACTGCCCGTTCCTACGGCCATCGGACGTCGACCACGGTAGGCCTTAACGACATCAATCAGAGGCAGCGGACGAACAGTATCGAGTAACATTTCCTGCACCGCGGCGGTTTTCTCTGCGGCAAGAAGATGAGGGTCCATCTCAACATGATTACTGTCGATAACAAACTTGGCGATGCGCCATGTCGGGGAACCATTCAGGGCAACCATGGATTCGACATCGTACTGCATACTGTATTTGGTTAATACCTGATGCCATGCCTTACGGTGCGTAGGCTCGGTATCCAATATGGTGCCATCCATATCAAATATTAGCCCTTCGTATCGATCGTACATCGAATGCTCCATGCTCACGAAAAAAACGGGAAAACTACTTTATCGCAAAGTCTGCCGAAAGTCGCATTTTGTCCGTTCACAGAGCACATCCGAACACGTTGAAAAAATCAGGGAAATGAAGTGGAAAACGCAGAGATGAAACGCAGAAAGCAAAAAACCCGCCGAAGCGGGTTTCTCTGACAGGCGGCAGCCAGAAAGATGACTCGGCAAGGGCTTGCCCTGCAGGCCGTTGCTAAAGGAACGTTATCTTTCTTCGTGCTACCTTCATGCCGGAGGACCTTGTGTGAAAATGGTCGCTGCAACATGTTTGGAATATGGTGCACCCAGGAAGATTCGAACTTCCGACCGCTCGGTTCGTAGCCGAGTACTCTATCCAGCTGAGCTATGGGTGCAAAGTGTGTTTACTACAGATTTTATTCGATGCGGGAAAAGCAGAGATAAAGAATGGTGCACCCAGGAAGATTCGAACTTCCGACCGCTCGGTTCGTAGCCGAGTACTCTATCCAGCTGAGCTATGGGTGCATTTTGATTCTTACTGCAGATTTTACCCAACCATTTTTCCGCACTACATCAGCGTTAGCTTCTGCCCATCACGCTCATTTGATTGCAAATCAACATACGCTTTGGAAAGTATGGTGCACCCAGGAAGATTCGAACTTCCGACCGCTCGGTTCGTAGCCGAGTACTCTATCCAGCTGAGCTATGGGTGCATTTTAAATGGCGGTGAGGCGGGGATTCGAACCCCGGATGCAGCTTTTGACCGCATACTCCCTTAGCAGGGGAGCGCCTTCAGCCTCTCGGCCACCTCACCATACGCCTCTTGCGAGTGTGCTGACTAACTTTGTTCAAGCTCATCGGCACTGCGTGGCGCACATATTACTTTCTGGCCCTTATAAGTCAAACCCTTTTTTCCACACAATCACTCGTTTGGACATTTCACGCGCAACCTGCACAGTTTGAAGGCAAAAAAGAGGGCAAAACGCATAAAAACCACGTTCTTTTTTACGCAAAGGGGATCACAGAGCATCGCTCGTAAAGAATGAAACAGATAAAAATACAGAAAAAGTCAGGCAGGAAAATCAGAAATATGCAGAAAAGAGGATCAGCGCCTCGCCGTCAGCGAGACGCCTCGTAAATCAGTAACTCGTCTGTTGAGATTTTTCAGCCTGAATACGCTGATAGATCTCTTCACGGTGAACGGAAACCTCTTTTGGCGCATTCACACCAATACGTACCTGATTACCTTTAACACCTAAAACGGTAACAGTAACCTCATCGCCAATCATGAGGGTTTCACCAACTCGGCGAGTTAGAATCAGCATTCTTTGCTCCTTGAATAATTAAAAGAGTCGGGTCTCTCAGTTTCCCGGCCATTATCGATGATAAGCGGGTAAAACGTAAGCCATGACCCTTACATTAACTGTAAGCGGCCTGCAACTTCAGCCATGAGTACTTTTAGTTTAGCTGAAATCAACGTTGTCGCGACCTTGCCGCGAAGCCTACCCCACCATTAAGACTGAAAACGCCATATTGCACAATACATTATGGCGCTTTCCAGGTTAGCGATTTATTTCTTCTTACAGCTTGGATTCCACCCAGGCTTCTACGGTAGCCAGGGCTGCCGGTAAAGCCTGAACATCGCTTCCCCCTGCTTGTGCCATGTCAGGACGACCACCGCCCTTGCCGCCCACCTGCTGGGCAACAGAAGCAATCAGATCCCCCGCTTTGACACGGTCAGTCAGATCTTTTGTGACACCGGCAATCAGGCTGACTTTATCGTCAGCGATGGTTGCCAGAACAATGATCACTGAACCTAACTGGTTTTTCAGATCATCAACCATCGTACGCAGAATTTTAGGCTCTACATTATCCAGCTGACGAACTAACAGCTTAACGCCTTTCACTTCTTTGGTCTGGCCCGACAGAGATGCGCTTTCCTGCGCAGCCTGCTGACCTTTCACTTGCTGAAGTTCTCTTTCCAGCACGCGCGAACGTTCGATCAGGGATCGGATCTTATCGGTAATACTGTTGACATCACCTTTTACCAGGTGTGCGACATCTTGCAGCAAATCACTTTGCTGATGCAGTGCATTGATCGCATTCTCACCCGTGATCCCTTCGATACGACGAATGCCTGCCGCAGTGCCCGACTCGCTCTGGATACGGAACAGGCCAATATCGCCGGTACGGCTGGCGTGAGTTCCGCCACACAGTTCTGTGGAGAAATCGCCCATGCTCAAGACACGGACGCTGTCTTCGTATTTTTCACCAAACAGTGCCATTGCACCTTTTTCTTTGGCTTCGTCCAAATCCATGATGGTGGTCTGGATAGGCAGATTACGACGAATTTGCGCATTCACCAGATCTTCAACCTGACGAATTTCTTCAGGCTTCATGGCTTCAAAATGTGAGAAGTCGAAACGCAGATAGTTATCGTTAACCAGTGACCCTTTCTGTGCGACGTGTTTACCCAGCACCTGACGCAATGCTGCGTGCAGTAAGTGAGTGGCTGAGTGGTTCAGACGGATACGGTCACGACGAGCCACATCCACTTCAGCTTCAACGCTGTCGCCAACGCTAAGCTTACCGGCATTCAGGGAACCCTGATGACCAATCGCTTTGCCGTATTTCTGAGTATCGGAAACAGAGAAGATACCAGCTGACGTTTTCAGGATGCCTTTATCGCCCACCTGTCCACCGGATTCACCATAAAATGGCGTGTCATCCAGTACCACGATGGCATTATCACCCGCCTGAATCTCGTTCACTGACTGACCGTCGATAAACAATGCCACCACTTTGGAATTGCGTTGCAGATGTTCGTATCCGGAGAACTGAGTCACACCGTCCACACGAACCATGCTGTTGTAGTCTGCGCTGAAACCGCTGGACTCACGAGCACGGCGACGCTGAACTTCCATCGCTTTCTCAAAACCGACTTCATCGACTTTCAGATTACGCTCGCGGCAAACATCGGCAGTCAGATCCAGCGGGAAACCGAAGGTGTCGTACAGACGGAAAGCAATTTCACCGTCCAGAGTGTCACCCGTCATTGCGGACAGTTCATCGTCCAGCAATGCCAGACCACGTTCCAGTGTGCGGGCAAACTGCTCTTCTTCAGTTTTCAGCAATTGTTCAACCATTGCCTGCTGTTCTTTCAGTTCCGCAGCCGCCGGGCCCATCACGTCGATCAGTGGGGCAACCAGTTTGAAGAAGAAAGTATCTTTGGCGCCCAGCATGTTGCCGTGACGGATCGCACGACGAATGATACGACGCAGCACATAGCCACGGTTTTCATTCGATGGGATCACACCGTCAGCGATCAGGAATGCGCACGAACGAATATGGTCGGCGATAACACGCAGGGATTTGCTGGTCAGATCGGTAGCGCCGGTCACTTCTGCCACGGCGGCGATCAGCTTCTGGAATAAATCGATGTCATAGTTTGAGTTCACATGCTGCATAACAGCGGTGATGCGCTCAAGCCCCATCCCGGTATCTACGGACGGTTTTGGCAATGGCAGCATCGTGCCGTCAGACTGACGGTTGAACTGCATGAACACGATGTTCCAGATTTCGATATAACGGTCGCCATCTTCTTCGGCTGAACCCGGAGGGCCACCCCAGATGTGATCTCCATGATCGAAGAATATTTCAGTACAAGGGCCGCAAGGGCCGGTGTCGCCCATTTGCCAGAAGTTGTCAGAGGCGAAAGCGCCGCCTTTATTATCGCCAATGCGGATAATACGTTCTTTAGGAACGCCAACTTCTTTTTCCCAGATTTCAAAGGCTTCGTCATCTGTCTCATAGACAGTGACCCACAATTTTTCTTTCGGCAGGTTAAACCAGTTTTCGCCGGTCAGTAATTCCCAGGCGTAGTTGATTGCATCATGCTTGAAGTAATCACCGAAACTGAAGTTGCCCAGCATTTCGAAGAAGGTGTGATGACGAGCGGTATAACCGACGTTTTCGAGATCGTTGTGTTTACCGCCTGCGCGTACGCAGCGTTGAGACGTGGTGGCACGGCTGTAATCGCGTTTATCCAGACCGAGGAAAACGTCTTTGAATTGGTTCATCCCGGCATTGGTAAACAACAGTGTCGGATCGTTTGTCGGGACAAGCGAACTGCTTGAAACAACGTTGTGTCCCTTGCTCTGGAAGAAATCGAGAAACGCTTGACGGATCTCAGCGGTGCTCTTGCTCATAAATATCCCGGAATCATGCTGGAAGAACGGCTCTTGAGCCGGATCACGCTGCATACGGCAGCAATCTGTACAGCTCACGAACGAAAAAGTGCGGATAAGATAAAATTTCTGCGCGGGGAAGTAAAATCCCGTATGCGGTCAATCGTCAAAATCGCGATAAATAGACTGTATTTCTTCCTGAAAGAAGCCGCGATAGAGTAAATAACGCAGAACTTTTGATTTTTCTTTCCAGTCTGTAGGTAAATTCTCACCAAATTTTCTGACCGCAATCTCACGCGCCAGAATGCACCAGTCGACCTCAGTATTCTCCAGAGCCGTGGTAATGATTTCTTTATCGACACCTTTTTGCATTAATTCTGAACGGATACGCTGAGCGCCATAACCTTTGTTACTGCGCCCAGAAATATACCGGTCGGCAAATTTGGCATCATCCAGCCACTGGTGCTGATAGCAATAGTCGATAACGGCCTGAACATGCTCTTCAGGGATCTCTTCAGGTACCGGACGTGGCTCCGGTTTAGCTCTTACGATGTCTTCTTCGGCGAACTCATTTTGCGCCTGCTTCTTACGCGATGACCAACTGCTTTTCTTATTCTGCGGTTTAACAAAAGGCATCGGGGGAATGAGCAACTTGCGGCGCAATTCTGTTTCGCCATGGTCGCGCTGAGCAAGCAGTCGCATGGCACGGCTAATCAGCGTGTTGATTTTGGCGGCATCGCCGTCTTTTTTCTGAGGTTCAAACAGGCCAGAGTCACTGTTTTGCGCGACTTCTTCGAGCAGCTTTTTCAGATCGATGTTTTTTTCATTTGGTGTTTTTTCACCAGGCATAAGGTTTCCCCTGATATGCAAAATGCCAGTCTGGAAACCAGACTGGCATTTTAGCGACTTTTGAAGATGACGGGAAAAACCCAATCATTCAAATGTCTTTGTCAGACAACCACGAAATTAAAACTCTTCGCTGGTTTCCATATCGTCGTCTGCGACTTCTGCAGTCGTAGCAGCGGTCAGTTCACCCGTGCCGCTCAGCAGCATGTCACGCAGTTTTTTATCCAGTTCCGCGGCAATTTTCGGATTTTCTTTCAGATAGTTACAGGAGTTAGATTTACCCTGACCAATCTTTTCACCGTTGTAGCTGTACCATGCGCCCGCTTTCTCGACCAGTTTGTGCTTAACGCCCAGGTCAATCAGTTCGCCATTAATGTTGATACCTTCGCCGTATAAAATCTGGAATTCAGCTTGTTTGAACGGTGCAGCAATTTTGTTCTTCACGACTTTGACGCGCGTTTCACTGCCTACTACCACATCGCCTTCTTTGATAGCGCCGATACGACGGATATCAAGACGGACAGAAGCGTAGAATTTCAGAGCGTTACCGCCGGTGGTGGTTTCCGGGTTACCGAACATCACACCGATTTTCATACGGATCTGGTTGATGAAGATCAGCAGAGTGTTGGCGTTTTTCAGGTTACCTGCGAGTTTACGCATTGCCTGGCTCATCATACGTGCCGCGAGGCCCATGTGAGAGTCACCGATTTCACCTTCGATTTCTGCTTTAGGTGTCAGTGCCGCAACGGAGTCAACGATGATAACGTCAACAGCGCCTGAACGGGTCAGCGCGTCACAAATCTCAAGAGCCTGTTCGCCGGTATCTGGCTGAGAACACAGCAGATTGTCGATATCCACGCCCAATTTTTTAGCGTAGATCGGATCCAGTGCATGTTCCGCATCGATGAAGGCACAGGTTTTGCCTTCGCGCTGTGCAGCGGCAATAACCTGAAGGGTCAGCGTTGTTTTACCGGAAGATTCCGGTCCGTAAATCTCAACGATACGGCCCATCGGCAAACCGCCAGCGCCCAATGCAATATCCAGGGACAAAGAGCCGGTAGAGATCGTTTCAACGTCCATGGAGCGATCTTCACCCAGACGCATGATGGAGCCTTTACCGAATTGCTTTTCAATCTGGCCCAGTGCTGCAGCTAACGCTTTTTGCTTGTTCTCATCAATAGCCATTTCTACTCCTCGTCTGATGCAGGGGAACATCCCGCCCGCATCACTGAATATAATTTATGAACAGGTAATTGGCAGTAATTATACTGTATGCTCATACAGTATCAAGCCTAATTTTGCAGAAACTCAAACAATGCTGTTTGTAGCGAAAAAACAGCAGCTTGCAAACGTACAGCGTCGCGATCGCCAGAAAACTGCTGTTTTGCCGCCACGATCCGGCCATCTTTACCGGCAAAACCAAACCACACTGTGCCGACCGGTTTTTCCTGCGAGCCACCATCAGGCCCGGCAATACCGCTGACTGCCAGAGCGATATCCGCTCCTGCAGCATGCAACACACCCTGCGCCATTTCGCGCACGACCTGTTCACTTACGGCGCCATACTGTTCGAGCGTACTCTCGGAAACCCCCAGCAGTTCATGCTTGGCGGCGTTGCTGTAAGTCACAAACCCGCGGTCAAACCAGGCAGAGCTGCCGGCAATGTCGGTAATGGCTTTAGCAATCCATCCCCCGGTGCACGATTCTGCACAGGTGATCCACAGGCCTTGTGCTTTCAGCTCGGCACCTATTTCTGCACTCAATTCATGCAAGCGATCTTCGTTCATATCCTCTCCCGGCGGGTCATCAGAATCTGTCCTGATGTTAGCACTTCTCTTTTGCTCTGCGAGATCTGACGCTGCTTTTTGCGCGATGTATTCAGAATCAGAATTAAACGCAAAAACTAAGGCCGCACCGGGCGGCCTTCAGATGATAAAAAACGGGCATTAACGCGCTGCTTTCACCGCAACACCCAGCTGCCACACCGCCATCGCATAATGCACGCTATGGTTGTAGCGGGTGATGGTGTAGAAGTTAGGTAACCCGTACCAGTACTGGTAATTGGTACCCATATCAAGGCGTAGCAGACTCGCTTCCTGATAGTTGCCGAGCGAGCCTAACGGGCTGAGTCCGGCTGCTTTCAATGTAAACAGCGGATATTTGGTTTTGAAACCATTCTCTAACAGGGGTGCCTGACCGGCTGCGGGAACCGCAATCGGTGCGCCTTTCGTCCAGCCATGTGCTTTAAAGTAATTAGCCACGCTGCCGATGGCGTCGACGGGATCCCACAGATTCGCGTGTCCGTCGCCGTTAAAGTCCACGGCGTAGTCTCTGTAGGAGGATGGCATAAACTGCCCATACCCCATCGCGCCTGCGAAGGAACCCCGCAGACTCAGCGGATCGTCACCTTCACGACGTGACATCAGCAGGAAGGTTTCCAGCTCACCGGAGAAGTATTCAGCCCGGCGCGGATACGCAAAGGAAAGTGTCGCCAGCGCATCAATAATGCGTGTTTTACCCATCACGCGGCCCCAGCGGGTTTCAACGCCGATAATACCGACAATGATTTCCGGTGGAACGCCGTAAATTTGCTCAGCGCGTTGCAGCGCATCCTGATATTGGTTCCAGAAAACCACACCATTCTGGACGTTATCCGGTGTAATGAATTTACTCCGATAACGGTTCCATGCTCCGTTCGGTACGGTCGACGGCCCGCCAGAAGGCGCCTGCTGATCCATCAGTCTGAGCACAAAACCCAGACGTTTGGTTTGCGCCAGCACGTCGTGCAACTGCTGACGGTCGAATCCGTGTTCACGGACCATTTTATCAACAAACTGATTCATGGCCGGATCGTAAGCAAAGTCACCGTTCTGAACGGCACCGGTATGTTCAGCCTGCAACAGAAAACCGCCGCTGGGTGCCGTATTGGCACTCGCATTTCTTCCGTCAGAGAAAGGGTTGCGCGGGCCGTCAGGCTGAGCCGAAGGCTTATGACTGCTACATGCAGAAAGTGTAAAAACCAGGGGAAGAATGACTGCCAGAAGGCGCATCGGATGTCCGTAACCATGCAATAAAAGAGGTGACGACATGTTAGAGCATTATCAGAGCCGAAAAAACTGAAAATCAACGTCTTTACATGGATGCCGGATATTCACGTTTACCGTAAATTGCGTGACGTTACGCATCTTCAGTAAGCAACGTGGTTTTTTACCTCCACTCACGTTAGGATCCGTTGTAAAGTCGTTGCATCAGGCGCTGCGAGCCAACAGGATGAATAAAAATTGAATGAAATCAATAAAAAGCATAACACAATGAGCGGACTGGAAGCCCACACCCCAATGATGCAGCAATACCTGCGTCTTAAAGCAGAGAACCCGGAAGTTTTGCTGTTTTACCGTATGGGCGACTTTTACGAACTGTTTTATGACGATGCAAAACGTGCGTCACAGCTGATGGATATTTCGCTGACCAAACGCGGTTCCTCTGCCGGTGAGCCGATCCCTATGGCGGGTGTGCCTTATCACGCGGTAGAAGGCTATCTGGCGAAACTGGTGCAGCTGGGTGAATCCGTCGCTATCGCAGAACAAATTGGCGATCCGGCACTCAGCAAAGGGCCGGTTGACCGCAAAGTAGTACGCATCGTCACACCGGGTACGGTCAGTGATGAAGCATTACTCAGCGAGCGCCACGATAACCTGCTGGCGGCTATCTGGCAGGACGGGCGCGGTTTCGGCTACGCAACGCTGGACATCAGCTCCGGGCGTTTTCGCGTCGCCCAGCCGGACGATCTGGAAACAATGGCTGCTGAGTTACAACGCACCAATCCGGCAGAATTGCTCTATCCGGAAAGCTTTGAAGCCATGTCGCTTATTTCTTCCCGCCGCGGTCTGCGCCGTCGTCCTATGTGGGAGTTTGAGCTGGAAACGGCTAAACAGCAGCTGAATCTGCAATTCGGTACCCGCGATTTGAGCGGTTTTGGCGTCGAGCAGGCGGCTCAGGCTCTGCGCGCTGCCGGTTGTCTGCTGCAGTATGTGAAAGATACCCAGCGCACCGCCCTGCCCCACATTCGCGGCGTGACCATGGAGCGCCAGCAGGATGGCATCATTATGGATGCGGCCACGCGCCGAAATCTTGAACTGACGCAAAACCTGGCCGGTGGGGTGGAGAACACTCTCGCAGCGGTGCTGGATCAGGCCGTGACGCCAATGGGCAGCCGTATGCTCAAACGCTGGATCCACATGCCGAGCCGCGACATCCGGCTGCTGACAAACCGTCAGCAGACCATCAGTGCGCTGCAGGATATCACGGCGGACTTACAGCCCGTTCTGCGTCAGGTCGGCGATCTGGAACGTATTCTGGCACGTCTCGCCCTGCGCAGCGCACGTCCGCGCGATCTGGCCCGTATGCGACACGCCCTGCAGCAGTTGCCGGAAATCCGGGCAATCTTGCAGGAAACTCACGCTCAGCATGTTCAGACGCTGGTGGAGCAAACCGGAGACTTCACAGAACTGGTGGAACTGCTGGAACGCGCAGTGATCGAAAGTCCTCCGGTGCTGGTTCGTGATGGTGGCGTGATTGCACCGGGCTACAATGCTGAACTGGACGAATGGCGTGCGCTGGCCGACGGGGCAACAGATTATCTCGATCGCCTCGAAATCCGCGAACGTGAAAAACTGGGGCTGGATACGCTGAAGGTCGGTTTTAATGGCGTTCACGGTTATTACATTCAGGTAAGCCGGGGTCAGAGCCATCTTGTGCCGATCCACTATGTCCGCCGCCAGACATTAAAAAATGCCGAACGCTACATCATTCCGGAACTGAAAGAGTACGAAGATAAAGTTCTCACGTCTAAAGGCAAAGCACTGTCGCTGGAAAAAGCGCTGTACGAAGAGCTTTTTGATCTGCTGATGCCGCATCTGTTTGCTTTACAGCAAAGTGCCGGTGCACTGGCTGAGCTGGATGTACTGAGCAATCTGGCGGAACGTGCCTACACGCTGAATTACGCCTGCCCGACCATGAGCGAGAAACCGGGGATCAACATCACCGGCGGACGTCACCCGGTCGTTGAACAGGTGCTCAGTGAACCCTTTATCTCCAACCCGCTGAACATGTCTCCGGCGCGACGTATGCTGATCATCACCGGCCCCAACATGGGCGGTAAAAGTACCTACATGCGTCAGGCGGCGCTGATTGTTCTGATGGCACATATTGGCAGCTACGTCCCCGCCGAGTCGGCAACGATTGGCCCTGTGGATCGCATCTTTACACGCGTGGGGGCTGCGGACGATCTGGCGTCAGGCCGTTCAACCTTCATGGTGGAAATGACCGAAACGGCTAATATCCTGCATAACGCCACTGAAAACAGTCTTGTGCTGATGGATGAAATCGGCCGCGGTACCTCTACTTACGACGGCCTGTCACTGGCCTGGGCATGTGCCGAGAATCTGGCCAGCCGCATAAAAGCCATGACGCTGTTCGCCACCCATTACTTCGAGCTGACCACGCTGCCGGAAAAAATGGAAGGCACGGTGAATGTTCATCTGGATGCTATCGAACATGGCGATACCATTGCCTTTATGCACAGCGTGCAGGACGGTGCGGCAAGTAAAAGCTATGGCCTGGCCGTAGCCGCACTGGCCGGTGTCCCGCGCGATGTGATTAAGCGCGCACGCCAAAAACTGAAAGAGCTGGAAACGTTATCTAATAACGCCGCCGCCAGCAAAGTGGATGGCCCGCAGCTGACGCTGCTGACGGAGGAAGTCTCACCGGCAGTTGAAGCGCTGGAAGCCCTTGATGTGGATTCGTTATCACCACGGCAGGCGCTGGAATGGATTTATCGTTTGAAAGAGTTGGTGTAGAAGCGGCAGAACGCCAATGAAATGACAGAAATAAAAAACGGCGGAGATTAACCCGCCGTTTTTTTGATGCAAAATCTGATGCTGTATTGCCTAAAAAGTAAATGATTCGCCGAACGAATTACTCACGGAACAAAGCTTCGATGCTCAGCCCCTGCCCCTGCAAAATCTCACGCAGGCGACGCAAACCTTCTACCTGAATCTGACGAACACGTTCACGTGTCAGGCCAATTTCGCGACCTACATCTTCCAGCGTTGCAGCTTCATAACCTAACAGGCCGAAACGACGCGCCAGCACTTCACGCTGTTTTGCATTCAACTCGAATAACCACTTCACGATACTCTGTTTCATATCGTCGTCTTGCGTGGTGTCTTCCGGGCCGTTGTCTTTCTCATCCGCCAGAATGTCTAACAGCGCTTTCTCCGAGTCACCACCCAACGGGGTATCAACAGAGGTAATACGCTCATTCAGGCGCAACATACGGCTGACGTCATGTACCGGCTTGTCGAGTTGCTCTGCAATCTCTTCAGCGCTCGGCTCATGGTCAAGTTTATGCGCAAGTTCACGTGCAGTACGCAGGTAAACGTTCAGTTCCTTCACGATGTGAATCGGCAAACGAATGGTACGGGTTTGATTCATGATCGCCCGTTCAATGGTCTGACGTATCCACCATGTCGCATAGGTAGAAAAACGGAATCCACGCTCAGGGTCAAATTTTTCAACCGCACGGATCAGACCCAGGTTACCTTCCTCGATCAAATCCAGCAGTGCCAGACCGCGATTACTGTAGCGGCGGGCAATTTTAACCACCAAACGCAGGTTACTTTCAATCATACGGCGACGCGAAGGAACATCTCCACGCAGCGCACGTCTTGCAAAATAAACTTCCTCTTCTGCCGTAAGCAGAGGGGAATAACCGATCTCACCAAGGTACAGTTGAGTTGCGTCCAGCACTCGTTGGCTTACAGTCTGCGACAACAACTCTTCTTCAGCGTCGTTATCGGCAGTCTCTTCGACTGTGGCTTTCTCGTCAAAGGCTTCAGCGCTGTTCTCATCGAAATCTACATCATCATGTAACTCGTTAACTTTCAGCGTATTCTGACTCATAAGCTGCTCCTACCCGTGGTCCCGAGGGCAGAATTTAAGACTCTGCCCGAGTTATCGCTGCGGAAGATAACGCAGCGGGTTTACGGATTTCCCCTTGTAACGAATTTCAAAATGCAATCTTACTGAACTGGTTCCGGTGCTACCCATAGTCGCTATTTTTTGTCCCGCCTGCACTTCTTGTTGTTCCCGGACCAGCATTGTATCGTTATGTGCATAGGCGCTCAGGTAATCATCATTGTGTTTGATGATGATTAGATTACCGTAACCGCGAAGAGCATTGCCTGCGTACACTACACGCCCCGAGGCGGTGGCGACGACAGACTGTCCGCGCGAACCTGCAATATCGATCCCCTTATTTCCCCCTTCAGAAGCAGAGAAATTATCGATAATTTTCCCGTCGGTCGGCCATTTCCATGTGGAAACCGGACCGCCATTATTTGCTGGAGTGGCGACGGGAGTGCTGGCTACGGCAACAGGTGTGGTTGTGGTAACTGCACCTGATGAAGGCAACATCTTACCTACATTCTGTTTACCAGAAGATTCAGAATACGTGGTAGTTGGTTGAGATGCAACCACAGAACCTGTGAGCATTCCGCCTGTCGGCACTTTAGGAACACCGCCAGAAGTTGCGTCTGTAGCGGCTAAAGTTCCCCCCGTGCTGGCAGCAGAAGAGACGTTATTTATCTGGATATTTTGACCAACTTCCAGGCTGTAGGGCGCGGCGATATTGTTACGCGCAGCAAGGTCCCGGAAGTCGTTGCCGGTGATCCAGGCGATGTAAAAAAGGGTGTCGCCACGCTTCACCTGATACGTGCTGCCACTGTAGCTGCCTTTAGGGATAGCGTTGTAGCTACGGTTGTACACAATGCGTCCACCGGGGGCGACCGCAGGAGCATTTGGCGTCGCTGAATTCGGAGTATTCTGACTACCACCGCCGCCGCCATTGACACTACTGATGGGTGCGGATGTGGTTGAATTGTTCGAACATCCCGCCATCCAGGCACTGATAAACGTACAGACCGCAATGCGGCTTAGTGTTTTTATTGGGCTTCCCGTGCTCATATTTCCCCCGTTACGGCAATCTCAGAATAACGCTTTAACCTCGCACACCGCGCCAGATGGCGCTTCTCGTATCATGTCATACCGTGCGGGCAGGCAACACGCCCACTCAGGTCAATTCCTGAATGCGCCGTGCCATAAAAAACTGTAGTGGATGCTATCAACATAGCCAGTACAGCACCATATAACAGTTGTATTTAAATTTTAAGGGGTTAGTCCTGCCGGATGTCTGAATCAGGCCAGTTCGCCTTTCACCAGCGGGACAAAGCGAACAGCTTCAATCGTCTCGGCAGTGAACTCATCACCGCGGCGGGTGATACGTTGCAGGATCTGATTCTCTTCGCCGACAGGCAGAATCATCACCCCGCCGTCATCGAGTTGTTTCAGCAGGTCTTGGGGAATTTCAGGAGGAGCAGCGGTGACAATGATGGCGTCGAACGGCCCACGCGAAGGCCAGCCCAGCCAGCCATCTCCGTGACGCGTTGAGACATTATGCAAATCAAGTTGCTTGAGGCGTCTTTTGGCCTGCCACTGCAACCCTTTAATCCGTTCAACCGAAAAGACATGCTCTACCAGATGGGCCAGAATCGCGGTCTGATAACCGGAACCGGTGCCTATCTCAAGCACCCGCGAAGAAGGCTCAAGGCGCAGCAGTTCAGTCATTCTCGCCACGGTATAAGGCTGGGAGATGGTCTGGCCGGAGCCAATCGGCAGCGCTGTATTTTCATAGGCTTTATGCTGGAACGCCTCATCCACAAAGCGCTCACGCGGCACCGCCTCAATGGCATGCAGCAGTTTCTCATCATGAATGCCCTGCTGCCGCAACTGTTCCAGCAGGTTATACATTGGCTTATTCACCATTCGCGCTCACCCCGGCTCTTTCCAACCATGAGACTACGACATCCTGAGCCGCATAGGCGGTTAAATCTACCTGAAGAGGCGTGACTGAAACGTAACCTTGTGCAACAGCAGCAAAATCTGTGTCAGCGGCAACATCAAACTTATCGCCAGGCGGGCCGATCCAGTACATATCCTGCCCGCGGGGATCCTGCTGACAAAATACCTTTTCGGCCGGATGTCGGCTACCACATCGGGTCACGCGGATGCCTTTGATCTCGGATAAAGGCAGATCAGGCACGTTAATATTCAGAATTTTGCCAGTACGTAATGGCTCGCGGGCCAGCGCCCTGAGAATGCGACAGGTGATGATAGCCGCGGTGTCATAATGCTGATGTCCGTCGAGTGATACCGCCAGCGCAGGAAAGCCCAGATGGCGCCCTTCCATGGCCGCCGCCACCGTACCGGAGTAGATCACGTCATCGCCAAGATTTGGCCCGGCATTAATACCCGATACCACGATGTCCGGACGCGGACGCATCAGGGTGTTCACACCGAGATACACGCAATCGGTGGGCGTGCCGTTAATCACGGCGGTATCGCCGTTGGGATAGGACTGAATGCGTAACGGGCCGTCCAGCGTTAGCGCATTGGATGCGCCGCTGCGGTTACGGTCAGGGGCCACCAGCTTCACATCAGCAAACTCACGCAGCGCGGACGCCAGCGCCTGAATGCCGGGAGCCAGAATACCGTCGTCGTTACTCAGTAATATCCGCATTGCTTTCATCCAGATTCATCAGCTCGCGCACGACGCTCGTGGCGTAACTGCCGGCCGGTAGCCAGAATTTGAGTTCCAGAGTGACGTCATCCCAGCGCTGCCAGTTAAGATGCAAGGGCAACAGCATGATGGCGCGACGTGCAGGCTCGACTCTTTCGCGTTTAAGTAACGACAGTAAATCAGCCTGTTCACTCAGGCAAGCCAGCTCAAATTTTTCAGCGTCTTCCAGCGTACCCAGCGGGCCATCTCCGGGCAAAGGCGCCGTCACCAGCAGCTCTGCGTTTTCCACGCGCGGTTGAATGGAGTCGAACTCGTCGGCCTTCGCGACAAACCAGCTGCCGCGACCGCTAAGTTGTAACGCATCGCCAGGCATTGCCTGACGAACGGTGTTATCAGCCAGTCGCTGACTGGCAATAATGTTGAACAAGGCACTGCGGCTGGCTGAAAGATAGAAACTGCGTTTGGCACGTTCTTTTGGACGGGCTTCGTTAGTCGCCCAGCGTTTCGCCTGCACCAGATTATTGCCGCCGCGACCAAAGCGCTGAGTACCGAAATAGTTCGGCACGCCGCATTGGGTAATTTTTTCCAGACGCGCTTCAACATCGGCGATATCACTTATCTGACGAAGCACCAGCGTAAACGCGTTGCCTTTCAGTGTACCGATACGCATCTTTTTACGATGGCGTGAGGCGCGGATCACTTCGCAACCTTCGAGATTGAACTGACTTAAATCAGGATCGGCTTTGCCCGGCAAATGCAGGCAAAACCACTGTTCAGTGACTGCATGACGATCTTTCAAACCGGCATAGCTGACATCACGCGGATGCACTTTGGCAAAACGCGCCAGCTGTTCGGCAACAAACTGTGTATTACAGCCGTTTTTGCGGATCCGCACTAACAGATGTTCACCCTCGCCGTCCGGCTCAAAGCCCAGATCTTCTTCGACAATAAAGTCTTCCGGATTGGCTTTCAGCTGGCCGGTGGCGACGGGCTCGCCCAGTAACCAGGTGAGACGGGACATATCTATCATGCGGTAATCTTCCACAACATCATTCCTTAATCAGCAGGGCAACGGCTTCGCAGGCGATACCTTCGCCACGGCCGGTAAAGCCCAGCTGTTCGGTGGTGGTCGCTTTCACGTTCACATCATCCATGTGGCACTGTAAATCTTCGGCAAGAAATACGCGCATCTGCGGGATATGCGGTGCCATTTTAGGTGCCTGAGCAATGAGGGTGATATCCAGATTGCCCAGCTTGTAACCTTTTGCACGAATGCGGCGGTAAGCCTCGCGCAGCAGCTCGCGGCTGTCCGCGCCTTTATAAGCCGGGTCGGTGTCCGGGAACAATTTACCGATATCCCCCAGCGCAGCAGCGCCGAGCAGGGCATCAGTGGCGGCATGCAATGCAACATCGCCGTCGGAATGTGCCAGCAAACCTTGCGGATAAGGAATACGCACACCGCCGATCACCAGCGGGCCTTCGCCGCCAAACTTATGAACATCAAAACCGTGACCGATACGCATTATGCGTTCTCCTCGTGGGATATGCGGGTTAAAAAGAATTCAGCCAGCGCCAGATCTTCCGGCCTGGTGACTTTAATATTATCGGCCCGCGCCGGGATCAACACAGGATGATAACCACAATATTCCATTGCAGAAGCTTCATCTGTGACCACGGCACCTTCATTCAGCGCACGGCGCAGGCAGATTTTCAGTAATTCGAGAGGGAAAAATTGTGGCGTCAGCGCATGCCAGAGATCTTGCCGGTCAACAGTATGGGCAATGGCCTGCCTGCCGGTTTCACCGCGTTTCATGGTATCGCGCACCGGTGCGGCGAGGATCCCGCCGGTTTTACTGGTTGCGGAGATCGCCAGCAGATTTTTCAGATCATCCGGGTGCAAACACGGGCGGGCAGCATCGTGCACTAAAACCCAGCCGTGGGAACCCGCCGCATCAAGACCTGCCATCACAGATTCTGCACGCTCGCCGCCGCCGGTCACCACCTGAATCCGGGGGTCGCAGGCAACAGGCAACTGCGCAAACTGAGTGTCATGCGGGCTAAGCGCCACGATCACCTTAGTGACCTGGTCGTTGTGCAATAAAGCGCGGATCGAATGTTCTATCAGCGTTTTACCGCCGATAGAAAGGTATTGCTTAGGGCATTCTGCCTGCATACGGCTGCCGATCCCGGCAGCAGGTAAAACGGCAATGACCTTCGGAAGGGAAACTGCGGTGTGGCTCATGGCTATGGATTCGAATTATTTTGCGAAACATTGCTGCCCGGAGCACGTTTATTGTCTGGCACCAGACGATAGAAAGTCTCGCCGGGTTTTAACATGCCCAGTTCGTTGCGTGCGCGTTCTTCAATCGCTTCCTGACCGCCGTTTAAATCGTCGATTTCTGCGAAAAGTTGATCGTTACGTGATTTCAGTTTGCCGTTGTTGGCTTGTTGCACTTCAACGTCATCGTTAACACGAACGTAATCATGAATACCATTCTTGCCCAGCCACAGTGAATACTGTAACCAGCCAAGTAAAATCAGTAACAGCAGTGTGAGTTTGCCCATCCCCGCCCCCTAAAAAAGCCGGGCAATCATCCCACAACTTTCCTTCTGACTCCACTATGGCGGGATAAATGCCGGTGAGAATCAGACTTACACACGCAATAATGGGTGAGAATGACACAATGGCTTACATCGTGGAAAAGAATTGCCGGGAAAATCGCCAGTAAAACGCCGCAAAAAAGGATCCTCACAGGATCCGGTTTGTACTCTTTATTGCTGTCACCAGGCGGTCATTGCTGTTACCAGCCGGATAAAAACGAGAAGACGGTCCAGAACATTCCAATCACGCAAATACCGGTGGCTGCGGGTGTGATGAGCCATCCGCCACGAAAAAGCATACTGAAAGCGATACCGATAAGTACCGACACCGGCATCAGTGCCAGAAAGAAGGGCCAGGTATAGAGGAGAAAAAACAGAGTGTTGGAGCCATATACCCAAAAAGGGATCGCCAGCGCCAGCCAGTAACAGACGAACCCGATAAATCCACCCTGCATGGAGTAAGAGGGATCTTCGTTTTCTGCGCCGTCTGAGGTCTGCGCTAGCCGGGGTACCGGGGCGTTGTCTCCCCTGATACGATCAACCCAGATCCGGCTGACCAGTCTGCTGAATAAAGCCTGCATAGATGATCCCTGTGTTCAGTGTAAACCGGCACGCTCTCTGGCGTTTGGCCGGCAACATTCAGGGATTGATAATACCGCGACGGCGCATCACATCTAATAATTGGGGAACCAAATGTGTTACCAATTGTTCACCTTCAAGATGCACATCCGGCGCTTCTGGCGGCTGATATTCTGAATCGATACCGGTGAAGTTTTTCAACTCACCGGCACGCGCTTTTTTATACAACCCTTTCGGATCACGCGCTTCGCAGACGGCCAGCGGCGTATCGACAAACACTTCGATAAACTGCCCGTCTTCCAGCAACTCGCGCACCATGTCACGCTCGGCACGATGCGGCGAGATAAAGGCGGTAAGCACCACCTGCCCGGCATCTACCATCAGTTTGGCGACTTCACCCACACGGCGGATGTTTTCACGGCGATCGTCATCGGTAAAACCCAGATCGCGGCAAAGCCCGTGGCGCACATTGTCACCATCGAGCAAATAGGTGCTGACGCCAAGGGCATGGAGCGCCTGCTCCAGCGCCCCGGCCACCGTGGATTTCCCCGAACCCGAAAGCCCGGTAAACCACAAGACCGCCCCGCGATGACCGTGCTGTTTTTCACGATCCGCACGCGTAACGGCGTGCGGATGCCAGACAACATTGTCATCTTTCAGTGAAAGGCTATCCGGTGACGCCATCTTATTTGCCACCCAGCAGGTCGCGGGCGCCCCAGTGCGGGAAGTGGCGGCGAACCAGGATGTTCAGCTCCAGCTCAAATGCGCTGTATTTATCGGACTCCTGATAAACCTGTTCGAGCGCTTCACGTACCAGACCGGCACCGACGGTCACATTGGTCAGGCGGTCGATGAAAATGATGCCTCCGGTGACCGCATTGCTCTGATAATTATCCAGCACCAGCGGTTCATCAAAGGCCAGTTCCACCAGACCAATACCGTTGAGCGGCAGTGTTTCCACGACGCGCTGTGTCAGGGAATTGATCTCGACCTGATAGTCGATATTTTCTACACGTGCGCGGGCTTTCTTGCCGCCCACTTTGATGTCATAGCTCTGGCCGACGCTCAGTGGCTGCTCCGCCATCCAGACCACGTCAACTTTGGCATTCTGTACTGACTTCACGGTTTCATTCGCATCCACCAGCATATCGCCACGGCTGATATCCCGCTCATCGGCCAGCACCAGCGTAATGGCTTCGCCCGCCCAGGCTTCCTGCAAATCACCGTCGAAAGTGACGATACGCGCCACGGTTGATTCCACACCGGAGGGCAGCACTTTCACTTTCTGCCCGACACGAATGGAACCGGATGCCAGCGTACCGGCATACCCGCGGAAATCGAGGTTAGGACGGTTTACATACTGCACCGGGAAACGCATCGGTTGCTGTTCGCGGATATTGATGATGTTGACGGTTTCCAGCACATCGAGCAGCGTCGGGCCGGTATACCAGCTCATTTTGTCGCTAGGCGTGGCAACGTTGTCGCCTTCCAGTGCGGAAAGTGGCACAAACTTGATATCCAGATCGGTCGGCAACTGCTGAGCGAAATCCAGATAATCCTGTTTAAATTGTTCGAATACGCTCTCGCTGTACTCCACCAGATCCATTTTGTTCACGGCCACAACCAGATGGCGGATCCCGAGCAACGTGGCGATGAAGCTGTGGCGACGGGTTTGATCCAGCACGCCTTTACGGGCGTCAATCAGCAGAATAGCCAGATCGCAGGTCGAGGCGCCTGTGGCCATGTTACGCGTATACTGCTCATGCCCCGGCGTATCAGCGATGATGAACTTACGTTTCTCGGTGGAGAAGTAACGGTACGCGACATCGATAGTGATGCCCTGCTCGCGTTCAGCCTGTAAGCCGTCCACCAGCAATGCCAGATCGATTTTCTCGCCCTGCGTCCCGTGACGCTTACTGTCGTTATGCAGCGACGACAGCTGATCTTCGTAAATCTGACGGGTGTCGTGCAGCAGTCGCCCGATCAGCGTACTTTTGCCATCATCGACGCTGCCGCAGGTCAGGAAGCGCAGCAGGCTTTTGTGTTGCTGAGCGTGCAGGTAAGCTTCGACACCGCCCTGCTCCGCGATTTGTTGTGCAATTGCGTTATTCATTAGCTGCGGCTCCTCAGAAGTACCCTTGACGCTTTTTCATTTCCATCGAACCGGCCTGATCGCGGTCGATGGCGCGTCCTTGTCGTTCACTGGTCGTTGATACCAACATCTCTTCGATGATCTCCGGCAGCGTTTGCGCTTCAGATTCAACGGCACCGGTCAGCGGCCAGCAGCCCAGCGTACGGAAACGCACCATCTTCTTCTCAATCACTTCGCCCGGTTGCAGATCAATACGGTCGTCATCCACCATCAGCAGCATACCGTCGCGCTCCAGTACCGGACGCGGCGCGGCCAGATACAGGGGAACAATCTCGATGTTTTCCAGATAGATGTACTGCCAGATATCCAACTCAGTCCAGTTGGAGAGCGGGAAAACACGAATGCTTTCGCCTTTGTTAATCTGGCCGTTGTAGTTGTGCCACAGCTCAGGGCGCTGGTTTTTAGGATCCCAGCGGTGGAAACGGTCACGGAAGGAGTAGATACGCTCTTTGGCACGGGATTTCTCTTCGTCACGGCGCGCGCCGCCGAAAGCCGCATCAAAGCCGTGTTTACTCAGTGCCTGTTTCAACCCTTCGGTTTTCATGATGTCAGTATGTTTGGCGCTGCCGTGGACAAACGGATTGATGCCCATTGCCACGCCTTCCGGATTTTTATGCACAATCAGTTCAAAGCCGTAATTCTTTGCCGTACGGTCACGGAAATCGTACATTTCGCGGAATTTCCAGCCGGTATCCACATGCAATAATGGGAACGGCAGCGTGCCGGGGAAGAAGGCTTTGCGTGCCAGATGCAGCATGACCGAGGAATCTTTCCCGATGGAATACATCATCACCGGGTTGGCGAATTCAGCAGCCACTTCACGGATGATATGGATACTCTCCGCTTCCAGTTGCCGCAAATGAGTCAGTCGTTTTTCGTCCATAACAGATCCTTTAAGCCAAATTCACAACCGACGGGCGTTGAGTGCCGTCAGTCTCAGGATGATGCCCAAACCACGCCAGTTGCTGATGAAGTGCGACCACTTCACCAATCACCAGCAACGCCGGTGTCGGCGCCTGTTGAGCCAGATGTTCAAGATTATCGAGCGTGCCGGTCAGCACCTGCTGATCCGCACGCGTTCCCCGTCCGATCACCGCAACGGGAGTTGTCGCTGCGCGTCCATGAGCAATCAGTTGCTGGCTGATTTCAGCCGCTTTGAGCGTGCCCATGTAAATCGCCACGGTCTGTTTGTCTTTGGCGAGGGTTTCCCACTGCACGCCGTCGTCTTCCGGGCGGCAATGCCCGGTCACGAAAACCACGCTCTGCGCATGATCACGGTGAGTCAGCGGGATCCCGGCATAGGCCGTGGCGCCTGCGGCGGCTGTCACGCCGGGTACCACCTGGAATGGAATTCCCGCCGCCTGCACCGCCTGTAATTCTTCGCCGCCGCGCCCGAAAATAAACGGGTCACCGCCTTTAAGGCGTACGACTTTTTTCCCCTGCTGCGCCAGTTCGACCAGCAGACGATTGGTTTCTTCCTGCGCGACAGAATGGCTGCCCGCACGTTTACCGACACAAATTTTGTCAGCATCACGACGGACTAAATCCAGCACTTCTTCGCTGACCAGATGGTCGTAAAGCACCACGTCGGCCTGCTGCATCACCTGCAGCCCGCGCAGGGTGAGTAATCCTGCATCACCCGGCCCTGCGCCGACCAGCGTGACATTTCCGCCCTGCGAGATGTCTTCCGCGTTTTCCAGCTGCTGTTGCAGCGCCTGCTCCGCTTCTGCGAGCTTTCCCGCAGAAGCGAGGCTGGCAAAACGTCCGGCAAACGCCTGTTCCCAGAAACGCCGGCGGGCGCGCATCGAAGTGAACTGCGTTTTCACATTCTCACGCCAGCGACCGGCAATATCGGCCATTTGCCCCAGGCTGGTGGGCAGTAAGGTTTCCAGCTTCTCTCGCAGCATTCTGGCGAGCACCGGCGCTTTACCGCTGGAGGAAATCGCGACAACAATCGGCGAGCGATCGACAATCGAGGGGAAAATAAAGGAGCACTTCGGCTGATCGTCGACCACATTCGCCAGGACGTGGCGCTGATTGGCCTGCTCAAACACTTCCGCGTTCAGCGCCGCATCGTCGGTGGCTGCAATCACCAGAAACACATCATCAAGCTGTTCCGGCAGAAAAGCCTGCGCCAGCCAGCTGACTTCCGCGGCCTGTCTGCGTTGTTCCAGCTCAGAGGAAAGTGCCTGCGCGACTATCCGGACTTGCGCGCCCGCACGCAGGAGAAGATCGATTTTGCGAGCAGCGACTTCGCCCCCTCCCACCACCAGTACCGGGCGTTGTTTGAGGTCGGCAAATATTGGTAGATAGTCCACAAAAGCCTTAATTGATAACCAGAATGAATATCCCGACTATACGTGCAGGCAATAATTGATCTGAAATGACGAAAAGGAATGATTAGTTCCAGAATGGAATAAGGAGAACCTCTTCAGGCCTCGAGCCGCCTAGATCTTCGGGAATAGATACCGTAGTACGAGACTGTATAAATCCCATCAAATCCTAGCGTTTTGGGCAAAATGTGGATCATTTTTGAGGGGGAAACACGGCTCCAAGGGTCTGAGTACTCTGAACAATAGTCGATCACCAACTGAGGCCTTACCACACAAGGCATTACTAATTTAAGGCGTAATTGAAGTTCCTCTGACCTGCTCCCCGCGCATGAGCTTAAAATGAAGTTAGTAAGGTCTGCTATGAGCGAGGAGCGGACATACCACCACATCATGCATTTGTGCCAAAAGTAACTTTTGTTATTTGTAGTCTCTAAGTGCCAGCCGGAGATGATGAGCGATAAAGTCGGCTTTAAGAGTACTATAGAGAGGAATATTA
>NZ_JBLZNY010000012.1:0-27304 GCF_049206505.1 Rahnella sp. EDr1-12
TGTGAGTGCCCACACAGATTGTCTGATAAATTGTTAAAGAGCAGTGAGTTACGCGCTTTCGCTTGCTAACTCGAGGTGGCGTATATTACGCTTTCCTCATTCAGTGTCAACCGTTTATTTCATCCGGCCATCACTGTTTTTAATCTTTCCGACCCGGTTACTTCGTGATGTTGTTCACGTTGTTCCCTGTCGATGGAGCGGCATTATAGGGAGTTCTGAGCAGGCCGCAAGGGGTAATTTTAAGAAAAAACACCGTTTGCTGCATTACACAGCAAACACACTGCTTATACCGTCTTTTGCACAGATTTATCCACAGAGGCGCAGGAATCTCAAATTTTGCGAGCGTCGCGCAATCGTTTTCGCTACAATTTCGCGCGTCAGTTTTCACTGCCCTTTACGGGTGATAAATGAAAAGTCTGTCGCCGAAGGGAAGTTATCTGAGTTCAATCCCGCGTTTTTCTGCGAATTGCTCTATATAGAGAGAAGAAAAGCATCATTGCATTCAGATAACGCTCTTTACCGCGACTCCAAAGCCAAGGATATAACCACCATGCAACAATCTCGTCCAATCCGCCGCGCCCTGCTCAGTGTTTCTGACAAAGCCGGTATCGTAGAATTCGCCCAGGCCCTGTCTTCGCGTGGTGTTGAATTGCTTTCCACTGGCGGTACCGCCAGCCTGTTGGCTAAAGCCGGTCTGCCAGTCACTGAAGTGTCTGACTACACGGGTTTCCCGGAAATGATGGATGGACGCGTCAAAACCCTGCACCCGAAAGTACACGGTGGGATCCTCGGTCGTCGCGGGAAAGATGATGAAATTATGGCGCAGCATTCTATTGCGCCAATCGACATGGTGGTCGTTAATCTTTATCCGTTCGCTCAAACTGTCGCGCGCCCGGACTGTTCACTGGAAGATGCCGTAGAAAACATTGATATCGGCGGCCCGACCATGGTTCGCTCAGCAGCAAAGAACCATAAAGATGTGGCGATCGTAGTAAAAAGCAGTGACTACGACGCTGTCATTGCCGAGATGGATGCCAATGGCAGCTCGCTGACGCTGGCGACCCGTTTCAATCTGGCGATTAAAGCCTTCGAGCATACGGCTTCTTACGACGGCATGATTGCGAACTACTTCGGCACAATGGTCCCGGCTTATCACGGCGATACTGAATCAGCTTCCGGCCAGTTCCCGCGCACGCTGAATCTTAGCTATATAAAGAAACAAGATATGCGTTATGGCGAGAACAGCCACCAGAACGCTGCCTTCTATATAGAAGAGAACGTCAGTGAAGCGTCGGTTGCTACCTCGACTCAGCTTCAGGGCAAGGCGCTTTCCTATAACAACATTGCGGATACCGACGCGGCTCTGGAATGCGTGAAGGAATTTTCGGAGCCCGCCTGCGTTATCGTTAAACATGCCAACCCTTGCGGCGTGGCTGTCGGCGACAACATTATGGCCGCTTACGAGCGCGCCTATCAGACTGACCCGACATCGGCTTTCGGCGGCATTATTGCCTTTAACCGCGAACTGGATGCTGAAACGGCAAAAGCCATCATCAGCCGTCAGTTTGTGGAAGTGATCATCGCGCCATCCGTCAGTGCCGACGCACTCGCTTTGACCGCCGCGAAACAAAACGTCCGCGTGCTGACCTGCGGCCAGTGGCAAGATCGCCAGCACGCGCTCGACTTCAAACGTGTTAACGGCGGCCTGCTGGTTCAGGATCGTGATTTGGGTATGGTTGAAGCGGCCGATCTGCGCGTGGTATCCGAGCGCCAGCCGACTGAGCAGGAACTGACAGATGCGCTGTTCTGCTGGAAGGTGGCAAAATTCGTCAAATCCAACGCCATTGTTTATGCGCGTGACAAAATGACCATCGGTATCGGCGCTGGGCAGATGAGCCGCGTTTACTCCGCCAAAATTGCCGGTATTAAAGCCGCCGATGAAGGTCTGGAAGTTGCCGGTTCCGTAATGGCCTCCGACGCCTTCTTCCCGTTCCGCGACGGGATCGATGCCGCCGCAGCCGTCGGCATTACCTGCGTTATCCAGCCAGGTGGGTCTATCCGTGACGATGAAGTGATCGCCGCGGCTAACGAACACGGCATTACGATGCTGTTTACCGATATGCGCCACTTCCGTCATTAATTTTCTTTTAGCGGGTGCGATGCGCCCGCTCATCCGGAGTCTTCGAATGAATATTTTAATTATCGGTAACGGCGGGCGTGAACATGCACTGGCATGGAAGGCATCGCAGTCACCTCTGGCTGATAAAGTCTTTGTGGCACCTGGTAACGCCGGTACCGCACTGGAACCGTTGCTGGAAAATGTTGATATTGCCGCTACGGATATCGCGGGATTACTGGACTTCGCTCAAAGCAATGATGTCGGCCTGACCATTGTCGGCCCTGAAGCGCCGCTGGTCATCGGTGTCGTGGATGCTTTCCGCGCAGCGGGTCTGAAAATCTTTGGCCCGACGCAGGAAGCTGCGCAGCTTGAAGGCTCTAAAGCTTTCACCAAAGATTTCCTGGCTCGCCACAACATTCCAAGCGCTGATTATCAGAACTTCACCGACATCGAACCTGCGCTGGCTTACCTGCGCAGCAAAGGCGCGCCGATTGTTATCAAAGCCGACGGTCTGGCCGCAGGTAAAGGTGTCATTGTGGCAATGACATTGAAAGAAGCCGAAGACGCCGTTCACGACATGCTGGCAGGAAATGCTTTCGGTGATGCAGGCCATCGTATCGTTATCGAGGAATTCCTCGACGGCGAAGAGGCCAGTTTCATCGTCATGGTCGACGGTTCCAATGTATTGCCGATGGCTACCAGTCAGGATCACAAACGCGTGGGGGATGGCGACAGCGGCCCAAACACCGGCGGAATGGGGGCCTATTCTCCGGCGCCCGTCGTGACGGACGAAATCCATCAGCGTGTCATGGATCAGGTTATCTGGCCAACGGTTCGCGGTATGGCGGCGGAAAACAACACGTACACCGGTTTTCTGTATGCAGGTCTGATGATCTCCGCTGACGGCCAGCCGAAAGTGATCGAATTCAACTGCCGTTTCGGCGATCCGGAAACACAACCGATCATGTTACGTCTGCGCTCGGATCTGGTGGATCTTTGTCTGGCCGGTGCAGAAGGCCGTCTGGGCGATAAAACCTCCGAGTGGGATCCGCGTCCTTCTCTCGGGGTAGTACTGGCCGCCGGCGGTTATCCGGGTGACTATCAGAATGGCGAAGTGATCCACGGTCTGCCACTGGAAGAAGTGCCTGACGGCAAAGTCTTCCATGCGGGAACCCGGTTGCAGGATGAGCGCGTAGTGACCAGCGGTGGCCGCGTGCTGTGTGTCACGGCTTTGGGTAAAACCGTGGAAGCCGCTCAGCAGCGTGCGTATGATCTGGCGAAAGGTATCCAATGGGAAGGCAGCTTCTGCCGTAAAGATATTGGTTATCGCGCGATTGACCGCGAGCGTAATCACTAAACCTCACTCGCAGCAAGATGATCAAAAAAGGCACGCTTCGGCGTGCCTTCTCTTTTATTGCCAGGGAAATCAGAGATCAGACTCTTTCGGCTCCCAGCTGCAGAAATCTTCATTGGCCACTAACAGCAATTCATTTCCTTCCGGCGCAGTCAGCCAGGCTAACCCGAGTTGATCGTTACTGCGACTGGCTCGTTTTGCCAGCCAGACCTGCGAGCGAACCGTCAGTGTCGGTGTCACCTTCTCGCCCGCGCAGGTGGTTATTACACCCTGACGCCAGCGGGCCTGCACCAGCCGGACATTCCCGGCCTGCAGTGCGCTACTCACATCGAGAATTTTAGCCGCTTCGTATTTATAGCGTTCGATGTCATCTGAGGATAATTTTTCACGTCGCTCAGGAAGTTGACGCTGCATAAAGCTGACATTGCCGCCCTCATCGAAACGAAGCATCACGCCCAAATCAGTTTTGGTCGCATGCGTTTCTTTCACAAGGTGAACTTGCCCCTCCTGAAATTCATACCGTGTGATGATTGTATCGCCGCCAAAATAGGGGCTGTAGACATTGAGAATGGTTTGGGGCTGGTTCTGGGCATTATTTTCGCGCCATACACGGTTAATACCCTGATCGGCAACATAACCACTGGCGAAGAACTGCGGGGTCGTTTCTTTTGAACTGCAACCCACCAGACTAAGAACCAGTAAACCTGCTACCAGCCTGGGGGTGATAAACTGAAGGGGCTTCAGAGCCCCTCCGCTTATTCTTTTCACTGCAAGCAATTACTTAACAGCGTCTTTCAGAGCTTTACCAGAAACGAACGCAGGCACGTTGGCAGCTGCGATTTTGATTTCTTTACCAGTCTGTGGGTTACGACCAGTACGCTCGTTACGATGATTTACCTTGAAAGTCCCGAAACCAACCAATTGTACAGCATCACCTTCTTTCAGAGACTCGGTAATAGCAGACAGAGTAGATTCAAGAGCAACTTTGGCCTGTGCTTTGGAAAGATCAGCTTTGTCCGCAATTACATCAATCAGTTGAGTCTTGTTCATAAGTTATCCTTTACAGTGTGTTTATCGTTTGCAAAGCATCGAGTGCGACGGATATGCCGATTGACAGCACCCTCCTGCATACACGCACCGATAGCCACTTTTTTTACGCACCCCAAATGTAGACCAGACAGGGTGCGGATGTGAAGCCTTAAGGCACGACAAATCAGGCGTTAAATCACGTTTTCTTGCCTTATTGCGCTAAATTTATGCCAATGTTACTGACAGCGGCTTCACGCAGGTCAGAACGTAACCCTTTTATTAATTCCAGGTCACGCTCCTCACAGTCAGCCAACAGGCGAAAAATCTCCCATTGGATGTCCCATTCTTCTTCAACAGCAGGAATGACTTTAAGCTCTTCATCGGTCATTTCTTTACCGGCCTGAGTCATTTCCAGCATCGCGACAGTACGAATTGACGTCTCACTGACGGCAACCGCGTGAGACAGCGTTTCGCCACTCAGACGCGAATGAATTAACTCGCCCAGAGCGATACACGCATCAATGGCCGGATACACCCCATAGATGTCGTAATCGTCGGAAGAAGGCACGGCCTCCTCCAGTTTTTCGAGCTGTGAGTCAAAATTGACCTTGGCGTCTTTCACCACCAGCGTTTCCCAGATTAAATCCAGGATGCGGCGGTAAACCTGCGGCTCACCAAACCCGGTTTCCAGGCAAAATGCCTGATAGTTCGGGTACATGCGCTCACACAAGCTCGCCATAAACGTCACGTGTTGCCAGCTTTCCAGCTTTTCGAGACGTAAATGAATTGGATTACGTAACATGAGTTGATCTCGTTAACTTTTCTGCGCGGGAGTTTACCTGAAATTAATCAATATCCCTATTCCTTGATTCCTAAAGATCATCACTCAACCGTTGCCAGCGTTGAAACGCTGCACGATTTGACGCCACGGCATCCGCCCAACGCGTAGGCTCCGGCAAACGATATTGCCGCATGCAATGCTCGACCCAATAACGCGCCGATTCCATGCTGATGCGATGACCCGGAGAGATGAACAATGGATTACAGCGTAGCTTACTGCGCCAGACCCAGCCAATCTGTTCATCCCCGTCGTACAACGCCTGATGGCTGTGCAATGCCTCACCGAGAGGCAGAGACTTACCGCATAACCGGCTTTTCGCGACACCAATCGTCGGCACGTCGATCATCAGGCCAAAATGACTGGCAACGCCCAGACGGCGAGGATGTGCGATCCCCTGGCCATCCACCATCACCAAATCGGGGCGAGAGCTGATTTGCTGCCAGGCCTGGAGTAATGCGGGAAGTTCACGGAAGGAGAGGAAACCAGGGATATACGGCATGACGGTCGGGATGCGGGCGATCTGATATTCCACCAGTTCAAGCGTTGGGTAGCTCAGAACCGCCACCGCAGCGCGGGTGACTTCACCGCCCTGTTCGAAGCCGACGTCTACACCGGCGATCAGCGCCGGTGTGGTGAAACCAGGAGGATCCTGCAGTTCGATCTGATCTGCGAGGATCCGTTGCTCTTCACGTAATGCGCGGGTATCGATCATCCGGGATCTTACTCGTGATACTGACGGGACAAGCTGTGTACCGCTTCCACGAAAGCGCCGGCATTTTCCGGCGGCACATCCTGATGGATGCCGTGACCCAAATTAAACACGTGACCATTACCTTTGCCGAAGCCTGCCAGAATAGTCTCCACTTCCTGCTCGATGCGCACTGGTGAGGCATACAGCATGGAAGGATCCATATTGCCCTGAATCGCCACTTTATCGCCCACGCGGCGACGTGCATCGGCAATATCCGTTGTCCAGTCCAGACCCAGCGCATCACAACCTGTCGCGGCCATCGCTTCCAGCCACTGACCGCCGCCTTTAGTGAACAGCGTCACGGGCACGCGACGACCTTCGTTTTCCCGGATCAAACCATCAACGATTTTATGCATATAGTTGAGGGAGAATTCACGGTAATCGCGTGGCGTCAGCACACCGCCCCAGGTGTCAAAGATCATCACCGACTGCGCGCCCGCTTTAATCTGAGCGTTGAGGTAGAGGATGACGCTGTCGGCAACTTTATCCAGCAGCAAATGCATGGTCGCCGGATCGGCATACATCATCTTTTTGATTTTAGTGAAAGCTTTGCTGCTGCCACCTTCAACCATATATGTCGCCAGCGTCCACGGGCTGCCGGAGAAACCGATAAGCGGTACTTCACCTTTAAGGTTTTTACGGATGGTGCGCACGGCGTTCATCACGTAGCCCAGTTCCATTTCAGGATCGGGGACCGGCAGCTTTTCGACATCGGCACGGTTGGTCAGTGGAGAAGAAAAACGCGGGCCTTCACCGGCTTCGAAATACAACCCTAACCCCATCGCATCAGGAATGGTCAGGATGTCGGAGAACAGAATGGCCGCATCCAGCGGATAGCGGCGCAGCGGCTGCAAGGTCACTTCACAAGCCAGCTCCGCATTCTTGCACAGCGACATAAAATCACCGGCCACGGCACGGGTTTCTTTATATTCTGGCAAATAGCGGCCTGCCTGACGCATCATCCATACCGGCGTGATGTCCACCGGTTGACGTAACAGGGCGCGCAGGTAACGGTCATTTTTCAACTCATTCATTCTGGTTCTTTCCTTCAGTATTCGGGCGGCACGGCATTAATCTGGCGGCATTCTAACACGCAACACTTACGCTACACGTCGTCTTCATCGCTCGCGGCGCGGCATAGCGCCACAGTGTCTTCGATCAGTCGACGCGCGATGGTGCCCGGCGGCGGCAATAACGGCAGGGCGTCATAACGATACCAGCCCGCATTCAGCAGCTCTTTCGGATCGTGCTGAATATCACCGCTGTCATAGTCAGCCATAAAAGCCATCATCAGCGAATTCGGGAAAGGCCATGGCTGCGAGCTGACGTAGCGCACGTTTTTCACGCGGACGTGACTCTCTTCCATGACTTCGCGCGCCACGGTTTCTTCCAGCGTTTCGCCGACTTCAACAAAACCGGCCAGCACCGTGTGAATTCCGTTACGGTGGCGGACATGCTGCGCCAGCAGAATTTCATCACCCCGGCGGATAGCCACGATAATGCATGGCGCAATTTGCGGATAATAGCGTTCACGACAGTGGCTACAGAGCGCAGCCCACTCGGTTTTACTGACCTGCATTTCGTGGCCGCAGTAACCGCAGAATTTATGAGATCGATAAAATTCAGCCAGTTGCACACCGCGCCCGACCAGCTGGAATAATCCGCGATCCTGATCGAGCAACTGGCGGGCCGACACCATGTGGTTGTGCATCGCCTGACGCACCAGCCAGACCGGCTCGCCCTGCCACTCGCCAATCTGACGTGCCGTTTTGCCGGTCAGAGAGAATTGCGTTGCACTGCCAAACGGCAGTTCACCTTCAGGCAGCCATAGCTTGCCTTCATGGCTGATGACCCACCAGCCGTTATGTTGCTCTGTGATCTGTAATTCCATAATTGTTGTTGCATAACCTCGACGAGACTGACAATCTGAGACAGAAATTTAACATTAGTAACCTTCACATTTTGGTTACTTTTTTATCGCTCACGGAGTCAACCATGCTAAATCGTCTGGAAAGACTGACCCAACGCGTTGGTGGCAGTAATGAGTTAGTAGACCAATGGCTGCACGCGCGCAAAGAACTGCTGGTTGCATACTGCACACTGGTCGGTCTGAAACCCAATAAAGAAAAACATACCCCACTGAATGAAAAAGCGCTGGATAACTTTTGTCATAATCTGGTGGACTATCTCTCTGCCGGCCATTTCCATCTTTATCAGCGGATAATCGATGAAGTCGCCAGCGCAGGCAGCTCAGTTAAATCACAAGCTGCCAAAATATACCCTGCGCTGGAGCTGAACACTGAAACTATCATGGCTTTCCATGACAGTTACACAGAAAATGATATTGATGATGACAATGCTTTCGCCTTCCATTATGCATTATCCGATATTGGTGAAGCGTTGGATGCGCGTTTTCAGCTTGAAGATCAATTAATTATCCTGGCATTTGATCCGGTCGATGGAACACCTTTACCGCCTGCCAACGACGATCATCTCGCCAGACCGGCTTAAGCCGTTTGAAGTTTAGACCCTGCGAAGGGTTGTAGTTTTATCATCGGCCTCCTATATTGAGGCTTCTTGTCGGAGTGCCTAGCGCATAATTTTCCTCACGGAGATTACGCCAGGCTGAGACCGTTAATTCGGGATCCGCGGAACCTGATCGGGTTAGTACCCGCGAAGGGAACAAGAGTAATGTTATGCGTTTTGCGCGATTTGGCATCAGCCTGTATCAGGCCGCCTGCGCTAAACCGCCCATTTTTACTCCTGCCGTAAACCTCCAGACAAGCAATTTTCCATCACGTTTTTTTGCGAGGAATTTGCTATGTCGAGTACCCAAAAACCCGTTATTTCTGAAAAGAAACCCTCTGGTCGCCGTGAACAACGTGCGCAGGCACAGTCGTTTATCGACAGCCTGCAGGGCGAAGCCTTTCCTAATTCCCGACGTATTTATCTGCAAGGCTCTCGCGCTGATATCCGCGTGCCGATGCGTGAAATACAGCTCAGCCCGACGCTGACAGGCGGCGGCAAAGACAATCCAAAGTACGAAGAGAACGAAGCCATCCCGGTGTATGAAACAGCCGGGCCTTATGGCGACCCGGAAGCGTCTATCGACGTACATGCCGGGCTGGCAAAATGCCGCGCCAGCTGGATCGCCGACCGGGCAGATACCGAAGAACTTCCGCAGGTCAGCTCGGGTTTTACCCAGCAACGTCTGGCCGATGACGGATTGGATCACCTGCGCTTCGAACTTCTGCCGCGCCCGCGAAAAGCCATGTCCGGTAAAAATGTTACGCAGCTGCATTACGCGCGAAAAGGCATCATTACCCCTGAAATGGAATTCATCGCTATTCGCGAAAATATGGGCCGCGAGCGGATCCGCGGCGAAGTATTGCGGCAGCAACATCCGGGTGAAAGTTTCGGTGCGCATCTTCCTGCCAATATCACGCCGGAGTTTGTACGTCAGGAAGTCGCCGCCGGTCGCGCGATTATTCCCGCCAACATCAATCATCCCGAATCAGAGCCAATGATCATTGGCCGAAACTTCCTGGTGAAGGTTAACGCCAATATCGGTAACTCCGCAGTGACGTCATCTATCGAAGAAGAAGTCGAGAAGCTGGTGTGGTCGACACGCTGGGGCGCAGACACGGTGATGGATCTCTCCACCGGTCGCTACATCCACGAAACCCGTGAGTGGATCCTGCGTAACAGCCCGGTGCCCATTGGTACAGTGCCGATTTATCAGGCGCTGGAGAAAGTGAACGGCGTTGCCGAAGACCTCAACTGGGAAATGTTCCGCGATACGCTCCTGGAGCAGGCCGAACAAGGCGTCGATTACTTCACTATCCATGCAGGCGTATTACTGCGTTATGTGCCGATGACCGCCAAACGATTGACCGGTATTGTGTCACGCGGCGGTTCGATTATGGCGAAATGGTGCCTTTCCCATCATCGCGAAAGTTTCCTGTTTGAGCATTTCCGCGAAATCTGCGAAATCTGCGCCGCCTATGATGTTTCTCTTTCGCTGGGCGATGGCCTGCGTCCGGGTTCAATTCAGGATGCGAATGACGAAGCGCAATTCGCTGAATTACGCACGCTGGGCGAACTGACCAAAATTGCCTGGGAATATGACGTGCAGGTGATGATCGAAGGGCCGGGGCATGTCCCCATGCAGATGATCCGCCGCAATATGACCGAAGAACTTGAGCACTGCCACGAAGCACCTTTCTATACGCTGGGGCCTCTGACCACCGATATCGCTCCGGGTTATGACCATTTCACCTCCGGGATTGGTGCGGCAATGATTGGCTGGTTCGGCTGCGCCATGCTGTGTTATGTCACGCCGAAAGAACATCTCGGTCTGCCGAACAAAGAAGACGTTAAGCAGGGTCTGATTACCTACAAAATCGCAGCGCACGCCGCCGATTTAGCTAAAGGTCATCCGGGCGCGCAAATCCGTGATAATGCCATGTCGAAGGCGCGGTTCGAATTCCGCTGGGAAGATCAGTTTAACCTCGCGCTCGATCCGGCAACGGCCCGCGCCTATCACGATGAAACATTGCCGCAGGAATCCGGCAAAGTCGCACACTTCTGCTCAATGTGCGGCCCGAAATTCTGCTCTATGAAAATCACGCAGGAAGTGCGCGATTACGCCGCCGCACTGGAAGCTCAGGCGCAGCCGGTTGAGATCGTGGAATCAGGAATGGCACAGATGTCTGCTGAATTCCGTTCACGAGGCAGTGAGCTTTACCACCCTGCCACGGAGATCAACAAATGAATCAGTCCGCTCAGTCTTTTCCAGCCGTTCCCTTCCATCTCGGTTTATATCCGGTCGTTGATACCGTGGAATGGATTGCCCGCCTGCTGGAGGCGGGCGTTAAAACGCTGCAACTGCGGGTGAAAGACTTACCCGATGAGGAAGTCGAACCGGCGATTATCGAGGCCATCGCGCTGGGGAAAAAATATCAGGCGCGGTTATTCATCAATGATTACTGGCGACTGGCAGTAAAACATCAGGCATACGGCGTGCATCTCGGGCAGGAGGATCTGGACACTGCCGATTTGCCGGCCATTTATCAGGCCGGTTTGCGCCTGGGCGTTTCGACGCATGACGACGCAGAACTGGCGCGTGCCGTGGCGGTCAACCCGTCTTACATCGCTCTCGGGCATATCTTCCCGACACAAACCAAAGATATGCCGTCTGCCCCGCAGGGTCTGGCAGAACTGACCCGACACATTAAGCAACTCGACGGCAGTTTTCCGACGGTAGCCATCGGTGGTATCAGCATTGAACGCGCGCCGTCGGTTCTCGATTGCGGTGTCGGCAGCATCGCCGTGGTCAGCGCGATTACCCAGGCGGCAGACTGGCGAGCCGCCACCGCCGAACTGCTGGCCTTATGCGCCAGCAAGGTGCCGGAAGATGCTTAACGATGCGGCTTTTATGCGCTACAGCCGCCAACTGATGCTGGAGGAATTCGGCCCGCAGGCGCAGGAAAAATTGCAGGCCGCCAAAGTGCTGATTGTCGGGCTTGGCGGTTTGGGCTCTCCCGCCGCCTTGTATCTGGCGGCAGCGGGCGTTGGCACGCTGTTTCTGGCCGATGACGATCAGGTCCATCTCACTAATCTGCAAAGACAAATTCTTTACCGTACCGCAGATCTGGATCAGCCCAAAGCCACAGTGGCAAAGCGCGAATTGCTACGCCTTAATCCGTTATGTGAAATCATTGCTCTCACTCAAAGGCTGACCGGGGAGGCATTGCAGCAGGCCGTTGCGGGTGCCGATGTCGTTTTGGATTGCAGCGACAATATGGAAACCCGACACGCGGTCAACAAAGCCTGCGTGGATACCGGCAAAACGTTAATCAGCGGCAGTGCCGTCGGATTCAGCGGGCAGTTACTGGTCATTCAGACACCCTACGCGCATGGCTGTTATGCCTGTCTCTATCCGGATCGGGAAACCGTGCAGCGTAACTGCCGCACTTCCGGCGTGCTTGGGCCGGTCGTTGGCACCATCGGCACGTTACAGGCGCTGGAAGCCCTGAAAATACTGGCGGGTTTGCCCAGCACATTGAACGGAAAGCTGCGGCTGTTCGACGGTAAAACGCAAAACTGGCGTTCGCTGCAACTTACACGGTCATCCGGCTGTGCCGTCTGCGGAGGCCACGCGTGAACATTTTCGTCAATGATGAATCACACCCGTTCAGTCAGCCGCTCACCTTACTCACCCTGCTCAGTGAACTGACGTTAAATCCGGCCGGCTGCGCGCTGGCGGTTAATCAGGTCATTATTCCGCGGGATAGCTGGTCGTCTCACTTACTGGAAGACGGCGATGAAATATTGCTCTTTCAGGCCATTGCCGGAGGATGACATGTTAAAAATTGCTGATACCACCTTCACCTCGCACCTGTTCACGGGAACAGGAAAATTTGCCAGCGCCACGCTGATGCAACAGGCACTGGCAGCGTCCGGTTCTCAGCTGGTGACGATGGCGATGAAACGCGTGGACCTTCGCCGTGGCGGAGATGACATCCTTGCGCCGCTGCAACAGCTTGGTGTCCGTTTGCTGCCCAATACTTCCGGGGCCAAAACGGCAGAGGAAGCCATATTTGCCGCGCAACTGGCAAGAGAAGCCCTGGGGACGAACTGGATAAAACTGGAAATTCATCCCGACGTAAAATATCTGCTGCCCGATGCCGTTGAAACGCTGAAAGCCGCAGAGACGTTGGTGAAACAGGGATTCGTGGTATTGCCGTATTGCAGCGCGGACCCGGTGCTGTGCAAGCGTCTGGAGGAAGCGGGTTGCGCCGCCGTTATGCCACTCGGCGCGCCGATCGGTTCCAATCAGGGGCTGCAAACCCGCGAATTTCTGCACATTATCATCGAGCAGTCGCGGATTCCGGTGGTCGTCGACGCAGGAATTGGGGCGCCGAGCCAGGCTGCTGAAGCACTGGAAATGGGGGCTGATGCGGTACTGGTCAATACCGCGATTGCCGTCGCTGGCGATCCGGTCGCGATGGCAACAGCGTTCCGGCTGGCGGTTGAGGCAGGCGTGCTCGCCCGACAAAGCGGTTTAGGTGGCAGACAGCGACACGCCAGCGCATCCAGCCCGCTGACCGGTTTCCTCACAACCCCGCAGGCGGCGTCATGAGCAACTTTACGGATATCTGGTCAACGCTCGACTGGGATGACCTTTCCCTGCGTATCAACAGTAAAACCGCACGTGATGTCGAACGGGCGCTCAGCCGGAATAAGATCGACCGGGAAGATTTTATGGCGCTGATTTCTCCGGCAGCGCTGCCTTATCTCGAATCTATGGCGCAACGCGCGCAACAGCTCACGCGCCAGCGGTTCGGCAATACGGTGAATTTCTTCGCGCCGCTGTATTTATCCAATCTTTGCGCCAACGAATGTACGTATTGCGGCTTTTCGATGAGCAACAAAATCAAACGTAAAACGCTGGATGAAGATGAAATCAGGCGGGAATGTGAAGCGCTGAATGCGCTGGGCTTCAAACATCTGTTGCTGGTCACTGGCGAACATAAAGGGAAAGTCGGCATGGATTATTTCCGCCGTCATTTCCCCACGATCAGAAGTCATTTTGATTCGCTGATGATCGAGGTTCAGCCGCTGCAACAGGAAGAATATGCCGAGCTGAAAATGCTGGGGCTGGACGGCGTGCTGGTTTATCAGGAAACCTATCACGCGCCGACGTATGCCTTGCATCATCTGCGCGGGCAGAAGCAGGATTTCTTCTGGCGACTGGAAACACCGGACCGGCTCGGTCAGGCGGGAATCGATAAAATCGGGCTGGGCGCGCTGTTCGGGCTTTCAGGAAACTGGCGGACAGACAGTTATATGGTGGCGGAGCATTTGTTGTATCTGCAACAAACTTACTGGCAAAGCCGCTATTCGGTGGCGTTTCCGAGATTGCGCCCATGTACCGGCGGAATCGAACCGGCCTCGCTGCTGGAAGAAAATCAGCTGGTACAACTGATTTGCGCATTCAGGATGCTTGCTCCCGACGTCGAGCTTTCCTTGTCGACACGTGAATCGCCCTACTTTCGCGATCACGTCATTCCACTGGCGATCAACACCGTCAGCGCCGGATCGAAAACGCAGCCAGGCGGGTATGCTGACGATCATCCTGAACTGGAACAATTCGCGCCTCATGACAATCGCTCGCCGCAAAGTGTGGCTGCCGCATTAACTCTGGCAGGGCTTCAGCCGGTGTGGAAAGACTGGGACAGTTTTTTGGGGCGCGCCTCGCAGGAAAATGTCGGTGGAAAGCAAACCAGTAATCTCTCAGGAATGCGAATTCCATAAACCGTTTTTGCCTCTCGCGCATCTCTGGCGGGAGTATTACTGTGCGTTTGCCGCTGCACATTCGCAACCGGCCGGCGCCATTCATCCCGGCGCTGCTTCCAAAACAGCCGGAACAGAGTATCTGTCCAGTACCTTGTTCCGGCACCTCTTTGACTCCCTCAACATCATCTTCTCTGATTTCAGGCAAAAAAAAACCGCTCCCTAAGGAGCGGCTTTATGCGTTTCGACAGAAGACGATTACTCGTCGTTGCTGTTACCGAAACCTGCGTTCAGAAGTTCAGCCAGGTTAGCCGTTGCTTCATCCGCGCTTACCTGCGGTACAACTGGCACTTCACCCTGTGCTTTACGACGAGCACGTTCCTGATGGTAAGAGTAACCGGTACCGGCTGGGATCAGACGACCCACGATAACGTTCTCTTTCAGGCCACGCAGTTCATCACGCTTACCGGCAACTGCCGCTTCGGTAAGAACGCGCGTGGTTTCCTGGAACGACGCAGCGGAGATGAAGGATTCGGTCGCCAAAGATGCTTTGGTGATACCGAGCAGGTCACGGCTGAATGTTGCCGTGATTTTGCCTTCAGCTTCCAGCTTACGGTTAGCGATTTTAACGCGAGACATTTCTGCCTGCTCGCCTTCCAGGAAGTCTGTGCCACCAGCGCTAACGATGGTGCCTTTACGCAACATCTGACGAACGATAACTTCGATGTGTTTATCGTTAATCTTAACGCCTTGCAGACGGTAAACTTCCTGCACTTCGTTGGTGATGTAGCGGGTAACCGCGTGAACACCACGAAGACGCAGAATGTCGTGCGGAGACTCAGGGCCGTCGGATACGACGTCACCACGTTCCACAATTTCGCCTTCGAACACGTTCAGCTGGCGCCATTTAGGGATCATTTCTTCGTAAGCATCGCTGCCATCCAACGGAGAAATTACCAGACGACGTTTGCCTTTGGTTTCTTTACCGAAGGAGATGATCCCGCTGATTTCAGCAAGGATTGCAGGCTCTTTCGGACGACGTGCTTCGAACAGGTCAGCAACGCGTGGCAGACCACCGGTGATGTCCTTGGTACCGCCGGATTCCTGAGGAATACGCGCCAGGGTGTCACCAGAGTGGATCTGCGTACCATCTTCCAGCTGAACAATCGCTTTACCTGGCAGGAAGTATTGAGCAGGCATATCTGTACCTGGGATCAATACGTCGTCGCCTTTAGCATCAACGATTTTCAGTGCCGGACGCAGGTCTTTACCGCTACCGGTACGCTCTGCAGAATCCAGAACTACCAGAGAAGACAAACCGGTCAGGTCATCTGTCTGACGTGTAATGGTCTGAGTATCAACCATATCGGCAAAGCGAATGAAACCACTCACTTCACTGATAACTGGCATGGTGTGCGGATCCCAGTTAGCAACGGTTTCGCCGCCGTTAACAGATGCGCCATCACCTTTGCCCATCACGGAACCGTAAGGCACTTTATAGCTTTCTTTGGTACGACCGAATTCGTCGATCAATTTCAGCTCAGTGTTACGGGAAGTGATAACCAGTTTGCCGTTAGAGTTGCTAACGTGCTTGTGGTTGCTCAGTTTAATGGTACCGGTGTTCTTAACCTGAATGCTGGATTCTGCTGCCGCACGAGATGCCGCACCACCGATGTGGAACGTACGCATCGTCAGCTGGGTACCCGGCTCACCGATGGACTGTGCTGCAATAACACCGATCGCTTCACCTTTGTTGATGATGTGACCACGTGCCAGGTCGCGACCGTAGCAGTTTGCACACACACCAAAGTCAGTTTCGCAACTTACGACTGAACGTACTTTCACGCTGTCGACGGAGTTCTCTTCTAACAGATCACACGTCTTCTCGTGAAGCAGGGTGTTACGTGGAACCAGGATATCCGCCGTACCCGGCTTGAGGATATCTTCTGCAGTCACACGACCCAGTACACGTTCACGCAGTGGTTCTTTAACGTCGCCACCTTCGATGACCGGAGTCATCATGATGCCTTCGTGAGTTCCACAGTCGTCTTCGGTCACAACCAGATCCTGCGCCACGTCAACCAGACGACGGGTCAGATAACCGGAGTTAGCCGTTTTCAGTGCGGTATCCGCCAAGCCTTTACGCGCACCGTGAGTAGAGATGAAGTACTGGAGTACGTTCAGACCTTCACGGAAGTTCGCGGTGATTGGCGTTTCAATGATGGAACCATCTGGTTTCGCCATCAGGCCACGCATACCGGCCAGCTGACGAATCTGTGCAGCAGAACCACGCGCACCGGAGTCGGCCATCATAAAGATACTGTTGAAGGAAACCTGCTGTTCAACAACACCGTCACGGTTGACGACGTCTTCAACAGACAAGTTTTCCATCATTGCCTTAGCAACACGTTCGTTGGCCGCAGCCCAGATGTCGATCACTTTGTTATAGCGTTCGCCAGCAGTTACCAGACCAGACTGGAACTGTTCCTGGATTTCAGCAACTTCGGTTTCTGCTTCTTCGATGATCTCTGCTTTCTTCGCAGGGATTACCATGTCATCGATACCGACTGACGCGCCTGAACGGGCAGCGTAAGCAAAACCGGTGTACATGATCTGGTCAGCAAAAATAACGGTCGGCTTCAGGCCCAAAATGCGGTAACAGGTGTTCAGCATTTTGGAGATAGCTTTTTTGCCCAGAGGCTGGTTGACGATGGAGAACGGCAGACCTTTAGGTACGATCATCCAAAGGATGGCGCGACCTACAGTCGTGTCGATAATCGACGTCTTGTGCGTAACTTCGCCTTCGGTATTTTTGATCTCTTCAGTGATACGCACTTTGACACGCGCATGCAGAGAGGCCAAACCGGCGCGGTAAATACGCTCAGCTTCTTTAGGACCGGTCAGAACCATGCCTTCGCCTTTGGCGTTAACACAGTCACGGGTCATGTAATACAGACCCAATACAACGTCCTGAGAAGGAACGATGATTGGCTCGCCGTTCGCAGGTGACAGGATGTTGTTGGTAGACATCATCAACGCACGCGCTTCCAGCTGAGCTTCCAGCGTCAACGGTACGTGAACAGCCATCTGGTCACCATCGAAGTCGGCGTTATATGCCGCACAAACCAGCGGGTGCAGCTGAATTGCTTTACCTTCGATCAGAACCGGTTCAAACGCCTGGATACCCAAACGGTGCAGGGTTGGTGCACGGTTCAGCAGTACCGGGTGTTCGCGGATAACTTCGTCCAGGATATCCCAAACGACAGCTTCTTCGCGCTCAACCATTTTCTTCGCGGCTTTGATGGTGGTGGCCAGGCCACGCAGTTCCAGCTTGCCGTAAATGAACGGTTTGAACAGTTCCAGTGCCATTTTCTTCGGCAGACCACACTGGTGCAGACGCAGGTATGGACCTACGGTGATAACGGAACGACCAGAGTAGTCGACACGTTTACCCAGCAAGTTCTGACGGAAACGACCCTGTTTACCTTTAATCATGTCTGCCAGAGATTTCAGCGGACGCTTGTTAGAGCCGGTGATTGCACGACCGCGACGGCCGTTATCCAGCAAAGCATCTACCGCTTCTTGCAGCATACGTTTTTCGTTACGTACGATGATATCTGGCGCAGCCAGATCCAGCAGGCGTTTCAGACGGTTGTTACGGTTGATAACGCGACGATACAGATCGTTAAGATCCGACGTAGCGAAACGGCCGCCGTCCAACGGAACCAATGGACGCAAGTCTGGCGGCAGTACCGGCAGCACGGTCAGGATCATCCACTCTGGTTTGTTACCAGACTGAACGAACGCTTCCAGCAGCTTGATACGCTTGGTCAGCTTTTTACGTTTGGTTTCGGAGTTAGTTTCGTTCAACTCTTCACGCAGTTGCTCGCACTCTGCTTCCAGATCCATGTTTTTCAACAGGGCCTGAATAGCTTCCGCACCCATCTTCGCGTCGAACTCATCACCAAACTCTTCCAACGCATCCAGATACTGCTCTTCAGTCAGGATCTGGCGTTTTTCGAGGTTAGTCATGCCGCCTTCGATAACCACATAGGATTCGAAGTACAGAACACGTTCGATGTCACGCAGTGGCATATCCAACAGCAAACCGATGCGCGATGGCAGCGATTTCAGGAACCAGATGTGTGCAGTCGGGGAAGCCAGTTCGATGTGGCCCATACGCTCACGGCGTACTTTAGTCTGGGTCACTTCAACGCCGCACTTCTCGCAGATCACGCCGCGATGTTTTAAACGCTTGTACTTACCGCACAGGCATTCGTAGTCTTTTACTGGTCCGAAGATACGGGCACAGAAAAGGCCGTCACGTTCTGGTTTGAACGTACGGTAGTTAATGGTTTCTGGCTTCTTAACTTCACCAAAAGACCAAGAACGGATCATGTCTGGCGATGCCAGAGCAATTTTGATCGCATCAAACTCTTCGGTCTTAGTTTGCGCTTTCAGAAACTTTAGTAAGTCTTTCACGGATTGGCTCCCGTCGGGTTAGACCTGTTAGGCACCTGCTGTCTATTGCTAAACAGGCAGGTGCCCCTGTGATCAATGCGAATTCGAGTACTTACTCGTCTTCCAGCTCGATGTTGATACCCAGAGAGCGGATTTCTTTCAACAATACGTTGAAGGATTCCGGCATGCCTGGTTCCATCCGGTGATCGCCATCCACGATGTTTTTATACATCTTGGTACGGCCGTTCACGTCATCGGACTTAACAGTCAGCATTTCCTGCAGGGTATACGCGGCACCGTATGCTTCCAGTGCCCATACTTCCATCTCACCGAAGCGCTGACCACCGAACTGAGCTTTACCACCCAGCGGCTGCTGAGTAACGAGGCTGTAAGAACCGGTAGAACGCGCGTGCATTTTATCGTCAACCAGGTGGTTCAGTTTCAGCATGTACATGTAGCCGACGGTAACCTGGCGCTCGAATTGCTCGCCGGTACGGCCGTCAAACAGTGTGATCTGGCCAGAGGTTGGGATTCCGCCCATTTCAAGCAATTGCTTGATCTCTGTCTCTTTCGCACCGTCGAAGACTGGTGTTGCGATTGGCATACCTTTTTTCAGGTTCTCAGCCAGACGCAATACTTCGTCATCGGTAAAGGTGGTCAGATCTACTTTCTGACGTACGTCGTCGCCCAGATCATAGGCACGCTGGATGAACTCGCGCAGCTTAGAAACTTCTTCATGTTTCTTCAGCATGGCATTGATTTTTTCACCAATACCCTTCGCAGCCATACCCAGGTGGGTTTCTAAAATCTGACCAATGTTCATACGTGATGGAACGCCCAACGGGTTCAGTACGATATCAACAGGAGTTCCGTTTTCATCGTAAGGCATATCTTCGATCGGGTTGATCTTGGAGATAACACCTTTGTTACCGTGGCGGCCTGCCATTTTGTCACCAGGTTGGATCTGACGTTTAACGGCCAGATACACTTTAACGATTTTCAGCACACCTGGTGCCAGGTCATCGCCCTGAGTGATCTTACGACGCTTAGCTTCGAGTTTTTTCTCAAACTCGGATTTCAGTTCGTCGTACTGTTCAGCAAGCTGTTCCAACTGATTCTGTTTGTCTTCGTCAGTCAGTGACAGTTCTAACCAACGATCGCGAGGCAATTTGCCCAGCTTGTCAGCTTCAACACCGCCAGCAACCAGCGCAGACTGGATACGTGCAAACAGACCAGCTTCCAGAATTTGCAGCTCTTCAGTCAGGTCTTTCTTAGCCTGTTTCAGCTGCATTTCTTCGATTTCTAACGCACGTTTGTCTTTTTCCACGCCATCGCGGGTGAAGACCTGAACGTCAATAATCGTACCGGAAACGCCGTTTGGTACACGCAGAGAAGAGTCTTTAACGTCAGACGCTTTCTCACCGAAGATCGCACGCAGCAGTTTCTCTTCTGGCGTCAGCTGGGTTTCACCTTTAGGCGTCACCTTACCAACCAGAATGTCACCACCGGTCACTTCAGCACCGATATAAACGATACCGGATTCATCCAGTTTAGAAAGTGCAGCTTCACCCACGTTCGGGATGTCTGCAGTGATCTCTTCAGGCCCTAACTTGGTGTCGCGTGACACACATGCCAGTTCCTGGATATGGATAGTGGTGAAGCGGTCTTCCTGCACTACACGTTCGGAGACCAAGATGGAGTCTTCGAAGTTGTAACCGTTCCAAGGCATGAACGCGACACGCATGTTCTGACCCAGTGCCAGTTCGCCCAGATCTGTTGACGGACCATCTGCCAGCACGTCGCCGCGCTCGATTGGTTCGCCCAGATTCACACACGGCATCTGATTGATGCAGGTGTTCTGGTTAGAACGGGTGTACTTAGTCAGGTTATAAATGTCGATACCTGCTTCGCCTGGATTCATCTCATCTTCGTTTACACGAATAACGATACGGGATGCATCAACGTACTGAACTGTACCACCGCGTTTAGCTACGGCAGTAACACCGGAGTCAACCGCAACAGCACGTTCCATACCAGTACCCACCAGCGGCTTATCAGCACGCAGAGTTGGAACTGCCTGACGTTGCATGTTCGCACCCATCAATGCACGGTTGGCGTCATCGTGTTCCAGGAATGGAATCAGAGAAGCACCAACGGAGACGATCTGCTGGGTGGAAACGTCCATGTAGTCAACCTGATCGCGGCTAAACAGGCTTGATTCGCCTTTGCTACGACAAGTGACTAAATCTTCCAGGAAGTGGCCTTCGTCATCCAGGTTGGAGTTCGCCTGAGCGATAACAAAGTTGCCTTCTTCGATGGCAGACAGGTAGTTAATTTCATCGGTAACCATACCTTCACGCACACGGCGGTAAGGGGTTTCCAGGAAACCATACTCATTGGTCTGTGCATACACAGACAAGGAGTTGATCAGACCGATGTTTGGACCTTCTGGCGTTTCGATTGGACATACGCGACCGTAGTGCGTCGGGTGTACGTCTCGAACTTCAAAGCCAGCACGTTCACGGGTCAAACCGCCCGGGCCCAATGCAGAGATACGACGTTTGTGCGTAATCTCAGACAACGGGTTGTTCTGGTCCATAAATTGTGACAGCTGGCTTGAACCGAAGAACTCTTTCACCGCAGCCGAAATTGGCTTCGCGTTGATCATGTCCTGAGGCATCAGTGTATCGAGGTCACCAAGAGACAGACGCTCTTTAACAGCACGCTCAACACGAACCAAACCTACACGGAATTGGTTTTCAGCCATTTCGCCGACAGAACGAATACGACGGTTGCCCAAGTGGTCAATATCATCCACTTCGCCCTGGCCGTTACGAATGCCGATCAGCTTTCTCATGACCTGGATGATGTCGTCTTTGCTCAGGATACCTGAACCTTCGATTTCATCACGCAGCAGAGAACGGTTGAACTTCATACGACCTACAGCAGACAGGTCGTAACGATCTTCGGAGAAGAACAGGTTCTCGAACAGAGTTTCAGCTGCTTCACGCGTTGGTGGTTCACCAGGACGCATCATGCGATAGATCTCAACCAGCGCGCTCAGGCGATCGCTGGTTGGGTCGACGCGGATTGTCTCGGACATGTACGCGCCATGGTCGAGATCGTTGGTGAACAGCGTTTCAATGGTTTTGTGTCCGGCCTGGCTCAGTTTAGCCAGTAAATCCAGAGACAATTCCATATTCGCAGGAACAATCAGCTCACCGGTATTGGTGTCGATGTAGTCTTTAGCAACTACTTTCCCTGCGATGTACTCAACAGGAACTTCGATGCGCTGAATGTCGTCTTTTTCAAGCTGACGAATATGGCGGGCAGTGATACGGCGGCCTTTCTCGATATAGACTTTGCCGTCAGCTTCGATATCAAACGAGGCTGTTTCACCACGCAGGCGCTCAGGTACCAGCTCCATCTGCAACTTGTTGTCGCGGATCTGGTAAGTCACCTTTTCAAAGAACAGGTCAAGGATCTGCTCTGTGGTATAGCTTAATGCACGCAGAATGATGGTCGCTGGCAATTTACGGCGACGGTCAATACGTACAAACAGGTTATCTTTCGGGTCAAACTCGAAATCTAACCATGAACCGCGATAAGGGATGATACGTGCGTTGTACAGCACTTTACCCGAGGAGTGGGTTTTACCCTTATCACTGTCGAAGAATACACCTGGACTACGGTGAAGCTGAGATACGATAACCCTCTCAGTACCGTTAATCACAAAGGTACCATTTTCGGTCATGAGCGGAATTTCGCCCATATAGACTTCTTGTTCCTTGATGTCTTTGACCGTACCTTCTGGTGCCTCACGCTCGTAGATAACCAGACGCAGTTTCACACGCAATGGCGCGGAGAAAGTTACACCACGGATCTGGCATTCTTTAACGTCGAATACTGGCTCACCAAGACGGTAGCTAACGTATTGCAGCTCAGAATTGCCGCTGTAGCTTTTGATAGGAAATACAGAACGGAATGCAGCTTCCAAACCGTGCTGGCCTTCCGGATCTTGCTCGATAAACTTCTGGAACGAGTCAAGCTGGATAGAAAGGAGAAAGGGAATGTCCAAAACTTGTGGACGCTTACCAAAATCCTTACGAATGCGTTTTTTCTCGGTATAGGAGTAAACCATAGGGTTCCTCAGCTCGCTGATCAGTGACCCAATCTTGTCTGCCCTGAGAAGGACAGTTCATGCAACACCGTTTATGTCGATCGGAAAGCAGAAACGCTTTCCGCAATATCTGTTTCTATCACTCTTAAATCATTTCGTTGTGCATTATCTATGGATGAGCCATAGCAAGCGGCATCAATATATTAAGGCGTCTCAAGAAGAGATATTAGAGTAGTTCAGTGCTCAAACAGTGTGAAACACCACTGACACTCTATAGCGCAAAAAGGCTGGTGACTAAAAAGTCACCAGCCATCAGTCTGTTAGGACAGACTGCACTCCGGGAAGTTAAACTTACTTAACTTCAACAGAAGCACCAGCTTCTTCCAGAGATTTTTTCAGAGCTTCAGCGTCGTCTTTGCTGATGCCTTCTTTCAGAGCTGCTGGAGCAGACTCAACCAGGTCTTTTGCTTCTTTCAGACCCAGGCCAGTCGCGGTACGAACAGCTTTGATAACTGCAACTTTGTTCGCGCCAACAGCAGCCAGAACAACGTCGAACTCAGTTTTTTCTTCAACAGCTTCAGCAGCAGCAGCAGGACCTGCAACAGCAGCAGCAGCAGAAACGCCGAATTTTTCTTCCATAGCGGAGATCAGTTCAACGATTTCCATTACAGACAGAGCTGCAACGCCTTCAATGATTTGTTCTTTAGTGATTGACATTTCAAGTGTTCCTAGAATTCAGAAATAGTTTATACGTAAGCAAATGAACGAGATAAAAAAGGCTGATTAAGCAGCTTCTTTCTGATCGCGTACAGCAGCCAGAGTGCGAACCAATTTGCCTGCAGAGGCTTCTTTCATGGTTGCCATCAGGCGTGCGATTGCTTCTTCGTAAGTAGGCAGAGTTGCCAAGCGGTCGATTTGAGCCGCAGAGATAAACTCACCTTCAAAGGCCGCAGCTTTAACCTCAAATTTTGCATTCGCTTTAGCGAAATCTTTGAACAGACGGGCAGCAGCGCCTGGGTGTTCAGTAGAGAATGCAATCAAGGTTGGACCGACAAACGTGTCTTTCAGGCACTCAAACTGAGTACCTTCTACGACGCGACGCATCAAGGTGTTACGAACAACACGCATGTAAACGCCAGCTTCACGACCTGCTTTACGCAGTTCAGTCATTTTATCTACAGTTACGCCACGGGAATCCGCAACAACCGCAGACAGCGCGCCTTTGGCTACTTCGATGACTTCAGCAACAATCGCTTGTTTGTCTTGAAGATTTAATGCCATTAGCTTTTTGCTCCTGGATTTAGCCGGGGAAAATCCCCGGAACTCACATCACTTGTTATCGAGATCGATATCAAGCGTTCAAACACGGTGAGCAGAGAATCCAGCAAAGACAAATCTTAATTAATAATAAAAAAGAAATACTTTCTTCAGGCTCTGTCACCGTCTACGCAGGAAGGATTAAGTCCCTTACGGGACACCTGCGGTCTTGGACGGAGGCCTGGATAGGCCAGGCTCCAACCGAAAAATTCTTGGTTTCGCATTAACGAAACAACGGGCGATAGATTCTATACAAATCCACCACCCGCGTAAAGCGATAAACACAGGTAGTTAATTAGTTAACTACTGCGCTCAGGCCGCTTTGATCAACAGCAACACCTGCGCCCATTGTAGTGGACAGGCTTACTTTCTTGATGAAAACGCCTTTAGCCTGGGAAGGCTTCGCTTTTTTCAGCGCGATCAGCAGAGCTTCAAGGTTTTCTTTCAGCTTGTCTGACTCGAAATCAACCTTACCGATAGTGGTATGGATGATGCCGTTTTTGTCGTTACGATAACGAACCTGACCTGCTTTAGCGTTCTTAACCGCTTCAGCAACGTTAGGAGTTACAGTACCAACTTTCGGGTTAGGCATCAGGCCGCGTGGACCCAGTACCTGACCTAATTGGCCAACAACGCGCATTGCATCTGGAGATGCGATAACAACGTCGAAGTTCATTTCGCCTTTTTTGATCTGATCAGCCAGATCTTCCATGCCTACCAGTTCAGCGCCTGCAGCTTTAGCAGCTTCAGCGTTAGCACCTTGAGCGAAGACGGCAACGCGAACAGAACGACCGGTGCCGTGTGGCAGAACGGTTGCACCGCGAACGTTTTGATCAGATTTACGTGCGTCGATGCCGAGGTTAACGGCAACGTCCACGCTTTCTACGAATTTAGCAGTGGCCAGCTCTTTGAGCAGAGCAACGGCTTCGGTGATGTCATACTGTTTAGTAGCATCAACTTTGTCACGGATCACGCGCATGCGCTTGGTCAGCTTAGCCATCTATTAATCCTCCACTACCAGGCCCATGGAACGAGCAGTACCTTCGATGGAGCGAGTCATCGCTTCAACGTCAGAACCAGTCATGTCCGCAGCTTTGGTTTCTGCGATTTCACGAACCTGAGCACTCGTTACTTTACCCACTTTGTCTTTGTTCGGCTTGCCGGAACCAGACTTGATACCAGCCGCTTTCTTCAGCAGTACTGCTGCAGGAGGGGTTTTGGTAACAAAAGTGAAAGAACGGTCAGAATAAACAGTAATAACAACAGGAATTGGCAGGCCTTTTTCCATGCTATCAGTCTTAGCATTGAACGCCTTACAGAATTCCATGATGTTCACGCCTTGTTGACCCAGAGCTGGACCAACTGGCGGACTTGGGTTTGCCATACCAGCTGCAACTTGCAGCTTAACGTAGGCTTGTACTTTCTTGGCCATGGTAAATATCCTCGTTTGGGTGATATCGCCTGTTTGAAGAGGCTCCCCGTTATTTGTAGTACTTTACAGTTTTACGCGCAGAGGCTGCACATAAAAACAAAAGGCGCGAAATTATAGTTCAATTTCGCGCCCTGTACAACATCTGTTCTAATGATTATAGAACGCTGTTGTTAGCCTTTTTCAACCTGACCGAAGTCCAGTTCAACCGGTGTTGCACGGCCAAAGATGGAAACAGACACTTTCAGGCGGCTTTTTTCGTAATCGACTTCTTCAACCACACCATTAAAGTCTGCAAACGGCCCGTCACTAACACGTACCAGTTCACCTGGTTCAAACAATGTTTTAGGACGTGGTTTATCACCGACTTGTTGCAGGCGGTTCATGATCGCATCAACTTCTTTATCGCTGATTGGAGCAGGACGGTCAGATGTCCCACCAATGAAGCCCATCACGCGAGGAACACTGCGAACTAAGTGCCAGCTGGCGTCATTCATCACCATCTGAACCAGCACATAGCCAGGGAAGAACTTGCGCTCGCTCTTGCGACGCTGGCCACCACGGATCTCAACCACTTCTTCAGTTGGAACCATGACTTCGCCAAACAGCTCTTCCATGTCATGTAACTTGATGTGCTCACGCAGCGATTGCGCTACGCGGCCTTCAAAGCCGGAAAACGCCTGAACGACGTACCAACGTTTTTTAGGTGCTTCAGACATTTAGAACCTCAGACCAGTAATGAAAGATACCAGGCGGACTAAAATTCCATCCAGCCCCCACAGAATCAGAGACATAACGGCAGTCACCGCAGCAACGATCAGTGTGGTATGCAATGTTTCCTGGCGCGTTGGCCAAATGACTTTACGTACTTCGGTGCGCGCTTCACGAGCAAACGCAACCGTCGCTTTGCCTTTAGTGGTCAATAATGCCACTGCGCCTGCAATTGCGATAATAACAACTACAGCTAACGCGCGTAACGGCAGGCTGTATGCACGGTAATAATAGTTACCTACAATTGCTACAACCAACAAAACGGCAACAACCAGCCACTTTACCGCTTCCAGGCCGCGCCCGCTCCCTTGAGCCTCGGTATTCGCACTCATAAACCAACCCGTCGCAATGATTCAGAACAAACAACTTTGCCTCGCATTGCGAGGCAAACCAAACCGATCGATGCTCTACTTGAGCGCAATTCGGTGTTTTACGCTATATCTCAGAGCCTATCTCACCAATGATTATGACGTATAAATCGCTGATGAGATAGGTTCTCGCGCCACAGCGTAGAAAAAAGGGCATCGAATGATGCCCTTTTAGTGTGTATTGCGTCAACGTATAGTGACAAAAAAGTCAATCGGCAATTAAGCGATAACTTTAGCAACAACACCAGCGCCTACAGTACGGCCGCCTTCACGGATTGCGAAACGCAGACCGTCATCCATCGCGATTGGGTGGATCAGGGTAACAACCATGTTCACGTTGTCACCAGGCATTACCATCTCAACGCCTTCTGGCAGTTCGATAGTACCGGTCACGTCAGTTGTACGGAAGTAGAACTGTGGACGGTAGCCTTTGAAGAATGGAGTAT
>NZ_JBLZNY010000013.1:0-26765 GCF_049206505.1 Rahnella sp. EDr1-12
TTACGCTTTCCTCATTCAGTGTCAACCGTTTATTTCATCCGGTCATCACTGTTTTTAATCTTTCCGACCCGGTTACTTCGTGATGTTGTTCACGTTGTTCCCTGTCGATGGAGCGGCATTATAGGGATCCGTATTTTTTGCACAAGCATTTATTTCGATAAAAAGGATCGACTGCGTGTTTTTCAACCCCATCGAGGAGATCTCACTCGATCCGCGGGTTTTACAACCGATCCAGGCACCTCATAATTGGTATTTCTTCATACCCGAACTATATTGCCAAGATTAAAACCCAATTATGAGGTAATTAAACATGTCTCAGGCATTACGTGCATATCAGGGATCATTGCCCACCTTGGGGGAAAACGTCATGGTTGACCCCTCCAGCGTCATCATTGGTGATGTTGCTCTCGCGGACGATGTCAGTATCTGGCCATTGGTTGTGATTCGTGGTGACGTTAATCACGTTGTCATCGGTTGCAGAACCAATGTGCAAGATGGGAGCGTATTGCATGTCACGCATCAGTCTCGTCACAATCCGGAAGGTCATCCGCTGATCATTGGTGAGGATGTCACTGTCGGTCATAAAGCTATGTTGCATGGTTGTACCATCGGCAATCGGGTACTGGTTGGAATGGGATCAATACTGCTGGATGGGGCGATCATTGAAGATGACGTGATGATCGGTGCAGGAAGTCTGGTCCCCCCAGGGAAGCGACTTGAAAGTGGATATCTTTATCTGGGAAGTCCGGTGAAGCAGATCCGGGAGCTGACGTCTGAAGAACTTGCAGGACTGACTTACTCTTCCAATAACTATGTTACCTGGAAAGATCTGTATCTTACCGACCAGAAATGATTAAACGGTTCTCATGCCTGAAGCATCTTTCTTCAGGCATGCTTCAAAATTAACTCAGCAAATCCTGCTTCAATTGCGCCAGCACGGGTTCAATCTCAGGCATAACACCATGCCAAAGATGAAATGCATGTGCTGCCTGCCCGACCAGCATGCCCAAACCATCTGCATAATGCGTCACTCCCTTCTTTTGCGCCCATTCGATAAAAGGTGTGAGTCCGGCCTGATAGTACATATCGTATAAGCGAGTCTGCGAGGTGATCACTTCTTGGGGGATCGCTGGGATCTCACCTTTAATACCAGAGGCAGTGGCATTGATGATCAAATCAAATGATTCGTTCATCAGCTGTTCCAATGGCATTGCCTGAATATCGCCTCTGCTTTCAAAAATATGGCTTAAATGCTGTGCCCGCTCGAACGTCCGGTTAGTCACGACAAGAGAACAACCATAAGACAGCAGCGGAAGAATGACGCCCCGCGCCGCGCCGCCGGCGCCGATCAGCAGAACCCGGTCGCCTTTACGGATGAGGTTGAGCCGTTCAAGATCGCTCAGCATACCGATGCCATCGGTGTTATCCCCGAGCAGACGCCCGTCCTCAAGTTTCTTCAGAGTGTTCACCGCGCCAGACAATGCCGCACGATCGGTCAGTTCATCACACTCAGCAAATGCGCGCTCTTTAAAAGGGACTGTGATATTCGCCCCTTGGGCCCCACCGTGAAAAAAGGATCGTAGTGTTTCCTCAAACTCTTCGTGCGGGGCCAACACCGTTCCATAAGTATGATCAATACCCGTCTGGGCGGCGAAAAGTGCATGAATTCTTGGTGACTTGCTGTGACTAATCGGATTCCCAAACACTGCAAAAGATGGCATGAACTCGATCCTTAGCCCTGGCGAATGAGATCCCCGGTGAGGGCATCCCGGATTTCTGATGGATTTTCTCTTCCGCCGACATTACCCGCCAGAACCGGAAACTCATTCCCAAATTGCTGACTAACTTCTGCTGCGAAACGACAAGGTGGCTCACCATTGAGGTTGGCGCTGGTTGATACCAGAGGCTTTCCAAATTTCTGGCAGAGTTCTTTAACCTGAGGATGATCCGTAACACGAACCGCGAGCGAGGAAAAACGCCCGGTAAGCCAGTCAGGAGTGGAGACTTTAGCAGGCATTACCCAGGTGACGGGGCCGGGCCAGGAGGACCATATTGTCTGACGTTGTTGCTCAGTTAAAAAAGAGTCATCTATATAAGGGAGGAGTTGCTGATAATTATCAGCAATTAAAATCAGCCCTTTGTCTTTAGGACGTTTTTTTAGCGCCAGCAGTGCTTCGACTGCCCGTTCACTGTCAGGGTCGCATCCCAAACCAAAGACGGCCTCTGTGGGGTACGCGATCACTTGTTGTTGACGCAGTGCTTCAAGCACTACGCTAAATGAGTTTTCAGCTTCTTTATTCATCTGTTGGGTTATCTTTCGTTTGTACGGCTTTTCCGCATAATTTACTGGCACAAAATAATTTAATACCGTGCGCTGTTTTCTTTTCCATTAACAAGGAGTAGTGGCAATGCGCACACTCGCCCGCGACAGGCTTATTATTAATAGCAAACTGACAATCAGGATAGCGATCACAGGCATGAAAGACTTTGCCGAACCGTGATTTGCGCTGTAACAGATGCCCGCTGCCGCACTGTGGACAACTCAGACTGGTTTCTTCAGGTTTGTCGATCACTTCAATATGATCACATTCGGGATATTGGCTACATCCAATAAACATTCCATAACGGCCCTGACGCAATACCAGTGTCGATTCACATTTTGGGCAGTGCTGCCCATCCAGTACTTTGACGATATGACCGTCAGCCTGCGCTTTGAGCGGTCGAATATACTGACATTGTGGATAAGAAGAACAGCTGAGAAAGGGGCCGTGGCGACCACTACGGATCACCAAACCGGCCCCGCATTCCGGACAGGATTCATTTTGCTTCTCAGCAAAAAGTGCTGCTTTAGTCATACGCTATGTTTTACCTGTTATCTGTTAGTGCAGATAACCTTCATTAACTTCAAATAACAGCTCTTCCATTTGCTGATACGCACTTTCATATCCGGGAATATTAAAGAGAACCATCAGCACGACCCACTTAAGATCTTCAAGATCGAACTCTTCAGTGTCCAGAGCCATAACACGATCGATAACCATCTCCCTGGTATCGAAATTCAACACTTTGATCTGTTCGAGGAACAATAAAAAACCACGACACATGCAATCTAACCGGTTTGTTTCCTCATCGGTGTAGATTCGTAATGCTGAAGGATCAGAATCCAGCATGTAAGATGGGGTTCCACCCTCTTGCATATCCGCAAGTTTTTCAAGCCAATTCAACGCATTGTGAATATCGGCCCGGTGGAAACCAGCTTCGGTCAAGTCATCCGTTAACCTATCCTCGTCAACATTCATCTCCGCTTCGTTGTGAATGTAAGTTTCAAATAAGTACATTAGTACGTCGAACATGGCCTGCCCTCTTAATTCGGACATAGCCGCCGGATACAGCTGCGATCCATCCTGCTAACTCCAGCTCGAGTAGTTTACCTACCACTTCTGGCACAGGTTGGCCGGCACGTTCGGCGACGACGTCAACAGATGTCACCTCATATTCTACGTTAGCCAACACATCAGCAAATGGCAATTCAACTTCGTCATCTTGTGCATAAAAAATCGCCTCTGAGGCACATATTTCCTCATCCTGTGGAATTTGCCGCAATGATGAGTCCACAGGCACCGGAAACCATGTCAACCCGCTGCCCATATGCTCGGCGATATCCTTGGGTTCGGTGACCAGATAAGCACCCTGGCGGATAAGCCAGTGCGTTCCTTCTGAAGTCAGACTGCCCAGCGGTCCCGGTAAAGCAAATATTTCCCTGCCCTGCTCCAGCGCAAATCGGGCAGTGATTAACGAGCCACTGCGCAGCGTCGCCTCAACCACCAAAACGCCCACGCTCAGGCCACTGATAATTCGATTTCTGCGAGGAAAGTGTGCGGCAATAGGAGGCATGGAGACTAAATGCTCAGACACCAGTGCGCCTCCTTGCGCCAGAATGCGGTCGGCTAATTTGGAATGACGTGCTGGGTAGCGGTTCATTAATCCGCTACCCAGCACGGCGACAGTGTTTCCGTCTGAATCCAGAGCGGCTTTATGGCTGATGCCATCTATCCCCAGAGCAAGTCCGCTCGTGACGGTAAACCCGCTGCAAACTAATCCACCGGCAAAAACCTGCGCATAGTGATCACCATAATGGGTGAAGTGGCGACTTCCAACCATTGCAATCTGCGGGGATGACAACAGTCCAGCTTGTCCTTCGACAAAAAGAATTAACGGAGGTGACGATATCTGTGCCAATAGAGGCGGATAAAACTCACTGTCAAAGGTAACCAGATGGCGGTTATCACCTTCCAGCCACTTCAGGGATGCTAAAAGCCATTGCCGGTTGATTTGAAGGAAATCATCACTCTGCTCAGGTGAAAGTCCGCAACCAGAAAGCCCGGACCTCGTGTAATCCCCCCGACTAAACAGAGCCTGGATAATCCCTTCAGCACGATGAGCGCTGAGCCGTTTCACCGCAGACAAACGTATCCATACTTCCTGTAGTGTCATTACTGCGCTCCGTTTCAATGCCTTTTAGCGAGTGATTCAATTGGCAGAGGATGCTGTCAATCGGAGCGAGAAATGTCTAGAATAGAAACTATATATCTTCAATCAATTGAATAAAGATCCAGAAAAATATGTCCGTATTACAGATATTACATTTCCCAGACGAGCGGCTTCGCATTACTGCAAAACCGGTCAAAGTAGTTGACGCCAAAATCCAGCAAATCGTGGATGATATGTTCGAAACCATGTATGCAGAGGAAGGCATTGGTCTGGCTGCGACTCAGGTCGACATCCATCAGCGTATTATTGTCATTGATGTTTCTGAAAATCGTGACGAGCGCCTGGTGCTCATCAACCCTGAGTTGCTGGAAAAAAGCGGCGAAACGGGCATTGAAGAAGGCTGCCTGTCGATTCCAGATCAACGTGCCCTTGTTCCACGCGCTGAGAAAGTGAAAATTCGTGCTCTGGACCGTGAAGGCAAAAGCTTCGAACTTGAAGCTGACGACTTGCTGGCGATCTGCATTCAACATGAAATGGATCATCTGGTCGGTAAATTGTTTGTGGATTACTTATCTCCACTGAAACGTCAGCGCATCCGTCAGAAAATGGAAAAGATGGCCAAGCTGAACGCCCGGCCTGACTAATATTCGTGTAACACAGGATACTGCTTTGCGGATTATATTTGCCGGTACACCCGATTTTGCAGCGCGTCATCTTGACGCGCTTTTGACATCTGAACATCAGGTTGTGGGTGTATTCACCCAACCTGATCGCCCCTCTGGCCGTGGCAATAAGCTGACTGCAAGCCCGGTAAAAATGCTGGCAGAGGCCAACAACATTCCGGTTTTCCAGCCTAAATCTTTGCGGCCCGAAGAAAATCAAACGCTGGTTTCCGCGTTAGAAGCGGACATCATGGTTGTTGTTGCCTATGGGCTGATTTTGCCTAAAGCCGTACTGGAAATGCCGAGACTGGGATGCATCAATGTGCATGGTTCTCTGCTTCCACGCTGGCGCGGTGCGGCACCAATCCAACGTTCGCTGTGGGCCGGAGATACTAAAACGGGCATCACTATTATGCAGATGGATGTGGGACTGGACACCGGCGACATGCTGCATAAGGTCGAGTGCGATATCTTGCCTGAAGATACAAGCGCATCACTTTATAACAAACTGGCATTACTCGGCCCATCTGGGTTGCTTGAAACGCTACACCAGCTGGCAAAGGGCACTGCTCTTCGGGAAGTTCAGGATGAAGCGCATGTCACTTACGCAGAAAAACTCAGTAAAGAAGAAGCTCGCTTAGACTGGATGCTTTCTGCTGAGCAACTTGAACGTTGCATCCGAGCCTTTAACCCGTGGCCTGTCAGTTATTTCATGATTGATGACCAACCGGTGAAAGTATGGCTGGCAGACACTTTGCCCGATGAAACTGGTGCGCTACCGGGCACCATTATCGCCGCAGATAAAAAAGGGATACAGATTGCGACCGCCAGCGGTATCCTGAATATCACCCAACTCCAGCCTTCGGGTAAAAAAGCCATGTCCGCGCAGGACTTGCTGAACTCTCGTCGTGAATGGTTTATCGCAGGCACTCGTTTAGCCTGACCATTACGACTACGCCCGGCTTAATGCCGGGCCTTATCCCCATGATAATGCTGATATTGTTCAGCTTCTTTGACTATGAAAACAGCCTATAATCTCCGTAGTATTGCAGCGCAAGCTATTAGCCAGGTATTAGACAAAGGTCTGTCGCTTTCCACCGTTCTTCCCGGTTTGCAGAAAAACATCTCAGATAAAGATCGCGGATTACTGCAGGAATTGTGTTTCGGTACGCTGAGGGTTTTACCTCAGCTGGAATGGTGTTTGCAGCAACTCATGGCAAAACCATTAACGGGTAAACAACGGACTCTGCATTATTTACTGATGGTTGGCTTATACCAGCTGATCCATACCCGTATCCCTGCACACGCCGTGCTGGCAGAAACAGTTGACGGTGCTGTAGCACTAAAACGTCCACAATTAAAAGGTTTGATCAACGGTGTTCTGCGTCAGTTCCAGCGACAGCAGGAAGAGTTACTTCCGAAAATGGCTAATAATGACAGCCGTCATTTGCACCCAAGCTGGCTGTTAAATCGTCTGAAGAAAGCCTATCCCGCAGAATGGGAAAATATCGTTGATGCTAATAACCAAAGACCACCGATGTGGTTACGCGTCAATCGTCTGCATCATACCCGGGATGAGTATCTGCACCTGTTGAGCGAAGCTCAGATTGAGGCGATTGCGCATGACGAGTATCGCGATGCACTTCGTCTGGTCACACCTTGCCAGGTGAACCTGCTGCCAGGATTCGCAGAAGGATGGGTGACAGTTCAGGATGCATCGGCACAGGGTAGCGTTGATCTGCTGGATCCGCAGGATGGAGAAATGATCCTCGATTTATGCTGCGCCCCGGGCGGAAAAACCACACATATTTTGGAAGCAGCGCCTAAAGCGCATGTGTTAGCCATCGATGTGGACGAGCAGCGACTAAAACGGGTCCATGAGAATCTCCAGCGCCTTAAAATGAGTGCTGAAGTCAAACAAGGTGACGGCCGCGAGCCACAAGACTGGGCTGGCGACCGTGTCTTCGATAAAATTCTTCTCGATGCTCCATGTTCCGCTACCGGTGTTATTCGCAGACATCCGGACATCAAATGGCTGCGCCGTGATAGTGATATTGCGGAACTTGCAAAACTGCAAAAAGAAATTCTGGAAGCCGTCTGGCCGCGACTGAAAAGTCAGGGTGTGATGGTTTATGCCACTTGCTCAATTCTGCCAGATGAAAACAGCGAACAAATTTCTGCTTTTTTACAAACGCATCCCGATGCAATGTTGGTTGAAACCGGTTCAGCTGAAAAACCAGGCCGACAAAATCTGCCTCATGCTGAAGACGGCGATGGCTTCTATTACGCTAAACTGATTAAACGTTAAACGTCTGCATTAGCGCTATCTACTCAGGCTGATACTTTTTAGGCAAAGCAGAGAGTCATATGAAAATAATCATTCTCGGTGCCGGGCAAGTTGGCGGAACGCTCGCCGAAAACCTGGTAGGCGAAAACAACGATATTACCGTTGTTGATACTAATACCGTTCGTTTACGTCAGCTCCAGGACAAGTTCGATCTGCGCGTCGTGCAAGGTCATGGCTCTCACCCGCGCGTTTTACGCGAAGCCGGCGCCGAAGATGCCGATATGTTAGTGGCAGTCACAAACTCTGATGAAACTAATATGGTGGCCTGTCAGATAGCGTATTCATTATTCAACACACCCAATCGCATTGCCCGAATACGCTCGACTGAATATATCCGTGAATCGGAAAAGCTCTTCAATCCTGAAGCGGTGCCCATTGATCATTTGATTTCTCCTGAGCAGTTAGTCACGGACTACATCTACAAACTGATTGAGTATCCAGGCGCACTTCAGGTCGTAAACTTTGCCGAAGGTAAAGTCAGCATTGCTGCGGTAAAAGCCTATTACGGTGGTCCGCTGGTGGGAAATGCCCTTTCATCAATGCGTGAGCACATGCCACATATTGAAACCCGCGTTGCTGCGATATTCCGCCACGAACGTCCGATACGTCCCCAGGGTTCTACAATTATAGAAGCAGGCGATGAAGTGTTCTTTGTCGCTGCCTCTCAGCACATACGTGCGGTTATGAGTGAACTTCAGCGGCTTGAAAAGCCTTACAAACGAATCATGATTGTAGGTGGTGGTAACGTTGGAGCTGGGCTGGCACAAAAGCTTGAGAAAAATTACAGCGTAAAACTCATCGAACGGGATCAGCAACGTGCCGCTGAACTTGCGGAACTTCTGCAAGACACTATCGTGTTTTACGGTGATGCCTCCGATCAGGAATTGCTGGCAGAAGAACACATCGAACAAGTAGATGTATTCATCGCGATCACCAATGACGATGAAGCCAATATTATGTCCGCCATGCTTGCCAAACGTATGGGCGCCAAGAAAGCCATGGTGCTTATTCAACGCAGCGCCTATGTCGACCTGGTTCAAGGAAGCGTCATTGATATCGCTATTTCACCTCAACAAGCCACCATATCAGCTCTGCTGGGTCACGTGAGAAAAGCAGATATTGTGAGCGTTTCATCATTGCGCCGGGGAGTAGCTGAAGCGATCGAAGCGATTGCGCATGGCGATGAAACTACGTCAAAGGTAGTTGGCCGTACTGTCGAACAAATTAAGCTTCCGCCTGGCACAACAATCGGGGCTATTGTTCGCGGTAATGAAGTCATCATTGCTAACGGAAACAGCAGGATACAACAAGGTGATCATGTCGTCATGTTCATCACCGACAAGAAGTTTGTCAGAGACGTTGAGCGTTTGTTCCAGCCAAGTCCGTTCTTCTTATAACGCACACAGCTCGACAGGTTTTGTTTAAAATAGATTTCTGAAGATAAGTTTTGTAGCGAAGACGCGACAAATGGTCTTTACTTTGTTTGACACAATTGTTGAATTTGCCAAGGAGAATTTTATGAGTTTTATGAAAGAGTTTCGTGAGTTTGCCATGCGAGGCAACGTGGTTGACCTGGCGGTAGGTGTCATCATCGGTGCCGCATTTGGGAAAATAGTATCATCACTGGTTGCTGACATTATTATGCCGCCACTGGGATTACTTATCGGTGGCGTTGATTTCAAACAGTTTACTCTGGTACTCCGGGAAGCGCAGGGCACAGTACCTGCCGTTGTGATGCATTACGGTGTCTTTATCCAGAACATCTTTGATTTCATTATTGTTGCATTAGCCATTTTTTGTGCGATTACACTGATGAATAAGATGCGTCGGAAACAAGAAGATGTACCCGCTGCACCGCCTAAACCGACCGCAGAAGAAACACTGTTAGCAGAAATACGTGACTTGTTAAAAGAGCAACAGACACCGAAATTCTAAGGGACTCAGAACCCTCATTCGGCTTACTTATGAAGGGCAGTGTTGAATATTCGTAAAACACTCAACACTGCCCTCCAGATAGCGCCCTTTTCCATTTTTTTCTTTGCGACGGTAACTGCCTTTTCCCTTCAGATTCTTTTCTATTCGCTGCTTAAAGAGCGGATCATGCAAAAGTGCTTGTAACGCATTTTCCTGAATAATGCCTTTTTGGTGCTTGTAGTTACTCATAAATTCCTCAGTTTAATCATTAACTGCCTAAAATACCGCCGCATCATACTGCGTTCATTCTTCATGTGAAAGGGATTTCAATGTCACTTTTCCAGCCCCGTCCTCTAAAGCTTCGAGGATAGAACAGCTGATGCTTGAGTGTGATGAACCGCAGCACGCCTTGCTCAACCTCTGAAGCGATTCTTTCATGCGCTCAAGCTCCTTCAATTTGAGCTCAACTTCTGCAAGCCGCTCCTCAACAATCGACTTTGATTCCTGGCAGGTATGATGAGCGGGGTCAATTCGAATCGACAGTAATTCTCTGATCGCTTCAAGAGTGAAGCCTGTTGATTTGGCGTACCGAATGAAGCGCAGTCTTTGCAGATCATTGTCATCATATTGACGATACCCCGAGCTGTCACGTTGTGCTGAACTCATCATTCCCTGCTTTTCATAGTAGCGAACAGTATCATTCGAAACATTTGCGAGCCGGGCTAATTCGCCAATTTTAAACATGTTTACTCACCTTTAAATTTCCCTCTAATGGCGTCGTTATAACACCCATCAATAAAATCTGTATTCATGCCCGACCGTTGCAATCTTAACTTGAGCAGTTGAAGGCGCTTCTCAATGACGCACAACTCTGGATCATTCGGCGCCAAGCATCTAAGCATATGTTCTAACTCGAGAGCTTCCTTACGATCTTGCAACTCAGGAGGTAAATACCCCGCATTCTTGAGAATACGATAAGCAACCCGGAGTTCTGCAGGCACCGCACTGTCATCATCTAAAACCAATGGCTTGCCTTTACCAGATAAGTTTTCGAACTCGCCTCTAGCACTCGCTTCTTTGATGTATTTTTCCACCCATTGATCAACCAAAAACATGGCAGAGCCTCGCCAACATTAAATGTGATTCATTAGTACAGAGTAGCGCGAAAACAAGGGTAATTCAGAATGGCGCAGAGAAAGAAATTATGGAAGGGATAAATTTTAGATGTAAAAAAACCGGGCAAGCCCGGTTTTTTCATGCATCTACAGATTATTCAGCAGTTGCTACTTCTGCTTTTGACTCTGCACGATCAACGAGCTCGATGTATGCCATCGGCGCATTGTCGCCTGCACGGAAACCACACTTAAGAATACGAGTGTAACCACCGGCACGGCTCGCGAAACGCGGGCCCAGTTCATTAAACAGTTTTGCCACGATCTCGTTATCACGAGTACGGGCGAATGCCAGACGACGATTTGCAACGTTGTCGGTCTTGGCAAGAGTAATCAGCGGCTCAACAACGCGACGCAGCTCTTTCGCTTTCGGCAGGGTCGTCTTGATGATCTCATGACGAACCAAAGAGCCGGCCATGTTACGGAACATAGCCTGTCGGTGGCTGCTGTTACGGTTCAGTTGACGACCACTCTTACGATGGCGCATGACCTTATCCTTCTCAGTAAAACCTTAACCTGTGATCCGGTTACTCGTCAGCAATACTTGCTGGTGGCCAGTTTTCCAGGCGCATGCCTAGTGACAAACCACGGGACGCAAGTACGTCTTTGATCTCAGTAAGAGATTTTTTACCCAGGTTAGGTGTTTTAAGTAACTCAACCTCGGTACGCTGTACCAGATCACCGATGTAGTGGATTGCTTCTGCTTTAAGGCAGTTAGCAGAGCGGACAGTCAATTCCAGATCGTCAACAGGGCGCAGCAGGATTGGATCGAATTCCGGCTTCTCTTCTTTGACTTCCGGTTGACGTACATCACGTAAATCAACGAAAGCTTCAAGTTGTTCAGCAAGAATGGTTGCCGCACGACGGATCGCCTCTTCAGGATCGATCGTACCGTTGGTTTCCATTTCGATAACCAGCTTGTCCAAATCAGTACGCTGTTCTACACGCGCTGCTTCAACATTGTAGGCAATTCGCTCTACAGGGCTGTAGCATGCATCTACTAACAGACGACCAATTGGGCGCTCATCTTCTTCCGAATGAATTCGGGCAGACGCCGGTACATATCCACGACCACGTTGAACTTTGATGCGCATGCTAATAGCTGCGTTCTCATCGGTCAGATGGCAGATGACATGTTGCGGCTTGACGATTTCGACATCACCATCATGGGTAATGTCGGCTGCAGTCACAGGGCCAATGCCAGACTTATTCAGGGTAAGAATAACTTCATCTTTCCCTTGAACTCTCACCGCCAGCCCTTTCAGGTTGAGCAGGATCTCCAGGATATCTTCCTGTACGCCTTCTTTGGTGCTGTACTCATGCAGTACACCATCAATCTCAACCTCGGTCACCGCGCAACCCGGCATGGATGAAAGCAGAATACGGCGCAGTGCGTTGCCTAAAGTATGGCCAAAGCCACGTTCTAAAGGCTCAAGGGTCACCTTGGCGTGCGTCGAACTGACTTGCTCGATATCTACCAGGCGCGGTTTTAGAAACTCTGTCACAGAACCCTGCATTGTGTCCTCTCTTTGGTACTAAGCTTTACTTAGAGTAAAGCTCGACGATCAGGTGTTCGTTAATGTCGGAAGACAGATCAGTACGTTCAGGCATACGCTTGAACACACCTTCCATCTTAGCAGCATCAACTTCAAGCCAAGTCGGCTTTTCACGCTGTTCAGCCAACTCCAAAGCGGCCTTCACACGAGATTGCTTTTTAGCTTTCTCTCGGATGCTGACAACGTCATTCGGAGATACCTGATAAGAAGCGATGTTAACAACGCGACCGTTTACCATGATAGCTTTGTGGCTAACTAACTGGCGCGATTCCGCACGAGTAGCGCCGAAGCCCATACGATAAACAACGTTGTCCAAACGACCTTCCAGGAGTTGCAACAGGTTTTCACCGGTGTTGCCTTTCAGGCGTGCTGCTTCTTTATAATAGTTACGGAACTGACGCTCAAGAACACCGAAGATACGGCGAACTTTTTGCTTTTCACGTAACTGTACACCGTAATCAGACAGACGCGGTTTACGCGCACCATGCTGACCAGGAGCTTGTTCAATTTTACACTTGGTATCGATCGCGCGAACGCCAGATTTAAGGAATAAATCTGTGCCCTCACGACGGCTAAGCTTGAGCTTAGGACCCAAATATCTTGCCATTTTCTCTCTCCAACAAACCTAAAAGCAGCGTTATACGCGACGCTTTTTCGGCGGACGACAACCGTTATGAGGGATAGGAGTCACATCAGTAATATTAGTGATGCGGAAACCAGCCGCGTTTAACGCGCGGATAGTAGACTCACGACCAGGACCAGGTCCTTTAACCATAACTTCCAGATTCTTGATACCGTATTCTTTCACTGCGTCAGCGCAGCGCTCTGCTGCAACCTGAGCTGCGAACGGAGTGGATTTACGAGAACCACGGAAACCGGAACCACCAGCTGTTGCCCAACCCAAAGCATTACCCTGACGATCGGTAATGGTAACAATGGTGTTGTTGAAAGAAGCATGGATATGAGCCACGCCGTCAGAGACTTGTTTTCTTACACGTTTACGTGTACGAACAGGTGCCTTTGCCATTTATTCAATCACCCCGATTATTTCTTGATCGGTTTACGCGGACCCTTACGGGTACGTGCGTTAGTCTTGGTACGCTGACCGCGTACTGGAAGACCACGACGATGACGCAAACCACGATAAGTTCCAAGGTCCATAAGACGCTTGATGCTCAGGGTGACTTCACGACGCAGATCACCTTCAACAATGAACTTGGCAACTTCGTCACGCAGTTTTTCGATTTGCTCTTCAGACAGCTCACTGATCTTAACATTTTCAGCAATACCGGATGCAGCACAGATAGACTGTGAGCGGGTTTTACCGATGCCGTAGATCGAAGTTAATGCGATCACGGTATGTTTCTGATCAGGAATGTTAATGCCTGCTATACGGGCCACTATGCACTCCTACTATTTATATACGGCAATACCATTCTGAAAAGCCCGTTTTCAGGATACTCAAATAGTATTGCTGCTTACATACAAAAGATTGGCTGGCTAATCTAGCCAGCTCAACCCAACTTTGCAAGAAAAATATGCGAGATAATCAGCCTTGACGCTGTTTATGCTTCGGTTCTGCGCTGCAGATTACGCGAACGATACCGTTACGCTTAACAATTTTGCAGTTACGACATAATTTCTTGACGGAAGCACGAACTTTCATTTTTACTCTCCGTAACTTCTCAAACGCACCAGATTAGCGGTTGTAGCCTTTCAGGTTTGCTTTCTTCAATGCAGACTCGTACTGACTTGACATCATCAGAGTTTGCACTTGAGCCATAAAGTCCATAATGACAACGACTACGATGAGTAGAGAAGTACCACCAAAGTAGAATGGAACTTTCATCGCGTCACGCATGAACTCCGGGATAAGGCAGATAAAAGTAATATACATCGCACCAATTAAGGTTAAGCGAGTCATTACTTTATCGATGTACTTCGCCGTTTGCTCTCCCGGACGAATTCCTGGTACAAATGCACCGGACTTCTTCAGGTTATCTGCTGTCTCACGCGGGTTGAACACCAGCGCAGTATAAAAGAAACAGAAGAAGATGATTGCAGTCGCATAGAGTAACACATAAAGCGGTTGTCCAGGCTGCAAATACAGCGAAATCGTAGTCAGCCAGTTCCAACCAGTCCCGCCCCCAAACCATGATGCAATCGTGGCTGGGAACAGAATTATGCTGGAAGCGAAGATTGCAGGGATAACCCCAGCCATATTCACTTTCAACGGTAAGTGCGTGCTCTGTGCTGCATAAACACGACGACCTTGTTGGCGTTTAGCGTAGTTAACGACAATACGACGTTGGCCACGTTCAACAAACACCACAAAGAAAGTCACTGCAAACACTAAAACTGCAACCAACAGCAACAGGAGGAAGTGCAGGTCGCCTTGCCGAGCTTGTTCGATAGTATGGGCAACTGCTGGCGGGAGACCCGCTACGATACCTGCAAAGATAATGATTGAAATACCGTTACCGATACCTCGTTCAGTAATCTGTTCACCCAGCCACATCAGGAACATTGTCCCGGTAACTAAGCTCACTACTGCAGTAAAGTAGAACGCAAAGCCTGGATTTAACACCAAGCCCTGCATACCAGGCATATTCGGAAGACCGGTAGCAATACCGATCGACTGAAACACTGCCAATACCAGCGTACCGTAGCGGGTATACTGACTAATCTTACGACGGCCAGCCTCCCCTTCTTTCTTAATTTCTGCTAACGCCGGATGAACCACCGTTAAGAGCTGGATAATAATCGATGCCGAAATGTACGGCATGATTCCCAGAGCAAAGATAGAAGCACGGCTAAGAGCACCACCAGAGAACATGTTAAACATTTCAATGATGGTGCCTCTTTGCTGTTCGAGCAATTTGGCAAGTACAGTGGCATCAATACCAGGGATCGGAATAAAAGAGCCGATACGGAAAACAATCAACGCACCGATAACAAACAAAAGTCTGCGCTTCAGTTCGCCTAGTCCACCCTTGGCACTTTGGAAATCTAACCCCGGTTGCTTAGCCATCTGCTACTTATTCCTCAATTTTACCGCCAGCAGCTTCGATAGCAACACGAGCGCCTTTGGTGACACGCAAACCACGCAGAGTTACCGCACGACCGACTTCGCCTGAAAGGATTACTTTCGCGAATTCAATCTGGATACCAACTACGTTAGCGGCTTTCAGCGCGTTCAGGTCGATCACGTCGCCTTCCACCAGAGCCAGTTCAGACAGACGAACTTCTGCCGTGATCATAGCTTTGCGGGAGGTGAAGCCGAATTTCGGCAAACGACGATATAAAGGCATCTGACCACCTTCAAAACCACGACGTACGCCACCGCCAGAACGTGAGTTCTGACCTTTGTGACCACGACCAGCGGTTTTACCCAGGCCAGAACCAATACCACGACCTACACGCTTAGGCGCTTGTTTGGCACCATCAGCCGGAGACAGAGTATTTAAACGCATCTCTTACTCCTCAACCTTAACCATGTAGGAAACCAGGTTGATCATACCGCGTACAGCAGGAGTATCCTCGCGCTCAACGGTGTGACCAATACGACGCAGACCCAGACCAAGCAGAGTAGCTTTATGCTTCGGCAGACGGCCAATGGAACTGCGAGTTTGTGTAACTTTAATAGTCTTTGCCATGGTTAATTACCCCAGAATTTCTTCAACGGATTTACCACGCTTGGCAGCGACCATTTGTGGGGATTTCATATTTGCCAGAGCATCAATAGTTGCACGAACCACGTTAATTGGGTTTGTAGAACCATAAGCTTTAGCTAATACGTTATGAACCCCTGCAACTTCCAGGACGGCGCGCATTGCACCACCGGCAATAATACCGGTACCTTCGGAAGCCGGCTGCATGAACACACGGGAACCCGTATGAGCACCTTTAACAGGATGCTGCAGGGTGCCGCTATTCAGCGCGACATTCATCATGTTGCGACGGGCTTTTTCCATCGCTTTCTGGATCGCTGCCGGAACTTCGCGTGCTTTGCCGTAGCCAAAACCAACGCGACCGTTACCATCACCAACTACTGTCAGTGCGGTAAAGCTGAAGATACGGCCACCTTTTACGGTTTTAGATACGCGGTTTACCGCGATCAGCTTTTCCTGCAGTTCGCCAGCTTGTTTTTCGATGTGAGCCATCTTAAACCTCTTCCTTAGAACTGAAGGCCAGCTTCACGGGCAGCATCTGCCAGTGCCTGGACTCGACCATGATATTGGAAACCGGAACGGTCAAAGGATACTTTCGTGATCCCTTTTTCCAATGCGCGTTCTGCGATAGCTTTACCTACAGCAGTGGCAGCATCTTTGTTGCCGGTATACTTCAGTTGCTCAGTAATAGTTTTTTCTACAGTAGATGCAGCAACTAATACTTCAGAACCGTTTGGTGCGATAACCTGTGCGTAAATATGACGCGGGGTACGATGTACCACCAGGCGAGTCGCACCCAATTCCTTGAGCTTGCGGCGTGCGCGGGTCGCACGACGGATACGAGCAGATTTCTTATCCATAGTGTTACCTTACTTCTTCTTAGCCTCTTTGGTACGCACGACTTCGTCGGCGTAACGGACACCCTTGCCTTTATAAGGCTCAGGACGACGGTAGGCACGTAAATCCGCAGCAACCTGACCAATGACTTGTTTATCAGCGCCTTTCAGCACGATTTCAGTCTGGGTAGGACATTCTGCAGTAACGCCTTCCGGCAGTTGGTGCTCGACTGGGTGAGAGAAGCCTAAGGCCAAATTCACCACATTGCCTTTAACAGCAGCACGATAACCAACACCTACCAATTGAAGCTTTTTAGTGAAGCCGTCGGTAACACCTATAACCATAGAGTTCAACAGTGCACGAGTGGTACCCGCTTGGGCCCAGCCGTCTACAAAACCTTCGTTCGGACCGAAGGTCAGTGTATTTTCTTCCTGTTTAACTACAACGGCGTCATGGATAGTACGTGACAGCTCGCCGTTTTTACCCTTAATCGAAATAACCTGACCGTTGAGTTTTACCTCTACGCCGGCAGGAATGACGACGGGTGCTTTTGCAACACGAGACATGCTTTCCTCCCGATTAAGCTACGTAGCAGATAATCTCGCCACCAAGACCAGCCTGGCGAGCTGCACGATCAGTCATAACACCTTTAGAGGTAGAAATAACAGCGATACCCATACCGGCCATAACCTTTGGCAGCTCATCTTTTTTCTTGTAGATGCGCAGACCAGGGCGGCTGATACGTTGAATGCTTTCTACCACTGCCTTGCCCTGGAAGTACTTCAGTACTAATTCCAGTTCAGGTTTGGCGTCGCCTTCGATTTTAAATTCTTCAATGTAGCCTTCTTCCTTCAGCACGTTGGCAATAGCCACTTTCAGCTTGGAGGAAGGCATGGTGACCGCAACTTTGTTCGCGGCTTGACCGTTACGGATACGGGTCAGCATATCCGCGATCGGATCTTGCATGCTCATCTGTCTTTACTCCCGTGATTCAATTGGTGACAATTACCAGCTAGCCTTTTTAAGACCCGGAATTTCACCGCGCATAGCGGCTTCACGGACCTTAATACGGCTCAACCCGAACTTCCGCAGGAAAGCATGCGGACGACCAGTTTGACGGCAGCGGTTACGCTGACGAGACGGGCTGGAATCACGCGGCAGAGACTGCAGCTTAAGAACTGCATCCCAACGATCTTCGTCGGATGAGTTCACACCAGAGATAATAGCTTTCAATTCCTCGCGTTTAGCGCGGTATTTATCAGCCAGTTTTACGCGAACGACTTCGCGTGCTTTCATGGATTGCTTAGCCATTAGTAACCCTGCCTTACTTGCGGAACGGGAAGTTAAAGGCTGTCAGCAATGCACGGCCTTCATCATCGGATTTCGCAGTAGTGGTGATAGTAATATCTAAACCACGAACGCGATCGACTTTATCATAATCGATTTCCGGGAAGATGATCTGTTCACGCACGCCCATGCTGTAGTTACCACGACCATCGAAAGACTTAGCAGACAAGCCGCGGAAGTCACGAATACGTGGAACAGCAATGGAGACCAGACGCTCAAAGAACTCCCACATGCGTTCGCCGCGGAGGGTTACTTTACAGCCGATCGGATAGCCCTGACGGATTTTGAAGCCTGCAACTGATTTGCGTGCTTTGGTGATCAACGGTTTTTGACCGGAGATTGCTGCCAGGTCAGCTGCTGCGTTATCCAGCAGTTTCTTGTCAGCGATCGCTTCACCAACACCCATGTTCAGGGTGATCTTCTCGACCCGAGGGACTTGCATGACAGAATTGTAACCAAACTCAGCCATGAGTTTTTTTACGACATCGTCTTTGTAGTAATCATGCAGTTTCGCCATCGTACTACTCCAAATTACTTGATAGTTACGCTGTTAGACTTGAAGAAACGTACTTTTTTGCCGTCTTCGAATCTAAAGCCTACACGGTCCGCCTTGCCAGTTGCCGTGTTGAAGAGTGCAACGTTAGAAACCGGAATTGCAGCTTCTTTTTCAACGATGCCGCCTGGTTGGTTCAGGGCCGGTACAGGCTTCTGATGTTTCTTAACCAGGTTGATACCTTCAACAATGACCTTACCAGAAGTCAGGACATTTTTAACTTTACCGCGCTTACCTTTATCTTTACCGGTAAGCAGGATAACTTCGTCATCACGACGGATTTTCGCTGCCATGGTTTCGCTCCTTAGAGTACTTCTGGTGCCAGAGAGATAATTTTCATGAACTTCTCATTACGCAGTTCACGAGTTACCGGCCCAAAAATACGCGTGCCGATTGGCTGTTCGCTGTTATTGTTTAAAATAACGCAAGCATTACCATCGAAGCGAATGACAGAACCGTCCGGGCGACGAACACCCTTCTTGGTGCGCACCACTACCGCCTTCAGCACATCGCCTTTCTTCACCTTACCGCGAGGAATTGCTTCCTTGATGGTAATTTTGATGATGTCGCCGACGCCTGCGTAGCGACGGTGCGAGCCACCTAGAACCTTGATACACATTACGCGACGTGCACCGGAGTTGTCGGCCACGGTCAGCATAGTCTGTTCTTGGATCATGTTAGTGCTCCGCTAATGTCAACTACAACTTAGGACCCAGGATAGGTCATTAAGAAATCCCCACAATATGAGGGCGCGGCATTATAACACCGGTTCCCGATTATGGGTAGAAAAAATAAACGGCCCACGTACATGAGCCGTTTATTTGTTTTTGAGAAGCGCTACTGTATTACAGAATCGCTTTCTCTACAACGCGAACCAAGGTCCAAGACTTAGTCTTAGACAGTGGACGGCATTCGCTGATTTCTACAACGTCGCCGATACCACATTCATTGTTCTCGTCATGTACGTGCAATTTGGTCGTACGTTTGATGAATTTACCGTAAATCGGGTGTTTCACCACACGCTCAATCGCAACAACCATGGATTTCTCCATTTTGTCACTGATTACACGACCCTGCAGAGTACGGATCTTATCAGTCATTACGCACCCGCCTTTTCAGTCAGTAAAGTTTTCACACGTGCAACATCACGACGCACTTGTTTCAACAGGTGTGTTTGCTGCAACTGACCGCTTGCCGTTTGCATGCGCAGGTTAAACTGCTCACGCAAAAGGTTCAGCAACTCAGTGTTCAGCTCTTCCACGCTTTTTTCGCGCAGCTCTTGTGCTTTCATTACATCACCGTCTTAGTTACAAAGGTGGTTTTGATAGGCAGTTTGGCTGCTGCCAGCTGGAAGGCTTCACGAGCCAGCTCTTCAGGCACACCGTCCATTTCATACAGGACTTTACCAGGCTGAATCAAAGCAACCCAATACTCTACGTTGCCTTTACCTTTACCCATACGAACTTCGAGCGGTTTCTCGGTGATCGGTTTGTCCGGGAATACTCGGATCCAGATCTTACCTTGACGCTTAACTGCACGGGTCATCGCACGACGTGCTGCTTCAATTTGACGAGCAGTCAGACGACCACGGCCAACAGCTTTCAGACCGTAAGTGCCGAAGCTCACATCCGTACCTTGCGCAAGACCACGGTTGCGGCCCTTGTGCACCTTACGGAATTTTGTACGCTTTGGTTGTAACATCAGCGACTCTCCTTACTTGCGGCCTTTACGCTGCTGCTTTTTAGGTTGAGCAGCCGGTTCCGGTTGTTCAACTGCAGCCATACCACCCAGGATCTCACCTTTGAAGATCCATACCTTAACGCCGATTACACCGTAAGTGGTGTGCGCTTCAGATGTGTTGTAATCGATATCCGCACGCAGAGTATGCAACGGAACACGACCTTCACGGTACCATTCGGTACGCGCGATTTCAGCACCGCCAAGGCGGCCGCTTACTTCAACTTTGATACCTTTAGCGCCAAGACGCATTGCGTTCTGTACAGCACGCTTCATAGCACGACGGAACATAACACGACGTTCCAGCTGTGAAGTGATGCTGTCAGCAACCAATTTTGCGTCCAGTTCCGGTTTACGGATTTCGGCGATGTTAATCTGCGCAGGAACGCCAGCGATATCCGCTACGACCTTACGCAGTTTTTCGACATCTTCACCTTTCTTGCCGATTACGATGCCAGGACGAGCGGTGTGAATAGTCACACGGATGCTCTTCGCTGGACGCTCGATAACGATGCGAGAAACGGAAGCTTTCGACAATTCCTTAGTCAGGAACTGGCGAACTTTAAAGTCGCTGTCCAGGTTGTCAGCGAAATCTTTGGTATTTGCATACCAAGTAGAATTCCAAGGTTTGACAATACCTAGGCGAATACCATTAGGATGTACTTTCTGACCCATTGCTAGTCTCCAGAGTCTCAGCGATCGGACACAACCACAGTAATGTGGCTGGTGCGCTTCAGGATGCGATCTGCACGACCTTTAGCACGCGGCATAATGCGCTTCATGCTTGGGCCTTCGTCTACGAAAATCTTCGTGACTTTCAGATCATCGATGTCAGCGCCATCGTTGTGTTCTGCGTTAGCAATGGCAGACTCCAGCACCTTCTTAACCAGACCAGCAGCTTTCTTGTTGGTGTAGGCCAAAGTTTCCAGAGCTTGCGACACTTTCTTACCGCGGATCAGGTCAGCAACAAGGCGGACCTTCTGAGCAGAAGAACGAGCGTGGCGATGTTTAGCTATAGTTTCCATCTCTTCCTCCTACCTTAGCGCTTTTTAGCTTTTTTATCAGCCGCATGGCCGCGATAAGTACGAGTCGGCGCGAATTCACCCAGTTTGTGACCGACCATTTCATCGGAAACGAACACTGGTACGTGCTGACGACCATTATGGACAGCGATGGTCAAACCGATCATGTTAGGAAAGATCGTTGAACGACGGGACCAAGTGCGCAAAGGCTTCTTGTCACCGCTTTCCACCGCTTTCTCTACCTTCTTCAGCAAGTGCAGGTCAATAAAAGGACCTTTCTTGAGAGAACGTGGCATGGCTTATCCTCTAATTATTTTTTACTACGGCGACGTACAATGAATTTATCAGTACGCTTGTTGCTACGGGTCTTCTTACCTTTGGTTTGAACGCCCCACGGAGTTACCGGGTGCTTACCAAAGTTACGACCTTCACCACCACCGTGTGGGTGATCGACTGGGTTCATCGCAGTACCGCGAACGGTAGGACGAATACCACGCCAACGACTTGCACCTGCTTTACCCAGAACGCGAAGCATATGTTCAGAGTTACCGACTTCACCTAAGGTGGCGCGGCAATCAATCTGAACTTTACGCATTTCGCCAGAGCGCAGACGCAGAGTTACGTAGGAACCGTCACGAGCAACGATCTGAACGTAGGCACCAGCTGAGCGAGCCATCTGGCCGCCTTTACCTGGTTTCATTTCTACGTTGTGAACCGTTGAACCTACTGGGATGTTGCGCATAGGCAGGGCGTTACCTGTCTTGATTGCAGCATCAACGCCAGATTGGATCTGGTCACCCACTTTCAGGCCTTTCGGCGCCAGGATATAACGGCGTTCACCGTCTTTGTACAGAACCAGCGCGATATTCGCGGAACGGTTCGGATCGTACTCCAGACGCTCAACCACTGCAGCGATGCCATCTTTGTTGCGTTTAAAGTCAACAAGACGGTAATGCTGTTTGTGGCCACCACCGATATGACGGGTGGTGATACGGCCATTGTTGTTACGGCCACCGCTTTTGCTCAGTTTTTCAAGCAGCGGGGCATAAGGTTTACCCTTGTGCAGCTCAGGGTTAACCACTTTAACAACGTGGCGACGACCCGGAGATGTAGGTTTACATTTAACAATTGCCATTGTTTCTTACTCCTCCGACTTACTCAGCGCCGCTGATGAAGTCCAGATTCTGGCCTTCTTTCAGGGTGACGTAAGCTTTTTTCCAGTCGCTACGACGACCAACACGCTGACCCTGACGTTTCACTTTGCCTTTAACCAGCAAGGTGTTTACGTCTTCGACTTCGACTTCAAACAGTTTCGAAACCGCAGCTTTGATTTCTGCTTTAGTCGCGTCTTTGGCAACTTTGAGTACGATGGTGTTGTTCTTTTCCATCGCGGTAGAAGCTTTTTCAGAAACGTGCGGCGCGCGCAGCACTTTCAGCAGACGTTCTTCACGAATCATGCCAGCATCTCCTCAACTTGCTTCACAGCGTCAGCAGTCATAACCACTTTGTCGAAGGCGATCAGGCTTACTGGATCGATACCTGCTACATCGCGAACGTCAACCTTGTACAGATTACGTGCGGCCAGGAACAGATTCTCGTCGACTTCGCCAGTTACAATCAGCACGTCTTCCAGAGCCATGTCTTTCAGTTTCTGTGCCAGCAGCTTAGTTTTAGGCGCTTCTACAGAGAACGATTCGACAACGATCAGACGATCTTGACGTACCAGTTCGGACAGAATGCTTTTCAGCGCGCCGCGGTACATCTTTTTATTTACTTTTTGACTGTGGTCCTGTGGCTTTGCAGCGAAGGTTACACCACCGGAACGCCAGATTGGGCTCTTTACAGAACCTGCACGCGCACGGCCAGTACCTTTCTGACGCCAAGGTTTTTTACCGGAACCAGTTACTTCAGCACGGGTCTTCTGAGCGCGAGTACCTTGACGGGCACCTGCTGCATAAGCAACAACGACCTGGTGTACAAGCGCTTCATTGAAATCACGCCCGAAGGTAGTTTCGGAAACAGTCAGCGCGCTTTGCGCGTCTTTCACTACTAATTCCATTCCTATCTCCTCGACGTTAAGCCTTAACAGCAGGTTTAACGATCAGGTTGCCACCGGTAGCACCCGGAACAGCACCCTTGACCAGTAGCAGGTTGCGCTCAGCATCAACACGTACTACATCCAGGCTCTGAACGGTTACACGTTCGTTACCCAGTTGGCCTGCCATTTTCTTACCTTTGAACACTTTACCTGGAGTCTGGTTCTGACCGATTGAACCATGTCCACGGTGTGCCAAGGAGTTACCGTGGGTAGCATCTTGGGTACGGAAGTTCCAGCGCTTAACTGTGCCAGCAAAACCTTTACCTTTAGAAGTACCGGTAACATCGACTTTCTTAACGTCTGCGAAAATTTCAACGCTAATGTTCTGACCTGCAGTAAATTCTTCACCTTCTGCAAGGCGGAATTCCCACAAACCACGGCCAGCTTCTACGCCAGCTTTAGCGAAGTGACCCGCTTCTGGTTTGGTTACACGGTTAGCTTTTTTGCTACCAGTAGTAACCTGCACAGCACGGTAACCATCGTTGTCCAGGTCTTTGACCTGAGTAACGCGGTTTGCTTCAATTTCGATAACGGTTACTGGGATTGAAACGCCATCTTCTGTGAAGATACGAGTCATGCCCACTTTCTTACCGACTAAACCAATCATTGTTTCAACCTCTCAATCGTCAATGACCTGATTAACCCAGGCTGATCTGCACGTCTACACCAGCAGCCAGATCCAGACGCATCAGAGCATCAACGGTTTTCTCGGTTGGCTCAACGATGTCAACCAGACGCTTGTGAGTACGAATTTCATACTGATCGCGCGCATCTTTATTGACGTGCGGAGAAATCAGAATTGTAAAACGCTCTTTGCGGGTCGGCAGCGGGATTGGACCACGAACTTGCGCACCAGTGCGCTTCGCAGTCTCAACGATTTCCGCAGTTGATTGATCGATCAAACGATGATCAAACGCTTTCAGGCGGATACGGATTCTTTGGTTCTGCATGAGACCAGAGCTCCAATTATTTTAAACGTAAATGATTACTCCTCAAACCCATTTCGATTGATGGGAGAGTGTAATCGTTCTTCACATAACCCCCATATCGGGAGTATTGTTGACCAGCGAGTTGCCTCAGTGGCCAGCTGATTCAGATTGAATCAGGCTTACCAATATTAGGTAAGCCCGCGCATTATACGTAAACCGTCAGATTAAGCAACTGCCAATCCAGAGAATGTGTGTTTATTTTGCGCGCCCTCTTTGCGCTGTTCATCCTGCATCACACTCAATAATGTCCCGCATCAATAGTTATCAGCGGTCATATCAATGTCGTAATGCATTCATAGTTAACAATGAATTCTCTAGACCCCTGGCTACCGTTTATCCACTATCTGCCCTGGTAAATCTCATAGCATTAGGAAAGCGGGGGCAATCATGGCGGAACTTCTACAAAATATAATCAAGTCTGGCAGTTTACTTTCTTTCGCTATTCATGCCTCATCTTTGATGTTCGGCGCAATTTTTGGCAGCGCTTTAACGATCACCACACACCGACTTCACCTCGCAAATAACTCGAACGACGATTTGCAACCGAGTGCCGATACATTCAGGCTGGCACCGCATCGCCCCATAACAAAATCAGGTCTTCGAGCCAGACGCTCCATAAGATTGTCCAACTGCCCATTTTTCATCGGGCTCTGCATTTTCCTTCAGGAGTCGAGATCTAAGCGTGTTTTACTTAATGGAGGAGCTTGCGGAATACTGTTGCTTGGGGTTTCTTTTACCCTCCCCTTCTCATTAGCCCTTTTATCAATCTTGTGGTTCACGGGGTTTCTTCTGATTCTGAGCATGATCGACTATTACACCCTCAGGCTGCCAGATGCACTGACTCAACCTTTATTGTGGTCCGGCTTACTGATAAGTGTGTCTGGGGTGGGAATATCACCGGAGTCCGCCATATGCGGATCGGTATGTGGATATATGTCTTTATGGGGACTTTATTGGTTGTTCAGGTTTTTTTCGGGAAAGGAAGGCGTTGGATATGGCGACTTTAAACTGCTTGCAGCTATCGGAGCCTGGACAGGGTGGGAGGCGCTGCCTCTTGTCTGTACTCTGGCCGCATGTTCGGGAATAGTATTTTCGATATTTTGGAAAAAAAATGGGGGCGCTGAAAAGCAAATACCTTTTGGTCCGAGCCTTTCAGCCGCAGGCTTTCTTATCTACACCAGCCAGAAAAGTGAAATGCTCTGGCTGATGTAATATTCTTGGGTTCTACTCAAGACCGTTACTGTGATTCTTCTTTCAATTGCGACTGAATATAGTTTTGCAGTCCGATGCGTCCAATCAACTCGATCTCTGTTTCCAGCCAGTCGATGTGATGCTCCTCATCGGCCAGAATGGTGATCATCATATCGCGGCTGACGTAATCATGGACGGAGTCTGCATATGAAATAGCCTCACGCAGATCTTTCGCACCTTCTAATTCCAGAAGCAAATCTGACTTCAGCATCTCTTCAACATCTTCACCAATGTTGAGTTTGCCTAAATCCTGCAAATTTGGTAGCCCTTCAAGGAACAAGATACGCTCAATGTAGATATCAGCATGTTTCATTTCGTCTATCGATTCATGATACTCGATACCATTAAGACGCATCAGCCCCCAGTTTTTGAACATACGCGCATGCAAAAAATACTGATTGATAGCAACCAGTTCATTTCCAAGAAGTTTATTGAGGTGTGCAATGACTTTTTTATCGCCTTTCATAGGTAACTCCTCCGTTCCGGTATCTAAAGCGTAGATCCGGTACAGGGTAAGTCAAAAAAAAGGCACACTTTTTAACGAAGTATTTTTACGCGATGTTTTTGAACTCGGGAATTTGCTGCAACTCATCTTCCATTATCTGACGTGCTGCGCGTACACATTTGCCACATTGAGTCCCGACCGGCACAAAATTCCTGAGCTGTTGAAACGTTTGAGGCTGGTAACGTCTTACTGCCTGTCTGATTGTTTTATCACTGACTGAATTACACAAACACACGTACATATAAACCACACCTCGCATATAACTTCCTTTAACTTTAAATGAGAATGGTTATTATTGCAAATGTGGTGCGTATACTTTTGACTCATTTTCAGGCAATAAAAAAGGGTGCCGAAGCACCCTCTTTTTTGCTCTTAATTATCAGCGATTAAGCGATAACTTTAGCAACAACACCAGCGCCTACAGTACGGCCGCCTTCACGGATTGCGAAACGCAGGCCGTCATCCATCGCGATTGGGTGGATCAGAGTAACAACCATGTTCACGTTGTCACCAGGCATTACCATCTCAACGCCTTCTGGCAGTTCGATAGTACCGGTCACGTCAGTTGTACGGAAGTAGAACTGTGGACGGTAGCCTTTGAAGAATGGAGTAT
>NZ_JBLZNY010000014.1:0-12775 GCF_049206505.1 Rahnella sp. EDr1-12
AGCGAATTAAATTATCATTGGGTGCAATGAGTCCGGTTAAGTACCGGAAGCATCTGGGGATCACAACATAATCAGTCCAACAAAACATCCGCATCTCCAAAAGTGACATTATCAAATGGGACTTACAAACGCGGTACGGTTAACGCGAATTATGTTAAATAAAGCCAGACTTCTCAAGCAAAGACACAACCGCTGTCTCTAACCCAAAATTCAAGTATAATAAAGGGCACTTAATTTACTGAGAGTAACCGATTTTGATCACTAACATTCCTTCTAAGGAAGACTTCTATGCCACCGCTTCTCACATGGTAAATGAAGCCTGGGAAAACCTTACTAGCATTGCCCATGAGTATATCCAACTTCAAGAAAGGAACGAGTATTATGAGCAATCAGAGTTTCATAATGAAGAAAATTTAATTGTACTCGACAATTTCTGGAACTATGTAAGACCAAAGCTAATATCGGCCTTAGCATTAGTACAACAATCTGTTGAATTTAGACTCAAGGGATTGATTGTTGAAATATCACCATACTTACTTATAACCAATGCTTCGAAAAACATACCAAAATTTGATGAAAATGGGAATATTCCTTTTAGCTCATTCCATACATTAGATGCTCAGGATTTGTTCAAAGTACATCATGCTTATTCCGAGAATAAAATTGAAGAAGGATTTTTTTAATGGTATTCCGAAATGCGTTTGTTACGAAACACATATATGCACACTGTTGAATTGAACCGGGACATTTCTGTGGAAATGTTATTTGAATCTATAATTAAAGCGCATAATTATTTAAATAAAGATTATGGACATTGGATATGGAGTCGTTACAACTATAGATCTAAACATGCTTCGAATGGCATTCAATTTAAAGATATGCCACCTGGGAATATTTTTGAAATGCTGCCTACCCATATTGAATTAACCTCCTGCATTAAATTATCGAGCAATGAGAGATGTATAACAAACTTCGGTTACGATAAAAACAATGAAAACTATTTTTGCAAGCCCTGCGTCTCCGTTATGGAAAAAAGTGATTATTTTGACTCTAAATATCTAGATGAGTGCATTGGCACCATACAATATAATGAAGTAAAAAGTAAATATGCTTGCATTTTTTGCCAACATGAACAATTAGAGGAACCTGCACCCCTCTGGGGTGAAGAGAATTAATTTTTAACTTCTTGATGCAAAATAATAAAAGCATCATGAAAAATATATCTAAGCAACAAATTTTCATAAGTCTAGTAAATAAATTAGACTTTCTCTTCTGTCCATAAATTAGGGTAATGGTTTTTGATCTTGTCACAACGTACCCTGCCAGCAACTCTACCACATGTACCGATAACCGCCTTAAGGAGAGCCTCTAATTTGCTAGTGTCATATTCATTATTGATAAGTTTATGATCTGTAGCGTTAAGATACTTTCTGGCGTAATACTCTTTTTTATCAAGTGAACCTTGATAGGAGTCTATGTCCTCTTTGTAGTTAGTCCAGCGAATGAAGTGATTATCAAACTCTCCGAAGTTTAAGTCCAGATAACATTCAATTGCAGCTGCCTGGCCATTAATATTAGCTATTGCAAGTCCACCTGGACCGCGCGCGGGGAACCGTTCAAACTCAGGAAGGTCAGGTAGACACATGCAACCCATATTATCAGGGAGAATCATTGCATTTATCTTATTAAGAGCATCAACTCCTTCACTATCGTTATCAAGGACAAATACAATCTGGTTTTGGACGTCAATTTTAACCAAACCTTCTGCAAATTTCGCTAATCCTCCAGTTCCGGGAAATGGATGACGTGCCTTTACATCAATAAACCTAAAGAAGTCTGCAACACCAGGCTTTAACTGCTTAAAGGCTTTACTTAAAATATGGGCGTCTGATGTACCTTCCGTAGCGATAAGAAAAGACTTTTCACGCCTAACCCCTGTTTTTATTTCATCAATATGTACCCAACCATTAGAAACTATCTGACCATAGTCCCATTCTACGAATTCCGTTCTGTTTTTTTGGTTTTCACTCAACAGTCGAATTAGTGAATACGGATGAAGAATATTAATTATGCATCCAAATGCGGTTTTTTCAGACCAAAAAGTATAACTATATGGATCAAAATTCGGTATTTTTTTTATTACAGATAGCGGAAATTTGTTTTTTATTAACTCCATATTTCTTTCAGGATATTGGTAGTCTATTTCGAACTCTTCTGAGCTCAGGTCGCTCAGAGAATACTGATTTAGAAAATGCTGGAATTCATCAAAGGTGTAGAGCACTCCTAATGGCTCATAATCTTTAGGGTAGCATTCAATCATCTCCTCCCGGTCCTGTGTAATATGCTTGACTAATGTGTCGTATTCTAAGCGAATAACATCTAAACTGAACCCCAACAGCTCGACTCGGTCCGCAACCTCCGCTAATGTCTTACGCAGGACGGTAAAACTCAAAGCCCGTTCTTCACTCGGCTCCTCCCCCTTTGCAAGTTCTTCGAAATATTCTGGCAGCACTACATGGTCGCATTTCTGAAACAGTGCGCCGTGATCGGATCCCATGAAATTCTTGCTCGCGTCCAGCATAATATCAGAAACCGTCAAAGAAATTATTGTTCCCATGCTTTAACCTTATTTTTGTATATCACCAAGTTGTTTATAGAAAATTCTAAAAACAAGAAAACGGAAATTTATTTTGAATTCACTCTGAAAGTCTAGCCTCAGCTAGAATAAACTTCCGCTGCTCATCTGCACATTTATAGCATGCGAAGTACTCAATAGTCTTCATGTCGCCAGTTACGTATTCTTCACAATGTGGACAGTGAATCGCTGACCACCCTCTGTCAAAACACGAAACGCAGCTCCATTGGCCATCAATATAAAATACAGACTTTGGATCATGCTCACATTCATGACAGCCTGCAATACATTCCCCACCTTCTTCCCACCAGTCGTCACCGGTTACATATACGTCACGACACAATGTGATTAATGCATTGGTGGTAATTTCATGAGAACACTTTGGACATTTATTATTGTCAGGACTGAAAAATTCAAAGGGTGCTTTACAGTTTGGACAAGGCAACGTGTCTTTTACTTGCTCGACTGCAACACCCTGTGATTCGCAAACCAAACATTGATAATCATCACCCCACCTATGAGTGTCATTAACCTTACCTGCTTCTAATCCGCATTGACGACACTTCACAACTTTGATTTTCTTTAACTTTAAAATTTCAATGTCTTTTGAAATTTCATTAAATCGAGCATTTAGAAATTCCTTCTGTTTTAGCATTCTCTGATGTACGCGATCTAATTCTTTCTGGAAGTTAATAAACTCACCCTTCCATTCAACCGTGAGTAAATTATACAGATGGTGCCATGAAGACCATTGCTGAGCCACCACGCCCGCTTTATTAGCCTGTGTGCTTGAATATTCCGTATGTGCAAAGTGGACAATCTGGTTTCTATGCGCACCTAACGCCATGAAATTTTTTAGAATGTTATCATCAAGCCTAATACCCAGAATACTTTTAAGGCGTTGAACCGCATCGTTGAAGTACACCGAATTAAAATCACCAACACTAAAACTTTGTTTATTTGCCTTGCCAGGGTCAGCTAATATTAAAGTCCAGTGTTCAAGCATGAGTCTTGCCTTTAAGAAAAGCTCAATCGCCGTATAAAAATCAACGATTGAATTATTAGGCCTTTTATCAAGGTCATCAATAGAGGATTCTAAGAAATCGATCGCATTTATTACTAAAGAATGAAAAAGCTGTTCATTGCTTTGAACCGTTTGTTTGAGGATTTCGCGTGTCATATTTTCCCACGTTTTAGATTTTAGCCGCTGATGAACATTATACCTTTAGAGCCAGGGGGCTGTTACATTTTATAATAGTTTGATGTTGGCTTTACCTGATGAGGTTTTCACAACCTTCCTCCATCATCCTCTTTCTTTCCTGCATCACAACCTGCGGCAAAACGGGTAAAGATCCGCAAATGCCGCACCCCCTTACAAATCCTTCATCTAGTACTTGGCAACCCCGAGGAACCATAGATATTGCGTTTTTAAGTAATCCACCCTTCTCTGCCCACAATTATTTGTGCGGTAAAACGGCTTATCTGAAATAACTTCCGCAGCCCGCCGGAAAATTTAGGCTAATTAATTGCATTGAAGTTATAAATTTTATCTTTTCAACTTTATATAATGGGACTTATATAAAGTTAGCCACACTCAAAATGATCTGGTAATCTATCCAGTAGTTATACGTGCAGATGATTTTTCGCTAAAGATCGTGCAGGTTTCGCTACGTGAAATCTGCAAGGTAAATCCCCTGCATCCTTCTCAGAATCCGCGTAGCGTTGTCAATGGCCGGGAGTTCACTTTTTAAGCTATATATGGGCAAATTATCTCCAACCAACCAGACGCTACCTACTATCCAAGCTGAAGACGATGTTCTGTCCAAGCTTAAGGAGTTTGTTCAGGACAAGGAGGCTTTTTCTCCCAATACGTGGCGACAACTGATGAGTGTTATGCGAATCTGCCATAGATGGTCGATAGATAATAGCCGACCATTTTTGCCTATGCTTCCGGCTGACCTTCGCGATTACCTGAACTGGCTGCAGGAGAATGGCCGGGCCTCTTCAACGATTGCGACGCATGGCTCATTGATTTCGATGTTACACCGTAATGCTGGCCTAACGCCCCCTAATTCTTCACCGCTGGTTTTCCGCGCAGTGAAGAAAATAAATCGTGTCGCAGTCGTCTCGGGTGAACGTACTGGCCAGGCCGTACCCTTTCGTCTTGAAGATCTGCTTGAGCTTGATGCGCTCTGGTCTGACTCAACATCGCTTCGCCATAAACGAGATTTAGCATTTCTGCATGTTGCTTACAGCACGCTGCTGCGTATCAGTGAATTAGCCCGTCTCCGCGTTCGCGATATCTCCCGGGCAACAGATGGCAGGATCATACTTAATGTGAGTTACACCAAAACAATTGTCCAAACTGGCGGCCTGATCAAGTCGCTAAGTTCGCAGTCCTCCCGGCGGCTAACTGAGTGGCTGTCGGTGTCTGGTATAAATTTAGAACCTGACGCCTTCCTCTTTTGTCCGGTGCACCGCTCTGGGAGTGCAACTCTTTCAATCACCCGTCCGCTGAGCACGCCGGCGATTGAATCTATTTTCGCCCAGGCCTGGCGTACAATTGGAGCTGGTGAAACCATCATACCAAATAAAGGGCGTTATACTGCCTGGACTGGTCACAGTGCTCGCGTAGGAGCAGCGCAGGATATGGCGGGACGTGGCTATGCTGTAGCTCAGATCATGCAGGAAGGAACTTGGAAAAAGCCTGAGACATTAATGCGTTATATTCGTAATCTTCAAGCGCATGAAGGCGCCATGATTGATATCATGGAAAAAAGTCATACTGGAAAATTTAATTAAATATGAATTCATAAAAAATAAGTATGAATTATGACTATAATCTACCACGTTGTTCAATCCTGAGTTGCTCTGTTAATCATTACCTCTTTTTACGCCCTCCCAATAATTCTGGGGTCCGCTTGGAAAACGGAAAATATCCTACGCTAAGCCTGTTTTTTAAGCAGGCATGACAGGCAGCTTTGAGCGAAAAGCGGACGTCGTGACTTGTAATCTGAAATGGTGAACAAAGTTGGAGCGTGCAAATGGAAAAGAGCACCTCAGCGCTCTCCTGTTACCCTTTAACTACATGAATTCTATTCCCAACTTGCGGAGTCAGACAGACTTCATAAACCAGTCAGGCACGCAAATCAGTTCTGGCGATTTCAGAGCTGCTCGCTGATGAGAACAGTATGACAACGCGCACCCGGCATCATTTTTTCCAGGCCATCAGTCAGCATCCTGCCGGCAGCATGCAGATCTTCCAGCGGCATTTGCGACAGACTCTCAAGGATGAACCACATTCTGCTATCTGCCACGCTCAGGCGTGTCCGAATGCCCTGTCGCCAGTTCCACCGGCGGCAAGTTACGCCAGTATCATCACGCCAGATAACTTCACCCGCGTCCGGTGACTCGCTTCCCGGCTGGCCGTCCTTCATGGTGTCAAAGATTTCTGTACCTTCTGCAACAACCAGCCGTGGCCTTCCTGTGTATGCCGCAACGTTTTCTCCGCCAACCGGAACGGCATATCGGATGCTGACGGCGTTATACAGATCGACCACCGGATCGAGAGAGGCCATCGTGCCATCTTTAAGAACCCGCTTGCGCAAAGCTTCCGCTGAACAGGGTGTTCGTTTTGGTTTTGCCCCAAAGGCGCGAAATACCTGCGCCCATGCGTTCAGGTGCGCCTCTGCCCAGGCAGGCTGCCCTGCCTTAACTGACTCGCAGGCTTCCCGCAGCGCGACTTCTCCAACCCGTTCATCAGCCACGGGTGTAGCTTCCACGCTGATACTAAGTGCACGAAATCCTGGTGCGATGCGGTAAATTTCGGAGCTGATTGACGGTGACACGGCTGGCATATGATAATCCTGTAATGACTGATTTATTACATGATAATGACCGATGACCAAAAAAGTCAACATAACGACCGACGCCGATGCAGCCAGGGTAAACGAGGCCGTTTCCGCGCATGTAAAGCTCTACCGCAGCCAGAAAAAAATGTCGCTTGATGAGCTTTCCCGCCGTTCAGGCGTTAGTAAGGGAATGCTGGTAGAGATAGAAGGATGTAGGGCCAACCCCAGCATTGCACTACTCTGCCGCCTGGCGTCTGCTATGAACGTATCGGTGGCCGATTTTGTTAATGTCGCCGGTAAGCCCGCCGTTCATCTTATTGATTCTCGTGATATCCCGGTGCTCTGGAAAGGAGAAAAGGGTGGCAGTGCGCGATTGCTGGCCGGCACCAGCGGACCGGACATGGTCGAACTTTGGGAGTGGACGCTTTACTCAGGGGAAACCTTTGAATCTCCCGGACATCCAGAAGGCACCAGCGAACTGCTCCATGTCGCAAAAGGGATCCTGACACTCGTCGTCGGCGACACTACTTACGTGATTAACCAGGGAAGTGCAGCCGTTGCGAGAACGGATGCGCCGCATGCCTACATGAACAACGATGCTGACGTGGCCGTGTTTACCATGACGGTGAACGAGAAAGGCCGCTGAAAATTCAGTGTCCGCTTCTGGCACGCAGCAGACAAACACGTGACGCTGAAGGTCTGCTGTGAGCGAGGAGCGGACGTGCAACTTATGCCCTTATCATTGAGCCAGATAAGAAAAAATATTTTTCATGCAGTTATTGAAGTCATGTGATTAAACAATCTTACAGCTATTGAACAGACATCATAATCTTCGATGTTTGATAATACTGCCAGGGTATAGGCTGCTTCTGTGAGCGCAAAAAAATATGTTTCTCTTCCAAACGTAGAACCCTGGTGACAATAAATTTTCCCTGATTTATCCTCATCGAGTTCAATGCCAAAGCAGTATGAATTATGGTCTTCAATCATAATGTTGGTGTCAGTAGTCAGGGGAAGAGGGGTAAGCATTTTTCTTATCAACTCCTTTCCTCCGACCAAACCCGAAGAAAAATTCAGTCCCCATTTCATTAAATCATTAGCAGATGAGTGTACAAGGCCTGCTCCGGTAACGCCCCATGGGCTGTGAACAGGGAAAAATATATTGTTATCTTTTTCTTGATATCCTCTGACAGATTCCTTCTCCATAGAAACCCCATCGGAAACAAAGGAATCATTCATATCCAGAGGTAAAAATATTTCCTTTTTAACAAAGTCCGATACGGCTGGTTCACAATAAAGTACAGATAGCCGTCTGACCTGCCCCCGGCCTGTCGCCACAGGCCTTTTTCGATTCGGCGTCCGGAACGGACACAGATACCGGTAGTTGCCGCCGACACTTCCTGAGTAAGACCTTTATTTCGTTGAGTTATGGAAAAATCGACCTGTCTGATGTTGAGCGTCACAACCTCTCCATGGGAAGAAGAAACATGACGCTAAGATTACAAACAGGCCAAAGTAATTGTCGCCTAATACCTCAGGTTCAGATTGGTTATATAATAATGATATTTGCTTCTGCTTTTTTTTAATTTAGGGTTATCACTTACTACTGCTGTTAAGAACAGCGCTTAATAAAAATGTAATATGTATCATTTCATGAAAAGAGTAAATTGTTAACAGAGTAATCATTAGCATTGAATGTCGTTTAATATCAATAAGTTAGCTGAACACTGAAAACTTAGAAACTTTCTTTTGAAATTAAAAAAAACATTCTAAAACAACGAAAAACGTTTCATTACACTCCATGGTTTTTATTTTCCAGTTAATTTAACTTTAATGAAGTAGCTCATTAGCTACGGGATGGGCCAACGATTATCTCATGTATTTATTACCTTTAAGGATGGATTATGAGACATAAAAAATTAATTCTTGCTTTAGGTGTTTTTGTCCTCTCTGCGACGCGACTTTCTGTCGCCGCACCCTTACATAACGAACCGTTTACGGATCACTCCCCACATACCTTCTTGCTTGTCGGCGATGCTAATGGCGGTGACGGCGGGAACGGGGGTTCTGGTGCCAATTCTCCTGGTGGTCCTGGAGGAGACGGAGGAAATAACAGCGCCAGCGGTAACGGGAACGGCAGTGGTAATGATAACGGTACTGGCAATGGCTCAGCTAACGGCAATGGTTCCGGAGACGGTGACGGCGGCGGTGATGGTGGCGATGGTGGTGGCGATGGTGGTGACGGCGGCGGAGCGTAATCAGGCTGCAGAATCTAACTAAAAATGGTCGCCTCATGAAGGCGGCCATTAATTAAAGGATGAAACTTTTATGTCAAAGCTACACAACACTCTGATTTTTCTTCCGCTGTCTGCAGGTCTGCTCCTTTCCCTGCCGGTATTCAGTCAGACACTCCCGCAGGACACTATCCAGCTGTCTGCCTGTGAGAGCCAGAACGGACAGGATGGGAACGGCACTTCGCCTGACGGAGAAAATGGTAAAGACGGCGTGCCTGGTACAGGCTGTCTGAACGGAGGTAACGGCGGTAACGGCTCTGCTTCAGGTGGTAACGGCGGAAATGGGGGAAATGGCGCAGGCGCCGCGAATGAAACCCATCACAAACACCACAAACATCATAAAAATACACACGGTAGCGCTAATGGTGGAAACGGTGGTGATGGTGGGTCAACAGACAATGCGCCCGGAGGTGCTGGCGGTGATGGAGGTAACAATGACCAGTCAGAACATCTGTAAACGATGCCGTACCGTACTAAGGTGCTCCACGCTGATACTGGCGGTTTTAACTCACTACGGTTATGCCTCTCCGGCATACCCGACCCCTTTTCCTGATTCCTTATCACTGATTTCTGATGGTGGAAACGGCGGGGACGGTGGTCCGGGTGAAAACGGAGGGGATGGCGGTAACGGCGGCAATGCTGGGACCGGCTCCAACTCAAATGGCGGAAATGGTGGAAATGGAGGCACAAACGGAGCCGATGGAGGGGATGGTGGCAACGGAGGAAGCGGGAATAATTCATCCGGTGGTGACGGTGGTGACGGTGGTGATGGTGGCGGCATATAATTTATAACGCAGAGGATGATATGAAAAACCTTCTCATGAAAGTTGTTTACCTCATTATTCTGACCTCAGCATTACTGAGACCTTTCATTGCCGTATTCACTGTAACGTCCTCTCTGGCGACCGGAATATTCAGCACGGCGGCATGGGCAGACGGTGATGGTGGCGACGGTGGTGATGGTGGCGACGGTGGTGACGGTGGCGGTGAAGGAAACGGCGGAGACGGAGGGAATGCTGGCTCTGGCAGCAACGGAGATGGCGGCGACGGCGGTAATGGAGGTGAGAACGGAGGAAACGGAGGGAACGGCGGTAATGGTGACGGATCAGGTAATGGAGGAAACGGAGGCGATGCGGGTCCTGGCGGCGTCGGCGGTCAGGGTGGCAGTGGCGGGAATGAGGGAGGACATGATGGTTCTCCCGGGATTAGTGGCGCTAAATAGTTATCCGTCTGCCGTTAACGTGGTCTGCCGGAGGTTAATTACCCCGGCGACCTCATGCATACAGACTGAGCAGACAGTAAGGCAATGCTGAGACACCGTGCTGCAGGGCCTTAACTGCGAAAGCCAGCACTGAACAAAGGGAACAGATCACTTCATTCTGGCTGCATATTCTGGCAACCGGCAGATTTTTCGGCAAATTCACAGGGCGTCATCCAGCCCGGTGCAGAATGAGGATGACTCTGGTTATAGTGTATGCGCCAGGCCCAGATTTTGCACCGTGCATCCTCCAGAGATATGAACCCGTTCTCGTTTAGACATTCCTGCCACTTCTGTTGAACGCAGATTCTGCCCCACACCGAACGCCAGGGATTAATCAATATCCTCTCCTGGCACGATGTAGACATGATGGTGCGAGTGGTCCGCTGTGAGCGAGGAGCGACGTTGAGTATTCTGCTCAACGTCACCCAGTTCAGCTCCTGGCGTTAAGATCTTCGCGAGTTGGACCTTGAAAGTAGATGCTACTTATATGGCAACTACGCGGTTGTGTCAGCACGAAACGAATCGTTTCCCAGATCGATCGTCCATTCATTAAACGTTCTCCCATTCTGGGTTGACTATCGACAGACGTATCTAACCCTGTAAATTCGAAATCCGGAGGGTACAACCCGGTAACACGGATATTTTCTTCAGATAACTGCTGTGCCAGTTTAGTTGTAAACCCGCTAAGCCCGTGTTTACTGGCGAAAAAGGCTGGGTGGGCAATAGAATCCGTAAAATTCGGGATCCCACATGAAGATATAATTGAGACAATATCAGCATTTTCTGAACGTCTTAACCCAGGCAGCAGAGCCTGAGTCAGTAGAATCGAACCTGTCAGGCCTGAACTGACGGTATTGATAATTTCTGTGTCAGGCTGATCGTCCAATCTCCCTGACAACCACTGAGCAGCATTCAGGATTAAAATGTCTACAGGCTTGTCTGAAGTTAACAACTGTGAAGAAAACTGAGAAAGGGATTCAGGCCGGGTTAAATCACAGATATACCCTTTTGCAATGCCGCTTTCAGCAGCGATGATGCTGCAGGTTTTTTGAATATCTTCAGCCCGCCGTGCGCAAAAATCCACCTCGACGCCCTCTCGTGCCAGCCACACGCACAGCGCCTGGCCAAATCCCCCGCCTCCACCGGTAATAACAGCTCTTTTACCTCTCAGCATCTTCATTCATCCTTTTCCTGATGACTATGTGTGGATGTAGATATACATGAGAGAGTTAAGTGACATCTTTCAGTTAATGCTCTTTTTGCATGAGGAACAGAAATAAGCTGCACTGCAAATTGTTTAAGCGTGTGTCAGGGGATTAGCAACGTCCGCTTCTGGCACTAAGCGGACGCGCGCGTCAGGTCCGCTATGAGCGAGAAGCTGCCTGTCAGTGCGGAACTGTCACCGGTACCTTTCAAAGCCTTTGTATCCATCCCTGAATGATAATATCTTTTATGATAAACCCTTCTGTCACCTTACTCCTGTTTATCAGGATAAATTACAAGGACTAAACTCATGCCCACCCCAGATATTCGTGCCACAATCGGAGGGGTTATTTTTTTATTTATGTCAGTTTTAGTATCAGCGTCCGCTACTCAGTCTATACACATACCTTCAAAGCATCCGAACTCGCAGCGTATTTCTGTACAGACACAAGGCTCAGGACCGGATGTCATATTGATTCCGGGGCTGGCATCGTCTCGCGAAGTTTGGGCCGATTTAGCATCAACTTTACGTATGAGTCACCGTATTCATCTTGTTGAACTTGCGGGTTTTGCAAGTACGCCTGCCATTTCCAATCCAGAGGGAAAGGTCATCGATCCGGCAGTTGACGCCATCGCTGATTACATTCAAACCCAGCACCTCGAAGCACCGGCGATCATTGGCCATTCGCTTGGGGGGGAGATTGCATTGATACTGGGGTCCCGTCATCCCGACCAGGTCGGTCGTTTGATGATCGTCGATGCCTTACCTTTCTATACGTTGATGATTGACCCTGCTGCAACCACCGAAACTGCTGCCCGACAAGCCACAGCTATGCGGGATTGGCTACTGGGGCAGTCGCCGGAACAAATCAAAGAGTTTCAGAAAACATCCATAACCCGTTTAGCTAAGACCAAGGCGGTGAGGCCAGCTTTGGTGACTGCGGGGATTAATTCTGATCGAAAAACTGTAGCGGATGCCGTGTATGAATTGATGACTACGGATCTGCGTCCAGAACTCGCCCGCATCAAAGCGCCGATTGAGATCGTCTACGCGTATGACGCCTTATTCGGGGTTCCTGCGGCCAGAGTGGATGCGATGTACCGTCAAGCCTATGCTTCTGCTCCCGATGTTCATTTCACGCGGATCAATGACAGTTTTCACTTTGTCATGCTTGATCAGCCCGAGCGGTTTTCCAGCGCGGTAGAGTTATTCTTAAATCAATAAAGGATGCTTTTGCACATCAGGTTGACGTTGCAGGAGTATCTAAAGTCCGGTCAGCAGATCTAGCTGGCCTAAACATAAGGTCAGCAATCAAGATGTTCTGACATAGCTGAGTCTTTGTAATGTCCGCTTCTGGCACACAGCATACAAACACGTAAAGCTGAAGGTCTGCTGAGAGCGAAGAGCGGACATACCACCACATCATGCATTTGTGCCAAAAGTAACTTTTGTTATTTGTAGTCTCTAAGTGCCAGCCGGAGATGATGAGCGATAAAGTCGGCTTTAAGAGTACTATAGAGAGGAATATTA
>NZ_JBLZNY010000015.1:0-5075 GCF_049206505.1 Rahnella sp. EDr1-12
GAACCGCCGTAGGTTTTAGCCAGAACGGTGGTGATTGCTGCAGTCAGGGTAGTTTTACCGTGGTCGACGTGGCCGATAGTACCAACGTTAACGTGCGGTTTGTTACGTTCAAATTTTTCTTTAGACATCGATTGTCCCTCTAAGACACGGTTAAATCGGTGGTATCACCACATCAACCAAGCATTTGCTTGACGAATTAGTTTACAGAAAGAAAATCAGGAGGGAGGATTTGGAAGTGGTGCTGATAGGCAGATTCGAACTGCCGACCTCACCCTTACCAAGGGTGCGCTCTACCAACTGAGCTATATCAGCACATACTTGGAGCGGGCAGTGGGAATCGAACCCACATCATCAGCTTGGAAGGCTGAGGTAATAGCCATTATACGATGCCCGCGTCCTGGAACTCGGCTACCTAATTTTTCTGAAGAACTCGAAGACGGGGAAAAGGACGTGAGACACTTAATTCCTCACCTTCTCTTAAAGAGACCAGGTCACTCTAAGTTGCCTCATTGCTAAGGCCTGTATGGTGGTGGGGGAAGGATTCGAACCTTCGAAGTCGATGACGGCAGATTTACAGTCTGCTCCCTTTGGCCGCTCGGGAACCCCACCTAATTGTTAAGTACTTGAATGGTGCCGGCACCAAGAGTCGAACTCGGGACCTACTGATTACAAGTCAGTTGCTCTACCAACTGAGCTATGCCGGCATCAAGTGCTGCGCATTCTATGGAGACTTTAAGGGGTATGCAACTAAAAAATTGCATGATTTGCTTCTTCGCTCATGTTTTATTCAAAAAATAGGGTTTTTCTAAGTTTTACGCTTAACAAGAGCCAAATAAAGACCCAATACGCCTCCCAGGCCGGCACAGAAATGACGATCCTTACTGGTTTCAATATCCCTCTGCGATGTAAAAATCTTACTCACTAAACAAATTATCAACCACATGCACCAGATTTGAACTTTTGCTTCATGGGTGAGCATCAAAGAATCTCTGCAGTCCCCTTTCGCCGCGTATCAATGGATTTCTTAGATGGCGTGTCTTTTGCATCATTCATTTGAATCTGCTGAATTGCCATTTAAGAGGTAAGCAATGAAAATTGTGATGCTTAATGCCGCTACATTACCTGTCTACCGCGATGAGCTCGCCCGCTTGCTTATAGAAGCCAGTAAACAGGGGATCACTGCAGGCTTGCCCCCTACTTTCGAGCAGCAAGAAGCGGAAAATGTTTTTCACGATTTACGCCCTGCGATCTCACACAACGAATTGTTACTTTGGATTGCCCGGGATGAGCAAGGCGTAACGGGCACTGTGCTTCTTAACCTGGTCCGTTCGCAAGAATCTTCGCATCATGCTGAAGTCAGTGCTTTGTTGGTCTGCTCGAGAGTAAGAAGGAGTGGTGTAGGTCGTCTATTGTTGCGCGAATCAGAAATTAAGGCGCAAGTTTTACGGTATACAATGCTCTCTTCGGACATGCAATCGGGCACCGCTGCAGAAGCCTTTTATCGTTCACAGGGTTATCGCTGTGCGCAATGTAAGTCCTCGACGGATTATCGCAGAAAGAATGAAGTGGTCTATTACAAACAACTTCAACCGTAACTTGCTCCTGTTTTTTCTTTGAATCCCTGCGGGGAGCATGGCCGCATGGTTCGTCATTGTTCTAGTGGGTTTACATGACTTTCTCAAAAAATTTTTAACTCAATCAAAGAAATCGTTAAGTTATAAGAAAAAGATCTCCCCTGAAAACGAAGCTGTCTATAATATGCTGCTGGTTTACTGTCTGGAGTTGGCGTGAACGCCTTTCCTGACCTGCGCTAACAGGCAGACTTTAACTTATGAAAAAAAGTGCCCCATCTTTGGCAACGCCTTACCTGCAGTTCGATCGTGCACAGTGGGCTGCTCTACGCGATTCAGTTCCATTAACGCTCAAAGAAGCGGAAGTGGTGAACCTTAAAGGTATCAACGAGGATTTATCTCTCGAGGAAGTCGCACAAATTTATTTGCCGCTTTCGCGTCTTCTTAATTTCTATATCAGTTCAAATCTTCGCCGTCAGGCTGTGCTTGAGCAATTCCTGGGAACCGATGGCCAGAAGATACCTTATGTCATCGGTATTGCTGGCAGTGTAGCAGTAGGGAAAAGCACTACAGCCCGTGTGCTTCAGGCGTTACTGAGTCGTTGGCCTGAGCATCGTTCCGTTGAACTTATCACTACGGATGGTTTTCTCTATCCCAATAAAACGCTGCAAGAGCGTGGGATCATGAAGAAGAAGGGATTCCCACAGTCTTACGATATGCATCAGTTGGTCAATTTTGTTTCTGAGGTTAAATCCGGAGCGAAGAGCGTCACTGCGCCGGTCTATTCACATTTAATTTATGATGTGATCCCTGAAGGAAATAAAGTCATCGAACAGCCTGACATTTTAATTCTCGAAGGCTTAAATGTTTTACAGAGCGGCATGGATTATCCTCATGATCCGCATCATGTATTTGTCTCTGATTTTGTCGATTTTTCAATATACGTCGATGCGCCTGAGGATTTATTGCAGGGCTGGTATATCAATCGTTTCTTGAAATTTCGTCAGGGTGCGTTCTCTGATCCAGATTCTTATTTTCATCATTATGCAAAACTGCCGGAAGAAGAAGCGGTAAACATCGCCACGCAGTTATGGAATGAGATTAACGGGCTGAATTTAAAAGAAAATATTCTTCCAACAAGAGAGCGGGCCAGTCTGATTCTGACGAAAAGCGCTAACCATGCCGTTGAACATGTAAGACTCAGAAAATAGTATAATAGACATTAAAAGGAGAGCTCAGGCTCTCCTTTTGATTTCACACGCCGCGCAGAGATATCTCACCACCTATATAAGGCTTAATTATACCCTCTTGCTCTAAAAGCAATGCTCCTTGCTGATCAATGCCACGTTCAATACCGTGAATCTCCTGATCTCCAATCAGCAATTTTACCGGTCGGTCGAGAAAATTATCCAGTCCACGCCAGCGTGTAATAAATGGAGCTAAGCCTTCCTTTTCGAAATGCAATAATGCCGCGCGTAATTCTTTCAGCAGAGTTGCCGTGAGCTCATTTCGGTCTATATTAACGCCCGCTTCCTGCAAGTTTATCCAGCCCTGATTAATAGTATCGGCAGCCGGCTCGCGCATTTTAAGGTTTATACCAGCGCCAATAACCAACTGTGCCGCATCTCCGGTTTTACCTGTTAGTTCAACCAGGATCCCGGCTAACTTTCTGTCTTTCAGATAAAGATCATTTGGCCATTTTACGCGTACATCTTCAGCTCCCAGACGCTGAAGCACTTCTGCCATTACGATGCCAATAACCAGACTCAGCCCCATTGCTGCTGCTGGTCCTTGATCAAGCTTCCAGTACATCGACAGATAAAGATTACTGCCAAATGGGGAAAACCATTTTCTTCCACGACGCCCACGCCCTGCCTGCTGGTATTCAGCGACACAGGCATCACCGGAACTCAGTTCTGAAATCCGGTCGAGAAGATATTGATTTGTTGAGTCGATTACGGGCAGCACACTTACACGGCCAGCAGGAAGCATTGAAATAATCGTTGCTTCATCCAGCAACTGAATAGGATGCGGGAGACTGTAACCCTTACCGGGAACAGTGAAAATATCTACGCCCCAATCGCGTACCGTCTGGATATGCTTATTGATCGCGGCCCGGCTCATCCCCATCGCAGTGCCCAGTTGTTCACCGGAATGGAATTCCCCATCAGCTAAAATTGAGATCAAGTGCAGCGGAACGGTAATATCTTTCATGACAGAGCCTCCACGGCATTTACTTCGCCCCCGGCGGCGATAAATCGAACTTCAGGCTCCAGCCAAATACCAAACTTTGCAGCAACAGAATCTCTCACGTGTTTTGCCAACGCACGAACATCCGCACTGCTTGCGTGATCCTTATTAATTAAGACAAGTGCCTGATTCTGATGAACAGCGGCACCGCCAATACTGAATCCTTTAAGATTCGCCTGTTCGACCAGCCAGCCCGCAGCCAGTTTTACCTGCCCGTTAGCCTGCGGGTAAGAGGGCATTGATGGGTAGTCTCGTTGGATCTTTTCCGCTACCACGGAATCAACAGTGGGATTTTTATAAAAACTCCCAGCGTTTCCAGTAATAGCGGGATCAGGCAGTTTACTCATACGCATTGCGCATACTGAATCAAAAATCTCACGGGGAGTAACGCTGTCCGGATCTAAGCGCGTCAGATCACCATAAGTAAGCTTGGGTTGCCAATGCTTGGTTAATCTGAACCCTACAGCGACAATGGCATAACCGTCTTTATAAGCATGTTTAAAAATGCTCTCACGGTAACCGAACTGACATTCTTCCGCCTTAAACTGTATGATCTCGCCACTATTCATGTTCAATACATCAACATATTGACAGACGTTTTGCAGTTCAATCCCATACGCTCCAATATTTTGTATGGGCGCAGAGCCAACGCAACCAGGTATTAAGGCAAGATTTTCCAGTCCAGGAATATTATGTTCAAGTGCGTAGCACACCAGTTCGTGCCAGTTTTCACCTGAGCCAACGTGTAACAACCATTCCTCTGAGTTTTCCGTTACTTCGATACCTTTTATTCTGTTCAATGCCACAGAACCGGAAAAGTCTTCAAGAAAAAGAACGTTGCTTCCCTCACCTAAAAGTAGAAATGGCTGATTCTTTTCTTTCGCCTTTTTCCATGTTTCAACTAACTGAGCAGTACTATTGATATACGTTATTGCCGCAGCATGAGCTGCTATGGAAAAAGTATTGAGGGATTGAAGTGAGGTGCCGTCATTCGACATAACATATTACTCGTCAGTGACCTAATTGCGCATAGTTTAACGTATTCGTTCATCAGCGGCGCAGCGTTTTGTGGTGAGAAGCGAAGCATAAAATACAGGATGTCGAATAAACAGACGCCGCTGTTCCCTAAATTCCACACAGCAAAAAGCCCTGTACGTCAGTACAGGGCTTTCCACTTGTTTGATGCCTGGCAGTTCCCTACTCTCGCATGGGGAGACCCCACACTACCATCGGCGCTACGGCGTTTCACTTCTG
>NZ_JBLZNY010000016.1:0-2603 GCF_049206505.1 Rahnella sp. EDr1-12
TTGTGAGTTCGATGAGTAGGGCGGGACACGTGACATCCTGTCTGAATATGGGGGGACCATCCTCCAAGGCTAAATACTCCTGACTGACCGATAGTGAACCAGTACCGTGAGGGAAAGGCGAAAAGAACCCCGGCGAGGGGAGTGAAATAGAACCTGAAACCGTGTACGTACAAGCAGTGGGAGCCTACTTTGTTGGGTGACTGCGTACCTTTTGTATAATGGGTCAGCGACTTATATTTTGTAGCAAGGTTAACCGAATAGGGGAGCCGTAGGGAAACCGAGTCTTAACTGGGCGTCAAGTTGCAAGGTATAGACCCGAAACCCGGTGATCTAGCCATGGGCAGGTTGAAGGTTGGGTAACACTAACTGGAGGACCGAACCGACTAATGTTGAAAAATTAGCGGATGACTTGTGGCTGGGGGTGAAAGGCCAATCAAACCGGGAGATAGCTGGTTCTCCCCGAAAGCTATTTAGGTAGCGCCTCGTGAACTCATCTTCGGGGGTAGAGCACTGTTTCGACTAGGGGGCCATCCCGGCTTACCAACTCGATGCAAACTACGAATACCGAAGAATGTTATCACGGGAGACACACGGCGGGTGCTAACGTCCGTCGTGAAGAGGGAAACAACCCAGACCGCCAGCTAAGGTCCCAAAGTCATGGTTAAGTGGGAAACGATGTGGGAAGGCATAGACAGCCAGGATGTTGGCTTAGAAGCAGCCATCATTTAAAGAAAGCGTAATAGCTCACTGGTCGAGTCGGCCTGCGCGGAAGATGTAACGGGGCTAAACCATGCACCGAAGCTGCGGCAGCGACGCTTAGGCGTTGTTGGGTAGGGGAGCGTTCTGTAAGCCGTCGAAGGTGACCTGTGAGGGTTGCTGGAGGTATCAGAAGTGCGAATGCTGACATAAGTAACGATAATGCGGGTGAAAAACCCGCACGCCGGAAGACCAAGGGTTCCTGTCCAACGTTAATCGGGGCAGGGTGAGTCGACCCCTAAGGCGAGGCTGAAAAGCGTAGTCGATGGGAAGCTGGTTAATATTCCAGCACTTGGTGTTACTGCGAAGGGGGGACGGAGAAGGCTAGGCTAGCCGGGCGACGGTTGTCCCGGTTCAAGCGTGTAGGGGGTGTGACTTGGTAAATCCGGTTACATATTAACCCTGAGGCGTGATAACGAGCCACTACGGTGGTGAAGTAGTTGATGCCATGCTTCCAGGAAAAGCCTCTAAGCTCCAGGTAACACGAAATCGTACCCCAAACCGACACAGGTGGTCAGGTAGAGAATACTCAGGCGCTTGAGAGAACTCGGGTGAAGGAACTAGGCAAAATGGTGCCGTAACTTCGGGAGAAGGCACGCTGGCGCGTAGGTGAAGGGACTTGCTCCCGGAGCTGAAGCCAGTCGCAGATACCAGCTGGCTGCAACTGTTTAATAAAAACACAGCACTGTGCAAACACGAAAGTGGACGTATACGGTGTGACGCCTGCCCGGTGCCGGAAGGTTAATTGATGGGGTTAGCAGCAATGCGAAGCTCTTGATCGAAGCCCCGGTAAACGGCGGCCGTAACTATAACGGTCCTAAGGTAGCGAAATTCCTTGTCGGGTAAGTTCCGACCTGCACGAATGGCGTAATGATGGCCAGGCTGTCTCCACCCGAGACTCAGTGAAATTGAACTCGCTGTGAAGATGCAGTGTACCCGCGGCAAGACGGAAAGACCCCGTGAACCTTTACTATAGCTTGACACTGAACATTGAGCCTTGATGTGTAGGATAGGTGGGAGGCTTTGAAGCGTGGACGCCAGTCTGCGTGGAGCCAACCTTGAAATACCACCCTTTAATGTTTGATGTTCTAACTCGGCCCCGTAATCCGGGGTGAGGACAGTGTCTGGTGGGTAGTTTGACTGGGGCGGTCTCCTCCTAAAGAGTAACGGAGGAGCACGAAGGTTAGCTAATCACGGTCGGACATCGTGAGGTTAGTGCAATGGCATAAGCTAGCTTGACTGCGAGAGTGACGGCTCGAGCAGGTACGAAAGTAGGTCATAGTGATCCGGTGGTTCTGAATGGAAGGGCCATCGCTCAACGGATAAAAGGTACTCCGGGGATAACAGGCTGATACCGCCCAAGAGTTCATATCGACGGCGGTGTTTGGCACCTCGATGTCGGCTCATCACATCCTGGGGCTGAAGTAGGTCCCAAGGGTACGGCTGTTCGCCGTTTAAAGTGGTACGCGAGCTGGGTTTAGAACGTCGTGAGACAGTTCGGTCCCTATCTGCCGTGGGCGTTGGAAGATTGAGAGGGGCTGCTCCTAGTACGAGAGGACCGGAGTGGACGCATCACTGGTGTTCGGGTTGTCATGCCAATGGCATTGCCCGGTAGCTAAATGCGGAAAAGATAAGCGCTGAAAGCATCTAAGCGCGAAACTTGCCTCGAGATGAGTCTTCCCTGTGGCTTTAAGCCACCTGAAGGGACGTTTAAGACTAAGACGTTGATAGGCTGGGTGTGTAAGTGCAGCGATGCATTGAGCTAACCAGTACTAATGACCCGAGAGGCTTAACCTTACAACACCAAAGGTGTTTTAGAGTGGCTCTGAAGTAGATTTTCAGCTGAA
>NZ_JBLZNY010000017.1:0-1634 GCF_049206505.1 Rahnella sp. EDr1-12
TAAAAGGGGGTGCGGACGATTACTTGGACTCTCGGGAGAGAGTTAATGCATTCATATGAGGACAGGGTTCGGGCTGTTGAACTCTATTATCGATATGGCAAAAAAGCCTCTATGGTCATCAGAGAATTGGGATATCCATCCATAAAACAGCTCGGTCGCTGGGTGCGAATTTATGAAGAAACTGGCGACTTACCAAAAGGATTAAAATCGAGACAGCGATACTCACAGGCGCAAAAAATCGCTGCTGTGGAACATTACCTGACGCATGGTGGTTGTCTGGCGTTTACTCGGCGAGCCATCGGCTATCCCAGCGACGTATTACTTAAACGTTGGATTGAAGAAATATATCCAAACCGGCGCCCTCTGATTGTCCGCTCAAATACAAACAAATGCTTCAGTCAGGAAGAAAGAGCTCAAGCCGTCCGTGAGCTTTGCAAGCGAAGCGGAACCGTCCTTAAAGTTGCTCAAAACATAGGCGTGAGCGTCCCGGTCCTGTACAAATGGAAGAAAGACCTGCTCGACGATGGGGCTTATCGATCCATGCGAAGACATAAAACATCAACTCAGAATAAAAACCAAGATGCATTGCTTGATGAAATCACGCGGCTTAAACAGCAGGTTCATCAGTTGCAGCTTGAACGCGATATCCTGACAAAGGCGAATGAACTGATAAAAAAAGACATGGGCATCAGCGTCCTGACCCTGAAGAACAGGGAGAAAACCCAGGTCGTTGATGCCCTTAAGGAAATCTATTCCGTCGCTGAACTGCTCTGTGTTCTGAAGCTTGCCCGGAGTTGCTATTTTTATCACAAAGCGAGCCGGCGTCTAAATGATAAGTACGCGGAAATACGCATAGCCATGGCAAAGATCTTTGAAGGAAATTACCGCTGCTATGGCTACCGGCGTCTGCACGCGATGCTCCGAGAGAACAAGCTCTGCATCTCTGAAAAGGTTGTCCGCAGGCTAATGACTGAGGAGCAACTCGTTGTTAAGCAAGCGAGGCAACGACGATACAGCTCTTACTGCGGAGAAATAGGGCCGGCACCTGAAAATCTCCTTGCCAGAAATTTTCAATCCTGCGTACCAAATGAGAAGTGGCTGACTGATATTACTGAGTTCCACCTGCCGGCGGGCAAGGTCTATCTGTCGCCCGTAATCGACTGTTTTGATGGCAAAGTGGTGAGCTGGTCGATAGGAACACGTCCGGACGCAAAACTGGTGAATGGCATGCTCGACGACGCGCTCGATACGCTCAGAGAAAATGAAAAACCGGTGATACACAGCGACAGAGGCGGCCATTATCGATGGCCGGGTTGGTTGGATCGTATTAATGCATCAGGTCTTAAAAGGTCCATGTCGCGCAAAGGTTGCTCGTCGGATAACGCGGCGTGTGAAGGCTTCTTCGGGCGGGTCAAAAATGAAATGTACTATGGCAGAAACTGGGCGAGCACGACGCAGGAAGAATTTATCTGCTTCCTGGACAGGTACATACGCTGGTATAACGAGAAGCGAATTAAATTATCATTGGGTGCAATGAGTCCGGTTAAGTACCGGAAGCATCTGGGGATCACAACATAATCAGTCCAACAAAACATCCGCATCTCCAAAAGTGACATTATCAAATGGGACTTACA
>NZ_JBLZNY010000019.1:0-1008 GCF_049206505.1 Rahnella sp. EDr1-12
TTCTTTTCGCCTTTCCCTCACGGTACTGGTTCACTATCGGTCAGTCAGGAGTATTTAGCCTTGGAGGATGGTCCCCCCATATTCAGACAGGATGTCACGTGTCCCGCCCTACTCATCGAACTCACAACCTATGCATTTTTGTGTACGGGACTATCACCCTATACTGTGCGACTTTCCAGACGCTTCCACTAACACATACGCTGATGTTGGTTCTGGGCTCTTCCCCGTTCGCTCGCCGCTACTGGGGGAATCTCGGTTGATTTCTTTTCCTCGGGGTACTTAGATGTTTCAGTTCCCCCGGTTCGCCTTGCATGGCTATGTATTCACCATGCAATAGTGTGTCGAAACACACTGGGTTTCCCCATTCGGGTATCGTCGGTTATAACGGTTCATATCACCTTACCGACGCTTTTCGCAGATTAGCACGCCCTTCATCGCCTCTGACTGCCTAGGCATCCACCGTGTACGCTTAGTCGCTTAACCTCACAACCCGAAGGTGTCTTAAAGACATCGTCGCGCTGCGATTATTTGAGAGACTCTGTTACAGACTAATCCACCACTCAGTACTTCTACGGAGAGTGATGTTCAGCTGTAAACTTTCAATTTTCAGCTTGTTCCAGATTGTTAAAGAGCAATATCTTAAACACGACTCGTTAAAGTCATCTTTAAGATATTCGGTGATAATGTCTTTCACACATTATCGGAGTGGCGTCCCCAAGGGGATTCGAACCCCTGTTACAGCCGTGAAAGGGCAGTGTCCTAGGCCTCTAGACGATGGGGACACGAAAAATCCGCACCAGACCACGCCGTGGTTTGGCACTTTTCGCATCAGCGTAAGGTTGCCCTTACCGCATCAACAGGTGCTCTTGCTCATTAATTTCATCAGACAATCTGTGTGGACACTGCACAATGCGTATCTTTAGGTAAGGAGGTGATCCAACCGCAGGTTCCCCTACGGTTACCTTGTTACGACTTCACCCCAGTCATGAATCACAAAGTGGTAAGCGC
>NZ_JBLZNY010000020.1:0-579 GCF_049206505.1 Rahnella sp. EDr1-12
GAGCGGACATACCACCACATCATGCATTTGTGCCAAAAGTAACTTTTGTTATTTGTAGTCTCTAAGTGCCAGCCGGAGATGATGAGCGATAAAGTCGGCTTTAAGAGTACTATAGAGAGGAATATTATCCTCACTTGCCAGTGCTGCAGCATGCTTTATCTCAGCATACTCATCAGCTTCTTTCTTGTTTTTTCTCAAATAATCGCGGAACGCCAGATGTTTTACTATTTGAGGATTGCCTACGCCAAAAGCATGAACGTGATGACTACGGTGCTCTTCTCCTTTAGTGAAATATCTTCGATTTGGAATTCCATTTTCACCACGAACGCAGTATCCGGCACGCTCCATTGCAAAGTTTAATTTATCCAGCTCATCCAGATCATATACCTCCAGCAATATATCTATGATTGGTTTTGCTGATAGCCCCGGTATAGACGTACTGCCAATATGATGAACCTGTGAAATTACCTTCCCCAGCGTGTTCTGTAATAAGCCCCTTTCAGCCTCATATCGGGTATGCCATTGCTCTTCATACTCCACAACAATGATCCTACGCATTTTTTACTCCGGTTAACTTCT
>NZ_JBLZNY010000021.1:0-466 GCF_049206505.1 Rahnella sp. EDr1-12
TCACGAACTTCCATTTCTACCAGTTCCAGCAGCTCTTCATCATCAACCATGTCGCATTTGTTCATGAACACGATCATGAATGGAACGCCAACCTGGCGACCCAGCAGGATGTGCTCACGGGTCTGAGGCATAGGGCCATCAGTTGCAGCAACAACCAGGATAGCGCCGTCCATCTGAGCAGCACCGGTGATCATGTTTTTCACGTAGTCGGCGTGCCCTGGGCAGTCAACGTGCGCGTAGTGACGAGTCGGGGTGTCATATTCAACGTGTGAAGTGTTGATGGTGATACCACGAGCTTTTTCTTCTGGTGCGTTATCGATCTGGTCGAATGCGCGTGCAGAACCGCCGTAGGTTTTAGCCAGAACGGTGGTGATTGCTGCAGTCAGGGTAGTTTTACCGTGGTCGACGTGGCCGATAGTACCAACGTTAACGTGCGGTTTGTTACGTTCAAATTTTTCTTTAGACA
>NZ_JBLZNY010000022.1:0-455 GCF_049206505.1 Rahnella sp. EDr1-12
GTAACAACCATGTTCACGTTGTCACCAGGCATTACCATCTCAACGCCTTCTGGCAGTTCGATAGTACCGGTCACGTCAGTTGTACGGAAGTAGAACTGTGGACGGTAGCCTTTGAAGAATGGAGTATGACGACCACCTTCTTCTTTGCTCAGGATGTACACTTCGGAATCAAACTTAGTGTGTGGTTTGATTGAACCTGGTTTAGCCAGAACCTGACCACGTTCGATGTCTTCACGTTTGATACCACGCAGCAGAACACCAACGTTCTCACCAGCACGGCCTTCGTCCAGCAGTTTGCGGAACATTTCAACGCCGGTACAAGTAGACTTAACAGTGTCCTTGATACCCACGATTTCAACTTCTTCGCCCACTTTAACGATACCGCGCTCTACACGACCGGTAACAACTGTACCACGGCCGGAGATGGAGAATACGTCTTCGATTGGCAGCAGGAA
>NZ_JBLZNY010000023.1:0-417 GCF_049206505.1 Rahnella sp. EDr1-12
TAACAGTGTCCTTGATACCCACGATTTCAACTTCTTCGCCCACTTTAACGATACCGCGCTCTACACGACCGGTAACAACTGTACCACGGCCGGAGATGGAGAATACGTCTTCGATTGGCAGCAGGAACGGCTTATCGATAGCACGCTCTGGCAATGGAATGTAGCTATCCAGTGCTTCTGCCAGTTCGATGATTTTCGCTTCCCAAGTTGCATCGCCTTCCAGTGCTTTCAGCGCTGAACCTTTGATGACCGGGATGTCGTCGCCTGGGAATTCGTAAGCAGAAAGAAGCTCACGAACTTCCATTTCTACCAGTTCCAGCAGCTCTTCATCATCAACCATGTCGCATTTGTTCATGAACACGATCATGAATGGAACGCCAACCTGGCGACCCAGCAGGATGTGCTCACGGGTCTGAG
>NZ_JBLZNY010000024.1:0-417 GCF_049206505.1 Rahnella sp. EDr1-12
TAACAGTGTCCTTGATACCCACGATTTCAACTTCTTCGCCCACTTTAACGATACCGCGCTCTACACGACCGGTAACAACTGTACCACGGCCGGAGATGGAGAATACGTCTTCGATTGGCAGCAGGAATGGCTTATCGATAGCACGCTCTGGCAGTGGAATGTAGCTGTCCAGTGCTTCTGCCAGTTCGATGATTTTCGCTTCCCAAGTTGCATCGCCTTCCAGTGCTTTCAGCGCTGAACCTTTGATGACCGGGATGTCGTCGCCTGGGAATTCGTAAGCAGAAAGAAGTTCACGAACTTCCATTTCTACCAGTTCCAGCAGCTCTTCATCATCAACCATGTCGCATTTGTTCATGAACACGATCATGAATGGAACGCCAACCTGGCGACCCAGCAGGATGTGCTCACGGGTCTGAG
>NZ_JBLZNY010000025.1:0-361 GCF_049206505.1 Rahnella sp. EDr1-12
GTATTATTTAGGGGCTGTACGGTAATGGTGGAGCTAAGCGGGATCGAACCGCTGACCTCCTGCGTGCAAGGCAGGCGCTCTCCCAGCTGAGCTATAGCCCCATACAGTCACTTACAGATACCTTAATCACTAACACACCAGGAAGATGAGTTAGCCAATTTGTTCTCAGGCAAGGCGGAGTTCATACGACGTTTGCATGTGCAAACGAGTGTGACGACAACGCAGCATGAGGACGAATTGGTAGGCCTGAGTGGACTTGAACCACCGACCTCACCCTTATCAGGGGTGCGCTCTAACCACCTGAGCTACAAGCCTATTAAGGTATTTCTGCTCGTTACTTTCTATCAGACAATCTGTGTGG
>NZ_JBLZNY010000026.1:0-357 GCF_049206505.1 Rahnella sp. EDr1-12
CCACACAGATTGTCTGATAGAAAGTAACGAGCAGAAATACCTTAATAGGCTTGTAGCTCAGGTGGTTAGAGCGCACCCCTGATAAGGGTGAGGTCGGTGGTTCAAGTCCACTCAGGCCTACCAATTCCTTCCTCCTCTTCGTTGTCGCCATGTCTCGTTTGCACAAGCAAACTTCGCATGACTCCGCCTTGATGAGAAAGTAATTGGCTGACTCATCTGAACGATGAGTAATTAAGGTATCTGTAAGTGACTGTATGGGGCTATAGCTCAGCTGGGAGAGCGCCTGCCTTGCACGCAGGAGGTCAGCGGTTCGATCCCGCTTAGCTCCACCATTACCGTACAGCCCCTAAATAATAC
>NZ_JBLZNY010000027.1:0-330 GCF_049206505.1 Rahnella sp. EDr1-12
GGGAACAACGTGAACAACATCACGAAGTAACCGGGTCGGAAAGATTAAAAACAGTGATGACCGGATGAAATAAACGGTTGACACTGAATGAGGAAAGCGTAATATACGCCACCTCGAGTTAGCAAGCCAAAGCGCGTAACTCACTGCTCTTTAACAATTTATCAGACAATCTGTGTGGGCACTCACAAGACGATATCAGCCATCTCGGTGGCAAAAAATATCAAGTCTTAAAGAGTGACCAAGCAGTAATTCATTTAGTTGAATTATTACGAAAGTTAATTTTTGAGCACCGCTTAACTTGTTTAAGCAAATCGAACTTTTAATTGAAGA
>NZ_JBLZNY010000028.1:0-286 GCF_049206505.1 Rahnella sp. EDr1-12
CATGGGGAGACCCCACACTACCATCGGCGCTACGGCGTTTCACTTCTGAGTTCGGCATGGGGTCAGGTGGGACCACCGCGCTAGTGCCGCCAGGCAAATTCTGTTTCATCCATAACGCGCACCTTAAATCAGGCTTGCACTACGAACCAATCTCGGAACTTCAGCTGAAAATCTACTTCAGAGCCACTCTAAAACACCTTTGGTGTTGTAAGGTTAAGCCTCTCGGGTCATTAGTACTGGTTAGCTCAATGCATCGCTGCACTTACACACCCAGCCTATCAACGTC
>NZ_JBLZNY010000029.1:0-286 GCF_049206505.1 Rahnella sp. EDr1-12
TCGCGCTGCGATTATTTGAGAGACTCTGTTACAGACTAATCCACCACTCAGTACTTCTACGGAGAGTGATGTTCAGCTGTAAACTTTCAATTTTCAGCTTGTTCCAGATTGTTAAAGAGCAAAATACTTCGCAGCATACTGTTACCAATATACTCTGAAGTATTATTTAGGGGCTGTACGGTAATGGTGGAGCTAAGCGGGATCGAACCGCTGACCTCCTGCGTGCAAGGCAGGCGCTCTCCCAGCTGAGCTATAGCCCCATACAGTCACTTACAGATACCTTAAT
>NZ_JBLZNY010000030.1:0-276 GCF_049206505.1 Rahnella sp. EDr1-12
CTTGCATGTGTTAGGCCTGCCGCCAGCGTTCAATCTGAGCCATGATCAAACTCTTCAATTAAAAGTTCGATTTGCTTAAACAAGTTAAGCGGTGCTCAAAAATTAACTTTCGTAATAATTCACTAAAATGAATTACTGCTTGGTCACTCTTAAGACTTGATATTTTTTGCCACCGAGGTGGCTGATATCGTCTTGTGAGTGCCCACACAGATTGTCTGATAAATTGTTAAAGAGCAGTGAGTTACGCGCTTTCGCTTGCTAACTCGAGGTGGCGTA
>NZ_JBLZNY010000031.1:0-261 GCF_049206505.1 Rahnella sp. EDr1-12
GAACAACGACTGAGAAGTCGCTCGGACAGGAAGAGAAAAAGATGAAAGTTCGAATGAATAATCTCTTGACTCTTCAGCGGGAAAACGTAATATACGCCTCCCGCGCCGCATAAGATTCCTTGCGAACTGCGGCATGCTCTTTAACAATTTATCAGACAATCTGTGTGGGCACTCACAAGACGATATCAGCCACCTCGGTGGCAAAAAATATCAAGTCTTAAAGAGTGACCAAGCAGTAATTCATTTAGTTGAATTATTACG
>NZ_JBLZNY010000032.1:0-256 GCF_049206505.1 Rahnella sp. EDr1-12
CCGAGATTCCCCCAGTAGCGGCGAGCGAACGGGGAAGAGCCCAGAACCAACATCAGCGTATGTGTTAGTGGAAGCGTCTGGAAAGTCGCACAGTATAGGGTGATAGTCCCGTACACAAAAATGCATAGGTTGTGAGTTCGATGAGTAGGGCGGGACACGTGACATCCTGTCTGAATATGGGGGGACCATCCTCCAAGGCTAAATACTCCTGACTGACCGATAGTGAACCAGTACCGTGAGGGAAAGGCGAAAAGAA
>NZ_JBLZNY010000033.1:0-255 GCF_049206505.1 Rahnella sp. EDr1-12
CCAAGGGGATTCGAACCCCTGTTACAGCCGTGAAAGGGCAGTGTCCTAGGCCTCTAGACGATGGGGACACGAAAAATCCGCACCAGACCACGCCGTGGTTTGGCACTTTTCGCATCAGCGTAAGGTTGCCCTTACCGCATCAACAGGTGCTCTTGCTCATTAATTTCATCAGACAATCTGTGTGGACACTGCACAATGCGTATCTTTAGGTAAGGAGGTGATCCAACCGCAGGTTCCCCTACGGTTACCTTGTTA
>NZ_JBLZNY010000034.1:0-252 GCF_049206505.1 Rahnella sp. EDr1-12
CTTTAACAATCTGGAACAAGCTGAAAATTGAAAGTTTACAGCTGAACATCACTCTCCGTAGAAGTACTGAGTGGTGGATTAGTCTGTAACAGAGTCTCTCAAATAATCGCAGCGCGATGATGTCTTTTAAGACACCTTCGGGTTGTGAGGTTAAGCGACTAAGCGTACACGGTGGATGCCTAGGCAGTCAGAGGCGATGAAGGGCGTGCTAATCTGCGAAAAGCGTCGGTAAGGTGATATGAACCGTTATAA
>NZ_JBLZNY010000035.1:0-250 GCF_049206505.1 Rahnella sp. EDr1-12
TTGCTCTTTAACAATCTGGAACAAGCTGAAAATTGAAAGTTTACAGCTGAACATCACTCTCCGTAGAAGTACTGAGTGGTGGATTAGTCTGTAACAGAGTCTCTCAAATAATCGCAGCGCGACGATGTCTTTAAGACACCTTCGGGTTGTGAGGTTAAGCGACTAAGCGTACACGGTGGATGCCTAGGCAGTCAGAGGCGATGAAGGGCGTGCTAATCTGCGAAAAGCGTCGGTAAGGTGATATGAACCG
>NZ_JBLZNY010000036.1:0-243 GCF_049206505.1 Rahnella sp. EDr1-12
GGGGGGGGGGGGGGGGGGGGGGGGGGGGGGGGGGGGGGGGGGGGGGGGGGGGGGGGGGGGGGGGGGGGGGGGGGGGGGGGGGGGGGGGGGGGGGGGGGGGGGGGGGGGGGGGGGGGGGGGGGGGGGGGGGGGGGGGGGGGGGGGGGGGGGGGGGGGGGGGGGGGGGGGGGGGGGGGGGGGGGGGGGGGGGGGGGGGGGGGGGGGGGGGGGGGGGGGGGGGGGGGGGGGGGGGGGGGGGGGGGG
>NZ_JBLZNY010000037.1:0-236 GCF_049206505.1 Rahnella sp. EDr1-12
GCGCTTACCACTTTGTGATTCATGACTGGGGTGAAGTCGTAACAAGGTAACCGTAGGGGAACCTGCGGTTGGATCACCTCCTTACCTAAAGATACGCATTGTGCAGTGTCCACACAGATTGTCTGATAGAAAGTAACGAGCAGAAATACCTTAATAGGCTTGTAGCTCAGGTGGTTAGAGCGCACCCCTGATAAGGGTGAGGTCGGTGGTTCAAGTCCACTCAGGCCTACCAATTC